>JADLAR010000001.1 GCA_020848155.1 Candidatus Sumerlaeota bacterium
GCGAGGGTACGATGCCTCCGGGAAAGGGAACGAGGGAATCGATCCGGTGGTGCTCTTCAAGATGCTGATCCTGGAGCAGGTCTACAACCTGTCGGACGTGCAGGTGTCGGCGGAGGCGGGCGACCGGTTCAGCAAGCGCGCAAGCCCGGCTATCGCAGCACCCAGCCGTCCTTGTCGTCCTGCACGGGCGTCGCTGTCATCGTTGGGCTGGGCGTGGGCGTCGGGCTTGATGTCGGGAGCGGCGTGAAGCTCGGTGATGGCGTAAGGCTCGGCGTATTGCTGGGAAGCGGTGATTGTGACGGGGACGGCGTGGGTGTAAGGCTTGGCGATGGTGATGCCGCGGACGGCACAAGGAAATCGCGCACCACGCCCATATGCTGCATGTTCGACGCGCCGCTGTCTCCGCTCAACACGGGCGAAACTTCCGAAAGCGGCGAATAGACGCGGCTGTCGAACACGAGTCCGTTCGTGAACGTTCGCGAGCCCACGACGACACCTGTCTTGTACTGGCTCAATGTCGAGTTCACAAGAACCCAATCGTAGGGCTTGTTGCGCCCCGCATTGGTGTTCTCCTTGCCGCTGTTGCTTGTTCCGTCATTCGGATATGGCCCCGATGTCACGACAAGTGAACTGAGGGTGTTGATGCACGATTCCGACCTGTTGTCGGTGTTGAAGTCTCCACCAATTGCCAGGTAGTCAGTCGCAGGGATCGGCTTGTTGTTGATGAAGCTTTTCAGCAGGGTTGCCTGATTATTGCGGTTCGAGGAGCTGGATGTCAGGAGGTGAACGCTCACCGCCCACAGGTCCTTGTCGCCCGGGATGTCGATCTTGGCCCACACAAACTCACGATCGTTCACGTTTGTGTCCTCCCATTCACCGGCATCAAGGATGGGATAGCGGCTGATCACGCCATTGGGGATACCGGGCCCGGCCTCGCGGAAGTACTGGTAGGAGGTCCCAAATGCCGTATTCACCAAATTGCGGATATCCGCTGTTTCGTTGTCGCCATATTTGAACTCCTGAATCATGATGATGTCAGGATCGAGCGCCTGGAAAATGCGAACACCATGACCGGGGTCGTAGGACTGGTTGTTGCCGCTCGTCGTGTTCGCCGCCATCAGGCGGATACGCGTTGTTTGTGCGCCAGCCCCCGCGCACACCACCATCGCAGCGGTCAACGCTGCGTACTGAAACCATGAATCCTTGAAACGCACTGCCGAGGCTCCCCTCACGGAAGAGAATCCACGGGCAACCAGTTGCTGCCCGCTATCACCCAGCATCCCAGCGGCCCCATACCCCTCCTGTCAATTGTGATGGACCGCAAAAGCCCACAGCGCTTTTATTGCTTGGCGGAATCCACAAACCGGAACTTTGGGTTATTCCGCTGCTCGCCCATCATGAAGGGTGTGCCACCGCCCTCGATATCAAGTGAGTAGCTCTGCGGTTCTTCAGGCTGGCGCTTCAGCCACGCCTTGATCGTATCGTCCCGGCTGTCAAGCACCACGCGCCCGGGTGTCTTGCTGTGGATCATGCCGCCGACAGCCTCACGCCCGATGATGCACCCGCTCATGGTTTGCGCCATCAGGTCACTCCCCCGCAGTTCCTCCACGCCCCGCTTGAACGCCGCAGGATCCACATGCCACAAGCCGCACAGCCCGTACAATTTCCCTTCGATCCCGGTGGCATTCGCATAGAGGTCGCGGAAGGCGCCCGGTGCGGCGGGATCGTTCAGCACCGTCACGAAGGCGATCACCTCCTTCGACGGGGACCCGGCAATACCCACGTAGGGGTCGGCAAACATGGAGGCCTGCTTCAACTGCGCCAGCGCCTTTGTTCCATCCGGTGACAGCGCAAGGGAAGCGGTGGTATCGGAATCCTTCGCTGCCGTCGCATCCACCTGTTTCGCCTTCGCGCAGGAAACAGCAAGTCCCGCGATGATAAGCGCGGAAAGAAATCGCGGCGATTTTGCCATCATAGTCCCTCCCATCGCGTGCCCCCCTGTCAGCCCTCAACAACCACGACAGCGGTGCCATATACCATCAACTCCGCCGCGCCACTGCCGATTTCAGTGGTCTCGAAACGGACTCCCACCACCGCATTGGCCCCCAAATCCCGCGCGTCTTCCATCAGCCGGTCCAGCGCCTGCTCACGCACCTGGGCAAAGACCTGCGTGTACTCGTGCACCTCCCCGCCCACGGCGGTTTTCAGGATGGCGATGACATCCTCACCAAGGTGCGTGCCCCGAACGCTGCACCCCTTCGCCAAGCCACAATACTTGACTGTCTTGTGCCCCGGAATTGTGTCTGTCGTGGCGATTTTCATTTGCGGATCCTCCGGTAGCGGTCGCGCCGTAGTTCCTGAAACCGCCCCCGCAGGATCAATACAAACAGCAGGACCATCCCCGCCCCCAGCATCCCAATTCCCAGTTTCACGAAGTCATTGTCGGCGTACATGATGACCTTGTAAAAGCCGTAACCAATCAGCATCAACGCGCCCGCCAGCGCCACCAGCCAACCCACCTGCCGCCCCAGCTTGTTGTCGATCTCCTCCCAGTAGCGATCCCACACCTTCGCCGCCGGAGGCTTCAGCTTCAGTTGCCTTGTCGCGCCAATCAGCGCCGCCATCTCTGCCATTTCCGCCCGCCATTCCGGGTGCTTTTCCAGCAGCCGCTCGAACTGCAGCCGCCCCTTCTCTGACAGCTCTCCATCCAAGTATGCCATCATCTTTTCATGGGGAGGTTCTACGTGCTTCACTTTCGTCACCCGCTGGTCCGGCAGCCACCCCAGGCTGCCGGCACTTTCAGGTTGGTTTGTCCATCCTTCGTCCTGACCCTTCCCGGGGAAGTGCCTTCGCTGTAGCCTACCAGCCCACTGCGACTTTTATTCACGCCTCCTTCCACCTTTTCTCTGCTGAAAGGGCGGGGGGTCAGGGGGCGGGGATCGGAAGCGCAAGGGTTGGCCGGCGCCTCCTGCCAGGCTTTCTCACTCATCGATATGCTCCCGCATCAGCTCCCCCAGCGCCTTGCGTGCGTGGAACAGGCGACTCATCACCGTCCCAATGGGGATTTTCAGCGCCTGCGCCATTTCCTCGTAACTCAGTTCCTCGAAATGTTTCAGGGCGATGATTTCCTTGAACTCCGGCTTCAGCTTCTCAATCGCCACCCGCAGGTGCACCGCCATCTGCTGCCGCTGGATGGATTCCACCACATCCGTCGTGGGCGCCTCGAACTGGGCGTGCTCCACCTCCACCAGTTGCTCCAGCGATACTTTGCGCTTGGGGCCGTGGCGCTCCAGATGCGTCAGGCACAGGTTCCTCAGAATCCGGTAGTACCACGGGTAGAACGGCCGCCCCAGTTGGAATCGCTTGATTGCCTTGAACGCCTTGACGAAGGCGTCCTGCGACAGGTCCCGCGCATCGTCGTAGTTCTGCGTCAACGACAGCGCGCCTGCAAAAGCCCGTTCCTTGTACGCCTCCACCAACTCCCCGAAGGCATGACGATCCCCCCGCTGCGCCCGCGCCAGCAGCCGCCGTTCCTCATCCGGGGAAAAGGGAGGTTCAAATGCCATCGTTCACTGAGACAAACCAGACCGGGGGAACGGGTACAGGGTAAGGTGAAAAAAATCCACCCGTCGTTCACATGTGAATCCCGCGTCGCGCCAGCAGCAATGAGTTCCCCACCACGCTGACACTGCTAAGGGCCATGGCCGCTCCCGCAAAGATCGGCGACAGCAGGCCAAATGCCGCGACAGGTATGAGGACGGCGTTGTAGGCGAACGCCCAGAAGAGGTTCTGGCGGATTTTCGCCATCGTGGCGCGACTCAGGCGGATGGCGCGCACCACCCCCTGAAGGTCGCCGGACATGAGCGTGATGGCACCTGTTTCCATCGCAACGTCCGTCCCGGTGCCCAGGGCGATTCCCAGATCCGCCTGCGCCAGGGCCGGTGCGTCGTTGATGCCGTCGCCCACCATGGCAACGCGATGGCCTGCCGCCTGAAGCTCGGCAATCTTGGACGCCTTGTCTTCCGGCCGAACTTCTGCAAGCACCCGCTCGGACGGGATTCCCACCGACTTCGCGATGGCGGCCGCAGTCAGGCTGTTGTCCCCCGTGATGAGCCAGACTTGTGTCTTCTCGCGCGCCATCAGTTCCGCAATGGCGGCGGCGCTGGTGGCCTTGATCGGATCAGCAATGGCAACGATTCCCAGCAGGCGCGATTCGTCGGCCACGAGTATCGTCGTGCGCGCCTGCGACTCCAATTGCGCGATGCCCGCCTTCGCATCATCGCGGATGCTGAGGCCGCTTGCGGCGATGTGGCGTGGCGATCCGATGTGGATGATCTGACCATCGACCCTGGCTTCAACTCCCTTGCCGACCTGATTTAGGAAATCGCTGACAGGCAGGAGGCTCAAGCCATCGGCTTCCGCACGGCGAACGACGGCCCGGGCCAATGGGTGCTCGCTCCCGTTCTCCACGCTGGCGGCCAGTTGAAGCAGCCCCGCCTGGGTCAGTCCATCACCAGTGACAACGATGTCCGTCACCGCCGGCTTGCCTTCAGTGACGGTGCCCGTCTTGTCGAGCACGATCACATCAACCTCGCGGGCGCGCTCAATCGCGCTGGCATCGCGCACAAGGATTCCCATGCGGGCACCCCTGCCCGTTCCGACCATGAGCGCCGTGGGAGTGGCGAGCCCCAGCGCACAGGGACACGCAATGATGAGGACGGCAACGGCAGCCGTCAGCCCGGTCAACCATGCACCCGCAACAACGCCCCACCCCACGAAGGTGAGAACCGCGATGATGATCACGGCAGGAACGAAGACATTCGATATCCGGTCGGCAAGCTGCTGGATCGCCGCCTTGCCTTCCTGGGCGCGTTCGACGAGTTCGACAATGCGCGCAAGGGCGGTCTCCTTTCCGACACGCTCCGCACGAACGCGCAGCAGACCCGTTGTGTTGATCGTGGAGCCGAACACCTGATCGTTGACGCGCTTCTCCACCGGCATCGACTCGCCGGTAATCATCGCTTCGTCGATGGCGGAGGAACCACCCACCACACGGCCATCCGTCGGCACCTTCTCTCCGGGACGAATGATCATGACATCGCCAACCTGAATCGCATCGAGGGGGATTTCGACCTCGCGTCCGTCACGCTCGATGCGCGCGGTCTTGGCGGAAAGCTCCATCAGCGACCGAATGGCCTCTCCCGCGCGTAGACGAGCGCTCGCCTCAAGCCACTTGCCGAGCGCAACCAGCGTCAGGATGACCGCGGCGCTCTCGAAGTAAACGTGCCCATCGGCGATCGGGTGGCCCGCCCAGCCGGCAATCCGCACGACCGCAGAATATCCATACGCGGCCCCAACGCCGAGCGAAACGAGGCTGTCCATTGTGAACTGCCCATGGCGAAGACCACGCGCTGCATTGACAAAGAAGCGCCAGCCCAGAAGGACAACCACGGCGGTGGCCAAACCAAAGCCCACGATATCGGCACCGGCGAAGTGAAAGGCGTGTCCCAGCCAGTGGGAGCCCATCTCCAAGGCCACCACGGGGAGCGACAGGATCGCACCGGCGACCCAGCGCCACCGCCATCCGCTGGCCTCCGCCACGCGCCTGTCCCGCGCCGCTTGCGCAGACGCCTCCGTGTTGATCACGGCGATGGCATGGTAGCCCGCCCGCGACACGGCCGCCTTCGCGGATTCGAGGACCTCCTTCGGATCGGCGCCGGGCAGGAGTTGCAACGTCGCGCGTTCGGTGGCGAAGTTGACACGCGCCTGCTCGACTCCGGAAACGCCGCCCAGCGCGCGCTCCACCTTGGACACGCAGGACGCACAGGTCATCCCTTCGATCTGAAGCCGAAGGTCATCGCGCACGGGCGCGCTCGTGTGTGGCAGGGAAGGCGCGGGCGTCGATGGCGATGTCGGGACTTCACAAGCCTCCCCCTTCTCCGACGCCGAGTAATCGGTACCCTCGAATGCAGCGATGAGGCGCCTGGTGGTCACTGTGTCGTCTCCGACGACCACCGCCTCTGCCAGTTCCAGCGACACCTCTGCGGAAACCACACCCGGAACCGCTTCAAGCGTCTCGCGGACACTGGCCACGCAGTGGCCGCAGGTCATGCCACCGATGGACAAGGTGATCGTGTGCGGGCTCGTGACGGCCATCATCGTGTCGCTCCTTACGCAGCAGGCGTTGCGCGGTATCCCTTTTTCTCCACCGCCGTCGTCAGCACAATGGGATCAATGGCGCCGGTCGTGGCCACCTCCGCCATCCCATCGGAAAGCGATACCTTCGCATCGGAAACGCCTGGAATCTCCTTGAGAATCTTCGTCACGCGATTCGCGCAACTGTTGCAGGTCATGCCTTCAATTTTGAGTCTTTGGACAGTCATTGTTTTGGCCTTCTGGAGCAGTTGTCCGGCGTGAACCGGATGACTTCCTCCAATCAGCAGCTAGCGGGCCAAGGCACGACCTCTGCCCAAGCAGTTTGAAATCAACGATCAAGCTCAATCTACGGGGGCTGCTTGCCCGCGATACTGCTGCACGGGTGCTGCAAATGCAGAACCGGGCCGACGACATGTAAAGCCGACAAGCGAAGCAGAGGGGGCTGAAACAACGCGGCCCGGATCGTCTCGATCCGGGCCGCTTGGTAAACGTTCTGCGAAACGAAGGTTTGGGGATTCCATCCCCAGCCCGAGTTACTTCTTCGCGGGGGCCTTCGCTGCCGGGGCGGCACCCTTTGCGCCAGCGGCGGGAGCGGCTGCGCCCTTCGCACCAGCGGCCGGGGCTGCGGCGCCCGCTGCGGGAGCGGCACCAGCGGCCGGGGCTGCGACGGCGACAACTTCCTCTTCCTTCTTCTTCGCAACAACCGCGAAGGCAAGCGCGTCGGGAAGCGTCACAAACTTCACACCGTCGATGGGTGTGAGGTCCTTGATGTGAATGGACTGGCCAATCTTAAGCTCGGCAACGTTCACATCAATGCGCGGCGGGATCTTCGTGGGCAGGGCGCGGATTGTGATCTCGCGAAGCCCGTGCTCCAACAAGCCACCCAGCTTGACGCCCTCTGGCGTCCCGCCAATGGCGTGAAGGGGAACCTGCGTCTCGATTTCGCGATTCAGGTCCACGCGGTAGAAATCAACGTGCACCAGCTTGTCCTTCACAGGATCGCGCTGAACGTTGCGAACGAAAACCTTGTCCTTCTTTCCACCGTATTCCAAGTCCACAAGGACCTTCTCACCGTGGATGCGGCCAAGGACGATCTCTGCCTCGTGCGTGTTCAGGGTAAGGGAAACGGAATCCTTCTCCGCGCCATAAACGATGGCGGGAAAACTGCCCGCAACCCGAAGCTTCTTCGATTTTTCCTTGCCGAAGACGTCCCGGACTTCGGCTTTCAGTGCATAGCTTGCCATGACTTTCTTCTTCCTCTTAGGGGGAGGGCGACGCTGGCCCCGGACCCCTGAAACTTAGTGGGCCATCTGTTTAAAGAGATCGCTGACGGACTGGTGGTTGTGGATTCGCTCGATGGCCTGAGCGAGCAACGGTGCGATGCTCAACACCTTGATTTTTGCAGGGAGCGGTCGCCCGTCCTGCGCAATCGAATTGGTGATGAAAACACCCTTGATGGGGCAACGATCAAGCCTCTCAAGAGCCGGCCCCGACATGACACCGTGAACCGCAAAGGCATAGATATCCTTCGCGCCACGGGCCAAAAGGGCCTCGGATGCGTTGCAGATTGTCCCCGCCGTGTCAATCATATCATCGAAGAGCAGCACATTTTTTCCGCGCACCTCCTCCTCCCCGATGATGGCCATGACCTCGCTCACGTTCGGCCGGGGGCGCCGCTTGTCCACAATCGCCAACGGCGCATGCAGCACATCCGCATAGTTGCGCGCCAACTTCACATTCCCCACGTCCGGCGAAACCACGCAAAAATCGGTGATCTTCTCACGATGAACCGCTTCCACCAACGTTGTCCCCGCCAGCAGGTGATCGACCGGGATGTCAAAGAATCCCTGGATCTGGCCGCTGTGCAGGTCCATCGCCAAAAGGCGATCCGCCCCCGCCCCCACCAGCAGGTTCGCCACAAGCTTGGCACTCAACGCCACGCGCCCCTGGTCCTTCCGGTCCTGTCGCGCATAGCCGAAATACGGCACCACAGCCGTCAAGCGGGCCGCGCTCGCGCGCTTGGCGGCATCAAGCAGCAGCAGCAACTCCATCAGGTTGTCATTGGTGGGGGAGGCCGTGCTCTGGATCACAAACACGTCCCGCCCGCGAATGTTGTCGGCAATCTTTACGAAGGTTTCGGAATCGGAAAAATTCCGCTTCTCCACGGTGCCAAGGGGCAGGTCGAGCTGGTGCGCGATTTCCCCCGCGAGAATGGCCGAAGCCGATCCTGGAAGGATGACCGGCGCCTTGTCTGACGACATTTGGTGCATGAGAGCCGCGCTGCGTGTGAGATGGAGAAAAAAACCTACCCGCGCCGATTTCGCGAGATCAAGTGGGGAGACACGATTGTTGAGTCCTCAATTTTCACATCCGATAAAGTCACATGGGGACCAATCACGCAATCCGCCCCGATCACCGTCTTCCCCTCCAACGTAACACCGGAAAGAATCCGTGTGCGGGGACCTATCTGCACACCCGGTTCGATGCGCACGCTCGCAGGATCGTCGATACGAACACCAGACGACAAGATTTGATACTTGACGCGATCCCCCAGCTTTCCTTCCACCAGAGCCATGTCCGCCGGATCATTAATCCCAAGAAAATCAGACTCCTCAGGATGAATCACGGCGCCCACTCCACGGCCCATCTTCTTGAGGTGGCTGATCGTATCCGTAAGGTAATACTCCCCTTGGGCGTTATGGTTTTTGATCTTGTCGATCGACTCCCGCAGGTCGGCAGCATTGAAGCAGTAGGTGCCGGAGTTGACCTCCCGGATAAGGACTTCATCGTCATTGGCATCGCGAAACTCCACAATGCCCTCCACGTCGCCGATGGGATCACGCTTGATTCGACCGTAGGAGGCCGGCTTCTCCAAGACAATGGAGGAGATCAGCGCCGCATAGTCGCGTTTTCGGCGCGCGGTCACCAGATTCACATAGCAGTTCGGCGGAACCAGCGGCACATCGCCGTTCGTGATGATGACATCACCTTCGAAACCTTCGAGCAATGGCATGGCGCAGCGGACCGCGTGGCCTGTTCCGAGCTGCTCCCGCTGCCACGCGATCTGGGCGCGATCCTTAATGAAATCAACAACCTGGTCGCCACCATGGCCGACAACGACGATTGGCCGTTCAAAACCCGCCATAGACAGCGATTCGAGGACATAGGCCAACATGGGCTGTCCCAATACCGGGTGCAGGACCTTCGGCAAATTACTCTTCATGCGCTTCCCCTGGCCGGCTGCCAGGACAATCGCTGCGATGTTTTTTAGGGGCATGATCTCTGAGAAGGAAGGAAGATGGCTGGGGGGGCAGGACTCGAACCTGCGACATCGGGCTCCAAAGACCCGCGTTCTACCAACTGAACTACCCCCCAGCATGGGAAACTGGCCAGTACAGCGGCGGTGGGCATGGTAAGTATTGCTCCCACCGTGTCAAATCCGATTCTCCAACTCGTTTTTGACGATCACAAAAACCTGATGGAACAATGGTTAGGAAATTTATTGCGAAAGTCGAGGTATGGAATTGACAACTCGGCTGCCACACGCCACGTTTCACCACCTCCTTACGGATGACACGCCGTGACTACTGTTTCACGTGAAACATCTCGTCCCCCTCGAATCGCCATCATCAATCAAAAAGGCGGGGTCGGTAAAACAACCACCGCCGTGAATCTGGCGCATGGCCTCACAATTCAAGGCAAACGCGTCCTCCTGCTCGACCTCGACGCACAGGGAAACGCCACCACGGCGCTCGGAATTGAGAAATACACCACCAACGCCTCGACACACGATTTCCTATTCGCCAATGCTGACGCCACGGCCTTCACCAAGTCGCGCTACGAAGGACTCGATGTGTATCCGGCGAACGTCGCTCTCATCCGCGCCGAGCTGGAACTTCTCAAGCTTGGCGACGATCGGGACCGACAGCTCAAGCAGCGCCTCGACAAAGCGAATCTCCCACACGACTTCGTCATCATCGATGCACCTCCCTCCCTTGGCATCCTGACGCTGAACATTCTCATCGCCTGCGACTATGTCCTGGTGCCCGTCCAATGCGAGTATCTTGCGCTGGAGGGTCTCACCATGCTGATTGAAACAATCGATGAAATACGAAACACGCACGAAGTCGACCTTTCCATTCTGGGCTGCCTTCTCACCATGGTGGACCTTCGCACAAACTTGAGCCAGCAGATCATCAAAGACATGAGAACCCACCTCGGCGAGTTGGTGATGAAGACACTGATCCCGCGCACCGTTCGCCTCTCCGAGTGCCCCTCCCACGGAAAAACGATCTTTGAGTATGAACGATGGGGACCTGGCGCGCGCGCATATGAGGCGCTTTGCAAGGAGTTTCTGGAACGCATCGAGGCGGCGCAAAAACAACAACTCCTTCACAATGCGGAGGTTAACCAATGACCAATCGCAAGAACGCCCTGGGCAAGGGCCTGAGTGTCCTGATGGGCACCCGCCCGGTGCCCTACAACCAGCCCGCAGCACCATCCTCCCAGCTTCCTGCCAGCCCTGCACCCCATGGCGAAGAGTCACAAGCGGGGGTTCGGCGGGTCCCTCTCTCCCAGATTAGGCCGAACCCACACCAACCCCGCCAAGTCTTCCGTCAGGAGGCATTGGAGGAATTGCGGGATTCCATCCTCAATCACGGCATTCTCCAGCCGGTCCTCCTTACCAAAGACAAACAGTCGAACGGTTACTTCCTCGTCGCGGGGGAGCGTCGCTTCCGCGCTGCGGAACTCGCCAATCTTAAGGAGATACCAGCGCTTGTTTCCAACTTCTCGGAAGAGGAAATGCTGGAAGTGGCCATCGTCGAGAACGTTCAGCGCGACGATCTCAATCCTGTGGAGGAGGCGCGCGCCTATCGTTCTCTTGCCGACAGCTTCGGATGGACCCACGAACAGATTGCCCAACGCGTGGGAAAGAACCGAACAACAGTTGTTAATTCACTGAGATTGTTGAAGTTGGGAAATGATGCCCTGAAGGATCTGGAGGATGGGCTGCTGACACCGGGCCATGCACGCGCGATCCTCTCCATCGACGATTCCTTTTACCGCGCGCGCCTCCGTCAGGAGATTCTCGACAAGGGACTGTCTGTCCGCCAGGCGGAGCGGTTGGCTATTCAATACCAGAAGGGAGGACCTCCGACTCAATCAGGGTCGAAAAAAGACAACTCCAAATCCGATGACAGACTTGACATTGTGAGTTTGCAAGACCGACTGATGGAGCACTTAGGCTGCCGGATCAGGATTCATACTCGCGACGGCAACAGCGGAAGGATTGAGATTCCCTTTCAAAATCAGGATGAGCTTGAGCGATTCTTTCAGGCTGTGGATTTTGAGCTAACATAAGGAATTTCAGTACGTTGCGAGCATGGCGCCAAGGCGGCCCATAACCCACCTGTTCGAGTATCGCCCATGCTGCCCTTCTCCCCCGCTACCCTGCTCTCTGTTGGTGAGGTCGATTTTGTCGAGGCGCTCCGCAACAACGACACCGTTGGATGGATCTGCCTTATTTTCCTGTCAATTACCTCGATTTATTCCCTGACTATTATTTTCTTTAAATTGCTGATTATCTGGAGAATTAAAAAACAAACCTCCGAATTTCAGGAGCTTGTGGATGCCGACGGAAGCTGGGAAACGCTCTACATGGCCGCGAAACGCTATCCCGAAAGCCCCATTGCGAAGCTCCTGAAGGAAACCTATGTGGAATGCCGGCAGGAAAATTGGTTCGAATTCAAGAAGGAAATGCCCTTCGATAATCGCCTGGAAATTGCGAAAAATACCATCGAGGGGATCCTGCTGCGGACAATTTCCCAGGAGGAATCCCGCCTTCAAAGCAACCTTTCCGTGCTGGCCACCATTTCAACGCTCGCTCCCTTTATCGGCCTTTTCGGGACCGTTTGGGGGGTTTTGGCGGCATTTCAGGCGCTTGGCCACGCAGACGGCGCGACGCTCACGTCACTGGCGCCGGGAATTTCCACGGCGCTGATGGTGACGGTTTTCGGATTAATTGCTGCAATTCCAGCCCTTGTCGCCTATAATTATTTTACGACGGAAATCAACAAACTGGGGTCCTCCATGGAGAGCTTCGCGCACGAAATAGAAAATGCCGTGCGGAAGCAGATTCTTCAGCAGGGGGTGAAGACAAAATGAGGCGTCGTCAGCGCAAATCGCATCGCGTGGAAGCAGGGATCAACGTCACGTCGCTTCTTGATATCTGCTTCGTGCTCCTGATCTCCTTCATGGTGGTCGCTCCGGCGGTTCGCTACAGCATCGACATGGAGCTGCCCAAGGTCAAAGAGTCCAAGTTTTCCGACAGCAAGAAGCCTGTGAGCATTCAGGTTAGCAATCGCAACGCCAGCAGCACGACCTACTATGTCGATGGTCAGGCCACGGACCTGGATGACATCGCCAATCAGGTCGCGAGCGCAAAGAACTACGAGGGGAGCAAGATCGTCGCGCTGGAAGCCGATCGTCAGGTTCCGTGGGAGGATGTCGCGAAATTGATGAATGAGCTTCGCAGCAAGGGGATCGACAATATCGGAATCGTCACGGAAAAGGGAAAGTGATGTGAGGAATAATTCCGAACCCAGCAAGAAGCCGGCGGTGGTGTTTTCCCTCATCACGCATGGTCTTCTATTTTGCGGGTTATTTTACATCACGACGATCGAAAAAAAACCAGCGAACCTCAATGGCCAGTTGGACGGGAAGGCGCTGACGGTCGCAGAACTCCTGAAGGGCGATGGCGGGGACCCAACAAAGCCTGATCGCCTGATCACGTCGGCGGCGCCCACGGCGTCGAAAGACGAGGAAAAGAAGGATGAGGGCGGTGCCACCGAGGCTCTACCACCGGCGGTAACTCCAGCGGCGACAGAGGCGCCCCCAGCCCCCGCGCCGGAGCCGGAGAAGCCTGCGGCTCCCGCAGCCGCCACCCCGGAGCCTCCAAAGCCTGAGAAGGCGGTGGAAAAGAAGGCCGACCCGAAACCGGAGGCGGACGAAAAGGCGCTGTTGATCAACAGGCAGAAGAAGGAAGAGGAGAAGAAAAAAGAGCAGGAAAAGAAGAAGAAGGAGGAGGAAAAGAAAACAAAGGAATTGGCAGAAAAAAAAGAAAAGGAAGCCGCAGACAAAAAAGCCAGGGAAGAGGCTGAGAAAAAGGCAAAGGTCGACGCGGAAAAGAAAGCCGAGGAGCAGAAGCGGAAGGAATTGGCGGAGGCGGAATTGAAGAAAAAGCACGCGGCCCTTACGCCTGAGCAGGCGTCCAAGCTGAGGCCCGCGCCTTCAAACCCCGCAAACATCAAGGCGGCCCGGTCGGGCAACGGTTCGTCGCCTCATGCTTCGAGCGATATGATGTCGGCGCTGAAGAAGATGCATGCGGACGCGAAGGCTGGCGGGCGTCACATTCCTGGCGTTCCGGCTGGTGACGGGCGTCCCGGCGGCGGCGGTCCGGCAACAGGCAAAGGCATTGGTGGCAATCCTCTGGGTCAAGCGAGCGAAGGAGCGACCACGTTGAAGGGCCTGGGGCTGTCAGACAACTACGCGAAGGAGGCGCTGGCTCGCGTGGCGCGCTACTTCATGGTTCCGCCTGACAAGGAAAAGGACATCGCAACGATCGTCAGCGTGACGATCAGTCGATCGGGCAAGCTGAGCAACATGAAGATCAGCAAGTCCAGCGGCAGTCCGGACCTTGACGAGATTGCGATGAATGCGCTGGAATCGACGAAGAATTTTCCGCCTTTTCCGGATGATTTTGAGAAGGATTCCGCGGACGTGGAAATTTCCTTTTCATTCCAGGATTAAATATATTCAGACAAGGGATGAGCGGGGAAGCACGCTGCTTCCGGGGCACTTCCTTGGAGACATCCCAATACAAGAAAAAATCCGCGCGGCTGTTGGCCGCGCGGACCCTCCCCCACGTTTCCTGCAGGATTGCGGGGGGAAGCTACTTTCCCGCGTCCACCTGCTTCAGCAACTCGACGACTTTTTGGTTCAATTCGCTGGCGGTGACGGGTTCAAGAAAATATCCGATTTGTTTTCCCGATTTATCGTAGAAAAATGTGGCGGGCAGTGCCCCGTCCCATTCCTTGTGGAAGAGATTAATAACGGCTCCCTGATCGTCGGTGTAGATCAAGTAATTCGCATAGGGAATCTTCTTCTCCGCCAGGAAGGGCTTCACGTGACTTTCAAGTTGTGATTTGAGGTCCGCGCTGAAGCCGACGACGCGCACCCTCTTTTCGGGGAATTTCCTTGATAATTCAACGAAATAGGGCATTTCCTCCACGCATGGTCCGCAGAAGGTGGCCCAGAAATTCACGACGAGGAGGTCACTGCCGTGGTTGGCTATGACGTTCTGGATGGCCTTGGTGTTTTCAAGAATGGAAATCGGGGGCGCTGTGGGAACGACTGTCGTGGTGGTGGCTGAATCCGCGGCGTGGAGCTTTGCCTGACCATCAGCGGTGGAAATTGCCGGTGAGAGAAAAAACAAGGCAACGAGAAAACAAAATGAAAAAAAGCGCATAATTTCTCCGAAAAAAATCGGCGCTGGCAAATGCCAGCGCCGAGGTCGAGTTCCGAAGCTGACGGATCAGCTCTTCTTATCTTCCTTCTTTTCCGCAGCGCCCTTGCTGTCGGCGACCTTCTTCAGCTTGATCTTGCAGCCAAAGGCTTCCGTTTCCTTCAAGGCGACTTCCTTGCCTGCGAGCACTGCGTCGACGGCGTCCTGCGCGGGTGACTTGCGGCTGTTCGCTTCCGCGCCCTTTTCGCCATTGTCGAACATGCCGTGGTACTGGATGACCCCGTTCTTGTCCAAGAGGAAAACTTCGGGGGTGCGGGCGGCGTTGAACTTCTGTGCGAGGTCGGTTTCGGGATTAACGAGGATCGGGAAGGAAGAGCTCTTGGCCTTCTTGGCGATGTCCTCAAGCTGGTTGTTCACCCCTGCGTCGATGGCGACGACGCTGACACCCTTGGCGGAATAATCCTTTGCGAAGGTGTTGAGGCGGCTTTCCATTTCCTGGACGAAGGGGCAGGATTGGTTAAAGAAAACCAAGACCACAACCTTGTCCTTGTTCAGATCGGCGAGGGAGTGCTCCTTGCCTTCGGTGTCTTTCAGTGTGAAATTGGGAACTTTTTGGCCAAGCTTGTATCCCTCGGCGACGTTGTCCTTGGCGGCGCCTCCCTTGTCCATCTCGACGGCGGCGCCGTTATCCGCGCAGGCGAGCTTTTCCGCTGCGGCGGCAGAGCAGGCGGTTTGGCAGCCGCTGTCGGCGAAGGCGGTGACCGTTGTGCCGACCGCGAAGGCGGCGGTGAAAAGGCATGACAGCAAGAAACTCTTCTTCATGGAGGTGCTCCTGAAAATTGTCGCGGGGATCCGTCGCCCGCGTTATGCTGATGGCTGGGAGCAAATTCCAGTCCCACATTGCACCACATGACCGGAGAAGGCATAAAATCAAGGTAACCGTTGAAAAGTAGGGTCCTTTGGAAAGAGTTTCAGGGTGACAGGCGCTGGCTGGGGAGGATAGGGTGAGTGCCGTCCTGTCACAGATTGATGGGTGAGTGCGAAAGGATTTGCTGCGTTGGCAAGTGATCTCGCTTCGGGGGTGGAAGTCCTGATCTGGGTGGTTTTTGGCGTGGTCCTGTTGGCGGGGCTGTGCTTTGTGGGTTGGAAGCTCTTCGCGGGCCTGGACAAGTTGAACAGCGCGGGATCGGATGAGGAGCGCCGGTTTGAGTTGGAGCAGTTGCAGGGCTCGCTGGGGACTCCGATGATTGCGCGGGTGGCAGACTCAGTCCCGCAGCCACCGGCGGAGGTTCCCGTGAGTGCGGTTCCGGATTCGCCGGTGTTGAACGCTTCCGGTGGACCCGACAAAATCGCCATGCAACTTGCTTCCTTGGGGGTTGTGACGATGCTGCAGGGGAGAATTCCTCTGGCTGTGCCGCCTGACGGGTTGATCTACGAGCTCAAGAAGGGTGGAAACTGTGCAATCCTGCCGCGGGCGGAATCGACGGAAACGATGGAACACTTTTGCCGCCGCTTTGACGTGGTGTTTTTCCCTTCGCCATCGGGGGAACTGCTGATCATTGAAAGGTTTCAAAGTCGCTTGCCATCCCTGACAAACTTTTGAACAGTAAAATGAAGATGCTGGGTTGAATGCCGGGTTGGGTCGCGATGATGTGCGAGGTTCGTTGGGACAGGATGCGTTGATGCCGGGGAAGATTCGACCCCGGTGAGAACCAGAATCGAATCAAAAGGAATGAACCAACTCCGTTCATGGATTCGAAAAAGAAACCCTTGTCAGGTGGAGTGCCGTTAGGGCCGCGCTCCGAGGGCGTGGGTTCAAGCGGCTATCGTTTTTCGGCGCCGGGTTCGAAGGATCCGCCTCGCCCGGAGCCGGTGCCCCAAGCTGCGCAGGATGGAGAGCCGGAGTCACAACAGCCGGGGGAGTTGGATCGGCCGCGAAGTTCCGGGGCGTTTCCAAAGCCGGATGTCTCCATCGGGGCGCGCCCTCTCAACCAATCACGGGAGGCACGCAAGCGACAGGAATCGGCACCCCCTGCGGTGCCGCTTCAGACGGCAACTCCGATTTCGCTGGGGGCTCATGCTGCGGGCATGGCGACGCCCGCTGAACAGGTTGCAAGTCCGCTGGCAATTTCCTTGAAGTCCGCGCTGGCCACGCCTTTGTCGGTGAAGTTGGGTTTTGACGTAAAGGCCGTGGAGGCGATGATTCCACGGACGCCTTCCGATTTCAGCGACCGTGAGGCGCGAATGCCGTGCAGCTTTCCGGGGCTGCTGCGCATCCTGATTCCGGAAAAGTCCTTCACGCCCTACACGCTGGCGGTGCGCGTTGCCAACATTAGCGTGACGGGGGCGATGGTTGAGATCCACGATCGCTCGAAGCTGCCACCGGACCTTGCAATGGCGAATCGGTTCTTCGAGTTGAAAGTGGCCCACGGCGAGATTCCGCACATGCGGGGGATCGTTGTGTGGTCGGATCTGAATCGGGCAAATCCGATGTTGGGCGTGTCCTGCTTCGAGCAATTCACGGAATTGGGGAAGGTCTTCAAGCAGGAGGGTGAGTTGAACGGGGCGGTGAAGCTCTCGCCGCCGAAACTCGATCCTTATCCGCCAAAGACAAAGGAGGCGGTGCTAAAGCTTTCGGGGGAGGCGCCGCCGGAGGCGGAGGCGGTGGTCGCCAAGGGGGACAACAAGAAGTTCCGCGGTGCGGTGGAGAATGGCCGCTTCACGGTGGAGATCGAACTGGAGCCAAACCGCGAGAACCATTTTTCCGTTCGCGCGCAGATGGGGGTGAACAAGTCGAGGGCGATTCCCGTGCGAATTTTCCGGGAACAATCGACCGTGGCGTTCCGCTGCGACGTGCAGATGACGGACTGCTCCACGGGCGGGAAGAAAGTGATGATGGATTTCAACGGGAACGTTCGACAGGCGGAGTTGATGTTGTTCCGGATGTCACAACTTCTGGCAAATGCGGAGCGCGTGAGCCTGATGGCGAAGCTGGAATCGCAAACGGGATTCGATTTGGGCCTGTACGATGCGTTGCAACAGGATGCGAAGGTGCTGATGGAGTCGGATGAAAGCAGCGCGCAGAACCAGTTGCCGACCCCGGAGGGGGGCGCGTCCCACCTGTTGGAACGGGAGTTGGAGGAGTAGGCGCCGGCCTGAAGTTCGGCGTCAGGCCTTGCCGCAGGAATTTTTCAATATTCCCAGTCGGTCAATCTGCACCTCGACGATGTCGCCGGGCTGGAGGAAGCGCGGTGGGGTGGAGTAGGCGCCCACGCCACCGGGTGTCCCGGTGGAGATCATGTCGCCCGGTTCGAGGGTCACGAGCTTGGTGATGAACGCGATCAGGTCGGGAATCTTGAAGATCAAGTTGGAGGTGTTGGACGCCTGAACCTGCCTGCCGTTGAGGCGGCATGCGATTTTCAGCGCATGGGGGTCGGGGATTTCGTCTGCGGTGACGATGGAGGGGCCGCAGGGGCCGCTGCCATCGAAGCCTTTTGCGCGGGACCATTGGGGTTCGCTCTTCTGGATCGAGCGGAGCGAGATGTCGTTCATGATGGTGTAGCCAGCGACGTGCTTCATGGCGGTCTTTGCGGAAACGCGGCGCGCCTTCCTGCCAATGACGACGCAGAGTTCCGCCTCGTAATCGACATTCTTGTCGCTCTTCAGCGGCAGGGGAATTTCGGCGCCGGCGCCGAGCAGTGACGTGGCGAACTTGTTGAACACGACGGGTTTCTTTGGGATGTCCTGGTTCTTTTCCTCGCAGTGATCGCGGTAGTTCATGCCGATGCAAAGAATCTTTCCGGGGCGCTGGACGGGGGGATGCCAGGTGACTTCCTCCGCGGCGACCAGGAAGGGGTGTCCGTCGCTGGCGGGCCGGGCAAGGAGCTTCGGGGATTCGGATATTCTCTTGAGCAGGGCGCGCAGGAGCTTCTCGGATGCGGGAAGGTTTTGCAGGTAGTCAAGCGTGGTGGAAATCTTCGCGATGTCCGCCGGGGAGTATTCGAAGGAGTGGGCGCATTCCCTGACGCGAAGGATTTTTTTTCCGAGTTCCACGCCAAAGAAGGGGGGAACCTTGCTCGTCGAAACAGTACAGAGACGCATTCAGTCGTACCTCAGTGCTTCCACAGGATGAAGCCGCGCGGCCTGCCACGCGGGGATAAGTGACGCGAGGATGCAAACGAGAAGGGCGCAGCCGGCGAGCATGACGATCAGTTCAGGCTCAACGATGACGGGGAGTCGGTCGATTCCATAGACAGAGCCGGGGAGGTGGAAAATCTGCTCGATGTCGCGTTCGACGAAGCGGCAGAGGCGAAGGCCCCACACGACGCCGAGCGAGGTTCCAATGAGGCCGATGAGGAAGCCGTGCCAGAGGAAGATACGCAGGACCATTCCATTGGTTGCACCCATGGATTTGAGAACGCCGATGTCGCGTGTTTTTTGGACGACGGTCATGACGAGCGTGCCGACAATGTTGAAGGAGGCGACGAGGATGATGAGAAGAAGGATGATGAACATGGCGACCTTCTCCGTCCACAGCGCGGCAAAGAAATCGGGGTTCAGTTCCTGCCAGGTGCGGTAGCCGAAGTAGCGCGGGATGTCGGGGGCCAGTTGCACGGCGTAGTCGTGGACAAGTTCGGGCTTGTCGACCTTGATGTGGATGGCCTCATAGCCGCCGTCCTCCATCATGCGAAGGTCCTGGACGGTCTTGATGGTGGTGTACATGAACTTGTCATCAACGTCGTAAAGGCCGCTGGAGAAGGTGCCGATGACCTTCAGGCGTCCCTGCTTGATGGCGATCCGGTTGGCGGTCTGGGCCGGTTCTCCCATGGCGATGATGTCATCACCAATGAACACGTTCAGGCGCTGTGCAATTCGCTCGCCAATGACAACTTCGCCGTCCTTGGGGAGTGCCTCGCCCTGCCTGACGTAGGTGGTGAATTGCGTGACGCTTTTTTCGCGTTCGACATCGATACCACGTATCAGGGCGAAGCCGATTCGGCGAGCTGCCTGGGATTTGGCATCATTGCGGACGACACATTCGTAGTCGATGATGGGAGCGACGCCCTGCACGAAGGGGCGCTTGGAAATTGCCTCCATGATGCGGTTGGCTTCGTCCTCGGGAATGACGCGGCTGCTGACGTATCGGGAGTCCGCCTGCACGTTGATGTGGGAGAAGACGCCCATGAACTTCTTCACGAGTTGATCGTCAAAGCCCTGCATGACGCTGAGGACGACGATCAGGGCCATGGTGCCGACGGCGACACCAAGGACGGAGACGACGGTGATGAGGCCGACGAGTTTTCCGCCTTCGCGCGCGACGAGGTAACGCTTGCTGACGAAGGATTCAAAGCCCGCCTCCACGAAGAGGTGGAGATACTTGCGGCGGAGCTTGAGGAAGCCAAAATAGGCGATTGCGGCGGCGATGGCGCAGCCAAGTGCGATGAGAAGGTCCTTCACGTCGCGGCCGAAGCGGCCCGGCTCTGCAATTTCATCAGCGAGTGTCTTGGAAACTGTTGCGGCGACGCGGGCGGCCTCCGCCGTGCGGAACAGGCCGACAATGAGGACGATGGTCTGGATCAGGATATTCAGCAGCGCCAGCCCGAACAGGAGAAAGAGGGCGAGGAGAAGCATGTCGGCGAGGAGGCCGCCGAACCATGCGAGGCCGCTGGCTTTACGCACGGTGATGCTCACGGGGTTTTGTCATCCGCTGCGGGGGGATGTTCGGCCACGGGGCGCATGAGCGGGAAAAGAATGACATCGCGGATGGATTGGGCGCCGGTCATCAGCATGACAAGGCGGTCGATTCCGATGCCAAGTCCCGCAGTGGGAGGCATGCCGTATTCGAGGGCGCGGACGTAATCCTCGTCAATCTGGCCGACGGCCTCCAGGTCGCCGCCCTCGCGGCGCCGGAGTTGTTCCTGGAAGCGTTGGTATTGTTCGCGGGGGTCGTTGAGCTCGGAGTAGCCGTTGGCGATTTCGACGCCATTGGCGTAGAGTTCGAAGCGGTCTGCGACTTCGGCGCGGCCCTCGATGGACTTGGCGAGGGGGCTGACGGACTTGGGAAACTCGATGATGAACGTGGGCTGGATCAGCGTCGCCTCGCAGTGTTGCTCGAAGAGGAAGACGATCAGCGCGTCGGTCGTGCGGATGTCGGCGGGGATTGCCGTCGTGACGCGGCGGCGGGCTTCGTCGAAGGGGGTGTCCCAGTCGACATCCACGGCAAGGACGTTGCGCACGACCTCGGTCATTTTCACGCGGGTGAATGGCTTGGCGAAGTCAACCTGCTGGTCGGTGATGGTGAACTCGGTGCGTTGCATTCCGCCGCGTGCCGACTCGCGGACGATGTCCTCCACGAAGCGCATCATGTCGCGGGCGTTCCAGCCGGCGGCGTAAAGCTCGAGCATGGTGAACTCGGGGTTGTGGCGCGTGGAGAGGCCTTCGTTGCGGAAGTTGCGATTGATTTCGTAGACGCGATGAAGGCCGCCGACGACGAGGCGCTTGAGGTAAAGTTCGGGCGCGATGCGCAGGTAGAGCGGCATGTCGAGCGCATTGTGGTGCGTGGTGAACGGGCGCGCGCTGGCTCCGCCGTAGAGCGGCTGCATCATGGGGGTTTCGACCTCGATGAAGCCGCTGTCATCGAGGAAGCGGCGCATGGCAGAGACAACGCGGGAGCGGGAGCGGAAGACGTCGGTGACCTCGGGATTCGCGATCATGTCCAGGTAGCGCTGGCGGTAGCGAATTTCCACGTCGGTGAGGCCCTGCCATTTTTCCGGCAACTGGCGAACGGACTTGGTGCAGATGGTGAAGGCTGATGCCTCGATGGTGGTCTCGCCAGTCTTGGTGGTGAAGAGGCGACCCTTCACGCCGACGATGTCGCCCGCGTCGAGGAATTCCTTGTAGAGCTTGAAGTCTGCTTCGGACAGGACGCCCTGCTTGAGGTAGACCTGGATCTGGCCGCTGCGGTCGCGCAGGTGGAAGAAGGCGGCCTTGCCGAAGGCGCGAATGGTGAAGGCGCGGCCAAGGACGCTGACCTGTTCGCCGGATGCGATCAGTTCCTCCTTCCGCGCGAGGACGTCCGCCGCGAGATGATCGACGGGAAAATCAGCGGGGTAGGGATTCGTGCCGGCCGCGCGGAGGGCTTCCGCCTTCTGGTAGCGGTTGGCGATCAGGTCGTTATGATCGGGAAGGAATGGAAATTCTGGTGTGGTCATGATGTGGCTTTTGCCTGCTGTTGGGCAGGTTGGAGGTAGGTCTTTTGGAGTTCGTTGTAGAAGGGCTTCAATTGGGCGTTCCATTCGTCCCGGTTGGCGATGGCCTGAAAGTGTTGGAAGGCATTGATGATGTTGTGAGTCTCGAATTGCATCGCGCCGAGGTAGAAATTTGCGCGGTCGAGGTCGCCGGTGCCGGGGTCAAAGTTCGTGAGTTCGAAGTCGAGCATCTTCACGGCGGATTTCTTGTCGCCGGATTTGTAGAGAGCCTCGCCGGCAAGGGCGTGGAGCTTGGGCTTCGTGGGAGCGGCTTCCACGGCGGCGGTGTAGTGCCTTGCGGCGGTGGCCCAATCGTCGGCGCGGGCGCTGTAGAGGCCGACCTTCTCGTTCCATCCACGGGTGGGCTTTGCTCCCGGCCAGCGATCGCCGAACCGGAGCATTTCATCACGGGCCTGTGCGTAGGCGCCCTTGCGGTAGATGGCATCAATGTCGGTCAGTTCCCGCTGGACCTTGATTTCATCATCGGTGTGGAAGACGACGATCATGCTGATTTCGAAAATGATGAAGACCGCAAGCGTGACGCCGATGAGGATGTGGATGGGCCGCCTGGGCGGTGGGGCCTTGGCCGCGTTGGTTTCAGCCAGCGCTGCGGCGGCGCTGGGGGTGATGGGCGGCTTGCGGGGGCGGCGGGACATGAGGTGAGGGTGTGGGTTCTGGGATTTCCGCTTTTGCAACGACCTTGGCCATGAACGCGATGATTCAGCGGACGCGTTCCGTTCGTCAGCGCGGGACCGTCAGGAGGAGAACGTCTTTCCGTTTTATTCTTCGCGTGGTGTCCTTCGCGCATTCCTGTGCGATGGCCATCTGCGAGCGCAGAATATCCGTGTCGGACCATGGTCGCGTCCAGATGAGTTCGCCCGTGGAGACGTCGTAGACCTGAACGATGACGTCGATGGTGCTGTACCAGAAGGAGAAGGTGCGATTGGTGACAGTCTTGGCGACGATGATGTCGGACGTGATGACATAATCGGCGTTGAGTGACTTGCCGTAATCGATGGGGTCCTGCTGAAGGAGGAGTTTCTTGCGGGCGGCGGAATCGAGCTGCGGGTAGTTGCGCTTCAGGACGCGTTCCTTTTGGGCCATGTAGATTTGCAGGTCCTCGCGCGGGTGAACTTCGACCCCCTTGACCTTGGCAAGCTGTGTGGACAGGGCCTCGGCAAGGATGACGCCAAGGTTGGGGGAGAGGTAGCGGTCGCGAGCGCCAAACCACCAGCCGACGTCCTGGATTTCGGCCTTCTGGGGGACTTCGAAATTGGTTCTGCCGTCGAGGACGGCGACGCGCACGGATCGGATGGGGGGCTTGGTGGAGGCGCAGCCGGTAAAGGCGAGGGCGACAGCCAGAACAAGCAGGAGGGACAAACCGCGAAATGTGAAAAGTCTGGAAAAGGGCACGAAATCCTGCGATGTGGGAAGGTCAGTCCGCCGCGTGAAAAAACGCCCCTCCATTGGAGAGGGGCGGTGGAAGCAGGTCAACAGGTAGAGAAAGGCCGGGTTGTGGGTGGGCGGCTGCGGGAACGGTCCGCTGGACCGCTGCGGGGAGGCTTACCCGTTCATCGATTGTTCTTCAGGTCCTCGAAGATTTCGTCAACGCTCTGGTAGCGGTTGGCGGGGGATTTTTCGACGCAGCGCATGATGACGCGGCGGAGCATGGGGGAGACCTTGTCGGGGAGCGGCGGGGGCGGGGTGTGGATGTGGTGGTATTCGATGTTGCCGAGGTAGAAGGGCGGGTGGCCGCTGACGAGTTCGTACATCATGATGCCGAGCGAGTAGATGTCGCTGCGGGGGTCAACGCCTTCGCCGGTGATCTGTTCGGGGGCCATGTAGAGTGGCGTGCCGATGATGGCGGTGCCGCTCTTGGTGGAGTCGTCGCTCTTGAGCATCTTGGCGATGCCGAAGTCGGTCACCTTCACGTTGTTCTGCTTGGTGATCATGATGTTGGCGGGCTTGATGTCGCGGTGGATGATGTTGAGCTTATGGGCGTAGGCGAGGGCGTCGCAGATTTGCAGGAAGTAGTAGATGAGCTGATCTTCGCTGAAGGTGGTGCGCTCGCTGAGCATGCGCTTGAGGTCGTTGCC
Organism: Candidatus Sumerlaeota bacterium; assembly: GCA_020848155.1. Lineage (GTDB taxonomy): Bacteria > Sumerlaeota > Sumerlaeia > SLMS01 > SLMS01 > JADZDZ01. The sequence continues at coordinate 24,024 of JADLAR010000001.1, forward strand.
CTCGATGTATTCCATGGAAATGAAGCGCTTGCTGCCGGTCTCGAAGAGGTCGTGGATGCGGACGATGTAGGGGTGGCTCAGTTTCTTGGCGGCGCGGGCTTCGCGCTTGAAGCGCTCGACGGCGGCGGGATCGGCGGTGAGGTAGTCGTTGAGGACCTTGAGCGCGACGTCCTCGTCGAGCGTCTTGTCCTTCGCCTTGAAGATGATGCCCATCGATCCGCGGTTGATTTCCTCGATGATGGTGAAGCGGGGGTCTGCGAGGATGGACGCCTTGTTCTGGTCCGCTTCCTCCTGCTGGACCTTCATGCGGTATCGGATTTTCTTCACCTTTGCGTTCACGTCGCGATAGTCCGGGCTTTCGGATGCGATGTGTTCGTAGACGGTGAGGGCGTTGTTGAGTTGGCCGGTTGCCTCCATGTCGGTGGCGAGGCGGTAGAGGATGTCGCGAATTTCCTCATTGGGGTGAAGCTGCTTGAACTTCTGCCAGGCGAGGAAGTGGAGGTTCTTCTGCCAGTGGCAAAGGCCGAGGATCTTGACGGCGCGGGTTTCGTAGGCGTCGTTGTGCTGGAGTTCCTGGAGGATCTCGATCGCCTCGTCCACGCGATTGGATTTGAGGTAAATCTTGACGAGCTTGAATTGCGCGGCGGGGTCCTTCCCCTTGGCCATGCGGGCCTTGTAGATGCGTTCGAGCGACAGGTTGTCGGTGTCCTGTGGGTCGAGCTTGCCGGCGTATTCAAAATCCTCCGACGCGCCATCAAGCTGGCCGCGCAATTCGCGCATGCGACCGCGGTCGCGGCGCAGGGATGCGAGTGTCGGGAAGCGGTCGATGGCCTTCTGGAAGAGGTCGGTGATGGCTTCGTGGCGGACGCTGGCGAATTTTTCCTGGAGGCGGTTCATGGAGGTGCGGAATTCCTCTGCACGACCAAGCATCATCTGGAAGATGGCGCGGGCGTGGACGACACCGTAGCGCGGGTCGACGGACCATGGTTCACGGTTCAGCGCTTCGAGTGCCTTGTCGTACAGGTCCTGTGCGTCGGGCGAGAGGTCTGAACCGGAGGCGAGGTCGAGTGCGGAGTCGATGAGGCCGGGCCACTCCATCTCCTCCATGTCCACGGCGACGGGCAGGTCTGTCTTGATGTCGAGGTTGGAAAGAACGTCGCGGGAGCCGGCGGGAATGGTCTGGTCGGCATGGATCGACCTGCCTTGGTCGACCTGGGGATCCATGCGGAAGGTGTGCTCGTCGTCAGGTGGGGCGGCGGGCGGTGGTGTTGGGATGTCGTTTTCCTGCCTCTCCTTCTGTGTTTCAGAGGAGGGGGAGTGGAGCTTCGTGGGCGAGGGTGAGGCGGTGCGGCCGTATCGTGTTGGAGGCACGAAGGCGGAAGCTTCATCCTGTGTCTCGGCGGAACGGATGGGCTGCTTGACCTCGTCGGAACTAATGCGGCGACCGGCGGGCGCTGCGATGGATCCCTTGTCGCGGTTTTCGCGTTGCTTCTGTGCGGCGGCGACGTCGTCCTTGCGGGGCGGTTCCATGGGGGTGATGCTGGAATCGGCGCCGCGTGTGCGCTTACCGGGGGAGTCGCCGGGGAGTGCCGTGGGGGCGCCGGTGGCGCCGGCTTCGTAGCGTTTTTCGCCGGAGGTGCCCTTGGCGCTGCTGGAGCCGGATCGGCCGGTCTTGCGCTGGCGCGCGCGCTTGCGGCTCTTGCGTTCGCTTGCATCGAGTTCGCTGTGAACGATGGTGAGCGACTTCGCCAGGCCGGAGGTGAGTTCCTCTGCGGAGATTTCCATCACGCCGTCTGCGTTGACGAAGAATGTGACACGCACGCGGGGGCGACCACGGGGCTGCGGGGGGATGTCTGTGAGGATGAATTTGCCGAGACTGCGATTCTCTGCGGCGTCCTCGTTTTCGCCTTGGAGGATATGGATGTTCACGAAGGTCTGGTCGTCCTCCGTGGTGGTGAAGTTTTTCGCGGCCTTTATGGGGATCGTGGCGTTCTTGTCGATGATGGGGGAGAATTTCCCGTCCTTCACCTCGATGCCGAGCGAGTGGGGTGCGACGTCGAGCAGGGTGACTTCCTGGATGTTGCCGGAGAAGACACCGCCCTGCGTGGCGGCGCCGAGTGCGACGACCTCATCGGGGTTGATGCCCTTGAAGGGGGGCATGCCGAAGAAGTCCTCCACGGCGTCCTGGACGAGGGGCATGCGGGTGGATCCACCGACGAGGATGACCTTCTTGATGTCCTTCTTGGAGAGGCCGGCGTCCTCGATGGCGCGCTTGCAGCAGCGGATGGTGCGGTTGATGAAAGGCTCGGCGATTTCTTCAAGTTCATCGCGGCTGATGCGGCGCTCAAGGTGGAGCGGCGTCTTGTCGCGGTAGGCGATGAAGGGAAGGGTGATCATGGTGCTCTTGGTGGAGGAGAGCTCGCACTTGGCCTTTTCGGCGACCTCCTTGAGGCGACGGATGGTGACGACGTCCTTGGAGAGGTCCACGCCGTGGGCTTCCTGGAATTCCTGGATGATGAGTTTTACGAGGGCGTTGTCGAGGTCGTCGCCGCCGAGGTGGGTGTCGCCGGTGGAGGTGAGCACCTCGAAGGTCTTGTCGCTGATTTCAAGGATCGTGATGTCGAAGGTGCCGCCGCCGAAGTCGAAGACGGCGATTGTTTCATCGGGTGACCCGGTCTTGCCCAGCCCGTAGGCGAGCGCGGCGGCGGTGGGCTCGTTGATGAGGCGAAGGACTTCAAGGCCGGCGAGGCGCGCGGCTTCGCTGGTGGCGTTGCGCTGGTTGTCGTCGAAGTTTGCAGGGACAGTGATGACGGCCTGCTTGACTTCCTGGCCAAGGAAGGCTTCCGCGGATTCCTTGAGCTTCCTGATGACGAGCGCGCTGATCTGCTCGGGCGTGTAGCCCATGCCGTTCACGTCGATGAGAAGGCGGTCATCGTGTTCGACAAGCTTGAAGGGAAGGACATCAACCCACTCCTCCACGTCCTCGTAGTCGAGGCCCATGATGCGCTTGATGCTGGTGATGGTGCGTGGGGAGTTGGTGGTTGCCTGGCGGCGGGCGATTTCACCGACGATGCAATCGTTGTTGTCCAGGAAGGCAACGACGGAGGGTGTCTTGTTGGATCCCTCCTGGTTGGGGATGACGATGGGTTCGTTGCCTTCAACAACAGCAACGACCGAGTTGGTGGTCCCAAGGTCGATGCCGATAATTTTTGATTCTTCGATCATGTGGTCTTTTCGGGTGCCAGCCGGGTGTCCGAACAACTATTTGCAGATTGGGTGGTGCAAGAGTCTGGTGTGTAAACAAGAAGCTGGCGGCATTGCTATATGCCGCCAGCCGGTGAGTCAAAGAGGTTTCTTGCGCGGTGGTGGCTTACATTTCGCCTGCGAGCATCATGGTCAGGTGATCGACGTCGTCGGCGTCAACGTCGCCATCGGCGTCGATGTCGGAGTCCGTCTTCAGGATAATGTCCGTAACGCCATCGGCGACATAGGCAAGAACGCGGATGAGGTCTGCGGAGTCGATGGTGGCATCGCCGTTGGCATCGCCAAGGATTGGTTTGACGACGCGGAAGTCGTCGAAAAGGGACTGGCTTTGGGCAAGGTTCTGGAAGCCGTTGAGCTTCGTGACGGCGTCGTTGCGGAAGCCGAGGGTTGCCTGGTTGCCGGAGGGGACGGCGCTGTCATTGATCCAAAGTTTCCATGTCTTGCGGCTGGAACCGTTGGGGGTGAAGTTGAGCTGGATGGTGATCTTGTACCAGTCATTGGCGTTGAGGGCGACGCCTGACTGGACGGGGGTGCCGGCTGTGCCGGTGCCGGTGCCGTCTTCCATTTCGATGCCGTTTGCCTGGCTGAAGTGGACGATGGCGGAGGCGTTGGTGTCGGTATAGTTGGCGTTGGCAAGGGTGACGCTGCTGCCGCTGCCGCGGAAGTAGCCCTGGACCCAAAGAAGGCTTACGTCATCGGTGTTGCTGATGGTGCGTTGAAGGGTGGAGCCTGCGGAGAGGGTGACGAATTGGTCCCCGCCCCCGACTGGTGCGTTGGTGCCGCCATTATTGGCGGTCACGGTCACCGTGCCACCGGGCACATTCCAGTCCCCGACACCGTCGATGCTGTTGCCTGCGGTGTAGTCGGGCGCTTCGAAGCTGGTGGAGTAAATCGGATAGCTGGCAGATGCCACCCCGGCTCCCAAAACAAGTGTCGCCACTGCCAACGATTTCGCAAAGCGATTCACGATCGAATAGTCCTTTCCTCTCGAATTCCGAGTCCTCGCTAGAGTCCTTGCCATGGAAATATGCCGGGCTTGGAACGGAACGCAAGGATTAACGAACCAGTCCGACGAACTCCCTTGGAACCGGGATTTCGTGTGCCTCAGGGAGTATAGGTCACGTCTTCCCGAACTGACAAGATGAAGGCTTCCAGGACGTCGATGACTTGCTCGATGTCCGAAATCTGGCCCATTTCGACGGTGTTGTGCATGTAGCGCAGTGGGTTTCCGAGGCTCATGGTCGGGATGCCGGACCGGATGGTGGACATGGCGTCGGCGTCGGTTCCCATGCGGCCGTTCTCGTATTCAAGCTGGCAGGCGATGCCGGCTGTTTCTGCTGCGGCGCGAACGGCATCGGTGAGCTTGTTGGAGGATGCGACGCCGATGGTGACAATGGGACCGGCGCCCATGCGCGCGTCGCCGAACCTGCGCTTGTCGGCGCCGGGGATGTCCACGGAGTGGTTGACGTCCACGGCGATGGCTGCGGTGGGCTTCAGGTGGTAGGCGACGGTGGCGGCGCCGGTGTAGCCGGGGCTTGATTCCTCCTGCACGGTGGCGGCCCCATGGATGGTGGGGAAAAGGTCCGCCTTCTTCTTGGCGAGGCGACGCAGTGTTTCCGCGACGACGAAGGCGCCGAAGCGGTTGTCTATGCGTGAGGCGATGCGCCCGTTCAGGAGTTCGATGTATTCCTCGCCGATGACGACGGGGGTTCCGATGGGGGCGTATTCCTCCGCCTGTTTCTTGGAGGTTGCGCCGATGTCGATCCAAAGGTCGTGCATTTCGAGCTTCTTCTTCCGGTCTTCGGCGTCCTGCAGGTGAAAGGCGATCTTGCCGATGATGCCGGGAATTTCCCCCTTCGGTCCCATGACGCTGACGCGGCGGCTGATGAGGGTGTCGGGATCAACACCGCCAATGGGGGCGAAGTACAGGAATCCGTCGTCGTTGATGTAGCGCACGATCAGGCCGAGTTGGTCGATGTGGCCCATGAGGAGGAAGCTGGTCTTCTGCGACTTGCCGCGAATGGTGGCGATTTCGGAGCCGTGGGCGATGGTTTCAACGCTGTCACAGAACGGCTCGACTTCCGCGCGCCACAGGGCGCGTGCCTGATCCTCGAAGCCGGACGGGCCGGGAACGATGGCGAGTTTCTTGAAGAAGGAAAGGGAGTGGTTATTCATCTGATATCCGTTTTTTCCGCCGGTTGTGATTCACTGTGCGTGGTTGCGGGCAGGGAGCAATGCTACTTCCGTTTTCGCTGATGGGGAAGGCGCTTGTTCATGATCTTTTTGCCTTCGCGCTTTTTCTCCGCGCGGCGCGGGGGGCGGTCGTCCGGGTCCTTGAATTTGGGGCGCAACTGGCCCCCCTTGGTGAAGGGTTTTTCGCGCTTTTCCTGCACGGGTTTGCGCTCGGTGAATTCGCGGGCCACGGTGTTGCTTTCCGTGGGGCGAAGGATTTCCGGCTCCTCGGAGTCGGGGGGGAATTGGTAGGCAAACCCGTCGAGGCGCTGTGTCCTGATGGGGTGGCGGACGGCCTCCTCGATGGCGAGCGACAGCGCGAGTTCCTTCGGCGAGACGAGGGTGAGGGCGGATCCCTCGCGGTCGAGGCGGGCGGTGCGGCCGACGCGGTGGATGTAGTCATCGGGCATGTTCGGGACGTCGTAGTTGATGACGTGGGAGACGGCCTCGATGTCCAGGCCGCGGGCGGCGACGTCTGTCGCGATGAGGAGCCTTGTCTTTCCGGTGCGGAAGTTTTCGACGGCGGCGTTGCGCTGGGGCTGTGTGAGGTCCGCGTGCAATTCATCGGCGGGAAGGCCGGTGGCGGCTGCCAGCACGGGTGCCAGTTCCTTTGCGCGGGCGCGCGTGCGGACGAAGACGATGACCTTGGTGAGGGATGATTCGCGGGAGAGAATTTCCTTCAGCAGTTCCGCCTTTTGCGATTCAATGACGGGGTAGAAGATTTCGGAGATCTTTTCGCGCGGTGCCACGAGGCCGACCTGGATGCGTTCGGGTTCGCTGAGGATGGCGCGGGCAAGGCGTTCCATCTCCGGGGGCATGGTGGCGGAGAAAAGCATCGTCTGGCGGCGCTCCGGCAGCTTGTCAACGATGCGGCGCAGGTCGGCGATGAAGCCGGTGTCGAGGAGGCGATCGGCCTCGTCGATGACGAAGTAGGCGATGTCGCGCAGCTTGAGGGCGCCGCGTTCGAGGTGTTCGAGCAGGCGGCCCGGGGTGGCGACAAGGACGTCGATGCCTTCGTCGAAGTAGTGCTCCTGGCGGCCGATGTCGACGCCGCCGAAGACGGCGGCGGCGGTGACTTCCGATTCGTCGGCCAGGGCGCGGAAGTGCTCGATGGCCTGCTGCGCGAGTTCGCGCGTGGGAACGATGACGAGCGCACGGGGGTGAAAGCGGCGCGCGGGCTTCATGTCGCCAAGGCCCTCGATGATGGGAATCAGGTAGGCGGCGGTCTTGCCGGTGCCGGTCTGTGCGCAGCCGATGATGTCGCGACCTTCCAGCGCCGCGGGGATGACACGCTGCTGGATTTCCGTGGGGGTGACAAAGCCCGCGCGCTCGATGCCTTCAAGCGTGGGGGGGGAGATGGCGAAATCGGTGAAGAGCATGGACATGGGGTGATCGGAGTTTCCGCTCAATCGGCGCCGAAGCGGTATTCCAGCTTCACGCCCTCCTTCATGCCAAAGTCGGTCTTGTCCATCTTGGTGGCGATGTTGTTGAGCGATCCGAAGAGGCCCTGCGAGCGCACGGGTGCGCGCACGACGACGGGTTCCTCTGGGTTGAGACCGGCCTTGGATGCGGCGTGGGCGATGACTTCGTCAAGCGTCATGATGCCGTCCACCATGCCGTATTCGACGGCCTGGCGGCCTGAGAAGACGCGGCCGTCGGCGTAGCTTCGAAGCTTGGCGCGAACGACTTCGTCCTCGACGGTTGCGGGGGCGGTGGGAACGAGGATGTTGCGGATGCGGTTGCCACGGCCCTCGACGACGGCGTCCAGGAACTGTTCGTAAACGTCGGAGATCATGGAACTGAGGATTTCCTTTTCCGCGGGTGTCATCGCGCGGGAGCCGGAGCCGATGTCCTTGAACTCGCCGCTCTTCACGTTGCGACTGCGGAGGCCGACCTTGCTTTGAAGCCCCTGGTAATCGTAGAAGCTCATGATGACGCCGATGCTGCCGGTGATGGTGCCTTCGTTGGCGTAGACCTCGTCGGCTGCGAGGGAGGTGTAGTAACCGCCGCTTGCGGCGACGTCGCCCATGGAAACGTAAACGGGGCGCGCCATGTCCTTGTCGTTGCCGGCGCGGAATTCGTTGATGGCGGCGTAGAGATCCTGGGTGGCCGAAACGGCGCCGCCGGGGGAGTTCACGCGAATGACCATCGCCTTGATCTTGTTGTTGCGCTGCCAGGCGCGGACCTGATCGACGAGGACGCGGGTGTTGGCGCCATATTCGGGGCCTTCGCCGAGGACGCCCTCAACATAGAGGACGCCGATCTTTCCACCGAAAAGGCCAAGGCCGCCGGTTGTTTTCGTCCCGGTGCCGGTGCTGCCGATCGACAGGGTGGATATAATGCCGACGATGCCGACTATGAGGACGCATGCAAGGATGGAGACGCCGATGATGACGGGGAGCACGCGGTTGCGGCGGCGCGGCGGAGGCGGGAAGCCGGGGGGCGGAAGCTGTTGCGGCGCCATGCCGTAGCCATAGGGGGGCGGCGCCTGATAGGGGGGAAACTGCGGCGGGGGGATGTAGCCCTGTGGTGGCGGGGGCCAGCCCTGTGGCGGGGGCGGAGGGGCCGCTGCGCGGGGGGGAGCAGGTGGCGGCGGGGGAGCAGGCTGCTGTGGGTCGCTGCCGGGAGTTGGTGATTCGGGGGTGTTCGGGTCTGTCATGGTGTCCTCGCTCTCTCTGCTTTGTGATGACTATCGGGAGAGGGTTGGAAAATTTGGGTAGGGTTTTTGGGGCGGTGTTATTTCGGAGGCTGGCCGCGGCGATTGATGAGGTCGGCCAGCAGGCCCAGTGCAAGCACCTGAATGCCGCCAACCAGGAAGATGATTGTAGAGGCCACCCCGAAGGCATTGTCCAGCAGCATCCGCAGGACGAGCAATGCGAAGCCAATGAGGATGAGGAGGAGTCCGACCGGCCCGAAGACCTTCAAGGGGTTGAATGCCAGTGTTGTGCGGCAGATGAGGAGCAGGAAGTTGATCGGGTCGCGGAGTGGATGGATTTTCGAGTTCCCAATGCGTTTGCGGTAACGTATGGGGGTGAAGACGACCTTTTCGCCTTCGGTCAGCAGGGCCATGGTGATGGTGGTCGTGAAGCTGAATCCATTGGGAAGCAGCGGGAAGAGACGCATGGCGTCGGACTGGCGGAAGACACGGAAGCCGCTGTTGAGGTCGGGTATCCTTTCGCCGGTGAGGTATTCGGCAAGGCGGCGCAGGAAGGCCTTGGCGGGACGGCGTATCGCGGGTTGCTGCCTGACGGGACGGGCGCCAACGATCATGGCGGCGCGTTCCTCATCAAGGGCGGCGACGAATCGTTCCAGGCTTTCGATGGGATAGGTTCCGTCCGCGTCGACGATGGCGATGATGTCATTGGCAGCGGCGCGGATTCCTGTTTTCAGGGAGGCTCCATAGCCACGGTTGCGTGGGTGCCGGATGAAGCGAAAAGCGGGACCAAGGTCGCCCTGCATTTCGGTGATGACCTGGGGCGTTCGATCGCGGGAGCCGTCATCGACGACGATGACCTCGGCGTTGCGGGCGAAATCCTCCCGCCAAAGAAGGCGCAGGCGCTCGAGCGTGGCGGGCAGCGCTTGTTGTTCGTTAAACACGGGGATGATGAGGGTGAAGGGGATCATTGGGATGAATTGATTCCTGGGATTTCGCCTATCCCTTCTTCTTCAGCTTATCCCCCAGGATCGATTGGATGTCCTCGGCGGTGACGGCGCCCTCGCGCAGGATCTCGAAGGGTTCCGCCAGCACGCTCAGCACCGTGGATGTCTGCGCGCCTGTGCATGGCCCCGCATCGAGGATGCAGTCAATCTTGCCGTCGAAGCGGTCGAGCACGGCGTGGGCCTCGGTGGCGGCGGGGGCATCCTGATAGGCGGCATTGATGACGACGAGTGGGCGGTTCACCATTTCCAGAATTTTCAGGGCCACGGGGTCGCGCGGAATGCGTATCGCGATGGAGGGGACGTCGCTGACATCCGCCAGTACCGCGGGTTGCTTGTAGAAGAGGATCGTCAGGGCGCCCGGCCACAACTTGTCCATCACATTTTCCACGGCTGCGGGCACTTCCTTGACAAGCAGGTTCAGCATGTCGGCGTTGTGCACCAGGACCGACAGGCTCTTGCGCTGGGCTTCCTGTCCCTTCACTTCGTACAGGTTGCGAACTGCCGCGGCGTTGGTCGCATCGGCGGCAAGACCGTAGACGGTGTCTGTGGGGAAGGCGACGACCCCGCCTTCCAACAGCACCATCATCGCATGGGACAGCACGTCCTCGTCCGCCTCGTTGTGCTCCAGGGTGAAGACCTTTGTTTCCTTCAGGACCCGCTCCAACTGTGCGAGGAGGTTCTCCTCCTCCTGTTCGGCGGATGTGCTGCGGCGGGAGACCGGCGTTGGTGTTGGTGTTTGGATCCCCGGACGCATGACCGGAGCCGGGGTGATGCTTTCCGTGAGCGAACCAAAGATCGAGGGGAGCGGGGTGATGTCCGACAGCGCGGGCAGCGCGAAGGCGTCCCCGGAATCGGGCTTTGGCACGCCGTCGCCGTTGGAGGTTCGTTCGGGTTCCTGTGGCAGGGGGGTTGAAATCAGCGAGCGTGGGGTGGCCTTTCCCCCGCGAAATTCGAGGCTCGCGCCGGGGCGGATGGGATTCAACTCGTCGTGGGTTTCGTTCTCCGATTCCGCGGGTGCCTTGTTCTCCTTCGGCTCCTCCGCTTCATCCCCCGAATCAGTGTCATCATCGATGGCCGCCGGCTTGAGGTAGTAGGGTGCCGTCTTCTTGGGATCCACCAGGTCGGGATATTCCGCCATCAGGTCCTTGTGGGCGCTTTCGACCTTGAGCGCCACCTGCTGGCGGTTGTGTGTGAGCACCGTGCGGTAGTTTGGAAACTTGATGGAAAGGATTTGGGTGGCGAGCAGCGCGGCGTTTTCACCGTTGTTGATGCCGACGGTGGCCACGGGCGTTCCGGGCGGCTGCTGCACCATGCTCAGGAGCGCATCCTCGCCGCGCAGCGGCGTCGAATCGATCGGCACGGCGATCACGGGCAGGATTGTGACGCTGGCGATCATGCCGGCGATCTGTGCCGATCCGCCCGCCGCGCAGATGAGGACTTCGAGTCCCATCTCCTGCGCGCCCTGTGCAAATTTCAGGAGGCGTTCGGGCGTGCGATGCGAGGACGCCATTTCAAAGATGTAGGGAACCCCCATCACGCGCAATGATTCCAGACCCCGGCGCATGATGTTGAAATCGGCGCGCGATCCGAGCACGATTCCCACGAGGGGTTTGGACATTTTTGTGTTTCCTTGTCGTGGCAGGCGGGGGCGCCAATGAGGCGTGCCGCAGCTTCCGTCTGGTCTCAGGAAGACCTTTTTTCAATCCCCACTCTCGATGCAAGCAAAGACGGTTGACCGTTGCCCGCCAGCCTACTTCCTGAGCCAGGCCTCCCAGTCAGCCACGGCATCCTCCTGCTGGTGTGTCTCGATGCTTCCGGGCCGAAGTTCGCGGACGCGGTCAATGGCCTGCTGCGCCGTCATGCCCTCCTTGACAAGGTAGGCGGCCAGCATGGTGCCGGTGCGGCCAACCCCTGCAAAGCAATGGACCATCACGGCGCCCCCTTCCGCCCGCACCTGATCCACGAAGGTTGTGAACTGCTGCATCTGTTCCGGCGTTGGTGCCGTAAAATCCTCCACGGGCAGGTGTAGGTACCTGATGCCGGATTCCTGCACGACGGCGGGAAAGAAGGCTCGCTGCGTCAGCGACACGACCCCCACCACACCCTTCTTGCGCGCTTCCGCAAGGTCTCCCGACAGCGGCCCCTGCAACCCCGGCATGGCGCATCCCGCAAGGACGCCATCGATCACGAAGGAAAAGTTTCTCAGCATGTTCGCTCCATCCTGACGGGGTGTTCCCGGCTTTCGCCTTGTCACTAACAAGTCCCGCGCCGACCATCGCCACGCAACGTATACTTTAAGGATGATGCGTGAAATTGCCACCCGCCGATGATGATCAGGAGCACCATGCCACGCCCGTCGGCAAGCCGGGGTTGAAGAAGCGTGTCACCCGGTTTCACAGGCACCTGGAAACCGTTGATGATCACGGGTTGTTCAATGCGCAGGCCCGCATCTCCGTCCGGATCTATCGTTTCTTCGTCCTGCTGCTGGGGGGGCTTTCGCGCATTGAAATTCCGCGCCGTGCGGCTGCGCTGACCTACACAACAATCCTCAGCATCTTCCCCCTGCTTGCCGTGTTCAGCGCCTCCGCCTCCCTCTTCTACACTCCAGAGAAGGAACAGGAGTTCATGGGGTGGATCGAGAAGCAGTTCCTTCCTTCCGTTGAAATGGATGAGGAGGAAGAGGAGCCGATCCTCCTGTCCGAGGATGACTACTACCTGCACGAGACCCGGAACGAGGCCTCACAGAACCTGCGCAGCATGATCTCCAGCATCTCGCAGAAATTCCGCGAGAATGCCGCCAGCGTTGGTGTCTTTGGCTTCATCGGTTTGCTTGTCACCTGCGGCCTGCTCTACATGTCCATCGAATCCGTGGTGAACATGACGTGGCGCACGGAACATCGCGCACGGTTCTCCCAAACCCTCACGAGTTTCATCACCGTTCTTGTTTTTGCACCCATCATCCTGGCGGTTTCGGTCACGAGTTCCACTGTGGCCATCATGCTTCTTTCCCCGGAGGTCGCGGCACAGGCGGAGGCCGCACCCACCAAGGAGAAAGCGAAGGAAGGGGCGCGCGATGACGCCTCCGGCGGCAAAAGCGCCGCCGCCGTGACGGCGGGAAAGAAGTCGGAAATCTCCGGCACGCTAAGGCGCGTACGAAGCGTGACGCGGAACTTTGGGTTTCTCCTCCCCTATATTTCCGTTTTCATGAACGCCTTCATCCTGGGGCTGGCGTACAATTTCCTTCCAAAGACGAAGGTTTACCTCCGCTACTCCTTCGTCGGCGGGTTGATTACTGCCGTGCTGTGGCAGGTCGCGCGCCAGCTATTCGTCGTTTACATCAATTTTTCGAGCACCAACCGCACGCTCGTTGATGCGCTTGGGGTCAGCGTCATCTTCCTGCTGTGGATTTACATCACCTGGCTGATCCTGTTGTTGGGGAACCTGCTTGTCTTCACGATGCAGAACTACGAGTTGCTCTGGGCGGAGCGCCGCACGGGCGAACAGATGCTCCTGGATTCGCGCCTGCTCGTCGCCGTTATGATCGTGCTGGCGCGGCGCTTCACCCACACGGGGGGCGGGTTTTCCGAAATGGACATCCGCACCCGCCTGGGCCTTCAGCAGCGGCACTTCGACCAGATCATCCTGCGCCTTGTGAACAATGGTTTTGTCACCGTGCTGGCGCGTGATGCGGGCTACCAGATTGCCCATCCGCCGGAAAAGATTCCCGTGCGGGAAATCCTGGCGGCGGGGTGCGACATTTCCGCGCTCCCCATCTCCAGGAAGGCCAAGAGTGTCGCCCTTGGCAGCTTCGACTGGTTGCAGGACACCGGGTTGAAGCAGGCCGGTGATGCCACCCTCGCCGACCTTCTTATCGCAGTGACGGCCACGGCCGAACAGGTGCCCTCCGCAGCGGCAAGTCGTGGGCACGACCCGGTGAAGGACTGATCGCGGTGGCCTGCATCTTCGCGAAGACCCCCCGTTCCCAGCGGGATTTGTGGCGCGTTGCTTGCGACCCCACCGACAACCAATTAGGAAGCGGACCGACCTGAATGCCCATCAACCTTCTTCTCGTTGACGATCAAGCTGAAGTCCTCGACGGCCTCAAGCTTGTGTTCAAGAAATCAGAGCATGAGGTTTTTGCCGCCTCCTCCGGCGAGCAGGCGGTGCAGATCCTCAACAGCGAGCGCATCGACGTCGTGCTTACCGACTTCAACCTGGGCGCGGGGATGGATGGGCTTGCGGTGTTGCGCCACGCCAACGCGCTCCCGGTGCCGCCCGCGGTCATTCTCCTCACGGCGTTTGGGACCATCGAAGGTGCGGTTGAGGCGCTCAAGGACGGGGCGTTCAATTATCTCACCAAGCCGGTGAACGTGAAGGAACTTCGCGCCGTCATCGACAAGGCGTCGGAGCACAACCTGCTGATTCGCGAGAACCAGGAACTGCGCGCGCGCATTGATCGCCACTTCAACATCGAGGGGATGATCGGTGAAACAAGCCAGATGCAGCAGATCTACGAGAAGGTTCGCCTGATTGCACCGACGAAGGCGAGCGTCCTCATCCTGGGGGAAAGCGGAACGGGCAAGGAGGTCCTGGCAAAGGCGATCCACCAGGCCAGTCCGCGCGCGCGCAAGCCCTTCGTGGCCGTCCATTGCGCTGCGCTGCCGGAAACGCTTCTTGAAAGCGAACTTTTCGGCCATGAGCGTGGTGCCTTCACCGGCGCCGTGAGCAAGCGCCAGGGGCGGTTTGAACTTGCCAGTGGTGGCACCATTTTCCTCGATGAGATTGGTGAAATACCACTGGCCATGCAGGTCAAGCTGCTGCGCGTCCTGGAGGCGCGTGAGATCCAGCGTGTTGGTGGAAACGAAACCGTGAGTGTTGACGTGCGCATCCTTGCGGCGACGAATCGCGACCTGACGGAGGAAGTCGCCGAAGGCCGCTTCCGCGAGGATCTCTTCTATCGCCTGAATGTTGTCAGCGTGACGCTTCCGCCGCTGCGCGTCCGCCGCGGCGACATTCCCCTGCTCGTGCGCCACTTCCTGGAGGACTTTGCGCGCGACAACAACCGCGACGTCCCGGAGGTTTCCCGCGAGGCGATGGAACAACTTGTCAACTACCACTGGCCAGGCAATGTGCGGGAGCTTCGCAACATCATGGAAAACACCTTTGTCTTCCTGCGCGGGAAGACGATCCTGCCCGAGAACCTGCCGGCGGGGTTTTCGAAGCCGACTGCGGAGCCTGCGGAGGGGCTTGCCTTCCCCTTGGGCCTGCCGTTGGAGCAGGTTGAAACCGACTACCTGAAGCGAACGCTTGCCGCATGCGACGGCAACCGGACGCGCGCGGCGGAAAGCCTGTGCATTTCCCGCCGCACGCTCCAACGCCGCATCAAGGAGCTTGGCATTGAGGATTGATCGCCCGAAAAATCGGCCCTGCGGTTCTGTCTGTTTATGATCCCGCGCCGCTGATATTTGTCGCGCGCCTGCGTGCTCCCCATTGCCCCCCCGTGTTGGCGGGGGGATTCACTGCCACTCCACAAACCCAGCAGGGCTCCGGCCCGATCACTCGCAAACGATGCCCGCCTCCTCCTACATCCGCACGCTCTTCCACCAGTTCCCCTTCGTTGCCGCCTGCAAGCTTGCCGCGATGAAAACACTTGGGAAGGTGCTCGATCCCCACTTCATTCCCAGCTACGCGCAGACGGGCGAGGATCGCATCCTCATCACGCTGTTTCACGGCGTGACAGACGGATTTTTCGTCGATGTTGGGTGCAATGAGCCGCAGACAAAATCCAACACCTTCGAACTCTACAAGCGCGGCTGGCACGGCATCAACATCGACGGCAATCCGAAGCTGATTGAAAAGTTCCACCGCATCCGCCCGCGCGACACCAGCTTATGCCAGCTTGTTTCCAACGAGGAAAAGGAACTCGTCTTCACCACGTTCAAGGAGGCCCTGGTCTCCTCCGTTTCGCCGGAACACGTCGCGCAGTGGAAGGAGAAGGGCGAAGTGGAATCGGAGACGCGCGTTCGCGCGGTGCCGCTTTCCAAGGTCCTTCGCGAGCACAAGGTGCCCTCGCGCTTCCAGCTTCTCAGCATCGACGTCGAAGGCCACGACTGGGAGGTGCTCACCTCGTTCTCACTCGACGAGTTCCGCCCCGGTGTCATCGTCATCGAAATGCACAACTTCGAGTTCACCAATCCCGGCAGCAATCCGATCTACAAGTACCTTGCCGACAACGGTTATCGCCTCGCCTCCTACGCCGTGATGAACGGGTATTTCGTGGACGACAGGAAATCCTGAATCGCCTGCGGGAACATCCGGCGATGTGAGGGCGATTTCCAGGTCGTGCATTAATTTTTTGTGCGCCAAGTCCGCACAGCCCGACATTCCTTTCAGCAAGGTTGAGACTCCTGCACAGGCGCACTGATCGCGCCACTGCCACGCAGGAGGACCATCCCATGGACAGGGACAAACTTGCCGAAAAGCTGCTCGGTTTGAACGCGGAAACCCTCAACAAGCTCGAACGCTGGCTCGTCCTGTTCGAGACGCACCTTGCCAGGGCCGAGGAGAAGACGCACGAGATCGACATCAAGGAGATCACCAACTTCACCAAGGCGCTGGCGGAAATCATCAAGCTCGAAGAAGGCATCGAGGATTACCTGGGGGGAGGCCCAGCCAATGATGAAAGTGAACGAGTCGTGGATCCTGAAAACCTCAGAAGACTGCTTTCTGAAGAGGATTGAAGGGCTTGATCCCGCCCGGCGGCGCATCGCGCACTGCGCGCGGATGTACGCGGACCCGCAGTTCTTTGCGCGCCAGATGGTGCCGGATCATTGCCGGCTTCCCTTCGCGGATTTCCATCGCACGATTTTTGAGTGGCACGGGCGCATGGGCGGACGGCTTCCGGGCCGGCGTGGGATGCGCTGCGTGCTCGCGGCTCCGCGTGGTTGCGCGAAGTCAACCATCACGAGCCTCATCCTGGTGCTGCACGACATCGTCTTCCGGCGTGAGCGGTACATCGTGCTCATCTCCGCGACGGACCGCCAGGCGCGGCAGCGCCTGCGCGCCATTGGCAACGAACTTCGGGGTGAAGCGCTGCGGCGGCATCTTCCTGCGCGCGCGGAGATCGGCTTCACAGCCCGCTCCCTCACCATCGGGGACATTCAGGTGGAGGCCTTTGGCGCGGGCGCGGAGATGCGTGGCCTGGTGAACAATGGCTTTCGCCCCACGAAGATCATCCTCGATGACGCGGAGGCGTCGCGCAGCGCGGATTCCCCGTCCGCGCGCGAAAAACTTTCGGAGTGGTTCGCGGAAGTCGTGGAGCACCTCGGCGATGTGTCCACGAACATCCTCGCCATCGGGACCGTGCTGCATGAGAAGGGCCTGATTGCCTCGCTGCTTCGCCGCGCCGACTACGAAGGGGTCCTCGCCAGGAGCATCGAGGTCTTTTCCGGAGAGGAGGAATCCTGGAACGAGTGGCGGCGGCGCCTGCTGGACTTCAGCGATCCGTGCCGCCGTCAGTCAGCACGCGACTACTTCCTCGCCCATCGCGGGGTCATGGAACGCGGAACGCGTGTCATATGGCGGGAGAAAGAGGACTACGAGGAGCTTTATGCGCAGCTCACGCTCCAGGGGCGCCGGGCCTTCTACCAGGAGAAGCAGAACACCCCCCTTGGTCCGCAGGAGGCGCTCTTTGTTCCCGAGCGCGCCCTTCGCGCGGTAACGAGGGGCGACGTTCTGGAGATCCAGTCCGGCGGCGTCACCGTGCGGTCGTGCCGCATGGATCTCTTTACGGAAGCCCGTCGGTTCGGATACCTGGATGCGGCGATGGGCAAGGGTTCACGCGCCGCCAAGGGGGATTACTGCGCCCTCGCGACGGTGGTCCTGCTTCCCGACAACAGCCTCGTCCTTGAATCGCTCTGGGCGCGGCGTGCGTCGCCGACGGAGCAGGTCACGCGGCTCTTTGACGTGCACCACGCGCGCCGCTTCGAGCGGCTTGCCATCGAGGGCACCGGCTTTCAGGAGTTGCTGACCCTTCCGATCGAGGAGGAGCGCAAGCGCCGGCAGTCATGCGGCCTTCGCCACGACCTTCCCGTTGGGGTGGTAATGCCCCGGCGCAGCAAGGCCGCGCGCATCAGCGCGCTCGAACCGCTCCTTGCAAACGGGGTGCTCGCGCTGTCACCAGACCTTGACGAGGAGTTTTGGGAGGAGCTTTCCAACTGGCCGCGCACACAACATGACGACGCCCTGGACGCGGCCGCAGGTGCCGTCGAGCTTGCAATGTCGCACGCGGCGCGGGGGGGTGGGGATTGGGAGGCGGTTCCCTCACGCTCAAGGGCGCGCACTTCGAGTTTTTAGGGATTCCGTCCCCTTCCCATGGTTGCGCTGCTTCATTTCGGGGTGATGCGACCGCCCCTGTGGGTTCCTACACCTTGCGGCAGAGCGTTATGAGCGACACGCCGAATGGCAGGTCGATGTATTTGAGGAGGAATGCCTCCATGTGGAGCAGCCAGATCAGGGGGGTGTTCAGGAATTTCGGCAGTGGAATGAGGTGTGATTTCGCACGCGCCGGGGAATTAATCCCCACCTGGCGCTGCCACATCAGTTGAAGTTTTCGGAAGGTCACCACGACGGGATATGTGAAGGTGATGCCGAAGGAAAACTTCACGGGTTTGAATCCCGCATCGCGCAGCAGCTTCAGGAAGCCACGTGCGCTGTAGCGGCGGAAATGGTGCAGCGCGATGTCGTGGTCGCTCCATAGGGATTGGTGCGCGGGGACCGTCGCCATCAGGTACCCTCCGCGCCGCAGGACCCGGTGAAATTCCTTTGCCATGAGGTCGTCGCGTTCGATGTGCTCGATGAGGTCCAGCGCAAGGATCAGGTCCATTGAGTTGCTCTGCACCGGCAGCCTTACCACGTCGCCAATCGTCAGGTTTCTCACGCCGCGCTTGCGGCTGAAGTTCATTGCAAGGCGGCTGAAATCCAGGCCCGTTGGTTCCCACTTTTTCAGTCGGCTCAGCATCAGCCCCGTCCCGCAGCCCACATCCAACACGCGCCCCTTGCGCGGTTTCTGCCGCATGTAGCGGGCAAGGATCGCCTCAATCATTCGCATCCTTCCCTGAAACCACCAGTAGGTGTCCTCCAGGGAATACATCCGTTCGTATTCTTCAACGTTCATGTCAGGGGTGGTGGTCGGAAGTTGGCATTCCGGCGTCGCGACCGCGAATCCTACCTTGAGAGTGGGTTGCCGGAGATAGCACCGAACGATGGCAAGTCAACCGTTTCCGGAGCCGTCTGCTTCGGGGAGACCAGCCGGGAGCCCCGGGAGCGCCGCGCCTCGATCTCCGCAAAACCTTTCGGCGCGGTTTCGAGTCCTCTTCACGCGAGCGGTGCGCGCACATTTCCTTTGCTTGACGGGGTGGAGGACGCCCACCATTTCTTCTGGGTCAAACTTGCGATGACCTGCTGAAGGCGCAACCCGGGACGGTCCCGCGCTGGTTTCCAACATTTTCAATCCAAGGATTTTTCCGAATGAATTTTTGGCGTAAAGCACCCAAAGCCGACAAGACACTGTTCGTCTGGGCGTTCGTTTGCCTGATGCTGTCCGTTGCCATGTTGGGCGCGAAGGAGAAGAATGCGATTCCCGACGCGTCGGAGGATGAGGAGTTCCTCCGCTTCGTGGACGTGGCTGCGGAAGTCTACAACGAGGTGCGCGGGAAGTACGTGGACGAGGTGGTGCCGAAGGATGTGCTGGAGGGCGCGCTTCAGGGGATGTTCTCGCGCCTGGATGAGCACAGCCAATACATGGACCCCAGCACGCTGGAGAACCTGAACAAGGACACGGGTGGCGAATTTGGCGGCATTGGCATCCATATCACCACGCGGCAGGGCCTGCTGACGGTGATCGCCCCGATCCCCGGCTCCCCGTCGGCCGCCCTTGGCGTCATGTCATGGGACCGCATCATCGAGATTGATGGCCAGACGACGGAGAACATGCCGCTTCAGGAGGCCGTGGACAAGCTGACCGGCCCGCCCGGCACGAAGGTGAAGGTGAAGATTTACCGTGAGGGCGAGACGCAGCCGCTGGAGTTTGAAATCACGCGCGCCATCATCAAGGTGGATTCCGTCTATCACAAGATGCTGGAGGACAACGTTGGCTACCTGCGCATCGCACGCTTCAGTGAAACGACGGGAGCCGATGCGCGCAAGGCGCTGCTGGACATGAAGGCGGAGGGAATGAAGGCCCTCATCATGGACCTTCGCTACAACACCGGGGGGCTGCTGCGCGAATCGATCGAGATCAGCAACCTCTTCGTGCCGAAGCACGAAATGATCGTCTCCACGAAGGGGCGCCTGCGCAGCCAAAACAAGGAATACCGCGCGACGGAAGACCCGCTCATCACGGGCATGCCGATCTTCGTCCTGGTGAACGAGGGTTCCGCTTCCGCCTCGGAAATTGTTGCCGGTGCGTTGCAGGATCATCACCTTGCCGTCATTGTCGGCCCCGCCGGGAAGAACACCTTTGGCAAGGGCTCCGTGCAGACCATCGAACCGCTGCGCCACTCCATGTATGACGACAAGGATGGCAATCCGAAGGACAGCGCGCTGCGCCTGACGACGGCGCGTTACTACACCCCGTCGGGCCGCACGATCCATCACATCGGCATCACGCCCGACATCGGCATTCCGTTGAACATCGACCAGGAGCGCGCGCTCCTTCGCCACGGGTTGCTTGGCGACACCTCGATCCAGATGACGCAGGAGGAAAAGGAGGCGGAGGATGCGGCCAAGGAAAAGAAGGCGCTAAACCTGGACCAGGAGCCGGCCGAGGAAGGGGTGCAGGTCAATGTCCATGATGAAAAGCCCGCCGTCGAAGAGGAGAAGAAGGACGACCAGCCATTCTACAGCAAGGTCAAGAAGCCGCAGATGGCGGACGACAGCAATTACCATGACGTGCTGTTGGACGAGGCGCTCAAGCAACTGAAGATCTACATGATCCTGGATGGAACGCGGCAGGGGGATGCGACGAAGCTGGCAAAGGCCGCGCAGGAAGCGCCTGCACCGGCAGCCGCCGTGACGCCCGATGAGACAACGAATTGAAAAAGCACCGACGGGTTTCGGGGCGGCTGTTGTCGGGCCGCCCTTTTCCCTTCACCATCGACCCTAACTGATCACCTGTCTTTTCATGCCTTGCACTGATGTCACCGAACTTCTTCGCCTTCGCCTGGACGATGGGGACCGCATCGTTGGTTACGAGCTGATCAAGAGGACCTGCGGGCGCGCCGTGGGGGAGCGCAGCCTTTTGGCGCAGGAGTTCGTCGGCGCAGATGCGAACGAAGTCGCGAAGCTGACAGCGGACGATTTCGCCGAAACGCTTCCCGACATGCGTGATGAGGAATTCGTGCTGTCGTTGAAGCATTTCTTCGCGGTGCGCGCGGGAGCACGGGTCCTGATCGGCCACATGAGTGGTGGTGCGAACGATCCGATTCGCGTTGCGAAGGTTGGGTATGAAGGGAACGAGGTGATCCTTGAAGCGGAGGTCGTGATCGACGTCATCACGGAGGAAATCAAGGCCTGCGGAAAATGCAAGGGGTGCGGCGCCCTTACCGCGAAAAAACTGGCTGCGCTGTAGACACGGCGACAGGGTTGTTGTTGCGCATGATGGGATGCGGGGGGAGTGTCACTGCCACCAAGGAGGCTTTCAGCCATGTCCCAAGTTAAGGCCAGTCACATTTTGGTGGAGAGTGAGCAGGAGGCGAAGAGCCTGAAGCAGCAGATCGACGGGGGTGCCAAGTTTGAGCAGCTTGCCGCCGCGCACAGCAAGTGCCCCTCCGGTGAATCGGGGGGGGACCTTGGCTGGTTCGGCAGGGGGATGATGGTGAAGCCGTTTGAGGAAGCCTGCTTCACGATGAAGGAGGGGGACGTGTCCGCGCCGGTGAAGACACAGTTCGGCTACCATTTGATCAAGCTTACAGGAAAGAAGTAGGGCAGGCCCGGTGAATGCCGGGTCGCCACCTGTGGGGCGCCCCTTCAGGTTCCGTTGATTTCGCTCCAGAACCGATCCTCCATGAACCGAACCTGATTCCATGAGAATCCTGATCACGTCAGACCTGCACTACGAAGTGACAGGCCATGAGGCGATTCGCCGCCTTGTGGCAGGGATGGAGCGCGAGGAGCCGGATGCATTGGTGCTGGCGGGTGACATCGGCAACCCGTCGCGATTGTTTGAGCATTGTCTCGCGCTTTTTGTGCGGATGAACTGCCCGGTGGCGGTGCTGCCGGGAAATCATGACCTGTGGCGCTCGCCGGGGGAAACCTCCGCGGCGCTGCATGAGGAGTTGCTCCCGGCAATCACGCGCGACTGCGGGTTTCATTGGCTGCCCGATGAACCGATGCGCCTGCCAGGGGGAACCGCCATCGCGGGCAACATCGCCTGGTACGATTACAGCGCGCGCGACATGGAAGCGCCGGCCACCGAGGAGCAGGTTGAAGAGGAGAAGAGGTTTTTTTGCAACGACGCGAACAATGTGGATTGGGAGTTCACCGATCGGGAGTTCGCGGCCCGCTGCCGGAAGAAGCTGACGGCGCAGTGCCAGGCGCTGGAACACGACCCGGGCGTGAGGGCGATTGTCGTCGTGACGCACGTGCCGATCATGAAGGGACAGATGGAGTGGCGCCCCGATGATGCGCGTTGGAACTTCCGAAATGCGTACTTCGGGCACCTGACGCTGGGGAATGAATTAAAGTCCCTTGGGAAACTGCATTGGGTGGTCAGCGGCCACACGCATCTTGGGCTGAGCGGTGCTGCGGAACGGGAAGGCCTTCCTCCCATCGCAACATCCGTGATTCCGAGTGATTACGGAAAACCGCGTTGGGTGACGGTGGAGGTTTGACGCCCCGGGCTGCGGGTGGGTGTTAAACCCCCAGGGAGTCCTTCAGTTTGTCGAAAAAGCTGCGGTGGCCAGGTTTGAAGTTCTCGCCGCCTTCCTTTGCAAACTCCGCGAGGAGTTCCTTTTGCCGTGCGTTGAGTTTTGTGGGGGTTTCCACAAGGATTCGCACGTACTGATCGCCGAAGGCGCGGGAGCCGGTGGTGCTGGGCATGCCTTTTCCCTTCAGGCGAAACATTTTGTGGTTTTGCGTGCCGGCGGGAACGGTGAAGGTTTCCTTGCCGTGAAGGGTGTCGACTTCGACCTCGGCGCCGAGGGCGGCCATGGGGAAGCTGATTCCTTCCTCGATGTAGACATCGGCGCCTTCGCGCTTGAACATTGCGTGTTCCTCGACGTCGAAGCGGACCAGGAGGTCGCCACGTTCGCCGCCACGCAGGCCCGATTCACCTTCCTCGCGCACGCGCAGGGTCATGCCGTTGTCGACGCCGCTGGGGATGGTGAAGTTGACGACGGCTTTTTGTGAGAGCATGGACTGGCCGCTGCATTCGTCGCAGGGGTTTGCGATCATCTGGCCGGTGCCGCTGCATACGGGGCATGCCGTTTCGACGGCGAAGAAGCCACGCGCCTGGCGGATGGCGCCGCGGCCGTTGCATTGCTGGCAGGTCTGGGGGGAGGTGCCGGGCTTGCATCCGGAGCCTTTGCATTTTTGGCAGGCTTCGAGGCGTTCGAAGGTGATTTCCGCCTCCTTGCCGGCAAAGGCTTCCTCCAGGGTCATGCCGAAGCGCACGGCGATGTCGCGGCCACGCTGGGGTCCGGTGCGGGAGCGGCGCTGTTGGCGACCGCCGCCGAAGAAGGCGCCGAAGATGTCGCCGAAGATGTCCTCCACATCGCCCTGATGGTGGAAGTCCTGCCAACTGAACCCGCCGCTGCCAAACTGCGAGCGCATTCCCTCGTGGCCGTACTGGTCGTAGATGGCGCGCTTTTGTGCGTCGGAAAGGACTTCGTAGGCTTCGCTGGCTTCCTTGAATTTTTCCGCGGCCTCCTCCTGTCCGGTCGGGTTCTTGTCCGGGTGGTACTTAATCGCCTGCTTGCGATAGGCCTTCTTCAGTTCCTCGGCGCTGGCGGATTTGTCGACGCCGAGAACTTCGTAATAGTCACGCTTGGAGGAGGATTCTGGGCGGCGGGCCATAAAAGAATGTGGGTTGGGGTTTCGGGAAACCCCGATGGTCGAATGAGGCGCCCTGTCGGACAAGCAAAAGCGATGTGGCGCAAAAAAACACACACCAACCGCCAACAACGGCGTCAGAGGGTGTTGGAGGCAAGGTCAGTGCCGCAAAGGCCGGCGCCATTGCCTGTGGGTTTTGTCACGGGTTTGGGCGCCAGTGTCGAAAGATTTTCCGTGATCCGGAGCGGTGGTCCCGCAACAACTCCCACCATCATGGAGCGAACAGAACTGGAAGCAGAGATCGAACGGCGGGATTGGTTTCATTCGATCGAGGTGATGCCGGGGCTTTGGACGAAGGGGCATTACAAGCCGGACAGGACCCGTGGTGAGTATAGGGGAGAGGCTATTTCGCAGCGGGCCGTAAGTCGCGGCGGAATTACTTGGTGGCTGCTTCGGGCACCTGGGCTTCTTCCTCAAGGACCTGTGGCGGGGAGGCCTTCCTGGGTTTCACGTTTGTGGCGGTGGAAGGGCTGCGGCGGTTTTCGAGGAACTTGAGGTTCTCGATGAGGAGGATGAGGCCGCCGATGATGAGGAGGACGTTGACGAGAAGGAGCTTGGATTTGGCCTCGGCGAGGATGACGGAATTCATGCCGAGGAATGCGGTCATGAAGAGGAGGAAAATGACGACGCGGCGCTGATCGAGGCCAAGGTCCAGAAGGCGATGGTGCAGGTGTCTGCGGTCTGGTTTGAAGGGGTTTCCGCCCTTCAGTGCGCGGCGCAGGAAGGAGAAGGAGGATTCAAAAAGTGGCAGGCCAAGCGCGACGAGAGGGACCGTCATGGCGAGGAGGGTGGGCGTCTTGGCGGAGCCGATGAGGGAGGCTGTGGCGAGCAGAAAGCCGAGGAGCAGCGAGCCGCCGTCGCCCATGAAGGTGCGTGCGGGGTGCCAGTTGTAGACGAGGAATCCGAGGACGCTGCCGGCGATGAGGATTGCGAGGAAGCCGCCGATGAGGATTTCAGGCGAGGCGCCAACCACGAGGCTGACGCCGACGAGGGAGATGGCGCCGATCAGGGTGATGCCGCCCGCAAGGCCGTCCAGCCCGTCGACCAGATTGATGGAGTTCATGAGGGCGACGTACCAGCCGACGGTCACGCAGCAACTGATCGCCTGGCCGAGGGTGCTGGCGGGATCAGCGCCGAAGGTGAGGGTCTCGATGCGGACGCCGCCGTACCACATTCCTGCGGCGACGAGTATCTGAAGGCCAAGCTTGAGGATGGCGCGTACGGGGCGCACGTCGTCCCAGAATCCGATGAGGAAAATGGCAACGGCGCCGATGAGCACGGGGCGCAGGGTGCGGTAGTGAAGCGTGGCGAGGTCCGGCTCCATGAGGAGCAGGGCGGTGAGGCCGATCATGAATCCGAGCAGGACGCCGAGGCCGCCAAGGTACGCGATGGGAGCCTGGTGAACCTTGCGCGCGGAGGGTTTGTCGTAGATGTGGAGGAGGCCGCTTAAAAAGATCGACAGGCGCGTCGTCAGGATCCCGACGACGGCCGTGAAGAAAAACAGGCCGATCAGCTTACCGGAGTATTCTGCCATTCAACGCCCCCGCGTTGTCGCTACGGAGGGGAGCCTTGCGCGGGGCGGGGGTTTACGTCAACGCGGGAAAAGGGGTGGACGCTTCACTTGTGGGTGAAGTGCGTTAAAAGCAAGGGGCTTGAGCCGCCATCAGGCCCTGGCATGGTGTGCGGTTTGGGGATGCGTTGATGGGCTATGCCTCCGCGTCCCTTCTTCCGCCGAAGTAAAAGGCGAGGCCCATTCCGAAGACGAAGAAGGCAATGTCGTAAGGCCCGAAGTGCTGCCAGTAGATGCTGAGGGGGCTTGTGCCACGCGCGGTGTATTTGGGGGCGACCTCGGCCTTCGGCTTGTCTGCGGCGTTGAGGAGCGCCTCCGCGTGCTGCTCGTTGAACTCGGTGATTTCCTCCTCGGTGACATCTTCGGGGCGGCTGGCGGTGGTGTAGCCGTGGCGGACCATGAAATCCAGCAGCTCGTCGTGGGTGGTGACTTTCTGGTAGTCGCGAACGTCGTCGTCGCCGAGGCCGGCGGAGAGTGCCACCGTGCGCCCGGTTTCGGCCAGTGTCTGGGCGGCGAAATCCAGGTCGCGATCCATGGGGATTTCGTAGGTTTCGATGGCTTCCTTGTCTTGTGACCAAATGACGCCGAAGAACCGACCGAAGAAGATGGAGGCGAAGGCAAGGGCCGCACAGATGAGGGCGATGTTGGTGCCGCGACCGCCGAAGCGGTTTGCGGCGGCGCCGATGCTGTATCCGGAAAGGATGGCGACGATGCCGATTTCCGCGCGAAAAATGACGATGCAAATGGCCCAGCCAATCATGCTGCCAAATGCCGCCGAGGCGGCGGCGGCGACAGCCTTCAGCGGCGTGGCGCTTTGCAGCGGAACGGGGTCGTCCAGATAGGCACCTTCGGGCAGGTTGGGATCGTTGGGGGGCGGAGCCCACTGCGGCGGCGGGGGAGCGCCGCTGGCGGGACCTGTTCCGGGGGAGCCGAAGGGAAAATTGCCGGGGGCGCGTGGCGTTTCCTGATGATGGGCGGGAGGTGGCGGGGGTGGAGGCGGCAGGGCGTCATGGCCCAATTGCTCAGGCTGCTGCGGCGGTGGTGGAGGCGGGGCGCCACCACCCTCCTGCTGGCGGGCGCGCAAGACGTCATGAATGGAAAGCTGCTTTGGCCCATCGCCCGGCGTGGTGGGATCCATCGGCGGTTGCCCTCGCGTGCAGTTTCACCGGGAGAAAAGAGACGGACAAGGGTGCTGACAAGAGAAATCAGTTTTCCGGGATTTATGGGGAGGGCATTCCGCCAAATCCGGGGACAGACCATCCCTGCTTGATCGGCCCGGACTTTTGGTGGAGGTTCTGGTGCATGTTGCCCGCTGTCACCCTGGTCATGCTGCTCGCCGCGTTGGTGCACCTGTTTGTGGCGGTGTATAATCGCTATTTGCTTGGGATAACAGACAGTTGGTGGAAGCCGTGGATACACCTGGTGTGGTTTGTGGTGTCGGTGGCGGCGCCTGCCACGGCGACGATCTGGCTTTTGGGGGAGGGGATGGGGCCGGTGCGGGAGGCGCTCACGTGGTCTCCGTTCACGCATGCGGGCAAGGCGCTGTTTGTGGTGATGGGGTTGTTGATCGCGTTCTTTGGCGTGCGCCTGCTGATCTGGTTTGAGGAGCGCGTCTTTCCAGAGAGGCCGACGGGGTTGATCAGCGAGCGGGTGTCGGAGGCGGTGGTTCCTTCGGTGACGCCCACGCTGCCACGGGGGTTGCGCAGGTTGGAGACGACGAGCGACCTGCTTGTGACGGAGCGGGAGATTGCGGTGGCGGGGCTGGCTCCGGCCTTTGACGGGCTGACGATCGCGCACGTGGCGGACATTCATTTCGGCCAGCGGCTGGAGATGGAGAACTACTTTGACGGCGTGCGGAACGTGGTGGCGGGGCTGGATGCGGACATCATTGTGCTGACGGGTGATTTTGTGGACACGCGGCGGGACATCAGCCGCGCGATCGAATATCATGCGGGCTTTCGCGGGCGCATCGGCACCTTCTATGTGATGGGGAATCACGATTATTGGACGAATGCGAAGCGGTTGCGCGAAGGCTTTGAGCGCACGCACCTGCGGTGGCTGGGCGGGGGGGATCGTCGCATTCTCAAGCGCATGGGGCGCAGGCTGATCTTCACAGGCACTGATGCGCCCTGGGATGGGGTGTGGCGTCCGGATTTTCGAAGGCTGGTGCGGCGCGAGACCGGCGATGCGGTGGTGTTGTTGTCGCATACGCCGGACAATGCACCGGCGGCGGCGCGCAATGGTGCGTCGCTTGTCCTTTCGGGCCACAACCACGGTGGGCAGATCTGCCTTCCGGTGTTGGGGCCGATGATCGTGCCGAGCCGCTACGGCTTGCGGTACGCGGGGGGGCTTTATCGCGTGGGGGCGGATGGCCTGCTGAATGTTTCGCGGGGCATTGGGGCGTCCTCGGGAAAGATTCGCGTGCTGTGCCGGCCGGAGATCTGCCTGCTGACGTTGCGGGCGCCGGTGGTTCCCGTGATGGCGGGACGGGTGATCACGGCGCGTGCGATCCTGAAGCCGACGGAGAATGCGGGGGAGGAAGGGGTGATGGGGTATTGAAGCGGATGGGTGTTGTGGCAGGAGGTCCTGCGTGGATTCGTCACAGGTCTGCGGCGTCGATGCGGAGGTCGGAGCCGGAAAGGACGCCGGTGGAACTGCGCCTGCCGAGGAGGAGGTCGATGGCGGCGCCGTAACCGCTGTCGTTCAGGAAATACCAAGTGCCGTTGGCGAGGCGGTTGGTGGGGATGGTGACGGTGGATGAGGCGCCGCTGGTTTGGGCGACGATGAGGTCGTCGTAGCCGCCGGTGGCGCGGTTGAGGTGGGCGAAGAGGGCGGTGCCCTCCGGGAATTGCAGGGTGACGGCGCCGGGAGTGGTTTCAAGTCCGTAGCTGGTCCAGAGGTAAACGGGCTGGCCGGTGGCCTGCTGCGGGGCGGCATCGGAAAATCCGGGGGTGGGACGGAAGATGCCCAGGAATGCGTTGGGCTTCCTGTTTCCGGGAAGTGTGACGATGGGAAGGGCCACGCTGGAAGATGGAACGCGGGATGTGGATGCGATGCCGTCGATTTCGCCGGTGAAGAGCGTTTCAAGGTGCGCGGCGGGGCGGGGGGAGGAGACGTTGGCGTTTTGGTATTCCATGGGCTGGCCGGTGCTGCTGTTGCATCGGTTGCGGGGGCCGGCGGGGGCGCCCCACCAACCGCCGGTGGCCTGGGCGAGGTTGCTGCCGGAGGATCCGCATGATCCGCGATCTGTATAGACACCGAGCTTTGAGGGGGCGAGGAAGACGCTGTCGAGAAAGTTGCTTTGGCCTGATGACGTGACGAAGACCTGATAGCCGTTGTTGTTGATGTAGGAGGAGCGGGCGGCGTTGATGACGCCCTGCGTGACGGAGACGCCCTGGTTCTCGCTGCGATAGATGAAGTTGTCGTCGAAGTCGCTGCCGGCGGCGGTGCCGCGCCACAGGATGCCATATTCGTTTCCTGCGAACATGTTGCGCTTGGCGGTGATGGTGCCGTTCGTGCCGTCGACGATGAGGCCCGCCTGACCGGAGGCGGTGTGGCCGGCGCTGGTGTTGTCGTGCAGAGTGACGTTTCCGGCGCTGCTGATGTAGATGCCCGTCTTGTCGTTGTCGATGAACTGATTCTGTTCGAGCGTGGCGGTGGCGCCAAACTTGATGGCGACGCCGACGTCCAGCGAGCCAATGACGATGTTGTTGCGCACGGTGTAGGGGCCGGAGCCAAGGAGGGCGATGCCGGTACCGTATTGGTTATCAACGCCGGCGTTGAGGCTCAGGTTGTTTTCAATGATGCCGCGGGAGGTGTCGCCGCTGCCGGGGGAATCCGTGCCGAAAAAAATGGAATCCTGGCCGTTGTCGATGAAGGCGCTGTTGCGGACGTTGGCGACGGAGTCGTCCTTGCAGATGATTCCGGAAAAGGCCGGATG
This sequence comes from Candidatus Sumerlaeota bacterium, assembly GCA_020848155.1. GTDB lineage: Bacteria > Sumerlaeota > Sumerlaeia > SLMS01 > SLMS01 > JADZDZ01. The sequence goes on from JADLAR010000001.1 coordinate 52,799, forward strand.
CGTCATCGTGCAGCGATCGATGTCCATGGTGCCGTTGATGCTGGTGTCGAAGCTGTTCATGTAGCCGGTGACCTGGCTGTTCACGGCGCGGAGCGTGGCGCCATCGGTGACGGAGACGGCGACGCTGGGATTGGAGACGCCATTCTGGAGGATGACCGTGTTGGTCATGCTGGCGTCCGCACCGTTCTTGACCTGGAAAGGGTAGCGGTATCCAAGGGAGGTGCAGCCGAGGATGTCGGTGTGGGTCCCCGCGAGGAGGACGACGCCAAAGTCGCCACCGTTGAAGGTGCAGCCGGTGAGCTTCGAGCGGTTTGCGGGGGTGCCGAGCTGGCCGCCGGTTGTCCAGATGGCGTTGGTGACGTTGACGAAGGAGGTGTTGGTGGCGTTGAGCTTTGCACCGCCCTCGAACTGAATGCCGAATTGGGCGTTGCGAAATTCCACATTCTGGATGTTGACCGTCATGGCGGTGGAGTTCTTCGCGCCGAAGGTGATGATGCCGCGGCTGGTGAGGTCTGAAAAGGTGGAGCCCGTCACGTTGAGCGTGCCGCTGCCATCGTGCTCGATGGCGGTTTCAAGGTTGCTGGCGGTGATGCCGTTGAGCGTGCCGGTGGAGCCGGTGGCGAATTTGGCGACGCTGAAGCCGCCCTGGACGCGCAGGTTGTTGATGGTGACGGCAAGGCCGCTGTTGACGTTGATGCGCTCCACTGCGGAACGGTTCATGGTGAGCAGCGCGCCATTGCCGTTGATGGTGATGTTGCGGTTGATGTTGAGGCCGCCGGTGTAGGTGGCGCCGGCGGAAAGATTCATGGTGTTGCCGACGGTGGCGTCGAAGACGGATTGCAACGTCGCTGCGGGTACGCGGCCCCCAAGCCCTGAAAAGACAATCACGGCCACGATGGCGCTGAGGGTTTTCATCGTCCACTCCTCGAAATGCAATTCGCTGGTAAGGGGAGGGATTGGCTCCCTTTCCAGCAAGGAGAATCGGGAATGAGAGTCGGGCTGATCGCGACTTTTGATTTCCCCCACAAGGACTGAAGGTGACAAGGAGCGTCCCACAAAAACTGGAGATGCCGACCTCCCAACAGGAATTGCTACATGGATGACAAGAAGAAGCTCATCATTGGCGTGATCGTCGTGCTGCTGCTGATTGGCGGCATCGCGTATCAAAAGTTTTCGCCGGATTCCGTCCCGGTGAAAAATCAGGTCGCGGTGAATGATGCGATCGGGGATGGGGCGATCGGTGCAAAGGGGACGAACGGGAAGGCGGCGAGCGGGGAGCATGGGAGCGGGGAAGCGAACGGGACTGCGAAGGTTTTGGAAACTTTGCCGGCGCCAACGGTGGTGGCGACACCGGACGAAACAGTACGGGAGGCGCTGCGCAGCCCTGCGGTGATTGTTCGCGGGCGGGTGCTGATGCCGGACAAGTCGCCGGCCGTTGGCGCGCCGGTGGTGTTGCAGCGGCATCAGCGCACCTGGCCAACGGGCTACGGCGGGGCGGGACATCCGGCCAAGCTGATGGTGAGCGACGTGGATTCGACGCTGACGGATGAGAAGGGGCGGTATGAGCTGGGGGCGAAGGAGCTGGATTCGCTGGCGGTACAGGCGCATGCGAAGGGGACGGCGACGGCTTCATTGAATGTGCAAATGAGTTCGCTTTCCTTTGTGCGTGGGAAAAATGGAACACCGATCGTGACGATGAACATTCAACTGGTGGAGGCAAATGCGTTCAAGGGGGTGGTTGTGGACGGGGAGGATCAACCGATTGGTGGCGTGGCCGTGACGGCCTTTCAAGCTGGCACGGGATGGTTTGGTAACGGAGCTGAGGCGGCGCTGCGGGTGATGGATGTCACGGAGGACGACGGGACGTTTTCGTTCGATCAACTTTCCAAAGATGGCGTTGTCCTGAGCGCACAGAAGGATGGCTACGTTCCCTTCAAGGGAAGTTCAAAGTCGCTGGGCGAATCGGGAAAGATCGTGATGAAGAAGGGGGGAGGAGTGGTTGCGGGGAAGGTTCTGCACATGGGGAGCAATGATCCGATCGAGAATGCGCAGGTGCAGATTTTCGAAAGGCTTCCCGAGAACATGGGACAATTGGATTCCTTCGGGATGAGTGGCGTGACGGACGCAAACGGCGCGTTCCGCATCGAGGGTATCCCGCCGGGAAATTACATGATGGTGGCGTCTTCGGGAACGCTTCGTATGGTGTCGAGCAATACGCTGCGGGCGCCGGACTTCGGAATCGCGGACGGGGAGTTGCGCGATGATTTTGTGCTGTACCTTGGCACTGGAACGACGGTGCGCGGCAGGGTGATCGATGGCACCACGCATGAGGCGATTGCGGGGGCGCTGGTGCGATCGGTGGGGACGCTGGATGCGGCGAATCCACCGACGGCGACAACGGACGCGACGGGAAATTATGAACTGGCGAACGTTTACGGCGAGGCGACCTATGAAGGTACGCGGAAGTTGCAACTGTGGGCGACGAAGGAGGGTTATAGGGAGCTGATAACCCCGGACGCGCTTGATGCGAAACCTGTGACTCTGTCGCCGGGGCAGGAGGTCGCCACACAGGACATTGAGTTGTTCCGCACTGTGATGGTGAGCGGGCGAGTGATGACGCCGCAGAACGCGCCGGTGGTGGGGGCGCGCGTCCTCATCAACAGTTACTGGGACCCCGACCTGATGGTGGCGACGGATCCGCTGGGGCGCTTTTCCGTGCCGATGATCGCAAATCGAAAGAGTCAGTTGCGCGTGCTGGCGGAGGGGTTCGCGGTGACATATTCCGTGGCGTTTGACCTGAAGGATGAGCCGGTGAAGGACCTCGTGATCGTGGTGGATCCGGGTGCGACGGTGATTGCGAAGGTTGTCGATCCCGACGGGAAAAAGGTGGCGGGCGCAATGGTGTGGATCATGGTGCGAAGCTTCGCAGAAGACTGGAGTTCCTTAATCATGGACGACCGGGGCACCACCGGGGAGTCGGGAACTTATACGTTCCGGAAAATTCCAACGAGGGATTATCCGCTGTCGATGGACTTGAAGTCGATCAACCCCGCGTTGGGTGCGAGAAAGGACGGGTTCACGAACAGCGAGGAGGTGAAGCCGGAGCTTCATTCCAACGAGACAAAAGAGGTTGAGATCCGGTTGCGCGGAGAGATGAAGCATTTCGCCGCTGGAGTTGTGCGCGACCCGGAGGGGAAGCCGCTGCAGGGGGTGGCGCTTCAGTCCTCCAGCGACAACCTGAACGTGACAGACACGACGAAGGAGGATGGCAGCTTCCGCATGGAGGGGCTTGGCGAACCGCCATATTATTTTAGGGTGTACCATGCGGATTATGGGATGGACGGCTTGAACGTGAAAGAGGCGGATCGGACGGATCTTGAACTTGTGATGGGCAAGAACCAGGCAATCCTGACGGGCATCGTGATGGATGCGGATTCAAAGGAACCGATCGGGGATTTTGAGGTGGAACGACTCCTTGAGGGAACTGCGCAGGGGAGCGTCGGACAGCCGGTGAAGGATCCGAGAGTGGCGGGAACATTCCGGGTGCCGCGCGCGCAGACGGGGGTGCCGTACCGTTTCCGTGTGTCCGCAACGGGTTATGCCGGGAAGGAAGTGACGGTCACTGTTCCGCAGGGCGAGAAGGAATTCATCCAGGTGATTGAGTTGAAGAGGGAGTAGGGGGAAGCGGTGGTTCGGATGTTGGCGCTCCCGGAATTGCCGCGAGGCATTAATAAACAATCGTTGACTTTCCTTCTGTGGTTTCTGCTACATTCGCTTGCCGGTCTGCGTGAGGTCCGCGCATTGATTGTTTTTCTGAAGCGAAGGTTGCGAGAACACCATGAGCGCCGAGTGCCTGACGGCTGACGCTGAGACAAACCGCAGTACAATGTCACTGGAAGGCCCGAAGGAGGTCGATAAGCGGACCTTTTGGGCGTTGATTGCGTCGATGTTCCAGAACGCGCTCAGCGACAACATCTTCAAGTTCATCCTGACGATGATGGCGATCAATCAGGCGATCCGGGAAACGGCCGTGAATGGGGTGCCGGACCTGGTGGCGGCGGATGCGTTGGGGGCGGACTACCAGTTGTACATCGGCATCGCGTTTGCGGCGCCGTGGATCATTGCGTTCGCGGTGGCGGGGTGGTTGGGGGATCGGTTTTCGAAGTCGCGGGTGACGCAGGGCACGAAGGTGATGGAAATCTCGATCATGGTGGTTTCCATCTGGGCGCTGGCGCATGGGGGGCTGTGGCCATCGTTGTTGGTGCTCTTCCTCCTGTCGTTGCAGGCGGCGTTGTTCGGTCCGGCGAAGTACGGGATCCTGGCGGAGATCCTGCCGGCGAAGAAGCTGGGTTGGGGGAATGGCTTGTTGCAGGGGCTGACGTTTGTGGCGATCCTGCTGGGGACCCTGCTGGGGCCGAAGATGTACGCGACGTACATCGACAGGTTGTGGATGAACGGGATCATCCTGGTGGGGTTGTCGGTGGCGGGGTTGTGCTTCAGCATGGTGATGCGCCACACGCCGGCGGCGGCGCCAAGGCTTCCGCTGCAACTCAATCCGTTTCGAGACCTGATGATCAGCGGGCGGGAGATCCTGGCGAGTTCGGGGATCACGTGGTGCATTGCGGGCCAGGTGACGTTCTGGACGGTGGCGGTGATGTTGCAGAGCGCGGTGCTGCTGGTTGCGAAGACGACGATGGGGTTGAGCGACGGGGAGGTTGGCTATGCGGTGCTTCCCATCGCGATTGGGATGGGTGTTGGGTGCTTCCTGGTGAGTTACATTTGCAAGAACCGGAATGAGCTTGGGCTGGTTCCGCTGGGGGCGTTCTTCATGTTCGCGGGTGGGGTGGTGGTGTGGATGATCACGCCCACGAAGCCGGAGCTTGCGTTGTACACGCACGACCAACTGGCGCGGTTGATCATCCTGCTTCCGATGATCATGGGGATCATGGGGATCACGTGCGGGATGATCATCGTGCCGCTGGAGGCGTTCCTGGTGCATGAGGTTGACCCGCGCATCCGCGGCGGGGTGCTGGCGACGACGAACCTGATGATTGCGTTTGGGTGGATGCTGGGGGCGGTGCTTTACGCGTTGGTGAACAAGATTCGTGGGAACGTGGGTGACGTGTTCCTGGCGAGCGGGCTGTTGATGTTTGTGGTGTGCGTGGTGATGTGCGTGCGATTCCCGCTCATTCCGCTGCGATTCCTGAGCCTGGTCTTCTTCCGCAGTTTCTACCGCTCAAACGTGGCGGGGTTGAAGAACATTCCGGAGCGCGGTGGCGCCATGCTGGCGCCGAATCACCAGTCATACATTGATGCGGTGATCCTGTCGGCGCTGGTTGACCGGCCAATCCGCTTCGTGATGAGCGAGATGATGTATCGGCAGCCGCTGATTTATCCTTTTGCGAAGTTGTCGCGGTCGATCCCGGTGGAGACAACGCAGTCGCCGAGGCAGTTGATCGAGGCGCTGCGGGAGGCGGGGCAGGAAATCCGGCGCGGCGGGCTGGTGTGCCTGTTCCCGGAGGGGCAGTTGACGCGGACGGGATCGATGATGCCGTTCCAGCGGGGGATCGAGCGGGTGATGAAGGACCTGGACGAGCCGGTCATCCCCATCGCGATTGATGGTGCGTATGACACGGGGTTGTCGTTGCGCGAGGGGCGCGTGCACCTTGGGGCGTCGATGCCGTGGCGGCGCAAGGCGATCAACGTGGTTGTTGGGGAGGCGGTGGGTGCGAAGACGCCGCCGGCGGAGTTGCATCGCATCGTGCGGCACCTGGGCGTTGATGCGTTTGCCTTCCGGCGTGCGGATGCGAAGCCGCTGCACAGGATGGCGATGGACAGCCTGCGGAGCCATGTGAACGCGGAGTTGTTTGCGGATCACCTGAATGAAAAGATGGTCAGCAACAAGAAGGTCCTGGCGATGATCGTGCTGCTGGGAACGCGGCTGAAGAGGGAGTGGGGCGGGGAGGCGACGGTGGGATTCCTGCTTCCGCCGTGCATCAGCGCGATGGCGCTGAACATCACGGCGCTGCTGGCGGGCAAGCTTCCGGTGAACATGAATTACACGGCGTCGAAGCAGATCAACACGGAGATTTGCAGGACGGCGGAGATCAACCTGGTGATCACGGCGCGAACGTTCGTGGAGAAGGCGAAGTTCGAGCTTCCCGATGGCGCGCGGGTGCTGTACATGGAGGACCTGACGCGGGACATCACGGCGGGGGAAAAATTCGCGGCGGCGTTGCGGGGAATTTTCCAGCCGGTGGCCTCGTTGGAAAGGTTCCTTGGGCGGACGACACCGGCAACCATCGATGACACCGCGACGCTGATCTTCAGCAGCGGATCGACGGGCGTGCCGAAGGGCGTGATGCTGTCGCATTGGAACATCACGAGCAACGCCATCGGCGCGGCGCAGTATGCACGGGTGAACAAGGGGGACAGGATGCTGGGCATCCTCCCCTTCTTCCATTCATTCGGATACCTGGGAACGTTGTGGGTGCCGCTGCTGAAGAAGGTTGGTGTCACGTTCCATCCAAATCCCCTGGATGCGCGCGTGATCGGTGCGCTGGTGGAGCGCGATGGTGTGACGCACCTGTTTGCGACGCCGACGTTCCTGTCGACGTACACGCGGCGCGTGGACCGGGGGCAGTTTGGGTCGCTCAAGTTCGTGCTGACGGGCGCGGAGAAGCTGCGCGACTTCGTGGCGAAGGCGTTCGAGGAGAAGTTCGGGATCAGACCGCGGGAGGGATTCGGCTGCACGGAATGTTCGCCTGCGGTGGCTTTGAATGCGGACGATTTCCGCGGCAGGGGAATCTACCAGGAGGGGACGCGCGAGGGGAGCGTGGGCCAGCCGATTCCCGGCGTGGTGGTGAAGATCGTGGATGTGGAAACCGGCGTGGAGGTGGACACGGGGGTGCCGGGGATGCTGCTGGTAAGGGGCGCGTGCGTGATGCAGGGCTATTACAAGATGCCGGAGAAAACGGCGGAGGTCCTGCGCGACAATTGGTACCAGACGGGCGACATCGCGAAGGTGGACGTCGAAGGCTTCCTAACCATCACGGACCGGTTGTCGCGGTTCTCGAAAATTGGTGGTGAGATGGTGCCGCACATTCGCATCGAGGAGTCGCTGCAACTGGCGTTCGGCGGAGAGGAGCAGGTGTTCGCCGTGACGGGCGTTCCCGACGAGAAGAAGGGGGAGCGGTTGTGCGTGCTGCACACGCTGCCGGAGGAGAAGGCGCGCGCGGCGAGCGAGGCCATCAGCGGCGCGGACTACAACCTGCCGTCGCTGTGGATCCCCAAGTGGGCGGACTTCATCAGGGTGGATGCGATTCCGATCCTGGGGACCGGAAAGATGGACCTGCGGAAGATCAAGGAATTGGCGATGGAAAAAGCGGTGGGCGAGTGACGGTTGGCTTCAGGGCGGGCTGGCGCTTGGAGTTTTGGGAGAGGGTGATGGCTCTGTCGCCTTCTTCCTGTTCCTGACGGGAATGAATTCCTTTCCGCCGAGGGCTTCGCGCATCATTTTTCCCTCTTCGCCCCAAAGCTCCATCGGATGGCCCTGCCAGACGACGATCCCCTTTGGGTTGATGAGGATGGCGTGGGGGATGCTGCGGATTTGCAGGAAGTTGTTGGCGCGGCCCCGCGTGTCGATGCCGATGGGTTGCTTGAGCTTTGCTTTCGTCACGTATTCCTGGACGACGGCGGCTGGTTCGTCGCTGATGGCCATCGTGACCAGTTTGTCGTCGAACTGATGGTGGATTGTCTCTGAATACTCAAGCGATGCGCGGCATGGCCCGCACCAGGTGGCCCAAAAATCAATGAGCTTGTATTTTCCCTCAATGGAGGCGGGAAGGGGATTGATCCAGGTTTCGACGGGGACTTCGGGCGCCTGCTGGCCGCGCACATCGCGGGCCATGAGGTCTTCGTCGGGCTGCGGTTCGGAGGTGGCATCGCCGATGCCCGTTGGAATGCCCGTGCCCGCCAGGAGCGCGTCGATGGTGGCGCGAAACTCCGCCTCGCGACCGGGGACATAGCCGCTGTTTGTATAGACAACAAGGCCATCGCCGTCGGCGATGAGGGTGCGCGGCACGCCTTCACTGGCCATCTTGGAGAAGAGCTTGCGATCCTTGTCCGCGATGACGGGGAAGGTGATGCCGGATGATGCGGTGAGCTTGGCGACCTGATCCGCGGTGCTGTTCACGGCAACGGCAAGGACGACGACATTTTCGTCCTGAAGTTCGTCGACGATGAATTTCTGGATGTTCCTGAGGCTTTGCACGCAGCGATCGGAATCGCAGTCGACAAGTTGGACGAGGATGGCCTTTGGCTTTTGGCCGGGGTGGCGCTTTTCCAGGTCGGCGAGGGCCGGTTGCTGCAATTCCTCCGGAAGGGTGGCGCCCGTGCCGGTGACGAAGGTGCGATCGATGTCCGGAGTTGGCGTGGGTTCCGGCGTCGGGGCGGCGTTGATGGTGACGGCCAACGAGGCCGCGATGGCGACGCTGGAAAGGATCCAGGTCTTCTTCGTTTGTTTCCCTGCGCGATTCATCAGTTCTCTCCGTTGGCACCCATGAGGAGGACCTTGTCCTCGCCATCGATTTCCTCAAGCAAGACCCGAACCGATTCGTCGGGTTTGGTTTTGACGCTGAGGGCGCACAAGTCCGGCTGGATGGGGAGTTCGCGCAGCCCGCGGTCCACGATCACGGCGAGGCGGATCAGCGCGGGGCGGCCGTAGTCGGAAATTTCGTTCATGGCGGCGCGGATGGTGCGGCCGGTGTAGAGCACGTCATCGATGAGAACGATGTTGGCACCATCGATGTTGGGGGGCAGTTCGCTGCCATGGATGACGGGATTGCCCTTCTTCCGTGCGAGGTCATCGCGATGGAATCCAATGTCAAGGGTGCCGGTGGGAACGTCCCTGTTGCATTGTTCCGAGAGGATTTTTTGAAGGCGCGCGGCGACCACGGCCCCGCGCGTGCGAATGCCGAGCAGCATGAGGTTTTCGGCGGAGGGAAACTCCGCGTGGATGACAGAGGCGAAGTCGGCAATCGAGCGCCTGAGGTCCGTGGCATTCATGAGGGGCTTGGTTTTCATTTGTTCAGTGCCTTTGCGGCGATGTCGCTGCGGTAGTGGCATCCATCGAAGGATATCCTGCGAACGAGTTCGTAGGCCCTGGCCTGTGACTTGGGGAGCGTGGTGTCCCATGCGGTGACGGCCAGCACGCGGCCACCCGCCGTAAGTACCTGGTTGTTGTCGCGCGTGGTGCCTGCGTGGAAAATGACGGCGTTTTTGTCGGCATTTGCGGCGTCCAGCCCGGTGATCGGCAAGCCCTTCGTATAGTCGCCGGGGTAGCCGGCGGATGCGAGGACAACCGTCGTGGCGGAGAGTGGGCGCGTCCTGATGGTGCTGTCAGCGTGGTTTGCGATGGATTCCGGCAGGGATTTCAAGCGGCCCTCCGCGCAGGCAAGCAGCAGTAGCGCAAGGTCGCCTTCGATCAGCGGCATCAGGACCTGGGTTTCGGGGTCGCCGAAGCGACAGTTGAACTCAATGACCTTCGGGCCATGCTGCGTGAGCATCAATCCCGCGAAGATGACGCCGCGATAATCGATGCCGCGTCGGCGAAATTCATCCACGAGGGGTTGCAGGACCTCGCGGCGCACGATGTCCGCGATCCCGTTCGTATAGACGGGGGCGGGTGCATACGCGCCCATGCCGCCGGTGTTCGGGCCTTCGTCGTTGTCGCGCACGCGCTTGTGGTCCTGCGCGGCGGGGAGTGTATAGACATCCACGCCGTCGCAAAGGCCGAAGACAGATGCCTCCTCGCCTTCCATGAATTCCTCGACAAGGACCTTGGCGCTGGAGTCGCCGAAGCGCGATTCGACAAGGTTCTCGTCGATGGCGCGTCCGGCTTCCTGTCGCGTGAGGGCGACGGTGACGCCCTTGCCCGCGGCAAGGCCGTCCGCCTTGATGACGACGGGGAGGCCGAGCTGGCGGGCGAACTCCTTGGCCTCCGCGGGATCCGTGAAGGTCCTTGCGCGGGCCGTGGGAATTCCGGCGCTCGCCATCAGTTCCTTCGCCCAGGCCTTGGATGATTCGATCCGGGCACCCGCCTTCACAGGCCCGAAGATGGGAATGGCTGCGGCGCGGAAGGCGTCGGCAATGCCGCCATCGAGGGGGGCCTCGGGGCCGACGACGACCAGGTCGATCGCATTCTGTCGCGCATAGGAGACCCAATCCTCGTGGGAGTGGAGGGCAACGCGCGGGGTTTCGGCAACCTGCGCGATGCCGGGATTGCCATTGGGGCAGGTGAGCTTCGCGACGGATGGCGAGTTCCCCAAGCGCCAAGCCAGTGCATGCTCACGACCTCCGGAACCGATCAGCAGGACATTCATGTTTGGAAAGAATCGGGGCGAGAATTGTACAACGGCGAAGGGTTACGGCTGACGGGGATTCGGTGATAGGGAAAAGAGCAGGTTGGGTTGCCGGGTGGGGGAATCAGGTGGTTCCCATGTCGCATGGCATCGTCCCGGCCAGTGCAATCCACGCCCTTCTTCCCATCACAGCCTCACAGTTGCTTCTCCATCATCGACGGTGCGAAGGCGGGTTTGCGAACGAGCGCATCGAGGATCATGCCGAGGGATGGAATCTTGTCGAAGAGCGTGACGATTTTGGTGTGTGTGAGGTAGTGGAGTTCGACGATGCGGATGGCTTCGCGGAGGCACTCAATGTCAACCCGTGGGCGGCCAAGGAGAGCGGCTTTGCCGATCGCGTGCCAGCGTATGAGCGCGACGTACATGAGCACGAGGCGCTGGCCGAGCCAGACGGATTCGACCGCGAGCAGGTCCTTGCGGAAAAGGGAATGATCAAGGAAGCGCTGGAGGAGTTCGTCCTCCGGTGAACCGGGTTGCAGGTCGAAGGGAATTCGGGTGAAGGCCTCGTAGTCGAACGGTTCCCCGAGCGGATCGAGCTTCACGTTTCCGATCTTCAGCGCGTGGGTCATGTAGTGGCGCATGATCTTGGTGGTGGTGGCGATGCGGCCGGGGCGCTTTCCCTTGTAGTCGAGGCTTTGGCGGAAGGCGGTGATGAGGCCGATGAAGGCGCGCTGCAGCCCGCCGCTTCCCTTCATCTTCCGTGCGATGCGAAAAAGCTCCGCGCCGCCGTCGCGCTCGATGTACTTGCGGCGCGTGGCGTGGAGGGCCTTTTCGTCGGTGGCGGGGCCGCTGTCGGCGGGGAAGCGGCCGCTGGCGCCAAAGTCCTGCGGCATGGGGCGGTTGACGCGGTGAATGGAATCGCCGCGCATTTCGCGCAGGAATGCGGCGTAGAGGTCGATGTACACGGTCTGGGCAATGAGGCGCTGTTCAAGGGGTTCGCCGACGCCGTTGAGGATGTGGTGCAAATCCTCCTCAAGGAGTTGATACGCCTCCCAACTGATCTCGTGGCGGTGGGTGAGGCGGACGGCCCCGCGGAAGTTCAGGACGGCGTTGGCGCGCTGGCGGTTCTGCGCGAGGTAATCGCGCTGCTCCGAGACGGCAGGCCCGGCGTTTTGGAGCACGGCGGTGCAGGCAAAGCTGAGGCCGATGTATGCGCCGGCGGGGGTCTCCGCGTAGCGATAGGGGAAGTCCTGGCAGGTCTGCGGCTTCTGCGGGAAGCCGTGGGCGTGATGGATGCCGCACAGGCCGTCCTCGCGCTGGAAGACACAGGTGCCGCAGTGGCGACGGAGGACATCCTTCTCGCCGGTGGAGGGGCTTTTGACGAGGAAGGACAACTCACGCGTGTCGGGGTGCATGAGCGCGCGGTAGTCGATTTCCTCAATGCGGGCGCGGCTGGCCTGCTCGACGCTGACCTCGTTGAACATTTTGCAGGACAGGCCGCACTGGATGCAGCCGTAGTTGAGTCCGGCGGGGAGGTGAAGGTCGCTCACGCGGCTGTTGTAGGATAGGGAGTGTGCGCTGTGGTAGGAAATTCGATGAAAAATCGAGCTGGAAGAAAGCGGGGTGTCGCAGCGCGGCGAACTGATCAGGTGAGGGCGTCCCCGTCGAACGATGCGGGGAGGAGGTCGCGAAGGACAAAGTCCGCGCGGCTGTCGTCGCTGCCGAAGGCGAGGACGCGCATCTCCTTGTTGAACTCCAGCATGACCTGGCGGCAAGCGCCGCAGGGGGTCAGGGGAACGGGCTTTGGCCCGGCGACAACGCACACGAGCGGGGAGCCGGCGCGCTCCACGACCATGCGCCCAATGGCGACGCGCTCCGCGCAGTTGGTGAGGCTGTAACTGGCGTTTTCCACGTTGCAGCCGGTGATGATGTGGTCGTGGTCGGTGTAGATTGCCGCGCCGACGCGGAACTTGGAATAGGGTACATGGGCGTGGGACTGGGCGTTGCGGGCGGCGGAAAGAAGGCGGGCGATGAGTTCGTCTGTGAGGATCATTCCGGTGGGGTGCCTTTGGAGAATCGGGGGTTGGGGTTTAGGGGCTGGGGTTTGGAAAAGCAAGTGGGAGCAGCGGAAAAATATGCAGCCACCTGCGGGATGTGATCGCACACGGTGTTTCGCAAATGACACGATGGCCAAAAGAAAAACGCCGATCGGGTATCGGCGTTTGTTCTCTTTGTTGGTTTGCGCCTATTCCTTTTTCTTCTTCGCGGGGGCCTTCCTTTTTGCGGGAACGGTCTTTGTAGTCATGGCAGCGGGCTTCTTTCTGCCCTTGGATTTTCCGCCACCGTTGGAGATGCGTTCGTCGATGAGTTCCTGTGCCCGGGCGAGTGTCATTTCCTCAACGGCTTCGCCCTTCGGAATGGTGGCGTTGTTCTTCCCGTCCGTGACGTAGGAGCCGTAGCGGCCTTCCAGTGCCTGGATGGATGCGCCTTCGGTGTTCCTGCCGAAGTCCTTGAGCACATTGCGGGAGGATGTGCCGCGCGCGCCGCGCAGTTCCTTGGGGGCACTGAGCAGTTCCATCGCGCGTTCGAAGGTGACTGTATAGACGTTGTCGTCCTTCTTGAGCGAGCGGTAGTCCTTGTCATGCTGCACATAGGGGCCAAAGCGCCCCTTGTTGGCGATGATGGGGTTTCCCGTTTCCGGATGGAGTCCAAGCTCGCGCGGGAGAGACAGCAGCTTCAGCGCCTCTTCCAGCGTGACGGTTTCGACTTGCTGGCCGGGTTCAAGGCTGGCGCGGCGCGGCTTGGGCGCCTTCTTGTCCTCGGGGGTTTCGCCAACCTGCACATAGGCGCCGAAGCGCCCCGTCATGGCGTAAATGGTGTCGCCTGATTTTGGGTCGGTGCCGACCTTGCGCGGGCCTTCGGCCTTTGCCTGAAGAAGTCGCGCGGCTTCGGCGAGCGTGAGGTCCGCCGGCGCGAGGCTTTCGGGAATCGGGGCGGTGACGGAGTTTCCGTTCGTGCCGCGCATGAGGTAGGCGCCGTTGCGACCAACGCGGACTTCGATCGGCTCGCCAGAATCGGGGTCGTTGCCGAGTGAGAGGTTTGGAAATGGAATCTCGTCACCCTTCGCCTTCACGACGCTTTGAAGGCCCGGATCGGATTTCGTTCCGCGGTAGAATGCCTTGATGTGGTCGAGCCAGGTCATTTTTCCCTGGGCGATCTCGTCAAGCTCGTCCTCCAGGCGGGCGGTGAACTTGATGTCGATATAGTGACCGAAGTGGTTGCGCAGCAGGTCCGTGACGGCCATGGCGACAAAGGTGGGAACGAGCTGCTTCGACTTGTTGACGGAAACGTAGCCGCGATCCTGGATGGTGCTGATGATGGATGCGTAGGTTGATGGGCGGCCGATCGATTCTTCTTCGAGTTTTTTGACGAGCGATGCTTCCGTGTAGCGCGCGGGCGGAAGCGTTTCGTGACGCTTGCTCGAAAGTTTTTCGAGCCAGCATAAATCTGCACTACTCTTTGCGCCAGAATTTTTGCCGATTTTCTGACCAACTTGCAGATTAGGAAGTATCATTTCCTGATCGCCGAGTTCCGCGGTGGGATCGTCGGAGCCTTCCACGTAGGCGCGAAGGAAACCGGGGAAGAGGATTTTTTTGCCGCTGGCGGCGAAGGTGGCCTGTGCGCCCTGGACGCTTTCGGCGGTGATCTCGATGGTGGTGCGCAGGAGTTCCGCGTCGGGCATCTGGCTGGCAATGGTGCGTTTCCAGATCAGTTCGTAGAGGGCAAACTCCTCCTTGTCCAGGTACTGCCTGATGTCCGCAGGGCGGCGGGACAGTTCCGTGGGGCGGATCGCTTCGTGGGCTTCCTGCGCGTTGCGCTGCTTCGTCTTGTAGGGGCGGGCGCCGCGGGCGTAGTCGCGCCCGTAGATGTCGGCAATGACCGACTGGGCATCCCGGAGCGCCTTGTCCGACAGCGTGACGGAGTCGGTGCGCATGTAAGTGATGAGGCCGACGCGATCACCCTCGCCGATGTCGATGCCCTCGTAGAGTTTCTGGGCGGCCTGCATGGTGCGTTTCGCGCCGTAGCCAAGCTTGCGATTTGCTTCCTGTTGCAGTGTGGACGTCGTGAAGGGTGCGTAGGGGCGCTGCGTCGCCGGTTTCTCCTCGACGTTGCTGACCGTCCAGGGGAGTGCGCCGGTGAGGCGCGTGACGAGGTCGTTCGCCTTCGCGTCGCTATCAAGGTAGAAGACCTTGTCGTTGGCCAGCCTGCCGGTGCCGGCGTCAAAATCCTTTCCACTGGCGAGGCGTTTTCCGGCAATGGTGGTGAGTTCCGCCTTGAATTTGCCCGTCGGTGCGGCGAATTCCGCTTCGAGTCCCCAATACTGGCTGGACCTGAAGGCGCGGCGCTCCTCCTCGCGCTCGACGATGAGGCGTACGGCGACGGATTGCACGCGGCCGGCGCTGAGGCCCGATTGCACCTTCTTCCACAGCACGGGTGACAACGTGTAGCCGAAGAGCCGGTCGAGGATGCGGCGGCCCTCCTGGGCGCGGACAAGGTCTTCGTCGATGTCGCGCGGCTGGCGGAGCGCCTCATCGATGGCTTCGCGGGTGATTTCGTGGAACACGATGCGGCGGTAGGGGACCTTGGGCTTCATGACCTGAACAAGGTGCCAGCTAATGGATTCCCCCTCGCGGTCTTCGTCGGTTGCGAGAAGGAGTTCGTCGGCGTCCTTCAATGCAGCCTTGAGCATCGTGATCTGCTTCCGCTTGCCGGCGGGAACAACGTATACGGGGTCGAAGTCTTTTTCTATGTTCACGCCGAAACGGGCCCACGGCTCCCCTTTGATTTCCTCGGGGATCTGTTCGGCGTTTTCGGGAAGGTCGCGCACATGGCCGAAGGACGCCTCGACGCGATATTTCTTGCCGAGGAACTGGCCAATGGTCTTGGCCTTGGCGGGCGATTCAACGATTACAAGCTTGGTCATCATGCTTCCGTGGTGCGGGTTGCGGCACCGGCCCGCAGGGGGCGATGGTGGTGCCGGGCGAGAAGCAAAAGATGTTGGAGCGTTGGAGTGGCAAGTGAAAATGGCAGGGAGATAAGTGCACTCCCGGGTTGCGAGCTTGCCGCGGGGGTGTGAAAGTTTGAGGAAATCAGCCCTCTTCATGACAATCCCCCACGAGATAAAAACATGAAGCTCAGCGCTTTTCGGTTTGGAAACTCGCCGGCTTTTGAACATTTCCAGCGCAAGCGGGCGTCCCTGTGGCGTGAGCGCGCCCTGGGCACGGCCCTCAAGGTTTACTGCTTCGAGCTGGCATTGCTTGCGGGGCTGCTCTGCGCGTTTGTGCTGATGGTGCTCCAGTTTGGCGTGGTGTTGATCGTCCCGCCGGCGCTGTACGTTTACGCGAACCTGGGGGAGTTGCGGAAGAAGCTGAATGTGCGGAAGTTCTGGGCGTTGGATGTCTACAACCCGTCGATCTACACGGAGTTGGCGGTGAAAATGTCCAGCGAAGAGATTTTCGCGGCGGCGTGGAAGGAAACCCTGCGGAAGTTTTACCTTCTGTGCTTCGTGATTTTGGCCGTCATCGCCATCACGGTGCTGCATCCGTGGATGGTGGGGGGAACCTACCTGAACCGGCACCTCTGGGTCTGGAGGACGAGTGCGCTCCTGAAGGAATGTCAGGCTGACCAAGCGAAGGCGATGATGACGGGCGGGATGCTGCTGCTGCTGGTGCTGGCGCTGCTGCGAAGCTGTTACCTTAGTTGGAAGAGCCTTTTTCTGTTCGAGGCCATTCCCGAGAACGTGTACGGATCACGGCCACGCATCTTCATCTACTCGTCGATCATCGTGTTCCTGACACTGTTCATTGCGAGTGCGAGTGAGGACGCCGGGGTGAACGTGGTCTACCTGCTGTCGATTCCGAATCTGGGCCTGCTGCTGGGGGGGCTGGTCGCGCATCAGATTTTCCAGTATTTCCTGATCCGCCGCCGCACGCAAAAATTGCAGGAAGAATGCCCTGATCTCAATCTGGCCTGATGGTGTGTGGAATGCGGGCGCCGTGCCGTTTTGTCTACTTCGACGCAGGGTTCACGCTGCTGGCCGCCCACCCCTCGGTGGGGTTCCACTATGCGGCGGTGGCGCGGAGGTACGGCGTGGACTTGGAGCCGGCGATGATCGACGCATCGTTCAGCGCCGCGTGGCACCGCGCGCGTGCAATGACGTCGACGAAGGAGGGAAGGCCAAGTTACGGAACCAGCCGCCAGGAGGCGCTGGATTTCTGGAAGATCGTGATTCGCGCGTGCTTTTCGGAGAACACGCCGGAGCAGCCGGAGTTCTTCACGGAGTTGTTTGATCATTTCGCAAAGCCCGAATGCTGGCGGCTTTATGAGGATGTGGAGCCGGCGCTGCAATTTCTGGAGGCGCGGGGCATCCCCTTTGGCGTGTTGAGCAACTGGGATTCGCGATTGCGGCCAGTGTTGGAGGGATTGGGCCTCATGCCGAGGTTGTCGGCGCTGATCCTGTCATGCGAGGTCGGATATGAGAAGCCACATCCGGAAATTTTTCGCGCTGCGGCGGAGGCCGTGCCGGAAGACATGAGAGGCGCAATCGGCCTGATAGGTGACGAGCCGGAGGCGGATGGCACGGCGGCGCTCGCGGCGGGATGGCAGCAGTGCCTGGTGAATCGAAGGGGAAAGGCGGTGGAGGGTTTGGGCTGGCGGAGGGACTTGCCGGGGGCGGTGCGGGAGTTGGTCCCTGATGGCACCCAACGCCTGTGATTTATGGGTCGTGCTTGTTGGCGCGAAGTTTCGTCAGCGCCTGCATTCAGCCACCGCCGAAATGCCGGTCGATCATGTCGCACCAGCCATGAATCACCGTGATGTGCATTTCCTGCACGCGTGCCGTTTCCGCGTGGGGAATGGAAACCACCTGTCCGCAGTAGGGCGCGACAGCACTGCCGTCGGCGCCCACGAGGCCGATGCAGGACAATCCGAGTTTGTGCGCCACTTCCAGGGCCGCCAGGACATTCGGTGAGCGCCCCCCCGTGGTGATTCCCACGAATGCGTCGCCTGCGCGCGCAAGGCCTTCGAGTTGGCGCGCAAAGAGCTTTTCGTAGCCGAAGTCGTTGCCGATCGCCGTCAGCGCGCTTGTGTCGACTGTCAGCGCAATCCCCGGCAGGGCGCGCCGCGTCTTGATGAAGAAGCGCCCCACCAGTTCTGCTGCGAAGTGCTGTGCGTCCGCCGCACTGCCTCCGTTCCCGGCAATGAAAATCGTTCCGCCGTTGTCCAGTGTTTGAATCAGTGTCCCGCCACTTTTCTCGATCGAATCCAGCACCGTCGATTTCACCACGCGCACAAGGTCCGCGTGTGACTCGAACAGGTTTTCCAGTCGTTCGCGATGACTCATGCGTGAGTGTCCTCCTGCGCCGCAGCGCGAAGTTCATCCTGCGAAATGGTCGCGACGCCATGGCGCGCAACCACGGCTCCCCCCGCAAGGTTCCCCAGCGCCGCTGCGTCCTCCAGGGACGCTCCCGCGCACAGGCCCAGCGAAAACAGGGAAATGAAGGTGTCGCCCGCGCCTGTCACATCAAACACTTCGCGTGCCTTCGCCGGCAGCAGGATGCTTTTTCCGCGCTTGGGAAAAACGGAGACGCCCTGCGGCCCGCGTGTGATCACCAGGATTTCGCACCCAACCTGTTTCAGCAGGATCCTGGCTGCCTGCGTCAGCGACTCCACGTCATTGATTGGTGTCTTGCTTGCCTGCGCGGCCTCTCCCTGGTTCGGCGTCATCGCCGTCGCCCCGCGGTAGCGGGCGTAGTCGTGCCCCTTTGGATCAACGAAGACCCTCTTCGCTTTTTTGCGCGCCGCCGCAATAATCCGCTGGATGAAATCAGGTTCCAGGAATCCCTTCCCATAATCGGACAGGATGATTCCATCGCATGTGTCCATCAGCGTCGTGATCCGCGCCTGTGCCTTCGCCATCGTCGCGGGCGATGCGGCCCCGACAACCTCGCGATCCAGCCGCAGCATCTGCTGCCCCTGTGCGATGCATCGTGTCTTGAGGATCGTCGGCATCCTCTTTTCCACGATCATCGTCGGCTTGAGCAACTTGTCCTGCGCCAGCATTGCCCTCACCCGTTCGCCCGCCTCGTCATCGCCGATCAAGCCGACCAGTTCCGCGCGCGCGCCCAACGCCGTGATGTTCTTCGCGACGTTTGCCGCGCCGCCCGGCAACCACTGGTCCTCCTGCACATGGAGGATCGGCACCGGCGCCTCCGGCGACAGGCGCGACACCTTCCCGCGAATATAGTGATCCGCGATCACATCCCCAATCACCAGGATGCGCAGCCCGCGAAATTTTGAAAGACAATCGGTAATCATTCCGCGCTGGCACCATCCCGGGGGCGCCTGCTCCAGGCCTCGATCATCCTTCCGTCTCCATGTTGCTCGCCACATCATCCACGTCGTCATACTCCTCAAGGAAATCCAAAAGCCTCTGGCACTTCTCCGCCTCCTCGCCCGCCAGTTTTGTCATCGTCGTCGGAATCAGGCGCGCTGCGCTGCCCGTCACCTTGACCCCCGACTTTTCCAGTGCCTCGCGAATATCCTGCACCGCCGCCGGATCGGTCGTGACGACAAAATACCCATCCCCCTGATTTTCCACATCCTCGGCGCCGGCATCCAGCGCCGCTTCCATCACCTTGTCCTCATCGCCCTGCTCCACGTCGATCACGCCCCTGCGGTTGAACATGAATGCCACGCAGCCGACGGTGCCCAGGTTCCCACCGTGCTTGCTGAAGGCGTGGCGGATTTCCGCTGCCGTTCGGTTCTTGTTGTCCGTCGTTACCTTCGCGATGATCGCGACGCCGCCGGGACCGTAACCTTCGTACACAATTTCCTCGAAGGCCATTCCTTCCAACTCGCCGGCGCCCTTCTTCACGGCGCGCTCCATGGTATCCTTCGGCATGTTGACATCCTTCGCCGCCTGGATCGCCGTCCTCAGCCGCGGGTTGGAGGCCTGGTCGCTCCCTCCCATGCGGGCTGCCACCGTCAGTTCCTTGATAACCTTCGTGAAAAGTTTGCCGCGCTTCGCGTCAATCAGCGCCTTCTTGTGCTTGATTGAATGCCATTTGCTGTGGCCGGACATCGTCGAAAAACCTCAGTGCAAAATTAGGGGCGCTAGTAACCCGCCGCTGTGACGGAACGGTCAAGGGCAGAGGCGGTACCGAGATCCTCCGTGGCGTCTTCGCGCCAACCCAACTGTGCCTTGACAAGGTGAGGCGGGCGGGAACGATGGGCGTCCCTATGGGCGACAGGGCACAAACCACCATTCGTTTGGACCGGGCGCATCTCCTTCTGGGGATCGTGATGATCCCCTTGGTGGCGACGTGCGGAATGGCGTATGCGCGGGCGGCCGTCCCACAGGCGGCCACTGGTGAGCAGCGCGTTGTCCTGGTGGAACGGGATCGGCGCGACGCTTCTGCGGAAATGTTGGCCGACAGCGACGGGCAGCAGGAAGCGGTCCGCCGACAGACGCATTTCCTGCCACCCTATGCGGTTCATGCCACCCGGTCTGCGGTGGTGTGGCTGAATTCGAGCGGGCAGCTTGATTTCCCCCCTTGCAATCATACCCCCCTTCATTCCCGTGCGCCTTCGCGCGTTGCGGATGTGCGAGGCCCGCCCCATGAGGGCTAAAGAAGAGGGTTCGGTGCGATCCTTTGCCTGGTACGACGCGGGCCGGTTTGGCCGCGGATGTGTGCTGTGTCTGGATGAGGCCGTTGAACGGGTCTGGCTGCCATTGAATTCAAGGAATGGGCAGGCGGAGCTTTCCCGGTTGGCCGATGAGTATCTGGACACGTTGGGCGCTGGAAGACGCGACGGCGGTTTCGCTGGCAAGGTGGCGGAGCGGCTGGAGCGGATGTTCAGCACGGGCGAGGACGTTTCGGACATCGCGATCGTGCCGCCGAAGGGCGGGCCGTTCGTGGAGAAAGTCTGGCGGGAATGCCGCCGGATTCCACGTGGCGGGGTTGCCACCTATCGGGAGTTGGCCGCCAAGGCGGGCAACGTCAAGGCAGCCCGCGCTTCAGGCAGTGCGATGGCGTCAAATCCTCTTCCGCTTCTGGTGCCGTGCCACCGGGTGCTCTCGGCCGATCATCGGCTGTGGAACTATGGCGGCGGCATCGCGATGAAGCAGCACCTGCTGGATTTGGAAGGCGCTGCCTACATCAAGTAACCCCTGAAAAACGCGTGGGCGCGACGCCCGCGGCAATCGAAGCACCGATCTGGAACCGGGCCGTTGGTGGAGTCTGGCATTCTGGTCGGGCGGCGCCCCCGGGGACTGGACCGGAAGTTCCAAGAAAGAAGCGAGGTTTGCACTGATGTTAAAGTCGATCATGAGTCTGTTCTTCGGCAACAAGCAGGCGCGGGACGTGAAGCGCCTGACGCCAATTGTTACTGAAATCAACGGCATTTTCAAGGAGCTGGAGTCGCTGAGCGACGAGGATTTGAAGAACAAGACAACGGAGTTCCGGCGTGCGCTGGGAGTGTCGCCGCGCAGCTCGCGCGTGGGCGATCAGTGGGTCGTCCATGAACGCGCCGAAGATGTCCTGAAGACACATCCTGACATCGCGGGCGCCGTCTTCGTCGGCACGCGGCGCGATGCACACCCGGGCGAGGTGGCGGCGTGGGTTCGCGTGAAAGATGGAGTGAAGCCGGGGAACGATTTGGTGGGGCAGATTCGCGGCGGAATGGCGCGACTGGGCGTCGGCTATTCCCCGAAGTCGATCTACTTTGTCGACCAGTTCCCAATGACAGCGGGAAAGGGGGGGCGCGAGGTCATTTCCCACCACGAGCTGGCGCTGGCAACGGAGCAAAACCCGGTCGAGGATTGGAGCGAGAAAAAGTGGTCGGAGATCGGTGGTTCGCTGAAACAGGACGCGTCCGGCTATACTTGGGAAGACGTTCTTCCGGAGGCCTTTGCGGTGATGAAGGAGGTCTGCCGCCGCCATGTTGGGAAAAAGTGGATGGCGAACGGGATCGAGATCACATGGAACGCGGTGCCCTTCGATGTGCAGTTGATGGGTGGCGCGTCCCTGGCCCAGGGGAACATTTCGGAGATGGCGACGGGTGAGGGAAAGACCCTGACGGCGATCATGCCGTTGTATTTGCACGCACTGATGTGTAAAGGTTCGCATCTTGTCACCGTGAACGATTATCTGGCCAAGCGCGATCAGGAATGGAAGGCTCCCATCTTTGAGTTTCTGGGGATGACGACGGGGTGTTTGGACAAGACGGAATCGCACACGCCGGAACGCCGGGCACAATACTGGGCGGATGTGACCTACGGGACGGTCAACGAGTTCGGGTTCGATTACCTTCGCGATAACATGGCGCGCCAGAAGCATCAACTGGTGCAAAGGGATTACTATTTCGCGATCATCGACGAGGTGGATTCCGTGCTGATCGACGAGGCGCGCACGCCGTTGATCATTTCCGGGCCGGTTGAGCGCTCGACGGCGCAGTACGAGAAAATCCTGCCGCGCATCCGTGACCTTGTGGGAAAGCAGAACATGATCGTCAGCCGGTTTGCGGGTGACGCGGAGAAGGCGGTGGAGGGGCAGGGCAATGCGAAGGAGTACGAATGGGATACGGGACTCCTTCTGCTAAAGTGCTACAAGGGAATGCCGAAGCACAAGAAGTACATGAAGCTGCGCCAGGACCCGACGTTGCAGCGCTTGCAGGAGCGGGTGGAGTTGGACCTGATCGCGAACAAGAAGATGCGCACCAAGGGGCAAAACGACATGGATGAAGTGGAGCAGGCGCTCTATTTCATCGTGGACGAGAAGAATCGCATGATCGAGCTGACGGAGAAGGGCCGTTTGGAGCTGTCGCCGGACAATCCAGACTACTTTGTGCTGAGCGACATCGTGGATGAGTTCGCGCGCATCGAGCAAGATGAGGAGCTTGACAAGGAAAAGCGCGATGAGCTGAAGAAGACGGCTCGCGCGGCGCACGATTCAAAGGCGGAGGAGCTTCACACGATCAGCCAGTTGTTGAACGCCTACGTCCTGAAGCAGCGCGACGTGGACTATGTGATCGAAGACGACAAGGTCGTGATCGTGGACGAGAACACGGGGCGCAAGATGACGGGGCGCCGCTGGAGCGACGGTCTGCACCAGGCGGTGGAAGCCAAGGAGCAGGTGAAGATCGAGTCCGAAACGCAGACGTTGGCGACCATCACGATTCAGAACTACTTCCGCATGTATTCGAAGCTGTCGGGCATGACGGGAACGGCGGAAACGGAAGCGGCGGAGTTCCACGCCACGTACAACATGGACGTGGTCACGATCCCGACGAACCGGAAGCTGCTGCGCAATGACCTGGAAGACGTGGTTTTCATGTCAAAGCGCGAGAAGTACACGGCGGTGCTGGATGAGATCGAGCGGCTGCACAAGTTGGAACTGCCGATTCTGGTGGGAACAACGAATGTGGCTGATTCGGAAAAGCTCAGCAAGATGCTGAGCGGCCGTAAGCTGAAGCATAACGTGCTGAACGCAAAGAACCATGAGCACGAGGCGCAGATCGTCCTGGAGGCGGGACGCGCCGGAGCGATCACGATCGCGACGAACATGGCGGGTCGCGGCACGGACATCAAGCTGGGGCCGGGCGTTGCGGAATCGCGGAAGGACGAAAACGGTGACGAGTGGCCCGGCGGGCTTCAGATCATCGGCACGGAA
This sequence comes from Candidatus Sumerlaeota bacterium, assembly GCA_020848155.1. Classification (GTDB taxonomy): domain Bacteria; phylum Sumerlaeota; class Sumerlaeia; order SLMS01; family SLMS01; genus JADZDZ01. The sequence goes on from JADLAR010000001.1 coordinate 75,891, forward strand.
CGGCACGAGGCGCGGCGTATTGACCGGCAGCTTCGCGGGCGTTCGGGCCGCCAGGGCGATCCGGGAACGTCGCGCTTCTTCATTTCGCTGGAAGACAACCTGATGCTGTGGTTCGGGTCGGACCGCATTGCGGTGTGGTTGCAGAAGTTCGGCATCAAGGAGGGGGATGCCATCGAAAGCCCCCTGGTGACGCGGTCTGTCACAAACGCCCAGAAGAAGGTGGAGATGGTGAACCATGAGCGGCGGCAAAGGACGTTGCAGTTCGACAACGTGATGAACGGGCAACGCGTGCAGATCTACTCCCTGCGGCGCGACATCCTGATCGAGGAGGATGTCCGCACGATCCTCATCGGCGTGTTCGAGGACGCCATCGATGCGGAATTCGACATGGTGTACGGCAAGAAGGACAACATGGGGGATGCCGACATCAAGGGTTGGCTGGAGTGGGTGGAAACGACGATCGTGACGGAATCGCTGGATGATCTGAAGTCGCGTTCCTGGGCGGATTATGAGGACCTACACGCGGCCGTGATGGATCACGTTGTTGCCGCAACGGACGAGAAGCTGCATGAGTTGGATGAACATGCGGTGCCCTTCGCGCGGTTCATCGGCCTTCAGGCGATCGACTCCAACTGGCAGGATCACCTGCTGGCCATCGACGAGCTTCGTGATGGCGTGTTCCTGCGCAGCGTCGGGCAGAAGGACCCGCTGGTCGAATTCACGCACGATGCGGCGATGCTGTTCGAGGAGTTCATGCTGACGGTCAACAAGGGGATCTTCACGACGTTCTTCCGCGCCACGGTGGGCGGGGAGCGCAGGATGGCGGAGCAGCAGCGGGTGCGCCGGGTTGTGGAACAGAAGGCGGAGGCGGTTTCCACGCCCGATGCCGCGGCCCAACAGCAGGCGGCACAACAGGCCGCGCAGCAGCAACAGGCGCAGCAACAGCAAGGCAGGCCGAAGACCGGCCTGGCGCCCTATCGCCGCGAGATGCCAAAGGTTGGCCGCAACGAACCCTGTCCCTGCGGCAGTGGGAAGAAGTTCAAGGACTGCCACGGAGACAGCGACGAGCCGGTGGGGCACACCGTTGGTGGCAGGAACGAATGACGACGCAATGATCGGTTCAAGGCAGGCGCCGGGTTCACAGCCCGGCGCTTTTTGCAGGTGCCAATGACCGCAAATTGAATTGTCGCTGCCGGGAGTCCTGGGGTTGCACAGGGCATGGGCACGAACTCCTGGCCGGCCATCCTGTTGATCGCACTCGGCTGCGCGCTGCGGTTGTGTGCGCTCGGGCAGGAGGCGTTGTGGTCCGATGAGTACTACACGCTGATGACGGCGCAGGAGCCGACGACCAAGGCCGTGCTTTCGCACGTGCAGCTTTCGGATCCCCATCCGCCGCTCTACTTCCTGCTGATGCACGGGTGGATGATGCTGGCGGGGGGCGGTGACGTGGCGCTGCGCCTGCCATCGGCACTGGCGGGGTGCGTGTCACTGCCGCTGCTGTGGTGGTTGGCGACGATGCTGTTTCCGGGAAGGCGGCTGGCATCAGGCGTGGCCCTGCTGCTCTTCGCCGTTTCGCCGATGCAAATCTGGTACGCGCAGGAGGCGAGGGTCTATGCGCTCCAGGCCACGTTGGAACTGGGGATGTTGTCGGCCTTGTGCGCGGCGTGGAGGAGGAACGGGGAGGCCGGGCGGATCAACCGCACCCCGGTCCGCCTGCTCCTGGGCGCGTCAGGCATCCTTGCGGTGCTTGCTGTTTATGCGCACTACCATTCCGCATTCCTTGTTCTTGCCTACATGATCCTGCTGGCGGTGTGGGCCTCTTCAAGCCGTGACCTGCGCCCCCTGCTGGTCACCGTCATGGTCGCAGTGGTCGTCGCGTGCGCACCGGCGGCTTATGCGGCGGCGGGAAATCTTTTCTCCGGCAAGGGGATCGATTGGATGCCCCAGAACTTCACGGTGCGCGGAATCGTGGACGTGTGGCAGGCGCAGGTGATCGGTCCGCTCTCTTCGCCGGTGCCGCAGATGCTGTTCTGGCTGGCGCTTGGCGCTGGCGCCGTTCTTCTGGCGCTGGGCGGCATGACCTTGTTGTGGAGTGGCTGGCGGGACGGGACGGGCCGAAGCTGCGTGCTCGTGATCGCCATGGGCTTCGTGTGCTGCCTTGTGCTGCCCGTGGTGATCTCGCTGACCTGGAAGCACATCATCTTCTACGGCCAACGCTACCTCACCATTGCGACGCCGTTTGTGGTGCTGGCATTTGGCGCGGCCTTCACATCAGCCAGGAAAGGGATCGTTGTCGCGGCGGGGGTCCTGACGGCAGTGCTCCTTTGCGCACAGGCGTGGTACCTGGCCGACTACTATTCCTACCGACAGAAGCATGTGTGGGATTCGGCGGCGCGCTTCGTGGAGGCGCACAATCCGCAGGGCCTGCCGTTGATCGTGCGACCGGCGCGGCTGTCGGGGCTGTTCGAGCGTTACCTGCAAAAGCCCGCCACGGTGCAGGGAATTGATGACCTGCGCGACTTGAAGGTGAAGGGAAGCGGCCTGATCCTTGTGACGCTCTCAGACACACGCGGTTGGTTTGAGGCGCAGGGGGTCGAGCGCAGCGCAATGACAAGCGCGCTCTTCGAAACGCATCGCAAGGGACAGGACTTGTGGGTGTTGGAAGTGCGCCGAAAAGCGCCCACGGCGGGAACGGTGCCGCCGGGCGGAACCTGAATTCCTCATCGACTGGGAGAAGAACGCCTGCCGATTCGGTGGTGGGAGCTTACTTCTTGTCGGGAAAAAGCTTCCGATCCAGTTCCATCACCTTCCTGATGGTGAACGCGCCCCACTCCCACATTTCCTCCGCGCCCCTGGCGTACGTTGGGTCGGGTGTCCACTCCTCCGGCTTCTTGTTTCGCAGTGCGCTCAATGATTCGACGATGGTCGTCTGCGATCCGTTCAGGCTGAATCCCACGCGCGAGACCACGCGTTCCACCAGGTGATCCTTGTTGATGAGGACGATCATGTCCATCCACGGCCATCCCGGGTCCTGGGCGCCTGCAATGCTGCTGGAGGGGCGATTCGCGGACACGCGATACCCGCGGAAGTCCTCGCCGTGCATGCGCAGCGTGATCACTGTCACCTCCTTCAGCGAGGTGAGCTGCGGCTCGTCCACCGGGTAGCGCTGCTCGCCAACGGCCTTGTCGGCCTCCGGGAAAAACTGGTCACGCACTGCCGACACATTGGGAATGGTCCAGCCCGCCATCGGCACGGGAAAATCGATCAGCTTCGCGTAGTCCCCGGCGCTCATGTAGCGGATGCGTTCCACGCGCGGCTCCAGCACCTTCCCCGTGCCATCCCGTGTGACATCCAACACGTAAAATTCCCCCGCGCCGGGAACCGGCAGCCGCCAGCCGTTCCCAAATTTTTCCGGCTCCGGCGACCTGCCGGGAAGAATATCGAGAAGCACATCCGGGCGCTTTGATTCATCGGGCAGCAGCTTCTTCAGGTCCTCGTCGCCGTAGGAATTGAATCCGACCACCAAGCTCTTCGCGGCCCTTGCGTCATCGATCGCCTTTGCAATCACGGCGCCGTCCGCCTCGTTCATGTAGGTGATCTTGCCGGAGAGCGCGGGTGCCTCCTTCAGCGACCCAAGCGACAGGAATGTCACGGGCATCTCCCCCGGCTTGTGCACGAGAAGCGAAGCGGGAAGGTCCACAACGGTCTTCACGATGTCGTGCGTGCCAAGGTTGGTGATGAGCCGCTTCGTGTACTCCTTGGGGGAAAGTTGATAGGCATGCGTCAGGACGGTTCCCAAGGCGTTGTCCCGCGTGTTCAGGTTCACCACGTCGTAGTTGTTCTTCATGAACATCTGCGGGGCCGCGGCGCTGTAGTATGTTTCGACGCTGCTGACGATGGAGATGCTGTTCGCCGCCTGCGCGAGGTATGCGTTGGGGTCGGCTTCCTTGCGCTTCTGTAATTCCTTCTCGAATTTCAGCGCCGCGTCCTTTGCCTCCGGGGCGGAAGACTGCCGTGGATACAGGTTCTGGATGTTTGCCGTCACAATGATGCGGGCGTGGTCCTCCGCCGCGGAAGCGGTCGCGAAGAGTGACACGGCCAGGATGAGCGCCAAGGCGCCTGCGAAACGTGACATCAGGAAGTCGTCCCCTGTTGAAGGCATTGCCATAATCCAAGTTCAAAAGTTTGCGGGTGCCATCCAAGCTCATGAAGCTCCCCGCATGAAAGCGAAACATCGCGCGCCCGCATCGCACCGCCGGGCACGTCGCTGCGGTTGGCGCTCACGATGGAATCGCGGGGAAGTCCCGCCACATCGCAGATCACCCTTCCCATCGCGTGGCGCGACAGGCGATCGTCACCGCCCGCATGATAGAGCCTGCGGCCGTTTGGCCACGCCGCAAGCGCCGTCCTCACCGCAGAGAACAGGTCGAAAACGGAAATGGGGGTTCGCCATTCGTCCTCGAACAGCGTCACCGGCTCCCTCAGCACCAGTCCCTTGACGATCCATTGCAGGAACGACGCGCCATGGGTTGCGGGCGGGCCATAGACAAGTGCGGTGCGCATCACGATGCCGGAAGGCAAATTTTTCACGAAGTTTTCCGCCTCCAATTTAAGACTACCGTAAAGATTCAGCGGTTTGGGGGTCGCCGCGACCCCGTAGGGTGCGTTCTCCCCGTCGAACACCAGGTCAGTTGATAGCAGAACCAGCGGAATGGATTGGCCGACTGCACGGGCTGCATCGCATAAATTCGCCGTGGCCTCCACGATGGCGGCGCGCGCCTCCGCCGGATGGTCCTCGCACCAGCCGGTCTTCGTCGCCGCAGCGCAATGCACGATGGCGGTTGGCTGCACGGCTTCCAGCAAGCGTCGCACGGCCCGGCCATCCGTCAATTCCGCCGGCACGCAATCGACCCGCGGGATGCTGATGGGATGCGACAGGTAGGTTCCGACAACCTGCTCCCCTGCGGCCGCGAACAGTCGCGCAAAATGTTCGCCCACAAAGCCACTGGCACCGGTGAGAAAAATCATGGTGTGCGGTTACAGGCGGTGCGGGTTCTGGTGATAGCGAAAATTGCCCGTGGTTTGGAAGAGGGTATCTTTTCCCTATCGCCAATGCCTCATCAGCGATAGCTGCATCTTCATGAGCTTCGACGTCCCTGCGATTCGCGCACAATTTCCCGCGCTCAAGGAAACCGTGAACGGGCTTCCCGTCATCCACTTCGACGGTCCCGGTGGCACGCAAATGCCGCAGCGCGTCATTGACCGCATGGTGAAGTACCTCGTTTCCGGGAACTCCAACACGGGCGGGGTCTTCCACAAGAGCATTGCAACCGATGCGATGATTGCATCCGCGCGGGAAACCTTCGCGGACTTCTTCAATTGCAGCGCGGACGAAATCGCCTTCTGCCAGAACTCGACGACCATCAGCTTCAAGCTGGCGGAGGCCATCGCACGCGACCTCAAGCCCGGCGACGAGATCCTGCTGACGGACATGGATCATGAGGCAAACCGCGGCCCCTGGGAACTCCTCGCGGAGCGCGGGCTCAACGTGCAGAGCGTTCGCGTGAATCGCGAAACCTGCACGCTGGACATGGATGATCTTGGAAGGAAGCTGACGCGCCGCACGAAGGTCTTCGCGTTCAATCATGCCTCGAACGCCGTCGGCACCATCAGCGATGCGAAGGCCCTGGCGGCGAAGGCGCGCGCCGTCGGCGCGATCACGATCGTCGATGCGGTTCACTATGCGCTGCACGGCGTGGTGGACGTGCGCGACCTCGGCGTCGATTACCTCTTCTGCTCCGCCTACAAGTTTTTCGGCCCCCATGTGGGGGTGCTTTACGCACGCAGGGACGCGATGGAGGCGCTCCGCACGCTGAGGGTTGGCGCGCAAAAGAATGAAGCGCCCTTCAAGTTTGAGACGGGAACGTTGAATCACGAGGGCATCGCCGGGGCCGCGGAGGCCGTGGAGTTCCTTGCCTCCGTTGGTGAAGGCTCCCGCGGCGAGGAGGAGTTGCACGAGGCCAGGCCCGTCGGCGCGCGGCGCAGGAAGATCATCCGCGGCGTCCTCCGCATGGAGGAACATGAGCAACCGCTCGCTGCGCAGCTTCGGGAGGAGTTGCGCAGGATTCCCGGCCTTGAGATGCACGCTCCGCCGCCGGGACATCCCTGCACGTCCACCATTTCCTTCCGCCTGCGGAATGTCACGCCGCGCGAGACCGCGAAAAGGCTGGCCGAAAAGGGTGTCTGCACATGGGCGGGAAACTTCTACGCCATCCCCCTTTCCAAGGCGCTCGGCTACAACGAGACAGGACTCGTGCGGATTGGCCTCGCGCCCTACAACACCGCGCGGGAGATCGAATTCACGCTCGATCAAATCAGGAAAATCGCCGCGGGCTGATCGTTGTCGCGCTGATCTTCGCTTGCCTCGAAATCTTTCGGCACCTTTGCTCCAAGGATCAACCACCCTGCGGAGTCTTTCGTGGATTCAACCGAAGTGGAAATCCGTCGCCTGGGAAGCGCCCGCTGGCGCCTGGCCATGGCCCTGCTTGCGGTGATGACCGCCGCCTACTTCCTGTTCATGGTCATGGTGGCTGAGGCGCGCGAATGGATGGGAACGCTCGTCGTGGACGGGCTTAGCCGTGGAATCCTGTTCGGCATGGGCCTGATCTTCCTCGCCTGGATCCTCATTTTCATCTACGTCGTGTGGGCCAACCGGGTGTATGACCCAGCGATGAAGCGGCTTCGCGAGGAACGGCGCTGATGCTCCTCCACCTTGCACAGGCCTCGGCGCCTCCGCCCAAACTTGGGGCCGTCAATTTTTCCTCCGTCTTTTTCTTCGTCCTCTTTGCCGCGATCACGTTGACAATCACGTGGTTCGCCGCGCGCCGCACGAAGAATGCGGCCACGTTCTACACTGCCGGCGGGGGCATCACGGGGTTGCAGAACGGCCTCGCGCTCGCCGGCGACTACATGAGCGCCGCCAGCTTCCTTGGCATCGTTGGCATGGTTGCCAAGTCCGGGTTCGACGGGCTGATTTACTCCATCGGGTTTCTTGTCGGCTGGCCCGTCGTCATGTTCCTGATCGCGGAGCCGCTGCGAAACCTGGGAAAGTACACCTTCGCGGATGTCGTCGCGCTTCGGCTGCGCCAGCGCCCCGTTCGCGCTGCTGCAACCGTGGGCACGCTGTCCGTCATCGTGTTTTACCTGATCGCGCAGATGGTCGGCGCGGGCCTTCTCATCAAGCTGCTCTTCGGCCTTTCCTATCACCTTGCCGTGGTGATCGTCGGCGTCGTGATGCTCGCCTATGTGTTCTTCGGTGGGATGGTCGCCACCACATGGGTGCAGATCACGAAGGCCGTGCTGCTCCTTGGTGGCGCACTGCTGATGGGAATCCTTGTGTTGTCGAAGTTCGGCTTCAACCCGCTCGCGTTGTTCGCCGCCGCGGCCGCCAAGGCGCGCGAATCGAACGCGACCCTCAACGTCCTGGCGCCGGGTTCCTTCATCCCCACCGCCTGGGACGCGATTTCCCTCGCGCTGGCGCTGATGTTCGGCACAGCGGGGCTTCCTCACATCCTCATGCGTTTCTTCACGGTTCCAGACGCGAAGACGGCCCGCTCATCCGTCAGCTACGCCACCACCTTCATCGGATTCTTCTACCTGCTCACGTTCGTCCTCGGTTTCGGCGCGCTGACGATGGTGGGGAAGGAAACCATCACAAATTATGATTCCGGCGGCAACATGGCGGCGCCACTCCTGGCGCGTGTGCTTGGTGGCGACCCCTTCCTGGGCTTCATCGCCGCCGTCGCCTTTGCCACAATCCTTGCCGTCGTTTCCGGCCTCACGCTGTCGGGAGCGGCGGCGCTCTCCCACGACTTCTGGGTGAACGTGATCAAGCGCGGCGAGGCGGACGAGGCGGAACAGTTCAGGATCGCGCGCATTGCCACCATCATCCTGGGGGTTGTTGCCATCGCCCTCGGAATGCTTTTTGAAAAGCAGAACATCGCCTACATGGTGGGCCTCGCCTTTGCAATCGCGGCAAGTTCCAACTTCCCCGCGCTGCTCCTCGCGATTCTATGGAAGCCATTCACGTCCAAGGGCGCTGTCGCCTGCATGCTGGTTGGTTCGCTCACCGCGGTCGGCCTTATCGCACTTTCGCCCACCATCATGGTCGACGTGTTGAAGCAATCGAAGGCCATCTTCCCGCTGAAGAACCCCGCTATCGTCAGCCTGCCGCTCGCCTTCGTTGCGGGAATTGTGGTGTCACTGATGGCGCCGGAACCCAAAGCTGCGGAGCAGTTTGAGGGAATGCAGCGCCGAATGAACCTGGGCAATGACGTCGCGAAGGTCTCGCATTAAGGACGAAGGCGCGTTTTTGAAGCAGCGCGTCGCCGCTTCTCATCCCTCCGCCTTCATCCACTTCACATAATCCGCCACGCCCGCCTCCAGCGACGTGAAGTCCTTCGTGTATCCTGCCGCGCGCAGTTTCCGCGCGTCCGCCTGCGTGAAATATTGGTACTTCCCCTTCAGTGCGGGTGGCATTTCGATCCAATTGATGGCCTCCTTGCGCCCCGTCGCGGCGAAGATCGCCCGCGCCAGGTCCTTCCATGTGCGTGCCTGTCCCGTTCCGCAATTGAACAGCCCGTTCGCCTTCGGGTAATCCAGGAAGTGCAGCACAACATCCACGGCATCCTTCACATGGATGAAGTCGCGCTTCTGCTCGCCGTCCGCGTAATCCTGCCGATCCGATCGGAAGAGGGAGATCGTGCCCTTGTCATTCAACTCATGATACGCCTTGTGGACCACGGAGCGCATGTCGCCCTTGTGGGTTTCACGCGGGCCGAACACGTTGAAGAATTTCAATCCCACGATGCGGGAATAAATTCCGTGGCGCAGCGCCCACTCATCGAAGAGCTGCTTTGAATAGCCATACATGTTCAGTGGGCGCAGCGTTGGCGTCGCCTTGTCCTCATCGGAGTAGCCAAGCGCCCCGTCGCCGTAGGTTGCCGCGCTGCTTGCCGTGATGAAGCGCGCGTCGCCCTCCAGCGCCCAATGGCACAGGTCCCGCGTGAACTGGTAATTGTTCCGCATCAGGTAGTCCGCATCGCGCTCCGTCGTTGCGCTGCACGCGCCCATGTGGATCACCGCTCCCGCGCGGGGCGCCTTCCCATCGCGCACATCCGCGATGAACTGGTCCTTGTCGGCGTAGTTGTCATAGCGCAGGCCGCGCAGGTTCTTCCACTTCTCCCCCGTGCCGAGGTGGTCCACGATGATGATGTTGTCCACGCCGCGTTCATTGAGCGCGGCCACGATGTTTGATCCGATGAATCCGGCGCCGCCGGTAACGATGATGGGTTTCATTTTCCTGAGCCGGGATTGATGGTTGGGGGTTGGGGGCCTTTCGCCCCGGTCACGATTCGAAGGTCACGCGGAGCGCCCGCGTCCTTCCCTGCTCAATCCGCCATCACCAGGGAGAAGATCAGCGGCGCAACGATGCTCGCATCGCTCTCGATGATGAAGCCCGGCGTTTCCGCGGACAACTTCCCCCATGTGATCTTCTCATTGGGAACCGCGCCGCTGTATGATCCGTAGCTTGTCGTCGAATCGGAAATCTGGCAGAAGTAGGACCACAACGGCGTGTCGATTTCCATGTCCTGTTGCAGCATCGGCACCACGCAGATCGGGAAGTCGCCCGCGATGCCTCCCCCGATTTGGAAGAAGCCGATTCCCTTCGGGTGCTTCGCGGTGGTCTTCTGGTACCAATCCGCCAGCATGATCATGTACTCAATGCCCGTGCGCACCGTGTGGACATTCTTGATGTCCCCCTTCATCACGTGGCCCGCGAAGATGTTTCCCGTGGTCGAATCCTCCCAGCCGGGAACAATGATCGGCAGGTTCTTCTCGCACGCCGCCACCATCCACGAATCCTTTTCGTCAATCTGGTGGAACTGCCTGATCGCACCACTGCGAATGATCCGGTAAAGGAATTCATGAGGGAAACGCCGTTCGCCCGCGCGGTCGGCAGCCTGCCATTCCTCCAGCAGCGCCTTCTCCAGCCGCCGGATCGCCTCCTCCTCTGGAATGCATGTGTCCGTCACCCGGTTCAGGTGGCGTGAATGCAACTCAACCTCCTGCTCCGCCGTGAGGGAACGATAGCCGGGAATGCGAACATAGTGATCATGGGCGACCAGGTTGAACAGGTCCTCCTCCAGGTTTGCGCCCGTGCAGCAGATTGCCTGCACCTTCCCGCGGCGAATCATTTCCGCCAGCGACACGCCAAGCTCCGCCGTGGACATCGCTCCCGCCAGCGTCATGAACATCACGCCGTCCTCCTTCAGGTGCTTGCGGTAGGCATCCGCCGCATCAATCAGCGTGGCGGCATTGAAATGGCGGAAGTTGTGACGACAAAAATCTGCGACGGCCTTGTAGTTGTTCATTTCTCGAAGAAAACCCTGCGGTTGAATGCACTGCCGCGCCAGTCTTGGCGCCCCTTGGCGGGACCGCAACCAAATGCCTGCGGAAAAACCCCCTCCCTAATACAGGCGCCACGCCGAATGTGCCATCGGCGTTGGTGAAAGCGTGACCGTTGGGGGCGGTGTTGGGCTTGCCGTCGGCGTCGGCGAGGGGGTCTCGCTCGGGGTGAGCGACGGCGTTGGTGAGTCCGTGGGCGACGGTGTCGGCGAGTCGCTTGGTGATGGCGTCGGCGAAGGGGTCTCGCTCGGAGTGAGCGACGGCGTTGGTGAGTCCGTGGGCGATGGCGTCGGCGAGGGGGTCTCGCTCGGGGTGAGCGACGGCGTTGGTGAGTCCGTGGGCGATGGTGTCGGCGAGTCGCTTGGTGATGGCGTCGGCGAGGGGGTCTCGCTCGGAGTGAGCGACGGTGTTGGTGAGTCCGTGGGCGATGGTGTCGGCGAGTCGCTTGGTGATGGTGTCGGCGAGGGGGTCTCGCTCGGGGTGAGTGACGGTGTTGGTGAGTCCGTGGGCGACGGTGTCGGCGAGTCGCTCGGTGATGGCGTCGGCGAGGGAGAGGGGCTGGGTGATGGACTTGGTGTGGCAGGAAGAGGTTGTCGATAGCCGAAGTTCACGCCATCTATCACCGAGTTGGGCATGACTGACTGTGATGCGGGATTGGCACCGCTTACCAAATCGAGACCGACAAGGACATTGTTTGTGTCCACAACCTGAAGAAGATAAGTGCCGGCGGGGACATCGCCAAACTGGTAGCCACCAGGAACCTGGGTCGTCGTTGTCGCCACCACTGTCTCGCCGGGATCAACCAGGCCGTCGAAATCATCATCACGGACCAGGTTCACCGTAACATCCCCGAAGCCTTGTTCGCCATCCAGGAAGTCGAAAACGCCATCGGCATCCAAGTCTTCATACACGATTCCGGAGATGATGGTTCCCGATCCCACGAAGGAAGCGCGAAAGAGGGCAAGTGTGTCACCGCTTAGGTTCGTGATCGCCACGAGGCCGTTTCGGACGGCGACGTTCCAGGGGTTCAGGACGTTTGTTGTGGTGGAAGCGAGTTCCACGGTGGCGGCGGGATTTGTAACGTTTATGGCGTACAGGCGATTGGGTGATGTGGACGCGTCCAACACATAGGCGATTCCGTTTTCAACAACGACATTTCGCGGCGACGGAAACGTTCTGCCACCCAGATATGCCGGTACCGAAGGAGTTGAAACATCATAAATCCCCAGTCGATCGCTCCCCGTGTCCGTTGTATAGACACGATCCCCCGCGAGATCCATTTCGATGGGTGAGGACAGGTTCGTGGAAGTTGATCCGAGGAAGGAAATGCTTGAAGGGTTGCTGACGTCGAAGGTGGCAAGCACCCCCGCAGACCTAAGCACATGGAGCACGCCCCCACCATACCGCATGGAAATGGGACCAGCGGCATTGCTGGTCGTTGAGTTGAGAAGCAGGAAGGAATCCGGATTGCTGACATCAAAGGAGGCAACCGTGCCGCCGCCCTGGCCGTAACCAACAAAGAGGGTTTCTGCTGCCGCATTCAGTGCGATGGCGTTCGGCTGGAAAATCGAACCAGACACACCTTTTGCAACAATAGCGGAGGGATCCGTCGCGTCAAAAATTCTCACCCTGTTTCCAACAAAGTCACAAACGTACACCATGCGGTTGGAAACGACAAAATCCCCCGCGGTGTGCGGGCTTCCCCATGTTTCCGTGTCCAGGGCAACGATGTTGGAGGGATCGCTGATGTCATACAGCGCCAGCGTCGCCGGCGTGCCTGTTCCACCCAGCACGTCCCCCCACGTCACGTAGGCTACGTCCTCCTCCATCTTCACGTTTATGAAAATGCTGCCGGAGGTTGGCGCCGTATCAAGCGCGATGAACTGATTGACCTGGGCGGAGGCTCCTGCCGCCAGCATGGCCGGCAGCGCCCACCACAACATCGGAATGCGATGAGGTTTCATGGATACCCACTTGTTTGGGAAATACTGGAAGGCCGGAATTCATCGACTCGCCGTTGCCACACCGCAATGGGATTTGGTTGGGGTGGAAGGGGGAAACCGATCCGAACGCGCTCCTTCAGTCCGGCAGGGCTTTGCACTCGCCAAGAAACGCTCTCACCTCATTCCAGGCGCGGTGCATGTCATCCGTGCTGAAGTCACCATGCCCGCCGCCGGGAAAACGCACCAGTTTGTTTTTCACCCCCGCCTTGTCCAAGGCCTCGCCAAGCCGCTGTGATTGCGCAAACGGCACAAGTGGATCGGGATCGCCATGAATCATCAGCACCGGCGGAAGCCCGGCGCGCACATGCGCCATGGGAGACACCTTCACGGCCAACGCGCGATTCGTCGTGTCGCCGACCCAGTCCATGGCCCAGGAGCGCGCGTTGGCGCCCGCGATCAGGTCGTCGACATCCGTGATTCCCCAAAAATCGACCACTGCTGCCGGACGAAGCTGCGTCAGCGCGCCACTCGTCCACCAATCAGCAACCGATACCGCAAGCGCGGCATCGCTTCCCGGCGCATGGTCAAGCCCCGCCGATTCCGGGATCATCGCCGCCATCAGTGCCAGATGCGCCCCCGCAGAGGTGCCTGAAAGAACAATCCGGTCCGGATCAATGTTGAACCTTTCCGAGCGACTCACCACCCACCGCAGCGCATAGCGCGCATCGTCCACCGCCGCCGGCGCGGGAGCCTGCTTCGCCAGACGGTAATTCACGGACACCACCGTATATCCCATCCTCATGAAGGGAAGGAACCGCACGAAATTCCCATTCTTGTCGCCCGTCACCCACCCCCCGCCGTGAAACCAGACCACCGCCGGATTTTTCTTCCGGCCACGCCGCTGGTACACATCCAGCGTCAGCGGGATGTTGTTCGCGGTCCGATACACCACATCCGCGGAAACCGAATACTGCTCCGCCAGCGTATCCGTCCACGCATCGGGCGGCTGCGCCACAACCGCCCCGGGCATGATCACAAGCAACAGCGCCGCAGAGACAAGAGAGAGAAAAAACGCCTTCATGCCCCGCTCCTTTTTCAGGAATGGAGCCATCGTGCCGAAACGCACGGGACCGGGCAAAGGGGAAGCTGCGGACTCCTTGCCCTTGACGGATGGGCGCAGCCGCGTCCTACTCCCGACCCTCAATCGCGTTCCCGTAGCTCAGCTGGATAGAGCGTTTGCCTCCGGAGCAAAAGGTCAGAGGTTCGAATCCTCTCGGGAACGCCACTCACCACATACACATCCGGCGACGGGAGAAGGAAATCGAGAAGACGGGGAAGCTGGAGCGCGCAAAGGCTTTGGCAGCCGAGCTTGGAGTTTGCCGCGATGGAAAGAGGCGCGCGCGGGCGAACGGGTCGTAGAATGGTTGGTATCGCGTCAGCGATGTTTCAATCCACGCCCTCGCGCGAGGGCGAACCCGTCGCCAGAGGACACGGCGGCGCTCATTTCCGGTTTCAATCCACGCCCTCAACAAATTGAGAGCGAATGATAGACAAGTTTCAATCCACGCCCTCGCGCGAGGGCGAACGCTGTCGGCGGTATCATCCTCACGGTTTACGCGGTGTTTCAATCCAC
>JADLAR010000002.1 GCA_020848155.1 Candidatus Sumerlaeota bacterium
GGACAAGAAATTGACAGATGACTTGGCGCACGACGCGACCGAGGAGCTTCAGAAACTGACGGACAAGTTCGTGGCCAAGGTGGAGGAGCAGTTGAAGAAGAAGGAAAAGGAGATTATGTCGATCTAGGTCGGCACGGTCGAAGAGGAACACAAGACGCCGGGCGCTCTCGCCCGGCGTCTTTCATTGGTTCAGGCTCAGGTACACCGAACCTTGTGTGTCTCCACCCCCGTCGCCGCGAATGGTGATTTGGAGGCTGTAGCCGTGACCGGATTCGAACTCACCGACCTGCATCCGGAAATTGTTGTTTGATTGATCGGTGCCACTCCATCCATCATGGATGTCCTGGTCGATGATTGCTCCGTCCCTCAGCAGGCGCGCGGATTGAATGGCAACGGCATGGCGCCCCTTTTCGTAGCGCACAAGGGCGCTGGCGGTGCCGCTGGATTCAATGACGCCGGTGGCGTCAAAGGTGAGCACTTGATAATCCATTGAAAGCTGATTGAGCGCCCAACCGCCGACGCGAACGCCACGGGCAATTTTCATGACGTCGATGGTGATGGTGTTGTCGTCGGTTGGCTGGATGTTGATCCAGCCGGAGTCGCCCTGCCACTGGCCATCCTTGGAAGCAAAGGTGGCCTGATACTCGCCCGCGAGGAGGATGGGAAGATGCTGGCTTGGTTGGTCCATCGAAACGCGGGTGAATTGATAGCGGCTGATGCGTTGGCGTGGGTTGATGACGAGTTGGCCGGGCACGAAGGTTTCCTCGTCAGGAAAGACCAGCACAATGTCAGCCTCTGCAAGGGTGACTCGCAGATCAATTGTTTGCTCCGATGGTGTTTCGGCAATGGTGATGCGTTCGCCCTGGCCACATCCACTGACTTCGGGAATGGTGACAAGGTAGTCGCCGGGAATCACCTTCTCAGAGTATTGGCCGCTGCCGTCAGACGACACATAAACCCAGTTGGTGTTCTCGCCGAACAGCTCCACAGTCGTCTGCGCGGGTGTACCGTTCTTGTAGACTGTGCCACTGATGGTGACGCCATCCGCTCCGAAGTCTACTTGCTTCGATTCACCCATCGCGACATCAACGTCCTTCTGCATCGAACGATTGCCAACGTATGCATTGATCTGATGCAGGCCGGGAGTGAGCCCACTCATGATATAGTAGCCATTCTCATCGGCATTGAGCCATTTGCTTTGCCAGTCACCACCATTTGGATTTCGCCACCCGGTGAAGATGGAGGCCTTGGGAACGGCCTTGCCGTCCATGTCGCGAACGTAACCGAAGATTTCCGCGCCAGTTTCCATGACAAGGTGGATGTCCTCATCAGGCGTGTCGGAACTGAGAAGCAAATCGTAGGGTTTCGCGAGCCGGAGGTTTTCCTTTTCCGCAGCGAGCACATGCCTGCCAAAGGGAATGCCATCAAAGCGGAATCGGCCATCAGAGCCTGTCATTTCCGGATCGATGGATAGCGGTACAGCCGCCTGGCCGGGACCCATTTCAGACGATGGCTCGAAGCGAACCGTGGCGCCAGATACAGGGGGGCCATCGGAGCCAAGCGTCACATAACCATTCACGGTGCGTCCGCCGTTCAACTCGACGACAACGTCCCGGTTGGATCCTGCGTCCAGTGTGAAATCTGTCGATTCACGGAGCGGAGTTGGTTCTCCCGACTCGGAAAGCACCGTGATTTCGATGCGCCAGGTGCCACTCGCGATCTCCTTGAGAACTGTACGGCCTTCCGGGTCTGTCACGCGATTCTGCTGAAGGCCGGCGTTGATCTCAAAATTGTTCCAGCCAGACTTGAGAAGGCGGTAGGCGTACGCTGTAACGGGTGACTGGTCGGCCTTCCATTGCACCAACAGAGTGACGTCACTGCTTTTTTGCAACACGATGCGCTGCGGCCCGTTCAGTGCGTGCAGATCGCGGCGTATCTCCGTCTGGTAACCTTCAAGGGTGACAACCAGATTGGCGACCATGCTGTTGGGAGGAATGCGATTGATGATGAAAGTACCATTTGAATCACTTTTTGCCGTCCCGCTCATTTTGCCAGAGAGAGACGCATTCCAAACGCCGATCGCATTGGCGAGAGGTTGTCCCCCCTCATCGACGACAGTGACATCGATTCGATCACCAATCACAACCTTCAGGATGATGTCCGCATTTTGTTGGTTTTCCCGTACTTCAACCGAGATGGGATCGTCCGGAAAAAGATCGGAGTCTTGGCCAGGAATTGCGCGCACGGAATAGAGTCCCGGGATAAGCGACTTGAACTCGAAGTTTCCCGCGTCGTCCGCCATCGTGCTGAAAACCTGATTATTCAACACCGCCTGCACGGGTATGTTCCCGAAGGAGTTGCCGTTGTCCTGAACGATTCGCCCAGCCAGTGTGGAACGCTGGGGGAAAGCAAAATCAATCTCGCTGGGTGTGCCATCTGCGCTGGTCGTCAAGCTCTTGAAGAGAGAGGAATTTTCATGGGTACAGACGAGAACACCTGCGCTTCCGGATGGGATGGGAAGCTCATAGCGACCATCCTTGCCAGTGAGGACCGTTTTGTTGAACTCTCCATTCTTGTCCTCCAAACGCGCGTTGACAGCGGCTGAAGCGATGGGATCGCCATCGGCCCACTTCACAATGCCGTGAACGCTCGTCCCTTTCTCAAAATAAAAATCGATCGGTGTGTCGGCAATCTCCTCTCCACTTACAACGGTGGCAGCGCTGCGTTGATCGGGGTTGGAAAGGACATGGGGGGGATGAGCCGTGGCGTCCACGGTATAGGGAGAGTACTGTTCCGCTACAAACGTGAGGGAGAAGTTGCCGTCCTCTTCGCTGATGGTGGAGATGCCATCGCGGGGAAGTCCACTACCTTTGACAAGGATGACAACTCCGGAAACAGGAAGCCCCGTGCCCTTCTCCAAGGTCCGTCCGTGTAGTGTGGTCGACGCGGCCGAAGTTGCGTCCTCAGGGGCGGGAGTTGAAACGACGTGGGTGAGTGGCGCCTTGCGCAAACGCGTGACAGCACTCGTTGGAGTGGAGCCACTGGAGGAGCTTGTTCCGTTGGTGGTATCGTGCGTGGCGGTGGGAAGCAGCGGCGACGCGACAACAACGGAGGGCGGAACACGAGAGATGGGCTCCGTTGTTGGGCGAACCTTGCTGGCATCAAGGGTCGCAGCATGGTCCTTGTCCAGAGTTATTGCATTTGACTGAGGCTGATTGGAAGTGATGCTGATGAGCGTGAGAATGCCGACCAAAAGGATTGTGACGATCCCTGCAACAAGCAGAACCACACGTGTTGTCTTATCCGGAACTCCACCAGCCATTGTCATCCTTCCTTATGGAGGGAGTGTGAAACAATTGCCCTGGATGATTCTAAGCCTTCGAGAAGTTCAGCCCTTCGAGTTGCTTCGTGACAAACATTCCGTCTTTGCGGATCAGCTTGCCGTCGAAGTGGATTTCTCCGCCACCGTAGTCGGGGCGTTGAATGCAAACCATGTCCCAATGAAGGCCGGACTTGTTGCCGTTGAAGGCCTGTTCGTAGGCGGCTCCCATCGCCATATGAAAGCTCCCAGCGATCTTCTCGTCGAAAAGAATGTCGCGCATGGGGTGCAGGATGTGCGGATTGAAGGCGATGCTGAACTCGCCGACGTAGCGCGCTCCCGCATCCTGGTCGAGGATTGCATTCAGCTTTCTTGTCTGCTGGTCGTTTGCAGCAGTGGCGTTGATGATCCTGCCGTCCTTGAAGGTAAGGTGGATGTCCTCGAAGGCGGCACCCTCCCAGATGGTGGGGGCGTTGAACTTCACGGTTCCATTCACGCTGTTCTTCACGGGGGCGGTGAAGCATTCGCCGTCGGGAATATTGTACTCTCCGGTGCAGGGTATGATCGGAATGTTCTTGATGGACATTTCGAGGTCGGTACCCGGCCCCTTGATAACCACGCGGTCGGTTTTTGCCATCAGTGATTGCAGCGGCCTCAGCGCCCTGCTCATGGATGGGTAGTCGAAGGTGCAGACCTTGTAGTAGAAGTTGGCGAAGGCCTCGCGGGATTGTTGCGCAAGCTGCGCCATCGCAGCGTTCGGATAGCGCATGACGCACCAGCGGGTCCCCTTGACGCGCGCTTCACGAACGGGAACGGCCAGCAACTTGTTGTAGCGATCCAGTGTCTTGCGCGGAATGTCGGATGTTTCAAAGGCATTGGAGGTGCCGCGGATTCCGATGTAGCAGGCGGCGGCCTTGATTTCCGCCAGTTGCAACTTGCGGAGTGCGGTGAACGCGTCGTCGCTGGCGGTGAGGATCATCTTCCGCAGGTTCTCGGGATCGATCATGTGCAGGACGGGAGCGGCGCCGACGGAGCAGACCTGCTCCACAAGAGCCTGGGCGAGGCCCGCGCAATCAAAGCCGATGGCGTCGATCACGACAACATCGCCCTTCTTCGCCCTGATGGAATGGCCGACGACAATCCTTGCCAGGTCGCGGTCGCGTGAGTCGATGTTTGCCATGGATGGAAGTCCTTCGTGGAAAATTCACCGACCTTCTTGTCTTGCTTCGCGCGCGGCACAACGGAAGATTGGCGGCGACATGGGAAAGCCGCACTATAGCGAGAAGCAGAACAAGAAGGCATCGGGAACGAAGCTGCGCGACCTGACGAAGGCGCAGGAGTTCGCCGTGTACGAACCGCCGAACGCGAGCGAGTTGTTGGTTGCGCGTGTCTACGTGAACTTCGGCGTCGAAAGCGGCGTGGAACTGGATGGGAGACTAATCCGCGTGGCGAACCGGAGGCAATTCCCCACGGTTGCCGGTGATCTTGTCTATACGGACGGCAAGGTGGTGGAGGGAATCAAGCCGCGGGGAAGGACGCTGGCAAGGTATGCGGATGAGGGGGGCGTGCGACTGATCGCGTCGAATCTGGAACAGGTCGGCGTGGTGATCAGCGCATCGACACCGCCGCTGCATGAAGGGTTCATCGATCGCTACCTTGTGTACTGCCGCATCATGAAAATTCCTCTCTTCATCATCCTGAACAAGATGGATGAGGCGGAGGCGGGGATTGTTGAACGCATGAAGCCGTTCCAGGATGCGGGCGTGGACTTGTTCTTGTGCTCGGCGACAATGGAAACGGGCCTGAAGGCGGTTCGCAAGCGGTTGGAACGTGGCATCTCGGTCTTGACGGGATTGTCTGGCGTCGGAAAATCCACGATCATCAACGCAATGTTGGGCGAGGACATCCCGGTTCAGGAAGTGAGCGCAGCGACGAATCGGGGCCGCCACACGACGACGGCGGCGGAGGCGTACAAGCTGGGGGAGACGCTGCTGATCGACACACCAGGCATCAAGAAGTTCGGCTTCATCGGCATTTCACCGACAGAAATCATCAAGGGCTTTCCCGAGTTTGAGGAGCATGTCGCGGAGTGCAAATACGAGGATTGCCTGCACCTGAATGAGCGTGGATGCGGCGTGCGCGCGGCGATGGAGGAAGGAAGGATCGACGAGCGGCGACTGGCATCCTACCAGGATTTGGTGCTGGGATTGATGGAGCAGGAAGTGACGCAGAACACGCGGCGATAACGTATCTTTCTCGGTCGCTATTTTCCTGTGCGCTGTCGCGTATTCCTGCGGCTAGGAAGCTTTCATCTCGTCTGCCAGGTTTTTTCCGATGCGATCGGCATTGGCCATGAGGGTGAGGGTGAGCCCCTTCGACGGTAGGTGGGGAAGTATGCTGCCGTCTGCGACAAGGACCCGGTGGGTGCCACGCAACTGGCCCGTGGGAGTGGTGGTGTAAGGTTTGTCTTCAATGCTCATCGGAAGCGATCCGCCGTAGTGAATGCTGGCGCCGGGACCGGGATTGATGCGCCGGATGGGGAGACAGCCCAGCGACGCGAAGTTTCGCATGAGCCTCTTCTCATTGCGCATCTGCAACGATTTCTCATCCTGCGAAAGGCGATAGGAAACATCGATGCCATCACCGTCCATGGTGATGGTTTTTGATGTGGTCGGCCTGTCTTCATGATGCAGGCCAACGATGATGAAATAGTTCTGCATGAGTTGAAGCAGCCTGATGGATTCCCGGTGGGGGAACGGCGACTCCTTTAGCAGTTTATACAACATCAGCGATCGGTAGCTATAAACCTGCGCCTGCACAAGCGGCTCCGTGGGATCGTGGGGGCGGTAGTAGATGGAAAGTTGGGTGAGGCTGTGTCGCCTGTCGCGAACCTTCCTTCCGAACATCGGCCACACCACGCAGGGGTAGTAGATGTAGGGATTGCTGAGGATCGGGAGGCTCGCATTGCCAAGTGATCGCAGGACAATGGCCGTGGTGCAGATGGTGCCCGCCGTGAGAATCAACTTCGCGGCAGTGAAATGTTCAGTTGTCTGTGAAACCAGGTTTCTCGCGATGATGGTGACTTGGGATGCGGAATCCTTGAAGGACTCGACGAGAAGGTTGGATCGGTATTCAAAGTTGGGATGCGCCTTCAGTTCCTGTAGCGTATAGACAGGGCGGTAGATCGCCTTGTCGGCGTCCGCCCAAAACTCCATGTCGTGGTAGGTGAGCGGCCCGCGGCCACGGAATTTCTCCGTGGCACAGGCGAGGCGGGCTGCGCCCATGTGGAACCCGCGGCGATTGAAGGCCCCGCGGTTTGCGCGATATCTTCGGAGGATAAACTGGGCGTTGCTGTCCACCCTTGGTGCGGAAAGCAGCGGCAAATCATCGCCGAGGAACTCGCGCAGGCGGGGATCGTTTTCGCCACACAGTCCGATGCGGAGGGCAACGCGTTCATAGTGCGCTTGCAACTGGGTTCGCTTGATGGGCCAGCCGCGCATGTCGCTGTTGGTGAAAGGGGGCGATGACGCCCCCCATCCGGAGGCAAATCCTCCGCGCGCGAAGCTGCGCAGGGCCTCGAAGTTCCCGTTGAGGACAGGCAGAAGGTCATTGGCGCGCCGCGTTAGGTACTGGCGCGGGGGGGTAAGCTGTGCGCCGACGCGGACAGGTCCGAAAGGAATGCCTTCGAAATCGTGGCCAAGGAAATATTCGTGCTGGCCGTCGTCGGTGCTGCGAATCTCCCGGAAGGATTGGGCGGGAATTTTTCCGGCATACTTCTCGTCGGTGATGCCGGCATCAATCATCAGCACCCGCAAGCCTGCCTCCACGAGCGGATAGGCCGCATTGATGGCGCTGGCACCGGAGCCGACGACAATGACGTCGATCATTGGCCCCGCACCAGCAGGAGGAGTGGGACGCCGACGGCAATTTTTCCGGCAGCGGCAAGGCCCTGCCACGCGACGACGATGAGTGCGGGAACGAGTGAACGGGTGCGTGGGAGGAAGAGGTCGGCGTGATCGGTGGTTGCTTCCAGGATGGCGCTGGCAATGAGGAGACGCTTCCGCAGGGGATTGGCGCCATCCATCACGCCGCATCCCGCATCAAGGAAGCCGAGGGACCACGGATGACGACGCGCGAAGCGATAGGCGCTCTGGTCGCTGCGCGACAGCAACTCGCCGGAAAATGTCTCACATGCGCGCGTGTATCGCGCAACAATGGCGGGCGAGGGGGACCGCCCGATCAGATAGCGGGAGAATTGCCGGCATTCCGTGGCGAGCGATGAGCGACTTGCGCGCACTTGCCAATCCCTTCATCGCGCAGCGGCGCGTCAGGATGATTCCCGTTCCGCTTCGAAAGCGTCGTGCACCGAGCGGACAGCCCTGTCCAAATCCTTCTCCGCAATGATGCAGGAAATCTTGATTTCCGATGTGCTGATGAGCATGATGTTGATGTTGTCTGCGGCCAGCGCACGGAACATCTTGGACGCAACATCCGCGTGGGAACGCATGCCAACGCCGACGGCGCTGATCTTTGCGATGGTGTCATCGCCTTCGGCCTTCTTCGCACCGATTTCCCTGCAAACCTCCCCGGCGATTTTCATCGCGGCATCATAGTCGGATCGGGCTACGGTGAAGGTGATGTCGTTGGTGCCGCCACCCGCGCCGTTCTGGATGATCATGTCCACAACGATCCCTTTTTCGCCAACGCGGCTGAAAAGTTCAGCGGCCATGCCGGGACGGTCCGGCAACCCAAGCAGGGTGATCTTCGCCTCCGTGCGATTGAATGCGACACCACTGACGACGACGTCTTCCATTTCTTTCTCCTCAGGCACGACATAGGTGCCGGGTCTGTCATGAAGGAAGCTCCGCACATGAAGCGGAACATTGTAGTTCTTGGCGAACTCGACGCTGCGGGATTGGAGGACACCGGCACCCAATGATGCCAGTTCCAGCATTTCATCATAACTGATGCGATCAATCTTGTGCGCGCGCGGCGCCATGCGGGGATCGGTGGTGAAGATGCCGTCCACGTCCTTGTAAAATTCACAATAGTCCGCGCCCACGGCGGCCCCGACGGCGACGGCTGTGATGTCTGATCCGCCGCGGCCAAGCGTTGTGAATTCAAAATCCCTCGTTGTGCCCTGAAAACCAGCGACGACAGGCACGACTCCTTCCGCGAGCGCGCGCTTTAGGCGATCGGAGTTGATGTCCTTGATGCGCGCCTTGCCGAAGACGCTCTCCGTGATGATGCCAACCTGAAATCCGGTGAAGCTCATGGCGGGCACGCCGAGTGCATGCAGCGCGATTGCCATCAGGGCGATGGCCTGCTGCTCGCCCGTTACCATGAGCATGTCCATCTCACGGGCCGGCTGCTTGGGGGAAAGAGCCTGGGCCATGGCGATCAATCGGTTCGTTGCATCCCCCATGGCGGACACGACAACGATCACTTTGTGCCCGTCATCAACGGACCGTTTGACGATGCGTGCAATTTGAAGGAACTTGTTGGCCAGAAACTGCGCGCCGAACAACGGTTCGCTGCCGTCCTTGCTTTTCCCCTTCCCCTTGTCGCCGAGGGCATCCCCACCAAATTTTTGAACAATCAGGGCCAACTGAGTTGCGTTCCATCCCGTAAAGTCACGGCGAGATCACTTCGCCGCGCAGGAGAGAAGGGTTGGCGAGCGGCCTCAGGCGGTCAAGCAGGAGGGGGAGTTTTTTCGGTTTGATTTTGAATTTCATCGCGCGCAGGCTGTACGGAAAGCATCGTTCAGAATCCAAAAGGGGTTTCCATTTATGAACAAGATCGTCCTGGTCATCATCGCCTTCTTTCTTCCCCCGCTTGCCGTGGGCCTCCACAAGGGGTTGAGCGGGACGTTTTGGTTGAATCTGGTGCTTACATTCCTGTTCTGGCTCCCCGGATTCATTCATGCCTTGATCGTGATCCTGAAGTAATCCGAAAGGCAGTTTGCTGGGTGCGAACCACTGGTGAATGGGCGCGTCGTGCGGCGGGGTACGCGTCCTTCGTCCGCCTATGATGTGGATGGTGAATGGTCGGGGCGCCGGGACTCGAACCCGGAACCCCTAGCTCCCAAAGCTAGTGCGCTAGCCAATTGCGCCACGCCCCGACAAGGACGGCGTTTGTCGGCGGAGGGGGCGCGCCCTGTCAAGGGGCACCGTGCGGCCAAACGGTTTATCCACAGGTTCGATAAATCGGGGATTTCGGTTGATTCTCTTGGGCACAATGGTTCAACCTTTTTGCGGGTTCCGCTGCGGTTTTTGACGTTTTTTCGCCCGTTTGCCAGCCCGGCAGGCTGCCGAATGATGCCTGCCATCCCTCGTTCCGGCAGGTTCACTCCGCGTGTTTCTGAAATCCCTCGAGCTTCACGGTTTCAAGTCGTTCGCCCACAAGACAACCATCCAGTTCCTTGATGGAGTGACGATCGTGGTTGGGCCGAATGGGTGCGGCAAATCAAACGTGTTGGACTCCATTCGTTGGGTGCTGGGCGAGACGAGCGCAAAGTCGCTGCGCGGGCAGAAAATGCACGACGTTGTTTTCCGCGGTTCTGCATCGCTGAAGCCCGCCCATTTTTCACAAGTGACGCTGACAGTCGACAATACCGCCAGCCAGTTGAAAATGGATCACGCGGAAGTGCAGGTGACCCGGCGCCTCTTTTCCGACGGCGAGGCGGAGTATCAGATCAACAAACAAAAAGCGCGCATGCGCGACGTGCACGAACTGTTCCTGGATACAGGGCTGGGCGCGGATGGTTATTCGATCATTGAGCAGGGGCAGATCGGTGCAATGGTGGCAGCGAAGCCGCGTGAGCGGCGTGACATCTTCGAGGAGGCCGCCGGCATTTCGCGCTACAAGGCGCGGCGGGAGGAAACGCTGCGGAAGCTGGTGCGCACTGAAGAGGACCTGATTCGCCTGTTCGACATCGTGAGTGAGGTTGAGCGTTCGTGCAACTCGCTGTATCGGCAGGCGAAGAAGGCGGAGCGGCATCGCAGGGCAACAAAGCGGCTTCATCGCGCGCAGAAGCGGCTGATGGTTTTGCGCCACGGGTTGCTGAGTGACAAGAACGCGGTTCTGGAAGCGGAGTTGGGAAAAGTCCGGCTGGTCTTTGAGGAAGCAAACACGAAGCTGGTGAACGCGGAAGCAAAGCGCGCGGAGATGGCGCGGCTGGTGGAGGATTACCAAAAGCGTTTCCAGGAGTTGCAGCAGGAACGATACGACTTGCAACAGGCGGTGAATCGCGAGCAGCGCCGCATCGAAAGTGCAAAGCAGTCGATCACCGCAGTGCAGGAGCGGACGGCGCTGCTTGAGAGGGAACTGGCCTCCGCAGGGAATCGGGTTTCGATCCTCACGAAGACAATCGCGGCGTTGCAGGTGGACGTGGAGCGCGATCAGAAGACGCTGTCGGCTTCGTCGCAGGGGAATGAGGAGGCGCAGCAGCGGCTGGAGTCGCTTCGACGCGAACAGGATCGCGTCTCGCAGGAGGCGCAGCGACTGCGTCATGAGTTGCAGAGTGAGCGCGCAAAGGAAAACAAGGTCTCGCAGGACAAGCGCATCTCGGAATCAATTGTGGAGCGCGTGAGTGCGGAGCTTGCAAATCACGAGGCACTGATCGCGAGCGTGCGCAAGGAATCCGAAGAGGCGCAGGCCGAGGCGGAAAAGGCACGCGCCGAACTGGAGGTGCGGCGCACCCGCGTGCGGGAACTAAAGGAGGAAACGACGCGCATCCAGGCGGCGATTCAACAGGGTGACCGTGAAAAGAATGAGTTGGCCGGGCAACTGGACCAGGCAACGCGCGCCTTCAATCAGGCGTCATCGCGGCTGGAAGCGCTGCAGGAGTTGGAAGACAGCTACGAGGGTTTCTATCGTGGCGTGCAGGTTGTGATGAAGGCGTCACAGGGAGGAAAGTTGAACGGCATTGTCGGCGTGTTGTCGAACGTGTTGAACGTGCCAAAGCAATACGAAGTGGCCGTGGAGGTCGCGCTGGGAGGGTCGCTACAGGACATCATCACCGTCAGTGAGCGCGACGCACAGGCTGCCATTCAGTTGCTGAAGCAGTCAAACTCCGGTCATGCGACGTTCCTGCCGCTCGACCTGCTCCAAACCAACACGCGCTACGACCACTTGGATCGCATCATGGGACGTGCCGGTGTCGTTGGGTTGGCCAAGAAGTTGGTCGCGTATGACCCGAAGATTGAACCGGCCGTTGAGCGACGGCTTGGAAATACGCTCGTGGTGGAGCAGCTTCGCGTGGCGATCGACCTGCAACGCGAGGGGATTCGCAACCGCTACGTCTCTCTTGAGGGGGAGCTTGTCGATCCAACCGGCGTGTTGACAGGTGGCTCACGGCAATCGCGCGGGCTGCTGACGCGCACGCGCGAGATTCGCCATCTGAAGGACGATGTTGCGAGGCTGGATGGCGAAAGGCGCGCCCTGGCAGACCGCATGAAGGCAGCGAAGGATCGACTGTCGGAAGCATATGCGCGCGCGGCGGAATTGCAGGCGTTGGCCCATCAGGAGCAGATGGCGGAGGCGCGTGGCGAGAAGGACTTCCAGTCGGCGGAGGCGCGCGCAAAGGACCGGCGCAATGCGCTGGCGACGGCGGAGGCGCGATCCGTGCAGCAGCGGTTGGATTTGGACCAGCACCGCAACGTCATTTCTGAATGCGTCGCAGGGCTGGCTCAGTTGGCGGAGCGCGTGCAGGAGAAGGAGTCGAAGATCACTTCCCTGGAGAGCGACTATACGGAGCGAAGCAGGGTGGCCTCGCAACTGAGCGAGGAGATCTCCCACGCGCGTGCCCACCTGAGCGGAATGCGGGAGAAGCTGAACGCCCTTTCCGCAAAACTCGATGAGCTCAAGCGGGACAGCGAGACGGCGGCAAGCGACCAGGCGACGCGGAAGGCGGAACTGGAATCGCTCGCGGAGAACCGCGAGACGGCGGCCACGGAGGTTGCGGAGGCGGAGATGCTTCTGGCGTCGCTCGTGAAGCAGCGCGATGAACTGGAAGCGAACCTGTCCACGATGCAGCAGGACAACGAATCCAGCCTGCGCACGGCGCGGGAGGGCATCGCCCAGGTGCAGGAGCTTCAGCGGGATCGAAACATCAAGGAAAACGCCCTGCGCGAAGTGGAGACCCAGGCAACAGAAGTGCGCGCCCAAATCGGTTTCCTTGCGCAGGAATCGCTCGATGAATTTGGGCGGCCGATCGCGGAAATCGCAAAGGAGATCGCGGAGGAGCTTTCGCCCGAGACCGACTCCATCATCGCGGCAGGTGATGATGAAGAGGAGGGATCCGAGGAGGATTCACGCGACTTCACCAAGGATGACGCGATCGTTGATCCGCAGGAATTGCGGCGCTTTGTGAACGAATTGCGCGAGAAGATCA
Organism: Candidatus Sumerlaeota bacterium; assembly: GCA_020848155.1. Taxonomy (GTDB): domain Bacteria; phylum Sumerlaeota; class Sumerlaeia; order SLMS01; family SLMS01; genus JADZDZ01. Next base: position 12,714 of record JADLAR010000002.1, read on the forward strand.
ATCGCATGGGTGCCGTGAACGAAACAGCGATTGGTGAGTACAGGACACAAAAGGAACGGCTCGATTTCCTGACGGCGCAGCGCGACGACCTGATCAAGGCAAAGGATTCGCTGACGGAAACGATCCGCAGCCTGGACGAGACGACGACGAAGCTTTTCCATGATGCCTTCACGGCAATTCGCCAGAATTTTGAGAACAATTTCCGCAGGCTCTTCAATGGTGGGCGCGGTGACCTGATCCTTGTGGAGGAAGAGGGGCAGCCAGAACCGGGAATCGATATTTTTGCGCAGCCTCCCGGCAAGAACATCGGCGGGTCGATCACGTTGATGTCGGGCGGCGAGAAGGCAATGACGGCGATTGCCCTGATGCTGTCGCTCTTCCAGTTCAAGCCTTCGCCAATTTGCATCCTGGACGAAATTGATGCGCCGCTTGATGACGTGAACTGCCAGCGCCTTTGCGACGCACTGAGGGAGTACAGCCGGACGACCCAGTTCCTGATCATCACGCACAACAAGATCACGATGTCGCTGGCGGACACGATTTATGGCGTAACGATGCAGGAACCGGGCATCAGCAAGCTTGTCAGCGTGAAGTTTGACAAGATCGATGAAAGCGGCCTGCTGGAAGGCGCCGGCGCGTAAGCCCCTCAGTGCTGGAAATTCATTCAATCCCCACGGGCGGCTTCCAGGCGAACTGCCATATCCTTCAGGATACGAAAACGCATGAGATGATCGTCGTCGATCCGGGCGATGATGGAATCGAACTGGTCGCTTTCCTTGGGAGGCTCGGAGGAAAGGTCGTTGCGATCTGGAACACACACGGCCACATCGACCACATAGGCGCCAACGCTGCGGTGCAGCGCGCCACCGGCGCTCCCATAGCGGTCCACAAAGCCGAGCAGGAGTGGCTTGGCAATGCAACGCTCAACGGCGCGGCAATCTTTGGGATTCCCTTCGAGCCTTCCAAGGCAGACACGGTGTGGAATGGGGGCGAGACGGTTTCTGCGTTGGGTCGCGAATGGAAGGTTCACCATGCACCCGGCCACTCGCCTGGCATGTGCACGATTTCCTGCGAAGCGGAGAAGCTCATCCTTGCGGGTGACTTGGTCATGTTCAACAGCATCGGCCGAACGGACCTTCCCGGTGGTGATGATCGCGCGATGGCAAGGTCGCTGAGCGAGTTCCTGAAGGGATACACACAGCCGGAGTGGGTTGTCCTATGCGGGCATGGTGATCGTTCGACCGTCGCACAGGAGATGAGATTGAACGAAAACGCGCGTTACCTGATTGCGGAGTTTGGTTTCTAACCACCTGCATGTACCATTATCCGATTCTGGCGGGCGTGCTCTTTGGAATCATCGGACTGGCCTATCGTCTTGGTCAGGCGCGTGGTCTCACGACGCCGATGGTTGTGCTCTACACGGCATCGGCAGGAGTTGTCTTCTTCGGCATGCGACTGGGCACCCCGGCCTTCAAGGCCCCCGCTGCCATATGGGTGCTGGGGATCGCGGCGGGCCTTGCGCAATATGCCTCAATGGAACTGGTTGCAGCGGCACTGGCGCGCGGTCCGCTTTCGCCGATTTGGTGTGCGCTGAATCTGATATTTGTTCCCGTCATACTTTATGCATGGATTTTTTTCGGGGAACCTTTGGACTCGCTGAAGGTCATCGGCATTGCTGTCGCGATTGGCAGTGTCATCTGTGGCGCGATCCGGCCAGCGGAGCCTGACGGGGGAGCAACCGCCGGGACGCGCATGGGGCAGTACCTTGCGATCCTCCTCGCGGCACTTCTGTGCAACAGCTTCCTTCACGGGGCGATCAAGCACCTGAACCATGCGCAATTGATGAAACAGCATGATGCCCTGTTCTTCTTCCTGACCTATCTGCTCATGGGACTGCCGATTCTGCTGAAACTGTGCGTCACGGGATTTGGACGCGCGTTTTCCTGGGCGGGCGGTGGGACGGGAGCGATGGCTGCAACCGGGTCGATCGGCGGATTCCTCTTCCTTGCGGCGTCAGCTCATTTTTCTGCGGCCATTGTCTTCACGCTCAGTGCGATCGTTTCCCTCCTGACAGGCTCGCTCATCTCGATTGCCTTTTTTGGGGAAAAAATCACCGTTTGGTGGATTGCCATGATGCTGCTTGCGGTGGGGGCGGTCATCATGGTCAGCGTTACATGACACGATTTCACTTTTTCGGCACGGATGCGCACGCTTACCGACATCGAGGCGGTTGACCTTTGCGAAGCGATGCGCCTCGGCGTGATGGGTCGGTCGCCTCGTGCGGCGTCTGTAGTGGAGGAGATCCGCAAGGGAGACTGGAGGAGCCTCCCGCCGCGTGAACGCGGGACGCTCGCGATTGCATGTGTGCTTGGCATTGATCCCATGGCGCCTTCAGGGAGGCGACATGCAAGGCAACTGCTGATCGATCTGGAGAACGCAGGAATGCTCCATCATGCGGATGGAACGCATGTCGGCGAGGCTCCAGCCCCGGTCATCACAGAACTGCAAACGAAGGATCGGGACACACTGGCCGCTGATTTGCGCTTCATCATGGACGACAGGTTTCCCGCAAAGCTGTTGCAAGTCGCGGGGCCGATGGCAGCCATTGAACTGATGAACAGGAACTGCTTGCGGTTGAAGGATACGAAATCAGCAGAGTTCCTGGCGATGATTGCTTACCCCATCTTCGTTGCCGACCGGCCGCGCCGCCGCTGGTTGTTTCGCTACGGACTGATGGGGGAGTTGAAGGAGACGCGCGGGAATCGTCACGATGCGTTGAAAATTCTTGGAGATTTGGCTCACCGCGTCGGCGTTTCTGATGCGGAGCTGAACATTATTCTTGGCTTCTTCACCGGAGCGATCAAGGCGGACAGCAATAATGCCGCGTGGTGCGCGGCGGAACCGCGTTGTGGTGACTGTCCATTACAGCCCTCTTGTTCGTATGGTCGCTTTCGGCTGAAACAGGGAGCCGCCGCAACCAGCGTTGGAAAACGCAACCTCGCGACAGCGATGCTTCCGGAGGATCGTCCCCGGGAAAAACTTGCGCGCGCGGGGGCAGGGTCGCTGACTCCGGCGGAACTGCTGGCTATCCTCCTGCGGACCGGCACGGATAAGGAGCACGCGGTGGAGCTTGCAGCGAAAATCCTAAGGACGGCGGGCTCGTTGGATCGTCTTGCACACATGAGCATTGGCGAGTTGACAAGGATCGAGGGATTGGGGCCGGTGAAGGCGGTCACGATACAGGCGGCGCTGGAACTTGCCCGTCGGCTAAGCTCCAGCACAACGCCGGATGAACAACCATCAGTCACCAGTTCACGCGACGTCTACGAACACCTAAGGCCCTACTTCCTGAATCGACGCAAGGAGCAGTTTGTGGCGCTTCTGCTCAATTCCAAGCGACGCATCCAGCGCCAAATCGTGGTTTCAGAAGGAATATTGAACCAGTCGCTCGTGCATCCGCGCGAGGCATTCCAGGAAGCAGTCAAGGATTCCGCCAGCGCCGTGATCTTCGCCCACAATCATCCCAGCGGCGATCCGAAACCCTCGCGTGACGACATTGCCATCACCCATCGCCTCGCCAAGACAGGTGCGATATTGGGAATTCCTGTCCTTGATCACGTGATTGTAGGCGGCGACAATTACTACAGCTTTGCCGAGTCGGGGACCTTGGAAGGGAATGCGTGAGAAATCCGGTGTATAGACATCCGAATTGGCCCCGATCGCTTGCCGCCTGTGGAGTCGCCGCCCTGTGTGCCGCGTTGCTGGCCTGTCGCCCTCCGGAAGGGCAGGGGAGGAGCAAGTCGCTGCCGAAGGACAAAAAGCCGGCGGAGATTAAGCGCGACAAGCCGTTCCTGACCCCGGTACTCGCAAAACGGGTACGCCGTGGGGAAATTACCTCCACGATTGCGACGACGGGTTCAATTGTTCCCTACACGAGTCGGCTCCTTCGCAGCGAGGAGGCGGGTCGCCTGCATTTTGAGAAGCAATGGCGCGAAGGTGATTTCGTCGCGAAAGGAACCAGGATCGCCACCATAGCGGCAGAGACGCTGGAGAACGACATTGAGCGGGCAAAGTCCGACGTGGACCTGCAGCAGGAATCACTGAACATCGGGAAGAAGACGATGGATTCGGCTGTGCGCGAATATCAGACGCTGCAGGATCTGTACAGTCGCGGCATCGCTGCATTAAAGGACGTGGACGCCTCGCAACTCTCGATGGAACGCGCGGTCAATTCCCACCGACAGAACATGATCGGCCTGGACAAGTCGAAGGCAGCGCTGAAGTCCCTGCAGGATCGGCTGGAACGTCTGGAAATTGTCGCACCCTTTGATGGGTTGGTCGTCGCGCGGACAACATTGGATGGATCGAAGCCCTTCGCAGCGACGTTTGGATCCGAGACGATCACCGACTACGACAACCGACTGATCTCCTCGGATTTTCCCATCTGTGGATTCATCGACACGAGTCGCGTCCTGCTGCGCTGCGACCTGACGAGCCGCGATGTGGGTCTCGTGCGCCTCGACCAGGAGGCAAGCGCGGTGATCTACGCAAATCAGGACCTGAATGTGGGAGGAAAGGTGGTGGAGATCAGCAAATCTGCCAGCGCGGATACGCGGGCCTTCGTCGTGGATGTACTTGTCGAAAACCCAGAGCGGATCCTGAAGCCGGGAATGTTCGGTCGCGTTGACATCATCACGGAACGTCGACGTGATGCGATCGCCCTCGACAAGGACATGATCACGAAGCGCAACAACAAGATGGTCGTCTTTGTCGCAGAAAAGGGGGCGGACGTTGACTACTTCATCGCGCGGGAGAAGCCCATCGAAGTCGGACTGGAGGGACGTGACAAGATCGAGGTCACGTGGGGGCTGAAAGAGGGTGACGCGGTGATCACGCGTGGCTTTGAGGTCTTGCAGGACAAGGCGCCCTTGAGCGTGATCTTCCCCGAGGATCCGGTGGCCTCGCAGGATGAAAAGCTCTTGATGGATTCCGACAACACGACGACCACACTCTTGATGCCCGTCGGGAACTGACTATTTCTTCAGTGCAGCAGAGGTCGCGTCCAACCGTTTGCGCGTCCACTGCTCGATTGCAAGACCGCTCATCGTGCGCACGTCGCCCTTTGACTGCTGGATCAACTGCGCAGCTTGGGCGCGATTGGGCGAATTGGGATTCTTCGCTTCTGTGGCGATGAAGCACAATGTTTCCCAGTTGTCCAAGGCACGATTGGCGTCCAGAATCGCAGTGCTGACCCGGCGAGGGTTGTTCTGCTCAATGGCGGCGCCCAGTTCATTGGCGCTGGAGCGCAGGTCCTGCGACAACGGATCGCGAAGCAGTGCCTCCTCCATCTTGCGGCGAATCTCATGGGCGAGCCGCAATGGTGCCTGCTCCTGCGTTTGCGGCTCCACGCGCCCCGCGTTCGCCAGCTTGTGCCCGACCACCACACCAAGCAGCAACCCGCCGATGAAGGCGACTCCCGTGATGATCTTCCGTGAGTTCCGTGCCGCGAAGTACTTTACCGTGGATTCGCGCCGCAGGCTGTAGCTGAGGAGTGTCCTCTCCACATCCTGCCGAAAGGATTCCACGTCCAGCGGTCGCTTCGGCACGTTGGTCTGCAACGTTTGCGCAACAAGGCGCGCAACCTCATGGTCCAATTTGGGGAGGATGTTCAGGATTGGAATGATGCGGCCTTCCCTCACGTGGGAAAGCTGCGTCTTGACGTCAGAGGCTGGCTCCACGGGAGCGCGTCCCGCGAGCATATAGAAAAAGGTCGCGCCGAGGCTGTAGATGTCGCTGTGCTTGGTGGCCTGCTCACCACGAGCCTGCTCCGGTGACATGAAGCGCGGCGTGCCGGCGATGCGTTGATCATATGCTTCGTGGGCGGCGCGATCCTGTGTGCGCGAAATTCCGAAGTCCGTGATCTTCACCGTGCCGGTGTTGGATATCAGGATGTTGGAGGGCTTGATGTCGCGATGAATGATTCCCTTCTGGTGGAGCGCATCCAGCCCACGGCAGCATTCGCCGATGATGCGCAGCGCATCCTGGACAGGAAGCCGCCCGCGGCGCTTCACCATTTCGTCCAGTGATTCACCCTCAATGTATTCCATTGCGAAGAAGGGAGCGTTGTCCACCTCGTGCCAACTGTAAATGCGCACGACATTCTCGTTCTGGATGCCGCTGGCCAGTTCTGCCTCGCCCCGAAGTTCACTGGCGTTGTTTGGGTCGTTCAACACCTCCGGTGGCAGGAACTTCAAGGCCACGATGCGCTTCAGCTTTGTGTCGCGCGCCTTAACGACCGCACCCATGCCTCCCACGCCCAGGACGCTGCTGACCTCGAAGCCTTCGCGACGCGCCAGGTCGGTGACAACTTCCTCGATGCTGCGGTTTGATTTCTGTACATCACCTTCAACGGCCTGCTGCCTCAGCTTCACAAGCTGCGCCTGCAACTCATCAAAGGTGTCCTGCAAGACCTTGCTGGCGGATTGGTCGCGTAGGGTCATTTCAAGCGGCTGGACGGAGTCGTGAAACCTTCAATTCTACGATTACATTGATGATCGAAAAACCACAGGCAAGTGGGGATTGCTCATCGTCATGCCTTGTGGGGCAGAAAATCGTAAAAACAAGAAAGGCGCGGAGGAAATCCGCGCCTTTCGCAGGAGGAACAGCCAGAGACTTACCAGCTGGACTTTGGGACGCCAACCAACTGGCCGAGGTGCGCAAGGCGGCGGAACTCGTTGCGGCAGAGGCCGAACTTCGCATAGACGGAACGGGAACGGCCTGTCAGAAGGCAGCGGCTCTTGTAGCGAACAGGAGACGCATTGCGCGGAATCTTCTGAAGCTTCGCAAAGGCCTCAATCACTTCTTCGGGCGAGGACTTGGGATCCTGCATGATTTTCTTATAATCACGGCGGCGCTCGTCATACTTCTTGATGAGAGCAGCGCGCTTGTCATTCCGGGCAATCTGGCAGGTTTTTGCCATTTTTCGAATCTAATCCTTTGATTTCATTGAACTTGGTGGTTGCGTTTGTGGCTGTTGCACCAAATCGGCTGGGAAGGGAACGCGATTCAGGCCCCTCCTGTCAATGGAAACTCGCAAGGCACGGGGCGTGACAAAAGGGCGCTTGAGTTGCGACGCGTTCCCGTTACCCTGCCTCTCCTCATTTGAAATGGAACCACTTACCTATCATGGCCAATAGAAAACTTCATTCACATGTTGTTACCAAGGGTGCCGCCCGGGCCCCCCATCGCTCCTATCTACGCGCAATGGGACTTACGGATGCTGATATCGACAAGCCTTTCGTCGGGGTCGCGTCGTCATGGAATGAAGCAACACCATGCAACATTGCCCTGGATTGGCAGGCAAAGGCGGCGAAGGAGGGAATCAAGAAGGCGGGCGGCACGCCCCGCGAGTTCGTGACCATCGCCGTCAGCGATGGCATCGGCATGGGTCACGAAGGAATGAAGGCGTCGCTGGTTTCGCGCGAGGTCATCGCGGACAGCGTGGAGTTGATGATCCGCACGCACTGCTATGATGGATTTGTCGGGTTGGCAGGGTGCGACAAGTCACTGCCCGCGATGCTGATGGCGATGGCCCGCTTGAACCTTCCGGCGATCTTCCTCTATGGCGGCACGATCAAGAAGGGTGAATTTCACGGCGACGACATCAGCGTGCTTGAAGTCTTCGAAGGAGTTGGGAAGTTTCAGGCGGGGAAGATCAGCGCAGAGGAATTGCATGACATTGAGTGTGGCGCGTGTCCTGGAGCGGGATCGTGCGGTGGACAATTCACCGCAAACACGATGGCATGCGTGAGCGAGGCGCTTGGCATGGCAATGCCGGGATCGAATGCCGCGCCCGCCGAGGATCGCGAACTGCGCGTTCCGATTTCCGAGCGCGTGGGTGCGGGCGTGATGAACATGATCAACATCAACCTGAAGCCCCGCGACATCATGACGCTGAAGGCGTTCGAAAACGCCGCTGCCATCGTGGCCGCGACGGGTGGCTCGACAAATGCCTTCCTGCACCTTCCCGCCATCGCCGCAGAATGCGGCATCAAGTTCACGATCGAGGACATCGACCGCATCAGCCGCCGCACTCCGCTGATTGCGGACTTGAAGCCGGGCGGCAAGTACCTTGCCGAGGATGTGCACAACGTTGGTGGCATTCCGGTGATCATGAAAGTCCTGGTGGACGCAGGGCTGATGCACGGCGACTGCATCACTTGCACGGGAAAGACGATGGCGGAAAACCTGAAGGATGTCGTGGTGCCGAAGGATCAGGACGTGATTCGCCCCATCAGCAACGCCGTCCGCGACACGGGTGGCTTGGCGATCATGAAGGGCAATCTGGCTCCCCGCGGCTGCGTGATCAAGACGGCAGGCGTGAAGGTGCTGAATCATCGCGGTCCGGCGAAGGTCTTCAACTGCGAGGACGATGCGTTCACCGCGATTTCTTCGCGCAAAATTGCGAAGGGGGACGTGGTGGTGATTCGCTACGAGGGACCAAAGGGGGGGCCGGGCATGCGTGAGATGCTCGCGCCAACCGCGGCGCTTGTAGGTCAGGGCCTTGGCTACGACTGCGCGATGATCACCGACGGCCGCTTCAGCGGCGCGACGCGTGGCCTGATGATCGGCCATGTAACGCCGGAGGCGCAGGATGGAGGAACAATCGCACTCGTGCGCGACGGCGACATGATCGCGCTGGATGCGGAAGCGGGCACCATCCACTTGGAGGTGAGCGACGAGGAACTGGCCGCTCGCAAGAAGCACTGGGAACCGATTGAACTGAGATACAAGTCGGGAGCGCTGGCGAAGTATGCCAAGCTCGTGGGCCAGGCGAGCGATGGAGCGCTTACCAGCGTCGGAGGACTGAGCCCCATTGATGTGGACAAGCTGATTGTGCGGGAATAACCGCCTCCCTTTGGGCACATTTTCAGGGGCCACTCCCCAGTGCGGGGAGTGGCCTCTTTTTGTGTCGTGCGGGCGTTGCAATTCGATTGGCAGGCGCCCTTGCGCTGCACTAGCTCCTGACCGTTACCGATAACACATTTCATTGGATTGTTGTTAATGAAAGCTTCGCGGCGGTCAGTGGTTTTTGCCGGGCTCTTGCTGGCATCCTTCTCCCACAAGCAATCGCCGGGGGAGGGCTACGTTGAGCCTTCGCTCATTGATGGAACAAATGGCTTCGTGATTCAGGGGACAAATCTGGCGCCTCGCATGGGCACTGCGGCCTGCGCCGCCGGTGACATGAATGGTGATGGAGTGGAGGACTTCGCCGTTGGTTCCGACGGCGGGTCCACTGTGGCGATGGTCTTTTTCGGAGGTGTTGAGCGTGCGGCATTGGAAACGAATCCCGGCGTGGAGGGTTTCATCGTGGATGCACTGGGGTCCGGAGTTGTTGGCCCGTGGTCCATGGCGGGTGCCGGTGATGTGAATGGCGATGGTTTCGATGATCTTCTCATTGGCGGCAACGCGGCACAGGACGATCCGCGCACGGTCGCGTGGTTGATTTTTGGTGGCGGTGCACTGGCGGGAGACACGAGGCAGCTTGCGACGCTGGATGCGTCTGAAGGTGTAAGGCTTGAGTCGCGCGCGCAGTTCAACGGACGACGCACCGCCGTTGCTGCGCTGGGTGACATGAATGCGGACGGATTTTCGGATATTGTCATTGGGAATTACGGCGATGACCCCGGATTGGCGCACGAAGGACGCGGCGCGGCCTATGTGGTCTTTGGTCACGGCGGTGCATGGCTTCCCAATGTGAATCTACGCGCACTTGACGGTACGAACGGCTTCTCGATCGCAGGCGCTGTGGGCGACCAGCTTGGCTACGACGTGAATGTGGCATCGGATTTCAATGGCGATGGGGTTCAGGATATCGTTCTCAGCAGTCCGTCCTGGTCGGTGTCGAGCGTTGTGGTCTTTGGAAAGCGTGGTGTCTGGCCTTCACATGTCGACGCCTCCTCGTTGAGTGCTGCTGACGGAACGGTTTTGCGCGGGATGCACGCATTGGGAACGGCAGCGGCGGATTTGAACGGCGATGGACTGTCTGATATCATCCTTGCAGGTGAGGGGCGCTATTCCGCGGCATACTCCTTTATTGTAGAGAAGACTTCAGTGGTGTTGGGACGTGATTCCGCACCGGCGGAGATTCCGAGTGTGAACGAGCCGGATGTCGCCAATGGCATTCTTGTCACAAGCATGGGATTCCAAGACGGCCCTGTACTTGGCGAATCGGCTGGCGACATCAATGGTGACGGCCTTGAGGATGTATTTTTTGGCGCACCCTTTGCAGATTCGTGCCGTTACATCGGGTCATCGTATTACTGTTTTTCGGGAGCAGGCTATGGAACCATGATGCTGGGTGATGCGACCCCTGGCATTGAATCATTCGCATTCTTTCCATCCGGCATTTTTTCCTATAAGTTTGTCGACGGTCGCTTCGAGAACAACGAGGGGGCACGGTCTCTTGCAGGCATTGGCGATATCAACGGGGACGGCATCGCGGACCTTGCAACATCCATTGCTGGATTGCCGGTCAGCGAAGGGATCAGCGGGGAAACTTACGTCATCTTCGGCTTGTATGAGTTGCCGGAATCCACGCTGTACCGCGCCACAGTAGCAGCGGGCAATGCGCCACGTCATGGAATCGGCGCATGGAACCAGGCCGCGTTTCCGATGTCGCGCATGTGGGTGGATTACAGTGATGGCTCCACGGCCAGCCTCGACACCGTGACGCTGCATCGAAGCAGCAGTGCCATTTCGGGTGTTCCAGCCCCTGCGGCACCAGCCGCATGGCAGTGGGAGACAACGCGGGCGGACTGGACAACAGCGACGGTGACGATTCACTACCTGCCCCATGAGGTTGCGGGCCTGACAGAATCAACACTGCGAGTCTATCACAGCGCCTCGCCATCGGGGCCGTGGTCCGATGTGACAAGTGGTCCGGTGGATGAACAGCGTGACCGCATCAGTGCGGTGGTGTCCTCCAGCGGATATCTCAGTGTCGCCGGTCCGGTCTCCGGCGGTTCCACGCCAACGCCAAGCCCGGTGGTAACTCCACCGTGGAATGATGCTGCGCCCACATACACGCCCAGCCCAACGCCAAATCCCTTCACGCCAACGCCGTCGCCATCATCAACGCCCAGTCCCACGGTGAGCCCCACGCCATTGATGGCGGAACCGGCGTACATCTTCAGCACTGGGAACGTCACAATTCCAGAGTATAGCGACGAACTTTCCTGCATCATCGACTTTGACGATGACGGACTTCCGGACATCGCCAATGGCGATTTTTGGCCTCCGCGCATCCACCTTCTTGGAAATGCGGGCGACAGCTTCTTCATCCCCGCCGGTTCCTTCGATATTCCAGCAAAGCCCCGCTTCCCGACCCCTGCGGACATGGATGGTGACGGCGACAAGGATTTGGTCTTCATCGCCTATGCGTCCTTTGGCGAAGACAGTGTGCTCTATGTATATGCCAACGATGGAATGGGGAATTTCACGCAACGGTCGCAGCGCACCATCGAGTTTGCTGATGGCCTGGCAATTCTGGATGCCGATGCGGATGGTGACCGGGACGTCGCTCTCGCCTATGATGCACCGGAACGCATTGCGTGTTTCCGGAACAATGGCGATGGCTCCTTTGGTGCATCGACTGTCACGAATGTCTTAAGCGCCGCGATGCTCCGCTCAATCGACATGGATGGCGATGGTGATCTCGACCTCGTGACGAGGGGAAGTTCCGGATTGTTCCTGTTTGAGAACAAGGGGTCTGGTTCTGCGGGATCAGGGCAGCTTGTGGAATCATTCCAATCCACGCAGGATTATGCTGCCGGCGACGTGGACGGCGACGGGGACATGGACTTTGCAACACTGTCATTGGATCGCTATGTCCATGTGATTAGAAACAACGGAACCAGCTTTTCCAGCACGATGATCGATCTGTCGCACACGAACGCGCGCAGGATCAGTTTGGTCGACTACGACAACGACGGAGATGGCGACATCGTGGTGGGAGTGGTTTCCAGCGGCCAGTTCCTGCTGCGCAACGATGGCTCTGGCACTTTTTCCCCGGCTCTTGACCCCCCCCTCTATCCGCTCACTTTTGATCATCGCCTCATGGAACTGGACGTTACTGGCGACGGACAATTCGAGCTTCTCACAATCGGAGCCGATTCGCTCACGATCCGGGACTCGGCCAGTCCGGGAGGTTTCGCCGGGGCCCGTCCCCGCCATGTTGTCGGCAACGAGCCGGTACTGCTCGGTGATTTTGACATCGATGGGTTGGCTGATGTCATCGCGCGCTTTGCTTACCCGGAGAATTCAGGCCTGAGCAGGAATCTTGGCAGCAGTGTGCTTGATACCCCCGTGAATTTTCCATCCGGGGCCCCGCGATCCGTGATGGCAGCGGTAGACTTGGACGAAGACGGCAACTTGGATCTCATCGCGAATGGAGAACTCGGCAAGCTTCTCGTCCTGCGTTCACTGGGTGGGGGGATTTTCGATTCCCCAAAATCCATTGTGGTTTCCGCCTCCGACCTTTCGTTTTCACCATCCCTGATTGTCGAAAACATGGATGGTAACAGTGGCAGGGAAATCATGTTCGCGCTGGATGACCGCATACTAATGTACAGGAATGTGGGCGGAGTGAATTATGTCGGCCCGCACATCATTCATGCTTCCGGCGTGGTAAATCAATTCTGCGCGGTGGACTACGATGTTGATGGTGACCGCGACCTCGCGCTGGTCGCCATCGGGTCGTCGGAATTGCGCTTCCTTGAAAATGACGGTAGTGGCGCCTTCACAGCCTCGGAAACAGTCGCACTCAATGAACCTGCCCTTGCCGTGCAGGCCGCTGACATGAATGGCGACGGAATGATGGATGTTGCCATCATCGGCCAGAACACCGATGGTCAGGCGGCTTACTTCTCCGCGCTGGCTATTCAGGATGGTTTCTCTCCGTCGCTTACCGAGTCCTTTCAACTTCGCCCGGGCACGGGTTCGCACTACCAACTGAGGGATTTCGATGGTGATGGATTGACTGACGTCATGTACGGGGGGGCCATACTGTTCAACCGAGGGACTTTAGGCTTTGCAAGCGGCTACTCTTACGACATCAATCCAATTCAGGCGGGAGCTATCGACGAGAATATCAGCATCGACGCACTGGGTTATGCAAACCCCTCGGCAGAGATACTGAACAACTCTGTTCCGATTCTGGTGGAGACGAAGGTCCATGACGCGCACGCAGTGGACGTCATCTTCAGCCTTCCTGTTTCGGAAGGACAGTTTGATCCCAGCCATTATACCATCAGCGGATCAGGCAAAGGCACACTTGCCGATCACCCTGACTTCGTCACGGGATCGGGCGAAGGAACCCAATACCGGCTTCATTGGTTAGCGGGCGAAATGGTTGCGGGCGGAGATGTTGTCATCACTGTCACGCGCGACATCAAGGATCACCTTCGCAATCGCGTGGGGTATCAATTGAGCGCGACAGAAACAGGAACAGCGATTACTCCCACGCCGGCGGTTTTTACTCCAAGCCCCACACCCAGCCCGTCTGTCACCTCCTCGCCATCTCCGACACGAACCCCATCGGCAGCAGCCACGCCTACGCCCACGGTTTCACCGTCGCCAACTCCCCGACCCACGCCGGGAGAGCCAGCCACAATTCACCCGATCATTTTCGAAGGGGCCCTGCACAATTGGGTGACAGAGGGATATGTCACCAGCATCGCCTCCGCAGATTTTGACAACGACGGCGATACCGACCTTGCCACGACCCAGAGTTCGGACGGCGTGGAGGTCCTGCTGAACGATGGGAATGGAGTCTATGTGCCCCGGCAGTTCCACGCTTCGGTCGGTGATTCCCCTCAGGACATTTCAGTTTCCGATTTTGATCGTGATGGGAACATCGATTTCGCGGTAACCATGCGCTATGATGACGCGATCCGCGTGTTCATAGGCGTTGGCGATGGCACATTCAGCATGGGACCGCAGGTCTATGGTGGAAACGATCCCGGACCCATCGCCTGCGGCGACATCAACGGCGACACATATCCAGACATTGTGGCGGGCAATATCGAACCGCTCCCTGAAGGTGCTCCCATTCGTTTCCATAATTTTGCCATAATGATGAATGACGGTAGCGGTGGATTTGCGCCAACTGTCCTGAGCCAATCTGTCAGGGCGGAAAGCCTCGCCCTCGCGGATGTTGACGGAGACGGCGACCTGGACATCGGCGCCTGCGATTCCCTGACGACACGCGTCTACATTTACAAGAATGACGGTGGGGGAAATTTTCCAACCGGCCAGAACTACAATACGGCAAATCGGCCGGTCAGCTTGTCGTTTGGCGATGCGGACAATGACGGCGATGCGGACTTGCTGACCAGTTCCGTGTTCTCCAAGAATATATCGGTACTGCGCAACGATGGTACCGGTGCCTTCAGCGCACGGACTGACTACGCAATGACAGTCGGTATTCTTCAGGCAATTTTTGTCGACCTTGAGAATGACGGGGATATGGACATTGCGACAACGGGAGCGAATGGAAGTGAGGCGCAGGTGCTTCGTAACAACGGCTCCGGAACCTTCACGCCCGGCGAAACCTACGCGGCCACCTCCCAAACCATTGGCATTCATGCCATCGACACCAACAATGACGGATTCATGGAACTGCTGCCCTGGTCAGGGTACTACCATATCATTTCTGAATTGCGCAACAATGGCGATGGCACCTTCGTGAAGCCCGCTTTCACACGCGCCGCAGACACCGCAGCGTGGGGTTCGGATGTCGCGGACCTCAACAACGATGGCTTCCCGGACATTGCCGTGACGAATCCGAACGCGGGTTCCGTGTCCGTGTACATTGCAAATGGGTATCTGGACTTCAAGCCGAAGGTGGACTACACGACGGCTTCCGGCGCCCATGCAGTCACCTGTGAGGACATCGATGGGGACGGCGACGTTGACTTGCTGGTGGCGAATGTCAACTACGTCACTGTTTTGAAGAATAGCGGCGCGGGAGTGTTTGGCTCATCCGCACAGTACTTCAAGGATTCACGCTTCGGCGGTATTTTCGCTGCGGATTTCGACCAGGATGGAGACATCGACTTTGCTTCCAGCCCTTCGGAGGCGGGTGTCATTTCCGTTTTTCTGAACGATGGAACAGGCGCATATGGAACGCGAACCACCTACTCCACATCAGGCAAACCCAGCACCATCGTTGGGGGCTATTTCGACGATCACTATCCCGTGGGCATGGTGACGGCAAACGGCGTTGGCAATTCCTTGACGCTGCTTCGCGGTGGCATTGACGGGTCATTCCAGAACCTGATGGTTTTCACTGGCGAGTATGCCATACCGCAGTGGGGCTACGCGCCAGCCGTCGGCGATTTTGACAACGACGGTGATGCCGACATAGCTGTTCTCACCAACGAATCCATGATCCTTCTTTTCAACGATGGTGATGCCAATTTTGAATTGGTTGATACGGGCATTAACGTCTACGGCAGCGGAAACTCATTGGGAGGCAGCCTTGAATCCGCAGATGTCGATGGCGATGGCGACATCGATGTCATCCATCGTTACGGTGGGTACGCCGTTCTCCTGAATGATGGTCATGGGAACTTCGAACTGAATCTGCGCTATTCCCCCGTGGGTAATGTGGTCTATCCATTGGTGGACATGGATGGCGACAGCGATCCCGATCTGGTGACGACTGGAAGCCAGCCGGATCGTATCATGATCTATCGGCACGGCGCCCTACACATCACGAGCGTGGAGGCTACGGGGGGAAACGAGATCCTCGTCAACTTCTCCAACGAGATTCTTGATGGAGCGACTGATCCCGCCAACTATGCCATCTCCGGCCCTGGCAGAGGGGCGCTGGCCGAAATTCCCGACTCCGTTTTGCAGCTCGGACCGAAGTCCTTTCGACTGGAGTGGAACAGCGGCTCCGTTCTCCTTGGTGAGGAAATAACCATCACCGTATCCCCGGTGCTTCGCAGTACCGACGGTAACGCGATGAACTACCTGAACGACAGTACGGACTATGATGGATTTACTCCATTATCGCCAACGCCAAGCCCTTCACCTTCCCCCTCGCCAACCGAATCCCCCTCACCAAGTCCCACGGAGTCCCTGACGCCTAGCCCGACCGAATCTGCAACCCCGTCGCCCAGCGTTTCGCCATCATTGACTCTGTCGCCGACTGCCTCGCCGTCGGTGTCACCCTCTGATTCGCCAACGGCTTCACCGACGGAAAGTGCCACACCGTCGCTGACCACCTCACCTTCCATCTCGTTGTCGATGTCCCCCTCGCCAACCGAATCCCCCTCACCAAGTCCCACGGAGTCCCTGACGCCTAGCCCGACTGAATCTGCAACCCCGTCGCCCAGCGTTTCGCCATCATTGACTCTGTCGCCGACTGCCTCGCCGTCGGTGTCACCCTCTGATTCGCCAACGGCTTCACCGACGGAAAGCGCCACACCGTCGCTGACCGAGAGTGCCACCCCGTCTTTCACGGCATCCGTATCGCCTTCGATCTCGGCATCGGCAAGCGCGACTCCATCCGTGTCGGCGTCGCCGTCGCTGACAGCGAGCGTAACCGCAACAGCGTCGCCGTCGGAATCTGTTTCGCCGTCGCCTTCTGAATCAGCAGGTCCAACACTTTCGCCATCGGTTTCACCGTCGATCATCGCAAGCCCAACGGCCAGCCCGCTGCCGACAGCTTCACTATCGCCAACAGCTTCTCCTTCCGCATCTGCAACCCCCGTCGTTGTCGAGCCATCGACGGTGATTGATGTGCTGCTGAGCCAAGCGGCAATTCCTGATCCTGCCTTGCTGCACGCAGGGGATACGGACGAAAATGGTTTTTGGGATGCCGCTGATCTTGTTGGGGTTGCAAATGATTGAGGAAAGGCGGGAATCGACTCAAATTGCATCGCCGTGACCGCCCCAATCAGCGGGTTTATCACTGTTCATGTGGTTGGTGACAATACTCCTTGGCTCGGCAAAGGCATTGTGGATATTTAGGTTTGTTTGGTTGTTATAGGGGGCTGGCGTTTTTGTGAACTTGTTGGTCCGTCATCCGCAGGGTTTGCCTGCAAGCTTGGAAAACATAGGCCCGTGCGCCCGCAGGCGCATCTTCCTGCCCGCCATCTTCCTTGGGGTCATCTTGATTTCCGGCTGTGACCGAGAGGAAATCACTGTCACGAACATCCCCAAGGGTTCCGAGAAGATTGTCGCCGCATCGGCATCCGCGCAAGCGGCTGAGGCTTCTCCACCGGCCGCATCGGCGGCGGTTCCCGATGTACTTCGAATCTGGCGCCTTCCGGAGGGTTGGAGTGAAGTCCCCTCGACGACTCCGATGCGCTTGGCGACCATCCGGGTGGAGGGATTGGGCGGGGAGCCAGTTGAGGTGGCGGTAACGAGTTTCCCCGGTGAGGTGGGCGGTGAACTTGCAAATGTGAACCGCTGGCGTTCGCAGTTGGAACTGCCTCCGGTTGAGGCAAAGGATGTTGATGCCGCGCTGCGTCGTTTTTCCCACGAAGGGTACCGGGGTTACTTCCTCCGCATTGAGGGCACCAAGGGCGTGATGCTGGCAGGGGGAGTGTACGGAGAGCAGGAGGCACGGATGTGGTTCGTTCGCGCCGTTGTGCCTCCTGAAGCGGCTGGGCGGATCGATCAGCCGCTTTTCGACTTCCTTCAGTCATTTGGCAGGAGCGAAGCGCAACCGTGAAGCGAATCCTTCGTTCCCTGGCATCACTGCGCCTCACCGTTGTCCTGCTCGTCATGGCGCTCGTGCTGGTGTTTGTGGGCACCTTGGCGCAGGTGCAGATGGGAATGTGGGAGACGGTCGCCACCTATTTCCGTTCGTGGGTGGCATGGGTGGACCCGAGCCAATTTGCGCCTTCCGGATCAGCACCACCGTGGTTGCGATTCCCCATGCCGGGTGGGTTGACGATTTCCGCATTGATGATCCTCAACCTGGTGGCGGCCCATCTGACGCGGTTTCGATTTTCCGCTTCCCGTGCGGGAATACTCCTGCTGCACGCAGGGCTGATCGTGCTGTTGATGGGTGAATTCATAACCGGCTACTTCTCCAACGAAGGATTGATGCGTATTGATGTCGGCGGGTCCTCCTCCTTTGTGGAGGATGTCAGGTCTGCGGAATTGGCTGTGTTGGATACCACGCGCCCCGATCTTGATCGCGTGATTTCCATTCCACAATGGCGTATCGTTAAGGCCATGCAGTTGGGCGAGCGCATCCGCCACCCCGACCTTCCCTTCGAAGTGGAGGTGACGCGCTGGTATCCAAACGCGCGCTTGATTCGCCCCAAGGGTCCCACGCCGGCCACGCAGGGAGTCGGCTTGGAGGCGCAGGCAGACGAACAACCCCAGTCGCGCGGAGTCGATGGCGGGGCCACCGACGCGCCAGCAGCCTACGTATCCCTTTTCCGGGATGGCGCTGCAGTGGGGACGTGGCTTGTTTCTGCGGATCTTCTTGATGCGCAGGAGGTTTTGACGGGTGGGCAGAAGTATGGAATCAGCCTAAGATACGCGCGTCGTTACCTGCCCTATGAAATTCATCTTCTGGAGTTCCGCCACGACAAGTTCGTGGGGACGCAGATCGCACGGAATTTCTCCAGCAGGGTCCGCCTGCATGACATGGAAACGGGAGTTGATCGGGAAACCAAAATCTGGATGAACAACCCGCTGCGTTATCGCGGCGCCACTTTCTATCAGGCGTCCTACAAGCCGGATGGATCGGGAACGGTGCTTCAGGTTGTGAAGAATCCCGCTGCACCCATTCCCTATGTTGCAAGCGCCATGATTTCCGCAGGCATGGTGTGGCATTTTCTGATGGTGCTCACGGGGTATCTGAAGCGTCAGAATGCCTCCTCCGTGTCCCGCGCCACAGGGAAGGCATCGTTGCCCGTTCCTGCTTCCATTCGCGGAGGATTCTGGCACACGGGGCTTCCGGTCCTTGCCGCGGCTGTGGGAATGTTGGTGGCTCTTGCAGCACTCTTTCGCTCTCCGCCCGCAAGTGAGTTCGACTTGAAGTCCTTCGCCGCCATTCCCGTGTCTTCCGGTGGCCGCATCAAGCCGATGGATACCGCGGCGCGGCATCTTGTGAGCATTGCCAGTGGGCGGCAGTCGGTGCGTGGCCCTGAGGGCACGGTGACGGCAGTGCGCTATCTGCTGGACTTGGTGGCGCAGCCTGATTCGATGCGCGACCTTCCCATTGTACGCGTTGATCATCCCGACGTGCTGGCGATGCTGGGGCTTGCGCCGGAAGATGCGGGGCGATTGGGCATGGGAAAGATCGAACCCTTCTGGCATTCGATCCAGGAACAAGCGCAACTTGCATTCGCCCTGCCAAAAACCCAGCGCGACTCCACTCATGAGGCGGTCCTGAAACTCTACAATCAGGTCTCGGAACTGCTGTCCTACAGTGCGCTTGAGGAACCCTATGGGATTCCGCCGCTTGGCCCCAATGAGGAATGGGCTCCGTTTGCGCGGGTTTTTCAGGAGAACAGCGAATCAGATTCAGTTCACCCCGCCGTTGCCTATCAAGTGGCGATGTTCAAGTCATGGCACGAGAAGGACCCGGCGAGCTTCAACAAGGCGGTGCGTGGCTACCTGGACCTGCTGGAGCGTGACATGCCAGATGTGACGCGGAAGGCGCGCCTTGAGGTCCTGTTCAATCGTGCGCAACTCTTCATCGGTGCGTTGTCTGTATACATCATGTCCTTTTTGTGCATCTGCTTGGGGCTGCTGCTGCGCCATTGGGGAGGATCGTCCCCCGCAGGGGAGGATTGGGGGGAACGGATGCGCCGATGCAGCGTGAGCCTGCTGTGGGTCGCAGTCGTCGTGCACACAGTGGCGCTTTTTGCGCGCATCTATCTCCAAGGCCGTCCTCCTGTTACGAACCTGTATTCCTCCGCGATTTTCACCGGATGGGCGGCGGTGCTGCTGGGATTGGCGCTCGAACATCTGCATCGCCTGGGTGTTGCCGCCCTTGGCGCATCCACCGTGGGATTCGTCACGCTGGTGGTAGCCCACAATCTTGGCACGGATGGCGACACGATGCAGATGATGCAGGCCGTTCTGGACAGCAACTTCTGGCTCGCGACGCATGTCATCGCGATAACGCTCGGCTACTCGGCGACGTTCATGGCGGGAGCGCTTGCCGCGATCTATTTGGTGTTTTCCGCAGGCACGAAGCGTTTGTCGCCCGATCGCCGCCAGGGGCTCTACCGCATGGTCTATGGCACGGTCTGTTTCGCGCTGCTTCTGAGCTTCGTCGGAACCGTGCTCGGCGGTATCTGGGCGGACCAATCCTGGGGAAGATTCTGGGGCTGGGATCCGAAGGAAAACGGTGCGGCGATGGTTGTCCTGATCAACGCCATTATTTTGCATGCCCGATGGGGTGGAATGATCCGGGAACGTGGGATGATGGTGCTTGCCGTGTTTGGAAACATCGTCACCGCGTGGAGCTGGTTTGGGACGAACATGCTGGGCGTTGGTCTTCACTCATACGGATTTGCAAACTCTGCGTTCACTTGGATGGTGATTTTCGTGGCAAGTCAGTTTGCGCTGATGTCGCTCGGGTGGCTTCAAGTTTCGCAGGTCAGGGCGATGGAACGCGCAGGATCCGGCGAAGCCACTTTGTGATTGTTTCCGCGGGGCTGGTTGCCGCAGAGGTACGCAAGCATTGAACAGGGATCGTTTGTGTCTGCTGCAATGAAAGGGAACGAGGGTGACACCGGTGCCAGCATGGCACGTCCGGGACTGATTGCCCGCCTGTATTCGCGGCTTGGCACGTTGCATCGTGGACTCTTTGGCCGAATCGGCATCCTTCACTTCATCATCGTCCTGCTGGTTGGTGCGGCAGTTGGGATGGGGATGTTCACGTTCGGCTACGGGAAGGGATTCGCCTACCTGAGCAACAATCCCACCGCCTGCGCCAATTGCCATGTCATGCAGGATCACTATGACAGTTGGATGAATTCAAGTCACAGAAACGTGGCAACCTGCAACGATTGCCACCTGTCGCATCACCCCGTGGGAAAATGGATCACCAAGACGGACAACGGATTTTTCCATTCGCTTGCGTTCACGACGGGTGATTACCACAAGCCGATCCAAATCAAGCCACGAAATCGCCGCGTCACGCAGAATGCCTGCCTGTACTGCCACGCTGACTTTGTTCATGAGATGCTCCCCAAGAAACCGGGGGATGACATGATGCTCTGCGTCCACTGCCACAAGGACGTTGGGCATTCAAACCGCCGTTGATCTTGATGGACACTGAACCCAGGAACTGAACGCCCGAAGAGGAGAATTCCAATGTCGACCGCCACTCCACCACCCACGAATCCGACTGACGGCAGCGCACGGCGAAACACCCTGATGTTGGCGGCCATGCTGGTGGCTGTCAGCGTCGCGGCGCTTGTCGTCACCACGGTGCTTGTCACCATGTTCGAGCACAAACAGGATGCGCGAACGCCGTACCTTCGGATGGTGGAATTGGATGAAACGAGCGCCGAACCCGCCCGCTGGGGACTGAATTGGCCACGCCAATTTGGGCAATACAAAAGCACGGCAGGCGACAAGTTCTACGGCGGGTCAAATGCCATGCCAGCCAGCAAGCTGGAATCGCATCCCTGGTTGAAACGCCTCTATGCGGGATACGCCTTCAGCATCGACTATCGCGAGGCTCGCGGCCACGCCTACATGCTTTACGACCAGGTGGTGACGGAGCGGGTCAACAAGCGCTCGCAAGCGGGTGCGTGCCTTCATTGTCATGCCTCCGCCACGGTTCTGTATCGGAAGGTTGGTCTGGAGGCGATGGGCCAGCCATCGGACGATAAGGCATTGGCCGCCGATTTCAACATGCCTGCCGTCATCAAGGGCTTTGAAGAGCTCAGCGCGAAGCCATACCATGAGGTTCTTGCGCTTCTTACGCAAATGCCCGACGGCACGCCCCCGGAAAAATCGAACGAAACCTTTCCCTCCCCACCGCTGGGTGGCTTCAGCGGGGAAAACATTCCCGAAGGGCATTTCGCCATGAGTGAGGCCCATCCGGTGAGTTGCATCGATTGCCACGACCCCGCGACGATGGCCCTGCGCGTCACCCGGCCGGGCTTCATGCAGGGCATCGCGCGCCTGGCATCCAGCGAGGCTCCCGTGCCTCATCTTCCCAGCGTTGAAAAATGGCGCCGCGGCGATCGCTCCGAGCCCTACGACCCCAACAAGCTGGCCACGCGCCAGGAGTTGAGGTCCTTCGCCTGCGGCCAATGCCATGTGGAATATTACTGCGCCAACAAGGACGTTCTCACGTTCCCCTGGGGCAACGGGTTGAAGATTGAGCAGATCGAGGAATTCTGGGAGAATCGCAAATTTCCCGACGGCGGAAAATTCTATGACTATGTCCACGGGGAAACCGGCGCGCCTGTCTTCAAGGCCCAACATCCTGAATTCGAACTCTGGAGCCAGGGGATTCACGCACGCGCCGGCGTAAGTTGCGCCGACTGTCACATGCCTTATGAGCGGGAGGGCGCCATGAAGCTCAGCAATCATAACGTCCGCAGCCCGATGGAGAATGTCAACAATGCCTGCCAGGTCTGCCACAATGTGTCCGAGGATGACCTGCGACAGCGCGTGAAGATCATTCAGCAGCGCACGACCGACCTCACGGAGCGTGCCGGCGGCGCGATGACAGAGATGGTGGACGCCATCAAGGAAGCGAAGGCCGCCGGTGCCACGGAGGAGCAGCTTAAGCCGATCTTTGACCTCCAGCGAAAGGCAATGTGGCGACTCGATTTCATCAGCAGCGAAAACTCCCGTGGCTTCCACGCGGATCAGGAGGCAGCCCGCATCCTTGCCGAGAGCATCGATTACAGCCGAAAGGCGGAAGCAGAGGCACTGCGCCTGCGCGCTCCGCAAGCACCGGATACTTCCTCACTACCGTCGGTCCCCCCAACCGGAGTGACCGAAAAGCGATGAACGATACGCTGCTGGGGGCACCCTGCCCCCGGCAGCGTGAAATGCTGGGCCGCCCTACCGCAGCCGCAGGGCCAAGGCTTCATGAAAGAGCATCGAAAAAAAAGAAAACTGGCGGAGGAGGGGGGATTCGAACCCCCGATACAGCTTTAGGGCCGTATAACGGTTTAGCAAACCGTCGCCTTCAGCCACTCGGCCACCCCTCCGCACGAGGGGATGGAGAGAGAATCGCCTGTAGCGCCGTCCGTCAAGGGGAAGGAGCGGCCACGGCACTTGTTTCCGTCTTTGCCTTCAGTCCCATCGCCTGCGGTGTCACCTTGTGCCACTCGTCCTCCGGCGGCGTGAACTTCAAATATGTCGGGTCGAAGGACGGTGGTTCCTTGTATCGGCTCAGCACTCGATTCATTGGTCCCGGATCGTACTGTGTGCGTCCGAACCTTTCGCGAATGACGGGGGCGAGTTGCTTCGCGTAGAACGCCGCCAGGTACTCATTTCCCGCCAAGTTCAGATGTCCATTATCCAGCAGCGCGGGCACGTTGCTCCCCGGCGCTCCTTCGATCCAGGCGAAGAAGGCGGCGCGATCCGGGCGATCAAAAAGCTGGCGGGCGGGATCGACGATGATGCGTGAAGCGTCAGCCTTGCGCGCGTCGTCCGCCTGAAGCGAACGGATCACTTCCTGGTAGTCCCGGATCGGCGCCCATGCCCGGTCCCCCCCTGCTTCGGATCCCGGCAGGGGATACAGCCACGTGACGCCACTGATGAGCGTGAACGCGCCCTGCTTCTTTGCGCGATGTGAGATGGACTCCAGATTGTGGCGATATTCTTCCGGTGTGCAGCGGACACCGTCCCGCCCATTCTTGTCGCGGTTGGGGGTCGCGATGTATGAGCGCACCATCCATGATGGGAGGGAATCGCGAATGGCTGTGATCAGGCGGCTGTACTGGCCTACCAGTGCGATCAGGTCTCCAAACTCGCGAACTCCACCCTTCTGCGAATCGCGAATTGGCGCACGCGCCGCATCGCAGGTCCCCACAAGCACAACGACAAAGTCAGGCTGAAAAAGCGGCAGTTCAACCTTTGCCAGATTCTTTACGTTCTCGGATGAGAAGCCCGCGATGCCTGCATTCTGGACGCGGAACTTCTTCTCTGGAAACGCTTCGCTCAGTTGCCGTTCCATGAATTCGGGATAGGCATCGAAGTGCAGGTAGTTGGTGCTGGAGTCCCCCAGGCAGAGGATGCGGATTTCGTTCTTTTCGCGGGGTGCGGGATAGTCACGCGCGCCCTTCAACCCCCGATTGTTTGTTTCGAAAACCAGGTCATCATGCATGGTGCCGAACCACTTCCGCCCCTTTTCGACGCTGTGGGCGGGGTAGCGCCAACCAACCACGTGATCGAGGATGAACATGTTCCCCGCGCCGGTTCGCGCGGGCGGCAGCAACAACTGTGCGGCCATTTCTCCCACGGCAAGGACCAGCACTGCGCAGGAAAGCACCAACAGGATTTTCCTGATCCCAAGGCTGGCGCGGGTTGTGGGTGCGGGAGGTGTCTGCATCAGAATTGGAAGTAAATGAACGCGTCGCCCTTGCCGCCAAAGACAAAGAGCATCAGGATGAAGATCGCCGCCAGGAGGCCACCAACGGGGGCGGGCAGGCGCATCGGAAAAGGTTCATCGCTGCGCATGCGTTCTTGAATCATGTCGAGCGAAAGAATTATTCCACCGTAAATCCAAAAGCGCGCGATGTTCGTGGTGTCGAGCGGCTGAACCAGGGACGCGATCTTTCCGATCATAGTGAAGGCGTCGCTGAAATTGCTCGCGCGAAAGAAAACCCACGCAAGACAAACGAGATGAAATGTTCCGAGCACCTTCAGCATTCGGATGCCAATGTTGTGAAGTGTTGGCGGAGGATGCGCAGGCTCGCGGGCGTTCTCTCCCCGCATCATCCTGTGTATCGCAAGGTAGAGTCCATGCAGGAAGCCCCAAATCACAAACGTCCAATTGGCGCCGTGCCACAATCCCCCCAGCAACATGGTGATCATCAGATTGCGATAGGTTTTCAGCATGCCATGGCGATTCCCCCCGAGGGGAATATAGAGATAGTCGCGGAGCCACGTGCTGAGGGAAATGTGCCAGCGTCGCCAAAATTCCGTGATGCTCGCGGACAGGTACGGCATGCGGAAGTTCACCATCAGTTCCACACCCATCATGCGGCTCACTCCACGGGCGATGTCGGAATATCCACTGAAGTCACAGTAGATCTGGATCGCGAAAAGGTACACCGCGCCAAGCATCTCCAGCCCGCCGGCACCGGGCTCATGGACGCGCGCAAAGCTGTCGTTCACGAATGGGGCAACAGCGTCCGCGATGGCCGTCTTCTTCACGTAACCGAGCAGCACCAGCCAGGCGCCGGAAACAAGGCCGTCCGCCGTGATTGTCCGTGGATTGGTGAGTTGCGGAAGCAGGTTGGTCGCGCGTTCGATGGGACCCGCGACCAGTTGGGGAAAGTAGACGACGAACAGGGAAAAATCCAGGAAGCTGTCAACGGGCTTCAAATGGCCGCGGTAGACATCCAGCGCGTAGGACATGGATTGAAACGTGTGGAAGGAGATGCCGATGGGCAGAAGAATCTCCAACATGGGAACGTTGAAGGCAAACCCCATGGCCGCGGTGAGTGAGTGTGCGGAATCGATGAAGAAATTGAAGTACTTGAAGAACCCAAGGATGATGAGGTTCACCGCCATGCTAATGACAAGGATCTGCTTCCTGCGCCTGGGATCCGTGCTTTCATGCAACATCCTTCCGCACACATAGTCAACGGTCGGAGAAATGAACATGAGGATGAGAAACTTCCAGTTCCACCATCCGTAGAAGATGTAGCTGGCAAGCAGCAGCATTCGATTCTGCCACCTGAATGGCAGCACATAATACAGTGCCAGGACGAGCGGCAGGAAGATAAGAAACGGCAGTGAATTAAACGTCATTGGCCTATGCCGCAGAGAAGGAAACCAGACCCGTTCTAGGGCAAGGCGGATTGTCCGGCGCGGGATGCACTGAACGCCACCGCAGGGCCGCTGAATGAAAAGAGCGCCGGTGCCTGACAGGCACCGGCGCTCGCATGTTGTCCGGGAGGGCCACCGGGGCTAGTGGGAGGTTCTCGATTCCTTCGTGGACTTGTCGCGTGGGTAACTGACAAGTACGACGACCTTTTCGCAGTGCGGGCGGATTTCTTCCAGGGCACATTGAATTTTCTCCTCCGTGCGATGGCCATCGGCATCCACGAAGAACGCCTGCTCCCATGCACGCCGCTTTGTGGGTCGCGACTCCAACTTGCTGAGGTTGATCCTCAGGTCATCGAACGGCTTCAGCACGCGCAGCAGGGCGCCGGGGCGGTCCGCCACGCTGAACATCAGCGACGTCTTGTCATCGCCGCTGGGCTGTGTGTCGTTCTTGCTGATCACCAGAAAACGTGTGGTGTTGTCGTCACTGTCCTCTATGTTCTTCGCCAGGATTCGAAGTCCGTACTCGTCCGCGGCAAATTCATTGCCGATCGCCGCGGCATGCGGGTCCTTCTTCGCCTCAACCATTCCCTGGGTGGTTGAATCCACTTCCAAGCGCGCCACGTTTGGAAGGTTCTTCTTCAGCCAGTTGTCAGACTGAATGAACGGTTGTGGGTGACTGTACACCTTCCGGATGGACGACAAGTCCGAATGGCCCAGCAGGGAGATGTGAATCGGCAACAGCACTTCACTGCACACGCGGCAGGGGTGCTCGATGAAGGCATCCAGCGTGAGATGAACCGTGCCGCCCGTGCTGTTTTCGATCGGGACCACGCCGTAGTCGATCTCCGCGTTCTCGACCGCGGTAAAGACATCGCGTATCACCTTGAAGGGGACAAATTCAACGCTCGATCCGAATTCGCGGATTGCGGCAAGATGGGAATAGGTGTCGCGCGGCCCCATGAAACCGACGCGCAATGACTTTTGCAGATTCAGGCAGGCGCTTAGGATCTCGCGGAAGACATAAACCATGCCCTCGTTCGGAAACTGCCCGTTTGACCGGGAAAGCGCCTGGTGCACGACGGCCTTTGCGCGCCCTGCATCGAAGGTTGTCTTGCCGGCCTGCGCCTTTGATTCTCCAACCATGCGTGCGATTTCCGCGCGGCGATCCAGCAGCGTCACCAGATCGTTGTCGATCCGATCAATTTCTTCGCGAAGGGGTTTCAAATCCATCGTCTTGATTGCCCGAAGGAGGGGGTTCCTTTCATGAGTTCGGTGATGAAACGAGCCTGCCGCCGGGAACGCAAAGCCCATTTTTGGCCAACTTGGGCGGGAGGGAAACCATTGACAGCCCGGCACGGCTTCACCAGCGTTCCAACTTCGATTTGATCCACTGGGAACCAGCACTCATTCCGATGTCTGAAGCGACGGCGGCGAAGCGAATCCTTGTCATCGATGATGAGCAGGACGTCATTGAAATTGTTCGTGCATTGCTGAGCACGAAGGGGCACGAGGTCATCACCGCCGCCGGAGGTGAAGAAGGTCTGGCGCTTGCGGAATCGGAACGCCCCGACCTGATCATCACAGACCTGATGATGCCACGGGTAAGCGGCCTGGAGGTCATCAAGCAACTCAAGAAGAACGCCCGCCTGCGCACGACACCGATCGTTGTGATTTCCGCGCTCGGTGATGAAAAGCGCCCGCCAGATTTTTGGGTGAAGTCGCTTGGCGTGGAGGACTATGTCCCGAAGCCGTTCGATCCGCTTGATTTTATTGGCCGCATCGAGTATCTGTTTCGCCGCAACAGCTACGTCAGTTCGCAGGTTTCCGACTTCGATTCGGCGAGGAGGCGTCCCGCCACACCGGCGAGTGATTTGGAGACGCAAATCCCCTTCGACGCGGCGGATGCTTCGCCATCGATGGTGGTACGAACCTTTGTGGAAAGTTGGAACAAGCAGGATTTCCCGGCGGAGTATCACTGTCTGGGTGAGGAAATGCTCGGGCAGCTTTCCATGCGCGAGTATGTCTCACGGCGGAGAACGGCATTCGTGAATGACAAGGGGTTCGCACGAAGGCATGAAATGCTCTCTGTCGACGAGGAAAAAATCAGCCTGAACATCGCCAAGGTTGGGATCACCCGGCGCGACACCACCAATAACCAGTCAAAAGAGCGCAAGGAAGTCTATTCGCTGAAGAAAACGAATCGCGGTTGGAAGATCGTCAGCTACCGGGCAGTGAAGGAACCAACTTCCTGAATCCCTGTCGCCGAGTGAATGACACCGGCACGAAACACATCATCGACATTGAAATGCTTTGCCAGGGCGATCCCGTCGCGCAGGCGCAGGACGCGCTGATCGCGCGACGGCTGCCAATGTCCGCACCCGAAGGCCGGAAAAATCGTTCCTGCTTCGGGCGCCTGTGAGGCTATATTTCGGACGCGGTCAAGCACGTCGGGAGGTACCAGAAACCCGAACGGGACCTCCGGTCAATACGGTCCAATTTGGCTGGACAACCCAATCGCACTGGGGGACTCTCCGGCCATGAAAAATCTCGCCATCCTCCTCACGCTTCTCCTGTGCCTGACCCCCCTAATCTCCCTCGCGGCAGACATCTACGTTGATGACGACGATGGTGCCCCTGAATATCAGGAGACAGGCACCTTCTTCGCCACCGCAAACGTCGGAACAGGCTGGAATGGCGGGAATTATCGCTATACGAAGGCGAATTCGGGCCTGTCGACGGCGACTTGGGCGCCGACGTTTCCTGAAACGAACAACTATGAGGTATTTACCATCTTCCGGCGAAACACTGATCGGGCAACCGTGGTTCCCTACACGATCAACCACGCCGGCGGCTCCTCCATCATCAACGTGAACCAGAACGGCTCGTCGGCGTTGGTGGAAATCTCGCTCGGTACCTACACATTCAATCAGGGGCTTGGTGGGAATGTGGTCATGTCGAATGTTCCCAGCGCCGGCAATGAACCTTACATTTCAGATACAATCCGCTTCCACTATACCCCCAAGCCCAAAGTTGAGCACACACGCATCGCTCCGGTGCATCCGCAGGACAGCGAGGCGTTCACCGCACTTGCACGAATCAGTTCCCCGGAGGCTGTCACTCAGGTTCAGGTGCACTGGTCCGATTCCGTTACGTCAGGAACCGGAAGCACGGATGCATTCGATGACGGCACGCACAATGACGGAGCGGCAGGCGATGGGCTTTACGGCGCGGCAATGCCGGGATTCGCCGCTGGTAATGTGGTCACTTTTCACTTCGAAGTGACCGACGCCTCCAGCAGCGTCACAGTGGGAAGCGACGCCGCCGTGACAATCGGCGAAAGCGAGAACTTCACTGTCACGATCAACGAAATCGTCGCCTCCAATGACAATTCGGCCTTTGATCTGGATTTTGGCGACGCCGGCGATTGGGTGGAACTTTACAATGCAGGTCCCGACGTCGCGGACTTGACGGGTTACGCACTGTCAGACACGGACGGCACGCCCGCGAAGTGGCTGTTCCCACCCGGCATCAGCATCGCCCCCAACG
Organism: Candidatus Sumerlaeota bacterium; assembly: GCA_020848155.1. GTDB lineage: Bacteria > Sumerlaeota > Sumerlaeia > SLMS01 > SLMS01 > JADZDZ01. The sequence continues at coordinate 42,273 of JADLAR010000002.1, forward strand.
GCTTTCTGATGGTTTGGTGTGATGATGCGAACATGGAGGGCTTGGAGCTTCACACCAACTTCAAGCTGAGCGCGGGAGGCGAGGAAGCCGTCCTTTATAACACGACCACTTCGTCGATAGTCGACATGGTGACGTTTCCCGGCCTCGCGACGGACGATGGCTACGCGCGCAACCCCGACGGGTCAGGCACCTTCCAGCAAACAATCATCACCACCCCCGGTGCGCCAAACGTATTTGGCATGCGCGGCGCAATGCCGCAATTCTCCGCGCCCTCCGGCCTGTATTCCTCCACGATTTCCGTGACCATTACCGCCCCGGGATCAACTGAGATTCGCTACTCGCTCGACGGAAGCGAGCCATCGGGCAGCTCCACCCTGTACGGCAGCCCGGTTTCAATTTCTTCCACCACGGGCCTGCGCGCCCGTGCATTCTATCCCGTGGACGCGCCGAGCAATATCGCAACGGCGTCATACATGTTTGTCAATGTTCCCGACCGCCAAATCCCCGTGATGAATCTCATCATTGATCCCGACCACCTCTATGATCCCATCACGGGACTGTTCGTCAATTATGACGAGCGCGGTGAGGAATGGGAAAGACCGGGCTACGCCGTTTTCATGGATCCCGATGGCACAAATGTGCATGAGAATGGCATTGGCGTCCGGATCAATGGCGGCACTTCACGCGCCGCGGCGAAGAAGTCGCTTCGCCTTTACACGCGATCATCACTCGGCACGGCAACCTGGTCGTTGCCATGGCTTGAAAAAACAACTGCACATTCCTTCAACAACCTTGTGCTGCGTGCAAACAACAACGATGGCATCCTGAATGCGTCACCTGCGCAATTGAACCAGGTGACGTTCTTCCGCGATCAATTGATGCGCGACTTCAGCGGCGAGCAGGGTGCCGTCGGAGTGGACGGCTTCTTCTTCGCACTCTATATCAATGGCCAGTACTGGGGCCTCTATAATGCGTGCGAGCGCATCACAAATGACTACATGGAGGAAAAGGCGGGAGGCTCCGACTGGGACGTCGTGAAGGGCACTTGGGACTTCACAAACAAGTATTACATGGAGGCAATCGACGGCGACCTGACGGAATGGAACAATTTCCACGCGTGGTTTGATGCCGCAAATGTTGCAACGCCCGCAGGCCTTGCCGGGTTGAAGCAGCGCTTCGACTATTACGGCTTCCTGAAGTACTTCGCATTGAACATCGGCGCATCCAACCAGGATTGGCCGCAGAATAATTTCGTCGTGACGCGCAGGCGTGGCGATCCCACGGCGAAGTGGGCGATGCACGAAAACGACGCGGAGTGGGCGCTTGGCCTGCGCCCGCAGGGCTACAACACCGACGACACGTTCCTCTGGGCGCAGGGTGGCAACTTCATGACAAGCCCCGGCCATAATTTTGATTTGGCGCCGTTGTCAAAAATCTTCAACGGGAGCGACCTTGATCCATCACCACCGCCATCGCCCGTGAATGGCATTCTTGACAATCCACAAGGCAGCAAGGATTTCGTCAGCGCAGTTGAGGAAACGTTCAACTTCGAGTTTGAACCAACCCATGCAATCGCCGCCATGGACGCCTATGCGAACAGGATCGCCAGCGAAGTTCCCCGGGAGGCAAACCGCTGGCTCGCGCCTTCAGCCGCCACAAGCTTCGCCAACAATTGGCCGACCGCCGTGCAGAACATGCGCAACTATTTCACCAACCGCCCTGCGTACATTCGCAACCAGGTGTTGTCGAAATTTGGCCTCTCAGGGCTTCGCACGATCACCTTCAACAAGGCGGGAACAGGTGACGGAAGGATGGAAATTTACGGGCGGGTTGTCTCCCTGCCTTGGACTGGCGTATTCTTCGACTCGTCGGAGTTGCACCTTGCGGCGCTGGCCGACACCGGCTCGCAGTTCAATTCCTGGTCCGGATTCATCTCCGAAACCAACCCTGAGATTGATCATGTGGTAACCACGGGATCGAATGCAACGGTGACGCTGACGTTCGATCCGCAGGTTGCCTCGATCCAGCCGAACGACGTGATTTTCAACGAGTATTGGGTGAACGACAACGGCACCTCCTACACAACCGTCAATGGCGCGATCAGCGGGGATTGGGTGGAATTGTTGACGGTGCGCGATGACCTTGATCTGCGCGGCTGGCGGGTGACGAACAACACCACCCTTACGCAGCAGGATGGAAATGGAACCAACGGCGGCTCGGTGCTGTTGCCGGGCATCGCATCGCTTGAGCATGTGCCCGCAGGCACGATCATCCTGATCGTCAACGAGGTGAACGCGACGAACACGGCAACGTTCCCGGCGGACGACCTCGACGCGAGCGACCAGCGCCTTCGCTTCTACGCAGGCAACGGAAACCTGGACAACACGACCGATCCCGGCTTCGCGATCGGGAACAGCAACGAGGCGATCATCCTGTTGGCACCGGGCGCGACGTCCTCCTTTGCGGACGATGTTGGTGTCGACTTCATTTCCGAAGGAAGCGTCGTGACTCCCGCCTTGTTCTTCGGCGTGGCAAGTCCTGCCGTGCAATGGCCGACCCCCTTCAGCGGCATTGGCGGTGACGACGGAGCGATCTTCATCAATACCACAGCCGCAGGGAACAACAATGACGACGGAACGGAAGGTGGGGTGGATGGCATGCCGGGGCCTGGTGGCTGGATCGTCGATCCTTCGAGTGTCTTCTCCGGTGATGCGGCAGGAACGAACATCGTCACACCGGGCGGTCCGAACATGTCCGGACCGACGCCGACGCCAACGCCTTCTCCCACACCGTCACCGACGGCGAGTGCCACTCCTTCGCTGTCCCCAACACCGACGGACAGCCCAACGCCCACTCCTTCTGTCACCGCGACTGCATCACCAACGGCATCACCCACGCCGGGGCTTCCAAGTCTCTGGAAGACCTACTGATTCCACACGTTTTATGGTGGGGCGGATCGAAAGATTCGCCCCACCTCTCTCCTGTGTTGTGCCGCGGGACGTCCGGCTCCTAGAATGTTTCAACCATGAATCGTGAATTTGCAGACGTCGTTCGCCGCATCAAGGAGAACGCCGACATCGTCGGCGTTGTGGGCAGTGTCGTACCGCTCAAGAAGGCAGGCAATTCCTACAAGGGTCGCTGCCCCTTCCATGATGAAAAGACGCCGAGCTTCAACGTCGTGCCGTCGAAGGGAATTTTTCACTGCTTCGGCTGTGGCGCGGGTGGTTCCGTCATTGATTTCGTAATGAGGAAGGAGCGGCTGGACTTCAAGGAGGCGGTTGAGAAACTCGCAAAAGAACTTGGCATCGAGATGCCGCAGTTCCGACCCATTGATCGTGCGGAAGCAGACGCGGAGCAGCGCCTCATCGATGCGGTTCAACGCGCGAACAACGATGCACTGGCGTGGTTCCGGAAGAATCTGCGTGAGGGGCGTAATCCCCTCGCAAGTGAGTACCTTCCGCTGCGCGGCATCAGCGCGGAAATGGAGGAAAAGTTTCAACTTGGGGCGGCGCTCGATGAGTGGGCCGCGCTGAAGGATCATCTCGGGAAGCTTGGCTACACCGATCAGTTGCTGGTGGACGCGGGGTTGTGTGTGCGCAGCGAAAGCGGCCGCGTCTATGACCGCTTCCGGCACCGCCTGATCTTTCCGATCTTCAGTGCAAACGGGAAGGTCGCGGGATTTGGCGGGCGTCAACTGGTGAAGGATGACAAGTCCGCGAAGTACATCAATTCCGAGGAAACGGTCCTCTACAAGAAGAGTCAGATCTTGTACGCGTTGAACTGGTCGCGCGAGGACATTGAAAAAAGCGGCTATGCAATCCTGTGCGAGGGGTACATGGATGTGCTGATGGCACATGCGCACGGGTTCACGCAGGCAGTGGCATCACTCGGCACGAGCCTCACGCTTCAGCAGGCAAAACTTCTCAAGCGATTTGCGAACAAGACATTCTTCCTCTATGACGGTGATTCCGCCGGGCAAAAGGCGATGCTGCGCGGCGGTGAATCGTTGTTGGAGGCAGGGTTTGACACGCGCGTGATCGCGCTGCCACCAGCGGACGATCCTGATACCTTCCTGCAGCGCGAGGGCGCTTCCGCATTGGGAACACTGTTGGAGAACGCTGGCGAGTTCTTCGACTACGCACTCGACGCCCATTCACGGGGGCTCGACCTGTCGAAGCTTGCGCCGCAGGCGGAGCTTGCTGATCGCATGGCGCCGATTATCAACCGCATCAGCAACGACGTGATGAAAGAGGGGGCAATCGCGCGCCTGCTGCGTCGCATTGGCGGCCTTCCACGCACCGCCCTCGGCAGGATCCTTCAACAATCTGCAAAGGCGGCCAATCGCCCCGAAGGCGAAGCAAAAGGCTCGGTGCCATCGGGAAGCCAGGCCATCTCCTCCCTGTTTGATGACATGGACCTTCTGGATGTCTATGTGCTGAAGATGATGGTGGAGTCCCATGGAGCGCTGGAATATCTTCGCGCAAACCTACGCCATGAATGGATCGTCGAGAAGAAGATTGAGGGTTGGATCTTCTACTTCTGCGATCATGACGAATATGCAGGAACCCTGATCGATGCCGCGGAAATGGAGAACGAATTTCCCGCAGATCGCAGGATTCTTTCACGCGTCATGGCGTGGGATTTTCCACTTGGAGACAATCCACTGCACGCAGCGGAACAGATCCTTTGGCGGTTGAGGGAACGCTATCAGTTGAGGCTTACGAATGACCTTCTGGAACTAATCGCACAGAAGCAGATCGACAGCGAGGACGCGCAACGACTCCTCACGGCATATCATTTGGAGCACCGCTCCCGCATTACGCAGACCCGCAGGATTTTTGGCATTGAAAAGCACTCCGCGACCCAACCAACAGAGTAACCGTCGCATCACGGCCTCCACAACACCCGGCACAAGGAACCCTGCATGCTGAAAATCGGCATGATTGTCTACCAGAAGCTGTTGATCGCCCCGCGCCTGTATCGCGTTGCTGATGCGGACAGCCGTCACGCGCAATTGACGCCGATTTCCCTGGGCGCGACCCCGGAGCAGTCTCCCGTTGATGACCTGCGTCGCTATCGTATCCGCACAACGGATGAGGTCTTCTTCCGCGAAGCTTCCGCACAGGTGATCCGCATCCTAAATCCCCACAGCGACGAGGTTTTTGAGTACGAAGTCGTGGTCGATGGCGATGTTGTCATCGTCTCGGAGTACGACCTGACAGTGGGGGAGGGCGCCCTGACGCCGCAGCCGGAGGGAATGCTGGCACAACTCGACGTCGCGCCGTGGCCTCTCGTCAGTGCACGCATGAACCTGCTGGATGCGTTCTTCAATGCCACGGAGCGAAGCATGGGCATCAGTGGCTACAATGGCGCCCGCATGCTGCCCATCCCGCATCAAATCAACGCCGCCCGCTATGCCCTGCAATTTGGGCGGGTGCGGTTCATCCTGGCGGACGAAGTCGGCCTCGGCAAGACCATAGAGGCGGGCCTTATTCTTTCAACGCTGCGAAAATACTTCCCAAAGTGGCGCACGGCCATTTTCGTTCCCGAGTCCCTCACTGCCCAATGGGCCTTCGAAATGTACGGGAAGTTTGGGAAGACGATTTTCGCGCTCAGTGAGGATGAGTTCGATGACGATCAGGCGGGAATCATCCTGCCGCATGATCGCATGGCGTCCTTTGCGAAGAAGGAAGAGGCGGAGATACTGGTCGTCGATGAGGTTCATCGCCTCCTTCAGGACCCGAAGGCTGTCGCATCGCTTGCGACGCTGAGTCGTAACGCACATGCCGTGCTCCTCCTGACGGCAACGCCGGTCGCAGACGACTGGCAAAACCTTTTGACGCTGCACCGCCTGATCGATCCTGAACGTTTTGAATCGCTGACGACGCCGGAGGCGTTTCGTGCCTTGCAGGAGAAGCAGCCCACGATCGAAGGCATCCTTCACGCAATTCGCTCCACCAATCCCGATCCGGAAAAAGTCTCCGCGCTCTACGCAGGAAGCGGCATCAAGGACAAGGAAATCGAGTCGCACCTGAAAGAAGCGCATCACGACGCGCGTGGTCGCCACGAACTGCATCGCATTGCGACATTGCTGGTGGATCGCTACTATCCCGGTGCCCGGTTGCTTCGCTACCAGCGCAGGTTCCTGGCGCAGGACAACGCCCTGCCCATGCGAATCTACGGCACGCTGGACTACAAGCCGGATGCGGAGGAACTGGTGATCCTGGGCCTTGTCGATCGCTGGCTTTCCCTCCTTCGCGAACAGGGTCTTTCGCACGACCCGGACGCGCAGCGCGTGGCCACGACTCTCATTCAGGCAGCCCACAGCTCACACCTGGCGGTGACGGATTGGCTCCTGGCGCGAACGAAAAAGTTGGAGGACCGCGACGGCGTTACCGCAGACCCCACACGCTTGAACCGACAGTCAATGAGGGATCTGCCGCTGCTCGACGGTGAAAAGAAGCTGCTGACGGACTTTGAGGCGGCGAATGTGAAGTGGCAGCGCACAACTCGCGCTGTTGACGCCACCGGGCGTGCCCTGGCCCGCAGCCCGCGCTACCTGGCGTTCCTCAGGTTCCTGAAGGAAACACTGGAGGAGAATCCCGATTCTCATCTTCTTGTTTTCACCAGCTTCGAGGCGAATGTCCACCCGCTGTGGTTGTTGTTGCGCAAGGCGTTGACGGATCTTGCGGAAGTCTACGAGATGAGCGGACTACAATCGCGCGTGGAACGTGAGAAGAATGCGTTTGAATTCCAGGAATTCCCATCCGGCAGCGTGCTCATATCCGATGAACTGGGCGGAGAGGGACGCAACTTTCAATTCGCCTCGCATGTCATTCACTTCGACCTTCCCATTGCGCCATGGACTGTTGAGCAACGCATCGGGCGTTGTGATCGCGTGGGACGCGAGGAGGAGGATGACGTCGATTCGCAGGTGCTCCTCGCGAAAGGACAGTTGGACGAAGCGTTCTTTGAGTTTCAGGCAGAGGCGCTCGGGGTCTTCAATGAATCCATCGCGCCCGTGGAAGGTGAACTGGAGCGCATCATGGAAGGAGCCATCGCAACCTGCATTGACGAGGGTGCGGGCGCGGTGATCGACCTCATCGACGACGTAAGGCAGCATATCGAGGCGGCCCGTGAGCGATCAAATGCAGTGCTTCTCATCCGCGGCGCTGTTGGTGTGGAGGAAGCGAGGCGCGTCGCCGAAGACCTCAAGGACGACGAGGAGCTTCTGGCATTGCGGAACGCGGTCATCACCTACGCCAGGCTGTTCGACTCCATGGTCGACGAACAAGACGGCGGGCGTGTCGCGATCACGGTGGGTGAGTACCACTCGCTTCACGGGCTTCCCGGCATTTCGCAGGAGATGATAGGCTACTTCGATCGCAGGAATGCTGTTCGTCACGAACGGCTCAACTTCTTCTCGCCTGGTCATCCCTTCGTGCGCTCCATGGCGCTGATGGCAATGACGGAAAGCCCGGATCGCGCAGCCATCGTCGCACGAAAGGGAATTGAGGAGCCGGCAATCCTGTTCACCTATCGCATCAGCCTGTCTCCCGAATTCATCGCGAAGGCGCGTGATCTGCCGCTCGATCTCCGTGCACCACTTCTCTCAAAAAGCTCCCACCTGTTTGCATCAAGGATGCTTCGCGTGGCGATTTCGCTGGAAGGCGAGATCATTCCGCGCATTGAAGGCAATGAGGCGTACTACGACACCCTTCGTGCGGATGACCAGTCCATTGAGGACGGAACACGAATCTCTGCGGTTGTTCCCGATGACTGGATTGAGCAGTGCCTTGACCTTGCGGATTTGGCGCTGGAGCAGGCACGCGACGTCAATGATGCGCAGGTTGCTGAGTCCATCGAGGAGTTTGAGGACCTTGTGTGTGAGGCCATGACGCGGGTTCACCCTGAGCATTCCCTGGCCGAGGGCGAGGTCACCGGCATCATGGAATTGGTGCGGGACCTCAGCATCGACCTCGATTCGGCAGTCCTGTTTCTTCCAAGGGAGAAGCAAAAGAGGCACTGAAGTTGTGGGGTGAATTGATACGCCGCAAATTCACCCAAACCCATGTGTCAAAGGGAATCACAGGCTGGTCAAAATGCCACGTCAAATCATGGTCGTCGATGACGAGAAGAACACCCGCGAGGGCCTTAAGTGGGCCTTGGAGTCGACGGGTGCGGAGGTTTTTCTCGCGGAGAACGGCGAGCAGGCGCTCGTCAAGCTCGGCAATCTTCCCGTCGATCTCGTCATCAGCGATTTGAAAATGCCGAAGATGGATGGCATGGAACTGCTGACGCATGTTCATGAGGAGTTCCCCGAAACGGATTTTGTGATGCTGACCGGCCACGGGACGGTTGAGACGGCCGTGGACGCGATGAAGAAGGGTGCGTTCGATTACCTCATCAAGCCTGTCAACATCGACGAGCTTCAAGTCTTGGTGGATCGCGTCTTCGACCAAAAATCACTGAAGCTGGAAAACGAACGCCTACGCCGTGAAGTCGACGACAAGTACGGATTCGATTCCATCATCGGGCGTTCTGCTCCGATGGAGAACATCTTTGAAAAGATTCGCCAGGTTGCACCGACAAAGGCCAGCATCCTGATTCAGGGGGAAACGGGAACGGGCAAGGAGTTGATCGCGAAGGCGATTCACTTCAACAGCAACCGCCGGCGGAAACCCTTCGTTGCTGTGAATTGCGGCGCGCTCACACAAACGCTTCTGGAGTCGGAGTTGTTCGGTCACGAGAAGGGCGCGTTCACCGGCGCCATCAAGCAGAAGGCGGGGCGTTTTGAAGTCGCCAATGGGGGGACGATCTTCCTCGATGAGATAGGCGAAACAACACCGGAGCTTCAGGTTCGTCTCCTTCGTGTCCTGCAGGAGCAGGAGTTTGAACGCGTCGGCGGAACGAAGTCCGTGAAGGTGGATGTTCGCATCATCGCCGCCAGCAACCGCGATTTGAAGAAGGAAGTGGAGGCGGGTCGCTTTCGCGAAGATCTGTACTATCGGCTCAACGTCATCCGCATCGATCTTCCGCCTCTGAGGGAGCGGGTGGAGGACATCCCGCTGATTGCGAACCACTACTTGAAGCAGTTCAATCGCGAACATGGAAAGAACCTGGAGCTTAACCCGAAAACCATCTCCATGCTTCAGAACTTTCACTGGCCTGGCAATGTGAGGCAACTTCGCACTGTGATGGAAAGTGCCGTCATCCTCACATCGGGAAAGGAAATACAGCCAAGGAACCTTCCCGATGAGGTGCGAAGCGAAAAGATGACCACGGGCGGCGTGAAGCTGCGCGTGGGAATGACCGTTGAAGATGCGGAGCGCGAGTTGATCAAGGCAACCCTTGCTGATTTTCAGGGCAACAAGGCGCGCGCTGCGCGTACACTGGGACTTGGGCGCAAGACGCTTTACCGAAAGTTGCAGCAATACGGGATCGAGGAGTAGCGCCCGCCGTGCGCCGCTGGACCGTCATCCTGATTTCTCCGAAGGAAAGCGGCAACGTTGGCGCTGCCGCACGCGTGCTGAAGAATTTCGGGGCCGGCGCGCTGCGTGTCGTCGCGCCGCGATGCGAGATCAACAATGCGGATTCCCGAAGGTTCTCTTCCGGTGCGGCGGAAATTCTTCGCGCCGCCCGGACCTTCGACACTCTGGACGAGGCGCTTGCCGATCGTGAGTTGGTGATCGGCCTGACTGGAGTTGGCGGAAAATATCACAAGGTCGACTGTGTTGGTCTGCTTCCAGAGAAGCTTCTGGAGGGAAAGGATCACCTCGCGCGATGCGCACTGTTGTTCGGCCGCGAGGAAAATGGAATGGTTGCGGAGGAACTGGAGCGCTGTGATTTCCGCTGGTCTCTTCCAAGCGATCCGGATTTCCCGTCCCTGAACCTTGCGCAGGCCATCGGTGTCGCCCTCTGCTCCGTTGCGGAGGTGGAGCGCCGCCGCGGGTTGTCGCAGCTTGGCCGTGGCATCGCGATCTCCAGCGCCACCCTCTCTCCCGTTGCCGGCAGTAGCGACCCTGGGGATCGCCCCGCTACTGCGGACGAACTGCATCACCTTGCGCAGCACTGCGAAAAACTCATGACGCGGATAGGTTGGAACAAGGGGCGCCGCATGAAGGGTTCCATTCAAAAAATCCGCAATGTGCTTGCACGCGCCTCCGCCACGGAGCGGGAAGTGAACCTGCTGCACGGCCTCTGCAAGCAGGCCCTGATCGGAATCAACAATCCCGAGCATTTCGCGGAGTTCAAGAACGTGGTTACGGATGCCGCCACGGAGGAACCTGACAAATGAAGATCGTCGTTTTGGACGGGTATGCATTGAATCCCGGCGACCTGTCGTGGAGCACAGTTGCGTCGCTCGGTGATCTGGAGGTCCACGATCGCACACCCCCGGAGCAAGTGGTGGAGCGCGCGAAGGATGCTGACATTGTGCTCACGAACAAGGCTGTCGTCGATGCGGACGCCATCTCCCGACTGCCAAGCCTGAAGTTCATCGGAGTCCTTGCCACGGGATACAATGTGGTGGATGTCGCCGCGGCGCGTGCGCGCGGGATCGCCGTCGCGAACGTGCCGCTCTACGGAACCGAGTCCGTTGCGCAGTTCGTCATCGCTCTGTTGCTGGCATTGGCGCATCGGGTGGAGAAGCACAGTGATCTGGTGCTGCGCGAGGGCCGTTGGGTCACCGCACCTGATTGGACGTTTACGGCGGCGCCTCAGGTCGAACTTGCAGGAAAGGTCTTTGGCATCATCGGCTTTGGGCGCATTGGCCAGCGCGTTGGCGAACTCGCCCACGCCTTTGGGATGCGTGTTCTGGCAAACAGCACCAGTCGCTCCCAGCACGCACCCTACCCCTTCGAGTGGAGAAGCATCGAGGAAGTATTTTCAGAGGCTGATGTTGTGTCGCTTCATTGTCCGCTCACTGCGTCCAACCGGGAATTCGTGAACAGTGCCCTGCTGAAGCGCATGAAGCCCCCGGCCTTCCTCATCAACACGGCGCGGGGACTCCTCGTGAAGGAGGAGGACCTCGCCATGGTGCTCAGGAACGGAATCATTGCCGGGGCCGCGTGCGACGTTGCCTCGATGGAGCCTGTTCGTGCTGACAACCCTTTGCTCAGCGCACCAAACCTGATACTCACCCCGCACATTGCCTGGTCCACGAAGGAAGCGCGCACGCGCTTGATGGATCAAGCTGTGCGGAACATCCGTGCGTTTCAGAACGGTGCGCCAATCAATGTCGTGAATTGATTCAGGCGAGCCTTTGCACGAGGCTCTCCGGATCGCGTCAGTACAGGTTCCCCAGCGGACGATGGGCATGAGGAATCGGTTTCAGGCGTCCCATTTCTCCTGCTGCAAGCTTCTGCTGGTACTGGCGCCATGACAGCGGTTCTGGTCCACGCGGGTCCACTTCCACCATCGTGATGCAACCCGTGACAGGACATACCAGCGAGCACATGTTGCAACCGACGCAGGTTTCATCGTTGACCGTGAAGATGTTCACGCGGTTGTCGCCGGCACCCGGGATTGCCCGAACTCCTCCGCTGACAACGGGCGCCTTCAACGCATTCCCGTTCAGCGATGCCACATAGTCATCCTCACTCACCGTGGTGATGTCGATCGACTGATGCGCGCCTTCCTCGCAGGCCGAATAACACAGGCCGCAATGAATGCACTTTTCCTGGTCAATATCGGCAACCACCCGGTACATGAGATCGAGGTCCGCCCAATCGCCCACGCGTGGGACGGAAAGCCCAATGAAATCCTCCAGCTTCCCGTACCCCTTTTCGCGCATCCAGTTTTCCATGCCGGAGATCAGGTGCTCCACAATGCGGAAGCCATAGTGCATGACGGCCGTGCAAACCTGAACGCTGCTCGCCCCAAGCAGCATGTGTTCCACCGCATCCTGCCAGTTCTGGATGCCGCCAATTCCAGAAATCGGAAGTTGTATCTGCTTGTCGGCTGCAATTGATTGAACCATGTTCAGCGCGATTGGCTTCACGGCTGGGCCGCAGTAGCCGCCATGCGACCCACGCCCACCCACCTGTGGTTTCGGGGCCAGTGTGTCGAGGTCGACACCCATGATGGAGTTGATCGTGTTGATGAGCGACACACCGTCGGCATTGCCGCGCTTGGCGGCGCGCCCCACCACCCGAACATCCGTGATGTTCGGCGTCAGCTTCACCAGCACCGGCGTCCGTGCAACCTCCTTCACCCATCCGGTGATCATTTCCGCATACTCCGGCACCTGACCAACTGCGGAGCCCATGCCGCGCTCGCTCATGCCGTGCGGGCAGCCGAAGTTCAGCTCCAATCCGTCGCAGCCCGAATCCTCCGTGCGCTTGACGGCGTCGTGCCACACCTCCCGCTTGCTCTCCACCATCAATGACGCGATCACCGCGTGCTTGGGGAACAGGCGCTTTACTTCGCGGATTTCCGCCAGGTTTTCCTCGAGCGAACGATCCGTGATCAGTTCGATGTTGTTGAAGCCAACCACCTTCCGACCGTCGTGGTCCAAGGCACCATAGCGCGATGACACGTTCAGGATTGGGTCATGCGTCAGGGTCTTCCAGACCGCGCCGCCCCATCCCGCCTCGAAGGCACGGGCGATCTGGTAGCCTGTGTTCGTTGGCGGGCCACTGGCCAGCCAGAACGGATTCGGTGACTTGATACCCGCGCAGTTTGTTGAAAGATCCGGAATGATCATGCGTCACTTTCCCTTTGAATCGAGGTGGCGGTTGATGGAACGTGCGGCCATTTTCCCATCCTGCACGGCGTTCACGATTTCCTTCCCCTTGCTGGTGCAGTCGCCGCCGGCGAAAAGTCCGCGCCGTGTCGTTTGATACGTTTCGGAGTTGATGCGCACAGCCCCGCGGTCACGCTCGACGCCCTGCACCTTGGACAGCAACTCATCCACTGGCGTTTGTCCAAGCGCCTTGATGACCATGTCGCACTCGATGGTGAACTCGCTGTCTGCGATCGGAACCAATTCGGCCTTGCGGCCTTCCCCCTGCAACTGGGTTCGAACGAAGGTCGCTCCCGTCACCCTGTCATTCAAGCCAACGAAACCCATGGGCTGCACATACCACTCGAACTGCACTCCGTCCGATTTTCCAAGGTCATACTCGTAGTTGTAGGCCGATTTCGCATCCTCACCCCGGCGGTACGCGATGGTTACCTTCTCCGCGCCAAGGCGAATCGCCTGTGTCGCGGCGTCGATGGCGGTGTTCCCGCAGCCGATGACAATGACATTCCGGCCGATTGTGCACTTCTCAAATTCCCTCTTGTCATGAAGCTGTTCGATGAATTCCAGCGCCTCCCAGACGCCCTCCATGTGCTCTCCAGGCAGCTTCAGTCGCTGCGTCTGGCCCAGCCCGATGGCGAGGAACACCGCGTCATTGTCCGCCAGCAAGGATTCAACCTTTGCCGCATCCACAGGCGTGTTGAGCTTCAAGTCCACCCCCATCTCCAGGATCGGCTGGATTTCCGCGAGGCTCATCTCACGCGTGATCTTGTAGGCGGCGATGCCGAAGGTGTTCAATCCGCCGGGCACATCGCGTGACTCGAAAACCGTGACCTTGTGCCCGAGTCGTCGCAATTCATGCGCACAGGACAGGCCCGCCGGGCCGGAGCCGATGATTGCAACCTTCCGTCCCGTATCCTTGCCGGGGGCAAAGAAGCGCAGGTTGCGCTCCATCGCGTAGTCGGTCGCGTATCGTTGCAGCCTTCCGATCTCAATCGGTGCGCCTGCGCGGGCGTTGTCCACACAAGCGCCCTCGCAGAGGACTTCCGTGGGGCATGCGCGCGCGCAGGACCCACCGAAGATATTCGCGTCGAGGATCGTCTTTGCCGCGCCACCCACGTTGTCGTGAAGGATCTGGCGGATGAAGCGCGGAACATCAATGTGCGTGGGGCACGCGCGCGTGCACGGTGCATCGTAGCAGAAGAGACAGCGCGACGCCTCGAACGCCGCCTCGTCACGCGTGTAGTTGGGATGCAGGTCCGCAAAGTTGGCCTGAAGCTGATCTGTTGTGAGGGGGCTGCTCTGCATTCGTTCGAATCCTTCTCGATTTGCTGAATCTACTCGTTTGCGACAGGTACCGCTGAAGTGAAAGAATCATCCAACGACCAGCCTCAACTCATCCAATTTGAGCGATTCTTGTCCGTCCACTTCGTCGTGATCTTCTTCGTCCTCGTCCAGAAGTCATAGCTGCCGTGCCCCGTCAGGTCACCTTCTCCGTAGGAACTGTCATTCCAACCGCCGAAGGGGAACGGCTCACGCGGCACCGGCACGCCAATGTTCACGCCGATCATGCCGGCGTTGGCGCGTTCCATGAAGTAATGGGCGACTTCGCCGCTCGACGTGTAGATTGCCGCCGCATTTCCGTAGGGATTGTTGTTCTCAATGTTGAGCGCTTCATCCAGCGTCTTGCAACGGACGATCGTCAATGTCGGCCCAAAAATTTCATCACAACTCACCGCGTGTTCCGGCCTTGCGTGGTCAAAGACTGTCGGGCCGATGAAATTGCCGTTCGCACTCGCGGAGGCATCGACTGACTTTCGGCCATCCACCGCAAGCTCGGCCCCCTCCTTCGACGCGCCAGCGATGAAGCCGAGGATGCGCTCCTTTGCCTGCGTGCTGATGATCGCGCCGATATCCTTCCCCGCCTTCATGGACTTGAACTTCGCCTTGATCTTGTCGAGGATGGGATCCACGTCACCGACTGCGAGCAGGACGCTGGCCGCCATGCAACGCTGGCCCGCACACCCTGTCGCAGAGGCGACCACATTCGCCACGGTCATGTCCACATCCGCATCGGGCATCACGACGAGGTGGTTCTTTGCGCCGCCCAGGGCCTTCACCCGCTTGCCATGCTTGCTGCCGCGTTCGTACACCAGCTTTGCAACCTTCGTGGAGCCGACAAATCCGATGGCATGAATTTCCGGGTGATCGCAGATCGCTTCCACGATTTCACGATCGCCGTGCACGACGCTGAAGATGCCCTTTGGCAGGCCCGCTTCATCAAACAACCGCGCAAGTTCAATCGCACTGAGCGGAGTCTGCTCGGATGCCTTCAGGATCAATGCATTGCCAGCCGCAATCGCCGTCGGCGCCATCCACATCGGCACCATCATGGGGAAATTGAACGGGGTGATCGCCGCAACAACGCCCAGCGGGTAGCGATACATCTTGCATTCAACACCGCGGCTCACCTCCAGAACCTGGCCCGCCGCAATCTGGGGAAGACTTGTCGCGAACTCCACGCACTCGATGGCACGGGCAAGTTCGCCTGCGGCTTCCGGTGTGGTTTTTCCATTTTCCCGGACGATGAGTTCCGTCAGCGCATCGGATTGCTCCTCCATGAGCGCCTTGAGGCGGAACAGCACCTGGACCCGATCCTTCACGGAAAGTTTTGCCCAGGCCTTCTGCGCGGCAGAGGCCTTCTTCACTGCGAGGTCAAGGTCCGCTGCCGTTGAAAGTGGAACTTCGCCGAGAATCTCTCCCGTCGCGGGATTGGTGACATCCAACTTGCGTGCGGATGTGCTGGCGACACTTTCACCGCCAATGATGTTTGGCAATGTGGGAACAGGCTGTTCTGCGGTTTTCATGTGTGATTTCCTGCGCTGGGGTATGGCATAGGGGTTTGTGGCATTGCAAAGGTCCCGCTGCGTTGTGGAACGAAATAATCGGCCACAAGCAACGGACCTCGGCAACTGTAATCGACTAAAATTCTTACTTCGAATGACCGGCGTGCTTTCGCTCCAGCCACTTGCCACGGCCCTGCTTGCCAACAACCTTGTAATCGTCCACGATCACCTCCCCGCGGGACAGGGTCGTACGTGAGAAGCCAGCCAGTTCCATCCCTTCGAAGGGATTCCAGTCGGCATTGGTTTCCATCGTCTTCGGGTCCACCTTGAACTTCTTCCTGGGATGGATGATCGCGATGTCTGCGTCCGCGCCCACGGCGATGTTCCCCTTGCGCGGCGCGAGTCCCATGATCCTGGCAGGGTTGTGGCAGAGCTTCTGCACAAGCTGCTCGATCGTGATGCGATTCTTCAGCACTCCGAACGTATAGACAGAAGGGAGCAGCGTCTCCAGGCCTGGCATTCCCATGGGGATTTTCGTCCAGTCCCCCTTCCACATGGCCTTTTGCTTTCTTGTGAAGCTGCAAGTGTCCGTGGAAACAACGGAGACCTCGCCGCTGTTCATGCCACGCCAGAGACGCTCGATGTCCTTCGGCTTCTTGAGCTGGGGACAGCACGCGTAGAGGTGCCCGTCCTTTTTCTTGAACACGGAATCGTCCAGCACAAGGTACTGCGCGCAGGTCTCCGCGACGATGTTGACACCCCGGGCTTGCGCATCCTTCACGATATCAGCGCCCTCGCCTGTGGACATGTGAACGATGTACAGCGCACCGCCGGTGACCTCGCACCACTTTGCCGCGCGCTGGATCGCCTCCGCCTCGATGTAGTTGGGGCGTGTGATCGCATGAAGCTGTGCGCCAAACTTCTTCATGAGCGCGGGGGTATGGTGGCGATCGATCAGTTCGTCCAGCACGCGCGATGATTCCGCATGGACCAGCAGCATCGTGTCGTTTTCCCGCATCTTCTCCAGCGTTCCAAACAGGGCACGATCATCCGACTGCCAGCCCTCGCTCGCATAGATCATGAACTCCTTGAACGTGCTGAAGCCACGCTTCACCATGCCGTCGATCTGCGCTTTGTGCGAATCCCAGTTCGTGATGCAAATATGGAACGTGTAGTCGATGAGCGAGCGGCCTTCCGCCTTCTTGTGCCAATTGTCCGCCGCCTCGCTCAGCGACTCGTACTTGTCGCCCCTCTTGTAGGGGATTGCGAAATCGATCACCGTCGTCACGCCGCCACGGGCGCCCGCCCGCGTGCCTGTGATGTAATCGTCAGAAGAAGTCGTACCGCAGAAGGGAAGTTCCAGGTGCACGTGAACATCCAACACACCGGGAATCACATAGTGCCCCTTTGCGTCGATCACCTGCCTGGCATCCCTGCCAAGATTCGCGCCGATTGCCGCGATCTTCTCCCCCTTGATGCCGATATCCGCCCGCGTGGCGCCTGCCGCAGTGATGACATCGCCGCCTTGAATGATCGTATCGTAGCTCATCTGTGGTGCGCTCCTTCCGACGATTGAGGGTCTTGTTGTGGGTTACTTCAGGCTGCCAATGACATCATCCATGACGCTGACCGCGAAATCCACGTCCTTCTTCGTGATGCACATGGGTGGCTTGATGCGCAACACGTTGCCATAGATGCCGCCCTTGCCGACCAGCACCTTGTTGTCCTTCAGCCCTTCGTGCAAGGCTGCGCATTCCGCGCTCGCAGGCTCCTTCGTCTTCCGATCCTTCACCAGTTCCACGCCGAGCATCAGCCCCTTGCCGCGCACATCACCAATGAGTTGGTGCTTGTCCTTCAGGCGGTTCAACTCCTTCAGGAAATGCGCGCCAACAACCTTCGCGTTCTCTTGAAGCTTGTCCTCTTCGATCACTTCAAGGACCGCAAGGCCCGCCGCCGCACTGACGGGATTTCCGCCAAACGTGTTCAGGTGCAACCGCTGCTTCATTGTTTCGGCAATTTCCTTGCGGGTGACCACGGCGGAAATCGGGGCACCATTGCCAAGGCTCTTCGCCATCGTCACGATGTCCGGCAGGACCCCTGCGTTTTGGAAGCCCCAATAGTGATCGCCAGTGCGCCCAAAGCCCGTCTGCACCTCATCAGCGATGCACACACCACCGGCTTCGCGCGCGATGGCGTAGGCCTGTTTCAGGTAATCCCACGAGCCGTGCGATGTTCCGCCGACGCCTTGGATTGGCTCGGCGATGAAGGCGGCAATCTTGCCCGGGGTCGTGAAGCGAATCGACTCCCGAAGGTCTTCAGCGCTCTTCTTCGCAACTTCCTCCGGCGTGCCGCTGAAAAGGCTGCGGTATGGATCGGGATTCCCGACATGGTGAATGTGGTCGCCAGCCGCCACGGGATATTTCCAGGTGCTGTGGGACGTCAGCCCCAGCGTAATGCCGGAGGTCCCGTGGTAGCAGTTTCGCAGCGCCACCACATCGCGGTTTCCAGTATACAGGCGCGCCATAAGGATCGCCAAATCATTCGCTTCACTGCCGGAATTGACGAAGTAGCACACTTCCAGGCCGTCGGGAAGTTTGGCGGCCAGGTTCCTGCCGAGTTCCGCAACGTTCGGATGCAGGTAAACCGTCGTTGCGTGCGGAAGGCGGCCAGCCTGTTCCTGCACCCGCTTCACGACCTTCGGATGACAGTGCCCGCAGGAGGTCGTCACGATGCCCGCGAACAGATCCAGGTAGCGGGTGCCCTTTTCGTCAAACAGCCACTGCATGTGACCGTCCACGATCATGATCGGGGACTTGTAATATGTGACCAGCGATGGATGAAGGTACTTCTGGCGCATTGCCAGCACTTCCTCGCGCGACGGCCCGACGTACTTTGGTGGCGTGAAATCGCTCGGTGGCAGGGTGGCTTTCGGTCTTTCAAGTGTGGCGCTCATGTGGAGGCTCCTATTGGGGATGGTTGTTTTGGTGTAATGACAAGATAAACGACGACGGCGATGGTAAGGCTCAAGAACCATCCGTAATCGTACAGCGAATCGAGGATGTTTCGATTCTCAAGCGTGGCAATGCCGACCAGCTTCCGGATGAATCCGGGAACACAGGGAAGAATGCCCGATACCATCGCAATGATTGCGCGGAAATTGAACCCGTTCGTGTAGGCATAGATTCCACCCCTGCGATACAGTTGATCCACATCCAGATGCTTGCCACGGATCACATAGTAGTCTGCCAGCATCACTCCTGCGATGGAACCCAGCAGCGCGCTGTATCCGACCAGCCAGATGAAGATGTACGCGCCGGGATCATTGTACAGCTTCCAAGGCATCATCAGGATGCCAATGATTGCTGTGATTGTTCCGCCGACCTTGAAACTGATATGCTTCGGGGCGATGTTCGCAAAATCATTGGCGGGGGAGACGACATTCGCAGCGATGTTCGTCGTCAGCGTCGCCACGGCCAGCGCAACGAGCGACAGAACCACCAACGTGAGGCTGTGAAACTTGGAAAGCAGCACCACCGGGTCCCAAATCGCCTCGTTGTAGATGATAATGGACGCGCACGTGACAACGATTCCGATGAAGGAATAGAGCGTCATTGTTGTTGGGAGGCCCATCAACTGACCCGCAATCTGGTCCTTCTGTGATTTCACATAGCGTGAGAAGTCAGGGATGTTCAACGACAACGTGGCCCAGTAGCCAACCATCGCCGTCAGCGATGGGAAGAACAGGGCCCAGAAACTGAAATGCTCCTTGCGCAGCCTTGCCGTTGTTTCCGGCGCAAGCGTTGGACCCCATCCACCCGCCTTGTTCACGGCCCAGAACATGAGGATCACACCGACGATGATCAGGAACGGTGCGGAAAAATTCTCAAGCCACCTGATTGATTCCGTGCCGATGAGGATGAAAACGTAATTGATCACCCAAAAAATCATGAAGCAGAGGAACTGCCCGGCAGAAATTCCAAGCACGGGAAGCAAGTCGGCCTCCGTGGCCGGAGCCCCACCGGTCAGCTTCATGTACATCGTATAGATCGCCGCCCCGCCGATCCATGTCTGGATGCCAAACCAGCCGCATGCCACCAGCGCACGCATGATTGCGGGGATATTCGCGCCCAATGTTCCGAAGGAGGCGCGAACAAGCACGGGAAACGGGATTCCGTACTTCGTGCCGGGGTGCGCATTCAGGATCATCGGAATGCAGAC
The DNA here is from genome assembly GCA_020848155.1 of Candidatus Sumerlaeota bacterium. GTDB lineage: Bacteria > Sumerlaeota > Sumerlaeia > SLMS01 > SLMS01 > JADZDZ01. The sequence continues at coordinate 62,079 of JADLAR010000002.1, forward strand.
GATGATATTGCCAAGCGCAACCGTCAGCACCGCCTGCCACCAGGTCATTCCCTGCTCGATCATTCCTGCCGCAAGGTTGTAGGTTGAAATGCAGACAGCCATGCCCACCCACAATGCCGCGACACTCCACAGGCTCCAGGTCCGCTTTTCAGGCGGTACGGGTGCCAAGTCCTCATTGCTGAGCGACGAGTCAGCAGGATGCGTTGCGGAACTCATTTGGGTCGAAGACAAATCCGCCTACAATGCCGTCAGTGCTTCGTAGGTTTCCGGGCGGCGATCACGATAGAATTGCCACGTCGTGCGAACTTCGCGAATCTTGTCGAAATCCAGGTCGGCCACAACCACTGCGTCCCTGTCCCGCGGTCCCTGTTCCACGATTTGGCCGCGTGGATCCGCAAAATAGGACTGGCCATAGAACTCGCCGATCTTCCATGGGCCTTCCACGCCCGGGCGATTGATGGCGCCAACGAAATAGATATTGTTTGCCGCTGCCGCCGGCTGTTCCAGCTTCCATAGGTACTCGCTCAGTCCCGCAACTGTCGCGGACGGATTGAAGACAATCTCAGCCCCATTGAGGCCAAATGCCCGCCAGCCTTCCGGGAAGTGACGGTCGTAGCAAATATAGACTCCAACCTTGCCAACCTTTGTGTTGAACACAGGATAGCCGAGATTGCCCGGCTTGAAATAGAATTTTTCCCAGAACCCCGGCTCCACGTGCGGGATGTGTATCTTGCGCATCTTGCCAAGGAACTCCCCGTCGGAATTGATGACGGCCGCCGTGTTGTAGAAGACGCCCGACATGTCTTCCTCATAGAGTGAGGCAACCAGCACCATCTTGTGTTTCTTTGCCAGTTTTTGAAAGAGTTTCGTTGTGGGGCCGTCGGGAATGCGCTCCGTGATGTCATACCATTTCCGGTTCTGCTCCGCGCAAAAGTAGGGTCCGTAGAAAAGCTCCTGCGTGCAGGCAATCTCGGCACCCTTCTTGGCGGCCTCGGCAATCTGCTCCACAACCCGGTCCGTCATGGCCTTTTTAATCTTCTGGGGGTCGGTGGAGTTGCTGCACAGCTTGGTCTGGATCAATGCGCTCCGGACGATTCGTGGCACGGTGAGGCTCCTGTGAAATGGAAATAACCCATCAACGTGAGGATGATGCACACGGTTCGTCAACTCCATTCAAGCTTAGTAGCAGCAAACTTTTGCCATTCATCTCGGCTTGCGGTTACTTTTAGTGGAAAATCCAAATCCGTGAGGTACGCCCCGATTGCATCTCGAAGACAATTTTCTTTTCATTGCAGCATGACAAGACACGAGGCAACACTTCGTGCCAAAGACCAGCAGACTGTGGTGCAAACGTTGAGAGATACTGAATCAACTCCTGCCCGCAACAACCCCATCTGGTGGCACGACCTTGGGCTGCGCCAGAAGGGATGGGGCCTCGTTGCCGTTCCCGCCATCGCGCTCCTGGTCGGACTGCTTTCCAGCATCCATCTTGAAAACAATGTGGTAGAGACGAGCCGCCTTCTGGACCACAGCCTTCGCGTCCGCACGTCCGCCCGGCACATCCTCAACAGCGCACTTGAACGAGAGTCCGCGGTCCGTGCCTACGTTATCACTGGCGACAAGCGATACTTGGAGGATTTGTCTGCAACAAGTCAGTCGCTCCTTGCTGCAGCAGAGGCCCTCACCCACCTGGTTTCTGACAATGACAGCCACAGCGATCGGATGTCCGTCATCGAGGTGCAGTCGAAATACTACCTTGAAAATCTGGACGCCATTATTTCGCTGCGTGATTCGCCACACTATCAGGCTGAGCAACTCAACAACCTCATGGTTCGCGGCCGCCAATTGATGGCCATCCTCAAGGTGCAACTGCAGGCGCTGCTTGATGAGGAGGCAAAGCTTGCAATGAAACGCGCGGAGGAGGCCAACCGGCTTCATCAACTGCAACAGTACGTCGCCGGCTCCATGCTCGTGATGGGCCTGCTCGGCTGCGTCGCCATCTCTTTCCTGTTTCGTGGCATCGCGTTCCGGGTGAAGGAACTGGTGCAAAATACCGAAAGGCTTGGTCACGGAAAGCCCCTGCAACAGTTGCCCCCCTCAAAGGATGAATTGGGTGGCCTCGCGCTTTCGCTGGAAAAGACGGAGGTGCTCCTCCAGCAGCGCGATCAGGCAATCCATGAAAGTGAAATGAGGTTGCGTGGGATCGTCGATCACTCACCTGCGCTCATCTACATCAAGGACATGGATGGGCGCTTCATCATGATCAACCGGGATTGGTCCGGCTTGTTCGGGCTCAGCCCCTCCGACATTCTTGGCAAGCGCGACTACGAGGTCTGGCCGGCTCATATCGCCGCCCAGTATCGCGAGAACGACTTCAAGGTCATCCAATCCGGCCAGCCGATGCAGTTCGAGGAAACGACCCTGGAGAATGATGGGGAACACCACTATTTTTCCGTCAAGTTTCTGCTGCGGCATCCCAACGGCATCCCTTTTGCCCTCTGCGGAATTTCCACCGATGTCACGGCGCGCAAGAAGGCGGAGGAACAGGCGCGTGTCGACAAGGAGCGGCTGGAGTTTGCCCTCGGCGGCGCGGGGATGGGCGCTTGGCATTGGGAACTTGGTGAGGGAGGCGCCACAATGTCCAGCCGCGCGCGGGAGATCATGGGGTATCCTGCGCAGGGCGACATCTCCATGGAGGAAACGGCGAAAATCATCCTGCCCGAGGATTTGGAGGCAATGCTTGCCGCATTGAGGGAGTCGGTTCGCAACCACACTCCCTTCAGTTCAGAGTATCGCATCATTCACGGAAAGTCGCGGGACCTTCGATGGATTGCCTCCAAGGGTCTTGCCTACTACGACAGTGACGGCAAGCCCATCCGCGTGGAAGGAATCGTGTGGGACATTACCGACAGGAAAAATACGGAAGCGATCCTCGCACAGTCTCGTGATTTGGCTACAAGCGCGAATCGTGCGAAAAGCGAGTTCCTCTCCCGCATGAGTCACGAACTTCGAACACCACTCAATTCCGTGCTGGGTTTCGCCCAGCTCCTGCAACTCGAAAATCTTGGACCATCCAACGCGGAAAATGTCCGCCACATCATCAAGGGCGGAAAGCACCTCCTCCACCTTATCGACGAGGTTCTCGACATCAGCCGCATCGAGGTCGGAAACCTCTCCCTCTCGTTGGAGCCGGTCCTTCTCGGCGAGCTCCTGAACGAATCCATCGACTTCCTGCGCCCCCTCGCCGCCCGCCAATCCATCACCCTCCTTTGCGAGGTTGCCGATGATGATCCACCCTGTGTTCTGGCGGATCGGCAACGGTTGAAGCAGGTGCTCATCAACCTGATTTCGAATGCCATCAAGTACAATCGGGATGGAGGGCAGGTGCGCGCCACGGTTTCGTCGATTGGGCATCAGACGTTCCGCGTTGAAGTCACCGATACCGGCATAGGCATTTCACCGGCCCTGCAAAAAAGGCTGTTCACTCCCTTTGATCGTCTCGGCGCCGAGCAATCCAACGTGGAAGGCACCGGGCTTGGTCTCGCCCTCTCAAATCGCCTGTTGATAGCAATGAACTCCTCGCTCCATCTCAAGAGTGCTGTTGGCAAGGGGAGCACCTTCTTTTTCGACCTGCCTCGCACCGAAGAACAAGTCCACAAGCCAAAGACTCAGGGGCTGTCTGTGCACCCGGACTCCCCCGATGGACATAACAGCCGCATCCTGTATATCGAAGACAATATTTCCAATGTCCGGTTGATGGAGCGCATCCTGGCATCGCAGCGCCCCGGTGTGCAGTTGACCAATGCCACCCAAGGCCACAAGGGCTACGAGCTTGCCAAGCGCGACAAACCCAACCTCGTACTCTTGGACATGAACCTGCCCGATGCCCACGGCAGCGAGATCATCACCTTGCTTCGGCGCGACAGGGACACGGAAGGAATCCCCGTCGTCGTGGTCAGCGCCGACGCCACCTCAGCCCAGATCGATCGGCTTCTCGCCATGGGCGCAAACGCCTACATCTCGAAACCCTACGAAATTAGCGAATTTCTCCACATCATTGACAAGTTTACCAAGGAACCCGTCCAGCAGTCATGACGAAGGTCCCGCCTCTCCCGACAGCCGAGGTCAAATACCAACTCTCAGGGAATTAGGCCCAAAAAATAAAAATTTGATATACCAGAATTTGCTTTGCCCTCCCTACGGCGCCCTCCCAAAACAACCCCTGTTGATTGGGCGACATCCCATGTAGTGTACTTGCCCACAACATGGTCGGGTTGCCGTCGTTGGTGAATGATGAGCATCGGCCCGCCAGAAATTTTAGGAGAACATGGTGAACCTTCTTTTTCAAGTCCGTACGCTCGCTACGGCTGCCTTTGTGAGCGCGGCGGTCTTCGTTTCCGCTGATAGCCAGACCATCGACTTTGAGACTCCCAACCAACTCAACGACGCCATTTTTGGCGGCGACAAAAAATACTTCACGATCACGAACGAGCAATCAGACGGCGCCGGTAGCCAGTCCTTTCGCTTCGACTACACCACGCCGGATGCCTTCCAGTCCTTCACCTATGACTTGCCAATAACCATTGGTGATGGAACAATCTCCCTGTGGTTTTATGATTCCGTTGGTGCTGCTGGTGGACCGTTCCCCACGAAGTTTGGCGGGTCCATTATCCTGGAGGATGCGAATTCCCCCGCCGATTTCCTTGCCGTGGAAATCTGGGACGGCCCATATCCTCCGGCATCCGATCCCACACCAGGCGCGCCGAATTATTTCCTGTCCCGAGGAACCTCCACCCCAACCGTCGGCTCGTCTTTCAACAGTCGCTACTTTGGTGATCGCAGCGTCGGGTGGCACAATGTCGTCTTCACGCTCTCTGGTGCCTCTTCAACAGTGTCCATCGACGGCATTTCCAATTCTGAAGGTTCTCCAACGCCGCTGACAGGCCCCGGCACAACGGGAAAGACACTGCGTCTTCGCTTCATGGCCTGGTCGCCGACGAATGACGGAAGCTCCAATTGGACGATTCCCCCAACCCCGACATATCTGGCGGTCGATCCGGATTATGTACGCTACGACGACTTCACATTTACGGCAACAACTCCGTCCCCGGCAAGCGCCACGCAAGGTTTCGAAGGCGCGCCTCCAACGGCTGAATTCGACATCGCTTCCAGCCCAATGGTCTCCGGAGCAGTCGACAACCCCCTGATGCACGGGTTCGTTCCCGCCTTCACAGTCACCACGGATCAGGCCCATGAAGGGACGCAGTCTGCAAAGTTTGCGAACCAGATTCCCATCAAGAAGGGCCTCACCGTAGACCTCAGCACCATCTTTGCAAATGCCGGAATCACAAGCGGTCAGGTGTCTTTCCGCTTCTACGATTCTTTCGGTGGCGACACCGGCTTTGACAAGATGGGCGGCACCGTTCTTGTCGAATCAGTTTCCGATCCCACGAACTATATTGGCTTTGAAATTTGGAACGGCCCCTATCCCACTTCCGATTTCAATGGTGGGAACAAGAATTACTATGCGGTCCGCGGTGGCACGCCGCCCGGCACGCCGCCCGTCTTCTTCAGCAACTACTTTGGCGACCGCAGCGTCGGTTGGCATACCGTCAACGTTGATCTTGATTCTGCGACCTCCAAGTTCACAATCGATGGTGTTGAAAATCTGAATACCACAGGCCTCCGCACGGGTCCCGGCCTTGGCACCCCCGGTGGCATTCGTCTTCGCTTCATGATTGATTCCGCATCCGTTGCCGGCGGCGGGAACTACGCGCTGAATGATGAACTCAATCAGCTCTACGATTTGGTCAAGACGCCAACCTATCTCTACTACGACAATTTGACAATTCCCGTCGCAACATCCGTTCAGGATTGGACTGTTTACTGACAATGAATCCAGGTCTTCGTGCGCGGCACGCCTTCACTCTCATTGAGCTTCTCATCGTGGTTGCCATCATCGCCATTCTGGCGGCGATCGCGGTCCCCAATTTTCTGGAAGCCCAAACGCGGTCGAAGGTGGCCCGCACGCAGGCCGATCTTCGTACCATGGCAACGGCCATCGAGGCGTACCGCGTGGACAACAATTCCTATCCCTATGTCACCGGATTGTTGCAGCCACTTCCAGAGCGCCTCATGGGAAATCGTCACAGCAACATCACCTCGCCCATTGCCTACATGACTTCCACGCCGCAGGATCCATTCTTCCGATTCTCCACGGTAAATTCCCCCTTCACGTCCACGTCCGATTATGTGTACGTCAGCGGCAACGTTTACCTCGCCACCTCAAGCGCCTTCAACACGGCCATTTATCGTGGCTCCATCTACTCGCTGGCGGGTCGCGGGCCGGACAAGAACATCCTGTTTGGCGGGTACTGCATGGCGCACCCCATCGCGATTTCCAATGGTGGAAACATTCGTGGTTCCTATGACCCCACGAACGGAACTGTCAGCGAGGGAGACATCCTTCGATTGAGCTCCGGCACGTTGGGATCAGACTGATGAGTGTTGATGTAGTACCTGCGGCAAATACCAAGCCTTCCAAAGTTCCCACCGCAAAAGCCGCTGAAGTCGGAACACACGAAAAAATCGAGGCTGCGCCTGCCTTGTCTGCGCGATGGGCGATGATCCTCGCCGTTGGGACCTTCGCAACGTCGCTGGGGAACCCACTCGTCATTGCCAGCATCCCACTGAAGAGCATCCTGAAGGAAGTTCTTCACGTTACCCCATTTCAGTCGGCGCTGTTTCTCGTTTCCGCCGGTGCTGCCTGGCTCATCAAGCCGCTCTTTGCGATCTGGGTGGACTGGCTTTCCTATCGCTTTGGCCGGGGTGCGACGCTCCTGTTTTCGGCGATTGTTGCTGTCGCCTGTTGGGCACTCATTGCCGTGCTGCCAATTCGCTACGAGACGCTTCTCCTCGGCTTCTTCCTTGTGAATGTCGCCATCATCATCGCGACAAACCTGATGGGCGGTGTGCTTGTAGAACAAAGCCGGGAGCAACTCGCAACCGGACGTCTGGGCTCGGCATCAATGGCGGGCCGGCACGTCGGCTATCTGGTTGCAGGACCCCTCAGTGGATATCTCGCCGGCAGTACGCTCGGTTACACCGCCGCTGCGGGTGGTGCCGTGGTGGGACTCTTGATACCAATCGCCTTCATGATTCGCGCTGGGAAGGCCAGTGCCTCCGGCGACGTGTCGTTCCGCGTGAAGGCGGAAATCCTGGCGGCAATAAGATTGAAGTCTTTCTGGGCGGCCGCACTTATCATGTTCCTTTTCGAGATCGCACCCGGTTTCGACACACCGCTCTACTACCTTCAAAAAACATCACTTGGTTTCAGCGATGAGATGGTGGGTTGGATGCAACTTGTGACAAGCGTCGGCGGCATTGTTGGCGCGATTCTTTTCGCCTTTCTCTGTTCCCGCTTTTCCCTGCGCCAAACCTTGTACGCTGGTGTCATCCTGAACGCGCTCGGAAGCCTCCTCTTCTATTTCTACAAGGACGCCAACTCTGCCATTGTTGTTTCGCTGATCTTCGGATTTGTTGGCACACTCTCCTTCATGCCGGTGATGGATCTTTCCGCGCGCGCCACGCCCGGCGGGGTGGCATGCGCCGGCTTCGCCCTTGTCATGAGCGCACGATACGCATCAACGCACTTGTCAGACCTGATCGGTTCGAAGCTCGTCGATCCCCAGATTGGGCTTTCCTTCAACAATCTCATCTGGATCAATTCCGCGACTACGGCATTGGTGGTGTTCGCCATTCCGTTCATTCCCGCTTTCCTGCTCAACCCCCGGGATGGCGAGCGCGCAACCCCTACTTGAAAACTGAATTCAAACTCCAGAAAGGCAGTAACAACCATGTCCGCAGCAGCACCTGTAGCACCTGTCAACCCAGCCGACCTTAAGGCCCGCGTTGCCGAATACCTGCAGAAGGATCCTCGTGCAATGACACCGATCATGGCGCGTGAAATGGGCGTCAGCGAAGCAGAAGTCATTCGCGCATTCCCCGCCGATCAGGTCACCGAACTGAACGTCGCCGACGGCAAGGCCGTCGAACTCATCAAGACCTTCGAGAAACTTGGCCGCGTGCACGTCATCACCACAAACGACGTCTGTACCCTCGAAAGCTACGGTTACTTCGGTGGCTTCTCGCTCACCGGGCCGTTCTTCAACGTCCAGACCGACACGCTCGACATGCATATTCGCCATCAGGGCATTGGCTCCGCATTTGCCGTCATCAAGCCAAGCCACCAGGACGGGCAGACAACCTATTCCGTCCAGTTCTTCTCCCGCGAGGGGAAGTCCGGCTTCAAGGTCTTCCTCTACAAGTCCGTCACAGAGAAGGAAGGTGGCGACGTGCAGAAGGTGATCGAGGCTTGGAAGGAAATCACCGCCAGCTACAAGAAGTAAGTGGCGGCTTCATGCTTGCAGAAATTCCCATGCGGGGCTGAGTCATCAGCCCCGCATTTTCATTCCATCATCATGAGTTGCCGGCCAGGTTTCCAATGATCCTCAAGTTCACCGTCACGGCCTCCCACCAAGGTCTGCACGAAATCACCTCGCGCATCCAGCAGGCTGTCGCCGACAGCAACGCCACTGATGGCTTGTGCACCGTGTATATACGCCACACCTCCGCCAGCCTCACCATCCAGGAGAATGCCGACCCCTCCGCCCGGCGTGATCTGGAACGGTGGCTCAATCGCCTCGTGCCGGAGGATGATCCAATCTACACGCACACTTCCGAAGGGCCGGATGACATGCCTTCACACATAAAGGCGATCCTCACGCAGACTTCCCTCTCAATCCCCATCATGGACGGGCGGCTGGTGCTCGGCACTTGGCAGGGCATCTATCTGTGGGAGCACCGTCGTCACGGCGCTCCGCGGACGATCATCATTCATATTCTGAAGGATGACACACCAACGTACGAACAATGCTTCTGAAGAGGCGTCAGCGGAATTGCGCCCTGTCGCCGATTCCATCGGAAATTCAATATTCGCGTTTCTTTTGCCCTGCATCCATGAGTCTAGCTGATTCCCCCTTGCTTGCCCGCCGGTCACGAACAGAATCCCGGCCATGGGACTCTCCGAGGGGCCAGTAATGCCCGCGACTTACAACTAAGTGCCATCAGACCCTCCTCAAACGATGCCGCCACTGGCGCGATCTGCCGTGGTGGCTCTTCTCATCGTGTTGCCTGCACTTGTCGGCGCGCAGAGTGACGTCACGCCGACGGCGCCACCGTTTGATGCGGATACTCACGCAGGCGTCGCATGGCCCTACATTGTTGCGGCCATCATCGCCGCGCTCCTGAACTGCCTGTTCACGATGAGCCAGACAGCCATCGCCGCGCTTGGTCCGCAGGCCATCGAGGAGACGGGCAAGGGAGCCACTCCCTACGATCGCTTTCTCAAGCGGTTCCTTGCCCGCATGCCGCAACTTGAGCTTCAGTTTCAAGTCGCTGCACTCATCATGCTTCTCACAATGATCCTGCTGCTCCTGCATGTTTTTGTCGGCATGTTCCGGGAAATCATCGGGCTGGGGATTGCAGTCGCCATTTCCCTACTCGTGCAGTTGCTGATCGTCGAGGTGCTCTGCCGGAACATTGTGCTCAACAACACGCGCGGAAGTTTTCGCCGCATCGTCCCAACGGCATCTATCCTGTCGCTTTGGGTGACGCCACTCACGTTTCCAAGCTTCCTCTTTGGCGCCTTCAGCGGGGCAAAGAAGCAGAACATCGCGCTGACCGACATGCACCTGCGCCTGCTGCCAAGCCTATCCGGTGTTGATCGCGTGATCGATGAAGAGGCCTTCGACATGATCGATTCCGTGCGTGAATTCGCAGAGATGACTGCGGAAGAGATCATGACGCCACGAACAAAGGTGTATGGCATCCCTGACACGATGCCCCCGCAGGAAATCGTCAGGAATCTACAGGACACGGAGTTCAGCCGCGTAGTTGTCTACCACGAAACCCTGGACAACATCCTTGGGACGCTGCTCGCGAAGGAAGTGTTGCTTCAACGCCCGGAAAACCCCCTCACCCTGATGCGCAAGGCCATCACCGCAAGTGAGAAGGCGCGCCTGCCTGAACTCCTTCGGGTAATCCGTGCGAACCGCACCCACCTTGTTGTCATTGTGGACGAGTATGGCGGCATGTCCGGCATCGTCACCCTGCACGATCTGTTCGAGCGCATCGTTGGACACATCGAGGACGTGGAGGATCAGGACGAACTTTGGATCGAATCCGTGACGCCCACGACATTCCGCGTCAACGGACGCGTGGAACTCTGGGAGATCAACGAGGAACTGAATCTTGACCTTGATGAGTCCGTTGCGCGCACCATTGCGGGATTCCTCTTCAATTCACTCGGCCGTGTTGCCCAGGTCGGCGATCAAATGCAGGTTCCCGGTGCGATCATTCGCGTGGAGAAGAGCATCGACAAGCTGGCCGATGTCCTTGTCATCGAAAAGCAGAATCCGGCCCGGCCCGCGATGAATACGGAGAAGGCAGCCTCATGATTGCCTACACCGCTCTTCCGCTCTTCGGACTTCTCCTTTTTGGAATTCTTCTGCGCATCCTTGCCTCCCGTTTTGAGGCGCGCCACCTGCACTTCGCCTGGGATTTCCTTTGCCGTCCCGGCGAACAGGAGGACAAGGAACTGCGCACGGTCGTCATTGATCGCACCTTCATCGCTCTTAGCGCCGCGAAACTGGGCAGGCTCATCTCCATCCTCGTTCTGGCCCCTTCCATCTACCTCCTGGCGAACATGCTGCTTCCTCGCCTCGACTTGTCTGGCACTCTTCTCTCGTCGCACGCATCGGAAATCCTGCGCCTCTTCCTGATGGCTGTCATCATCGCCATGCTGTTCCTCTCTTTGTCGTCACTCTTCATGAAGGGTTTCTACGCCCAACGCCGGGCATCAACGCACAGCGACGCGCCGAAATGGCTTGTGAATCCTGCCGAGGATGTTCCGGCTCCCATTGCCGCAGGAAGTCTGATGTGGGACTGGCTCGTGAGGAGTGGAGAGCTTCTCTATCGGCAATTCAACCTTGTCCGGCCCCGCGCCTACCTCTTCGAGCAGGATGATGAACTGCTCATGGCAGTTGGTGATGTGGAAATGCAGGCAGTGGGGGAGAACAAGGCCGTCGCGCCGAAGGCCGCAACGGCGGACGAACGCACCGAGCAGGAAATGATCCGATCCATCCAGCGCCTGGACGAAACGCTCGTGCGCGAAGTCATGCGCCCGCTCAACAACGTCACGGCAATCGGGCTTACGAATCTTACCACCGAAAAGTTCCTCGCAATCGCACGTCGCACGGGATACACGCGCTTTCCATGTTACTACGATCAGGTCACGAACCTGATCGGATTCCTCAACGTGTACGATTTCCTCGACAACAAGGTCGATACCAGTGACCCGGCAAAGCTTGTTCGCCGGGTTACGTTCACTCCTGAGATTGCACGCGTTGACCTGGCACTTCGCGAAATGCTCCGCACGAAGTCACAGGTGGAAATCTGCTTCGACGAGTTTGGTGGTTGCAGTGGCCTGCTGTCCCGCGAGGACATCATCGAGGAAATCACCGGGGAGATCATGGACGAGTATGATCGCCCGGAAACGAAGATTCAGACAGCTCACGGCCAACACTTGGTCAATGGCTCCATTGACCTGGATGACCTTGGCGAGGCCCTGGGGCTTCAGTTGGAGAAAAAGAACTGCGACACGCTGGCGGGCTATATTTATCAGCGCCTTAGTCGCATTCCGCGCCGCGGGGAGGGTTTCGAGGAGCATGGATGGAAGATAGAGGTTCTCCAGTTGGACAACCATCGCATCCGTCGTGTTCGCCTCACGCCACCAGCCGCAGATCAGGATGAAGCCCCCTCCCACTCCGAGGGAGCCTAGCAGCCGTGCTTGCGCAGGTCCTCAAGCAATGGTTCTGGGACTGCTATGATCACCTTCTGGCGTTGTTTCTGGCGAACATCATCTTCTTTGCCCTCGTCTTTGGCAGTCTTGTCCTCGTTGTACAGGTCACGATGCCGGCTCTCCCCCTGTTTTCCCCCATCGTTCAAGTGCATGTCGCTGCTGCCATGGCTGTCCTCTTCTCATCAGTTGTTGGGGCGCTTTGGTTTTCCGCCACAGGTTACTTTGGCTCCCTCGTGGAGCGCGAAAAGTATCCTGGATTTCGTGACTTGCTTCGCGGCATCCGGGCGGATTTTTTCCTGCAGTTCAAGTACGTGGGCCTGTGCGCGACACTCATTGCAATCCTCGCCATCAATATCTGGTTCTACAGCTTCAGCGGTCTCCTTCCCGCTTCGGAGTTTCTGCGCTACACGCTGTCGGGATTCTGCTTCTGGATCATCCTCCTGCTCCTCGCTTCCATGATTGTCGGCCTCCCCCTGCGCAGTCGCGAGCGCACCAGCGTCAAGGCCACCCTGAAGCGCAGCCTCCTCATGCTGGTCCGCTCGCCACTCCTCATCCTCGGCATGTTTTTCTTCATCATGTCATTGTGGATCATCAGCGCCTGGCTTCGCTTCGCGCCGATTTTTCTTTTTGGATTTTCAGGAACAGCCCTGATGATCAACAGCCTCTACGACGTGATGATCCTCAAACAGGATCAGGGTCATCGAATGGATCTTGAACGGGGGAGCGCGACGGCAACTTCGTGGAAGCAGCGCAGGGACCTTGATGCCGAGGCGGAACAGGTCCGCATGCTCCGATCGCGCTATGAGCGAACCTTCCGCGACCTGCTTCGCCCCTGGGAAAGTTGAGGAGGTCTTCGAAGCTTCAGTGCGGACAAATCACGCA
>JADLAR010000003.1 GCA_020848155.1 Candidatus Sumerlaeota bacterium
CGGACCTGCGTAAGGCAGTCATGTGAAGATCACTAGGCCCCGCGTACCTTCCACGCGCCGAAGCATGCGGTATTCGTCCAACTTGCGGAACAGGTCCTTCGCAGCCGTCAAGATTCGGCTCTCCAATCGCCCGTCCATCTTCATGGCTTCGTGGTATCGCGTGAAGACATGATTGACAAAATCCTGGAGGACGAAACGCAGCATGTCGTGCTGCGACCAATCGACATTCTGCCTATCCGCTTCCATCTCCTGAAACTCCAAGAGGAGGATAAACAGCACCTGCTCGTCGCGTCCGCTGAGCGAGAAGAGGTGGCGTTCGCGAGACGAAAGGGCAGAGTTCACCCCGCTCCGCCGGACGACGCGCGCCATGCGCGGCTCGACGTGAAGATCCCAGTCGAAGCAGACGTGAAAAAAATCGGCAAAGGCGCTGCGGTTTCTAAGGAGGACTCCGAAAAGATCGGGGTCATCGGATTTATAGAAGAATGGCGCTTCCAACAGCACGGCCAGCACACGTTGCGCCTGATTAACGCCGATGCGCCCGAAGAGACCGCGGTGCAGTTGCTCGGCCTGGGAAAGAGTGCCTTCGTCCTCAACCGCCATGATGCGCCTCCGAAACGAACAGCAAGGGCGGTGCGGTTAAACACCCACCACTCAGATCTACCTTCAACCAGTGCGCTTCCGCCGCCGATCTTACCTCAACCCGGAAACGAAGGAGTCGCCGCGCCATGGGATTGCGCCGATCCCGGCCCGCCCGAATCGCACGATACAATAATCTCGCATCTTCGGGTCCTGCATAGATCCCATCCGTTAGCCACGCCTCGCCGGCACCCTTGAGGATCGCTCGGTCGACAAACTCATTCAGGTCTTTCAGTTCCTGCTCGGCCAAGGATCGCGTGACGCCCCTCGGCCGTTTTGGCGGGGCCACGAAGGCGCTCAATTCCTTCTTTGTCCGGCGGGGCCCCGGATCCGGCAGCTCCACATTCTCCCGGTCCTGCGGAGTTGCTGTTCCTTCCAGCGTATGGGGACGAACCACACGCCAAAGCTGATCAAAGAGCCGATCCGCAGCCTCGGCAGACTCGTCCTCCGGCGATTGAAGGAGCGCATCCAAGGCAGACTTCAGAAGCGCCCGCCGCTGGGAGCGCGTCAGCAGCTCTTCCAAGTACCGACGCAGGCTCCCTACCAGCTCGATGGTAGCCGACTGAATTTCCTCACACCGCCGATGAAGTTCCCCCCCGGGTTCAAAGAAGCGGCGCAAAGCCAACAGTACCTCGTCCACCGATAGAACCCGCGCTCGCCGTCCGGCGAGTTGCATCGCCTCTTCCGCCTGGGCCATCAAGAAAGATTGCAGGCGGACTTGAGCAGCGGTCATCTCCTCGGACTGCAGTGTCTCCAAGCGTTTCAGCGCTTGGCCGCGCACCTCGTCCAGAGCCGTTAGATATTGCGCGACGTAACGCTGCAGCAAGTCGCTGAAACCCGCCACATCCGTCCCCGAAGGCCGCACGCTCCGTGCCTGCATCCGAATCGAGCGGGCAAAAGCGATCAACTCCTTGTCCGCCTTCAACATTTCGCGGCGGAGTTGTCGCAGGAGCGACGAGCCATCGCGGAGCACGGCTGAGTCATCTTCCACCGTTGCGTCTCGAAGCAGTTCCAGCAATCGACCCAGCCCTGCATCTAGTGAGCGCAGAAGATCCTCCGCCAGTTCTGCGGCCATCTCTTCTCGATCCAGCTCCTGAGCAGCGAACTCTAGAATCTCGTCGGTTTCCTCGCCAAGCGAAACGCGGTAGCGTTCGACCCGACGATCCTCCAGCGTGCGGATTTTGCGAGGCTCAATGCGCGTCGTCAGGTTTCCCCAATCTTCCAGTTGGCGAAGCGCCGCCATCAAATCGCGTTCCATCGGCACCGCTTCGCGCAGAGCCTCCAGGTCCACCTCCAACTCGCCCAAATGTCGCCGCCGGGCAAGCCAGCCCAGAATCGCCCAATACGCCTCCGGCTGGTCGGCGACCAGAAAGCGAAATAGACCCCGACGCGCAGCGCTCGGCAGCGATTCTAGTGGGTTCGAAGATGTGGGTTCGGGCGGTGCCAAGCTGATCCTCTCCAATGTGATTTTGCCTGCTCAGGATGAGAGATCGAGCCCCTCATCGACATCACGCAGTAGCTTGTTCAGCTGTTCCACCGTCGCATCATCTGGCTTCTTGCCTTGGTCCCCCACTTCGATGCGGATTCTGAAGACGAGCGGGATGTCAGCCTTGTTTTTGATCTCCAACAACTGCGGCATGATATCGCCGAGCTCCTGGATGGCATGCGGAGCAAGTTCTGCCTCCGCGACCATCGCATTACTCTTTGGCTCTTGATGGCGACGGCCTCCACCGCCTGTGGTTACGCTGCCGGCGGAGGAGGATGCTTTAAGCTTCACGACGCCCGCGTGAGGGAAGTCGGTTGGCCATTTCTCCGACATGTCGGTGAGTTCCACGAAGCGTGCGTTGATAGCCGCATCGATCACGCTGCTGACTGTCTTCCAAGGCAACGTCTCACCAAACTTGTGGGATAACGCCGTCGCGATAGACAGAGCGGTCGCCTCGTCGTCCTTCCAAGCCTGTTCAAGATTTGCAGGCAGAATCTCCGCGGCAGCAATTGTCGCAGGCGGCTTCTGCAGCTTCGCTTGGGGCGACAATATGCCCGAAGGGATCGGCTCTCCCAACACACTACTCGGCCCGCTAGTGAGCCAAAGGCTTCCCGCCTCCACCGCTTTAGACACCGCTTGCTCGATTGCTTCCTGAGGGGCTTTCGGAACCACCATCGGTTCCATGTACCCACCACGCTGCACCTGCACCACCTTCGAGCCAGCGAAGTAATCGATGATCCCCTGGACGGTGATGTAGCCTTCCTGCCAAAGGTCCGGCAGGACATCCGGCGCAAGCAGCGCTGGCACGATCTCCTGAAGCTCTGCCGCCTCGCAAAGCACCAACTCCACTGCCGGATCATTCAACGCCGGATCATCGGGCATCGCGTGCCACCACGTTCTGGCCGAACCATCCGGGCGTGTCAGCCTCAGCACAAAAGCTCCACCGATGCAGCCCTGTGCGAGCGTATCCAGAATCGCCTTGGCTTTCAGCATCTTGGGCAGGTGAGGCAATTGTGCGAAGGCGCCGGAGAGATCCTTAACTCGCCGTGAGGTCTCCCCCTCTCGCCACAAGTCGTATGGCCCATCGGGCAATAAAGCTTCTGCGGATATGGACGAATCTTGAACCCGCGACCGATCATCATTCTTGATGATCATGAAGTGGGCTTCTTCGGTCACATTGATCTTGAAAGCCTGAGCCTCATTCTTCTCGGAAACTGTCACCACCGTGCAGTAAGCCTGTCTAACGGCTTCAGGGATTTTTTTTCTCGCCTTGTCTATATTCATGCCAAGCGTGCTCATACGTGCAACGTCCAGCTGCCCGTCCTTCTGTTGCTGTTTCAGATCCACTTCAACCTGTTCCCAAGCCAGATACTCACGAACCGCTGCCGAGG
Organism: Candidatus Sumerlaeota bacterium; assembly: GCA_020848155.1. GTDB lineage: Bacteria > Sumerlaeota > Sumerlaeia > SLMS01 > SLMS01 > JADZDZ01. Next base: position 3,514 of record JADLAR010000003.1, read on the forward strand.
CGACCTCGACGCCGTCCCTGGATGGTGCGAGCAGGATCAAGGCATTGCGGTAGACACGGGGCTTGTCGGAACTCGTTGTTTCATCGAGGTAGCGCTTCGCCTCCGCGCTCGGCTTTCCGGAATCGCTCGCTGCGTTCGGCCCAAGCACCGCGTAATGAAACAAACCATCGTCTTCGATATCTTTGGGCTTCGTGGGGAGCATATGAACCCGCACACCAAGCGCATTTGCACCTTCGGAAAGCTTCTTCGTTCTCTGGATTTCGTCCAGGAGTCGTACTTTCACAACATCGTCGTTGATACGCGATGCCGCGACGGCGTGCATCTGCGTCAGGTTCGGACGATTGCCAAGCCGCCAGGTCTCTGGCACTTGATTGCCCTCTCCTGAAGTATATTGATCATCCAGCCAAAAACTCACCTGCGCCCATTGTGAGAGTCCCTTCTCCAACTCGATCTTGTCCGGTCGGCTGGGAGCGATCAGCACCGTCAGATCGCGCAGCTTCGCACTCTGGCCGATGGGTTGGGAGTGCAGGAAAGTCGCCGCGATAGCTTGTTCGATCTCGCGGAACTTCAGGCCGACAGAATCACGCTGTATATCTCGCCCGCGCTGCAGTTCTCCCTCGATGACGCCCGTCCATGCCTGACGTTTTCCCTCATGCTCTTCTGTATCTGCCACCGTCACCAACTCGCGCATCGCCTCGGAAAGCCCATCCTTGCCTTTTTGCGTTAGAAAAACGCACGGCCCCACCAGCGGGCTCTCGTCCCACTTCGCCGCCTCCCGCAACGCCAGCGCGAAGGTCCGCAACACGCCACGCGTTCGCTGAAAGCGATCAAGCTGCGTCCATTTCGCATAGAACACTTCGGTCAGGTCGGGATGGAACGGATAACTCTTGAGGAAGCGCTCCTCCGCATCAGCGCCTTGCTTTCGTGTTTGCTCGTCCAGGTCACAAACACCCTTGAGAGCAGCCTGCACATGCGAACGGAACGCATCGCGATCTTTGATCGACTCGGGAGTAAAAAACCGCCGGCGCAGAACTTCCGCCACATCTTCCTTCACTACCGGCTCCACAGCCTCTTCGCGTTGGCGCTGGAAAATATCGTAGAGCGCGCCTTGCAACTCCCGGCCAAAGGAATCGCTCTTTGACGGGTCGCTGGCGAGCAACGAGGCAACGATGCAGCATCGATCGACTTTCGTGGCAGCCTGCGTCAGGTACTGGAAGAAATTGATCATCCGATCCTTCCACTTCGCATCGGCCGCGACCTTCTCCCGCACGTACATCAGCACTTCGTCGATCAGGATCAGAACGCCCAGTCCCTGCTTCTGCGGCATCTCCAGCAACGCCGTCAGAAGGTTCTCCGCTGGCGCCGAATCCCGCTCCTCCGCTTTGCCATCTGCGTGCAGCAGTTTGAGCCCGTCTTCTCCGGCTATCTGCCATGCGAGAACGCTCCAGGGCTGCTTCAATGTTCTGACGGCCCCGCTTGGATCGCGGACCTCCATGCCTTTCTCGACATCAAGCTTGTCGAAGCAAAGACCCGCCACGCGCGCTGCCGGCGGTTCCTGTCCGATTGCCTGCTCAAACTCGGCCACGGATGGCAGCTTGGGAAGATTCGCCGGATTGGTGACCAAATGCCGGAGCGTAATCAGCGTGTGCGTCTTGCCGCCGCCGTAGGTCAACTCCAGCTGGCGCACCGCCTTGTCGTTCTTCCCCGCCAGGCGCCGCATCACGTCGCGCACAAGTTGCCGCAGGTTGTAGGTCGGAAAGGTCAGAGCGAAGAACTTCTCCGGATCCTCGTAAATCGGCCGCTTCCCCCCCTGCATCAGGACCTCGTACAGATCGGCCGCGAACATGTGCATCGGCAGCTCGCCCGACTTCAGGTCGTCGCGCAGCCCGACCACTTCGTGCCATGGTTTCCAAGGTGTCTTCGCCATTACAGGACCTTTCCAGTTTCTTGCGGGGATTCGATTTCTTCAAATGGAGATACGTCGCTGGGAAATACTTTAGCGAGCTCGATGATCGTGAGGTGATGCGTCAAAAATTCTTTTGCTCCCAGTGGCATGCATGCGACTCGACTCGAATCTGAAAGGCCGAGCACACGGAGGATACGATTCGTCTCCTCCGCTTTCCGCTCTTCATTCACCGGACCAATAACGGCAAGTACCCTCATGGTTGGATTGTTCTTAAGAGCCTGAGCCATGATCCCGTTAATATGATCGTCATAGAACCCATACCCAATTGCTACAATGAGCCGAGCCGAATCCAAAGTCCATCGGCGGAATTGGTACGCCAGGAACAGAAAAGGATCCACGTACTGGAGTTTGTATGTGGTTCCGAATATGATCGAAAGCTGGTCATGGTGGATGTTGTTGTAGCCATCCCTGTAGGTTACTCTTCCGTCTGTGCCCTTCTCCCAATCAACGGAGCCATGAAGCTTGTACAGGAATATGGCAGGCTCTTCGACAGGCTCGAACATGCGCCAGTCCCAACATTTGTCGCCATCAAAGCCCCTTCCGATGGCAGAGTGAGCGCAGGCAATTTCCACACACCGATCGTAGTTCAGGGAGAAAACACGTAGCGGATGTTCATACTCTTTCGCAAAATCCGTTAGTCGCGCGTAATACTGCGCGTCTTCATTATGGTTAAGTGTCACCCATTCACGAAGCTTCTTGACGATCAACTCCCGAAACAAATGGACGCGGGCAAGGTTTGGCCCGGCTACCTCTGTGAGCTTAGGCGACCAGGCACCAATGAACGGATAGAGCGGATGGTCGTCGCCCTTTCGCAGGTCGTCCAAAGTGGATACTAGGCGCTCAATGTTGAAGCCACTGACAAAATGCCCCCGTATTCCATCTGAGTAAATAATCGCACTCTTCACATAGTTGTAGAGATGAAGAAAGTCCTTCCACTCTTTATCATTCTGGAGCAGGCACTCCAACTTCTGGACCATTGAAACAGAATGTGGAATGCCCGCGTCTACGCTAGCCCCGGCGCCGAGGAGGATCAGAATCTCGTCTCTCTTGAACACAGTCGCCATTTTCGCGCTCCTATAGGAACCAGGGGGGCATATTTTCGATCTCAATCTCGGACAAACCAAGCTGATCGAAATGGCCTATGTACCTGGAAATAAGCTGGGCATAGTAGACGGAAACTGGTGCAGACTTCGCATTGAAGCCACGCCAATTAGCTCCGGACAAGTTTACGGCGTCTTGCAAAAAACCGACCTCATCATCCTTCTCCAAACCGCTATTGGAATAGGTGAATTCAACATGCATCGGTCGCGCGATACGGCGAGTGACTTTGGGGTTATGATACTGGAGTCCTTCGAACCAGACCAAGTACTCGCCGCGCCCCAAGCGAACGAACGTGCTCTCAAAGGGCGTTTTGCTATTGTTCCAAAGGGCAAACCCTAGGTACTTATCCGTGTCATTAAACTTCATCGCAACCAGTCGTTTTCCGTTGGCAGAGCCTTCAGAAAACTTAGCTAGAGCACGATGGACTTGATCTAGCTCGTCTCGGCGCAATGCGAATGGGGTATGGATGACGAAGGTGCGGTAGGCTTCCTCGTGCTCATGGAGCACCCCTAGAACCCCATCAAGCAATGTTTTTAGATACTCGCCTCTATTCTCACTATGTGCGACGACCCTGATCGTTTCATAGAGACCACTTGAGTCCGTAAGCACGGAATAGGCGAAATATTTCGAAATCTTCCCCTCCCCATCCTTTCGATGCGCCTGACCTAGACCTACAATTAGGCAGGACTCATTCCTCGGTTCCACTTTCCAAGGCTTACCTCCAAGTTTTCCGAATGCAGCCAGAGCAATGTTCGCAACCGACCACTTGAAGGTATTGGCGTTCTTCAGCTTCTCGACGCTCACCAACTGCGTCGGTAAGCGATTCTTCAGGTAGGTATGCTTGAGTCTGAAATAGGCTTTCTGGCCTTCGGGATCTTCGCTTTCACGGCTCCATGGAAAGAGAACTATCGGCAAAACGGTCTCGCTTCCCGCCTCCTCCTTCAGCCTGCCCAGATCGTGCTGGAGAGCCTGAATAGAGAAGCCGGAGACGGCGAGACCTTTAACGTTTTCTTTTTCCAGCTTCAGACCAAACATCCGTTCCATTCCCGGGAAGGTATGGTATTTCTCGCCTCTCAGCGCGAAATAGAGATCGTGTGCCAGCGGCTTGTCCTCCGGCCGGTACAGGAAGCAGATGCTAGAAGCTCCCTCGGGGGCTTGGAAAGGTCCAGAAGTTTTCAGTCCCTGAAACTGAGAGGTTGACCGCTTCCCATTCCCGAGGACGTATGTCTTGGATTCGAGATGCCTCGAAGAAAGGCCCTCCGAGGGCCATTGTACGTCAAGGCTGAGGAATTCACTAACTTCGAGAGGAAAAAGTTTGGGCTTGTATATACGTAGAAATGACTCGCATTTAAGAAGATGGTCAGCATAGAAGTCGGTATTCTCCCTCCCCTCCCTGTTCAGACTCAGGCTTCGTTTGAGGGTCTCGCGAGAAACAACATCCATCTTGTTTCGGAAATGGAACCCCATCAAGAAACCGAACTGCTGCTTGGAGCTAAGGTAGAAGGGTTCAAGCCAGACCTGATCAACCCCCAATTCATCGTCTCGCATCACGAAGTCAATTGTGCGTCGAAAGCACTTGGGATCGGTCCGATACTCATCGGCATTCAGGACCGCTTGAACTCGCTTGAGCAGGAGGTTGAATAAGAACTGGATAGTAAGCTGAATCTTTGTCCGTGGCGCAGCATCGAAGGGCTCGAATCCCTTCATTGGGTCGAAGGAGATATCGAAGTCAACTCTTCCAGCCTCCTCTTCGCCGAGCCCGACAGGTAAGGAGTATCTCCTCAATCCCTCTCTCCGCATAGCATCAAGGGCGCTTCCCGGCTCGCTTCGCCGACGATACACCCGGACAGCGAATTCCTGCGGATCGCACGCGAGGAAATTCAGCGTGATTGGTTTATCCCGGTTCGCGTTTGTGGGCGGTTCGCTGATCATCGTCCGCATCCCTTCATTACTCGTCTCCCTTCTCTTCCTTCGGCAAAAAACTCGCATCCTGCACTGTCGCGCCCTTGGCGCGCACGTGGTTGCTGAGGCTTTCCAGGAGCGCGCGTTCCTCGCTGCCGGCGTCGGCCAACTCGATCAGCGACTGCACCAGCCGAATGAATAGCTCCTGGCGGCGGAGGCCGTGTTCGTCCAGGTATTCGTCCACCTTATGCACGTCCCCGGCACGCCATAAATGCATCAATCGGTGTATGCGGTCAATCAGGGGGATCGGGCGGCCGCTGGGAGCCTCGTAACCCATCGAGGAACGCTTGCGCTGGGCCCAGGTCTTCAGCTTGAGCTTCCCGCCCGAATCCCCGCTATCGTCGGGATCCGCCTCGGCATCCGGATCGGCGTCGTCCTCATCGTCATCATCCGCGGCGGCCTTGCTTCCCGTGTGCGAGACCAGGTCCCAAGCCGAGTCAAGGTCGCGATCTGACAAACCGCACGCTGTGGCATAGAGAATACACGCGCCGGCAGGAGCCTCTGCCAATCCGAAGTCGTGACGATGCAGAAGGTAATAGGCCGTCGGGGAATCCATGCGATCCGCCGCCGCCAGGTCTGATCCTTCGCCCTCGCCCGTCAGCACTTGGCCCACCACGAAGTCCACCACCATGCGCCGCACGAGGGAGAGAAACTCGCCCACACCGAGAACTTCGTTCGGCGTGTTCGCCTTTTTCACAATGGGGTGCTTGCTGTACGCTTCCAGCGCAGGACCCGTCGCCGACCAGACAAAGTCCGGCCCGCGAATACCTGCATCCCAGAACTCGCGCAACCGATCACCGATCTTTGCCCGCATCTCTTCCAGTACCTTGTTGTCCCAGCCGGGACGAGCAGTCGCAGGGCGTTTCTTGCAGACGAGCCAGACGGAGGAAGAGAGAGCGGCGGAGTTCATCCCTCGCATGCGATTCCCCATCTCCGTCTGAATAGGCCAACTTCCATCAACAATAAACCCCGCGCGGATGATCGCCGAAACCAGCGTCTCCCAAGCATTGGGGTGCTTGTGTGCGAAAACGATGACAAGGCGCCCATCGGTCGTGAGAGACTTTTCGCAAGCTATGAAGGCCCTCGCCATGCCGTCTTCATAGGATTGCTTGGACGCCTTGGAATCGCCGCCATGACGACTGTCATCGTCAATTAGTTCGCCGTCATTCGCATCATGATCCCATTTGGGAGAGGTCTCGCCCAATAGGAAGGCACCGTTCTCCAGCGGGGTCCTGCTGACGAATCGCTTGATCCAGACATAGAAAAAGTCCATGAGGTCAGAGTATGGGATCGCATCGTAATAGGGCGGGTCGGTGACAATACAGTCATACTGATGGTCGCTCATTTTGATAGCACTGTGATTTAGCGCTTTGGGAGTGGGTGAGGCTATCGAAGCTTGCATAATGTGCTCCCATGCTTCGCACAACCACTCAAGGTTTGAAAGGTAGTTTCCGGTAGTTTGGGAGATGGGATTTCCTTCACAGTAGTCCCAAATGATTGGTAGGGCAAACCTCGTAAATGTTCCTTGAAGGTTATCCCGCGTATTATCCCATCGGCAAATTGAAGATTGCCTATCAGCGATTCGGTCCATTCCCACTGCAAGACCAGCATAGATTGCTTCTGTCCATGTGTGATCATAGCCTCTGGAAGTCAGTTCGCCCAGCGACGTCCTGCTGGATCGCAAGACCATTCCCAGCGTCTGTAACTGCCTATCTGTGAAAACATCGCGCCACTTCATCAAACCATACCCTTGGATTGAAAACGCCCGCGCAGCACCTCTACCTCCACCAGCCGGGGTCGGTTCCTCTGGACGACCGAACGGAATACTTGAGTAGACGTGATCTATTGTCTTCTTGGCTCTGAGAGCGCACTTGACTTCGTGTTCAGTGGCTACCCGATACCCTTTACCAGAAGGACCTTCGACCACAACGGCTGTGGCAACCGCAGATAAATGGCCGCTTTTGCCCTCTACGCGAATATCTTCCATCGTCATAATGGTCTGGCAGCACGGGCACTGCACGCCTGCACGGGACATCGTTCCAGCCGATATACGTTTATCATGCTCTCGTTTCTGCGCAGCGTTGCCTCCCTGCGCAGGGACGTTGTCCTGGATGCCGAACTCGACGCCGGTGCCATCGGCTTTGGGCTTCATGATCAGCAGGACGCGCTTGTTGTCCTTCTTGCAGAGCCAGCGCGTCTTGAGCAGCGGCACCTCGGCGCGGCAATTCTTGCACTTGACCGTCCGCGCCCACAAATAGGCCACCGTCGGTTTCGCCACCCATCGCGGGTTGCGTTTGGACTTCAGATATTCTGCTGTGAACTCGCCGTTGAGGGCCTCGATATCCGGTGTGCCATTCTCCTTCAGAGGGACCAGCCGCATCTCCTGCCGCTCGTAGGGCGATTTGTCTTTGAGATCAAGCCGCTCGAAATCCGCATAGGTGGGGTAATAAGGGGCCAGTTCCTTGCGGGCCTCGTTGAGCACCCACCGCCCCCAGGCGCGCACATGCCAGGCGAGGTCCGCCCGGGGCGCGCGGCCTGCGTCTATACGTTCCTTCTCAAAGAGATCGCCGGTGGCCTCCTCCTCCTGCTTTTTCGTGCGCTTAGTGCGACCGACCAGATGCGGGTGCGCCTTGTAGAAAGACTCCATAAACTCCTCGTCCTCCAGAATGAAGTCGGGGAGCGGGTGCGTCTTGCCGGCGAGTTTCTGAGGATACTCCAGCGTGCATTTGAGGATGAACCAGGCGACCGGGTTGATGTCCACCGCGGTGGCTTCGCAGCCAAGGCGCATGGCCTCCAGCGGAATCGCCCCACCGCCGGCAAAGGGATCAAGCACGCGCGGGGCGCGTCCGCCGTAGGCCTTGCGAATCTCCTCGCGAAAGAAGGCCAACTCCTTCTCGCGCTGGGCGACGGCGGCCTGGTGCTCCGCGATCTTCTTTTTCCCGCCAGACTTCGGCTCCGTGCCGATCCAGCCCAGGATGCCGCCCTCGACCTCTTCCTTCACGCGCTCGACGATGCGCCCGTTGGGCATCTTCTTGCGCTCGACTGACTGAACGACCTTCCCGCCAATGCGCTCGCAGAGTTCCTTGCGCGCCTCCGGCGTCCCCGGATCCGGCAGCAGCGTGGCGAGCAACGCCGCCCGACAAGCCGCCAACGGCCGCCGCGCCGGCCAGATGTGAAGAGTCGATATATGCCCATGGCGCACATTCTTCTCATGCACGGATGTAAGCGATGCCTGCTTGAGAGGGAAGGCACGTTCGATCAGGCGGGGGGTGTCGGGGGCTTGCTTTGTCAATTCTCGGGGCTCCGATTCTACTGATCGTTTGTTTGTTCGCTCTTCCGGTTTTTTCTCAATCTGCGACACTTCTTGGTGTTTTTGTTCAATGCCTTCTGGCTCTCTAATGGGACGCAAGGGTACTCCCAATGCTTCCCAGTTCAATTCCATCGTCTCCTTGTTCAGGCCGATGGGCTCTGCACCCGCACTTCTCAGAGCAGAGAATATCCCATTGGAAAGTTCTGAAAATCGTAGAAAGTGTACATCTCGTCTCGGGATCTCAAACAAATCTCCAGCGAATCTATCCAAAATCTTATCGTCCCGGCAAACAACGAGGCTTCGTATCCTTTCTCCCATCGTGTCGTTGATATGGGATTTCAATCTTGGAGCGAAGCTCCTGGCATCTGACTTCTCAAGACGAACTCCGAAGCTTTCTAGCTGCCGCAGGAGACCCGATGTCGCTGAGGCTAGTTTTCTTGAAGGTGTTGTATAGACAAGATCGATTTGAGAAGGGATTTCGCTCCCGAGCCGTTTTAGAAGCGAATGGAGGGTATCGTGTTCTTTGTTTCCATCTATACGGTAAACGAAGAGCGTCAATGCCCACGCTTTCTCATTCTGGCTGCGATCGAATTCATGCACACCGACAGAATGAGGTGGAAAAACAAGAACTGTGGTCTCCAGATCTCCGAGCCATTCTTCGATAAGTTTGCTTACCACATTCCAATCAAGCCCGCCGTTGCCGCAACCGAGAGCTGGAACTGTGATGGACTTGATATTCTCATTAAGAAGAAAGCTTCTTAGCCAGCGAAGTCCCTTCAGTATATACGAATAAGTTGAGGGGCGTTTCCAGTCTGTTTTTGTCGGCAGATTGACGATGATCGGTGTATCGGATAGCAGGTCATCGGACTTCCAGACGTGGGCTCGACCCGGCCGCACCTCGTCAGCCTTGCAGGCTTCAGCATAGCTCTTGTACATCTCCGGGTATCGCTTCTTGAACAACAAGGCGATTCCCTTCCCCATGACGCCAACACAGTTCACGGTGTTCACGCGGGCCTGAGCCTCATGCTCGAACATGTCGCCGGTGACGTACTTGATCATCGTCTATACTCCATCATGGCCACGCGCGAGCTGGAGGATACTCTCGATTCTAGCGTGATCGTACCATAGTGGATTGACTGCAAGGATATCGGCTTCGGAGAGAGCTGCCAGCATTTGGAGAGTGTTCTCGTTTCGGGCAATAGGTGCGAGTTCTTGGACACGTCGACCACCTCCGCAAAGATCTCCAATCAGATCATGATAGCAAACCAAGGTCAGAACTGCGACAGCCTCGTCCCGGGTTATATCGGGTAGGTTGTTTAGCAACTCAACGCAGCTGGGAAGGGCCTGTATCGGATGATCCGTGTCTTTCTTGTATTTCCCATCCTTCCTATTTCTACCGTTCGGAATCCCTTTGCCTACGTCGTGAAGGTACGCCGCAAGTTTGGTGAGTTTCTTTTCTCTTGCTGATAGAGCCACGTAGCGAGGGCGCTTCTTGAGCTGTTCAACTACCTGAAGCGTGTGTTGACCTACATCTCCATGAATTTCATCCTGTAGCCCACATAAGGCCCCTGTAAGTGGATGGTTAGCTAGATCAGCCTTCAATTGCTTTAGCAAGTCGTCCAACGGAGATAGTGTGCAGCCTGTTCCCTTGCTGGCAGCTATTTGGCGAACCGCCTTGGTTAGTTCCAACTGTATTGCCTTAGGACCACTTACTATAGATCGCTTTGCCCCTTCGGAGGCGTAAAATGGTGTTATGAAATGGTGTGAATCATACTCTGTTTTTATGTTGATGTTCTGAGCCGCGAGATACCGTTGCACCTGGTCCGCGATCGCTTTGTTCCAGACTACTATGCTATCAATGGTTGCAAGAGGTACGGAGCCGTGAATGAGGAACTCTGCCATCCTTTTATGCCTTTGAACCTCATTCTTTAGCGACCACTTTTGAAGCTCTATGCATTCCCAGTCCAAATTCGCCAGCGAATGTGGGGAATTGTAGAAGGTAGGGGGTATATTCGTATTTGCCGAGGCATCCGAGAAAACATAGGGATAACTAATCGCATCGCGCAGTTTGACGCGCAGGAAAATAAGGAGCTGCTGATCTGCCACCCTCCTAAACACCACTCCTGTAAACATGTCTGTGAGCTTCGCAAAATAAAAGGGAACGTAATTATGCACCACTCCACCTGGGCCACAAGTCACCCTCGTATTGGCCCTCCTCGCCTGAATTCCTTCGTACGCTACGTCGTAATGGATGAGCCCACGGCTGAGCTTTTGTTGTGTTGAGAGCAAACCGCCTTGGGACAGGATCGATGGCAGATTATCCAAATGAGTAAAGTGGTACACCATTCTGTCTTGGTGTATAGCAGGCAGTGTCATGATGGCATCCTTTCCTGGAGCTTGCGTAGCAGCAAGTCCCCGACAATTCCCATTACCTGTGTAGCGTGCCTCGCTTCTTCCGAGGTTACACTAGGAAGCCACGGATGGCCATGCCCGGTCCCTTGCTTATTGCGCAAGGTGTTGATCGCGCATGCCGCCTCATAGAGCGCGCGTTGCAATCGCTGTTGAGGTGTGCCGGAGGTTGCCGGATTGTCGGCCGATGTCTTCAGATCCAGCGCTGCGAAGGCTTGACCAAGGAGCGTGGGGAAGTTGTGGGGCGGATTGTTGTTATTCCATACTTCCACAAGGACATGCGCCGCGATTGCCTCAAGGAGATCCTTACCTGTGCCAACCACCAATGCGGCATCCTCAGACCCCCTCTGGGCTCTTCGCACGTAGGCGCCTAGTGCCTCAGTCAACTCCGTTCCGACGAGACTATCCAAAACGGCGGGCTGAATATGACCATCTGGAGACAGGATGAATCCTTCTGCAGAAAGGACGTCGCGGAACGCCTGAATCTCTTCGCTTCCCACATAGTGCGCAGATTCCGGGCGGAACCCACCGCATGACCGAACCATCGCGATCAGACGATCGACAAAGTCGCGGCCCCCTTCGAAGGAGTTCTCAATTGCCCACGAAAGGATAAGCCGAACGCGCTTCGCTTTGCCGACGGTCTGACCGCTCTGCTTCGGATCGCCGCGCTCAAGCCCTGAGGAGGTGACGCAGAACTCAATGTCCGAATGGCTTGGATCACGTCGCTCCTTTTGTGCGTCGTCAACTAATCGAGCCAATGCGTAAATGATAGCATCAGTCAGAGGTGGCTTGGTCCTCATGCTGCTCCTCCTAACTGAGCCATGACTTCATCGACAGACATGGACCTGCCATTTTGGAGCGTTCGGCCACCCTGCCATTCTCGACCTCGGGCTCGTTGGTTCGCGTCCCACTCTGAGTATTTCTGAACAGTCGGACCAGAAACATGATAGAGACATCCTGCAACAATTTCGCCGGAGAAGCTGCCTCGCCGCGCGAGCCAGATATGCAGCGTCGAAATATGCCCATACCGCACATTCCTCTCGTGCGCGGGGGTCAGTGATACCTGCTTGAGAGGAAAGGCGCGTTCGATAAGGCGGGGGGTGTCGGTCATGAGCTATATTACCTTTTCACAATTCGTTGGTATTCGGAGTCTGTACCTAGACGTCCCATCGCATTCGGTGGAAAGGAAATTATCTTATCCAAGCCCCGATTAATTTCTGTATTAACTGCTTGGGTTTTTATGCGTGTAGCCAGCGCGGCGTATTCTTGACCGCACGAAGTGCTTTGCAATCGACTCAAAAATTCTCGGTCGTATGGCAATCGAGTGAAGATCCGAATGTGACGATCTTGCCACTTCGAGATCAATTCATCGTAAAAGGGGACGGCTGCATTTGACACCCCATATCCGTTTCCAATTCTGCAAAGCGTTAAAACCTTCACGTACTTTGCTTCGACGCTGTGGGGGACGGCGCCATTGGCTGGAATTAGGCGAGACAATGCTCTTGCTGGAGCAACTTCGCGAGAGAAGTTACTCCAGCCTTGGTGGGCCGAATAAAGGGAATCCACAGCGGTACCGATTTCGACGGCGAGGGTCTCTGCTGGCAGAAAGCTAAGGCCGTCAACAAGGTCCAGAAACTCCCGAATCAGTTTTGCGCGTGCCACATCTCCGTTAGCGGCGAGGGTCGCTTGCTTCAGCCCTGCTTCATACTTGGCATCATCTGGTGCTGCCCCCCAAAGCCCAGCTGCAATCAACTTTATGTTATTCCGTACGTGTGCATCCAAACTCGGGTCTCCGTACATTCCGGCGATCGCCCTCGACAACGAAATCAGCAATTCATCCGGAAGGAGCTTTATCGCTTCAATTATCGCTGGAGTATCACTTGAACTGAAGGTGTTTTCTCGGATGTTCTTCAACAACCGCCGGACCTCAAGTGCGGGACCGACCGGGTCTTTCGCCAACACCTCCTTTACGCAGGTCTCCAGCCAACTCACCAATTGAAGTCCAGAGAGATCGTTTTGATTAGGGTGGGCCGCGCTCGCATGGTTTCGCATGGAGCGAATATAGTCCAGATGGCGGTAACCAATGTCCGTGATGATACCTGCTTCCATGGACCCTTTGATCAGCTCCCAGTCCTCGATCTTCGCCAAATCCTCAGGAGTTCGTAGTTTCGACCTTCGCGCTGGATCTGTGACAACCGTGCTGAAGAAGTAGTCGAGATCAAACCGCGTGACCTTGTCGCGTATACTCCGAACCGTTTCATCCCACAAATAGTTCAGAGCAGCATCGAAGAGACCGATGCCACATGCAGCGACGAACTTAGACAGATACATGGCACTCTGCTTCTGTTCGTCGTTCAGAAGAGCAACGACGTCAGGAAGGTTGTTGATCACCTTGCGGCGTTCCGATTGTTCCACGAGAACTGCTTCTGAGGGCACACCTAGATAATCCAGGTAAGTGGTAAGCCCCGAAGCAAACTGTGCCAAGGATTCAGAGACTGCATCTGGATTCGAAGGGATTATATCAGCCATCGCTTGTTGTCGCTCCGTGAGAGGATATTCATGCAAAATACTCCTGATCTAAAGGCAGGAACCCAAACACGAGCCCGCCGGTAGTATAGAAAAGGTGGCCCTGAAGCGTGAAATGCGTGTATCCGCCACGCTCTGTTCTTCTGAAGGAGGGGTTTACGTTTTTCTTGAACTCCTTCTGAAAGCGACCATTTGGAACAACGCATCGAACTTTCTGAAAAACTCTGCGACGTTTCATGATGAAGGAGGCTATCGGATCGAAATCTTGCTTGGCGAGCATGGGCAGTAAGCCACCATTAATACCAATGAACAAACACGCCTCTTTACTTAGGGCGAAAACCTGCCCTCCGGCACTATCGTCGTCTGTATGCGACTTATTTGCGAACCACGCCAGCCCACCCGATGCTCCGCGGATGTCGAAACCCTCTCCATCCCCTCTCAATAATCCAACGCTATCCAACTGAAAAGGGTCTGAAAGTTCCTGGAGCGCAGAGACACGAGTTTGCAGCGATGCTGAAAAAGGGGATCGAGGGCTGATGAAAGAAATCAGGTCTCTCAGGTTCTCAAGTCGAGCTAAGAGCCTAAAGTCTTCGGGGTTCGTATCTTCGGTGAGCGGTGGGTCGAGGAGCCAGCATTTCGGCCTTGTGCCCTTGCGTCCGTCTAGCGCGACGATTGTTCCATACCTAACACCATTAGCGGGGGCAGGGTTAGCTTTCTTTTTTTTGCGGATATCAGAAGCGTGAGAATATACACTCCCACGGTCCTTCTTCCTATTATCAGCGCACGACGTACCTTTATTTTCAACTTCAATGATAAATTCGCCCGAACTAGCTGCAAGAGAGTAGCTATAGTCTAGGGTCTTCGTCTTTCGTTCTTCTATTGGGCTCCAGTCGACCGATGTAAGCCGGTGAATTTTTGAAATCAGGGCCAGACCTATTGCTTCACCGAGTCTTTCGGAGGTTCCTCTATCTGTCCCTCTGGGAGCGATGACTCGAAGAGCTCCTTCTTCAATTTCAATTAGCCCGTCCCAGTCGAAGAGCGTATGTTTTGCCTTTTTCTCTAGTATTTCAGCGAAGCTGAGGTAACCCGGAGCGCCTTGCTTCCGCTTGAGAAACTGTGAATAGACAAGAACTTCATCCGTTGGAACCTCAATCTGTCCCGGGATCTGAATCTTGTCTAAGTACTCTTTAGCAGCAGAGACCTTCAGGGCGTCTTGATCTGCCCTATTGTAGTAATCAACGTATACTTTGAGGGTGTCAGGTAGGGTTCCAGTAAATAGAGCTTCGGCTAGAGCCATATCAGCTTTCCCCCGCTTCCAATACTTGGTTCTGCCCGATCCTCACCCCGCCCGTCTCCACCATAGCGTTAATGGTCCTCACCACGTTCTGCGTCTTCTTGAACGGCCGGACTAGCAGCTTAGCAAACGGGTCCTGAACGCGCACGAGCTGGGGCGTCGGTGTGCCGCAGTGATAGACAACGTAGAGCCAGTATTTGTCGCGAAGGTTGCATGCCTTGGCCCATTCGTTGTCTGTGATTTCGATCTCGCTGACACCAATGCACCCCTTCACCTCGATACAACGTTGGTTATTGCCGGGACGGGTACTGAGCATGTCGAAGCCGGGATGATCCGGCATGCTGGCGGCGCGGGCGAGCGCCCGAGTGTGGACGTATCTGACGGTGGCGCCTTCAGCTTCCTCGTGGGCTTTTGCCAGGTCCATGGCGATTTGCTCGACATTGGCATCACGCCATTCCAGTTGGGCAGGATCGGTGGCGGGGATGACAAGGGCATGGGCAAAGAAATTGACCTGACCGGGGACGAGCAATTCGGGTTCGCGGCGGAGCATCGTCAAGGCGCGGGTGCGACGCGTATCCAGATCGCGCTGCTGGTTCTTAATGTGGGTTAGTTCGGCGGCGGCGCCCTTGCTTCCAGTCCGGGACTTTTGCGACATCTTGGTGCGCGCCGCGGCCAACTCGGCCTCCTGGAAATCGAATCCGCGCTTTACGAAGGACTCCCTTTCGGGAAGAGAGGCCACGCGACGTTCGCGGCATTCGACTGCGAGAGAGCGGCAAATGCGTTCAGCAAGATAGGCCTGCGCATGGTCGATGAGTTTGGATGCTTCGACGGCGAGCCGCTGCGCAAGCGGCGGCAGGCCTTGTCCGCCCCGGAGGAGAAGGAGGTGCTCGACAGGACATATCCTTATATCGCCGGATTCCGACTGACGGAGCCCAACGAGCCGGCACTCGACAGTTTCTTCACGGGAGAGTTCTGAGAATTCCGGATCGCCTTTTCGAATCACGGACAGACGTGCGAGGTGAAAGAGATAGGGGGCCTCCGCGGTGGGATCGACGAAGATTGCCCCCTTGAGGGCTTCTTTGCCGAGCTTCTGGCGAACAAGCTCGCGAAACCGTTCGAACACCGGTTCGCCGGGATGGACCCAGATGCAGGACTGACGATCACCGGGACGATAGATCGAGAGCTTCTGGTTTTGTGGGTGGGGATAACTTTCGATCGCTGAGAGCATCGGGTCGAGGGCCCCGTCTTTGGCGGGGACGAAATTAAAGAGAGTGCCGGGATCTCCGTCGATCTCAATGCCGACCATGGGCGCCGTCGAGGTAACGAATTTCCTGACATAACCAGGCATGAGACGAAAGTAGGTCTCTTGTTCGATGCTTTCGCGGAGACGGGGCAGCTCTCGTTTCACATCACCGCCATCGCCGTATAGAACCTTCTCCTGATCCTGAATCGCTTTTACCTGCTCCTTGGAGAGGCGTCCGTCCAGTTCATGCGCGATAATTTCTGGGTCATCACCGGCTGCAATGCGCTGCATATATACCTTGATAGACACATCGCTGAAAATGCGGCCGATGCTGTCGAAGACCTTGTCGGACTTGAGCTGTTTGCGGATTTTTTCTAGTTTGTCGAGCAAGGTCTTGAGCACCCGGCCTTCCCGCGTCGCCGGTGCGACGAGGTTGAGGATGACAACGGGATCGTGCTGCTGACCGTAACGATGGATGCGACCCATGCGTTGTTCGAGACGCGCTGGATTCCAAGGGACGTCGTAATTGATCATGATCCAGCAGAACTGAAGATTTACGCCCTCAGCGGCGGCGTCAGTGCAGATCATGAACCGCGCGCCGCCATCGACGGCTGGCAGGCGGAAACGATCGATCTGCTCTTGCCGCTCGGTGAAGTGCATGCCGCCGTGGATCTGAGCGATCTGGTCCGTATATCCCATTCCGCTTAAGCGGCGCACGAGGAACTCCAGGGTGTCTTTGTGCTCTGTAAAGACGATCAGCTTTTCCTGCGCGAACTGATCGTCCTGAAGTACGGTTCGGAGTTTGTCGTATTTTGACTCTGTGCCAGACTCGTAGACTCTGGAAGCGATCTCTCGAAGGGCCACAACCTGCTGGCGCTCGGCCACCAAATCGCCGAGTGAAGATGCGATGATGCCCTGCAGCAGCCTGTCCTCAGCCAGTTCGTTTTCTTCCGTTCCTTCTTCACAGCTTTCCTCGTCAGCCGATTTTGATTCGAGTACGTCGTCGTCATCCTTGATGCTTCTCTGATAAGCAAGCAACTGCTCGAATGTGATTCGACCGGACTGTATATCGTCGATAATATTATCAAGTTTGACGATGCGCCGCTCAAAGGAACAGAGAAGCGCAAAAGTGGAACTGGCCAGTCTACGCTGAAAGACTGACATGGCAAGCTGGGCCGCGGATTGATTCAGCACCCTGGCTTTGTTGTAGACGTGACGGAGATACTCAGTGGTCTGATCATAGAGATCCTGTTCGCTGCCAGCGCCGCTGCCCAGACTGTATCCGAGTGTATTGCAGACACGCGTCGGGTAGAGCGGCTGACCATCCAGGCGAACCATTTCTTCCTTGGTGCGTCGGATGAAATAGGTTCGACGATTCTCGGCGGGAAACTGGTCAAAGGAATCGGGAGTGGAGAGGACCTCCGGCTCAAGAAGGCGCCAAAGTGCGTAGTACGGGTAATCCTTGCCCATGTGAGGCGTCGCAGTGAGGAGCAAGAGATGGTGTGACTTCCACGGAAGCTTCCAGCCGCGGTCACCTGTATCTACCCCCGCGATGGCTTCTGCTAACTTGTAACGGTCGGTTTTGGTGACTCGGAAATCGGATCCCCGGCTAGAGGAAAGCTTGTGCGCTTCGTCGAAAACGATCAGGTCATATGGTTCAACGTCATCTGCTGCGAGTCGCGAGAACATCTTTTCACCGGCAAGGGTATCGACGCTCACGATTGCCTGATCACTTGTCCTTCCCACGAAGGGGTTCCCGGACTTCGCATCCTTCCCACTGATGATCTGGAAGGATAGGCTGAAGAGAAGTTGGAGCTCGCTCCTCCAGTTTCCAACGAGTCCAGCAGGTGGAACGATCAAGACGCGACGGAGCAAACGACGTGAGAGCATTTCTCGTATATACAACCCCGTCATGATCGTCTTCCCGGCCCCGGCATCGTCAGCCAGGAGAAACCGTAACCGGGACTGCTTGAGCATGTGATCATAGACCGCGATTCTCTGATGAGGAAGCGGATCGATACTGGCGATCTCTGTAGCGAACGCTGGATTTGCCAAGTGCCCGAATGATAGCCGCTCCCCCTCAACAAGAGAACGGACAAGCTCTGGGCGTGACGTAAAATCCGCAAGTGGAGCAACCGCGCCGTAGGGAGGAGGTTCGGGTTCGGATACAACACCAGCACCGTCATCTTCAGCCAGTTCCAAGAGACGATTCCAAGAGAGCTGCGAGGGCCGAGATTTCCCATTCTCCCACCTGTTAACGGTGGGAAATGATACACCAAGTAGCCCTGCTAAATGGACCTGGGTCAGACTCAGTCGAGCCCGCAGCTCCTTGATTTCATTTGGGTAATTTTCTGTTGGCCTGCGATCCATAGCCAGTGCGTTGCTCCCGGCGTTTCAGTCTTGCGAGAGTGGATATAGCGTTTGTTATACCATGCGTCAAGTCCCCACGCGATTAGCCGCGGCAAACGTCCAATCCCCTTATTCGGATGCCGGTTCAGCATCGCCTTCCGCAGGAATGTGCACCGAGTTCATTTTGGAGCCTCCTTGGAGTCCAGCCAAGACACGATAGCCTGAGGCCGATCACCTGCTCCGCCCTAAATCGTGCCCCACATATGCCCCACGGAGGGCGGGAAATGGGGTGAAAACGCGGGAAATCAGCCAGCGAAGTAAAGACGTAAGATGAGCATTATGAGCACTATAGGGAAATGGCGGGAAGGCCCTGAGCCGATTGCCAAGGTGGAGGTCGCGAGTTCGAGCCTCGTGTCCCGCTCCATTCAAGTTTAGCGGAATCAGGATTCTGGCCCCGGCTTCGGTCGGGGCCTTCTTCTTGTTCGCCGCTTCGGTCAACTACGGGTCAACAAAACAACCGGCTCTCTCCTACTCTTTCGCGAGGGTGTTCGGCGGATACGAAGAAACCCCCGGAGGTTGTTCCGGGGGTGAACGTGGTTCGGGGGTGACTGAAGGGGCCAACGTGGTTGGCGGGTCATTCTGTCGTGATGAACGGCCCCCACGCGGCAAGGTCTTGTTGGAAGAGGCGGGGATTCACTTGTCCCGCTGGAACGGGGTCCACAGGAGGGAGCCCGTCCGCCGCACGCCAACGGTTCCGCGCTTCAGCCCGCTCGATGAAGTCCCGCCGATAGGCGATGCTTGCCTGAAGGGCGCCTTTGGCGATGTAGGAAAGCGGGGAAGTGCCGTCCTTGGCGACATACAAAACCCGCTCACAAATATGCCTGCCGACGTGTTCCCGCATCCACACCGCCAGCAAGAAGCAACGCGCGAGGTCCGACGCCAGGTCTTCATCGCCGCGCGTTGGAGGTTTCAGATCGTTGTACGCCACAAGCAGACCGCAAATGGCTTCGCTCATTGAAACCGCTCCCGATTGCAGACTGGCCACCAGCGCCAGGGCGAACGAGCGTTCATGCGCCTCATTCGCCGTCTTCCTGAGAAGGAAGTAGCGGAGCCGCTCAATTTGGGTTTCCATCATCGGGTTGCGTTCCATCGGTTTGCATCCTTTCGGGCCTCTGTCGGCCCCAGATTTTTTTTTCTTTGGCGGTTCACTCACTTTTCCGTGTGCGAGACGAGGCCGGCCCTCTCGGGCGGGAGCGTTTCCAGCCCCCCACCCCCCGGTGTCGGGTCCATCAGAACGAACCGTGCGTGCCATTGCTTCCACCGCCGGGCTTCGTTGTGCATTTTATGATGCATGATTGACCGAAGGTAAGAGTAAGCGTTTCGCGCGGGATTGACCCGGTGCATGTATAGCCAGGCGTGAAGGACTGCTTCCTGGATCATGTCGGCCTTGGTGTCTTCGTCGAAATGCAGATGCAGGCCCCTACTCATGAATTCGGCTTCGGCCATCGGGAAGAGAAACTCGCGGGCCAAGCGGTTGCGTTCTTCCTGTGATCCAGCCTGGGCGGCTGCCAGGCATTCGGCAAGTGCGGCGGCGTCGATCATGCGAGGAACTCCCGAATGCGATTCAGCGCCGCGAGGATGCGCCTCTGTCCCCAATGAAGCTGCCGCCCCACCACCGCGAGATTCACGGCGAAGCGGCCCTGCTTCACGTTGCGGTGGGCCGCCTCTTCCGCAAGGAGTAGATCAATCACCGCGCGTTCATCGTCGCCAAGCTGGCGCGCCTTCTCCAGCGCATCCCGCGCGGCAATTGGGGCGCTCATGCGCGAACCTCTTCGGGCGTCACTCCGCCAGGCGAGGTCTGGGCGTGGGACTTCTTCCACGACCGGCTCGCCGACGGCCGCGCGGTGAAGTGGCGGGCTTGCATCGACGAGTTTACGCGCCAGTGCCTGCTGCTGGAACCGCGCCGCTCGATCAAGGCGAAGGACGCGGCGGCGATGCTGGCGCGGGTGATCGCGGAGCGCGGCGCTCCCAAGCACCTGCGGAGCGACAACGGCCCAGAGTTCATCGCCCAAGCGCTGCGCGGATTCCTCAAGGAGTCGAACATCGGGACGCTGTACATCGAACCGGGCTCTCCGTGGCAGAACGGCTTTGCGGAGAGCTTCAACGCGCGCGTGAAGGACGAACTGATCGGCGTGGAGCTCTTCACGTCGATGAAGGAGGCCGAGGTGGTGGGGGGCGACTGGCGCGAGGCGTACAACAATCGCCGGCCGCACTCGGCGCTCGGCTACTTGACTCCGGCGGCGTTTGCTGCCACACAACACATGCCCAACACGAGCGGAAGGGAGGCCGGCCCGGCCACCCGCAAGGCCCCTCCTTTTCGTTCAAATGTTGGGGTGGATTCGAACCGGGAAACTCTCATAGCGAGTGGCACATAAAATGGGGGCAGGTCACAAGCGCTGGTTGGCTTCTGTGGCTCTACTGCCAATTCTGATATAGGAGGAGGTGGTGTGATGGCGTACAATCAGAAGCGTGCTTTAGAGTTGCTGCGCCTTGGAAGTGGGCAGCCAGAGGCGCAATTCCGCGATCAACAGGAGGATGCGATTCGGCATGTGGTCGAAGGCAAGGGGCGCCTTCTCGTTGTGCAGAAGACGGGCTGGGGGAAGAGCTTCGTTTACTTCATCGCTACCAAGCTGCTTCGTGAAGGTGGCAGCGGACCCGCGCTGCTTGTTTCTCCCTTGCTTGCGCTCATGCGCAACCAGATCGCCGCCGCGGAACGCATGGGGGTCCGCGCCAGCAAGATCACTTCCGACGATCTGGACGATTGGAGTTCGGTCGAAGCCTCAATCGCCCGGGACGAAGTGGACATCCTGTTGATTTCACCAGAACGCTTCGCCAACGAGCATTTCAAGACTGATGTTTTGGCGAGGATTGCCGGGAAGGTGTCCCTGCTAGTGATCGACGAGGCTCATTGTATTTCCGATTGGGGCCACGACTTTCGCCCCCATTATCGCCTGCTTGAGCGAATCGTTCGGTCCTTGCCGCCGAATCTTCGCACCTTGGCGACGACTGCCACCGCCAACAACCGGGTTATGGAGGACCTTAAGACCGTTCTGGGTCCCAACATCGACGTGTCCCGGGGTGATCTGAACCGACCATCTCTCTTGCTTCAGACCATCCGATTGAAGAGCCAAGCCGAGCGCCTCGCGTGGCTGGCGGAGCAACTTCCCAGTATGCCAGGCAATGGGATCATCTACACGCTAACTGTGCGCGATGCCGAACAGGTTGCCGAGTGGCTGAAGTCCCGCGGGTTGGCTGTCGTGGCGTACACGGGAGAGTCCGGTGACGCACGCCCTGAACTCGAGCAGAGTTTGCTCGATAACAAGATAAGGGCGCTGGTGGCTACGACCGCCCTTGGCATGGGCTACGACAAGCCCGACTTGGCATTTGTCATCCACTATCAGATGCCGGGGTCTGTTGTGGCCTACTACCAGCAGGTAGGGCGTGCGGGACGTGCACTGGCGGCAGCCTACGGTGTTCTCCTGAGTGGTGACGAAGAAACAGACATCAACGACTACTTCATCGAGAGTGCTTTCCCCGCGCGCGCTGAGGTGGAGGCGATCCTGAAAGCTCTTGAGGCATCATCAGCAGGATTATCGGTTCCGGAATTGCTTGCTTGCGTGAACGTCAGCAAGGGCCGGATGGAGAAGGCCATCACGCTGTTGTCGCTGGAGTCTCCGGCGCCAATCGCTAAGCGCGGGAGCAAGTGGCAACTGACCGCGGCCGCGTTGAGCAAGGCGTTCTGGGAGCGAGCGGATCGCTTGACGACTCTTCGCCGTGCTGAGCAGCAGCAGATGCGAGAGTATGTAAAGTTGAAGAGCGGCCACATGGAGTACCTCATCCGCGCACTCGACGGCGAGCCCGGTCCGGTGACATCGCCGAAAATCCCCAGCCTGCCATCGACTGTGAAAAGTGCTCTGGTAACGGAGGCGATCAGATTTCTTCGGCGAGCCAGCCTGCCATTCGAGCCTCGGAAGAAGTGGCCAGATGCTGGCGGCCTCCCCAAGTACAGCCTAAAGGGCAGAATTGCAGAGCAGCATCAGTCGGAGTCTGGCAGAGCGCTCTGCTATTGGGGCGACGCGGGCTGGGGAGCCCAGGTGAAGAAGGGCAAGTACCAGGATGGACGGTTCAGCGACGAGTTGGTCAACGCTTGCGCAGAGATGGTCCGCGAGTGGGGACCTACTCCAAGGCCTGAGTGGGTTACCTTCATACCGTCGATTCGGCACCCCGATCTTGTGCCCGACTTTGCCGCTCGGCTGGCGAAGGCCCTTGGTCTGCCATTCCGCCAGTCGCTCGAAAAGTCCGATGGCCGCCTTCCGCAGAAAGACATGGCAAACAGTACCCAGCAAGCTCGAAACATTGATGGTTCGCTGGAGCTACGTGACGCAGAAGTCTTGTCAGGGCCTGTTTTGCTCGTCGACGACATGGTGGACTCCCGCTGGACGTTGACGGTCGCTGCCTGGCTTCTGAGAAGCAAAGGCACCGGTGAGGTCTTTCCACTGGTACTCGCGAAGACCGGGAAAGGAGACTAGCATGCGAATGTCACCGAACACTCAGGCGATCCTGCTTCTCGCTGCTCCCTTGCTGGTCGGAAAAAGCGCGGGGAGCGAGACGATCTTGAGCCCTCGCGAGTACAAGCTGCTTGCGCGGCGATTGAGAGAACTAGGGCGCGAACCTGCGGACCTCCTCGGATCAGATGCAGCAAATCTGATGGAGGGATTGCAGCCTGTCGTGGCCGGGGATCGTCTCCGGCGCCTGCTCGACCGCGGATTCCAACTGAGCCAGGCCATGGAGCGCTGGGCATCGCGGGCGATCTGGGTGCTGAGTCGGGCCGACGAGGGCTACCCGAAACGGCTCAAGGCAAGATGTAAGGAAGATGCGCCCGCCGTCCTCTACGGCTGCGGCGATGACGAACTGCTGGACGCCGGCGGACTGGCCATTGTCGGGTCGCGGGATGTCGATGAGGAGAATCTCCGATTCACGCGCCAGATTGCTGGTCTCGCTGCCGAGGCTGGACGCGCCATAGTTTCTGGCGGTGCCCGAGGCGTTGATCAGGCCGCAATGGGTGCGGCGCTACAGGCGGGAGGGAGAGTGATCGGAGTCTTGGCGGATAGTCTCGAGCGCGCGGCGCTAAACCGCGAGAATCGAGAATACTTGATGGACGGGCGGTTGCGACTCATCTCTCCCTTCGACCCATTCGCTGGGTTCAATGTCGGCAATGCAATGCAACGCAACAAGTACATCTATGCCCTTGCTGATGCTGCTCTCGTTGTGAAGTCAGACTTTCAGAAGGGAGGCACATGGCAGGGCGCCCAGGAACAGCTTGAAAAGTACCGCTTCGTGCCGGTCTACGTTGGAGGTGATCCGAGCAAGGGCCTCCAAGCTCTCAGGCGCATGGGGGGCCGACCATGGCCCAATCCGGTGGACTCCGCAGGGCTCGACCTTTTGTTTTCGGATCAAGTTGCCCCCATCGAGAGCCTCGCCAGCGGCGAAGAGCTACCGCTCTTCGTCAGCGAAGGTGCAAGCACATCCCCGCACGAGAAGGAGTCGAAGGAAGAGCCTCTGAATGGCACCGGACCGGTCGCGGAGACGGTTCGGGTAGACAACGCCGAAGCACTGTTCTCGAAGGTTCGGGAGATTCTTCAGAGAATCGACCACCCGATGACGGATTTGGAGATCGCCGAAGACCTTGGCGTCTCGCTCTTGCAGGTACGGAAGTGGCTGAAGCGCATGACCGCTGAAGGATCACTGCAAAAGACGAAGCGCCCGGTTCGCTATCTTGGAGCGCAGACCGAGTCGGATTTGTTTACGAGCAGCGAAGGCTCTCCCTAATGGGAACCTCTGACCGTACCCGTCTCACGAGCCCCATGGTATTTGATCTTGCAGTTGTTTGTGGCGGGTGTCAGTTGGCTTGGGGTTCGGCGCTGGGTGTTGCCGAAGTGGTCCACCTGTCGGGCAGCAGTTCCTCGAGCCTGTTGACCGGGTGGTCGCCGATCCTGCGCAGGATGTCGGAGATGTACTCGAACGTGTTGTGGCCCGATCGCCTGCAGGAATCGATGAGCGTGAAGAAGGTCGCTGCGGCCTCGCCTCCGCGGGGGCTGCCGGCGAAGAGCCAGTTCTTCCTTCCCACGGCGACGGGTACTACTGAGTTTTCGTTTGAAACGGGATGAAATTGCCGGGGTTGGCGCCCCCTCTATCTCTCTGTCTCCGCTGCGGGTTATTTCGGTTGAAACAGGAGGCCGTCTGGAACACAAGAGACTCATGCTTTGTAGGGGTATTATGGATTTATGGCTCCAAATATCCTAGAAAAGACGAGTGAATGTTCTTAAGTCGTTTGAATCCAGTTTTCGATGGGGTGACAACCCTCGCATTCAGGCAGAGTGATGCAGTCCATCCGGGGACGGGATGGGTGTTTGCCAAGGCGGTTGGGCTTGGTCTGCGAACAGCGCAGCCTGCATACGGCATTCCCTCCGGCGGGTCGATCACTGACGTCGCCATCGCCAGGTTGTTCCGTGCATGGATTGGAGAAGGACGATGCTGAAAGCGGGCGGTTTTCCCCAGATCATTCAGGGGGGGATGGGTGTTGCCGTTTCGGGATGGCGCCTTGCCAACGCTGTGGCGCGCCGCGGCCAGTTGGGCGTGGTGTCTGGCACGGGGCTCGATCAAGTGCTCGCGCGTCGGCTCCAATTGGGTGATTCCGATGGGGCGTTGCGCCGGGCTATTGCGGCATTCCCGTGTCGCGCAACGGCAGAGGCGGCGCTTTCGCGATATTTCATTCCAGGCGGGAAGGATCCCTGCAAGGGCTTCCTGACGCCCCCGATGTTCAATGTCAATCCATCGCGCGCGCATCTGCGATTTGCCGCGCTCTCGGCCTTCGTTGAAGTGTGGCTCGCGAAGGAAGGGCACGCTGGTCCGGTCGGGATCAACCTGCTCGAAAAGATAGCGCTTCCCAACCCTGCGATGATCTGCGGCGCCATGATCGCGGGTGTCGATTTTGTCCTCATGGGAGCAGGCATTCCATGGCAGATCCCCGGGCTGCTTGATGCCGTGTCGCGCAATGAATCCTTCGACTTCACAGTGACGGTTGAAGGGGATCCGGCGGGTGTTGACGTTCACTTCGACGTTGCCGCCCTGTTTCCTGATCTGTCTCCGCTCAAGCGCCCCGCATTCCTCGCCATTGTCTCGTCCGCGACCTTGGCGCAGGCGCTGCTCAAGAGGGCGAACGGAAGGATTGACGGCTTTGTGGTCGAGTCCCCTGTCGCTGGCGGACACAATGCCCCGCCACGCGGGGCGGTCAGGCTCAATGAACGGGGTGAACCCATTTACGGTGAGCGCGATCAGGTGGATCCGACGCGCATGGTGGCCCTTGGCCTTCCCTTCTGGCTGGCGGGGGGCGAAGGCACGCACATCTCGCTCGCACGAGCGAGGAGCCTTGGTGCGCATGGTGTCCAAGTGGGGACCGCATTTGCGTTTTGTCAGGAGTCGGGCCTCGATCCGGTGTTGCGCGCCAACGTCCTTGGGCGGGTTGCCGAAGGACGCGTCGATGTGTTCACTGATCCCGAAGCTTCGCCGACTGGTTTCCCCTTCAAGGTCGTTCGCTACGAGGGCACCTTGTCGGAGGAGGACATCTACGCCGGGCGTGAGCGCGTGTGCGATGCCGGCTATCTCCGCCGTGTCTTCCGCTATCCCGACGGACGCATCGGCTATCGTTGTCCGGGCGAGCCTGAGGCGGACTATGTCGCCAAAGGGGGCGACATAGAGGACACGCAAGGATGCAAGTGCCTGTGCAACGCCCTTCTTGCGGACATCGGCCTTGGCCAGATTCGGGACGGGGTTGCCGAGCTCCCGCTACTCACCGCCGGCGATGCTCTTAAAGAGTTACCCGCACTTGTTGGCGAGGCTCTCCTGAGGTATACGGCAAGCGACGTCATCGATGCTCTTTTCAGGGAATCCATCGCGGCGTCGGAAGATGCAATATGAGGTCCCTCTTCTCCCGTCGCCTCCTTGTTCTGGCTGTTTTCGCATTTCTTACCGTCGTGGGATGGGCGGCAGTGCAACTCGTCCCGACGACCCGTCGTGACTTTCAGGTTCCCGGCTCCCATACCAGCGACCTGAACCCGGACAATTACTTTACCGGCTCGTACTGTAGCACCTGCCACGGCGACTTTGACACCGCCAATTCCCCCTACGATACGTGGAGCGGCAGCCTGATGGCGGTTGGGGGGCGCGACCCACTTTTTCTGGCACAAATGACCCTCGCGGAGCAGGATGCTCCCGGTTCGTCGTACTACTGCATGCGTTGCCACATGCCCGGTTCCATCGCGACGGGACGGGCGGAACTCGGCACCGCTGCGCCCTATGGGGAGTTTGACCTCGAGGGCGTAAGTTGTCACCTTTGTCATACCATGGTTGATCCCTTGCAGGCGCCGGGAAATGCGGCGCCGGGGGATGATGAGATACTTGCCGGCCTCGATCAAGTGCCGGAGCATTATGGCAATGCGATGTTTGTACTCGATCCGCAGGCACAGCGGCGCGGCCCCCGGCCCGATGCGCAACCGCGGCATCCGCTCCTCCATTCCCAGTTTTTCAAGAAGGGGGATTTCTGCGGCACCTGCCACGATGTCGGGAATGTCGCCACGACGCGGCAGTCCGATGGGACATGGCGCTACAATTCCCTCGATGAACCGGCGCCGGATTCAAATCCGCAGGCGCAGTTCCCCCTGGAACGGACGTACACCGAGTGGAAGCTCAGCGCCTTCGCCAACGGCGGCGTCGATATGGGTGGTCGCTTTGGCGGTGAGGGCGTGTCCGTCGTCTCGACGTGCCAGGATTGCCATATGCCGAAGGCTTCGGCACACGCGGCCATTGGTGCCCCGCTCCGTCCTGATGTTGCCCGGCACGAATTTGCCGGCGCGACGGCGTGGGTCCTTCAGATCACAGCGCTGGCCTATCAGAACGATCCGTCCGTGAATCAGGCCGCCCTCCTGCGCGGCCAGCAGGCAGCCGGTGACATGCTGGCCCGCGCCGCATCCCTCCGCGTGTGGCGTGATGAGGATTCCGTCAGCGTCCGGGTGATCAATCAAACCGGGCACAAGCTGCCCAGTGGCCACATTGAAGGGCGGCGCGCCTGGGTTGAGACGATTTTCAAGGACAGTGATGGCGCCACCGTGGCCCATTACGGCGCCTACGACACTGCGGAGGCGGAACTCGACACGAACGGGACAACCGTGTTCGAAATGCACATCGGCCTCAGCGAGGATGCCGCCGCCATCACGGGACTTCCCGCGGGGGTCACGTCACACATGGCGCTCGCCGACACCATTGAGAAGGACAACCGCATCCCGCCCCGTGGTTTCTCCAACGCGGCGTTCGAAGCCGGTGGTGCACCCGCCGTCGGCACGACCTTCGCCGACGGGCAGTACTGGCATGACACCCCGTTCCAGATCCCGGCAAATGCGGCCACCGTCACCGTGAACCTTTGGTACCAAACGGTCACGCGGGAGTACATCGAAGGGCTGCGGGACAACAACGTCACCGACAATCGAGGTCAGGAACTGTACGATCTTTGGGTCGCAACCGACAAGTGCGCTCCGATCCTGATGGCGTCCAAGACCGCGAACCTGGCCAACCTGACCTATTCCGTCACAGGCTGGATCGCTCAGTAATCAACAAACGGCCGAGCCTGTTCATCGCATGAAAGGCTTTCTGGTGTTGTGCCTCCGCGGCACCGAATCCGTTCTGCTTTGGCAATTCATTCTCCGGGGCGGCCTGGGATACAATGAGGTGTCGCAATGAACTGGGTTCTTCTAATCCTTGCTGGAATCTTCGAGATCGGTTGGGCCATCGGGCTTAAGTACACGGAAGGCTTTACGCGTTTCTGGCCATCGGTCGGCACTGCGCTCGCAATGGTGGTGAGCATGGGATTGCTGAGCTTTGCGATGAAGTCTCTGCCGGCGGGCACCGCCTACGCCGTGTGGGTGGGGGTGGGCGCCGTTGGTACGGCGATTCTGGGTATCATGCTGTTGGGTGAAGCGGCGAATGCGGGGCGCTTGCTGAGCCTCGGACTCATTGTTGCGGGGATCGTTGGTTTGAAGCTGACCACACCTGCCTGATGGCGGGTCGCGACGGTTTTCCCGTGACTTTGGCGCGCGGGTTGTTCAGATGGAAAAACACAACGGACGTGAACAAGGTTGAAATCCGACGACCCAACGGGTGGTTGGAGGGATATGCCGTGCGGGGGATGGGAAACATTTTTCCGCCGGCGTTCTCACAAGAGTTGATGGTGCTGTGCGATGCGTGGAAACACCTGCCATAATTGAAGAGATCGGGTGGAATCATGATGGTGCCAAGCTTCTCCAAAAGAAGGACCACAAGTTCACTTTTATCAATTTGCTGCTGCATGGTTTTCCTGCTTGGCGCTCCGTGCCTGCTGGAAGCGGCGGGCAGTGTCGACCTCCTCGTCACCTTCGTCCAGCCTGTTTCCGCAGAGCATTCCGGGAGTGGTCATGGTTACAAGTTTCAATCGGGATCAGCTGGCAGCCAGTCCGCCGATGCCATGAAGTGGCTGGCAGGTCGCAAGGTGCTGGGCGTGGAACCTGTCCTCGATTCCGTGAAGGCAGTCAATTCGCTGAAGTCGAATGCGCCAGTCGCTGAATCAACGACCTCTCGCATCATCGTGGAATCGAAGCAGGGCACTGCCGATGTGATCAGGGAAGTGTCCGCGTTGCGGGGCGTCGTACATGTTGAGGAGAACCAGCGGGGACACCTGTTGTTCGAACCGCCGGATCCGCTCTATCCCCAGCAGAAGCCGGATTTCCAACCCATCAATCTGGAAACGGCGTGGGGCCTGCAATCAACTCCCGGTGCATCGTCATCGGTCAGGGTGGCTGTCATTGATTCTGGCATTGAGGCGGTTCACGGGGATTTTGCGGGTGCCATTGATCCCGCCTCCCACAACGTGGCGGAAGGGAACGCTTCCCTCTACGATGATATGGGACATGGTTCGCGGGTTGCAGGAATCATCGGCGCGCGGAGTGACAGCCAGACGGGAATTGCCGGTGTCGCTTTTGGCTGCACGCTGGTGATCTATGATGTCCGGCGCCCTGCAACGGCCCCGGAAGGAAGCGTCATTCTCCTGTCAGACGTTGTTTCCGCGATCAATCGCGCTGCGGCACCGGGGCCCACCGGCGGTGATGCAGACATCATCAACATCAGCCTCGCGTTCAATGCGGAGTCGGTGCTGCTCGAAAAGGCCTGCAAGGATGCCGATGAGGCGGGCGCGCTGATTGTCGCTGCGGCGGGGAATGACAATCAGGGCGATCACGCCGTGTATCCGGCATCCTACGAATGTGTCCTTGGCGTTGGCGGCCTTGATGAGGCGGGAACAAATCGCGCGGAGTTTTCCAACTTCAATGGAGCCACGAAGAAGCTGTCGGACATTTTTGCGCCCGCCAGCACGATCTTCTCCACCATTCCGGGGGCGCAGCACAACGGAACCTCCGGTGCATCGGGAACGAGTTTCGCCGCGCCGATGGTGGCGGGTGCCGCAGCGCTCCTGAAGACGGAACATCCCGAACAATCCGGCAGGGCAATCCGCGCGCACCTGCTGGCGACGGCCTCGCCCATCCTCTCCTTCACTCCCTCTGGGGGCGGTGGCTTTGGCCGGCTGGACGTCGCTGCAGCGCTGGCCACGCCCATGAATTCGCAAATCGAAATCGCGGGGACAAAATTGACAGATACCACGGACATCAATCCCAGCGACGACGATGGCGTGCTTGATGAAGGCGAGAAGGGGGACCTGTTCGTGAGTTTGACACCCGCCGCCGTTGGACTGCTCTCCGGTTCCGCGGGTGATGCCATCAACGTGACGGGCGTGCTTTCGACGGCGTCATCGGACATCCAGCCAATCGCCACCTCCGTGGCGTCCTTCGGGAATATTGTTCATGGCGAATCCGCCACGAACCTCGTGGCCTTTGGTCCCATCAAGCCTGTGGCCGGCGCGCCTGCGCAGAAGGTGGAGTTCCAACTCGCGCTCACGGGGGATAATGGCTTCTCCGCCAATCTTCTTTTCGAACTCCCCTTGGAAAAGGAATTCGATACGCCCCCCGTGATGATGAACTACGCTTTTTCCGCAGGCACAACGTATCACGTGGATGGCGACCTGAGCTTTCTGGGGACGACCACGATTCCCGCCGGAACGATCTTCAAGGTCGATCCGGGCATCGACATCCGCGTCCACACCGGAGGCGTGCTGACGGCCATTGGCACAGGCCAGGATCCAATTGTTTTCACCTCTTCACGCCCCGCGCAGGACCTCAGCGTCCTTCCCCCCTTTGGAACAGCAAACTCGATTGGTCCGAGAACGGAGCCGGTGGACCTGTCTTTCTACGTGGATGGTATCATCTACGTCGATGCCAACAACGGCAGCGACGTGATTCGCCCCAACATTGGGACGAAGGCCGCGCCCTACAAGAGCCTGACGATGGCCCTGCAAAGTTTGCCGCAAGGTCGATCGTTCTCCTCTGCGAAGAAAGCCGTGCTCGTTGCCGAAGGACGATACACAGGCGTGGGCGCCAACCCCGTCTTTGCAACGCACTTCTATCAGATATTCGGAGGCTACAATCCCCAGGATTGGACGAGGGATATCTACCGGCACCCTTCAATCATTGATGGGGAAAACCTGCGCCTGGCCTTGAGGGCAGATGGCGTGGACGGCGGACTTGATGGCTTTGTCATCACGAGGGGTACTGAAGGAGGAGTCGTAAACAAGAATGGCCTGCCGGCTCCCGGGTTCGTGCTGAGCAATTGCATCATCATCAACAATCAATCGGCAAATGGTGCGGGTTTGAATGTGGACGGCAATTTCATTGTGCGGAATTGCATTTTTGCGAACAACATGGCGTCGATTGGTGGTGGCGCCATTTCCACTTCCACCGCCGGGAGTGGAAGCATCATCAGCGTGTCGAATACTTTCTTTCTCAACAACGCCGCGCCCTACGCCACCGCCTGTGATTTTTGGATAGGAACCTTCTTTGAGAACAATTTCGTGAGTGGGCATTCCGGTGTGGCACTCTCATGCGTCGGCACTGGTGCCGTGCTGGTCGACAATACGGTTTTCCAGAATAACGCCGGAACCGCTGTGAAGGTGGAGTCCACCTCGGGGGTCAATACGCGGATTTTCAACAATACGTTCTCAGGAAACGGAATGGGAATCGACGCTGCCCGGCCCACACGCATCATCAACAATATCCTTTGGGAGAACGGCACGGAACTGTCCGCATCATCCAGCACCATTCAATACAACTTGATAGAGGATGGGTACGGGGGATCCACCAACACGGTGACCGCCGACCCCGAATTTCCGGGTGTCTCGGCGCGCGGCCTGATACAGTCGCTTTCCTTCGACGCGGTTTCCAACCTGTCGCAGGCAACACTGTCGGAAGGCTCGCCTTTCCAGGAAGGCGGGAATGCCATCATACAAATCGATGGGATCGACTTCATGCTGTCGGGCCATGGCAATGACGTGGCAACCATCGTGGGTGATCCAACCGCAGGTGGCACGAAGCCGCTGCCCCTGCGCTGGTCGATGTCACTGCTGCGAATTGGTTCCGGTTCCCCAGCCGTGGATGCGGGGATTGCTGCCAGCCCAACCAACCCGGCGATTCCGTCCACCGATCTGGATGGCGAGGCACGCACGGGCCTCCCTGACCTGGGCGCCGATGAATCCGCGCCGTCCATCGACTTCGAGGCGTTCCATTGGGGAACGTTCACCTTCTCAATCTCCTCGACGTCTTCAGTCCTGAAGCACGTCATCATTGAAAACGGCAGTGGGGTTGTCGCGCAGTCTCCCAACGTGCAGATTGAAGATACCCTGTTCCAGAACCACGATGGAACGGGGTTTTCCACCGCGCTCGCGCTTGGCAGCGCGATCCTCTCCTCCGAGTCCCGAAACAATTCGGGCGGGGGATTTGACACCCCGCTGACAGATGTTTCCTCCAGCAGGGCCATCGGGAATTTCGGCATCGGAATCAATGGTGATGGAGTGGATGGCAGTGAGGCAGCCGACAACGGGTTGGGAGGCATTGTCGCCACCACGGCCACGAATTCCCTGGCGACGGGGAACGGTGGCGAAGGCTTTTTGCTGGATTCGGGAGGGTCGATGTTGGTGGCCAGGGCCAATACCTTGGGAATTGTTTCGCAGTCGGGTGACATTTCCAATTCCGAAGCGCGCACCAATTTCCTGGATGGCATTACGGCGGTGGGAAATGTCCTGGGATGCATTTCCAGCCAAAATGGAAGGGATGGAATTGTTGCGTTGGGCGCGACGATTTCCAACAGCACCACGGATGCCAACGCGGGGTTTGGAATCACGGGATCGGGCACCGCCGTGCTGGAGGATTCGAGGGTCACAAACAACGCGGGAGGATCAGTGCGGGGAGTCACCTCCATTGATCGAACCGCCATCGCGGGCAATGGTTCCGGAATCGCCGGTGTTGGCCAGATCGATGAGTCCTATGTGGCATACAATGCCACCACGGGCGTTGATGCGGACCAGATCAGCAACAGTTCGATCGTGGGAAACAAGGAGGACGGAACAAGGGGCTTCACCACCCTGACAAATAGCTGGGTCGTGGGGAATGAACGTCATGGCGCCCATGGGACATCGGGCGTTGGCACCATCACCAATTCCTCGATCCTTCGCAATGGGGGTTCGGGAACCAGGAACATCCTGTCCGCAACGGCGTCCAACATTTTCGGCAACGGCGGCTTTGATGCGGAGGATGACGTTGCCACCGGGTTCGGGGTGGATCGCGACCTCCATGGAAATTACTGGGGGGTGGCCAATACGGCAGAGGTCCTGGCAAGCCCCGCGGAATATTCGGATTACTCATTCATCAGGGACGACCTGGATGACGCGGGAAATCCGGGGATCTACTTCATCCACATTTGGGATCCGGGATCGCCACCCGTGGCAACAGCCCCCGTCCCCAATGCGCCCACGCAGGCGCCACCGGGATTCGTCCTGGCGGTGACTCCCAACATGGACAACCCCGTGAATGTTGGCCCCACGGAATTCCTGGTTGAATTCAGCAGGGCCATGGATGTTGCCACCACCATTTCCGTCACGTTCGACCTTCAGGCACCCTACAGCCAGCATGTGGTCGATCCGTCACCGGGTTGGGTGAACGCAACGACCTGGCGCGGGGAGTTTTGGATTGAAAGCGACACCGGCGACACCACCAACACGCTGCGGATTGCGTCCGCGCGGGATTCCTCCGGGTTCCTGATTCCTGACGATACCGGCCACCAGTTCGTAATCGATACAACGGACCCCGATACTGCGAACAACGGGCAGGCAACGGCCACGGGATCGGACATGTTCCTGTTCGGCTGGCCCACGGCCAATCCCCTTGAATATCAGGGCTTCCATGTCCGACGGAGCGTGGGGGGCGCCGACAGGTTCGAAAGGATCAACACGGCGCTTATTCCCGGTGGCGTGAGCACCTATCTCGATCCGGGCCTGCTTCCAAACACCCGATATGATTATATCGTTGATGTGGTGGACCTGGTGGGCAATTCCACCCAATGGACTGTGGTATTTGGAAATACGACAAATGTCGGTAGCCGCATTGTTGAATGGAATGTATATTGATCGATCGGAGCCGTTGCGCCTGCCGGCCCGGGGCTGTGATTACAGGAATTCCTTCCCCACAAAATAAGAATCCCGCTGGCGTTTCCGCCAGCGGGAGGAAGAACGGGAATCCTTCTTACTCGTACTGCAGGATGCTCATGGAACCGTTTTTGAACGTGACATCATGGTTCTCGCACGACACCTGAAACTTGATCCAGTCCCCCTTCTTTAGATCCCGCTTTTTTTCTATCCCTTCCCGCACGGTCAAAGTGGGTTTCTCTTTGTTCGTTACTTTGTAATCCTTATAAAAAAAACTTCCGAATTTAAGATCCTTGGGATCCATTCCGGTGCTATCATTGGCCCTGAGGGCCTCCACACGCAGCAGATAGGTTTCCTTGGGATCATAGCCCGGGCCAAAATCAACATCGAAGCGGCATTCCCATTCGAGGTCGGAAAGGTCTTTGTCTGAACGCAGGTAGATGGAAGGCTTGTCGTTCTTCAACAAGTCCTTGGTGTCAGAATCGTGAGTGCCAGTAAGGCACCATTCCAAGCTCGCTGCTTGCTTTGCCGCCACAGCAGAAGGGGACGAGGCAATGTCGAGAATGTACTGACCCTGTCTTGATACGTTGTTGCCGGGGGGAGGTTCAATAGCGGGGGCTGTTGCGACTTTGTATAGCTGGAAAAGTGAAGCTGTGCCATTGAGGGTGTCCTCAAATTTCACGCAATCATGGGTGCAGCCTCCAGGGTTTGAACCCGAAGGATCAATGAAGTCGAGTTGGAAGGTAATCCATGAATCACCCTCGATTTGCACGGTGGATGATTTCACTTTGAAATCATCCACCGTGTAGTTGGAATCTCCGGAGAGCGTCCATGTCCTTATCTTCCAGCGGCTGCTCGCTGGGAGGGGTGGTGCGCTTTCACCGCTCAGGCGCTTGGCATGCTTTTCCTTGAGTACGAATGTGTGAGTGTCGTTTTGAACCGAATGGAGGTCTGGTCTCAAGATGAAAGTCCAATAATATAACATAGAATAATTTGGGTGTTGTATCAGAAGCCTGTCATTGTTACTGGCAGACCAAATGCCATCGGGGTTCGTAACTTCATTAGCAGGCCCCCAAGGAATCAATACTGGATCACCTTCTCCCAAATAGACACAATCAAAGTCCACATTCTTGGATTCAAATATGGGGCTTGCGGGGGAGGAGACGCTTGCGGAAACACCAAAACCAATCAACGTTGCCAACACGAGTTTTTTCATATTATACTCCATGAGGGTGGTTTGGGGGGATGAGTCCCCGAGTTTCTGAAAATCGGTTTTCGATTCCGGGAGACGCGCAACGCTCCATTCCGACAGGTCTGCGGCGCTGGAGCCGTCCTGTCCAAGAATTATCATCAATAGTTATTTTGTTTCAGTCATCACGCGGAAGCTCGGTGAGCAATCAAAATCACTGGGAAGGGCTTATGGAGAAGACGCGGCGGCATCCCTGGCGCCGCGTCTCCCTGTTCAGCGGATATTGCTACAATAAGGATGACTAATGGCAAATCCGCCCAAATGGGCCTGCAATTTGCCTTTGGCTCCCAACAAGCCGAACTGATTGCCTGCACCCATTGAGTGAGTGCCCGCCCCGTGCGCGTTACAGGGGAATGGAAATTATTTTTGGCTGATAGCCTGTGCGAGGCGGAAGGCCAGGGATTTGAGCAGACGGATTGCGACGGGGGGATAGCGGCAGAGGAGATCCTCGAATTCCGCCGCATTGATGATTGCAATCCAGACGTCCCCGCGTGCGATGAGGTCGCCGGTGCGGACCTCGCCGGTCAGGGTTGAAACTTCGCCGAGCACGGTGCCCTCGCGCGATTCGACTGCGACTTCCTGCTTGTTGCGGCGGACGATGACGGCACCTTGCAGGAGGATGTAGGTGTGGTAGCTGCGTTCACCCTGGCGGCAGATGTACTTGCCATGGGAGTAATAGACGACGTGACGGCAGAACTCCGGCGATTGCGTGAACACGGAATGCCACAGGGGGTCGATCAGGCGCTCCAGGATGCGCGCCACGTGTACGTTATCGTGGATGATGGCGCCGTTCGTGGCGGTGGAGCAGGCTCCCGCGTCGCCGTTGAGGGCCTTGATTTGTGCAAGGACTTCCGCTGCGGAGCCGGGCCTGTGGCGTGGTTCCATCTGCAAGAGGTTGTGAAGGATTTTTTCCAATTCGCGGGAGCAGTCGGGCCGATACTGTGACAGCAGGGGAAGCCCGCCGCCGCAGGGAATCGGTGAGCGCAGGTCGGGCCTCATGCCAAGTTCCAGACGTGTGAGGGCCGACCAAACGGTGGCGGCAGCGCTCCACAGGTCTGTCCGCGCGTCGAGTTCCCGAAAGTACATGAAGTGCTGCTCGGGTGCGCGGTATCCGGGGGAGCCGAGGCCCGCGGGCAGGATGGCTTCGGGGACGCGGTTGCCCTGTGCCACGCTGAAATCAACGAGCACGAAGCCGCCCGCATCATCGACCAGCACATTTGCAGGTTTGACGTCAAGATGCAGAAGGCTGGTGCCGTGGGCGGCACGAAGGGCGTTCAGCAGGTCGGTGAGCAGGCACCATCCCTGCGCTTCCGTGAGCTCATCGGGGCCGCGCATGAGATCAAGAAGGCTTCCTTTGCCGAAGTAGGAGAGGACAATGAAGCAGGATTCGGAGTTGGCCATCCAGTCGATGACGCGGGGGATTCGATCCGATCGCACAGCCACAAGGGCGGAAATTTCGCGACGGATGATTCCCTGCTCCGCATCGTCGCTGGGTGGTTTGAAGACCTTGATGGCAACGGAGCCATTGGCTTGCAACTGGGAGTCGGTGGACAGGACATCGGCTTGGAAGACCACGCCATAGGCGCCGCTGCCAAGGTGATGGCGCAGCAGGTAACTGCCGGCGTTTCCCGTGAGGACGGTGCCGATGGCAAGGTTTGACCAGGTTGCCGGCTTGTGTCCCTTGAGGGGGCGGGTGAGATCAAACTGATCCACCATGTCAGTCAATTTCCCGTGTCACACCTTGGGTCCTGCGCTTTTCCACCGCGTCCATCAGGGTGTCCAGAAGCGGAGGGGGAATGTGGTCTGAAACGGCGTGGCCGCGTACGTCTCTTTCCTTTTCCATAGCCCGTTCGGTCAGTGCACGCAACAGGCGAAATGTGGAGTCTTCCTCGAGCCTGCGTTCAAGCTGCTCGCGTTGCGGGTGTGCGAGGGAGTCGGCGTCGAGGATCCAATCCTCCAACAAGTTGCGGTCCTCCGGGGTGGCCTGTGGGCATGATGAGGGAAGGGCGATGGAGCGGAGTGCGTGGCCGATGTTGGCGAAGGGGAGCGGCTCGGCGAGCTTGTTTTCGAGGCTGACGCGCAGGCGTGCCAGGGCGCGGTGGACGGCGACGCGTATGCCGCCGGAACTGCTGCCGCAGATGTAGGCGATCTCCTCGTAGGAGAGGTCCTCGCCGTAGTGGAGAAGGAGTTGGTTCCGCACTGGCTCAGGGATGGAGGAAAGGGCCTGCAGGAGGACGTCACGAATCTGGCCCGACAGGACCAGCTTCTGCTGGCGGGGATCGTTGGAGGCAATGTCTTGCGGGCCGTCTGTCATGAGATCATCAACCAGAAATTCGCGCGAGGCGATTCGCCCCCGTACCTTTCGTTGCCGCAGGGCGGCAAAATAGGCGGATGCAGCGAGATACGAAATGACATCACGTGCCTCCAGAAATTCCTGCGGGGATGTGACCAGGGACAGAAGGATTTCGCCGACGCTGTCGTCAACGTCCTCATCGCGAAGCCCTGCCCGGATCGCCTGGGATTTGAGGAGCCCGTAAAGCCCGTCAAAGAGCGACCTCCACGCAGTTTCATCATTTGACAGCGCACGGCGAAGCAGATGTTTCACTTGTTCGTCAGTAAATCTCATGAACGGCGTGACTTGCTTGGTTTGATTTGACTATGTAAGCGCAATGAGAAGAGCTTGTAGTTCCAAGCACAAGAGTAACCTGATCGCTTTGTGAGCCTTATGCATGATAGCCGTACATTTTGGAAGCTTGTCCACGGAACACCGTCCGTCCGTGAATTAATCCGCCATTATCGGAGTGAACTGGAAGCCGAGAGCGCATCGATCCTGATTGTTGGAGCGGAGGAGATGCGCTTCTGCGTTGTGGAGGGGCTGAATGCGGAGCGGCTGGAGGGGGGTGGCGGGTGGGATGGTGCGATGGGAATTCCGCTTTCAGAAAGCCGGGGGATCAATTCCATCGCGGCCTTGATGGGAAAGACCCTGTGTTTTCAGGAAATGGACGAACGTCATAACCGCGACGCCGATGAGGCGTTGGGGCAGAAGACCCACAGCATCCTGGTTGTTCCCGTGGTTGGTGAACAGGGTGTGATCGGAACGCTGAGCGCCATCAATCCTCATGCGGGCGGCGCCGCTGGCGTTCGTTATCGTTTCCTGGAGGAGGATATTGCCATCGGTGAGGTGGCCGCCCAACAGATTTCCACGATCCTTCATGAACTGTTGCGAAGCGCGGGCGCATGACCGGGGGGCTGCAATCACTTCTTGATGACTGGCACCTCTCCCGCGGCAAGGGAACGACGATTGCCCTGGTGGACTCGGGGGTGGATGCAAGCCATCCCGGCCTGTCTGCGGCGAGTGTTGAGGGGGTGGTCCTTCACACGGTTGCAGGCAACATCATCGCGGAGCGGGACGCTGTTGGGGATCTGGCGGGGCATGGAACCGCTTGTGCAGGCCGCATCCTCACGCTTGCGCCCGAATCCCGGATCCTTTCGTGCCGGGTGCTTTCAAGTTCCCTCGCCTCCACTT
The DNA here is from genome assembly GCA_020848155.1 of Candidatus Sumerlaeota bacterium. GTDB lineage: Bacteria > Sumerlaeota > Sumerlaeia > SLMS01 > SLMS01 > JADZDZ01. Next base: position 42,176 of record JADLAR010000003.1, read on the forward strand.
CCCGCCTTCTGCTGGGTGCGTTGGAGTGGTTGTTGACGCGGGACGACGTGGATGTGGTCAACCTGTCATTGGGCACGCCGAATCGTGCCTTTGGGTTGGAGATTGCGCATGCCGTGGATCAATTCTACGCGCGCGGTATTTGCGTTGTTGCCTCTGCGGGGCCTGCCGAACGGCCTGACTATCCGGCGATGTTCTCCGGCCCGGTCTCCGTCGAGGCTGCCGCCTGCTCCGACGATGAGGAGCTTGTTTATCGACGCGGGAGCATCATCGAGTTTGGTGCGAGGGGAATTGATGTTCCGGTGCTATGGTCGGGCGGCAGGCGGGCGAGCGTCAGCGGGAGCAGCTTTGCCGCGCCGCTGGTCGCGGGGCGCCTTGCGCGCTTCAAGGCGTTGAGGCGCAACCTAAGCGTCTGGGAGCAGAAAACCTTGCTGCAATATCAGGCGTTGACGGGGCGTCCGGAAATCCGTTGATTGGCTTATTCACGCGGTTTTTGTAACTTCCTTTCGACGGGATAACTCCAATATCCTGTCGATGGCTTGCATGCCGGATGACAGTGGTCATGGAAAGGTAGAAAGGCGGATGATGGTCCGTCATCACATTCCCACTGCTGCTTTCACCCTGATCGAGTTGCTGGTCGCTGTCCTGATCATTGCGATCCTGAGCGCCATCGCGGTCCCAAATTTTCTGGAGGCACAAACGCGTTCAAAGGTTTCGCGTACCCGCGCCGATCACAGGACGCTCGCCGTGGGCTTGGAAGCCTATGCGGCGGATCACAATCGCTATCCCTTGAACAACCAGGATTACAATGTTCCGCCGGTGGAATTATCGACGCCAATTGCGTACATGACAAGTTCCTACCTGGTTGATCCCTTCAGCGACAAGGAGCGGCATGCGTTCTATGGGGAGCTTGCGCGGTTGTACACCTACACAATGATTTGCGAACCCGGTGATATTGCGCGATTCACGGCTGTTGGGCACACGCCTCCGCCGGAAGCCGTGGACGGCGGGGGATACAATCCGGGTGCACGAAGGCGCTACGGGGATTGGCGACTTGTTGGGAACGGGCCTGATCGAAAATATTCCTTCACTCCGGGACTGGTCGATGCCTTCAATCCCAATCCTCCCGCCCTTCGCCAGGCCGACATACCCTACGATCCCACCAATGGAAGTGCAAGTTATGGAAACATACTGCGCTGCCAGAAGTACGTTGATCCCGTTGGATACAAATTCTGAGCGAGAAGCTGCCAAGGCTGAGGTGAAATGACGACAGAGGGATTCAAAGAGTGTCCGGGGTGTGCGGAATGGGTTCGTGAGAACGCGAATATCTGCCGCTTTTGTGGCGCCATCCTTACGGACAAACCGCTTCCCGAGTTCGCGATGAAGGGTTTCGTCGCCGCGGAGAATGAGCTGGATGCGAGCGTTGAGGAGCGATTCGGGGAGCTTGGGTTGCAGCTTTCCCGTGGACAGAAGCGCCGAGTCGTCGAGTTTCTGAAATCCTCCGAGGATCAATATCGCTCAGGAACCGTGATGTTTGCGGACATCACGGGCTACACCACGCTCAACCAGGAGTTGAAACCGGAATATGTGCACGAAATTGTGCGTGCCTATTACGGGATCTTTTCCACGACCGTGGAACTGTACAACGGATTCGTGGTTGAGTTCGCCGGGGATGGAGCGCTTGCGGTCTTCGGCGCGCCGATGGCATTCGAGCGCGATGCGGAAAGCGCCGTCCTTGCGGCAATGGACATCCGGCAACGGGTCAGGTTGCTGCCGGAATACCAAGGGCGGAAAATCCGGATCTCCGTCGGGATTGCGACGGGGGAGATCCTGTCAGCAATCGTGCGCGAAAAGTTTCCGCCTCACTACAAGATCGTCGGGCAGGCGGTGAACCTTGCCGCCCGCGTTCAATCCTCAGCGGAGAGTGACACCATCGTCATCGACGATGAAACGATGGCGCTGGTGGGCGATCGCTTCCAACTGGAAAAGCGGGAGCGCCGCAGTTTCAAGAACGTCCAACACGCCGTTGATACTTATCAAGTCCTGGAGGCGCATCTGGAGAAGGCGGTGCGCCATCACGGTTCCGCCGTGTTCATCGGGCGGCGTGGCGAGCTGAATGCGCTTCTGGAAAAATGGAAGGCATGGGAAGAGGGCGGAGGGGGATTTGCCGTTTGTGTTCATGGTGAGGCGGGGATCGGAAAGACAAGGTTTGTGCGCGAGTTTGCGGATCGCCTGGGCGGAGGGCTGAGGGTCGCGAGGGGCGAGAGCTCCCTCTTCCAGCAGAAGGTGCCTTACGGGGTGATGCGCTCCGCCCTGTTGGAGCTCGTGGCTGACGATGCAACTGGGGGGGCGGGGGCTTCCATTGCGGAGCGCGCGGAAACGTGGCTTCGCGCAAGGGGCTTCGATGGTTCCGAGGCTGACCCCCTCAAGCTGATCTTTGGGTTGAAGGATGCAATCACCGGGCCCCTGTCATCGCTCCCGGCCCCAACGGTTTTCAAACTTGTTTGCGCCGATCTGAAACGGCTCCTGGAGGTTGTCGGGAAAGAGTCCGGAGGGAAACTGCTCCTCATCCTGGATGATCTCCAGTGGTCTGATCGCACAAGCTTGGAAGTGTTGTCGTGGTTCCTGGAGCATGGCGCTCCGCAGGGGGTTTTCATGGTGCTCTGTCGGCGGTCGGACTTCGTGCCGCCGACACAAGGGCTGTTGGGGATCCCGTCGATAGCGCTTCCCCCCCTGGAGAAGGAGGAACGCGCGGCCGTATTCAATCTTCTGGCGGATGGCAGGTCCATTGCGCCGGAGCTTCGCGACCGGATTCTCCAGCAGGCAGAGGGGAATCCGCTCTTCCTGATCGAGTTTTTCGCGGCGCTCGGGCGCGGCATGGCGCAATCCAGGACTGATGGATTGACGCAGGGGGGCGATTGGATTCCGCCATCGTTGCGGCAATTGATTCAGGCGCGCATCGATGCGCTTGAGGACCAGAGAAAGAGCGTCCTTCAAGCGGCTTCCGTGGTTGGGCGGCGATTCGCGGCGGGGCTGTTGGAGGTCTTCTCCCACATCAAGGAAGACCTGCTGGCCCGGCTCTATGCCCTCAAGTCCGCGGAGTTCCTGAATGACGATTCCATCGGCGCGGAATTGTTTTTTTACTTCACCCAGAACCTTGCGCGCGAGGTTGCGTACACTTCCCTGCTCGAAAGGAGGCGCCGCGAATTTCACCATACGATTGCAGAATATCTTGAGGAGAAGTTACAGGACGGGGACGAGGATCTGCTCCCAATCCTTGCCTACCATTATCGCCACGCGCAACACGATGCCAAGGCAGCGCAGTATTTGGAAATGGCTGGCGATCGCGCCAAGACAATCGGCGCTATTTCTGATGCCCGCGACGACTATGAGGCTGCGGCCGCCATCCTCGCGGGAATGAAACCCACCGTTGACGTGAAGACAAGTCGATATCGCGTCCTTCGATCACTGGGAATCCTTCATCGCTATGCGGGCGAAATGGAGCAGGCAAAACAGCGAAACCAGGATGCGCTTGAAATTTCCGCGTCACTCAGGAACAAGGCGCTTGAATTGGAGATTCGCCATCAGGATGCGTTGATTGACATCAATTCGAATCGTGCCCGCGAGGCGGAGGCCACGGTGAAGAAGCTGTTGCGCGAGGCGCGAAGGCTGAAGCTTGAGGAATTGGAGACCAAGCTCCTGAACGTGCTGGGAATCGCATGCTGGAGTCGCGGGGATTTCAAGAAGGCAAAGGCTTCGTACCTGCGATGCCTGGCACGCATCAAGTCCGGGGGAAGCATTCACACGCGTTCCGACATTATCAACAATCTTGGCCTCATCGCATGGAAGCAGAACGACCTTGAGACGGCTTCAAGGTTGCAGGCGAAGTGCATCGCCCTGCGGCGCAAGTCTGGAAATCGATTGGGCATGGCGAGTGCTCTGATGAACGCCGGCATCGTGCGCGAGCAGCAGGGCAGGGATGCCCAGGCACGCAGGCTCTACTTGGAGGCGATCAACCTCGCGCGTGGCCTTCGCCTGATGCAGATCGAGGGGGCAGCCCTTGCCAATCTGGCAAACATGGCGCTTTCCAAGGATGATTTTCAGGAGGCAGCCGTCCTGTCGGGGCAGTCCCTCCAACTCGCGATGAAGTGTTCCGACGCGCGAAGCGAGGCTATTTCGCGTGAGAACCTGGCGCAGGCATGTATTGGGCTAAGGGAATTCGCAGCGGCCAGGGAGGAGGTGGAACTTGCGACGAAGCTTTCCGGTTCACTCGGTGATCATGAGCGTGAGCTGACGTTGCGAATACTGGATTCGGAGTTGAGGCTTCGGACCGGCGACCACTCGCTTGAGGAGCAGGTTTTCGCCAACATGCAGCGTGACCTGAAGTCGCACAGGCTTGGCGCCGAGATTCCAAGGGTGATGAGGTTGTGCGGCGAAATGCTGGTCATGGCGGGCCACAGGGAAGAGGCCCGGAGAAAACTGACGTCGGCGCTAAGGGAGGCCCGCAAGCAATCAAGCCGCCCGGAAGAGCGAAGAATTTCCGCACTGCTTGCGCGCTTGGATGACGGAAATCTTCGTTAGCATGAGCTTCTACTCACCAGCAGGAAAATGTTGGAAATCTGATCACAATCCGGGAACATCCTCCCGCATTTTGTTGTCTCCACCCCTTCCGCTCTTTTGCGGAGGGAAACCGGATTGGCAAAATCCCCTTTCCACGTGTCCCATATTTTCCACCATGGGGATTCCCCATTGTGAGGATCAGGTGAATGAAGAAACGATTTGTAGTATCTATTCTGGCAGGCCTTTCAGCGGTCGCAGGCGCGGTACCAACGGTCATCAACTCCACGGACCGAACATTGGAAATTCACGGCCCCGCAACGGGCGAGTACTACGGCCGCCCGCAGCTCTTCATCGATCTCGACAACGACGGGTTTCAGGACCTGGTGACGGGTGCTGATCGCAGTAATTTCTCCGGAGGTGAGCGCCGCACGCTTCGCATCTTCAAGGGGAGCGTGAACATGGCCAACCAAGGCCTGGTGGATTTGGCGAACGCGTCCCCCGATTCGGTGGTTATTGCAGAAACCGATGGGCTGGCTCTGGCAACCGCGCTTGCGAAGGGCGATGTGAACGACGATGGCATCGAAGACCTCATCATGGCCGATCCGCGCACGGCACCGAATGGGCGCACGGCAGCAGGCACAGTCTACATTCTCTTTGGCGCAGCGAATTTCTTTGCAACGCCCTCGCGCGATTTCGCCAGTGGCGATTGGGATGTGAAGATATCCGGCGCCGCGGCGGGCGACAACACCGGCGGTTCCACGATTTTTGGCGGTGGAATCAGCCAGGCGCTTGCCAGTGGTGATTTCGACAATGATGGCATCGACGACATCGCCATTGGCGCGCACCTTTCCAACGGCGCGGGTCCCGAAACCTCCGGTGCCGTCCGCATCGTGAAGGGGCGCACACCCTTCGCGCATGGCACGACGATCGATCTCCTGTCGCAGGCGAACTATAGCATCTTCGGCGACGACACGGACGATCAGTTGGGCACCACCATCGCCGCGGGCGACATCAACGGGGATGGCATTGATGACCTGGCGATTTCCGTGCCGTACGCCAGCGTTGGCACCTTCACCAATGAAGGCTATGTGTATGTGATGTTTGGAAGGACACCCTTCCCGGTAACGACGAACCTGGGCTCGACGGCGCCAAGCGTGCAGATTCGTGGTGCGGAGGCCGGCGAGGAGGTCGGTGAGTCGCTCGCGATCGCAGACGTCAACAACGACACCATTGGCGACATCATTTTTGGTGCGCCCGGTTGGGACGGCGCGGCTTCCAACAATGCGTTCGGGTCTGTCTATGTGTTTCTGGGCCGCACGACCTGGACGGCGAGCATGACAACGGCCAGTGCGAGTTCCGTCGTGCGCGGATACGCCAGTTCCATTCCGATCGGGAAGACAGTGGCGGCCGGGGATGTGAACGAGGACGGGTTTGCCGACTTCCTTTTCGCTTCGCGCGACACGGGCCGCGCTGGCGCTCCGACCGAGGGCCGCACGTTTGGAATCTTCGGCGCCGCAACACTCGCCGCGACCTATTCCCTGCAAGCAGAGCAAGTGGACCTCATCATCAATGGGAACTTGTCCGGCCTGCAATTGGGCGACTTCATTAGCACGGGTGATCCCGATGGCGACGGTGCGGACGAGATTCTGCTCGCGGCTCCATTCGTTGAATCCTCCACCGGTCGCGTGTATCTTTTCGACCTGACATCCTCGGCGCTTGGAACCACTGGGTGGGTGCTTTACGAGTAGTGCATCATCCTGAATGATTGCGGCGAGGGCGCTGGTATCCATCCGGCGCCCTTACTTTTACTGTGCAGGCAACCGAACGACAAACGTGGTGTGCTCGGGTGCCCCGTCCACCAACGCCACCTCACCGTCGTGGGCCTTGGCAATTTCGCGCGCCAGGGAAAGACCCAGTCCGGCGCCCCCAAACGAGCGGGTGCGTGCCTTGTCGAAGCGATAGAATCGGTCGAAAATCCTGTCGCGATTCTCCTTGCTGATACCCGGTCCCTCGTTTGTCACCGTGATGGCAACATGTTCTTCCTTCATCGCGCCCATGATCTTGCTTACGCTGGAATGAAGCCGTGCGGGGCCTTTCACCCGCGCAATTCTCATCGTCACGGGGGTTCCTGGCGAGCCGTGATTGATCGCATTGATCAGGAGATTATGCAAGACCTGCGAAAGAAGCACGCGATCGCCGCTGATGGTCTGTCGCCTGCCAATGATCTGGCAGGAAATTTCGCGTTTCGCATCCAGCATTCGAACATCCTCGCAAACCTCCTCTGCAAGCTCTGTCAGGTCCAACTGTTCCGCCTGTACAGGAAGATTTTGCTCATCGCTTTGCGATAGCAGCAAAAGCTTCTCAAGAATCGACTTAAGGTGGGTCATCTCCTCCAACTGGGCCGTCAGGAAATCACGTTGTTCATCGGAAAGATTCATGTCCTGAAGGCTTTGCTCCAAACGCCCCTGCAAGACCGCAAGGGGCGTCCGAAGCTCATGCGCTGCATCCGCGGTGAAGCGGCGCGTCACATGGAAGCTATTCTCCAGCCGATCCATCATCGCATTGAATTCGGTGATGAGTTCCTGAAATTCCGAGGCTTCATTCTGTCGTTGAACGCGGTGCTCCAATCCGCGTTCGCGCACGCGGGCCACTGTCTTTGTAAGCGCTGTTATCGGTTTCAGCGTCTGCCGAGCGGTGATCAGCCCTCCGGTGATGCTCAAGACCAACGCCAGGGAAAAGGCGACCAACAGCGCCTCCCGCAATCGATTCATCTCCCCTGCGGCCGCATTCGCGTCGAAGGATCCAAGGAGAAAAAAATCGTCCGTTGCCACAAGGGCAACTCGCCAGTCCTCGTCTCCGTCGGAAAATGGGAAGAAGATTGGAGTCGATGCGTCCAGAAACTCCCGTTCAACACGCGGACGTGGCAGGTCTGCGGGCTTGCCGAATGAGGGATTCCTGACTTTGTCGATGCGCAAGGAAGCCTCGTGCAATTGCTTCTGGGCGATCATGTCTGGATGAAGCGCCGCGGGCCAATCCTTCGATTGGAAATAGATTTCGTGCTTCGCGCGGTCGAGTACCAGAAGGCCCATGTGTGCACGCCACGGGCTGAAATAGTTCGGGTCTGGCCGCGAGTCAAAATCTTCAATGCGAGGGTTCATGGGGTCGCGTAGGATCCGATACAACGCATTCTCCAGGGCATGATCAAGCTGCTGGAGAGTTTGGTCCCTGACGATGTGATAGACCGCCGCCAGTGCACCAAGCACTGCGATCATCGTGGCGAGAACGGAGAACATGATCAGGCGTCCGCGCAGTGATCGCAGTGGATTTGTCACGTTCCCGCCTGTGACTCCGAGTCGCTGGCGACTATGCGATAGCCGACGCCACGGACGGTCTTGATGATGGCCTCACGATCTTCGCCTTCATTTGCAAGGTGCGTTCGCAACCGCTGGACATGCACATCGATCACGTTGGTCTTTGGATCGAAATAATATCCCCACACATGCTCCAGGATCTGTGTGCGTGTATAAATGCGTCCAGCGGTGCGAGTCAGATACTCAAGCAGGTTGTACTCGCGCGATGTCAGTTCAATCAGGCGATCGCCGCGATGAACTTCGCGCTTCATCAGGTTCATGCGGAGATTCCCGACCACCCGCAGGGACAGGCGTTCGCCCGTGTGGCGACGATGGATCGCGCGAAGCCGCGCGATCAACTCCTCCATGTAAAACGGCTTCGTGATATAGTCATCCGCACCCAGATCAAGACCCGTCAACCTGTCATCAAGGGCGGCGCGTGCCGTCGCCAGGATCACGGGAGTCAGGATTTGTGCTGCACGAAGCTCGCGCAGCACATGCAGGCCGTCCTTTCCCGGGAGCATGATGTCCAGAATGATCACGTCGTAGGCCTGCGTTGTTGCAAGGTGCAGGGCATCCTCCCCATCCGATGACAGGTCCACCGTGAAACCCTGCTCCTCAAGTCCCTTGCGGACGAACTCGGCTATGCGGGTCTCATCTTCGGCCAGAAGGATTCTCATGATGGGTGATGATTGAATTGTTGGATTGGGCAGGGAAGAGGAAAGTGTCTTTGTCATGCGAATCTCTCGCGTGGAAAAGGATGGCGAAAGTGTGCATGACTCCACGCCGAAAGCATAATTAACAATTGTTAATGGTCAAGCACATGCTGGGTTTAAAGTCATGCCGTATAGGAACCTCCAAAAGTCAGGGGGTATCCACTCATGAAAGACACATTCAGCAAGGCCGCCCTTGCATTCACCTTGGCAGGCGCGGGCATGGCGATGGCGCAGGGCCCTGAGGTGACGGGCTGGTACACCGTCAACGCAAGTGAGTTTGCGGAGGTCGTTGAGGTCACAGGTGGTACGCCCATCACGACATGGCCAACCTTGGGGCGGCCCAACAACGGCGGAGGAGTTTCCTCGCCAACCCTGTCCGACATCCAGCAGATTCGTTACTCCAGCAACTGGGTCTACGTGAACGCCAGTGGCCTCGCCAGCTACACAATGGGACCATGGTATCTCGATCTGGCAGATACCCAGATCTTCGGCAACTGGCCGGCAGACAAGAACGTCCTTGCGCGCATACCGCGTAGTCCAACGCCTGCCACCGGGACGCACACCGCCGTCGGCCTTGGTACTGTGGGGCTGATGGTGAATGGTGTCGCCCTCTTCAATAACCTGGATTCCTTCAGCTACAAAAATTCGTCCGCGCAGGACCTGCCCGGCATGGGTGGCGATGGCTATTGGCATCGCCTCGCGATTGAGGAGGCGCCCAGCTTTGATCCAGCCAACGCGCACCAGCCCACCGACGGCACCTACCACTATCACACCAATCCCTACGGTCTTCGATATCAACTCGGAGACAACATCAACTTTGATGGAAATGCATACACAGAGGACACAGTCGGCCCCACGCATTCGCCGATTCTTGGTTTCGCGTTCGACGGCTATCCCGTGTATGGACCCTATGGTTATGGCACAGCCAACGATTCGGGCAGCGGTGTTCGCCGCATGGTGAGCGGCTACACGGTGCGCAATGGATCAAACGGGACGACGAACCTGACTTCCACGGGGCGTCACACCATTCCGCAATGGTCTTCAACGACGTATGGCCATTCCGTGACGCTCACACCCGGCCAGTATGGGCCGAACGTCAATGGCGCATTTCCCCTGGGGCGGTATGCGGAGGACTATGCCTACCTGGGCGATCTCGGCTTCACGCAGGGAACGATCTTCGACCTCGACCAGTACAACGGTCGTACCTGCGTCACGCCTGAATATCCCGGCGGCACCTACGCCTATTTCGTTGCAATGAATGCTGACGGATCGCCGGCGTACCCATACATGCTTGGCGGGCAATACTATGGTGTAAAATCGGGCGGCTCCGTCGGCAGCGTCGGCGAATCCACGACCACGTTCTTCCCTGTGCCAAGCGCGGTGGAGGACTGGTTCATAGTCGACTGATCAGATGCCACAAGACACGGGCCACATGATTACGCTGAAAAACGCGGCCGCGGTGGGGGTGCTACTCTTGTCAGGCGCTGTGGCGGTTTCGATGGGCGAGCCACCAAGCGTGAGTGTTCCGCTCCGCCATGTGTTTCGCGATGAGGTGTTGGAGCTTCACGAGCCGCACTATGCACTCGCGGATGGCACGGAAATTCAGATCACGCGCCTTGAATACCTCATCAGCAATGTGCGCGTGCAACGCGCCGGTGGGGAAATGGTCACGTTTCCCGGCCAGTATTTTCACATCGATGCGAAGGATCCTTGCAACATCACGCTTTCAGGACTCGCACCCTTGGACAAGGTGAGCACAATCTCCTTCACCATTGGCCTTGATGCGAAAACAAATCATGCCGATCCAAACCAGTGGCCTGCGGGCCATGCGCTCAGCCCGCTTGACAACAACCTGCTTTGGGACTGGCAGGGTGGATATGTATTCCTTGCGATCGAAGGGCGCGTGCATCCCTCTGATCCAAAGCGCCCCGCATTCCTCTATCACATTGGAAATGACGGGAATCGCATCGATGTGACATGCTCGCTTGCGCACGCCATCGCCGCCGAAGACCTGCAGATCGACTTTGACGTGGATCGGCTGTGGGACGGCGACCTCCATGTTTCACTGACGCAGGACAGCAATTTCACGCATTCCCGGGCAGGGGATGAATTGGCGCAGAAACTCGTGAAGAACGCGAAAAGTGCATTCAAGGCTGGGGAAAAGAAGTGAATTGGGGCCGTGGATTTCGTGTCGTTGCGTTTCTCGCGCTGTGCGCGGCGGCGGCGGCAACAGCAACCTATCAACCGAAGCCCTACAAAATGGGGATTCGCGCGTTCTTTCCCAAGCCCACGTTCCCTGCGGACAACCCCCTCACACAGGAGGGAGTCGCCCTCGGTGAGCGGCTTTTCTTTGAAACAGCGCTGTCGGAAACCGACAATATTTCCTGCGCGCACTGCCACATTCCCAGCGAATCGTTTTCCGATCCGCGGCGGGAAAGCATTGGGGTTCACCGTCGCCGCGGCCGACGCAATGCACAGCCCCTGTTCAACCTCGTCTGGCGCCGCAATTTTTTCTGGGATGGTCGTGCGAAGACACTTCGCGAGCAAGTTCTTCAGCCCATTGCCGATCACAAGGAGATGAACCTCGATCCGGAGGAGGCTGCGGCCCGGCTGGGGGAAGATCCCGAATACAGTAGAGCGTTCGCCGCCGCGTTCAATGAAGCGCCCTCGCCGCGGACGATCTCCCTGGCGCTGGAACAGTTCCTTCTCACACAGATTTCCCAGGATTCGCGTTTTGACAAGATTCTACGCGGCGAGGCGAAAGCCACTCCGCAGGAGGAAAGGGGGCGCGCGCTCTTTTTCTCGGAGTATGATCCCGCCCATGGCATTCGCGGGGCGGATTGCTTCCATTGCCATGGCACCGCCGTCTTCACCAACGAGCGTTTTGCCAACAATGGCCTTGAAACCCGCAATGGTGATGAGGGCCGTTTTGAAGTGACCGGCAAGGAGTACGACAAGGGATTGTTCAAGGTACCCTCGCTTCGCAACGTCGCGCTCACCGGGCCATACATGCACGATGGTCGTTTCCGTTCGCTGCGCGAGGTTATTGAGCACTACTCGAATGGCATGGTTCTGACCGCCAACCTGGATCCCAACCTCGCCAAGCACGGCGGGCAGATTGGACTCTCCGAAGCGGACAAGGAAGCGCTCGTCGCATTCCTCGAAACACTCACGGACGAGTCCTTCGTCGACCGTGCAAAAGCGCTGGAAAGGAAGCACGGCTTTCAGCTTCCGCCCGGCCCGCCCCGTGGGCTTCTCGATTTTGACTCGCCGCCGCCGCCCCCGCCTCCACCACCGCGACGACGATAAGTCCAGCGCAAGATACAGGCGCGTGAACGCATCCCCTTGCTTGACGCACCAGCTTTCCTCTTCCTTGATTTCATACAATGTCAGCGTCCAAGCCAAGAGTGCTCATTACCGGCGGTGCGGGCTTCATCGGAAGCCACCTCGCCCGCGCATGGTCGAACGACGGTGCGGAGGTCGTTGTCTTCGACTCCCTTCGTACCGGAAGGCTGGAAAACCTTCAGGGCATCCGCCATCACTTCATCGAGGGCACTGTGGAGGACCTTCGGGCGCTTTCCCGCGCGGCGGAGAACGTGGAGGTCATTCATCACCTCGCCGCGATGGTGTCCGTTCCTGAATCAGTTGCAATGCCGGACCTGTGCGATGCCATCAATGTTGCCGGCACCGCGAATGTGATCGCCGCAGCCCGGCTCCATCAGGTGAAACGCATTGTGTTCTCATCCACCTGCGCGGTGTATGGGATGGTTGATCGACCGATCCATTGCGAGTCGGACGAGCCTGCACCCGCCAGTCCCTACGCGGCCTCGAAGCTTGCGGGCGAGCAGCTTCTGGCGGAATTTCCCGGCGCCGTCAGCCTTCGCTACTTCAATGTCTACGGCCCCGGACAGGACCCAAACGGGGCGTACGCCGCCGCCATTGCGGCCTTCGCCGCCCGCGCCCGTTCCGATGCGCCAATCACGGTGTACGGCGATGGAGAGCAGACGCGCGATTTCATCCATGTGGATGACGTCGTGCGGGCGAACCTGCTCGCGGCCACCACCGGCAGTGGCGTCTATAACGTCAGCACGGGTGAACGGATCACGATCAATGAGCTGGCTCGCAACGTCATCAGCGCTGCCGATTCGAAGTCGACCATCCAGCATGCTCCCGCCCGCGCGGGTGATGTCAGGAATTCCAGGGGCGATGCAACCCGTCTGAAGGCGCTCGGTTGGAGCGCGCGTGTTCCACTCGCCCGTGGCATTGCGGGCGTCATCAATATTGTCCCATCCCCAATTGATCGAGGCCATCCGTGACGATTTTCCGAACAGCCAGGCAATCACTGACCGCTACTCTGGCGGGATGGATGCTTCTCTTTTCCGGGCAGATTTTCGCCAGCCCGGGCGAGGTCTCCAATGTGCATGTTGTTCCGGCCCCCCTGCTGTTGGAGTACGGCAGCGGAAGATTTGGTGTCGAACAGGGACTCAATATCTTCGTAAAGGACAAATCCGGCCCCGCATTCACGGCTGCGGAACTCCTTCGCGAGAAGATTGCAACCTCGACGGGACTCGACGTGGAGATAAAACATTCCATCCCATCGAAGGCTATTCCAAACTCCATCCAACTTCTTGCAACGGACACTGATGATTCGCTGGGTGATGAGGGATACACCATCAACGTCACCAGCAGGGGCATCATCGCGCGCGCACCGAAGGCCGCAGGGTTGCTTTATGCGGCGGAAACGATCCGCCAATTGTTTCCGGCGGAATTGGAATCAAAAGCACAGGTGCCCGGCCTCAAGCTTTCAATCCCTGCGCTGACGATCATCGACAAGCCGCGCTTCAAGTGGCGTGGCTGCATGCTTGATTGCAGCCGGCATTTCATGGAGAAGGAATTCATCTTCCACTACCTCCAGGTACTCGCGTACTACAAGATCAACGTATTCCACTGGCACCTGACCGATGACCAGGGATGGCGCCTTGAGATCAGGAAGTATCCGCGGCTCACGGAATTTGGCGCGTGGCGCAAAGGCGAAAACGGGGCGCCTTTCGAGGATGGAAAAACCTACGGTGGGTTCTACACGCAGGAGGACGTGCGCGATGTCATCGCGTTTGCCCGGAAGTTGAACATTCGCGTCATTCCCGAAATCGAGATGCCCGGCCATTCCTCGGCCGCGATCGCCAGCTATCCCTACCTGTCCTGCAATGAGGACATGACCGAGGTGCGAACCGAATGGGGAATCGAAAAGACGATCCTTTGTGCCGGGAAGGAATCGGTCTTTGAATTTGAGGAGAATGTCCTCGCGGAAGTCGCCGAGCTTTTTCCCGACGAGTATGTGCACATCGGTGGTGACGAGGCGCTGAAGGACAAGTGGAAGCAATGTCCCCGCTGCCAGGCACGCATCAAGGAGGAGGGCCTGAAGGACGAGCAGGAGCTTCAGTCCTACTTCGTCAAGCGCATCGAAAAGATCCTCAACAAGCATGGCAAAAAGATGATCGGCTGGGACGAGATTTATCAGGGCGGGCTTTCGTCGACGGCCGTCGTGCAGTACTGGAACCACGACGACTATTTTCGGGGAGCCATTGCAAACGGGAACCACGTCGTCACATCACCCACAAAGTTCGCGTACTTCGATTATCCTGAATCGGAAAACACAGACAAGCCGAAGTGGATGCGGGTGACCCCCCTCTCAAAGGTCTATTCCTTCGATCCAATCATTGAAGGCGTGGAGCCATGGCAGGAGCATCTCGTCCTCGGCGGTGAGGCGCCGCTTTGGACGGAGCATGCTCCGCAGGAGCGCGTTGAGTTTCAGATTCTTCCGCGCCTTGCGGCTTTCAGCGAAGTGCTCTGGTCCCGCCGCGGGCCGAAGGACTACGAGGATTTCCTGAATCGGCTCGACGCCAACTACCTGCGGCTTGACGTGATGGGCATCAAGTACAACCCGTTTGAGAAGGAAAATCGCGGCAAACCGGAAACAGCGGTCACGCCTGCTCCATGAGCAATATTACCAGCGCAGCAGAGAGCCTTGTCGTGCGCGGCGGGCGCGATCATGTTGCCCGGGAGGGGCTCAGGCGCTTCTTCATCATGCGGTGGGGGATTCCCGCGTCATCATAGGCGTCACCGTAGGCTGAGAATCCGTGGCGCTCGTAAAACGGGATCGCATGCAATTGCGCTGACAATGCAAGCTCCCCGTAATCGCGCCGGACCGCCTCCTCCATCAGTGCACGAATGATGGTGCTCCCCGCGCCGGAGCCGCGGTGTGATTTCAGAACCGCCATCCGGCCAATCTTTCCAAGTTTCTTTTCGGCGTCGCCGTCAAACAAGCGGCCTGTTGCCACAGGTTCGTCGCCATCGAAGGCAATCACATGGTAGGCAATGTCATCGATGGCATCGATTTCCTCCTCCGCCGGCACGCGTTGCTCATCAACGAACACGGCGAAGCGAATTGCCACCGCCTGTTTCGCTGCATCCGAACCCCATGCGAATGGTACAACGCGGTACGGTGTGGCTTTTCCGTTCACAAGGTATTGCGTATATACGTCGCGAGAAGGAAGCTGTAGATGTTGGCCGTGCGGATGTCGCGCTTTGCGTAGGGCGAAAGGATCATGCCCGGCGGGGGGGTAAATTCACCCGGAACCGATGCGAAGTCGCGCGCCACCTCCTCCAGGTGCGCACAACTGTCCTGGAAGCGTCGGTCCACGGACACTTTTGCGTGCGCCTCCAGTTCTACCAGGAAGTCCTCCACCGTTGCGCCCGGCTTTGCAATCAGCGTTTCAAAGCTGAACAGGGCGGCATCCAACCGCGGTGTGATGTTTGTGGAGCGGCGATGGATGTCGATCAGCAGGGCGCTTTTTCCATCCTCACACTGGACGGGAAGCAATGCGATCCCGCCAATGTCCTCGAAGGGGCAATACAGCGGCTTGTCATTGAAATCGCGAAACGCGATGCCGCCTGCACCGCGGTTTGCCGCCGCCGCGGAGAGCATCAAGTGGCTGCGCACGTCCTGGTCGCTGACCAGGAGTGATGTGATTCCAAAGGCGCGAAGCTGCCCCTGAAGGCCCTCGGCGTTGGCTTTTTTTGCGTATCGTTGCAGGACCTCGAACGTCGTCGTCAGCAGCTTCCGGCGCACGGTTTCCTCGTCCAGCTTCAACAGGCGCGAAAGGGGACGCAGCGAATCCCCGGTATCGGGCCGCTGCGGTGGAATCACGATGTAGTAGGTGACTTGTGGGGGTGTCATGGCGGCATCCATCGCAAAGCCGGCGACGGCGGGCAAGGGTGGAAAGGCCCGAAGCTCTTCCCCCTTGAGCAAAAATGCCTGATCCATGACCATCGCTTCACACAATTCCCCGCTGGCGCAACACCTTGGAACTCTCGCTCGTACCAATCATCGCCCTCGTCTTCATCAACCTGTGCGTTGTTGCCTATGTTGTGCGGCAGAGCGACCGCAGCCGGTCCGGTTTTTTCCTCTTCCTGAACGCACTTTCGCTCATCATGTGGTCCTTCGGGAAAATCATGGCCAAATCCATTCCCAATGCGGGCATCTGGTTCAACGCGCTTCCCTACCTCTCCGGGGTGATCATCCCCGGCAACATGCTCTACTATGCGCTCACGCGGCCCCGCTCCATGGGCGCATTCTGGTCCAGGCCGGCTGGTGGAATCCTGATCTTCGCACCCGGCCTCATCATCACCCTCTTTCAGGACTACACGACGCCCGGTTCGATGCTGTTCGACTACAACTTTTGGTCGGACACACTGCCGTTGGGAGACCCCATGCGTCGCGCCGCAATGCTCTACATGATTGCGTTGCTGGTCACATCCGTCGCGGTGCTCGGCATTCGGTACCACACTGCCAACGGACCGGAAAAGAACATCAGCAAGCACCTGATCGCGACAATATTGGGTCCCCTTTTCTTTGCCAGCTCGTTCTGGATTTCATCGCGCGAACCCGGCCCCGCGCTGATTCCATCGCCCAGCATGGTTGTCGCGTTCATGGCGCAACTGAGCCTGATCGCGGTCCTACGGCAGGAGGAAATCGACAATCCGCGCCTCCTCAGCCGCATCGTGTTTTATGGTGCTCTGGTCCTCGTCGCGTTCATCGTCATCAACCTTGCCTCAGAGGTTTACATCTATGTGAAGGGGGGCATCGTCCTGGATCGTGTCGTCACCTGGATGCTCATCGGGGCGATCCTGATCTTTTTCCTGGCAGCGCGCCTGAGCCTCGCGGAGCGCACCTTCGACGAACTGATGTTCCGCCGCGCATCCGAGTATCGCAAGTTGATCGAGGACACGCGCACTGAATTGCGCGATGCGCGCGAGCGCCTGCTGCGCTCTGAGAAACTGTCAGCTGTGGGCGAACTTGCCGCGCGTGTGGCCCATGAAATCAAGAATCCGCTGGGTCCCATCAAGGGCTACACGCAAATGATGCGTGAGAAGCTTGAGGCGGACACGGAGTTTCGCCACCGCGACGAGTTTCTCCGCCACCTTGACGTCATTGCGGAGGAGGTGGAGAACATCGACCGCCGCATCCACCAGTTCCTGAACGCGTCGCGCCAGCCGCAGTTGATGATCGAACCAACCAACATCAACCGCATCGTTGACAGGTGTGGTCGCATCCTGAACCTGGAGATTGCGGCGGCGGGGGATCCACCCAGCGGTTACACTCCCGTGGCGGTGCGTGTGCAACTGGACGAAAACGCGACAGAAATCGACGTTGACAGTGGAAGAATCGAGGAGGCGATTTTCAACCTCGCGCGAAATGCCCTCGAGGCGGTGAACAACGAAAGCGGTGGCTACATCCGCATGAAGACGACGCGCTATTTTCGCAATGGCGAGGAAGGAATTCTTGTCACCGTCCAGGATTCGGGGCCTGGCTTTTCAACCGAAAGCATCGAGCGGCTCTTCGAGCCGTTCTATACAAGCAAGCGCGCTGGAACGGGCCTTGGGCTTGCCATCGTCAGGAGCACCATCGAGGCCCACGGGGGAACCATTGAACTTGGAAATCGAAAAGAGGGAGGTGGAGAGGCGCTCATCTGGCTGCCATACCACCCGGTTCGCAATCCGGGCGCCCTCCTTCCGAAGGCATGACACGCAGCCCCTTACTTGGCGGCTTCCATCACGGTATAGACAACGTCGCTTTCCTTCCCGTTCCGCCACAACTTCAGCTTCACCTGATCGCCCACCTGGCGACTGGCAAAAAGAAGGTAGAACTCCTCGCGGCTGGTAACCGTGCGGCCTTCAGCGGTGACGATGACATCGCCCACATTGATGCCGGCCTGTTCGGCGGGCCCGCCAGAGCGCACATCCATCACCTGCACGCCGGAAACACGCGGCGTCCTCAGCGTCCTGAACGCAAAGTCCAACAGCAGCGGGCGCAACCTCCCGTACTTCTTGATCTCATCCACGACTCCTCTCACGCGGTTCGCGGGAATGGCAAAGCTGACGCCCGTGCTTCCACCTGACGGTGAGAAAATGAATGTGTTCACGCCGACAACGTCCCCGTTCACGTCCACCAGCGGGCCGCCACTGTTTCCCGGATTGATGG
The DNA here is from genome assembly GCA_020848155.1 of Candidatus Sumerlaeota bacterium. Classification (GTDB taxonomy): domain Bacteria; phylum Sumerlaeota; class Sumerlaeia; order SLMS01; family SLMS01; genus JADZDZ01. Next base: position 60,340 of record JADLAR010000003.1, read on the forward strand.
ACGCGTCTGTCTGGATCATGTCCTGGTAGACGCGCATGATGTTGCTATCGGGACGAATGGTGCGATGCAGCGCGCTGATGTATCCGGCTGTCACCGTTGGTCGTGAATCTTCCATCAGGTTTCCGAAGGGATTTCCGAACGCCACCACCTGCTCGCCAATCTGAAGCTCGTCGGACTCTGCAAACTCCAGGGGTTCGGGCAGCGTCGTTCCATCATCCGCCTTGATTTGGAGCACGGCGATGTCCGCGTAACGATCCGCATCAACAAGTGATGCTTCAAACTCCCGACCATCGGGCAGTGTCACAAAGAAGGAAAGCGAATCATCGATCACGTGGAAGTTGGTGACCACATGCCCTTCCTTATCAATGATGAAGCCGCTTCCCATGTAGGGGAGGCGCTGCTTTTCCAGTCGCAATCGGGAGCCGATGAAAAACTCCGTCACCCAGGGTTGCTCCACATATTGGCGTTTCACGGCGCCGACCGTCACCACGGAATCGCTGACCTTCTTCACGATGCGCGTGACAGTCGTTTCGGGTTTGGGTGCCCGCTTTACGGGAAGTGGATCGCTGCTGGCGGGTTGCTTTGACACGGCTGCCTGTGCTGGAGCCGCCGCGAGTTCAGCCAATCGTTCTTCAGGGCGGGAGACAAAGATTCCAACCGTCAAACCAAGCAAAATCAATGCGCCAGCCCCAACCAGCTTCGCCAACCCGCGACTTTTCATGAAGCACTCCACACAAGTGTGACCACTGACTTCACGGGATAAGATTGCAAAACTCCTGCCGAGGTTTGGAGTGGCGTAGGAGGGCGCTTCCGTCCCAAGTCCGATTGTAAAAAGAGACCTTCGCGGCATGATGACATGCCGCGAAGAGTCATCGCCTGCCTGAGACGCTATCTATTCCATTCTGTTGGCGCGAACATCCAGATCGCTGGAATCGATGCGATAATCTGTATTGAGATCAGACCCCACCAAACTTTGCCTTTGAAATTTCTGGGTGTTTGTCAGGTGACCCAGGTACTCCGTCACACTTGGAAGGGAGCGTCCCTCAATCTCGACCGCCGGCCCGATCTCAAAAGGAGCGCCGCTGCCCAGTGTCACATTGATCAAAGATCGATTGCCTGTCGCGATATCGACTTTCATGAATTTGGTGTTGGTGGTCAGATACAAGCTCGAATTGTCCGGACTCATCTTCAGGAAGCTCGGATTGAAAAGTGCAGGGCTGGTCCCTTTCACTTTGGGATCAAGCACTGTTCCGAAGGTCGCTGACAACTCGTGCTCCGTCATGCTCAAGGATGTGTCATAGACCTTCGCAGTAATCTCTTCCTTGTGCAGGGTGTCAGTAATTGCCGTGGCGAATGGACCTTGGTAGACGACAAACCCTCCATTGTATCGGGATCGGTTGTGCTCCCAAGCAGTGAGTAATCGGTCAGGCTGTGTCGGTTAATGAGCATCTTGGTTTACTTTCTTTGATAACCCAGACAGACGAGAGCGGATCTAACAATGGCCCGGAGCGCTGATGTCGCTTGGCTTGAGTCTCTTGCCCGGCTCGCTTTTTTTGCGATCCATTGGTTTTCACTTTGGCTTCGCCTCCCGATCTAACAAAGACCCCAGTATCCATCGAGGAGCACCACGGGAGCCTTCGTTCCGGACCTTGTCGGCGCGACGGAGCGCGCTCAGGAGGTTGTGGATCTTGTGTTGCTTCTGCTTCTCGTCCAATACGTCTGGCAATTTGTCCAGCAACAGTCTGTCGATGTCCTGCCTGCTGGCATGGCCGAACTTCTTGAGGTATTCGGTGACCAGCCCTTCGTAGTAGGTCGAGTCCAGCCCCCGGGACTTGATGTAGTCAGATTTGGCGTCCACCGTGGCGGCGACTTTTGCGGCTACATGATACGCTCCCCAACGCCCCTCGACCAGCTTCTGCTTCTTCAGAAGGTCGTATTGCTTTCGGAAAAGATTCTGGCCTCGCTGTACTCGGTCGAGCAAGATGGCCGTCTCCAATTCCAAATCAGGATTCTCGATGAGGAGTCGCGTGTAGCGGGCGTCGAACAGCTTGCCTGGCACCCGAACACGTACCTCTCCAGCACGGGTAAGGTCGAACTTCGGCATCGGGAAGCAGCGTTTCTTCTGTTCCACAAACATGCGTCGAATACCACCACCCTGCGTGTCGATCATCCCCAGGCTCACCATCGCCTGGCATAGGAAAGGATTCCGATACAGCCTCGGCGGCACATCCTCTCTGATCACATGCTCCACACTGCCAGGGATGAAGTCGCCAAGGTTGCTGAACACCAGTTCGTCCGGGTTCTCCACCACCAGCACGCGCCCCTTCGTCGCGTAGTCCTGATGCGCGATGGCATTGTGTAGTGCCTCGCGGATGACCCAGGCGTCGTACTGGTCTGTTTCCACAGGGAACAGGGTGCCGTCGGGCAGATACCGTACCTTCAGGTTCCGGACCTTTGAAAAGAGTCGATCCACCGCCAGCAGCACCGGCGTTCGGAAGTCCTCGTAGTTCTCGTCTCCACCGTCGGCCTTCTTGAGACTCCAGCGGAGCCAGACCACCGCTGGTTGCAGAAGTGGCTCGGCCTCCTCCTTGCCCAGCAGAAGGATCGCTGTATTCGTCAACTCGCCCTCGATCGCGACCTTTGCTTTCGTCAGGAACTTTTCATCATCCCAACCGTCCATCTCGGCGGCGAGCCTTGGGTTCTTCCCCTTGAAGAGCATCCGTGCCTTCGCCATCGCCTCTGGGTCGAGGTGATCGTAGGTCGCGCGGGTGCAGACTTGAGCCGACCAGTCGTCGCGCATCCCCCACAGCTTCCGCTCCTTTTCTGGATGCTCGCGGAGTTTCTTCTTCGCCGAGCCCACACGCACCCATGCCTCCCGCTTGAACTCCACCGGTCGTTCGGGTGCTGGATCGACGACGAACAAGACAACGTATTTCCCTTGGTAGAGCCCTTCGTGGATCTCGAAGCCAATACGAGGTTCCAGATTGTGAGCCAGCCAGTTTTCCAGTGGCCCGTTGTCCACCCGCTCCGTCCGTGGGCGCAGCTTCGTGCCGACAACTTCGTGCGTTCCGTCCTTGATGCCGAACACAAGGAAGCCGTTCGGCTTCCCGCAGAGACGCGCCGAGTTGGCCATCGCGCACAAGTATTGGCCCGTGGCCGTCGGCTCGAAGTAGTCGTGCTTGAACTCCACCCACTCCGTCTCGGCAGGCAACGCTCGAAGCTGGTCCAACAGGCGGCACTTCTCAGGGGGAAGATCAACCTCCACGGGCATCACACGCCTCCTCTCAGACTGGCCGCGTTGCGACCCTTCTCTTGCGACCGCGACAAGCGCATGTACAGCGATAACGTAGGCATTGTTTCGCGCATTTGGTGTTGGGGTGTGGTCCCCGCTTTGGGAGATTGGGTTTGCGAGCTTATTCTCCTGAAAGAACGGAGCCACGCTGATGAAAGGCTCATGCAACGACGCGGTGAAGGCAACCTGTCTCTGGGGGATCATCGAACTGAAGGAGAAGCGGGTGTGCTCGTGCCTCTCGCAGGTGCTGGCGAGGCGGCGGAGGTGGGAATTGTTTTGCCAAAGAGTTTCCATTCGACTCCCGATGGCCCGCCGTGACTGGATTGAGGGCATGAAGGTTGTCCAGCTAACAAGCCCTGAAAAAATCGAAGTGCGCGATGTGCCCTCCCGCAGTGAGGCGGGGCCGGGTGAAGCGTTGCTTCAGCCCATTCTTGTCGGCCTCACGGGCACGGATGCCATGCGTTATCGCAAGGGCGCTCCAACGAAGGATGGTTTCCGTTCGCCCCACGTTCCCGGTGCGGAGTTTGTCGCGCGCGTTGTGCGTGTGGGTCGCGGTGTCGATCCCACGCTGGTGGGGAAGCGTGTCGTGGCCAACCCACTCGCTCCGTGCCTGAAGTGCCCTTGGTGTTTCGAGGGGAATCACCATCTGTGTCCCGACATGCGCGTCCTCGGCACGCCGCCCGTTGCGGGCGCACTGCAACAGTTGTTCGCATGGCCCGCGAATCTTTGCATTCCGCTGCCTGATTCCGTGCGCGATGAGGAGGCGGTGCTCCTTATTCCCCTCAGCATGGCGATCCACATCGCGGACCTTACGAACATGCCCCTGATGGCGAGCGTCGCCGTGATTGGGTGTGGCAGCCTGGGCCTTTTGCTGATCGAGGCGCTTCGCAAATCGGGGGCGGGGGAAATCCTTGCCGTGGACCTTGTTGCCTTTCGCCGCGACATCGCGTACCGTCATGGAGCCACGCTGGCCTATGATCCCATCACGGCCATGGACGCCGTTTCGCGGTGGCCGCGGCGCGGCGTGGACATCGCCATCGATGTCAGCAATGCCAGCGAAGGTTCACGCGCTGCCGTTCAAATTGTTCGCACCGGCGGGCGTGTCGTCATCGCGGGGATTCCTGAGGACAACCGCATTCTCTTCAACGCCCGCGACGCGCGTCACAAGGAGTTGACGGTTCAATTTGTCCGTCGCCCCCATGATACGCTCGCGCGAGCGGTGCAGTTGTTGCAGAGCGGGTCGCTCCGGCGCATCCACGAACTCGTCACGCATCGCTTCCCGCTCGATCAGGTTGCCGATGCCTACCGGCTCATGCGGGGGATGAACGAGGACCTCATCAAGGTCGTCATTGAGATGGAGGAGCCTGCCGCCGACGATTCGGAAGCGGCGCTGGATCCCAAGGTTTAATTTCGCGGCACCGCTACGCGCTCGTAGCATCGCGCCACCTGCTCTGCGCAACTCCGCCAGGTGAATTGGCGCGCATGTTCGATCCACGCGGCGCGCTGCGCCTCGTGCGGGGGATGATCCAGCACGGAGCCAAGCGCCTTGGCGAATCCTTCGGGTGTGTCCTCGTCCGCGTAGGATGCACAGCCGCCTCCGATTTCCGCCAGCGAACTGTTTCTTCCGCAGATCACGGGCGTTCCGCTCGCCAGCGCCTCCAGCACAGGGAAGCCAAATCCTTCCTCCCGTGTTGTCAGTAGCACGGCGGATGCGGATGCGTACAGGGCAGCCAGCGTGCCGTCATCAACGTCGCGCAGCGAAACAAGCCGCGAGTCGCTCAACCCTTCCGGCATTCCCACTGTCACGAATTGAACATCAGTCCTTGCACAGGAGGCCGCGACTTTCGCGATCCAATCAGCGCGCTTTCTTGGTTGGTGCGCCGTGATGGCAAGGACGAATCGCCGCGTGATTCCCAACGCGGCCAGTTGATCCGTCCTCATCCCTCCTTGTGGCGAGAAGAGGTCGCCGTTGATGCCCGAGTGGATGGCGTCGATGTTTTGGCGATCGATGTGATAGGTTCCCGCCACTTCATCAGCAACGAACCTTGAGGGGGTGATGATCCGCGCGACGTGGGGCAATTGCCTCGGGAAGGCCGCACGGAAGTACTTCCCCGCCAGCGGCGCAAGTTGCGCCTCATCATCGCGGAGGAAGCCAAGATCGTGCACAGTTACAACCACAGGCGATCGCGATGGTGGAATGTAGTTCGCGGGTCCGTGCACCACGTCGCACGTCCTTCCCGCGAGTTGCTCCCAGGTTGGCCTTCGGGCCAGCCGCCACCCGTGCACCACCACCGGCCCCGGAAGGTTTCTCCGGACCAGGCTCACCCGCGGGTCATCCAGCAAAAAATTGTGCTGCGGCCCGGCTTCATGCCGCAGTGAATTGAGCAGCACCACGAACCGCAGGTCCGTTCGCGGCAGCGCCAGCAGTGCTCGCAGCAACTCCAGGGCGTAACGGGCGATGCCACGCGGCGAGGGCGCCAGCGTTACGGAAGCATCGTACCCGATTGTCAGCATGCCGTTGACGCTTTCCGTCATCCCGATCTAAATGCACATTGATCAAATCGAAAGGCCTCGCTGATGAACACACCGGAATTGATTCGCCGCAAGCGGGAAGGGATCGAAATTCCCGCCGCCGAATTGAAGGAATTTATCGACGGCTATGTGGCCGGAAAGGTTGAGGAATACCAGGTCTCCGCATTCCTCATGGCGGTCTTCTTCAAGGGGATGACGCCGAAGGAAGCCGCAGCCCTTACGCGTTCGATGCTGGAGTCCGGCGATCAGTATGATCTTTCCGGCATCGACGGACCGAAGGTGGACAAGCACTCCACGGGAGGTGTTGGCGACAAAGTGTCATTGGTCCTCGCGCCGCTCGTTGCCGCGGCGGGTGGCATCGTGCCAATGGTGAGCGGGCGCGGACTCGGCCATAGCGGCGGCACGCTTGACAAGCTGGACAGCATTCCGGGTTACAAATGGAAGCTTGACGAGAAAAAGTTCCGCAAGCAGCTCGCGAAGATCGGATGCGGCATCATTGGCCAGACGGAAAAATTTGTTCCCGCTGATCGAAAACTTTACGCGCTGCGCGACGTCACCGCAACCGTGGAATGTGTTCCGCTCATCTGCGGATCCATCCTTTCGAAGAAGAAGGCTGCAGGGACCGATTACCTGGTCATGGATGTGAAGTGCGGCAGTGGCGCGTTCATGGAGAACCTGGAGAAGGCGCGTGAACTGTCCCGGGGGCTGATTTCCATCGGCACGGCGCTGGGTATGAAGGTGACCGCGATGCTCACGCAGATGAGCCAGCCGATGGGGGTGGCTGTGGGCAACGCGCTGGAGGTTCGCGAGTCGATTGAGTTGCTGAAGGGTGGCGGTCCCGGGGATGCGCGTGAAATCACCCTGCAATTGTGTGCGGAAATGCTCGTGCTCGCGAAAATTTCACCGAATCACAAGAAGGCTCGCGCGACGCTTGAGGGCCTCATTGCATCAGGTGCGGCGCTGGAGAAGTTCACCGAGTGGGTTCAGGCGCAAGGCGGCAATCCGCGCATCGTGGACAAGCCGGAACTGCTGGAGGTGTCCCGTCAGGCTTCCGTGCTCACCGCCAAGAAGAAGGGTGTCGTCGCCAGCATCCAGACACGCGATGTTGGTGTTGCCGGCAACCTTCTTGGTGCTGGCCGCATGCAGGCGAGTGACAACGTGGACACAACCGTCGGCATGGATGTGCATGTGAAGCCCGGTGACAAGGTTGAGAAGGGGCAGCCGCTCGTCACAATCTACCACCGAAACGAAAAGAATTTGGCGCAGGCGCGTGCCATGCTCGATGCTGCCATCGTCATTGGCCAAAAGCCGGTGAAACGGTTGCCGTTGATCCTGGAAGAAATTCGAAAATAAACAGCGCTGCCGGCCGTGATCGATTTCCAGGAAGTCATCATCACGAACGATCCGTCGCCGAAAATCCATTCTGCGCTGCGGAATCGGCGTCCCGGTGCGCGCACCTTTCTGTGGGGGAGGGATGGCGGTGACCTGGAGTTTTATCGAACGCTCGCACGCACGGGCATCAGGCTGTATGCTCAGGGTTCCCTGCGGGAGGAGGTCGAGGCCGGGACGAATCTTTCCGTGCTGCCGCTGCGGGACATCGACGCGCGCAGTGAAGCGGCCATCATCAAGGACCTGAATGGCAGGCTGCGTACCAATCCGGGAGGCGCTGTCCTCTTCTGTCCGTGCAACGACACCCACAGCCGGATGTTTGCCCCCGTTGCAAGGCACCTTGGCGAGGCGAAGTTCCTTCTCGCCGACATTCGTCCCGGGGAGAATGCGGAGGCAACGCTGCGTTCGCTGGGAATCGATCCGTTGATCGGGAGCATTGAAACACTCCGCGAACTGAAGCCGTCCGTTGTCGTCCTGGGAAATGATTGGAACCAGGCGATGAAGGGGATTGTTGCCGCTGCGACTTCACTTCGGATCCCAACGGTATGCCTTCAGGAGGGCTGCCTTGATTTCGACACGGACAAGCGCATGGCGATTTCCGATTTTCCCATGATCCAGGGGCCGATCATGCCGCGCTACCTCTCGCGATCCGCCTACCTGCCGACTGGCAATCCCCGCTTCGACGCAATCGGCAGGCGCGATCTGCCCGCGAAGCCGTGCGTGATGATCAACTGCAATTTCACATACGGCGTTCATGAGGATCAGCGCGAAGCGTGGGTGAAGGGTGCCGTCGATTCCTGCACGAGCCTGGGATTGGATTTCTTCATTTCACAACATCCGCGCGACAAGGGCATGTTCCCCGATTATCCCGTGCGGCCTTCGCACGCAGGCGTGGTGCACGAACACCTTGCAGATGCGTCGATCCTCATCACGCGGTTCAGCACGCTGATCTACGAGGCGATGTTGATGGGCCGCCGCGCCGTGTACTTCAACCCCTTTGGGGAAAGGATGCGGCTTTTCAATGATGATAGGACGCATGGATTGTTGAAGGCGTTTACTGACGCTGAACTGAAAGGGGCAGTGGAGAAAGCGGCCACGGAAATGGATTCGGCGGAACGGGAGCGTTTCGACCAGTTCGTGGCGTTGCATTGCGGCGCGGCGGATGGCGGCGCAGCGAAGCGTGTTGCGACTGCCCTGCAATGGCTGGGAGAGGTGGGCAGCCCGATGCCAAAGCGCGGCTTTTTTTCGCGGCTTGGTTTCTGATCCATGACACCGCAGCAACCCACGGTGAGCTTCATCATTCCCGTCTACAACGGTGCGGAGTGGATCGCGGATGCGATTCGGAGCATCCTGGATGCCAAACCAAGGGACTTTCAAATCATCATCATTGATGATGGATCAACGGACAACGTCAGGGAGGTTGTGGATCGATTCGTCGATGGGGATTCGTGTCGATACAAGCATCAGGCGAACCGTGGCTTGTCCGCCGCGCGCAATGCGGGGTTGGATGTTGCCTCCGGCCGTCACGTCCTGTTCCTCGATGCGGATGACCTTCTGATTGCGGGTGACTTGAATTCACAGATCGACTGGCTTGAAGCGAATCCGGACTACGACATCGTGACGGCAAATGGATTGCGTTTCAGCGACAACGTCGGTTCCCCCATTCGCCTGATCGAGCACCCACCGGGTGAAGTGCCGTTGTCGCGTGTTGTGGTCTCCAATCCATTTCCGATCCATGCCCTCTTGTTTCGCCGGGAATTGTTTGATGGGGGGCTTCGCTTTGAGGAGTCGCTGAATGGCGCGGAGGATTGGGACCTGCTCGCGCGTGCCATGATTGACGGTGCGCGCGTGATGCATCGCAATGCCTGGCTTGCGGCATATCGAACCCTGCCGGTTTCCATGTCCACGAACTCGGATCGTCAGATCAATGCACTGCTGACGGTGATCGATCGAATCCATGACAACCCGAAGCTTCCTGAAAATCTTCGTGCCTTGGAGGCGAGGGCCATCGCGGATGCCGCATCGCATGGCGTCGCGAAGGCCTGCACCGAAGGGAACCCCCAGGGATCCCGGCAGTGGATGGCGATTTTTCTCGCCATGGAGGATGGCGACGATGCCTGGAGGAGCCTCCTCCCGCGGATCGTCGCTGCGGAGCGCAATCCGCGCATGAGTTCGCGCGAGCAATACATCGATACGTTTCTTCAGTCATTGCCGGAGTTTGTCGACAGGAAGGAGGCGGGGGAACTGGTGCATGCCGCGCTGCTGACGGACGATGTTTCCCGTGCCCGCGAGTTTGGAAACAAGCCAGGAGTCCTTGCCTCGCTTGCGAAGTTGTTGTCGTCCCATCCGCGTCACGCCCTCAGGCACTACAAGAAGGAAGTCAGGAAGCGGCTGGGATGAAGGTCCTGATCGTTTCCGAGTATGAGAATGGCCCCGGCGCGGCGGTGGCATCGCACCGGCTTGCAAAAGCCCTCGCTGATCGCCTCGATGAAAACCCCGCTCCGGGTAGGGAGAAGGTCTCCTACGCATTTCGCTTTGCCGCGCAAGCGGCAGCCCCGATGGAGCACTGCGCGAGGCATCATGTGGGTGAAAAATCGGCGGCGGAACACAAGCCACTTCCCCTTCGTGTTCACCAGTACCTCAGCTACAAGGAAACCATCAGCGCTGATCCGGGCAAGTCCGTCTGGCGACCAATGGCGACGGCATCGGCACGGTTTTGCCTCAGGCGCTACTACGCGCGTTGCGAGTCGGACCTGCGCGGCCTGATTGCGCGTGGAAAGTTTGACGTCGTGAATTTCCACAATGTTTCAATGATGCTGGACCATTCCTTCGTGACGGAGATCTCCCAGCAGGTTCCCGTGTTCTGGACCATGCACGACTGCCACGCGGCCCGGTTGCGCGCCTACAAGTTCAATGCACTCGATGGCTCGCCGCGCACAAACCCCCGCACGCTGCTCACGGTTCATCGCGACACACGCCAGCGCATGATGCGCGATGCGCGGCATCTTGCCTTCATTGCCCCTTCGCGGTGGATGGCGGCTGTCGCCCGCGATGTTTACGGATCGCGTTTCCCGATCCACCATGTCCCCTACGGCCTGGATGCGCGGGATTTTTTTCCCATTCCCGCGAGTCATGCACGCACGCTCTTGAATCTTGCATCATCGGAGGAGCTTACGCTGCTGTTCATTGCCTCATCGCTGGAAAATGAGCGCAAGAACCTGCGCGTTTTGCTGGACGCCCTTGCATTGATTCCGCAATTACCAGTGCGCCTTCTTTGCCTTGGCGAGGCAGTCCGGACGGAAATCAAGGATGATCGCGTGATGTTCCTGGGAAGAAAATCCACCGTGGAGGAGTTGCGCACCGCCTACAGCGCAGCCGATGTGTCCGTGGTGACCTCGCTGATTGACAACCTTCCGAACACCGTTCTGGAAAGCCTCTTCTGTGGAACGCCGGTGATTGGCGCAAAAGCGGGAGGCATCCCGGATATGGTGCGTGAAGGAAGGACGGGCTGGCTTTTTGATCCGCGCTCGCCGCAACAACTGGCTGACCGGATCAGGGAAGTGTTCTTCGACCGGGCGATGATTGCCGCCGTCGCGGAGAATTGCGCGATGTTTGCGCGCCGCAGGTTCTCCCGGTCCATGGAGGCGGAGCGATACGAGCGGCTGTTCATCGAGGCCCGCGGAAAGTTCCAAGGATCATGAAGCCATTCGTCGCGCTCATCCCCATCAAGGATCATTCGGAACGCGTCCCGGGAAAGAATTTTCGGGAGATTGCGGGGAAGCCGTTGTGGCAGCACATCGTTGCAACCCTTTCCTCAATGGAGGAGGTCGCGTCGATCTTCATCGATACTGATTCGCAGCGCTTCACGCGCGATGTTCTCCTTCCGTTTCCGAAGGTGAGCATCATCGAAAGGCCCCAGCGGTTGTGCGGTGATTTCGTTCCCACCAATCACTTGTTTGCACACGACCTCACGCTGATTCCGCCCGCCCACACCAACTTCCTGCAAACACACACGACCAATCCCCTTCTCACCCAGGCCACGATTCGTTCTGCAATGAAGGCGCTGACCACGGGGTCATCCCACGACTCCCTTTTCACGGTGACTCCCTATTTTGCCCGCTTCTTCCACCGTGATGGGTTGCCGATCAATCACGACCCGAAGGAGTTGAAGCGCACGCAGGACCTTGAGCCGGTGCTGGAGGAGAACTCCAATCTTTACCTCTTCACGCGGGATTCGTTTGCGGGGACCGGATCACGCATCGGATCAAACCCGATGATGTTTGAAATGGACCGGCTGGAGGCGACCGACATAGACGACCCCGCCACGTGGGAGCTTGCGGAACTTCTGCTGAATCGCCGGGCGTCATCGCAGTGACCCGGACGGAACTGGAAATCCTTCAGCCCCGCGCCAGCATCATCATTCGCGCGTTCAATGAATCACGCCATCTGGGAGAGGTGCTGCGTCGCCTCCACGCACAACGCGGGAAGAGCTTCGAGATCATCCTGGTTGATTCCGGTTCCACGGATGGCACGCGCGAGATCGCGGAGCGCGCCGGTGCCCGCGTCCTGCACATCGCGAAGGAGGATTTCACCTTCGGCCGATCGTTGAATGTTGGATGCAAGGCGGCACGCGGCGAGTTTCTGGTTTTCATCAGCGGGCATTGTTATCCGGTCGGAAGCCATTGGCTGGATGAGCTGCTGGCCCCCTTTGCGATGAAAACCATTGGGCTGACCTATGGGAAGCAGCGCGGCGGCCCCCGCACCAAGTTCAGCGAGCACCGCCATTTTCAAAAGACCTTCCGTAAGTTCGATGCCATCCCGCAGGATGGATTCTTTTGCAACAACGCGAACAGCGCCATCCGTCACTCCCTTTGGAGGCATCATCCATTCGATGAAAGCCTCACCGGGCTGGAGGATCTTGGCTGGGCGAAGTGGCTCGATTCCACGGGCGGGCGGATTGCCTATGCATCCCGTGCCGGCGTTTACCACCTGCACGACGAGAGTTGGCCGCAGGTCTTTCGCCGCTATGAACGCGAAGCCATCGCACTCAAGCATATCACCCCGGACCTCCATTTCTCCTTCGTGGATTTCCTGCGCCTGTTCCTTTACTCGGCCTGGCTCGATGGACGCGCGGCGTTCTCCCGGGGCGTTTTCCTGCGAAACGCCGGATCCATTGCCGCTTTTCGTTTGATGCAGTATTGGGGGACGTGGCGCGGGTTCAATTATCGGCGCGCCGTCAGCCGCTCCTTGAAGGAAAAGTTCTACTACCCGCACAAATAATTGCCAGCCATCCACTTTTTCCTTGCCGTTGTTCGGTAAATCACGCGACAGCCCTCGTAGGCGTTCATTCTCTTCACCCGTTCCCGTTGCGAACGCCGCGTTCCCACTCCTGTTGAAAGGTTGCGCCCAACCATGAGCAGCGCACTTCCCTCTCCGCAATTCCCCAAGAAGCTTTTCTACAAAATCAACGAGGTTTCGGAAATCGTCGGCGTGGAGGCCTACGTGCTCCGCTATTGGGAAACGAAGTTTCCTTCCTTGAAGCCGGAACGCCTGGCCAATGATGAGCGCCGTTATCGCGTGAAGGACATCGACCTCCTTCTTCGCATCCGCACGCTTCTCTATGACGAGAAGTTCACCATCGCCGGCGCCGTGGATCGCATCAGGAAGGACCCCAAGGGGCTGGTTGACGCGACAGAGGTGAGCCGCGTGATCGACATCGCCCCCGCGACTCCGGTCCCTGTGCCGTCCAACGCAGAGCCGGAACTCCCTCTCACGTTTGAAGCAGAATCGGATCCAGTCGCAGAGTTCGCTGTTCCCGTCGGCGCGGTGAAGGCGAAACTGGCCTCGCTTCGCGACGAGTTGCTGGCCTTGCGCGACGCCATTCCCGCGCGGGCATAGACCGGCCTTTCCGCCGGCAAGTGCGCCGCATTGGCGACTCCGCCTTGACCATTCGCTGATTGCACGGCGTTATCTTGCGCATGTCGCGCACGATGAAACAGGTACTGGCCCGCCTTGAACGGCTGGAGGTACTGTACAAGATTTCGAACATCATCAACACCACGCTCGATCCCGAGCAGGTGCTGCGCCTGCTGTTGCAGGAGGTCGTGCGCATCAGCAATGCCACCAGTGGATCAATCGCCATGATTGACCACAAGCGTGGCATCCTGAACATCGAGACCGCGATCAACATTCCGCCGCGCATCTGGAGAAGGCTGAAGCTGGAACTGGGGGTCGGCGTCACGGGGTACGTTGCCTGGTCCGGCAAGCCATTGCGCGTGAACGACGTGCGCCGCGATCCGCGCTATGTGCAGGTTCGCTCAGACGTGCGCAGCGAGATGGCACTGCCGATGGTCCTGGAGGGGAAGGTGATCGGCGTCATCAACGTCGACTCCACGCGCACCTCCGCCTTCAGTCCCGACGATGAGGATCTCGGCGTCGCCATCGCCAACCAAAGCGCGAAGGTCATCGAGACAGCGCGCCTCCACCAGGCGCTTCGGCAGCACACCGCCCAGATGGAGCGGCTCTTCACCGTTGGCAACACGCTGATCCAGCCGGGACCCGTGCGCCAATTGCTGGCGGGCATCGCGGAGGAAGGCGTTCGTCTCCTGCAGGGCAGGATTTGCATGCTGATGGAGGTGAAGGAGGACGGCGAACTTCGCCTGTGGGCCACGGCGGGAGCGAGCAAGGCGTGGGAAGCGGCGGAGTCCATACCCGTTGACAGTTCGCTACTGGGGCAGGTGGTGCGGCGCGGGGTGCCGATTCGCATTGCAAACGTGCAAACGCATCATCGCTTCATGCACCCGGAGCTTGCGGAATCCGAGGGTGTCACATCGCTCCTGGCGGTCCCCGTCCGCTATCAAAACAGCGTGCTTGCGGTCTTGGCGCTCTTCACGGAAGAGCCGCGGAAATTCCGCGAGACGGATGTGCGACTGTTGCAGCTTCTTGCCAATCAGGGCGCCATCGCCATTGAGAACGGGCGGCGCATGGAGCGCCTGAACCTGATGGAGGAATCAGTGCGCCACGCGGAGCGCTTCTCGCTTCTGGGGACGCTTGCCGCGGAGATCGCCCATGAAATCCGAAACCCCATCACCATCATCAACCTGATGATGCACAGCATCCAGGAGAATGCGGACCACACGGACCAAACGCGCGGTGACCTTCGCATCGTCACGGAAAAGCTCGATCGCATCAACCAGATCATCGAGCAAACCCTCAACATCGCGCGCAGTGGCGAGACGCACCTGCAACGCGCTTCTCTGAACCGATTGATCGAGGAGTTGCTCCTCTTCCTGAGCTACAAGTTGACGAAGGCAGGAACGAAGGTGATCGTTTCCCTGGATGCAAGGATCCCCGACCAGCGAATGGACCCGGGGCAGATGCAGCAGGTGCTCCTGAACCTGATCATGAACGCGAGTGAGGCAATGCCGGGCGGTGGCACGCTCACCATCAAGACGAAGCTGTCGCGCGATCGTTCACTGGGGCCCTGCTCGCGGATCATCGTGGAGGACACGGGCCGCGGCATTCCCGCAGACGTCCTTCCCCGCTTGTTTGGGGCCTTCTACACGACGCGCAAGGGCGGCACCGGCCTGGGACTGTTCATTTCAAACAAGCTCATCAAGCGCCACGGTGGCAGGATTTCCGTGAAGAGTGAACTGGATGAGGGAAGCACGTTCACCGTCACCCTTCCACTGGAACCACAGGAAGGGAGCGCGGAGTGAGCACGCGCCAACGCATCCTTGTTGTTGATGATGAACGCGACGTCATCACCGGATTCCGCCGCGTGTTCGAGAAGGACGACGTGCTGATCGACGCCGCACACAGCGGCACCGAGGCCATCGCGGCCATCAAGGCACATCGTCCGGATCTCGTCATGATGGACTTGCGAATGCCAGGCCTTGATGGGCTGCAAACGCTGCGCAAGATGCAGCAGCTCGATGCGCGGCTCCTGATCATCCTCATGACGGCCTACAGCACATCCGCCAATGTGATCGAGGCGATGAAGCACGGCGCATACGATTACCTCGTAAAGCCCTTCAGCGTTGAGAAGCTTCGGGAGGTCGTCAAGGAGGCGCTGAGGGTTTCCTCCGACCGCGCCTCGACCGTGAGCGTGTTTCCTGCAATTGATGCGGCGGGGCAGGCGGATTCCATCGTCGGCAGGAGCGAGGCGATGCAGCGCGTCTACAAGATGATCGGCCAGGTTGCCAGCTCCAATGCGCCAGTGCTTGTCACTGGTGAAAGCGGCACGGGCAAGGAGTTGATCGCGCGGGCGATCTTCAGCCATGGTGATCGCGCATCAATGCCGTTCATCGCGGTGAATTGTGCGGCCATTCCCGATGCATTGCTGGAGAGCGAATTGTTCGGGCACGAACGCGGGGCGTTTACAAGCGCGGCGGCGCGGCGCACGGGAAAGTTTGAGCAGGCCACGGGGGGCACGCTGTTCCTAGATGAGATTGGCGACATGTCGCCCGCCACGCAGGCAAAGGTGCTCCGGGTCCTGCAAAGTGGCGAGTTCGAGCGCATCGGCGGCAGCGAGACGCTGCATGTGGACGTGCGCGTGATCACCGCAACCAACCGCCCCTTGGAACGCATGATCGAGCAGGGACTGTTTCGCGCCGACTTGTATTATCGCCTGAACGTCGTGCGCGTGGAAATGCCTTCGCTTCGGGAGCGGCGTGACGACATTCCACTTCTCATTGAGTTCTTCATGCACCGCCTGAATCGGGACCGGCGCGGTCGGGAGGTCCATGTGAGCGCCGCCGCGCTGGAGAAACTCGTGCAGCATGAATGGCCGGGAAACGTGCGCGAACTGGAGAACACCCTGCGCAATGCGGTGCTCGTCGCGAAGAGCGGAACAATCCTTCCCGCAGACCTGCGGCTGAAGGGCGAACCGTCGGATTTTGTTCCCCGCATCACGACCACGCCGCCTCCCTCCAGCGATCGAATGCTGACGCTGGAGTCCGAAACAAGAACACTTGATGATCCGCGCTTCCGCGACATCGAAGGCCAGGTTGCTCCGCTGTTCGACCAGCTTGTCAGTGCGCGTGCGCGCGGGAATCGATTCTCAACGTTCGACGTGATGGAGCGCGCATTGATCGTGCATGCGCTGAACAGGACAGGTGGAAACCAGCTTCGCGCGGCGAACATCCTTGGCATCACGCGAAGCACCCTGCGCAAGCGCATCGCGCGTTACAAATTGGATGCGGGACGCCGCAGCGACAGGAGCGGGGACAAATGAGAGTTCATGTGCTGTATTTCTCAACGGTTGCCAGTGCGGCAGGCGTTCGCGAGGAGAAGTTCGAGTTTCACGGCCAGATGATGGTTTCCGACGTCATGAACGAAGCGGCGCGTCGCCATCCGGGGATCAACCCCTACCTGTCGTCACTGCTGGTGACGAGGAATGAGGAATGGTCCGACCGTGACGCCATCGTGTGTGATGGCGACACGGTCGGGCTGATGCCTCCCGTGAGCGGCGGCTGATTTAGGCAGGGTGGTACGCACTCTCACCGCTGTCGGCGATGTCCATTCCCACTTCCTGCTCCTCAGGTGCCGCCTTCGCGCCGAGGGCCTTGTCGACGACGAAGATGAGGGTCCCCGTCGCAACGACCGACAGGGCGATGGTGATCCCGACGGCGATCAACTGATTCAATATCTGGTGGGGATTCCCATCCACCAACCCACCGAGCGTGTCGCCGAGCGCGCCGTTGACATTCTTGGTTGCGAAGACGCCCGTCAGGATGGCGCCCAACATTCCGCCCAGTCCGTGCACCCCGAACACATCCAACGAATCATCATACTTGAAGGTCGACTTGATCTTCGTGCAGGCGAACCAGCAGAACACCCCCGCGATCAGGCCGATGAGGAGGCCGCTGGTTGGGGTCACGAAGCCGGCAGCGGGTGTCACCGCCACCAGCCCTGCAACAGCGCCGGAAATTCCACCGAGCAGGCTCGGCTTGCCGCGGAAAATCCATTCCGCAAGCAGCCACGCCATCGTGGCGCCCGCAGCGGACATGTGTGTGGAGACGAAGGCCGCCGATGCCAGCGCACCCGAATTGAGCGCGCTGCCGGCGTTGAAGCCGAACCAACCCATCCACAGCAACCCCGCACCGATGGCACTCAGCACAAGGTTGTGGGGAAGGAACTGCGGGCCGGGGTATCCAGTGCGCTTCCCAAGGTAAATCGCGCAGACCAGTGCGGAGACTCCGGAACTGATGTGCACTACAGTGCCGCCCGCGAAGTCGAGCGCCTTCACGCCGTTCTCCGGGCCAATGAACGCATTCAGGAATCCGCCTTCCCCCCAGACCATGTGCGCGAGGGGGAAGTAGACAATCGTCACCCACAGCAGCATGAACACGGCGAGTGCCCTGAAGCGAAAGCGCTCTGCAAACGAGCCGATCATCAGGCCGGGCGTGATGATTGCGAACATCAGTTGGAAGACCATCCAGGTTTGGTGGGGAAGTGTTGGCGCGTATGTCGTGTTCGGCGCGCCACCAACGCCGTGAAGCATCGCATATTCGAAGCCGCCGATGAAGGCATTACCCTTCGAGAAGGCGAGGCTGTATCCGAAAAGGAGCCAAAGGATCGAAACCAGTGCCATCAGGTAGAAGCACTGGACAAAGATGGAGAGGACGTTCTTGGATCGAACGAGCCCACCGTAGAAGAGCATCAGGCCCGGAGCGGTCATCATCAGGACGAAGGCCGCGGAGGTGAGCACCCACGCGTTGTCCCCGGCCATCTGCGCGTCGGCCACCTTTTGCTGTAGTGCCATCACCTGGGCGGCAAGGTCCGGTGCCGCTTGGGGTGCCTGGGCCAACGCCGAGCCCGCCACAAAAATGATCCCGCAAACGAGCAGCACCAACTTCCTCAAATGATTGGAAATCATGAACCGGCGAGCCGCCTTTGACAAAGATTGAAAACCTAAGGGTAGGCGCGAATTTGATTCAGGGGAGCTTCATCGCAACCACTTTTGTCCCGACGAAAAAGGGGCGGCTCGTTCCAAAAAGTAAATTTGGAGCGCTGATTTTATTAAATTTGCAGAAGATTTGGACGAAGTTGGGCAGGCCGCATTCAACGTTGTTTTTGTGGTCCTATTTGCTCATCATGGCGGAAAAGTCCAACATCGCCAACGCTGTGGAGCATCGCCAAGGCCATCACAAAACCCTGAACGCAGTACGTAGCTGCGGGCCTCTGCTCGTAGTAGGCCGCGCCGAGCCGCATCGCAATCCACAGGAGCAGGGCGCCCACCGCCGCCGCCGAACACTGGGCCGCGAAGCGACCTGCGGCGGGGCGCGGAAAAATGAAAAAGTGAAGGACGAGATACTGGGCAACGTGTGCGTAGATGGGGAGCGTCAGCAATTCCAGTGGCGGTTCCGGTTTCCAGAGCACAAGGAACATCGGCCACGGGTAGACCAGGGCGGACAGGAGGGCTGCGGTGGGAAGCATTGTGCGCTTGTCCACCCGCCATTCCTTCACGCGACGCGGAACAATGATTGCGCAGAGCACAAACTGGTAGAGTGCCAGGAGGACGAACAGGTAGCGGAAGAAATCCGCGCGCAGTTCCGCGAGGACGGGAATTTGATCCAGATAGAACCACCCGATGCCGTAGAAAAGCAGCGCATTCACGCCGATGAGCTGGCGATCAAGCGCGTCTTCCCGCAGCGAGTCGGTTCCGGCGCGCTGTCGATAGAGCCTCACGATGTAGGCGCTCTGTGTCGTGATATTCCACGAGTTGACACAATATAGCAATGCGATGGCGATTGCTGAAATTCCAAGGCGGCCGCGACTGCCCAGGTACCACTCTCCAACAGTGATGACGATGCATGAGGCGATCGCGATTCCCGCGAAGGCCAGTTGCCTTCCGCCGATGGGAAGGCGTGTTCCTCCCAGGAATCGGAATGTGAGCAGAACGTGGAACGTGACGAGCAGGTACTTCGCATCGCGAAACGGCACAGACTGGGAGGCCACGGGAGCTCCAAGCGCGAACGCCAGGAGCGCCAACGAAAACACGAAGGGTAACAGGAAGAAGACAACGTCGCGTTGCGGGCCCAGAAGCCACGGCATCGCCCGCGCATCGTTGTCCCTTGTGTCCATGGAATAAGCGACAGGTAGCATTGCCGAAGGGTCAAGCGAGGCGACTGTGGGAAACTGGGATTGCGGTTCCTCCCGCCGCTGCCGCATCTCCCCGGGACTGGAGAAAGAGGCAAAGTGACCATCAACGACGGCGTCTACATCCGCGACACCTGGGAGGATTTGAAACAGAATCCCGTCTTTCGTCGTTCGATGCTCCCGCGAGGCATCCGTGTGATCTGGCGAAGCCCGATTGTTCGCGCGGTGCTGCTTTCCCTCGTGGCGATGGGATTGTTCCGGGTCGCGGAATCGATCCTCAATCTTAGCTACATCTTCTACGGCCTCAGCGCCGCGCTGCTGTGGACGCTGCTCTATGCGGTGCAACACTACCTGTGCTGGGCGGAATTGATGTCGATGGCCTCCACGGGAACGCTGGCGGACTACTACAATTCGGGCCTGACGCGCACGGACGTGGCGATGGGCATCATCTATCCCGCGAAGGTTTCGGAGAACATTGCGGCGATACTGATCATTGGCTATTTCATCCTCACCGCGGACAAGACACAACAGATCATCCTCATGCTGCTGGTGGCGATCCTGATAATGAGGGTGATCGCGCTTTTCTCCCCGCCGCTGCTGTTTCTTCCCGATGCGGAGAACTACTTGCGCAAGCGCAATCCCGTGGCGCTGTTCCTCATCAGCTTCTCGATCTTTGTTCCGATGCTGGTCTGGTTCACGATCTACTTTGCGCTCTTTCGCGTGGCGGCATTCGTGGGGGTGATGATGAAGCTGCGTGACTTCCAGGTCATCTCCGTTGGAGCATTCATCGCAACGATGTACCTGTCAGGCTGGCCGACGAGGAAGTTCCAGCAATGGCGGCTGGATCGCTTCTACAAGCGGCAGGGGAGTTTCGACGAGCTTTTCGAACGGTATGTGGAGGGCGGCTAGACGCGCTTCCAGATCGTCCCCGTTCGCGAGTCCTCAAGCTGCACGCCCTTGCCAAGCAGGTCCTTTCGAATCTGGTCCGCCAGCGTGAAGTTGCGGTCCTTCTTCGCCTGGGTGCGTTGCGCGATGAGCGACTCGATCTCCTCGTCGCCCAGACCTCCCGTGTTTTTTCGGACCAGTTCCCCGGAGATGCCAAGTGCTTCCCGCAATTCCGCCAGCAGCGCCGTGGCGCGGGCGATCGAGGCCTTGTCATTTTCATTCGCGATGCGCGTGTTCAGCAACGTCACTGACTTCGCTATCGCAGCCAGCGCGCGCGGCGAGTTGAAGTCATCATCCATTCCTGCGGCAAATTCATTCCAGGTCGCCTGAAGTTCCTCGTCGCTGTTCCAGTCGGTGGGTGAATCGGTGCCAAGAATGCGCCGTGCCGATTGGTCCGCGGTGATCATGCGTTCCATGGCGCTTTGGCATTGGTGGATGGTGCTTTCCGTGTAGTCAATCTTGTCGCCATACTTTGCGCTCATGAAAAAATAGCGCAGGATGAGCGGGTCGATAAACTCCATCACTTCATCAATGTTCTTCACGTTGCCAAGCGACTTGGACATCTTCATCCCCTCGATGTCCAGCATTCCCATGTGCATCCAGTAGCGGGCGAATCGCTTTCCCGTCGCGCATTCGCTTTGCGCGATTTCATTCTCATGATGAGGAAACCGGAGGTCGGAACCACCGGAGTGAATGTCGATGGTTTGGGAGTGGAGGGCCTCCATCGACATGGAGGAACATTCGATGTGCCAGCCGGGCCGCCCGTTCCCCCACGGCGATGGCCATGAAGGCTCGCCCTCCTTCGCGCCCTTCCACAGTGCAAAATCAAGGGGGGAGCGCTTCAACTGCTGCTGTGCCGCGTCCACGCGCTCACCCTGCTTCATTTCATCGAGCGGCATGCGCGAAAGCTTCCCGTAGTCGCGAAAGCTGCCGACTTCAAACCACACCGAACCGTCGGGCGTTGCGTAGGCATGGCCGCGCGCGACAAGGTCCGCGATCATCGTGACCATCTGCGGGATGTGCTGTGTTGCCTTTGGGTGAATGACGCCGCCCATGTTTCCGAGCCGCTCCAGCATCGACAGGAAGTAGTCCGTGTAGCGCGCGGCAATCACCTCGGAAGCCACGCCCTCATCGTTCGCCTTCCTGATGATCTTGTCATCGACATCCGTGATGTTCATGGCGAACTGGACGTCATGGCCACGCTTCACCAACCAACGGCGAACGACGTCCGTCATGACGAACGTGCGCGCATTTCCGATATGGAACTTTCCATAGACTGTTGGGCCGCAGGCGTAGAAGAGGACGCGCTTCCCGGCGGGGTCGAGCGGTGCGAAGGCCTCCTTCTGGCGGGTAAGGGAGTTGAAAATCTGGATAGGCATCGTGGGCGGAAGTATCGGAAGGACCGGCGTGGATGCAAGGGCGGACCGCAGAAGGCCCTTGCGCGGGCGGGGGGGCTGCGTGACACTGCCCACAGATTCCAATTGGACGAAGGATTTTCCACGCATGGCGGAGTTTCGACACCCGGGAGTTCATGAAGCGGACACGGACCGTGTCCTGTTGGTGACAAAGCATCGCGTGACCGGCGCGGAGCGCTGTGATTGGTGGCCAAGCGTGGAAGAGGCGGAACGCAGCGACATGATCGTGTTGGAGGTGCGCAACCGCATCAAGATCGAAAAGCACAAGTCGAACTGGACGGGGCTGTCTTCTGTCCTGAACTCGGCCTTGGGCAAGAGCGGCACGACCGAGGAGTACACGCGCAAGCGGGCGTTGGACCAGAAGGAGTTCTTCGAGAGCATCGAGGACAAGAGGAAGAAGTCCTCGGTGTAAATCACTCCCACGTTTCAAGGCTCTTGGGCGCCGATCTCCGGCGCTGCTGCAAACACTGAGAACCCATCTCCCAATTCCCGGTTTTTTGGGAACTTCCGCACGGCATGTTGACGTTGATGGAGGTTGTGCAGGATCCTTGCAATGAGCCTTTTGCAAGGATTGGGAGACCCCATGCGCGCTTCACGCATCGCCACAATCATTTCGGCACTACTTCTGACGGCCCCGGTTCTTGCTGTTCCCACGATCACCTGGCAGTCGGTCGGTGTCGGCGGAGGCGGTTCCCTGTTCAGCCCCAGTTTCAATCCACACAACCTGAACGAATTTTTCATCTCGTGTGACATGTCGGAGTTGTTTCGCTCCACGAATCTTGGAGTGACGTGGAACGCATTGCCGTTCACGGAGATCGTTGGAAACCGCGGCAGCCATGTGCAGTTCACAAGCGATCCGGACATTCTCTATTCGCTCGACTACACGCTGGAGGACTCCTCCAACGTCACGCGTCCCTCGCGCAGCGCGGATGGAGGGACGACGTGGACACGCACGACCGATCCCACGGATGGCGGTGCGATCACGCTGGTGGCGGATCCCGCGTCCACCCAGCGGCTGCTGATCGCGGACTACAACAACCTCTATTTCAGTTCCAACAGCGGGGCGACTTGGACGTCAAAGCACACTGCGGCAACGGGGAGCGGCCTCGTTCTGGCCGGTGCCTTCTGGGACGGCGCGAACATCTACGTGGGAACGAACGACGGGCTTCTTGTCTCCTCCAACAATGGCTCAACGTTCACGAATACCGGTTCCACCGGGATCGCGGCGGGGCAGAACATGGTGAGCTTCTGCGGCGCGAAGGAAGGCGCAACGGTCCGCTTCTTTGCACTCACGGGAGCCGCCGCCGATGTCTACGGCGGCGTGCAGCCCGAAGACCTCTTCGGCACGCACCAAACGGTCTATACCATCGACGTTGGCCAGCCTTCATGGACGGCGAAGAATACGAATCTGCCGGCGGGTAATGACAACAGCATGGTCTTCGTCGCCTGCGCGCAGAATGACGTCGACATCGCCTACGTTTCCGGCCAGCGCGATGACGAATCGCCCATGATTTACAAGACCACGAACGGCGGCAACACATGGACGAGCGTTCTCAATGTGACGATGAATGGAAATGTCCAGACGGGATGGGCCGGCCATCAGGGGGACAGGCAATGGAGCTACGGCGCGGGCACGTTGGGCTTGGGGGTCGCACCGAACAATTCGTCCTACATTGCCTTCACCGACCTGGGCTTTTGCCACTTGTCCACCGATGGTGGGGCAAATTGGACCCAGGCCTACGTGAATCCCGCCGATGAGAATCCCGCCGGAAGCGCGACACCGAAGGGAAAGGCATATCACAGCAATGGCCTCGAAGTGACATCCAACTGGGCACTGGCCTGGTTCAATGCGAACAACATGTGGGCGAGTTTTTCCGACATCCAGGGGGTCCGCAGCACCGACGGCGGCGCCACATGGTCGTTCAATTACACCGGCCACTCGCTGAATACTTCCTACAAGGTGGTTGTGCACCCGACGACGACTACCGGCTACATGGCAGCGTCGAATACCCATGATGTTTACGAAACCACCTACTTGACGGACGCCCGGCTGGATGGTGGCACCGGCGTGGTGCGCTTCAGCACCGACGGCGGCGCAACCTGGCAGGTCATGCGGAACTTTGGCCGCATCGTGTACGATGTGGCGTTGGACCCGACGGCGCCCGATCGCTTGTATGCCGCGGTTGTGCACAGTGGCGCTGATGGTGGAATTTGGGTGACGAACAATGCATCGGCCGGTGCCGCCTCCACATGGACACAGCTCAGCGATCCGCCGCGCACGGAAGGGCACCCGTACTGCATCCGCGTCCTGAATGACGGCGCCATCGTCACCACTTTCAGCGGACGGCGCACATCGTCATTCACGCAAAGCTCCGGCGTGTTCATCAGCACCAACGGCGGAACCTCATGGTCGGACCGCAGCGATGCGAACATGACTTACTATGTGAAGGACCTCGTGGTGGATCCCCACGATCCGACGCAAAACACGTGGTATGTTGGCGTATGGAGCGGTTACGGGGGGCCGTTCGCCACCAACAATGAAGCGGGTGGCCTGTACCGTACGACGAACCGTGGAACCTCGTGGACGCGCATCCACACGATCCATCGCGTGACTTCCTGCGCGATTTCGCCAACGAACGCGAATGAGCTGTATTTCACGACTGAATCGGAAGGGCTTTGGTATACTTCGAACCTGGCCAACGCCACGCCGACCTTTGAGCAGGTGACATCCTATCCGTTCGGAACGCCCTATCGTGTCTACTACGATCCCTTTGTTTCCGACAGGATATGGGTGACGTCATTTGGCCACGGAACGAAGATCGGAACAGTTGGGGCACCAAGCCGCGTGACCGCCTGGATGGCGCTGGGCGAATGAGTCAATCGTCCCGCCAGCGCTCCTCCTTGTCGCCGTAGATGTCCTGCACGTCATCCTCGGTCAGGCTCTGCGCCCAAGGCTCGTCGTCTTCCTCCTCCTGCTGGCGCTGCCGGGTGTTCCTCCGCAGCACCACATAGGAGACAATGACGAACAACGAAATGCCGAGAATGATATAGCCACCGAACATGGCGCGACTACTCCTCGTCCATCCGTTCTGAATGTTCCTTCTTTTTCCGCTTCTTGTCCTTCTGCTCCTTCTTCCACTCCTCAAATTCCTTCTTCTTGTGGGACGCCCGCCATTTCAACTGGTCGGCTTCACTCCGCTTTTTAAGTTCAGGGTCTGCGCCATCGTACAGGTAGCCTTCCCGTGATTTCTTGCTGCGAATCTCAATCACCGGGTTGTGGAATTCGTGGGATTGCCACGGGTCTGCCTTGAAGAGCGCGACATAGGGAAAATGCTCCCTGATGTATTTCAACTGCGCGATGACATCAGGCTCGTGATCGGGAAATTTCTCATAGCGCGCCAAGCCGAAGCTGGACATGGCCACGAACCGTGATTCACCCAATCGTTCCACGGTTCCCTCCCATGTGCTGCTGCGCGGGGAGCGGGGGCTGATGCGCGCCTTCTTGTGGCTGATTGGATCGTAGCCACCGTAGTGAACGACGCGGAAATCATCATCCGAAAGGTACTTGTCGAAGAAATTCTGCGCAAGCTCGCGCGTGTCCGGCGTCATGGAGCGAATGGCCTCCCAGGTCATCCAGCTCGATGGGATTACAAGTGCGATTCCAAACAGGACCCTCCACCAGCGTGCGCCCGGTACGCTGAGGCGGCGGATGTAGTAAACGAACCCGCCCGACAACACGGCCAGCAGTGGAAGCACCGACAGGACGTAGCGGTCGCGGCCAATGCCGCGTTTTGCGGGTGTCAGTTCCGCGACCACATACCAGGCGATCGCAAGGCCGGCCACGACGAGGATGGATCTGTGCCGGGAACGCTGCACGAAGAACAGCACAACCGCGAGCGCCGCCGTCACGAAGATGGGCCAGCCAATTCCCCACAGGATTCCTTCGCGCAGGAAGAAAAGCCCGCGGTCGCCCTTCTCCCAAAAATACAGCGTCTCGCGATCCGCGCCGGTCGTTCCGTGGGCGGCCTCGTAATTCAGGTCGCGCATGAAATCGCCGAAGCTGAGGAAGAGTTGCGGGCAGAGGATGAGGAACGTGAGAATCGTCAAGGCAACGGCCAGCAGCGACAATTTCAGCTTCTCCTTCCAGGGCTTCACATACACAAGAAGCACCGAAAGGAACGCCAACACCATCACAACGCCAATGTACTTGGAGGACAGCGCCGCCGCCGATGAAACGACGGAGAGAAAGTACCACAAGTTCAGTGGATTCTTTTTCCGATGGGCGATCCACTTCACATAGAAAAGAGCGCTGAGCACGACGAAGAAGGCGAGATACACCTCCTCCTTCAGGTAATGTGAATTGAGGACGTGCATTGGCGCGACGCAGATCGCCAGCCCGGCGACGAAACCGGCTGTCAGTCCGTAGAGGTTGCGCGCGAGGAGAAAAACGGGAATCACCGTCATCGCCCCGATGAAGGCGCTGACGAGGCGTCCCAGCAGCAACTGCTGGTCAAAGAGGGTCAGGTTCCAGTCCGACAGCCACTGAAGGTGCTGCGCGGCGAAAAAGACAAGCGCAACGAAGTTGATCATCAGCGGCGGGTGGGAGAAATTGCCCTGAATTCTCCCCGACGCCACGTCGGTGAAGAGAATCACCTTTCGGCCCTCGTCGGGGTGATAGAGTGCCGGCAGGCCGAAGTCCGCATCCCACGCGCGCAGATAAAATGCCAGCACCGTCAGGATGACGAGGAACGGAAGAATCCGCTTGTCGAAGGTGCGGCCCTTTGCACGCGAGGGCGAATCCGTGGTGATCGCATCCTGACTCATGGCGAATGATCGGGCTTCTTTCGCGGCATGATGGGATCGCGGAAGCGCACCTCGATCACTGGCTGGTGAAAGTACATGCTGCGATAAAAAGGGCGCTCAAACGTCTTCGCATATGGAAATTCGTCGCGCACGGCCTGGATGTGTGCGATCTGGTCGGCGCTGAGGCCCGGAAACTTTTCGTAACGATTGTTGTAGAAACTCGACATCGCGAAACAATTCACACCCTTCAATGATGCGAGAAACGGCTCCATGGGTTTCTCGATATCGCACAGCACGCGATCGCCACGATTGTTCCAATCAGGCATGTAAAGCTGGGTCAGGTACCCGATCTTCAATTTCTCCGGGCCATTCACAGCCAGCCATTTCTGTGCCTCGCGCCGGGTATCCTTGTCGATCGTGTCGGACACGGCAACCGAAAGGGCCAGCGGCGGCACCAACACGGCTGTGGTGAGCGCCGCAAGGACAACGCCACGGCGGGCGCGAATGTGTTCGGACAATCGCTCGATGCCAAGTGCCGCGAGCGGAATCAGCAGGGCTGCGGCGGGCAGCGCGTAACGCTCGACACCAGTGCCGCGCTTCAACGGCGTCAGTTCCGCGACAATATACCACAGCGCCGCGCACAACGCGATCATCAGTGCATCAGGATCGCGTCGGCCATTTCGCACGGCGCGCCACCAGCCGATCACGCCTGCGATTGGCAACAGGGCGCCAAGGCCCGGCAGGATGGCTGTCACAAAAAAATAGAATCCAAAATCCGGCCACTGAAAAATGGTCAGCTTCGCCTTGTCGGGCGCTTCCGTGCCATGAGTCAGTTCGAATTGGAATCCCTTCCACATTGCGTCAGGGTTGGAAAGAATCTGATGGGAGAAGAGAAGGAAGACGACAATCGCCCCCTCAATGATGACGGCGGCAGCCAGCGTGCGCTGCTTCAGGTTCGGAAGACTTGCAGCGGTGACTCCAATTGCGAAGGGAATCATGATCACGCCGACGAATTTCGCGGAAACGGAAAGTCCCGCGCCGAGCACGATGCCAAGGAAGCTCCACGACGCGATTCGCCGCGCACCGCCGCGCCACACCATCAGCATCAAGACTGTCAGAAGGGCCGCGAAGGTAAGATGAATGTCCTCCTTCGTGTAGCGCGAATGGAGCACATGAATGGGCACCACCGCCAAGCCCAGGGCACAAAAGTACGCGCCCCATTCGCCGCAGATTTTCCACCCGATGCCGGCGCAGATGGGGATGCTGAGCGTTGCGAAAATCACCACCGCCATGCGCGCCCATCGCAGGCGATAGGTCGTCTTGTCCATTCCGAACCATTCGGAAACCTTGAAGGAACCCGCAACGGTGTTCACAAGGAAGCCGGGATGCAGGAAATATGTGACAGGCTCGCCACTGACGATTTGCAGGCCAACCTTCACCTTCTCCTTTTCATCGGGATGGTAACGGGCGGGCAGGCCGAACTCCAAGTGCCACAGGCGCAACGCCATGGCTCCCACCGCGATGAGAAAGACGATCCAGGTGATGCGAACCTTTTCGGGCATCACTCCACCACCAATTCGATGCCAGTGTTGGGAAGCAGTTCCCGCGAAGCGGAGCCATATCCCGTCACAAGGATGTCAACAGGCCCGGTGCTGGTCGCGGTCACGTGCCACCTCTCCCTGTCCCAGCGCGCGTAAAGATTCACCAACACGTCGCCCACGCGCAGGTTCTCGATACCGTGATCCTCCTCCAATCGCAGGTTCCACTCAAGCTCGTTGCGATTTCCGTACACGCGAATTCCCATGACGCTCTCGATCAGCACGGCGATGGGACCCAACGCGCTCCAGCCACAAAAATCGGGCTTCGCCTTTTCGCCCTGCGCCACGACGTCGGGCGAGTAGTTCTCCCAGATGGTTCCTGTTTGCGCGAAAACCTGTGCAACGTTTGAGACGTGGTTGACCGCGATGTGATGGGCCAGTTCGGTCTCGCCCAGGCGCTCCAGTGCGCGGATTACCATGTAGGTCGTCGGTGCCCACACCCCACCACGCCAATAGTCGCCGCGCGGCGCGAAGCCACGCTCGTGTGCTGCCAGCGCGGGGACCATGTGACGGCGCGCAAAACTTCGGACGGATCGAAGGTGCTTCACCATTTCCGCTGCGCGATCCCTTGGCGCAAGGTCCGCCATCAGCGCCCAGTAGGACCCGACGTTCAGCGTGCCCGTCCACAAGTCGTCCCGGTCCACGTCGCTGTAATATTGCTTCATCTCGTTCCACATCTTGTCGTTCACGAGGTTCTTCAGCGCGAGGTAGTTCGCAGCGGCGGAGTCGGCCAGTTCATTGTCCTCCACGATGATCGCGATCTGCGAAATGAATTCACAGTCGAGCGCCGCCTGGCATGTGTAGTCCACCCAGCCCCACGCATCGCCGCGCGGCACATTGTCCATGCCGGAACCCCATTCGTCATACCACAGGTAGCTGGTTTCCCGCATGCGGTGGTTCGTGTACCAATCGAAATACTTTCCCAGGATCGGGAGCACGTCCCTGAGTCGTGACTCATCACCCGTGTGCTCGTAATACTCCCACTCCGCCCAACTGAACAAAGGTGGATTCGTGAAGGCCCGATGATTGAAATAGGGCTTGGTATCGGGCGTGTCATGCTCGGCGGATTTGTTCTGTGCAAAGGAACCATCTGCGAGTATCTCCCGCGCGATGGCTCCATCAGCGTCCTGCCGTGCGTAGAAATTGTCCAGGCAACTAAGGGGATTGGCAATGTTCGGAAGGCCACCCTGGGCGTACTTCAACCAGAACGTGATAAAGCACGAGTCCCACTGGAAGATTCCCTCCGCAAAGCAGGCGTCGACGTACCAATCCTGCCTGGGGTTCCACGGCCGCGGAGGCCTTAGCCCCTTCTCCAGGGCGATTTTCCACGCACCGTTGTAGCATTCAATCCAATCACCATGGTTGGAAAGGAGGGGGCGGGGGACCTTCGAGAGCAGGTGCTCCAACTGTTCGGATATGTGTCTGGCCATCTATACAGGCAGGCCGGGTGGTGATGTCTCCGTGCGCGCGGGGTTGCCCGCCTCTCCCATCGCCATGTCAGTAGCCTTCCTTGAATGCGACATACCATCCGCGCAGGTCGACGTGCAGGCATGGCGAACCCGTGGCGGCCCCGGGGCCTTCAAACTTTGCGACCATGCCAACTCCCCCATAGTTTTGCAGTTCATCCATGACTTCCTTCGCCATCGTGGCCAGCTTGGACAAGTCCTGTTCGTCCACCAACCCATCGTTCGTGAGGTCGGCCATTCTCGCGTCCTTGCGGGAGGTTTTCCCATCCGTGTAGACGAGTGCGACGGCGTCTCCATACTGAAAGCGCGTGAACTCGGCCAGCCTGATATTGCGCTGCTCCAATCGCAGCCGTTCGTTTGGCGAAACAAATCCACGAAGGACGGCGAGCCGCCCGGGATCGAGTCCCGCCTCCCGCAGCTTGGCGCCGAAGCGTGTCATGAACCTGATCAACCGCGGTGACACCGCGAGGTAGCGCACGGAACTGCTTTCGGGAAAAGTCGGCGGGGAAAGTTCGCCAAGCGTCATGTACGGCAGCACCTTCGCCGCCGCCGTGCGCTCATCCAATCGGTACAGTGTTGTCGGAGGAGCATACAACTTCTCATTCGACTTCACGATATCCGGTGCCTTGTCCCCGCGTTCGTTCGGGTAAATGCCGATGTTCGTGCCCTGCACCATGCCGTCCCCTGTGCGGTCGAACGGCACTCCGGTCACGAACAGCACGCCCGCCCGGCCCGACAGGACAGGCGCCTTTGTGGGGACTGTGGCGTCAACGGAGCGCATCGCCTCCAGATACGCCACGCTGGCGGTGACATAACTGACCTTGCCATTGGAAGTTCCGGGATTCCATTTGATGCTCCCATCGCCCGTGGTGACGATGGTATCATCCGGCTCTCCCTCCCAAATCACCTCTTTGAAACTGGTTTGCCGAAACACCCCCTTGAAGCGTTCCGACCGGGCTGGCCCACCCGGCGCTGCGGACACGCTGGCCCGGAGGGTCACTTCCTCACCGGGTTCGATGAGGTAGACGGCGCCGGCGGGGTCGGCCATCTGGCCATTGACTTCCACCTGCACGAGCGATGGCGTCAGGGTGGTTTCCACGTTGCCAAGGGCCTTCGCCTGTACGGCGCCCATGACCGCTTCCGCAGCCGGATTGGGTGTCGGGACGGGATCGGCATTGGCGCCGCCCGCCAGCCCTGCCATCAGGAGAGCCGCGTAAAACTTGGGAATGAAGGGGGTTCGTTTGGGGTTTTTCATGCTTTCATAGGGGCCGGATGTGCGCGGTGGGGAATAGAGAAATCCGTTGCCATGTTTAAGATGCTTGCGTTCAGTCACCCCACACTGACAACTGAGTTCCCGTTTGAATGACCGGAGGGGTAGAAAAAAGGGCTTCATGAGGCGCAGAAAACCGTTTTTTTGCACCGGCCTTCTCGTGGCCGTGGCGTTTACCATCATTCCTGCTTTCCTGACCGCACAGGGCAACGACCCCTTTGGCCAGCCGGCTGGCCCCATTGATCTGGCGCCTGCGGCAGCGCCAAGCCCCACGCCCCTCGACAACCTTCTGTCGGCGCCTCTCCCCTCGGAAGCTCCCGCAGCCCAACCCCCGGCCTCCGGTACTGAAGACCTTGCGTCCCAGGAACAGTTGGTGAAGCAGCGCACAGTAAAGGACATGCAGGAGCAAATCCGCTCGCTCTTTTCCGAGAGCCAGTTCGAAGCCGCCATCGACAAGTGCGAAGAACTTCTTCGCATCGATCCGACAAACTCAACCGCGTTGCTGATGCGTGAACGCGCGCAGCGCTATCTCGTCTCAAGCTCCATCCCACCGACTCCGGTGCAGCCACAGGCGACACCGGCACCGCTCAAGACCGCTGCGCCTGCGGATGGCACTGCCGCAACCGTGCCAGGACCGGCAGAGGCTGAACCCATCGTGGTCGCTCCGCCTGTTGCGGAAGCCCCGCCCAAGAATGCCCTTCGCCTGTCTCCCCTCATCATTGTTGTACTGGTGCTGGTCGTTCTGGCTGTCCTTGCTGGTGGAATTCTCCTCTGGCTGAAGAACCGCGCTGTTGTCGTTCCGGTGATACCGAAGACCTCCAGCGCCGGCGGTAATGCCCATGCGTTGGGTGGGCTGGTCACGCAACCGGGCTTTTTTGAGTTTGATGGCAACGGTTCCGTTTCCTCCAAGCCCGCGCCCTTCCACGACCAGAAGACCATGGTCGAAGTTGCGGCGAATCGCCCTCCCGCAGCGGCCGCTCCTTCCAGCACCGGGGAAACCTCCGGCAAGGAAGAGGAGGAAATTGATTTTCACCCCATCTTTGGTGATGATGACGTCGCCAAGGTGGAGCCTGTTCCTGTCGCAGAGACCAAGGCGCCGCAAGAACCTGTGCTGGCGGAACCGGTGAGAGCGGCGAGTGCGTCCCGCGTGGACATTGACCTGTCACCGATCCTTGTGGAAGCGCCGCCTGCTCCTGCCGGCGGAGAGAGTTCGGGTTCCAGTGTCGATGAGGCACCACGGGCACCATCAGCGCCGAAGATACCAGCCCCATTGACGATGAAGACACCGCAGCCGCCCTCCATCCCGATCGATATTTCTGGAATGGCGGCTCCCGACGAAAGCAGGATTCCCGCACCCGGCGACCGTCCGGCTGCTCCGCCAGTGGGACTCGATATCGCCCCGGCCGCGCTCTTTGCGTCAGGCCCCGCAGCGGATCAGACCGCCAGTGGCAATCCCGAGGCTCTCAGCTACAATTCGCTGATGTTCGGAAATGATGCCACGCAGGGGAGCGTGCCGCGCAACACAGCGCCCGCCGCCGCTGATGACCTGACGCTCAACACGTTTAACCAGGAATATTCGTCGCTGATGTTCGGCAATGTGGCGGATGAAACCAAGATGCCTCCCGGCATCGCGCCGGAGGAAAAGAAGCCTGCGCCCACCGCGGAGGAAATCGACAAGCAGGCGCCAAAACTCGTCGTCCACGACGAAAGGGCATCCAACAGTTCTGATGCAACGCTCATCCTTCGGCCAGCAAAGGCGGAAGCAAAGGCTTCCGATGAGGAGCAGACCGTCGCTCCTGTCGCCCCCAGCGCGCCGAAGATCAGCATGTTCGACCGTCAGCGTGCGGCGGGTGCCGCAGCACTGGCAGCCGGCGACTTGCCAAAGGCCGTCCACTGCCTCAGCATCGCTGTCAGCCTGAAGCCATCCGACAAGGAAACGCGCGACATGCTGGAAGAGGCTCGCGCAAGGCGGGCTGCTGCGCAGAAGAGCTGAGAGCCGCCCTCTGCGGGCTCCCTCGGGGAGAAGCTATTCCTGCTTTTTTTCCCACGGGAAGGCAGGTGTCGCAATCGTCCGCAATTTCGTCGGAACGATCCGTGCCGTCGGCTCCCCGGCATGGGGGGTTGCAATTTTCGAGAGGCGATTGGAGGAGCCCACTCGGTGGCGGCTGCTTTCATCGGGCATGGGAAGTTTTTCCACGCCGTCGGCGCTGATCCGTCGGTTTGTATCCTGCATGCCTTCCACCCTGCTGGCGCTTTGAATGCGATAATGGCCGCTGGCGGGGGTCCGAATCTGGTCGGTCAGGCGTGTCACCGGATCGCCGTCCCGGTCGCTCCTCAAGCGGCGGCTGGTTTCCTCCGTCCCATCGATGACGGGTCCGCCCTCCTTGCCGGGCGCGACGCCATATTGAAGCTTCAAGGTGTCGAGGATGTCCTTCAGGGCCGCGCGCTCGAACGGAAGGCGTATGCTTCCCGGGAAGATGCGATCTGTTGCCTTTTGATGGCCGAACTTGGCGGCGTCTGTCAGGATTTCCTGCGTAACATCCGTTCGCCATTTGGTGAGAAGATGTTGAAGTTGTTCATAAGCCTGCAAGGTCGCGTAGGCGACGAAAAGAGCGTATTGTTGTTCCATGATTGAGAGCGCCTGAATCCTCTTCGGTGCGCGGGGTCGCCCGCTGTGATGCAAGATGAAGGCCATGGCGTGGTCGCGCCGCATCCGGCATAATCCCTTTGAATCAAGGTATTCGTGAAGGACCCTTCCCCCGTGGGGAGAACGGGTGCGCATTTTTTGGGCAATGAAGCATGCCCAAAAATTGTCGTGAAAACAATACTGCAATTTTCAATGACGACCGCCCGGCAGTTGCCCATATTTCCCCTGTTGTCAATCACCCAGCGGTTTACCCACCTTCCACCATGGCACCCCGCCATAGCTATCTCATCTTTTCGGACCGGCGCACATTGATGCGCGAAAGCCAGTCATCCGATGGAGAGGTCCTCTTTCAAAGCCCCCACGGCGTGCCGATGGTGTGGATCTTCGCCTTCGGTGGGCGAAATATCTGGAACGTGGGGGATGACGTGGAGGCGCGCGGAGGGGCGGTTGGGAAGCGTAATCCCTACGAGACCTCCGTGGAGGTTGCAACGACCCGGCTGGAACACGCCCAGGAAGCCATTTCCGCATCGCCGTACCTCCAACCGTGGCTGGCAGGGATGACAGTGCTGCGGCGAAAACTGATGGCAAAGCCGAAGGATGGATTCATCCGCATCGCGGCGCCGTGGGTGATGGGGCTGAAGAACCAGGACGTGGACCGCTGGCGGTCCGCGACGGCGTTCGCGGAGAACTCCGTGAATTTTCTTTCTGCGGGCCGCGAGCCGGAGGCGGTCGCTGCGCTCGCGGAGATCAAGGCGTTCTGCCCTGTTATTCCGCGCGGGCTTTCCACCGACCTGGCGGAATTGCAGAAAATTTCCGCCTACAGCGATCAGGATGAAGCGATGAAGCTTGCCTTCCTCACGCTGGGCGAACCCGACAACCGCGAATCCTTCCAGAAGGTGGTGCACCGGGACCTGGCGGAGGCGATCAACGCCTTCCGCGCGGCGCCCGAACGAAAATCGATCACGCTTCCGAAGCCAAAGGTCATCGAGACGCCCTCAGCAAAACCTGACGACAAGCCGTCGGGAGTAAAGTCGGGATTGTTGGGCAAGTTGTCGGGGCTGTTCGGGAAGAAGTAGAATAGCCGGCGAGCCAAAAAAGGAATGTTCCCGCGCCGCAGCACGGGAACATTCCCCTGTGAGAGAGATGAGAGGGTGCGTGGTTACTCGTCGCCACCACCTGTGGGCGGCGGGGGAGGTGGCGGGCCGTGTGGACGCCGGCCGTGTGGTCCGCCATTTTCCGCGATGTGATGCAGCATGTTCTTCGCGATGGTTTCATAAGGCTCACCGAGCCCCGATGCGTCGATGATGGCTTCCGCATCCTCCATCTTGCCGCCATTCTCGAAGGACTCGCGGATATCCTCGCGCAGGTCCTCCATGGCCTCGCGCTTGTCGGCGAGCGCCTTCTTCACCAGTTCCTTCACCTGCTCCTCCTGCTCTGCGGTGAGGACGGTTTTCACCGTGACGGCGTGGCCGAGCACCGCCTTGCCTTTTGCGTTCAGGTCGTTCGTGAACTGGTCGGCGAGTCCGTCAACCGTTGCCAGGTCGGGATTATCCTTTTGCAGTTCCTCGCGGAGTTCCTTGCCAATGTCGCGAAGGTCTCCCTTGCCGCTTTCCAGTTCACTCTTCGCGAGTGTCCAGGATTCCTCGAGTTGCGAAACCTGCTGACTGGTGAGTCCGAGCTTCGTTGCGATGTCGGCATCCTGCCAGAAGGGAAACAACGCCTTCAGTGCGCCCGCAAAGGGACCATTTTCGAGCAATGGTCCAACGCGCCCGCCCAGTGCGAGCGTCCCGGGAGGAGGAGGTGGGTTTTCATGCCGACGCCCTTCGTCGTCACCGCCGCGTGCCTTCGCACGCCACGCTGCCAGCGCGGGGTGATCTTCCTGCGCGCGTTCCCGCAGGCCCTTCCCTGCGGCGCCCAGCACCGGCAGCGCGATCGCTCCTGCCAGCAGTCCGCTCAGGAAGATGGTTCCGGTCTTCAGTGTTCGTTTCATGGCTCTTGCTCCTTCGGGGTGTCACCGCTGCGGTGCCCTGCCGCGGCATCTGAATCCTTCCCCAAGAACATTTGATGCCACTCGGTGCGAATCGGGCAAGTTGCGTGGATTCAGTGATCTTCGTCACATGACGGGAAGTTCACGCCGGTTTCCGTTCCATTGCGTACGTTCGTGTACGGTGCCGGAGTTCCTCATGAGTCATCGTGCGAGGAAAATTTCCCCGTTGGAGGAACCGTTTGCACGATAGCGGCAGCGGAGCACGTACGATGAACCAGCCCGGTAGTCCGACAAATTGAAACGATAGATGTTGTCGCGCTTTGCGTAGCCGGACCAACCTTGGTGCTGATCGACCTGTACCTGACTGCCATTCACCAGCAGCGCCACGGAATCAATGATCAACGCTTCATCGCCGGATGTGTAGGTGAAGATGACATCGTAATCACCCGACGCATCGACGTCGCCGCTGACGTCGATCGGGAAATCAAGAAACCCCTTCTTCACATCCGCTTCATTCCAGTCGCCGATTTTTTTTCGGAAGCCGGGTTTTTTCACGTCCACGACGAGGATGTTCTCTCCACCTGTCGAAAGTTGCACGTCTTCCGAGGTGCCATACCATTGTTGATCCTCGGAATGGTAGGTTGCCTTGTACAATCCCGGTGTCAAATTTTTCATCCTGACGGAGGCGGACGTGGCGGGAGAACTCATGCCCGGCGCTGGCACCTGAGTGGAATCCACCTGTGAGACGGACACATTGCCTTCCGCAAATTCACCATCAGAGGGGAAGACAAGCGCGACGGTCGCCTCCAGGAATTGCAGGGTGATGTCATGCTGCTGTGCGCGCGGCGTTTCCGCCACCTCGATGCCCGAAACCAACGAAAATTGGCCGGGCACAAAACCAAAGAATCCGGAATTTTGGGAGGAGAGATAGACGGAGTATTTTCCCGGGCGGATGTTGATGGAATACGACCCATCCGCATTGATGGTCAAATCCTTGCGATTTGCCGTGCCGCCTTCCTGCCACAGGTAGAGGCTGCTTTGATCGGAGGAGATCGGGGTTCCGTTTACCGTCACCAGCCCGGTGACCTGGATGAGTGCGGAGAAGTCGAAATTCTCTTCCAAATCCTTTCCGGTTTCCGCAGTGACTTTTCGCACCTCCGCAATGCCCTCCACGTTGCTGGAAAGGGCGAGGCCGTAGTGGCCCGGCCCCAGGCCATCAAAGCGATACACTCCCTTTGCATCTGTCCTGGTGGTTTTGCCGCCGGGTGATCCGCCAAACATGTAGTTGCTGAGCCGATCGGAATTTGCCAGCGTCAGCGTCGCGTTCGGCAGGGGGTTCCCATCGAAATCAGTAACGGCCCCAAAAATGGAGGTGCCTTCCACGAGCACGATGGTGATCGGTTCGGGATCGCGGTCGGAAGGCACCGTGATCTCGACCTTGTCTTTTGTGCAGAGGCCCTCGCTTTTGACCTGAAGCTCAATGTCACCGGGGAGCAGCGGGTGAAGTTCAAAGGCTCCCTTTCCGTCGGTCATGGCAGTCAGCGCGGGTGGAACCTCCATGCCCTGCATGGAGGCGTAGAAGCTGTTGATGCGCAACGCGCTGATTTCGGCATTGGCGACGGGTGGTCCATCCTCGCCGCGAATGACGGTGCCGACGATCTTCCTGCCGGTGTCGAGTTTCACTTCGACGACTTGCTGCTGATCGCTTCCATCCTTGATATCGAACTCCGTGGATCCGCCGCGTCCGCTGCTTCCCGTGTCCACCAGTTCGGAAACTTCCACCCGATAATTTCCCGCAGCCATTGCCTTCATGGTCGTGACGCCATCATCATCGTCACGCACTTCACCGGAGGCGAGGTCCGGCGTCGGCATCCACGACGTGTTGCTGATCTTTTGGTAAACCGCGTACTTGAAGCTGGAAACCGCGCCGCCCTTGGCGTAAACCACCTTGAGCTGTGGTGCGATGAGCGGCTTCATGACAATCTCAACAGGTGAATCCTCCCAACTGACGTTCTGCTTGTACACAGGCGCATGGTCGGGATGCGAAACCTGAAGAATCAATCCCGCATTGGAAGGAACTCCCTCCAGCTTGAACTTTCCTTCCGCATCCGTCGAGGCTTGGCGGAGGAAGTTTTCGCTGAACACATTGATCTTTGCATCAAGGATCGGGTTCTTTTCCTCATCCATCACGATCCCTTCAAGGACTTCACCCATGCGGACGAGGAGGTCCACGCCTGTCCTCGTCTCTCCTTCCGCCAAGTCCACGTTTACCGGCTCTGCGGAGGAATACTTCTGCGAGTTGGAGGAACTGCCGGGATTCATGAGCGAATTTCCAACGACAGTGGAAACCTGGACGGGACCAGGCTCAATTTTGTCCAGGGTGTAGCTTCCGTCCTCGCCGCTGGAGGAAGTGCCGCCCATCCCAGACATCATCATCATGGGATTGCCGCGGTTTTTCGCCTCTGAATTTTTCGCCGCCTGCACGGTGATTCCCTTCACGGGATTGCCCGCTTCGTCCTTCACCGTGCCGGTGATCCTTGCGTAGCTCTGAAGCGTCAGCACGACATCTTCATTCTTCGCCTCGGGATTGTATGTCGCCTTTGCGGATGCAGATGCGGAATCCGTCTTCGCGTGTACCTGCATGGGTTGCGAAGGTGGCACTTCGATCGAAAATCTTCCTTCGTTGTTTGTTTTGCCACTCTTGCGGTAAAAGGTTCCGACAGAACTGATCTCCACGTTCACGTCGGATGCCGGGGTTGTGCCGCCACTGAAGTACACGATGCCGTTGATGCGACCCAGGGAACGAAAGCGCAGCGTGACCTCATCGAAGGTTCCCGACAGGTTCATCGGCACCATGACGAGGTTTCTCATCAGGCTGTCATTGACGGTCACCATGCCGGGTGGTGGCGTGAAATAGATTGTTGCGCCAGTGCCAGCACTTGGCGCGACGCCCTCCAGCGTGAAGGTTCCATCGCCCCCAGTGAGCACCCCCGGACTCTTCGAGGCCTTGGTGAATGAGGGCACCTTGAACCCGAACAATGAGCCCATGCCGGACGTCGGTTCATTGGAGACAAACACGCCGGGTAGTGGCTGGCCGGTGTCATCATTGATCGCTTTTCCCTTCACGGCGGAGAGGGCGGGCATTTGAATGTCCAACTGCTTTTCTTCCCTGTCCTTCAATACGAAGCTGCGCATGGCCATGCCGCCGTTGCCGTTGCGGGGGTCGCGCGTCACCGCGAGCATGATCGAGCCGGACTTCATCGAATCGAGCTCATAGACGCCCTTCTCGTCGGTGATGGCGCTGCGCATCTTCGCCATTATTTCAAACATGTTGCCACCAATTTGGTCCTGAGGGTACGCCTGAACGTACCCTTTCTTCAGGGGCGTTCCATCGGCGTTGGTCACGGTGCCGAAAATTCGTGCGGCGCTGCGGGTTAGAACAAAATGAACACCCGATGCTCCCGCCTTGGTCTCCTGGGAAAGGAATGGTTCGTAACCCTTGGCGCGAATCATGAACTGATAACTGTCATTCACGCGCAGTCCCTTCGCGGTGAAGGTGCCATCCTGCGCGGTTTTTGCATGCGTGAAAATTTGGGGCTGAAGGTACTCAGGACGTCCCGCGAACCGCAATCTTTCCATGGCATTTGTCGCCAATGTGACGTTCGCAACGGCAGAGCCGGATTCATCGGTCACGCGCCCCGTGATCGAAGCGCCCGGCCCGAGCTTGAAAACAATATCATTGGATTCCTCATAACCCGCGGGGATCATCTGCGATTCAAATCCCTCCGCAGTGGCGACAAACGCAGAGACCTCATAGCTGGCGTTGCTCATCTCCACATACACTTGTGGGATTTCAAAATACCCCTCGCCATTGCTGGTGGAGGAATCGAGGACCTCCATTTCAAATGCAGACGAGAGGGGAATGTGCATGCTACTGACGCTTGCTCCCGCGATGGGTGATTCGTCCACCGCCTTCACAACGCGACCGCGGAGCTTGGGTCCCTTCCTTTCAGTGGAGGCGACATCCTTTGGTTTCCCCGTTGCCGCTTCCGTCGTGGCGATCGTTGCTGGCGGCTTTTCCTCCTCTGCGCGCACCTTTGTGCTGTCGCGCTTGGCGACATCCGTTGGATTCCGTTTCGCCACATCGGTGATGTCGGCGGTCTGTGAATTGGACACCATGATCACGGCGATGATGAGGAGGACAGCCATCGCAATGATGCCAAGCACGAGGCCGCGACGCGCAACTCCGCGGCATGACACCAGGCCAGAACGTCTCATTAGCGCATCCTTATGGGGATTTGGGTGTTAGTGGGGAAACAACCCGTTTCGTTGGAACAGAAACGCGGAAAAATGTTTTGATGCCGACAGGCTCGCCGCAAGGGAGTTGTCGTTCAGCGACGTTCAATCAATGCGGTAGTGGCCGCCACGGCTGGTACGGTTTCGGAAGGCGCTGTGCGTAACGGCCAGCGCGGTTTGCACGCCGTTGCGCAATCCGATGATCTCTTCGGTGATGGCGGCGCGACGGTAGAACGATTCAATCTCAAATTGAAGCTCGCGCAAAATCTTCAGCGCGCGTGTCAGCCTCTTTGAGGATCGCACCAAGCCGACGTAATTCCACATCGTGAGCTTGATGACGAGCCAATCCTGCTGGATCAGCGTGGGGTCGACCTCCTCCTGCTCAAGTTGCCAGGGTGTGATGTCATCCAGCCTCGGCATTGGGTTCAGGGCGAGGTCCGCATGCGCGCCCTCCGCAGCTTGGTAGCCCCAGGTGATCGCTTCCAGCAGTGAGGTGGATGCAAGGCGGTTCGCCCCGTGCACGCCGGTGCAACTCACTTCGCCGACGGCGCGCAGGCCGATGATGTTTGTGCGCGCGAAAAGATCGACGGCGATTCCACCGCAGGAGTAGTGCGCCGCCGGCACAACGGGCACGGGATCCTTCGTGATGTCGATGCCGTACTGAAGGCACGTTGCGCTGATGAACGGAAAGCGCGAGTGCAGCCAGTCGGGGTCCTTGTCGGTGATATCCAGGTACATGCAGTCCTCGCCCTGCTCCATCATCTCCTGCTGGATGCCGCGGGCGACGACATCACGCGGGGCCAGGTCGCCGAGCTCGTGATACTTCTGCATGAACTCCCGCCCTGACCGATCGACAAGGCGCGCGCCCTCACCGCGCATC
This sequence comes from Candidatus Sumerlaeota bacterium, assembly GCA_020848155.1. Taxonomy (GTDB): domain Bacteria; phylum Sumerlaeota; class Sumerlaeia; order SLMS01; family SLMS01; genus JADZDZ01. The sequence goes on from JADLAR010000003.1 coordinate 100,962, forward strand.
GATTCGCTGAGCAGGAAACGGGGCGCCAGCCGGTGGAACAACGCCGTGGGATGGAACTGAACATACTCCAGGTTGATCACGCGCGCACCCGCCCGGTAGGCCATTGCAAGGCCGTCACCACGTGCACCGCGTGGATTTGTCGTGTGGAGGTAAATCTGGCCAAGCCCGCCCGTTGCCAGGACCGTTTCGCGCGCAACGACGGGAATGACCTCCTTCCTGTCTTCGAGAAAAATGTACGCTCCCAGGCAACGGGGGCGGTGATAGACTTCCTGGGGGTCGAGCGTGTTCACGCCGCGCATGATGAGGTCCACAGCCGTTGCGGATGTCAGCATGCGAATGCCCGGGTGTTTGCGAACTTCCTGTACAAGGCCCTGCGAGATGGCACGCCCTGTTGCATCCTCCATGTGGATGATGCGCTGGCGCGAGTGGGCTGCTTCTTCCGTGAAGTCCAGATCACCCGCCTCGTCCCGATCAAAGGGGACGTGGCAGCGCTCTATCAGCAAATCACGGACGATTTCTGGACCGCGCCGCGTCAGCAGGTCGACCGCCTCATCAAGGCAGATGTCCACCCCGGCGCGCTGGATGTCTGCGGCAAGCAGGCGCGGGTCGTCATCGGGGCTGCGGTAGATGATCCCTCCCTGCGCCCAGCTCGTGTTGGAGCCTTCCCCCGGTTCGCGGGAGGTTGTGACGATGGTGACGGCCAAACCGAGGTCCGCAGCGCGGAGGGCAGTGGCGCAACCTGCGGCGCCAGTACCAATGATGAGCAGATCCGTTTCCTGCATGGAAGGATCATTCAGTGAAATCCCGGAGCGGGGCAACGATCAAGCGCTGGGTTTCGCTCAAACTACGCCGGCAATGGATCAAAGCAGCGAATCCCCCCGGGGAAAAGGCTTGCCGTTCATCACGCGTGTGGATACCGTGAATGAAGAAAGTTGGCGGATGGCAACTTAGGCGCGACCGGGGTGGAAGCGCGCCTCCGTTGCTTTATATTCTGTAAACGGGGATTTATGGCGCGGTTCGATCTGACAGACTCGGACTACTCTTTCAACGCTTCCTTGGACCCGATGATGGTCCTGAAGAAGATGGGTTTCACGGAGCACTCCATGTACACGGAGGGCGACATCGTCCGTGTGCACTGCCCCATTCACAAGGATCTGGTTCGCAAATCCCTCATTGTCGATACCGTCGAGCGCACGTTCAAGTGCCAGTACGCAAACTGCGATGCGCACGAAGGCGGCCTGCTGATCGAACTGGTCGCTCTCTACTACGATGTCGATGTCAACGATGTTTCCAAGGCGCTGTTCGGCGAGGAAGACAAGTCCGCCGACCTGCTGTTCCGCGGTGAGATGTTCATCAACCAGGGGCGACACCAGGACGCGTTGCCGTACTTGGAGCAGGCCTGTGATTTCAATCCGCGCGATGAAATAACACGCTGTAAGCTGGCCGCGCTCTATCTGGAACTAAACCGGAAGGATGACGCATACCGCGAATACCTTCAGGCGGCCGAAAGCTATGCCATTCGGGGCGAGTTGGACAAGACGCTCTCGATCTACAACATCCTGATCATGTTGCAGCCCGGCGCCGTGAAGGCGCGCAAGGAACTGGCGTTCCTGTTCTCCCGCATGGGCCGGCCCGATGCCGCAGCGGAACAACTGAAGTGGGTTGTGGACTTCTACATGAAGTACAACCAGCAGAAGGGCGCGCAGGAAGCGTGTGAGCAGATCATCGAACTCGATCCCAGCAGCGGCATGGCGCATTACCTTCAGGGTAAGTTGATGCAGCAGGCGAACAAGCGCGTGCAGGCCGTGCAGAGCTACGAACAGGCCACGCGCAACTTCATCGTATCCGAGGACTACGGCCGCGCACAGACGTCACTGGCGGACGCAACAGCGCTGTCGCCGAACAACAATCGCCTGAAGGAACTCGCTTCGCAACTGGCAGAGGCCATCGCGGCGCATCCCGAACACGGCAATCCGGTGAAGATCGATCCGACGATCTCCGCCTCGGAAGAGCGCGAGTTCATCGATTGGTTGCAGGAAGTTGACGAAAAACTACAAACGGGATTTTCGGGACAGGCAAATCAGGCACCAGCGGGCCTGCCCGGCGTGTCCGCACCTCCGGCCGCCGCTGCTGCGGAACATGGTGCGCCCCCCGTCACGAGCGAGACCGCGGATATTTCACCCGAAGACCGCCGCGTTGCGCTGATACTGAGTGACATGCGCGAGTTGGACTCCGATCAACTTGAGGCCATGCGCCAGCAACTCATAGGCATGTTCACGGACGTGCGAAAGAGCTACGAGGAAGGCGTCCTGTCTGATTGGGAAATGCGAACGATCAAGGAGTTCTACAAGTCGTTCTGCATCGCCGTGGACCTGCATCGGCGCAAACAACCAGCTTGATCAGAAGAAAAGCAGTTTCAGGGAATCGGGTGACAGGCGATGATGGTCCATCACCTGCTTGTCCCCTAATTGCCTGATTCGTTCCCCATCACAGCTCTTCCTACTCCGCGCTCTTCTGCATGTCGCGGACTTGCTTGGCAGCAAAGCTCATGGCTTCCTTTGGGGTCTTGCGGCCGAACATGACTGCCTCCACTTCGCGGTTCAGCAGGTTTCGCGCGGACTCCCACCATCCAAAGCGTGGTTCGAAGCTGGCGTCCTCCAGGATGGCGATCGCATTCGCAAAGCTTGGGTCCTTCTTGATGCGTTCAAGGAGCACCGGCGAGTTGCGTGCGCTGCGGCGAACGGGCATGTAGCCTGTCTCCTGGGACCACTTGGCGGTCATCTCCGTGCTGGTCAGGAATTTAAGGTACTCCCACGCGCCCTGTTTCTCTTCCTCATCAAGCCCGGCGAAGATTCCAACGCTGGTGCCCTGCATCAGCGTCTTGCCGGGTGTGTTCTCATCCCGAGATGGCATCCGGTAGGCCCGCCAGATGAACTTGTTTCCAACCGCGGAATCGTTGAATGAAAACGACGCGGTGGAACAAACATACATGGCGATTTTTTCCGCGCCGAAGGCGCCGTTCAGGTAGCCCGGTTCCACGTAGCCAAGCTGCTTCCCGTCCTGCTTGGTCACGAGGCTGTGTATAAACTCCATCGCACCGATGACGTCGGGGGAATCGAGGTTCACGATGCCCGTGTCTTCATCCATCAACTGCTTGTTGGCGGCGAAGGCCTCCACGGTGAGGTCTTCAATGAGGGGCCGCGATGCAAAGCCGAACGTGGTCGGCGGGCCGCCATCGGCGGGCACAACGGTGAGCTCCTCCGCCAGCTTTCGCAACTCCGCCCAGGTCTTCGGCGGTTCCTTCCATCCCGCCGCCTCCATGCGTGTCTGGTTCACGCAGAGCATGTACACGGATTTGTTGAAGGGAAGGGAAACGAGTTCCGGCGCATCCTTGCCGGGGCGCTTCAAGGTGTTTTCCGCCAGCATCGTCGGATAGAAATCGGGGATGTCATTCTTCTTGAAATCCGGGTCCGACTTCAGGAACTCATCAATTGGAATCAAATATCCGTAGCGATGGAAGCGGTAGGCCCAACTGGGATACATTTGTGACAGGGCAGGCTGCCGCCCCGCATAGCACGACGCGATGAGTTTCTGCGACAGCGTGTTGTACTGTCCCTGGTAGATCGCCCGCACCTGCCACTTCGTTTGCGACTTGTTGAACAGTTCGGTGATGTCGTTCACGGAACGGCCCTGCGCGGCGCCCATGGCATGCCAGAATTCGAGCTTGATGCGCTCCCCATCGCGCGGCTTTTCCCCGGCAAGGAGGGAGTTGGTCAGCAGCACAAAGGCGATGAAAAGAAGTGACAGCAATCTCATGCGCGGGCAGGCCCCAAGTGACTGTTCGTTGGGTGCTTTATGAAGCTGTTCACAAGGTGGAGTAAAGATGGAACAGCAGGCCTACAGCAATTCGCGCAAGGCCTCGTCAAGGATCTCCCCTGCGGCGGACCATGTGTGCTTCCGTGCGAGGGCAATGCGCGCCTGTGCGAGGGACTCGTCCCTGTCAGCAAGGCAGGCATCGATCACCGCGTTCATTTCCGCGGGAGAGTTGACAAAATGAACGGCCCCCGGCCGCTCGCATTGGGCTGCGATGCGGACGACTTCGGGCAGGGGAACGGAAAGAATCGGCTTTCCAGACGAGAGGTATTCGTTCAGCTTCTCCGGATACATGGTTTCCGTGAAGGCATTTCGTTTGTGCAGAAGCAGAAGGGCGTCGGCTGCCTCATACATGGCGGGATAATTTTCATGCGACAGGCGCCCGTACAAGTGCGCCTTGGGATGAGTTTGCAGGATCTTCTTCAATTCGCCGTCCGTATTGTCGTCGAAATTTCCCATGAGGGAAACGGTTCCGATGCGTTCGCACGACAGCAGCGCTTTCATGAGAACGGGATCCATGCGATGATCGATGACACCGCCAAAAATGAAGAGTGGACGCCGCAGCCCGGAAAGCGACCCGGGCAAGGTTCCAGCACGCGGGTCCTCATGAACGCGATTGCCGAAGTCATCGGGGACGGCATTCTCCAAGAGCAGGGTCTTCCTTGCGGTGGAACGCCGCGCCTCCATCTGGGGGAGTGAACTGCATGCCGTGATGCTTGCTTGACGCATCAAGTCCAGCTCCCATTTGTGAAGCAACTCCTGCTGCATGGGACCAAGGGCGGGACTTTTGGCAAGCTCATCGTAGACGTGGAACACGGAGGGCACATTTGGAAAGTGCGGCACGATGGCACCATGCCAGGGGGCGCCATACCAGATGACATCCGGATGCCAGCCCTGTCGCGTCAGGAATGATTTCGCCGCACCTGCCATCCTGCTTGCCGTCATGTCCCGCCACCAATTGGCGATGCCGGGACTGGGAACCTTGCGCGGAGCAAAAGGGAGGATCGGTCCCGGCGTGAGCACGTGAAAATCCGCGCGTGACATGTCGGCCGGCGGGGCGGTGTGTGATGTGGAAAAGCGCATCCTGACAGGAGGTTCGACGTAGACAACCCGCCAGCCTTTCCTGGCAAGTGTCCACAAGTGATAGCGCGGCGACCCGAAGACCTGCGGCCAGCGCCATGTGCCTGCGGCGAATGCCAGGATGGTCCTTCCGTTGCCTTGATCCATTGCGTTTCCGGGGCGCTTTCCGTTGCTCTGGCTGCAAACCGCGCGGCTAATCGCGCGATCAGTTTCTCCCGGCGGGGCGCCGGTCCCACACACGCCCACAATCATTTTGCGAAGGGACGGCAGCTAGTCCAATTCCCGCGTGACGATGGAGACGACACAATTCATGTCGCTGAAGTTGACCCCTTGCGGAGTCGATGAACTGGTTGATTGGCTGACATTGCCCGATCCCGCAACAGTCCCTCCCCGCGCAGTTGGATACCTGAACGCCCACACCGTGAACCTGTCACACCAGGATGGGACGCTGAAGCAGTCGATGAACAAGCTGGATGTTGTCTATGCCGATGGCATGGCGGTGGTGAAGGAGGCCCGGCTGCGTGGCATTGTCGTGCGTGAACGTGTTAGCGCCGCGGACTTCCTTGTCCGATTCCTGTGGGTTGCGGCATCGCGGGGACGCCCGATTGCGCTCGTGGGAGGAAAGAACCGCCTTGCGGAAAAATGTGCGATGAACCTGCGGGAGTTGGTTCCTAAACTCGAGGTTGTGTTGGTGCATGATGGCTTCTTCATGCCGGGGTCGCCGGAGGAAAAGGAAGTGGTGGATCAACTTTGCGCCGCACGCCCAGCCATTGTCCTGTTGGGGATGGGAAGCCCCCGCCAGGAAGCTTTCGCTCTGCGGTTGCGGGACGAGGCACGATTGCCCACAGTTTGGTGCGTCGGTGCGTTGTTCGAGTATTTTACACCCGGCGTTCGGCGGCACGCGCCGCTGTGGATGCGGGAACGGGGATTGGAATGGCTCTTCCGCTTGATGCAGGAACCGCGGCGGATGGCGCGACGTTATGTGATTGGAAACATACGATTCTTGTTCAGGTGCCTGTCCTTCAAATGAAAAATCCGGTGACACTTCGTGGGTGAGCGCACGCGCAAGACCCCCATGCCAATGATTGCCGCGGTCTTGTCCGCGGTTTGCGCGATCGTGGTCGCAGCGTTCTTTTTCACGGGCAGGAAGGAGGATGCGCGTCCACTGGCAACGGGCACGGCGTCCGTGTTGGAAGTTGCAAAACCTGTGGCGACGCCGGCCTCCACTCCGGCGACAGCGCACACCCCGGCGCTGGTCGTTGTGCACGATGAAACACCGGCACCAACGCAGGGCGCGCCGGTGGCGGTTTCCGACAACACCACGACGCGAACGGCGGCGGTGGCGACGGCGGCCTTGGTGGTGTCCGGACAGGTGCGGGACGATGGCGGCATGGTGACTCAGGGCGTTGAAGTCTACGCCGTGCCCTACGTTCCCGGTGGCGCGCAGGCTTCCGTGCGCGAGGCCTTTCGCAAGGGGGAACTGGCGGGGCGGACCGCATCCGATGCGGGAGGAAATTTTGAACAGCGGTTGAACGCGGCAGACGCATACTACGTTGGCGTGATGCTTGACGGAGAGCCGCAGCCGTTCACCCAAATTGTGAACGAGCACGGCGGATCCACGAAAGAACGTGTGCTGCTGACGCTGCCCAAGCCCTTTGAAGTACGCGGAACGATCGTGAATGAGAACGGCCTGCCGTTGCCGCAAATTCCCCTAAAGGTTTCCTGGCGCGTGAATACATTGCGCGAGGCGGATGCAAAGTTGCAAACCCGCGACCTGACAACGGATGACAGCGGGCGTTTCGCATCGACGTTGTTCGAGCCCGTTTCGCTGCGCGTGGAAATCAACGACGAAAAACTTGCGGCGCCTTATCTGGCATCGGGGAGTGCGGTGGAGATGACGCGCACCGATCTTGCCGGCACGCGCGAATACCGCGTGGATTTGCAGGTGATCACGGGACAGCGCATTGCGGGACGGGTGATGAAGGCGAAGCCGGATGGTGGGGCGGCCGATCCCATCGAAGGTGTTCCCGTCACGGCGGAGCGCCTCGCGGGCGACAAGAATTTCCCGTCGCAGGGGCCTCTCACGGCGAAGTCCGATGCGAGCGGGGATTTCCGCTTCGAGCGCCTCTATCCGGGAATTTACCGCCTGGGCGCGACAGACTCAGAATATGCGCCTGCACCCACGCAGGACGTCGTGGCGGGAGGCGCCGACCGTGCGCAGTTCCTGCTGCAACCTTTCTCTCCTGTGCGTGGTGTCCTTGTCATTGGCGGGGGAGCGAAGGCGGGCGAAAAGATCACCGTGTCGCTGATGGATCGCTACGAGGGTTGGAGGCAGGAGGCGATCGTTCGTGATGATGGGACGGCGCCCTTTGCCTTCCCCGCAGTGAAGCCGGGGACATATCTGCTGGCAGCGGAAACCGGCGAAGGCGACCTGCGTCAATATGCGGAGAAGAAGGTGGAGCATGCCGCGGCATCCTTTGGCGACACGGGTGAATTGAGGTTGGAGCCGCTCGGGCAGGTTCGCGCGCGACTGCTCCCGTCGCAGGACATCACGGACTTCAATGAGGTTGCGGTCACCGCAAAGCCCGTCTCTCCCACCGGCGACCCCTTCGGTGGCGCTGCGGCGCACAATGATTGGCGGCGCACGCCGGCGACATCGATCGCCGAGGGCGGTGTGACCACCGTGGACAACATGAGCGCGGGCGTGGAGTACCTGCTGCTCGTGGAGAACCGCGCGACGAAGCAAGTCATCGGTTCCGCGTCCGCGTCGCTCACGTCAACCCAACCCATCAAGATTGCATTGCAGGGAACCGGAAACATCACGGGATTTGTGAAGAACAGCCGTAATGAGGCGTGCACGGAGACGAAGGTTGAACTGCGTACCGGTCTGGGATCGGTGGAGGGCGAGGCGCCCGACATGCAAACGCGCACGACGATGACTGACTACAAGGGGGCGTATACATTCCCTAATGTTCCGTCGGGGCAGTGCCGGATCGCCCTCGCGGGGGACGACTCGACGTCGCGCCTTGTGACGGTGACCGCCGGCAAGGATTTCAACTACGATTTCACCTGCCGAACCTATGTGTCCATCACCTTCCATGTGAAGGATGCGGACGACAAGCCCTTCAAGGACAAGGAGGCGTTCTATGTCGTTCCGACGGCGGGAACGGTGACGGACTATCCTGTGCGTGAACTGCGATTCGGCGCGATGGATGCGCGGCTGGAACCCGGAAACTACATCATCACGCGCATGTCAACGCTGGCATCGAAATCGTTTGAAGTCTCACCGCGGTTGGATGGAGAAATGACCATCGACTTCACGACGGCCACGCCATGACGGAACGAAAGAAGCAAAGCTGGATTCCTATCGCCGCAGCGTTCCTGATCCCGCTGCTCCCATTGGTTGCGTTGATCTACATCCAAGCTACTCGCCGCGGGCCCGTGACCGTGGAGGACCGTACACCGATCAATGTCATGGTGTACGTGGTGAACAAGAAGGGAAAACCCTTGGAGGACAAGACCGTGCTGATCGCGCGGGACGATGTGGAAGGCGTGCCTTCGTCAAACCCGGTGACCGTGAAGACGGACGCGGCGGGCATCGCAACCCTGACCATTGAGGGGACGCATGATTACATCATCCGCGTGGAACACGCCGTCTTCCGGCAGCGGATTGCACCCGTGAAACCGGGAACCCCGGTCGAATTGAGCTTCACAGTCGATCAATAGTCGCATCCGCGATCTTGACTCTGTTTCGGCCTCCCGGCCCTGATGGCGGCCATCATGTCCGCCGCGTTCTCCGCCACACGATGGATTCTTGCAGGTAGCTTTGGCTTCCGGCTGCTTGGCTATGTGGGGCAGGCGATCATCCTGCACCTCCTTGCCAGGGAGAAGGAAATCTGGGGAGCCTACGGCAGCCTCGTTGACATTCACATGATGCTCATTCCGTTCCTGCCTCTGGCGCTGGACTCGGTGCTGGTGCGGGAGAAGAAGCGGGAGAAGCGCTACGCCGCTGCGTTGTCGATGATGCTGGCGCTCATCGGAGGGCTTGTCTGCGCCGTGGTCGGCGTCGCGCTGCTTGTCCCGGCACCGGGAGAGGGGAGCCTCGCCGGCGCCGCGATCGAGAAGGGCGCGACGTGGCATGCGGTCCTTTTCATGATTCCAATCTTCGCTGTCATGGCGACGAAACTTTCCGCGCGAAGCATCCTTACCGCAGAGCTTGATTTCAAAACCATTTCCATCGGCGAGTTTGGAAACGGCCTCATCACATACTTTGGCGGTGCGCTGGCGATCGGGGTGTTGGGAAACAGCGCCTGGGCACTCATGGCGGCCTACCTGACGGGCGAGGTCTTTGAAGCCGCCTACATGTTCAGGAAGGTTCCCTTCCGGCCCTTGGCGGTGCTTGCCCCCAGGCGATGGGGCATCCTTCGAAGGATCTACTTCAGGCATCGAAAATTCTGCCTTGCGACAACGGCAGACCTCACGCTCAGCAACGTTGGCTCCCTGATTCCCGTTCCGATGATCTTTGCGCTGATCGGCGGGGCGGCGGCGGCGGATTTCCGCGTTGCCCGTGTGCTCATGCAAATGCCCGTGCTGCTGTTGGTGGGCGCGGTGGGGCGCGTTGCCTATCCAACGTTCATCGGCGTGTCGGAGGAAACACTACAGAGTCGCAGCCTGAAGATCGTCGGCACCACGGCAGCCTTCCTCGCGCCGGTGGTGATCTGGCTGGCTGCCTTCGGCCCGGCCACGGCAACGATTCTTGCGGGGAAAAGCTATCTCACGGCTGCGCCTCTCATTGCATGGATGGGGTTGTACATGATTGCGTGCGCGATCTATTCGCCCATCAGCTCGCTCGACATGGTGCGCAACAAGCCGGAGGTCGGACTGTACTGGACGCTCGTCCACACGGTTTCGCGCATCGCGGTCATCAAGGCATTCGCGCCCCAGGGCGTCGTTGCCGTTGTGTCGGCGATGTCCATCACGAGCGCCGTGTTGTGGGTGGTGTGGGCCTGGATGCTTGGCTGGCTTCTGCGCGCCCCGATGAAGAGTTACTGGTGGGCCGCGTTGAAGTTCGTGCCGCTGTGGATCATCCTCACCGCATGCTTCTGGTGGTTGCGGCACCTGTCCACAATGCATCCCGTCATTCCCGCCATGATCAGCGCCATCCCCATCGCCATCTATGCCCTGGTGGTTTGGAAGTTCTTCCCCGGTGAATGGGAAATGCTGCTCCGTTTGGCGGGGCGAAAAAGGAAGGTGGTGGCTACCTCCTGACGGAGGACACCATTCCCGACAACACCTTCACGGGCCAGTCATAGGCAACCTGCATCAGGAGCCTGTGCGTCCGCATGGACTTCACTTCGGGCACGCGCGTGAGGAGTATCTGGGACAGCAGTGCCAACGCCAGCGACAAGCCGAACACGATGGCGTAGGCAAATCCACCACCACCAAACGTGGCGTTCTCGCCAGTGCGAAGTTCCTTCAGCAGCCAGCCGGTGATGATCGGCGCCAGCCCGCCGCTGGTGGAAGCGATCAGTTGATAGACAGTCGTGCTGACGGTGAGTTCATGTGGTGGGTTGCAACTGAGCACGAGGCGCACCTGGGCCACGGCATGGGCCGCCGTGCAGATCCCCCAGAATGTGTAGGCAACCGTTGCCTCCAGAAACGACGGCCTGTGGAAGTGCAAGGCTGCGGCAATCCAGTAGACCATGGTGAGAATCATGCCGATGTCCGCGAGGCGCAGCAGGGGGCGGCTGCCGGAACGGTCGCTGAGCAGGCCCCAGTAGACGGCGGTGACAAAGACCCCCGCAGTGTTGGCGCCCTGGACGATCAGTGTCTCGCGGGCGGTGAAGAGAAGCTCCTCCTTCACAAAGAGGACCAGGAAAGCGGGAACCGCCGACATGGCGAGCGTATAGACAAACAGGAAGTGCATTGTCCGGCGAAACGGAAGGTGGTGCCATGTGCGGCGCACCGCCCCCCACAATTGGGAAAGGTCACGGCGCGGCGAGCCCTGCGGCGCGGTGGGTGGAGTGTCATCCGTCTTGTGCAGGAAGTAGACGCTGGCCATGCCCGCAATCCACGCCAGCACGAACATGATGGCGTATTTCCAATTGCTGGGGTTCTCGCCAAGGAACCAGCCGCTGATCATCAGCGTGCCGAACGCGCCAAGGTTCATGGTGCGCTGTTCACGACCCAGGTAATTGCCCCTTTGGTTCGTCGGCAGCACTGCGGTGAGCCACGGAAGCCAGGCCCCGGAGGCGAACCCCCGGATCGCGGAGAATCCCATGATCGGCAGGATCATCCCCCAGACGAGATATTCCGGCGGCAGGCTGCCCACGAAAAACGGAAGGGGTGAAATGAGGAGCAGCATGAAGGAGCGTGCGCTCCAGCCCATGAGCATCAGGCGGCGGTAGCCGAGGCGATCGACGAGGTTCGTCGCGAACAATTGCAGGGCGTTGAGAAGGACAGGCAGCGCGCTGAGAATCCCGATGTGAAACTCATCGGCCCCCAGATAACGCGCCGTGAGCACCATGGGCACGCCCAGGGCGATCGTGAAGTTGCACGAGTTGCATGCCTGAAACGCGAGAAGCCATCGCGTCACGGAGGGAAGCGGGGAATTCCTGCTGGGCTCGGGTGAACTAGTCAAGGTGTGGGGGAAGTTTGCTGGCGAAAAGCAATTCCCGCATCGTGACACTGCTTGTGCCGCTGAAGCAATCGGGAATGGATACGCCCAAAGGATCCATACCGTGAGAAGAATTGTCCTGTCCATCATCCTGCTGGCCATGTCCCTCACCGCTGCCGCAGCGGACGAAACCCTCTTCGTCGACCACAGCAACGACGAGACATCAATGATCGGGTTTCACTGCGTGATTCCCCCGCGGAAGGACCGGGAGAAGATGCTGCGGTTGGTTGACGAACTTGCGGGAATGGGAATCAACACGCTCGTGCTACAGGTGGACTACCGCCTCCAGTTCCGCAACAACCCGGAAATTGGCGATGGGATGTGGTACACGATGGAGGAGGCCCGCGCGCTGGCCGAACACTGCGCGGAAAAGAACATCCGGCTGATTCCGCAGATGTCCTGCGTGGGGCACCAATCCTACGGCGGGGGAGCGTCGGCGCTGAATCTCCTGAAGAAGCACCCTGAGTTCGACGAGACACCACGAATCCCCCAGGCGAGCGACGAAATCCTGTACCGCGAATGGTGCGTTTCCAACGACGACGTCTATCCTGTCGTATTCTCGCTCATGGACGAAATTGCAGATGCCTTTCAGGCCAGGGAATTTCACGTCGGCATGGACGAAATTTTCCTGATGGGTGATGGGAAGTGCGATCGGTGCCGTGGGAAGGATCGGTCGTTGCTGCTGGCCCAGGCCATCAACAAGCTCCACGCGCACATCGTCGACGAAAGAAGAATGACCATGTACATGTGGGGAGACCGCCTTCTTGATGGGAAGGCAACGAGGTATGGGAAGTGGGAGGGGAGCGAGAACGACACCTTTCGTGCGATCGACATCATTCCAAAGGACATCGTGTTGTGTGATTGGCACTATGAGGTGCGCGACGCATATCCATCGGTGGAGATCTTCCTCCGGAAAGGTTTTCGTGTCTGGCCGGCCGTGTGGAGGGAGGAGGAAGCGACGAGGAACTTCATCCACGACGCCATGCGGACATCGAAGGCGCGCGCCTCCGGCCCCGGAGACGCGGTCCGCACGCAGGGCGTGCTGTTCACGACGTGGGTCTATCCGGAGATTTTTGGCATCCTGTACGGAGGCGGAGATCCCGCCTTGTCCCATCCCTACTACCTTCAGGCGGTGCGCAACGTGCAGGTGGGGATGAGGGAAATGGGCCTCGCGACGACTCCCTTCCCTCCGGTCTTCCAGACGGATGCAATGGCGTTCGCCTCCAAACCCGTGAGCCTCGCGCTCAGCGCCAATGAAGGCGCTGTCATTCGATACACCTTGGATGGATCAGACGTGACCTCTACGTCGGAGCAGTATCGCGCCCCCTTGACAATAGGAAAACCCACCGTTGTCCACGCCCGCGCGTTCAACGGGAAGGGCGGAAGCCTGATTGCCCGCGCCGAAATCAGGAAAGCAAGGACCCTGAAGGCAGTGGATGCGGGAGTCGTGGTGGCTGGCCTGAGAGGCATCGTCCACACCGGCGTCTTCCAGAAATGTTCGGACTTCAGCAAGGCGGAATCACAAAGAGAGGTGATGGTGAGCAGCATCGATTCGTCCGTCGCAGTGACGAAGAGCGGCTTCGGCGTCGAGTTCACCGGCTTCCTGAAGGTGCAGGAGGACGGTGTCTATACGTTTCATCTGGGATCGAAGGACGGGTCGGTCCTATGGATCAACAATCGGAAGATCGTGGACAATGATGGCATCCATGTGATGCAATGGCGCGAGGGTGTGATTGACCTGAAGAAGGGCATGCACCCGATTCGCCTGGCATACTTCAGCAAGGCAGGCGACGGTGCGCTTCAATTGGAATGGAAGGGTCCCGGAATCCCGCGGGGTCCGATTTCCAGCGATGCCCTTTTCAGGGGGAAGTGAGGGCTGCGCGCGCCGCCACGCGATCCTGTTGCAATTGCTCGCGAAGCGCGTCAAGCCCGTCGAACTTTTTCTCGTCGCGCAGCCGCTTCACGTAATCGATCGTCATCCGGCGCCCAACAAGGTCACCGTCAAAATCGAGAAGGTGAATTTCGTTCCGCAGTTCCTTGCCACCCACGGTGGGCCGCCAGCCGATGTTCATCATGGCGGGATATGTGGATGCGCCATCAGTGACGCGCACCGCGTAGACTCCGCGCGGCGGGATGAGAACGTCCTGCGCCAGTTGCATGTTGGCGGTTGGAAACTGTATGGTGCGGCCGATGCCGTCGCCGGTAACCACCGTGCCAACGTTGCGATGGGGCCGCGTCAGCAATTCCGCCGCTCCCGCCACGTCCCCGCGATCCAGCATGTCACGGATCAGCGTGCTGCTGACCCTGCATCCGTGAAGTGAAATGGGATCCTGCCGCTTGTAAACATACGCATGCTTGTCACTCAGTTTTTGCAGGAGCTCCGAATTGCCCGCTCCGCGGAAACCGAAGTGGAACGCCGGGCCGCTCATCACGGCGCGCGCGCCGAACTTCTTCCCGATCACGTCACTGACAAACTGTTCCGCGGGCATCTGAAGCAGGGACTCATCGAAGGGAATTCCCACCAGCACATCGATCCCCTGCGCAAGGATCAGGTCGCGCTTGGCGGGCCAGTTCGTCAGCAGCATCGGCTCGTGGCCCGGGGCGATGACGGTTCGCGGATGATTCTGGAAGGTCAGCACGGCGGCGATGCCGTTCTGCCTGCGCGCCTCCTCGATCGTTTCGCGAAGCAGCGCCTGATGCGCGCAATGAACCCCGTCAAAGGTGCCGATGGTGAGCACCACCGGCTTGTTTGCGGGAAGCATTACATCGTTTAGGTTCTCGAAAACCTGGGCCATGTGCGTAAGGTCGTTACTCAAACTGGAAGTAGTGCGCGACGGCGCGATTATAACGGTGCCTGATGAGGAATATGCCAGCGGAAAGAATCAATGGAGCCACCACGAGGAGAGAGGCGGGGAGGCCAAATGAGTGCGGAAGGAAGATAAGGGCGGGAATCGCGACGGAAAGCACCGTGGCTGCCAATGCCCAAGCCAGCACCGCACTCATGGCACGGGCGTGCAACCTTGGAGTGGTCAATCTCAGCCCCAGGTAGTCCCACATTCCACACAGCGCGGCGAAGATGGCCGAGGTGGCCAGCAGCGTGAAGATCAGGACGGAGATGATGTTGCTCCTGTTCGCCTCAAAAAGACAAATGAGGGCGGCCTGCACGGGCATCAGCCACGCGGGCCACAGGGCACGCCACATGGCCCTTCCGACGAACCTGTCCACGAACCATTTCGCCGGTCGGGGCGTCATGGCAAACTGCTCGCGCAGGCCGTGATCCGAGGCCTTGTGAATGGCGCCGCAAGTGCGAAGGAAAATCCAAGTGGCTTCCCCCGTCATGATTGTCACGAAAGTCCACCCAAGGACAGGCAATGAATCGTCGTGGTAATTAAGGCAGCCGACGACCGATGCCGCTGTGAAGACCGTCACGAGCGCAGCATCAAGGACCTTCCACGCCCGCTCCGTGTTCAAAGCCTCGTCCTACTCTTCAAACTCGTGCTGCTGAAGAAGGTCGTAATAACGCCCCTCCTGCGCCACGAGTTCCGAGTGGGTGCCGCGTTCCGCGATCCTTCCCTCATGCATGACGATGATCTCGTCTGCCTTGCGAATCGTGGAGAGGCGATGAGCAATGACGATGGAGGTGCGATGCTCCATCAGCTTCTCGATGGCGCGCTGGACGATGGCCTCCGATTCGGGATCAAGCGCGCTGGTCGCTTCATCCAGGATCAGGATGGGTGTGTCCGCCAACAGTGCACGGGCAATGGCAAGCCGTTGGCGCTGGCCGCCGGAAAGCTGGTTTCCGCGCTCGCCGACCACTGTTTCATAGCCGTGCGGAAGGCGCTCGATGAACTCATGGGCGTAGGCGGATTTCGCCGCCTCCATCACTTCATCCAGCGTCGCTCCGGGCTTTGCATAGCGGATGTTGTTCGCCACGGTGTCATTGAAGAGGATGGTGTCCTGCGAGACCATCGCCAGTTGCCCGCGAAGCGACGCCAGCGTGCCCTCGCTGATGTCGATGTCGTCGATGAGGATTGCGCCGCTGTTCAAGTTATAGAGGCGCGGCAGCAACTTCGACACCGTGGATTTTCCCGCGCCCGATTTTCCAACGAGGGCGATTCTCTTCCCCTTTGGGATCGTGAGGGAGAAGTTGTTGAGGACGCTTGGCTTGCCCGGCGCGTAGGAGAACGTCACATCGCGAAACTCGATCTGTTCCTGGATCGGGCGGATGGCGACGGCGCCCGGCTTTTCCCGGATGTCCGCCGGCGTGTCGATGATCTCGAAGATGCGATCGGCGCTCGCCAGTGCCTTCTGCAACTTGATGAACATGTTGGAGACAGACTTGATCGGCGGGTAGAAGCGCGAGAGAATGACAAGGTAGATGAGGAATTCCGTGGCGCGCATGGACGCGTCATCGGCCTTCAGGATGAAGTACCCGCCGACACAAAGCACCGCGGCCATCGCGATCGACGCGGTGATTTCCACAAAGGGCTCGCCGTACAGGCGGAACTTCTCGCGCCGGATTTGCCTCTTCGCCATTTCGGTGCTAAGGGTGTCGAACTTCTCCACTTCGCGTTCCTCGCCATTGAACGCCTTGACAATCATGAGGCCCTGAAGCGTTTCCTGCGTGTAGTCGAGCAGCTTGGCGTCCTCCTCCTCGTCCTTCTTCCCCATCGTGCGAAGCCTCTTCCCCACATAGGAAATGGGAAGCACGATGACGGGCATGCCGACCATCACGATCAACGTCAGTTGCCAGTTCAGGATCAGCAGCGACACAAAGAGGAAAAGCGCGGTGAATGGTTGCAGCATGACATCGCCAACGGCGCTGGTGAATACCTGCTTCACGGCCCGCATGTCATTGTTCAGCCGCGCCAGCAGGTTGCCGCTGGTGATCTTGTCGAAGGAGGGGAGGTCCAGCGCCACGCATCGCGTGTAGAGATGCGTGCGCAGCCGCACCAGTGACAGGTAGAATGACTTTTGCAGTCGATACTTGGAATTGAATTCCAGGACGCTCTTGAGTATCTGCGCCAGCACGAGCACGGCGGCCATCCAGGAGATTGCGGTCTCGGGGTGATCGAGGACCCAGCGCGTCCACGCAAGGCGAAGGCGATTGCGTTGCAGGTCCAGGTACGGCTGCACCTTTTCCGACAGCGTATCCTGCGACCCCAATTCCTTCTGGTATTTGCTGATCTGCGCCTCGATCTTGACGAGGGACTCCTCCCCCTTGCTCTCGATCATGACATCCAGGACGGGGATCAACGCCATCAGGTTCAGCGACGTGAAGAGGCTCGCAACCAGGCCGATGACAAGCGCGACGATGATGCGCTTGCGATAGGGGTGCGCATAGCCAAGGACCCGCACGACCGTGAACCAGTCCCGGCGCGTCAACGGACGACGCTTTCGGTCGTGCTTGGGAGACTTCACGACGTCCGACACGGCGCGCGGCTTTTCAATGGAGGGATCTTGATCGAGGGCGAGAGACAATTGTGAGGAGTGGTTGCGTGATGATCAGCGTAGATTTTTCGTAAGTTACCGGGCATGGGCGAAGGCGGTCAAGCCACGGGTGACAGGCGGCCCGCACACTCGCATGGTTTTTCAACCGCCACGCATCGAATTTTTTGCGAAGAAAATTGCCGGCGCGCGGTTGCCGGACGCTGAAAAGGGCTAGCCATTGAGCAAGCTCCACGCTTTGAATCCCGCCACGAACATGAGCATTTCACCCCCCTTTGAGGAAGTTTCCGCACCCGTGCCGGGCGGCAGCGAGGCGACCCGCACCCCTGCGGGCGTGCCGACTGTCGTCCACAAGCTCAGCATCCTCATCCCCGTCTACAACGAAATCCGCACGCTGGACAAGTTGCTGGCGAAGGTGATGGAAGCGCCGCTTCCCTGCAAACGCGAACTGGTGATCGTGGATGACTGCTCCCGTGATGGCAGCCGCGAATACTTGCAACGCTTTGCCAGTGAACACCCGGACGTCGTGCAACTGGTGCTTCACAAGAAAAACGGTGGTAAGGGTCAGGCCATTCGCACGGCGATCAAGCACATGACGGGTGATTGGGCGATCATCCAGGATGCCGACTTGGAATATGATCCGGCGGAAATCCAGCACTTGCTCACCCCCGTTCTTGAAGGTGTCGCCGACGCCGTGTTCGGCTCGCGTTTTCTTCAGGGGCGCTACCGCCGCGCGATGTACTTCTGGCACACGCAGGCAAATCATTTCCTTACGATGATGAGCAACATCCTGAATGACTTGAACCTGACGGACATGGAGACGTGCTACAAGCTGATCCGTGCTGATATCCTGAAAAACCTCGTCATCCGATCAAAGGGCTTCGACCTTGAACCAGAGTTGACGGCGAAGCTGGCACGATGGGGTGCCCGGCTGTACGAGGTGCCGATCAGCTACCGCGGCCGGACCTACGCGGAGGGGAAGAAGATCAGTGCCATCGATGCCATTCACGCGGTCTCCGCGATGGTGCGCTATCGCTTCTTCGACAACAACTTTTCCCGCCATGAGGGCTTTCTGATTCTTCAGGCGGTGCGCAAGGCGAAGCGGTTTAATCGCTGGCTGTTTTCAACGTTTGAGAAGTATGTCGGTGATGAAGTGCTGGAGGCGGGGTGCGGCATCGGCAACCTCACGGAATTGGTGTTGGCGAAGAAGCGCCTCGTCTGCGTCGACCACGAAAAATTCTATGTGGATCGCCTCCAGCAGGCCTACGGGCATCTGGGAAATTTCCGCGTGTTGCAGGCGGACCTGACGCAGATATCTGATTTTGAAAAGGCCGCACAGGGCCGGAAGTTCGACAGCATCTTTTGCATCAACGTGGCGGAGCACATCGAGGACGACCGCCTGGTGTTCCGCAACTTTCACAGGTACCTGCGCGATGGTGGATACGCCATCATCCTGGTTCCCCACGATCCGAAGCTCTATTCAGCAGTGGATCGCGTGCTGGGCCATTACCGGCGCTACACGCGGCGTGAACTGCGCGAGAAGCTGGAAGCGGAGGGATTTGTCGTGGAGAAGTGTTTCGGGTTCAACCGCGTCGGCGGCTTCGGGTGGTGGTTCTCCGGGAAAGTACTGCGAAGGAAGACGCTCTCCGCCGGGCAGATGCGCGGTTTTGAACTCGCCATGCCGCTTGTAAAGATACTTGAGCGGATTCCATTCTTTACCCACAACAGCGTCATCGCCGTCGCACGCAAAAAATAGTTCGCCTGGCGGATCCCCCGGCAGCGACGTTGCGCCATGCCAATGGCAGGAAAAGCCGAAGGGAGGCACCGAGCCCCTCCAAATCGCGCTTGAGTTATCCCCGCAAGGCGGCAAAACCTTCCCCTTAGCTGAAAAATGGAGCAGGCGTTTTGCTGGATTTGAACTGGATCATCGTCCCCTTCGTCATGGTGGGGCTGTCCACATTGCTGATCTGGGGCATGCGGAGGAATCCCCGGGCACAGTGGAACCAGCATAGGAGCGAAATCAATTCCGACGATCCTCCACGGTTGCGGGAGCGTTCCCATGTCGCGTGGGAGCACCGGCTCCCCGCCCAGGTCATCGAGCAACGCCGGATGCTTTCCGATGCCTGGGGTGCTGATACGCCCGACCTGATGGTGTCCTTCTGGGAGACATCGCCCGGTGCGCGGTCCGACATGATTTCCCATCGCCAGTTGTTCGTTCCGCTCAAGCCCTCCACCCGTGAAACGCTTCTGCAACTGGAGGAGATGTGCGAGGCACAGGCACCGGATCATGTGCCGGAGTATGCAAGCTTCCTCGTCAACTATTGCTTCATGCGCAAGCCCGGCGCCGGAGGCGGGGACATCGTTATCAAGTCATTCCCCACAGAACGGGATTTCGCGCATCAGTTTTTCCTCCTTGATGCGGATGGCAAGCTGATCGGGCTTCGTGGAGACCCCGAGGACATGCAGGAAACCTTCTTCACGGAAGAGGCCTTCCTTTTCCGGCAGGCGATGATTGCGCTGTCGCACGATGAAAATTCCGCGACCAGTGCCTTCGAGGAAATCATCGGTGAACAATTTCATCACCCCACGGCTCATGCCTGGCTGGCGCACTTGATGGCGGCATCGGGCAGTGATGGCGCCACCATGCAACGGGAACTGTCGCTGGCCGGGGAGTTTTGCGGGCGCAGCCGGATCCCCCGCATGGTGCGGGCCGAGATTGCAGGCGCGAACCAAATGCGCTCTGTCGTGAGTGAACTGCGACGCCATGCAGCACACGCAGAGGTCGCCATCCCGCAGGGAATCTATCTTCTCTGCCAGGGATTGCTCGTCCTGCGCCTCCAGAAGCTGGCGCGCGGACTGGCAAACCTTGCGAGCAGTGAGGCCCTGGGTGTCGCGGAGAGAGAACGTCTTGAGCGGTTGCTGGGTTCCGATCAGCGCGGGGCGCAGGCTTGAGCGCGACAGCGTCACCAGCCGCGGTGGGTGAATGCGTGTCGTCGCAGCCAAAGGCAAGCTGGCGGCAGCGCCACCCCGCGCTGGCACGATTCGCCCGCAATCGCGTCGCTGTTGCCGCAGCGGTCATGATCGTCCTTATTTTTTCCGTCGCAATCTTTGGCCCCATGATCCATCGTACTGATCCGGGCGAGATGAACCTGGATTTCATCGGCACGCCGCAAGGACCGGGAAAGCAATTCCCCCTCGGCAGCGATGCGCAGGGACGCGACATGCTTGCACGCCTGCTTGCGGGTGCACGCATCAGCCTCTCCGTCGGCGTCGTCAGTTGCTTTATCAACATCCTGATCGGCGTCGGCGTCGGCGTCATGGCGGGATGGGCATCCAGTTCCGACAAGCAACGCATCAAGGCCATCGACACATTGCTGATGCGCAGCGTCGACATCCTGCAAAGCCTGCCGCTCCTGCTCGTCGTGATCATCATGCAGATCACCGTCAAGAACCCCCTGGAGCGGATGCTCGGCGGTCGCACGAACGTGCCACTCATCTTCTCGCCCGACCTGCTTTCGATCTATTTCGCGCTCGGCATCACCAACTGGCTGACGATGTCGCGCCTCTCGCGCGGCGAGGTCATGAACCAGGCGCGGCTGGACTACGTGCTCGCGGCGCGCTCCCTTGGCCAGAAAAGTCGATGGATTCTGATTCGGCACATCATTCCAAACTGCGTGGGTCCGATCGCCGTGGCCGCAACCCTCGCGATCCCCGAGGCGATTTTCATCGAAAGCTTCCTCGGCTATGTGGGGCTTGGCATTAGCGCTCCCCAGGCAAGCTGGGGCACCATGGCCAGCGATGGCCTCGGCTACGTTTCCACTGCTCCACAACTCCTCATCATGCCAGCCGTTGCGATCAGCATCACAATGCTCGCCTTCAACCTTTTCGGTGATGGCCTTAGGGATGCGCTGGATCCCAGCACACGCGGTTAGCCTGTCTGCCATTCCCCGCGTGGATGAGCGGGTGCAGGTTCTTGGGAACCACAAGAAGTTTGCCAAGATATTGATTGCGTTGGGCGCGAAACACAGCCATTTGGACCGTCGTCTTTGTCACAATCCACACAATTCCGGAGGTTGCCTTGATGCGTAAGTCATCTGGTTTCACCCTGATTGAGTTGTTATCGTGGTTGCCATTATTGCCATTCTGGCGGCCATCGCCGTTCCAAATTTCCTCGAGGCACAGACGCGTTCCAAAGTCTCACGTGTGAAGGCCGACATGCGTTCGCTTGCCACAGGTCTCGAAGCCTATGCCGTGGATTGGAACAACTACCCAACCTATCACTATCTCCCGCCAACGATGCTCGGGCCGTCGTATGAATTCTTCCTTGGCGGAATTGCAAACGCCGGTCCTGCGATTGACGGAACATTCACCGGCAATCCGCAACTGACGAGTCCCGTTGCATATATGACAACCATCCCCACGGACGTTTTCTTCGTGGCCCAGAACGTTCCGCCGAATGAACAGGAGCGGAGGCAGTTCCTCTATGTGAATTGGCGCTATGCGCAGAAGCGCAGCATCATATCCCAGGCGACGCTGGATGTCGTGCTTCGCCAGTATGGTGCCTGGCGCATGACATCCGCAGGCCCGGACAAATCCCGCGGCCAGCTTCCGGGCGATCTGTTCCTGAACATCTATGATCCAACGAATGGAACGGTGAGCCTGGGACAGATCCACAGGACCTCCAACAGCCCGGAAGGAATTCCGCGAATCTAACTGCTCATTGTCGGGCAGGCGACGTCGCGCGGGAGTTGTCACCGCACATCGTTTTCTCCAATCCCTGCTCCAGGTCTCCTGGGATCAGAGCCGGCGACCGGATTTCGGACGCCGGCTTTTTCATCGTCCTGAATCCAGATGCCTTCGGCGCCACCGAAGAAGCGGTCCCGTTCGCGCTGCGGTTGCAATTTCCAACCAAACCCAAGCGCATTGGCGGCTTTTTCAAGGCTTTCGCGTGCGATTCCTGTCTCGTGCGAAAGGTGCCTGGTGCGCGTCTCTGCTCCGACTCGTGAGGCATCAATGGACTCCTGTAGCGTCAGGCCCCGATCAATGCGGTTTACGAGGATTTGAGTCATCGTGTTTGGGATCCGCCTTCCACCGGGAGTCCCCATGGTGGCCACCGGCTTTCCATCCGCAAACAAGAGCATCGGCGACATGCTGGACCTCGGCGCATTTCCCGGTCTGGGAAAATTCACGGAGCCTTCCTCGAAGTCAAAATCCGCCATCTCATTGTTCAGGATAATTCCCATCTCCGCCACCATCACTTCGGCCCCGAAGAACGAGTTGATGGTCTGCGTCCACGCCACCATGTTGCCGGCTCGATCAACGATTGAGAAATGCGTCGTGTTGCCCGTCGAGTCGTCCTGCGGAGGAACCTGTGGCAGTGCACCACTGGCCAGGCGGCCAAGTGCAGCCTTCAATTCCTCCTGCTGTGCGGCAACTTCCTCCTTCGATGGCAGCACGCCTGCCGCAGGGTCCATTGCATTGGGATCCGCCAGGAGCTTGTCCGACCGCTGCTGCGCATAAGCCATCGCACCGATGGTAAGCAGATAGGATCCTGGCTCCGTCGCGTCCAGATCTCCCAGCGGGAATCCTTCCAGGATCGACAGGCTGTGCAGCACCTGCGGTCCGCCGCCGCTTGGTGGGCCGGCCGTCACGATTTCAAATCCGCGATGGGAGCCTTGGATCGGCTCGCGCCATGTCGGCTTGTACGCCGCGATGTCTTCCGTCGTCATCACGCCGCCCGCGGCCTGAACGGCGCCTGCGATCAGTTGATTGTATGGCGGTCTGTAGATTGCCGCATCGCTGAGCTTCCCGAATGCAAGTATCGTTTCACCAAGGCGTGGTTGCCTGATCACGTCGCCAACCTTGCGTGGTTCGTGCGCTTCATCGAGGAAGATCTCCGCAAAGGCTGGTCTCTCAGCGAACGATTTCTGGCGCGCCTTGATCGAGGACACAAGCATCTCGCTTGCGGCAAAGCCATCCACGGCAAGCTTCGCAGCCCGGGGAGCCAAGTCGGAAAGCGGCATCGATCCGAAACGCTTGTGTGCCTCGATCAAGCCCCGACCCGTGCCGGGCACGGCAACGGCCAAGCCTCCCGTGCGGAACGCATCGCCTGATTTTTCCCTTACCAAATCGGGTGTGACGCCCGCGGGGCAGCGTTCCCGATGATCCAGGAAGTAGACTCTTCCAGTTTTTGCTTCGTAGTACAGCAGCAACCCGCCGCCGCCGAGTCCGCTCCCGAAAGGCTCCGCGACTCCAAGCGACAACGATGTCGCCACCGCCGCATCCATTGCGTTGCCGCCATCCCGCAGCACCGCGGCACCCACCGCTGCGGCATCCTTCTGCGCTGAAACCACCATCCCCTGGCTCATGGGATGATCGGGGGAGTGAGTCTGCGCGTTGGCGAACGCCGGCAGGACCAGCACAAGCAATGAAACGAGGGATGATCTGGATCGTGCGCCATTCATTCGTGGAATCCTCAATGCCAGGGTGCCTGCTGAATTGATCATACCCACCACGCGGTCATTTTCAAGTCTGTCCGTGCCATTTGCAACGCCTACGGATTTTGATAGGCGACCGTCAGCTTCCCTTTCTTCCTCCCGGGTTTCTTCTGAATCAGGATGTCCACCGCGTCGCGTCCCTCCACATTGTCTGAGTACTTTCCATGGCCCCCCGTCCAATCCTCCTCACCCGGTTGGTCATCTCCCTCATCATCACCGCGATCGGTGCGGAAGAAATTCTTTTCCCGCACTCCGGCGTCCTTCCTGTACCGCTGCACCACGGCATTTCGCGGATGATGATAGTGATCGCCGCACGAGAAGACCACATACCGTGGCTTCACCGCCTTGATGAAGCCGGCGCTGCTGCCATTGTCTGCTCCATGGTGGGGGGCAATGATGACGTCCGACCTGATGGGAATGATGTCACTCTGTGCCACCATGTCTGCTTCTGCGAAGTCCGTGTACTCATGTGGGGCAAGGATGTGGCGGCCAACGGTGTCCCCGGTGAACAGGACCGCACGGCCATCGTACACCAACCGCACCACGATGCTGATGGCATTGTTCTTCTCGGCATTGCTCATGTTCGGAACCCATTCCGGTTTGGGTTCGGAAAGGCCATAGACGAATGTCACATAGGCATCGCCGAACTGATAGGTCGCGCCGAAGGGAAACTCTGTCGTCGCCAGGTTCAAGTCCACGCAGTGATCCGTTTCGACCTCGTTGGCGATCGAATCCATCGCGACCTTCCACGATTTGGAGGTTCGCTGGTCCCCCGTGCGCAGCACCCGCTTGATTCGGTAGGCCGCGCAGATTTCATCCACGGCGGAAATGTGGTCGGCGTCCGAATGGCTCAGCACCATAAGCTCAACCTCGCTTCCCTCCGGGATGATGTCCCTGATCGCCTGGAAGCTCGGCTTTCCCTCATCCGTCCACATTCCTGCATCATAAATCATGTAGCGCACAACGCCGCCGTCATTGATCGCAACCACGCAGCACAACCCCGCACCAATGTCCGCAATCCGCACGAACGCGGAATCGGGCTGTGGTGCCAGAGCGCTGGCAACATGTGCAACGAAAAGGAAAAGAACGGTGAGGATTCGCGAAGGGATTGTCATGTTCGTTCCATTTGGAATGATGCAGCAGTGATAATGTCTTCAGGCTCCCATTGAAAGTCGGCAACGGGATTTGCGCCAGTCGTCGCGTTTGCTGGTCGCGCAGCCTTCTGCTCGCGACGCTTCCAACACGAGTGAAGGCAACGATTGTCGATTCATGCATTGTGGTGTGTCGGTTGCGTGTGAATTGGCGTGCCGCAGCGACTCTCACCACTCGATCAAGCGATGCCTTTGGGGCGCTTGGGCACTATTTTGCATTGTGCCCCGGGCCTCAACAGCTTCCAGTCGCTACATTCACCCAACCCCAAGGAATTCGCCCGCCATGCGCGTTCGACTCCTCTTTGTTTTCCTGATCGTCACATTTGCGAGCATCGCCTCGGCGCAGGAGCCCGCCCCGACGAAGAAGCCCAACATCGTCTTCATCTTCTCCGACGATCATTCCTGGCAGACCATCAGCGCCTATTCGGACAAGCTGATGAAGACCCCCAATTTCGATCGCATCGCCAAGGATGGCACAGTGTTCAAGAACGCCTATGTGCCGAATCCGATCTGCGGGCCGTCGCGCGCCTGCGTGCTGACGGGGAAGTATTCGCACATGAACAACTATTACCGCAATGGGACGGAGCCGTTCGACGTTACGCAATGGACCTTCCCAAAGGTCATGCAGCAGGCGGGCTACGCGACGGCGATCATCGGGAAGTGGCACCTTGGAAATGACGCCGTCCCCCCCGGCTTCAATTACTCGATGGTTCTGGTGGGGCAGGGTGCCTATTACAACCCCACGTTCATCGAAGATCCAAAAGGTGATGGCAATCGTTCCCGCACGCAGATCACGGGCTATGCGACGGACGTGATCACGGACAGGGCACTTGGCTGGCTGAAGGACCAGCATGCCGCACATCCCGACCAGCCCTTCATGCTGATGCTCCAGCACAAGGCGCCCCACCGCCCCTGGATGCCGGCGATCCGCCATTTGGATGCCTTTGAAAAGGACGAAATTCCCGAACCGCCGACGCTGTTCGATGACTACGAAGGAATGCCGCGCGCCGCGCGCCTGGCGGACATGCGCATCGCTGACACGATGAATGACAACGACCTGAAATTGAAGAGAATGGCCGGCCTCAACGACGAACAGCGCGCTCAATGGGACGCGGCATATGGGCCGCGCAACGAAGCGTTTCGCAAGATGAACCTGAAGGGGAAGGATCTGGTGCGCTGGAAGTACCAGCGTTATGTGAAGGACTACATGCGCTGCATCCTCGCGATGGATGAGAACGTGGGGCGCGTGCTCGACTATCTGGATGAGGCGAATCTCACGAAGGACACGATTGTGATCTATTGTTCGGATCAGGGATTCTTCATGGGTGAGCACGGTTGGTTCGACAAGCGCTGGATTTACGAGGAATCACTTCGCACGCCGTTCATGGTGCGCTGGCCGGGGCACACGCCCGCCGGCAAGGTGAGCACGGACATCACTTCCGTGATCGATTTCGCGCCCACGTTCTGCGAACTTGCGGGCGCTCCCATTCCGAAGGAGGTCCAAGGCCGCTCGCTGGTTCCCCTGCTCAACGGCAGGACGCCCGATGACTGGCGAAAGTCATTCTACTTCCACTACTACGAATATCCGGGATGGCATTCCGTGCGGAAGCACTACGGCGTTGCCGATGGTCGCTACAAGCTCGCATATTTCTATGAAATGGACATGCAGGAATGGCTGCTGGTGGATTTGCAGGCCGATCCCCTGGAGCAGCACAATTTCTACAACGATCCCAAATATGCAGATGTGCAGAAACGACTGCATGAGGAACTGGACAAGCTGCGCGCGGACCTGAAGGTCCCTGAAAAGGACCCGAAGGAATCCTATCCCATTGGCGAGCCGTATTGAGCCATTGGCCCGGAACCGCTTCTTGGATGTTGGCGTGAAAAAAATGGCGAGAGAGACGGGACTTGAACCCGCGACCTTCGGCGTGACAGGCCGACGCTCTAACCAACTGAGCTACTCCCCCGCGAAGAGGCTATGTCTTTCGTCAGAACCCGCCGGCCTTAGGAAAGCTTGGTGGGCGGAACAGGATTTGAACCTGTGACCCTCAGCTTGTAAGGCTGATGCTCTAACCAACTGAGCTATCCGCCCAGCGCTTCGCGGCTGTCACCACCGCAAAGGGATGGTGAGGCTCGTGATGCGGGGGGCCTGCGTCAAGGGGGAAAGAGCAGGTGTTGCGGGCTGGAAAATCCCGGCCACCCACCTGATAGTCGCGCATTGCCCTTGATGGAGCCTCTCCAACGATGGGTTCTGTCACATTGTCCGGAGGAATTTTGAATGCAGCGCATTTCGCGGAACCTCATGCATGCCCTGTTCCTGCTCCTTGTCCTGGGTGTTGCCACAGTCCTTCCCGCCCAGCCCCTGGCAGAGCGCATCGCCAAAGTCATTGCCGACAGCCCGGCAACGAAGCGAACGCGCTTGTCCGTCCATGTGATGGACGCCGCAACCGGCGATGTCATTTTCGATCGTGACGGCCACCAACTCTTCACGCCGGCATCCGTGCTGAAGACTTATACCTCTGCGTGTGCACTGGATACGTTCGGGCCGGACATGCGATGGAAGACGAGGCTGACAATTCGCGCACGGAAGGACCTTGTGTTGGTCGGCGGCGGCGATGCGATGTTCACGCACGATGACCTGCTGGCGCTGGTGAGGAAGGCGAAGGCCGCCGGGCTTTCCCGTGTGAAGGGAATTGTGCAGGTGGATGACAATCTGTTCGCGCCACCGCTGAAGGGTCCCGGCTGGATGTGGGATGACGATCCCGATGATTACAACATGAGCGTGAATGCAATGATGATGGATTACAACGTGCTGTGCGCCACGGTGCGGTGGGATGGAAATGGTGACTCCGTTGTCTTCTCACCAGCCATGAAGACCCCTTACGTCGTGCTGCAGAACCACGAGCCCGGCGCGAAGACCGCATTGAAGGTTACGCGTTCGCCCTTCACGGATGTTTTTGAAGTGCGCGGGGCGACGTCATCTGAGGCGGCGGAAACCTCATATGCGCTCACAATGCACGCGCCCGCTCCCTGGGTGGCGGATGTCCTGTCAGGAATGCTGGAGGATGAGGGGGTCATCGTGAATGGTGATAGGGAGCCATCGCCCCACAGCGACGAAGTAATCCTGGCAGAGTCGGAATCGAAGACGCTGGCCGAGATGGTGATGCGACTCAACAAGGTCAGCGAGAATGCGATCGGCGAGGTGCTGATCCACCAGCTTGCAATCGCAGGTGGAGCGCGGCAGGGGAACTGGCCCGACGGCGCGAAGTTCATTTCATGGTGGTTGAAGGAAAAGCCGGGCTTGGAAGAGGGCGATTTCTTCATCGTCGACGGTTCCGGGTTGTCGCGCTATGATCTGGTTTGTGCGCGTGGCACAGTGAAGCTGTTGCGATGGATGGCGACACACAAGGACTTCAATATCTACAAGGATTCGTTTCCCACCTACGCCGTGAAGCTGCGCGATGGCACCACCACAAAAATCATTCATGCCAAACCCGGGGGAATGGCAGCCGTGAACACGTTGGCGGGATATGTTGATCGCACCGACGGCACCCAGCTCGTGTTCGCAATTTTTCAGAATGGGTACGTGGATGAGGAGCCTGTGATCGCGCTTCGGAAGGCGATCCTGCAGGAGATGGCGAACTGACGGGAGGCGATGCCATGCGAAGGTTGCCAGGATGGGAACGGGCACCGCATCGTTTCCGACGTCAATGTCATCATTCTTTCCTTCAATGAAATCATCTTCACTCGCACGAAAACTCCTTCGGTGGTACGACACCAACAAACGCGATCTGCCGTGGCGTGGGACGCGGGACCCATACGCGATCTGGCTGTCGGAGGTGATGCTCCAGCAAACAACTGTGAAGGCCGTTGAGCCTCGCTGGCGTCGATTCCTTGAACGCTGGCCGACCCTCAGGGAGCTGGCGCAGGCGCCCGTTGCCGATGTGCTGCACGAATGGACAGGCCTTGGCTACTATGCCCGCGCGCGCAACATGCACAGGGCCGCAATGCTGGCAGGCGATGCGCTGCCGCGCACTTATGCAGAGCTGCTGAAACTTCCCGGCCTTGGGGAATACACGGCGGCGGCGGTCGCCTCAATTGCCCACGGCGAACGCGTGCCGCTGGTTGACGCCAACGTCGAACGGGTGCTCGCGCGTGTCCATACCGTTGCGGAGGAAATCAGGAGCGCCCCTGCGAAGAAGAAACTTCGCGCCCTCGCCGACGCCCTGGTGCCAGCGAATCGCCCCGGTGATTTCAACCAGGCGCTGATGGAACTTGGCGCCATGACATGCACGCCGCAAAAGCCCATGTGCCGCTCGTGCCCCATCACGGAGGAATGCGGTGCCTTTCAGACGGCGACGCAGGAGCAGTTTCCGCGCATCAAGCCGAAGCAGAAAATGAAGACTGTCCAGGAGGCGACGATCGTCATCAGGGACGCTCGCGGTCGTGTGCTGTTGTTGTTTCGCGGGGGAGCGGGAAGCTTCGCCAACATGTGGGAACTGCCGCGTGTCACGGTTGCGGGCGGAGAGAGTCTTTCTGATGCCGCAGTGCGCGCGGCGCAAAGCCTGGCAGGCCTGCAAGTCACGGCGGGGCCGGAGCTCATGTGCATGAAGCACACGGTCATGCGTAGCCGGATCGCGCTTCATGTGATGGCGTGCGCTCGTTCCCGGTCGGCCGGCAATGTGTGCCTATCCGAGCATGAGGAGGCACGCTGGGTGACACTGGTGGAGTGGGAAAAGCTGCCGAAAAGCATCACGCAGGAGCGAGTGCGAAGGGCGCTGGCAACCAGCGCCCTTCGCGACGGCTAATTTTTCTGGCGTGGCACGGGTATTGGGGAGAGGGGTGTCGTACCCTTCGGATAGGTCATCGTTTCCGGCGAGCGAAGCAATTCACGCGGATGCTTCTGGATCAGCCGCTGCCATTCACCATAGACGGGATTGGGAAGGACAAACCATTCCGTTCCGAATTTCGCACGATTGGCGTCCACCTTTGCGGATCGTTCGCTGATGGCGGCGGCCGCATCGGAAACAGTCTTGGGATTCTGCGCCGGGGTGAACTCGCTGGAGAAATCCGCCAGGTTGTCGCCGACGAGGAAAAGGATGTCGTACTTCTCGCGGATTGCTGCGCGGCGGGAATCCTTGTTGGAAATTCTATTCTCCTTCAGGTAAAGCCGATGATGCTCGTCCACCGTGAGGCCATTGTGGACGAGTGCGGCCGTTGTTGTTTCCGCATTCACGCGATTTGAAACATACAGGAGGTTCACGCCAAGCTGAGTCGCGGTGTCCAGGAACTCCTTCGCGCCGGGCACCAGGCGCGTCGCCTCCGGGTGTCGTTCCCATTCATCCCACAACCGCCCGTCATACTCCAAGCCATTCAGTTCCTGAAAGGACTGGAAGGCGGAATTGTCCAGGACGGTTTCATCCAGATCGAGGACGACTGCGGCGGGTCGGGAGCCGGGCGGGCGGTTCGCCATCAACTCCTTCACGCGATTTGTCATCGCATCATACGCCTGAAAGCAGAGGGCGCGATACTCTGCGGAGGTTTGTATATACAGGTTCGCTTCCAATGTCCGGTTCGGCAGGTTGATCGGCTTGTAGGGGGCATTGGGATCGAACGCCGGCGGGGCCTTTGCCGCAGGCGCGGCGGCAACGATGGGTGCCGGTTCCGGGGGCATCGGCACGGAAGCCGCATCGTGATGCGCGCAGGACGCCAGGATGAGGCCGAGCGATGCCGCCGTGATGGCTGAGGTAATGCGAAAGGCGTTGGGTTTCATGGTTGTCTGTGACTCCTGAACTCATACCTGATGGCGGGATGATCGTTGGTTGCCAAGCAGTTTCTTTGCCGTTGGCAAAAAGAAAACCGCCGCAGGAATTGCGGCGGCTTGAAATTTCCGAACCAAGCGGGGCGCTATTTTTTCGTTACGCCGCCAAGGAACTGTTTCAAGTCATTGATGGTGACAACCTGCGTCGCCCGCCCAAGTTCCTGCGTGTTGGCGTTGTACACGATCCATGTGGGGACGCGATACACGCCA
>JADLAR010000004.1 GCA_020848155.1 Candidatus Sumerlaeota bacterium
CTAGGTCTTTGCGACGCCGTCCGAGCTGACGAGCGAGACAGCCTGTTCGACCATGCTGTAAAACTCGATGGTATCGCCTTCCTTGATGTCGTTGTAGCCCTCAAGGCCGATGCCGCATTCAAGGCCGGCCTGCACGGACTTCACGTCGTCCTTCACGCGACGCAGCGACTTGATCTTGCCGCGCCAGATGATTGCACCATCGCGAAGCAGGCGCGCGTGATGGTTGTTCTGCACGGTGCCCTCCTCGACGAAGGAACCGGCGATGGATCCGATCTTGGAGACCTTGAAGACCTGGAGGACCTTTGCGCGGCCTTCTTCCTTCTCCTCAAATTCCGGTGTCAGCATGCCGACCATTGCCTTCTCGATGTCCTCGAGGAGCGCGTAGATGATCTGGTACTTGCGGATGTCGACACCGAGTTCCTCGCCCAGATTCCTGGCGGAGGTATCGACGCCGACGTTGAAGGCGAGCACGATGGCCTCGGAGGCATCGGCAAGCTGCACGTCCGACGAGGAGACCGCGCCGACGGCGGCGTGGAGGATCTTGATGAAGACCTTGTCGCTCTTGATCTTGAGGAGGGCGGTGCTGATGGCCTCCACCGAACCCTGAACGTCCGCCTTCACGATGATGTTGAGGTTGAGCGTGTCTTCCTCACCGATGCGCTCCGCAAGGTTGTCGAGGCTGATGTGCTGCTTGACGACGGCCTTGCGCTTCTTGCGGCGCTGCAAGCGGCGTTCCGCGATGGTGCGGGCCTCCGCCTCATCGTTGGTCACAACGAATTTTTCGCCTGCGTCGGGGCTGCCGCTCAGGCCGAGGATTTCGACCGGTGTCGCGGGGGGTGCCTCCTCCAGTGGCTTGCCGTGATCGTCGCGCATGGCGCGGACACGGCCATGGACGGTGCCGCAAACGAAGACGTCGCCGATCTTGAGCGTGCCGCGTTGCACCAGCACGGTGGCGGTGGCGCCGCGAAGGGGATCAATATGTGATTCCACGATCGTGCCGATGGCGGCGCGATCAGGATTCGCCTTCAGTTCCAGGATTTCGGTCTGGAGGGCGATGTATTCCAGCAGGGAATCGATGTTCTGGCCGGTGAGGGCGGAGACGGGAATCATGATCGTGTCGCCGCCGTATTCCTCTGCGACCATTTCGTACTTCATCAGTTCCTGCTTCACGCGCTCGATGTTGGCGCCGGGCACGTCCACCTTGTTGATTGCGACAAGGATCTGAACCTTTGCCGCCTTTGCGTGACTGATGGCCTCAACGGTTTGTGGCATGACACCGTCATTGGCGGCGACAACGAGCACGACAAGGTCGGTGACGTTCGCGCCGCGGGAGCGCATTTCCGTGAAGGCTTCGTGGCCGGGCGTATCGAGGAAGACAATGTCCCCCTTCGACGTGGTCACATGATAGGCGCCAATGTGTTGAGTGATGCCGCCAAATTCGCCGGCGGCAACGTCCGCCTTGCGAATGCGGTCCAGCAGTGAGGTCTTGCCGTGATCGACGTGGCCCATGACCGTCACGATGGGCGGACGCGGGCGCAGGCTTTCGGGTGGATCGGGCTGTGCAATGAATTCCGCGATGTCGGCTTCGTCGCCTTCACGCTGGATGACGATCTCGATCTCAAACTCCAGTGCCAGTTCTTCGGCGACGTCGGGGTCGAGCAACTGATTGATGGTCATCATCCTGCCCATGCCAAACAGCTTGGACATGACGTCGGTGAGCGGAATTCCGCTGCGGGTGGCAAATTCACCAACGGTGAAGTCACCGTGGAAGGTGATTGCCTTCGGTCCCGATGGTTCCGTGGTGGCTGATTCACGATGATCGGCTCCGCTGCCGGACCGCTTGCGCGGTTTGGAACGGCGATCATTCATGCCCTCCACATTGAAGAGCTGGCTGGGACGGATTTTCTTCTTTCCGTCATCAACGGGTGGCTTGCCGCCCTTGCGATTCTTCGCAGCGGCGCCTTCTTCCGTCCAAGCGCCTTCCTTCTCGCGTTCTTTTTCGGCTCCGGTCTTGACGGGTTTTGCACCGCGCCGGGCCTGAGTCCGCCGGAAATCGTCGGAGACGTCGGACTGGAGTCCCTGCTCCACGAAACTCTGAAGGTCTGCGCTGCGCGCGGGGCGTCCATCGCCGCCGGGGCGGGCACCGCCTCCGGGACGCCGATCACCACCGGGTCCGCTCCGATTGAAACCTTCCCTGCCCGCGCCGGGGCCGCCACCGGGTCCGCCAGTGCGCGGGGGACGCGTGCCGTCATGCCGCTGTTGGAAGCCGCCGGGGCCACGCCTGTCACCACCGGGTCCACCGGGCCGCCTGTCACCGCCGGGGCCACCGGGGCCTCGTCGATCACCACCGGGTCGTGGAGCGCCGCCTTCACGGTTGTAGGGGGGCCTGGGGCCACCACCTTCACGATTGAAGGGGGGGCGTTGGCCCTGCCCATCGCGAGGTTGATAACCACCGCCTGGTCCGCGCGGAGGGCCGCCGGGACCGCGATCGAAACCTTGTTGGGGCCTGCCACCGGGTCCACCGGGGCCTGAATGCCGCGGGGGATATCCGCCGGGGCCACCCTGATGGGGCGGTGCGCCGGGGCGCTGGCTCGGCATGCGCGGTGCGCCGGGCGCCGGGGGGCGGTGCATTTCGCCCGTTGCGGGCCGTGCGATGGGCGCAGTGGGGGCCGGAGTTGCAGGAGGGGGAGCAGGCGCCGCTGCCGCTGGAGCGACGGGGGCGGGAGCAACAGGCATGACAACGGGGGCAGGGGCTGGCGCGGGAGCAGGTGCGGCGGGGCGCTCGGCTGCTGCGGCAGCCGCCTTTTCCTTTGCGCGTGCTTCTTCTTCCGCTTTCTTTGCGGCAGCTTCAGCCTGACGCGCGGCCTCTTCCTGCCTTGCAACCTCTGCCTGGCGGCGGGCAATTTCCGCATCCATCTTGGCGCGGTTCGCCTCTGCCTTTGCGCGGCGTTCTTCTTCTTCCTTTTCGCGCTGGATGCGCTCGGCCTCGCGGCGGCGCTCTTCCTCGGCGCGGCGGCGCTTCTCGTCCAGTTCCTTTTCGACCTGATCCGTTTGCTGGCGACGGATGTCGAAGGACGCGAGCACCTGCTTCGCAAGCTCCTGGTCGAGGGCGCTCGCGGCGTTTAGTTTCTTCGCGTAGGAGAGACCTTTGGCGCCAAATTCTGCCCGGCGAGCCTCAAGTTCTGCGATGATTTCCTTGTTTTCAACGCCGAGTAGGCTGGCGACTTCCTTTAACTGCATACTGGCTCCGTCCGCGATAGCGGCTAAACAACAAATCGTCTCCCCGCAAAAAGCCGGGGAGCGAATTCTCTCCGGGGGAATGTCGCGTCAGGACTGGCAAGGCACGAAGCCCCGCCATGGTGAAATCCCAGCAGAGAGGGTGGGGAGAATCGCACTTCACGCCTTCCCCCCGTCAAGGCTTATCACCCCCGGCCTTCATGCGAAGCAGGTGTTTGTGCAACCGGGAGCATGGTATTTTAGTGCGCCATGGGATGAATTTGGCGGGGTGGGTGGCATGATTCCGGGAAAAGATTGACGGTTTTAGGGGCTGTGCCTTTGCTTTTGCAGGCGGGGGCACGTGGCGAGCCTTCGCGGGATGTTTTCGCGCCCCCTGTCATTGGAGGAAAAAATGCGCGAATTCCATGGACAAAATCAGGAGTCCAAGGCGCCAGAGGTGCTCCATGCTAGTTTCAGGAGACATTCGGAAGGATCGTTGCGTTGATGTTTCATCGATGGTTGGCTTTGTTGACGTTGGGAATCATTTTCTTTTCGGCTGCGGGCGCTGCGGCCCAGAAACACCCGGATGACCCTGATTGCGTGATCGTGGGGGATACGGCGGCGACGCTGGCGCCGGGGCTGAATGAGCAGCAGCGGCGTGCGGCGCTGGCTGCGCTTCCCGCCAATGATGCGAAGTATGTGATCAACAGCCGGTGGACGTGGACGACGAACAACCCGACGGTGACCGTCCGGACTCCGTTCACGCTCACCTACAGCTTTGTGCCAGACGGGACTCTGGCAACGGCCAATGGGCAGACTGGCGTGAGCAGTCTGTTCGCCGCAACGAACGGGCAATTCCCCGGTGGCAGTGCCGCCTTCAAGGCTTTGGTGCGGGAAGCGTTGGACGAGTGGGGAAATCGTTCGGGCATCACTTATGTCGAGACAACCGACGACGGTGCGCCACTGCCATCAAGCAGCGGCGTGGCCGGCGTGCGGGGGGACGTTCGCATTTCGATGTATGGTTTTGGCGGAAGCAACAACGGGTTTCTCGCCTTCAACACCTTCCCCAACCAGGGCGACCTGGTCATGAATGCGAATTACATGCAGATTTGGTATGCGGTGCCCACGAACAATTTTCGGCGCCTGCGGAACACGGTGGCGCATGAGCACGGGCATGGCCTGGGTTTCACCCATGTCATTCCACAGAACAACACGAAGCTGATGGAATCAACGATCACGGATTTTTACGACGGCCTGACAGAGGATGAGCTTCGCGGCCTTCCACGGCTGTATGGTGATTGGGCGGAGGTGAATGACTCCCTCGCAACGGCGCGCGACCTTTCGGTTCTTCCGGCACCGACCGGCAATCAGGCGAACTTCGTGACGCTGCGGGACCTTGCCCTGGAGGGAGGGGGCCTGACCGATTATTTCCGTTTCAACATTCCCGCGTTCAAGCGACTGACCGCGCGCGTGACACCGATTGGCGACGTCTATCAATCGGGGCCGAGCGGAGGATTTGTTGCAACGATCGACGGGTTGCGTGTGCAGAACCTGCGGCTGGAGATTCTTTCGCCAAGCGGATCGGTTGTGCAAACAGCGGCGTCCGCCCCATCCGGGGCACCGGAGGAAATCGCGAACCTTCTCCTGCTGGAGCCGGGGGGATATCATGCCCGCGTTTCGGCAACTGATGGAGCGGATGACGTGCAACGCTACGAGTTGCAACTTGGCTATGTGGATGAGCCGGACGCGACGATCCTCCTGGGCAACGCGGTGCAGAATGTCACGGCGCTTCCGGGAACGAACGCGGGCGACAGGAACTTCACGATACGCAACGACGGCGCGGGCCTGCTCAGCTACACGATTCGTTCCGATGTGGATTGGATGAGTGCGATCCCGGCCAGCGGAAGTGCGACGACAGAGACCGACACGATCACGATTCGCTTCGCAACGTCGAATCTTGCGGCGGGAAATCATGTCGGGAACCTTACGGTTTCCGCCCCCAACACGACCAATGCGGAACAAACGGTGACGGTGAACCTGCGCATCGCACCGCCGATCCTGTCCGCTGATCGAAGTGCGATCGTGATCGCCGTGCCTCCCGGAACAAGCGCGGCACCAGAGCAGATTGTCCTCGCAAACAGCGGGCTCGGCTCGATCAACTACACGCTTGCGGAGGATTCACCGCTGATCTCGCTGACGCCGACCAACGGCAACATCGGAACGGAGCGCGACACAATCACCGTGCAATTTTCGACGAGCGGGCTGGCCACCGGAACCTTCAGCACTTTCATCCACGTCAATTCGGACGCGCCCGAAGGGGACTTCGACATCCCGGTGCGCATCACCGTCACGAACCTGAACGGCTGGGCGCTTGTTCAGGAGTGAATGATTCCGCGGAAGAGCCTGACGCGCTCCTCGATGGAAAAGGTCTTCGACACGATGGCGCCA
The DNA here is from genome assembly GCA_020848155.1 of Candidatus Sumerlaeota bacterium. GTDB lineage: Bacteria > Sumerlaeota > Sumerlaeia > SLMS01 > SLMS01 > JADZDZ01. Next base: position 5,665 of record JADLAR010000004.1, read on the forward strand.
ATGACGGCAAGGATCGCATTGGGCGCGAGGTCCTGAACTTCCCGAATGTTGTCTGCATTGATCCCACCGATCAGCACCAGGGGCCTTGGATCGTGGCGAAGCGTTTCCGCCGCCTCGCGGACAAGATCCATGCCGGGGGGCGGGTCGGGTCTTGCCTTCGTCGTGGTGCCGAAGACCGGGCCCAATGCGATGTAGTTCACAGGCTCATCAAGTGCGCGATGGAACTGCGCATGGTCATGCGTGGACACCCCGATGATCATTTCATTTCCTACAATCGCGCGCGCTTTCGCGGGGGAAATGTCCCCCTGGCCAAGGTGCAATGCGTCGGCATTGATCCTCGCTGCGATTTCCACGCGGTCGTTGACGACGAACAAGGCGTTCGCTGCGCGGCAGCGCTCCTGGCATGAGGTGGCCGCGCTCAGGAATGCTTGATCGTCGATGTCCTTGTCACGCAGTTGGATGATGCGCGCGCCACCGGCGATCATCTGCGACGCTTGAACGTCGTGGGGAAGTCCTGACAGGCGGGCATCCGTGATGCAATATAGCTCCGGCCCCTTTGGAAACTCACGGACGTGCGGCAAGTTGAACCTCGTCCCTGGGCAGATAGCGCATGCCAAGATAGTTGACTGAAACCATCCTGTCATCGTTGGCAACGCCGAGGCTGCGAGGCGTGCGCGCCCATGACGCATCCAGTTCCACGACATTGAAGCCGATCATCACATCGTCCTTCGACAGCGGCACACGGGCATAGCGGTAGTCGCCGGGCAGCGCACGAAAGACCCCCTTGTCGCGGCCATTGACGCGAATGACGGTGCGGTTCATCGGAGTGAATTCCCCCGCGATCGTTCCCAGGTGAAGTTCCAGCAGCCCCGCCTCGCGACGATCCAACGTGAATCCCACGGCCATGTCCGGGGATTTTCCCCACGCATGGTCCTCACTGCGAACGTTGAAGCCAGCGAGGAGATTTCGTTCAACGCCCTGCCTGTGTTCGGGCAGGCGATTGATCGTGCCTGGAAATCCACGATGCACCTGATACCCGATCAGGGCCGTCATCACGACGATCAGGAGGGCTGCGGAAATGGGCTGCCAAACCCGCAAGGACGAAGAGGCCATGCCGGCAGCAATGGGAACGAGTGCGGGGGTGATGGATGCGAGCAGGACCGCGTAGCTCATCCAATGAAAGAAGTAGGTCGTCGGCCCGCAGGCGGTGATGATGAAAGCGCAAATGACGAGAAGCGCGATCCGCCGGGGTGCCTCGCGGGTGCGCGCCATGCGAAGACAAAGCGCCGCGATGGCCGCGACGGCCAGGAGGTAGATGAGAGGCCGAAGGTGCAGCCAGTCACCCAGCGCGTGAAGGCTGGGATAACGCCAGGACGCCGCGCGCTCCTGCTGCCAGCCTTCCGCGAAAAGATTTCCGAACACTCCGGGAAGGAAGGCGTTTCGTTCATCCAGAAACAGCGTGTAGGTGATGATGGGAGGAAGTAGCATGACGGCAAGAAGAGGGAAAATTCCTCTCCGTCGTTCTGCGAAAAAGTAACAGGACAGGACCGGGATCACCAGCAACCAGCCCGCGTTCATCGATGCCAGAAGGCCGGTTGCAAGCGCAGCCAGTAGCAACCTGCGCGTGGACAGTGCCAATCCAAGCAATGCAATGAAGGGCCACAGGACGATCACATGGCCCCAGTTGAAGTAGTCCTGCGTGCGCGAGAGCACGAGCCAGCCGCATCCGCCAAGCGCCACTCCCAGGGGCAGGGTGTCCGTATTCTCCTGCCCGGAATTATGGTGGAGAAGGACGCGCACAAGCCCTGCCACGATGAGGGCGCTGGTGATGATCATTGCCATCAACGACGCATATCGCCAGTCCCATCCCAATCGACGCGCGAGCGCGAAGGGCACGACACCACCCACGGGGAAGGAATTGAGTGCAGGCGCTGAATCCTGTCTATATGTATATCCATAGAGCATGTCGCCCGTTCCCATGCGCGCGGCCACCTGCGCCGCGAGGCCGAGCTGCGCACTCTTGTCGGGGATGACCGCCGTCTCGAAGATCCGGGCGTGGGCGCGGTGCACTGCAAGTGCGGTTGCGCACGCGACAAGGCCGATCGAAATCACGATCGCAAGGGAGCGCGGCACCGTGAGGGGCCGTGGGGTCTCCGCCCTTCCAAATGCGAATTGAAGCAGTGGAAGGTGCGCGGCCAGCAGCCCCAGCATGATGAGCCAGCCAATGGGCGAGCCGGCTGGGTCATAGGCCTCTGTGAGGTTGAGGAGAAGAATCGCGCCGAAAGTTGCGAACAGTGCGGTGTTGATCGCGTTCATGGACGGATCGCGTCCGGCTTCAGCGCAATGGCGCCGCCACCGCGAACCAGGACGACGGCACCGAATGCGCTGAGCACAAAATTGCGGGCGATGCTTCCCCAGGTGACCTTCGCTTCGCCAAACAGCCCACCGAAGCAGCCGCAATCCACGTTCATGTCACGCAGCAGGACACTGGCAAGGGCGAGTGTGAATGCGAGCAGCATGGCTGTCACGATGGCGGCGCTCTGCCTTGACCACACCCCGAGGACAAGCATTCCGCCGGCGACGACCTCGCACCACGGAACGAAGTACGACACCACGGGGACCAGCGAGTGTGGAACAAGCTTGAAGGATTGGAGGGAAAGCGCGAACAGGAGGGGAGCCGTGGGAAGCTGGGCGACGCCCCCCAGGAGTCCGAGTTTCACCGCACCCGCGAGGAGCAGCGCCCCCCCGGAAATGATGCGGGCCAGGAGGAGCAGCAAGTCCACGATGGTTTTTGATGGAGCTGGTATCGTCATTGCGCGCCTGCTGCTCCGGTTTCAATCGGCAGCCCCGCCTTTTGCCACCCTGGAAATCCATCTTCAAAGACGATCGTGTCCTTCAGGCCAAACTGCGCGAGCATGGTTTGGACCTTGTGGCTGGCGTCGCAGTCGCCCCCGTCGCAGTAGATGATGAGAGTCGTGCCATCGTCTGGAAGAAAATCGATCGCGTCAGGACGACCTTTCGTGAAGGCCTCGAAGGGAAGGTGAATCGCGCCGGGAATGTGGGATTCACGGAACTTTTCCTCCGGACGCGCATCAATTGCAATCGCGCCCGCGGAAAGCTGATCGGAGAACCACTGCGCGGTGTGAGCGGGGGTTGTTGGTTGCACTGAAGGCCCTGGTGAATTGGCAGCAACTGCGGGGCTTCCGGTTGCCTGATCGGGCGGCGCATCATTTCTCCCGGCGACAGATGTCACCGTCCACGCCGTCGGGCGCGCGACAGAATCAACGGCGGCCAGTGCGGCGGAAATCGCCAGAAGAATTCCGCACCGCTTCAGCCAGACGGACATTGGGGGTTACTTGAATTGCGTTTCGACCGGCGCCTTCGCTGAAAGCGCGGCCTGCGGTGCTGCGGGAGCAGCGGGTTGCCTGGGGGCGGGGGATGGCATGCGCCGCCGACCAAAGGCAAGGTAGACAGGAAGGTCCAACTTGTATTCCTTCTCCTCGCCCTGCATCTGCACAACGACGTGCACCCTGCCCTGTATGGTCGCCGCCTTGTCCGGGCCGACGATGTGTGCGACGATTTCCTTCGCTGCTGGATTGTCCTTCGCGTCCTGCTGCGTCAGCTTGACCGGGAGGTTCTGGTCCGCCTTCATTTCCTTGATCGTGAACGGTTTCCCGCCGCGTGATGTCAGTTGCAGCGTGCGGCTGGTCTCTTCGTTCAGTTGAAAGCTTCCGTAGATGCGGGACTGATTGAGTTGGACGGGCCCCTGAACATTCACGCGGATGTTCACGTTCGGGAACTTGGAGTCGGGTTCGGTCACGAATTCCGCAACCAGATTATGGTCGCCGGCGGGCAGGGTTGGCAGGGTCGTCACCTTGAAAACGTACTCGGTTCCCTTTTGGGTGGCGTTGCTGAAGGGCTTTTGCTCCTGCAATTCCACCGTGGCTTTGTCCTGCTCGGACAGCTTCACCGTGACCTTCGGGGACTCGGATTCCTTGGCCAGAAAAATGGAGAATTTGCGTTCGGAACTTTTGCCCTCCTCCACATCGCGAATATCAATGAAGTTCACGGATGCCCAGACAGTCTGCGTGACGTCCACCTTGAAGTTCAGTGGGTAGGTGGGATGGTCGGGGTCGTCTGTGTGGACAGTGACAACGCGTGATTGCGGGCCGCGGCGGCCATGGGTGTCGAAGCTGACCTTGATTTCAGACTTCGCGCCCGGCTCCAGTTCAAATTTGTGCTGGCTGACCGTGGTGCATCCGCAGCCGGTTTCGATATTGGTGATGTTGATCTTCTTCGCGGAGGCATTCGTGACTGGGAAGTCAAATTCGACCTTTGTGCCCTCCTCCTTGGTGCCGGCGTCGATCATGGCTTTTTCAAACTGGAGAGGATTGTTCGCTGTGCTGGTGGGGGCCTGCTGCTGCTGCAACTTGATGGGTCCCGGTGTGCGATTGACGATGGGAACACCATGTGTTCCAGCGCCCGGCGTGGCGGGAAGCACGGGAGTGGGCGCTGGCTGCGCCTGTGGGGTGCCCACGGCTCCTGCAAGGATTGCAGAAGCAAGGAACAGACGCAGACGAAACATCGTAAAGCCTTTCAATTTATTGCGGTCGTGGGGAAAAGGAATGGGAGTCCCGCCCAAAGGTTTGCTGCCTAGGACAACTTTCTTCGCGCATAGCGTCAAGCCTGACGACGTTTTGGGCTGCGCGGATCCCGTGGATATGCCCAGTTCAAGGCGCCACGGCTATGGATTAGTTTCGTCGCGTTCCACCCACATCTGATAGAAGATCAGCCCAACGCGGCGCGTGTCCTCCGAAGCGGCAAAGTGCTCGCTGACGGGATAGGTTGCATGGTTCATGCGAATGATCGGGGCTGCAAGGCCCTGCGACAATGTGAGCGGGATGGACAGGTCAAAGGTTTCGTCGTAGAGCGCCGCACGCTGTTGCGATGAGTCGCCGTAGAAATCGAACTTCACGTTCGGCTGCTTGTCACCAAGGTCGAGGCGCCGACCGCGCAATCGCACGGTGTACTCCCCCGCAGTGAGCGAATGGTCGAGCGGCACAAAAACCGTCGGGTACATGCTCCAGCGCCAGGATTCGCCGGTTGCCTTGTTGGTCTCGAAGCCTCCCCAGCCGTCTTCGTAGCGCAACCACTGGGGCGTTGCGCGGGCGATGGCGCCTTCGGGAAACAGCAGCGGGGGCGCTTCGACGGCGTCGGGTGGTGGCTGTGGCTCGCGCACCATCATGCGCTTTTCAAAAAGCGCCGCCGTGGCGAGGCGCTTCTCCCAGTAGGCAAGCTCGCGCTCGCGCATGGCGAGGTCCTTCGCGCGCGCGAGTTGCACGGCGCCGGCACGCGCAACGCCACGCCACTCCAAGCACTGGAACTGTTCAATGAAGGCGCCACGCCACAGGTGCTCGAAAGCGACTTCGATGCCGGGCAGGTTTGCGTGCACATATTCGGCAAGCTCAATCGCCTCGCGCGCTGCGCGATGGTGGCGGGCGGTCAGCGCATCGACGTCTGGCGCATTGCGATCGAGGCGCAGCAACTCCTGCAAGGCGGGCGAATGGAATGGATTGGCATCCAAGGCGGAAGTACATCGTGCGCGGAGCTTCCCCGCATCCTGCCCCGAATCGTATTCCTCGCGAAACCGCAGCATGTCGCGATACCACACGGGGCCGTGAAGGCGCGTGCGGATGGCCTTCGCGCGCGCGGCATCACGAAGGATGGACGCCTCGCCGTAGAGGCGCTCCAGTGTTTCCCGCGATGGATCGCCCTGCCCGTCAATGAGGTCCACCCATTCCTTTCGTTCGGCACGGTGCATGGGCGCTGTTCGCTGCCACGCATCGCCGACGAGCTTCGGAAAATCGCGGGCAATGGTACGCGTCAGCGTGGTGGCATCGTCCCACCGTTTCTGTGTGATGGCGGATTCAACCTGATAGATCGTTGGTGATTCATGAGGGTGTTCCGCAGCGAGCCTGCGCAGTTCCGTCCTGTCGCTGTCGCGAATCGCGTCCGCCGCAATGACCTGCCATGAGGGGATGTTTCGCTTCGCGCTGCCGTACCCGGTTGCGGTGCCAAAACTCCAGGAACAGACAAGCGACCACAGCATGAGGCCGACCGGCGCGATTGCGGCGTGGGGCGAAATTCGCCTGCGGAGAATGGTGACAGCATACCAGCCGGTCATGATGACGGTGGACAACAGGATCGCCATGATTCCATTCACGCGCCGACTTCCATCCACGGCGATCGGCGGGCTGAACAAATCCGATGACAGGATGGCGTCGCGGGAGTGCGTGGCAAGTTGCAGGTAGTCGGAGAGGCGTGCCGCGAACCCGCCCCAAAACACGGGAAGGGTCGCCTGATGCGTGAAGCGAATGACGAGGAGCAGATTCACAATGACGCAGCCGCCGGCAAAGGTGGCGGCGAAAATCCTTCCGGCACGGGTGGTGCGCGCGGAAGCGATGGCGGCCGCGGGAATGAGGAACGCGTAAATGCTGACAAAGCGCCGGTTGCCGAAGCTGCCACCGGCCCACCAATCGCCCGCCAGCGAGTTGACAAACAACTCAGCGGCCAGCACTGCCAGGCAGATGGCGACAATGGAGTCGCGGCGAAGAACAACAAATGCGGCAAGGAACAGCGCGATGAGCGGGTGCGTGGAAATCCACCCGTTCAACGGACTGAACAGCACCGCGAAAGGACGCCACCATTCCGCGATGAAGAACCCGGCGCCCTGCGGGATGGCGAACAAGCTGCCGTAGAGCTGCCTCCAGACGAGAAACTGTGGCAATGCGGTGAAAGTGCCGGCGACGATGGCGATCGCCAAGTCGGAGGGTCGGCGTGCCGTCCGCATCCATGCGACGACAAAGGCGAGGAAGAGGACGGCGTCCTGCCATCGCACAAGGAAGCACAGCCCGGCAAGCGCTCCCGCAACGAGCGCGTTCCGTTGCGAGGGCGCCTCGCGGTAGCGAAGGACCGAAAGAAGGAAAAGGGCGCCGATGCCGAATGACGCGCCGTGCGACATCGCTGGCGCCACCCATGTGTAGTAGCACAGGTTCGTTCCAAGGAACAATGCGCCCGCAAGCATTGCGGACCAAGCCTCCGACGTGAAGCGCGATGCGATGCGCTGGCAGGAGACCAGGCCCAGCAGGACAGCCAGCCATGTGGTGAGCGTGAAGGCGGCGCGGAAGGGATAGGCGAACCGATCAAAGCGCATCGACTGGCTGCCGCCTGGGACCAGCGAGGCGACACAGAATGCGGGAGCCGACAGCACCGCCATGCCGCAGGCGAAGGGAACATCGGGCCTGACAATGTTGTCTACTTCCCCATGCAGGCGGTTTGAGAGCGCCAGTCGCGTGTCGTAGTCATTTCGCGACAGGAGGAAGTCGTTTGCGAAGTTGAGGTCGCGATCCAGCAGGGGGGAGGTGAGGTGCGCGTAGTAGTAGCATTCGTCGATACCCTCGCCATTCCACACCTTGCCGCGCGCGGCCAGAAGGGCCGCGTAACCAAGGATCAGGAGGGCGAGGGGGCTAAAAAAATGTCGCACGGCGCTATTGCGCGCCGTGCGACCGTATGGAATCAAGCACTCCGATGCGTCCCGGTGTGCTTGTTGCATATGAAGGAGGAAGAGGGGTGGGGCGCGGGAAAGCTCCTGTTGTCCTCAGGTGGCCGACTATGTTGACCGATTTACAAGGACATTGCAGACATTGTGTCGCGACGAGCTGTCTTGCGCCTCACCCGTGAACGTAATAGGTAGCGAAGCAAATGCCAACGAATGATCCGAAAAAATCCCCGTTGTTACAGAAGACCCCTGCGGTTGCGGGGCAAAACGCATGCTTTCCACAAGGCACTTTGCAGCAGGCGATTGCCTGCGATCTGGGCAGGATGGACTATGCCGAGGCCTACGCGCTTCAGCAGAAGCTTCAGGCAGAGCAAATTGCCGGGACACGGAGGCCAACGATCCTTTTCGTCGAGCATCCGCCGACCATCACCGTTGGACGGCGAGGGGCCGCTGATGAGGTTGTGGCACCAACGGCGGTGCTGAAGGCACGCGGCGTGGTGGTGACCGAGACAGACCGGGGTGGGCAGGTGACCTACCACGGGCCGGGCCAGATCGTGTGCTATCCGCTGATCAACGTGGAAAAGCTGGGGCTGCATGAGTACCTGCGGCTGCTGGAGGAGGCGGTGATCCGCACCCTTGCGCATTGGGGGATCGAGGGCTATCGCGTGGAAGGGCGGACCGGGGTGTGGGTCGGGAAGGAAAAGATCTGCGCGATGGGGATCCGCGTCAGGAAATGGTGGGCGATTCATGGGCTGGCGTTGAACGTGACGACGGACCTCAACCATTTTGGACTGATCATCCCCTGCGGCATTCGCGATCGTGGGATCACGTCCCTGCAAAAAATCCTGAAGGAGAAAACCCCCATGATGGAGGAGGTTCGCCACGAATTGCAACATCATCTGGCGGAACTGCTCGGCTTTGAACTTGAGGAGGCCAGCAAGGCCACGCTTTGAATAAACCACACTTTTGTGCGTATCTTGTCCGGTATTTTTTCATCCATGATTTCCCTTCCAAAGCTCCTTTTTTCCAGTGCACTGATCGGAACGACGTTCTTCCTCGGAGCGTGCGGAGGGAAAAAGGCCGCGCCTGAAATCCCGCCCGCTGCCGCCGACGGGGGCACGGCCGCGACACCGGAGGCGATCCAGCCAGCCCGCGCTCCCGTGACGTTCGTGAAGGGGGATGACGTGATGCGGCAGATGGATTTTTGGCTGTCGATCACCGTTCCCCCGGCGGACGGTCGTGAGGGGCCAGCTGTATTCGAATCGAACGGCTACTCATTGACGGAGCGCGAATATGAGGACGGGTTGCGGGAGTTTCTTTCAGGGCGCGAACGGCTTCCGTGGCTGGAGGAGGCCTACAAGCAGGAGCTTGCGCAGCAATTTCAGATCCTTCACTGGCTTGAAAGTTCGAATGCGGCATCGGATTTGAGTTTCCGAGGCGCGGCGCGGCGTGCACTGCGCGAGCGCCTGATCAGCCTGGCGCTGGATGCGAAGTCGCCGATCGCCCCCATCACGGACGAAATGATTCGTGAGGTTTACCAATCGCGTGTTGGGCAATACCGCCTTCCCGCGATGGTGGAGGTCCGCATCATTCAATGCGCCACGGAGGAGGACGCCAACAAGGTCAACGCGCGGTTGAAGAACGGTGAGTCCTTCGCGACACTGGCGGCAACGGAAAGCAAGCACGAGAGCGCAACGCGCCAGGGACAGATCGAGCCTTTCGCGCGCGGGGCCTACAGCAAGGATTTTGAAGATGCGGCGTTTGCACTTCCACCGGGGGAGACCTCAACCGTGCGGACGAATGCGGGAATCTTCATCATCCAAAAGATCGCAAACATTCCCGCAGTCTCCATTCCCTTCGACCAGGTGAAGGACCAAATTCGAATGGAACTGGAGCAGCAACGACACAAGGCGGGGATGGAACAACTCACGAAAAAAATAGGGAAGTGAGGGCCGGGGGGTTCCTGGCGGTCCCCCAGCCCCCGCCCTACTGATACTCCTGCCATGCCTTGATGGCGAGCGTGTCGATGTCGTAGCGGCCAATGGCCTCGATGAAGCGCATGGCGATCTGCTTGTTGGTGATGAGCGGCACGTTGAAGTCAACGGCTGTGCGGCGGATCAGGTAGTCGTTCGTCAACTCCTCCTCCTGGTAGTTCTTCGGAATGTTGATGACGAGGCTGATCTTTCCTTCCTTGATGTAGTCGATGGTGTTTGGGGCCTTGCCATCGAGCGGCCAGTTGAGCGGCGTGCAATCAACGCCGTGTTCCTTCAGGAACTTGGCGGTGCCGGGAGTGGCGTAGATTGCGATGGATTGATTGGCCAATTCGCGCATGGATTCGAGGAGCATGTATTTCTCCTCCTCCTTGCCGGAACTCACCAACACGCTCTTGATCGGCAACTTGTAGCCGACGGACAGCAGTGCCTTCAGGAAGGCTTCGTCGAAGTCGTTGCCGAGGCAGGCGACCTCGCCCGTGGAGGCCATTTCCACGCCGACGGTGGGATCGGCGCCCTCAAGGCGCGTGAAGGAGAACTGCGGCGCCTTCACGCCGACGTAGTTCAGTTCAAACAGCGGATTGTCGATCTTCTCCACCGGCTTGCCGACGATGACCTTCGTCGCCGTCTCGATGAAATTGTGGCGAAGGATCTTTGAGACGAAGGGGAAGCTGCGTGATGCGCGCAGGTTGCATTCGATGACCTTCACCTCGTTGTTCTTCGCGATGAACTGGATGTTGAAGGGGCCGTTGATTTGAAGCCTCGCGGCGATCTGCTCGGAGATGCGGCGGATCTGGCGCATGGTGCCAAGGTAGGTGCGCTGCGGCGGAAGCACGAGCGTGGCATCGCCGGAGTGGACGCCGGCGTTTTCGACGTGCTCGCTGATGGCGTAGACCATGATTTCGCCATCGCGCGCGACGGCGTCGAATTCGATCTCCTTCGCATTTTCCAGGAACTTGCTGATGACGACGGGGTACTCCGGCGAGATGTCGACGGCGCGCTGGAGGAAGCTGCGAAGCTCCGCATCGTTCGTGGCAACGCGCATGGCCGCGCCGCTGAGGACATAGGAGGGGCGCACGAGCACCGGGTAGCCGACCTGCTGCGCGAAGCCGATGGCGTCGTCGATCTTGGTGAGCTGCGCCCACGTGGGCTGGTCGATTTGCAATTCGTCCAGCATGGCTGAGAACTTGCGGCGGTCTTCGGCGCTGTCAATGCTCTCCGGCGTGGTGCCAAGGATCTTCAGGCCCGCGTCCTGCAGCTTCATCGCGAGGTTGTTTGGAACCTGGCCGCCGACGGAGATGACGATGCCGATTGGCTTCGTCTTGTCGCAGATTTCGTAAACCGTTTCGAGGTTGATTTCGTCGAAGAACAGCTTGTCGGACTCGTCATAGTCGGTGCTGACGGTTTCCGGGTTGTAGTTCAGCATCAAGGTGTGGAAGCCGAGTTTCCGCAGCGTCGTGGCCGTGTTCACGCAACACCAGTCGAACTCCACAGAGCTGCCGATGCGGTATGTTCCGCCGCCGAGCACGAGGACGGAATTGGTCTGCGGAAACTGAATGTCGTCCTCATCGCCGTGGTAGGTGAGATACAGGTAGTTCGTCTGCGCGGGATATTCCGCGCCAAGGGTGTCGATCTGGCGGACGATGGGCTTGATGCCGAGCTTGCGGCGTTCATCACGGACGTCCTTCTCGGTGCGGCCCGTGATCGTCGCGATTTGCAGGTCGGAGAAGCCGGCGCGCTTGGCTTCCTTCATCAGGTCCGTGGAGATGGCGCCCCTGCCGAGCCTTGCAAAGTCATCCTGAATATCAACGACGTGCTTTACCTTGTGGAGGAACCATTCGTCGATGTGCGACAGTTCGTGGATGCGATCGACGGTCATGCCCTTGTTGAGCGCCTCGACAACTGCAAAGACACGCTCGTCCGTGGGTTCCTGCAATTCGCGTTCGAGGTCGTCGAACTTGTAGCTGCTGTTCGCGACCAGGCCCTTGGCGCCGATTTCCAGCATGCGGAGGGCCTTCTGGAGCGCCTCCTCGAAGCTACGGCCGATGGCCATGACCTCGCCAACGCTCTTCATGGCGCTGCCAATGCGGCGGGCAACCTTCTGGAACTTCTTCAAGTCCCAGCGGGGAATCTTCACCACCACGTAATCGAGGGAGGGTTCGAAGAACGCCTTCGTGACCTTGGTGATGGAGTTTGCAAGTTCGTGCAGGCCGTAGCCGAGCGACAGCTTCGTCGCGACGAAAGCGAGGGGATAGCCGGTCGCCTTCGAGGCAAGGGCGGAACTGCGCGACAGGCGCGCATTGACCTCGATGATGCGGTATTCCTCGGAGACGGGATCGAGCGCGTACTGGATGTTGCATTCGCCAACGATTCCGAGGTGGCGAATGACGCGTATCGCTATCTCGCGCAGCTTGTGGTATTCGCGATTGCTAAGTGTCTGGCTGGGTGCGACGACGATTGATTCGCCGGTGTGAATGCCGAGCGGATCAAAGTTCTCCATGTTGCAGACGGTGATGCAGTTGTCGAAGCGGTCGCGAACAACCTCGTATTCGATTTCCTTCCACCCCTTGAGGTATTCCTCGACGAGGATCTGGTCCGTGTAGGCGAGCGCCTTCTGTGCCTTCTCGCGGAGTTGCTGCTCCGTATGGCAGACACCGGAGCCAAGGCCACCGAGGGCATAGGCAATCCGCACCATGACGGGATACTTGATTTCGGCGGCGATGCGCAGCGCGTCCTCCACCGTGCCGGCGGCTTCGCTGCGCGGGCAGATGGCATCGATTTCCTTCAGGCGGTTGACGAACAGCTCGCGGTCTTCCGTTTCCTTGATGGCGCGAACGGGCGTCCCCAACACGCGCACGTTGTGCTTTGCCAGGATGCCGCTTTCGTCGAGCTTCAACCCGCAGTTCAGCGCGGTCTGGCCGCCAAAGCCGAGCAGGATGCCGTCCGGCTTTTCCTTCGCCAGGATCTTCTCGACGAAATACGGCGTGACCGGGAGGAAGTACGTGCGGTCGGCCAGGTGATCGGAGGTCTGGATCGTGGCGATGTTGGGATTGATCAGGATCGTGGTGATCCCTTCCTCCTTCAAGGCCTTGATGCACTGGCTGCCGGAATAATCGAACTCGCCCGCCTCGCCAATTTTCAGGGCGGAGCTTCCGAGGATCACGACTTTGCGAACGGTTTGTTGGGACATGCCTTTTCCTTCAGGTATTTTCATCCGCGTCTAGCTCTTGTCCATCATGCTTACCAGGTCGTCGAACAAGTACTCGGTATCCACCGGGCCTGGCGCGGCTTCCGGGTGGAATTGCACGCTGCGGAAGGGTTGTGTTTCGTGGCGGATGCCTTCGTTGGTGTCATCGTTCAGGTTCTTGAACCACACCTTCCAACCTTCCGGCAGCGACTTGTCGTTCACCGCGAAGCCGTGGTTTTGCGAGGTGACGTAGCAGCGGTTGGTTGTCACGTCGATCACCGGCTGGTTCTGGCCGCGATGGCCGTACTTCAGCTTGTAGGTGTCGGCGCCGATGCTGAGTGCGAGGAGTTGATTGCCGAGGCAGATGCCGAAGGTGGGGATGCGGCGTTCGAGGAGTTTCTGGATCTGCTTGATGGTTGCGGCGCACTGCTTGGGGTCGCCGGGGCCGTTGGAGATCATGATGCCATCGAGCTTCTCGGCGCCGAAGTCGTGGTTCCAGGGGGTGCGAAGGACTTCCAACCCGCGTGAAACAAGGTGGTGCACGATGTTGTTCTTGGCGCCGCAGTCGATCAATGCCACGCGCTTGCGCCCCCCCTTGTTGTAGATGATCGGCTTGTCGGGGCTGACGAGTGGCATCAGGTTCACGACGTTGGGGTCGTACTCCTCAACCGCACTGCCGGGAAACTCGATGTGGCCGAGCATGGTGCCATGCTCCCGCAGCCGCTTCGTAAGTGAGCGGGTATCAATTCCTGTCAGCGCGGGGATCTTGTTTTCCTTCAGCCAATCGGCCAGGGACTTTTTCGCATCCCAGTGGCTGTAGCGTTCCGAGTAATCGCAGACGACAAGCCCTTGTATCTGAATGCGGGAGGACTCGAAGGGAAGGCCGATTTCGCAGCCGTCCTTCTCGCGTGGCACGCCGTAGTTTCCCTCCAGGGGGAAGGTGGTCACCAGAATCTGCCCGGAGTAGGAGGGGTCGGTGAGGGTTTCCGGGTACCCAACCATCCCGGTGTTGAAGACGACCTCGCCGGCGATGGAGCCCTCGTAGCCGAAGGAAGTGCCTTCGTAGTAGGAGCCGTCTTCGAGCACGAGACGGGCCTTCGTGCCGTTGGGGCGGCCATCGATGGCCTTCGGGTCTTTCGCGAGGGTCGCGTTGGTCATGAAAATCCGGCTCCTGCATCCTGAAGCTGCGCCCGGTTGGGCAAAACCCCGGTATCAGCGGCCCGATGGCGTCTGGCGTCAAGGACGCTGCTTGAAATGAAGGGGGGGAGGGGGGCGGGGGGATTAAATTTTTACAAGGCTCCGACGGGGGCCCAAGTCCGCATTTAGCGGTATTTGTGCTTTTTCAGGCCGCCGGCGTCGATGGTGATGAGGGTGCTGGGCGCGTCGGTCCAACAGCCGCTATTGACGTACTTGATGGGGCCGCCGTGGGGGGGTGTTTCCCCGTGGTAGTGGGTGTGGCCGCAGACGATGTAATCAACGCTCTTCCGCCGGGCGTAGGAAATGGCGCGACGCTCCACCTTTTCCGACACGTTCAGGAGCTTCTTGCTTTTCTTCTTCAGCCACCGGCTGAGGGATTTCTTGCGGCCGCCTTCGCGCCGTTGGACCGAGCCGTAGACCTTGCTGGCAACCACCGTGATGATGGGGTGGTCGGTCAAAAATTCGTCGAACTGATGGCCGTGAATGAAGAGGTAGCGTTTTCCGTGGAGGTCGAGGACCAACTCATTGTGGACGTTTGCGCCGATGATCCGGCGGACGACTTCATGGGCTGCGCTGTCGTGGTTTCCTTCAATCCAATCAACCTGGATGCGGTGCCGCGTGCTGAGCCTGCGGATGTCATCCATCAGGCCAAAGTGCTCCTTGCGGAGGCGCGAAAAATTCAGGTCGTCAAAGAAATCGCCGAGGATCACAAGGCGCCTGAAGGGCATCCATTCCTTGAGGGCACGGCGCAATTGCGTGGCGCGGCAAACCTCACTGCCGACATGGACATCGGAAATGACAATAGTGTCGGTCCTGCACAGGGCTTCGTCCGCAATGGAGATGATGCGGGCGGGGTTTTCAACGAACGGCGCGGGATGAATTTCCCGCACGCTGGTCCGCGATGTGGCGCGCGACGCCATCAGCAGGCGGGACAGATGATGTAATTTCGGCTCATGGGCGAGTCCTAGGTCGCTCGTGGCGGCACCGTCAACGACAAAGGCAGCGTTGTGATTGACCACTCGGCGGCCCCATAGCCTGTTCACCGACGGCCCATCAGAATGCTTTTCAATTCGTGGATATTTTTTGCCTTCGCGCTGGTCGTGCTGCCGCTCTACCACGCGCTTCCGCTGCGTTGGCAGAACAGGATGCTGCTGGTTGCGAGCTATGTCTTTTACGGCACATGGGATTATCGGTTTCTTTTTCTCCTGCTGCTGACGACGAGCATCGATTACTTCGTCGCCTGCGGCATGGGCAGGACTGATGATCCGAAAAAGCGCAAACTGCTGCTCGGCGTGACGCTCGTTTCCAACCTGTCGGTGCTCGGGTTCTTCAAGTATTTCAATTTCTTCAGCGAGCAGTTGGAGGCGTTGCTGCACACTCTTGGATTCAACCCGCAGTTCTTTCACCTGAATGTCGTCCTGCCGGTTGGCATTTCCTTCTTCACGCTGCAAACGATCGGCTATGTGATCGACGTGTATTGGAAGAAGATCCCTGCGGAACAGAACTTCCTGGATTTCGCCCTCTTCATTTCCTACTTTCCGCAACTTGTGGCGGGTCCGATTGAGCAGGCCGGCCATCTGCTTCCCCAGATCAAGAAGGCCCGTCCGCGCGTCACGTTCCCGGACGTGGCCTCCGCCGCATGGCTGATCCTTCTTGGGTATTTCAAGAAATCCGTCGTGGCGGACAACATCGCCGCGGCGATTGATCCGATGCTTGCCGGTCCGACGCCGGGCGGGCTTTCCTGCCTGATCATTTCCTACCTTTTCACGATTCAGCTCTATTGCGATTTTGCGGGGTACTGCGACATCGCGCGGGGCGTGTCCAAGCTGATGGGAATCAACCTGATGGTGAACTTCAACCTGCCGATGATCGCGCGCAATCCGGTGGAGTACTGGAATCGCTGGCACATCAGCCTGTCGCTTTGGTTTCGGCACTATGTCTACATTCCGCTCGGCGGGAATCGTGGCGGGGTCGTGAAAACACTTCGCAACTTGATGATCACGTTTGTCCTGAGCGGCTTGTGGCATGGGCCGAAGTGGTCGTGGATCACCTGGGGTGCGTACCACGGCGCATGGCTTTGCGCCTATCGGCTGATGTTCCCGAACCAAAAGAAGCAGCATCACCTGCACTGGGCGCTGGACCTGCTGTGCCGTACCGCGTGGTTCAATGTCATCGCACTGGGATTGATGATCATTCGCACCGACACACCCACTGCGTTCTGGAACTTCATCGTGTCAATCTTCACCCGAATGTCCTGGAAGATCGAGGCGGCGGAACCAACCTTCCTGCTGATGGTGTTGGGCGGTTCCCTGTTCGCGATTGAATTGTGGGTCCGCAATCGCGACAATCCGTGGGAGGCAAAAGGGTGGAACTGGGGCCTTGGCGTGGTGACGGTGACCCTTGTGATCCTGAGCCTGTGGTTCCTGCCAGCGCCCGTCGGCAAGCCCTTCATCTACTTCCAATTTTGAGCAACGACTCGTGACAGAAGCCACTCCTCCAGCACCGGAAGTCACGATCAGTCCAAGGAAGGTTGGGAGGGTGCGCCTCCTTTGGACGCTGGCCTACATCATCGTTCCTGCGATTGCGTTGGCGGGGATCGAGGCATGGATGCGTGGCACGGTCTACGTGCAGACCTGGGATTACAACACGCTGAAGCAGACGCGCGGGCAGATGCACTACGATTACCTGTTTGCGGGGTCCTCGCGCACGCAGCTTGGCGTGGACGAGAACGCCTTTGCGGAGGAAGTCGCCCGCCTGGGCGGCCCCGCAAACCAAAGTGCCATCAACCTGAGCGCCGGCTATTGCCGGGTGATGTACCACTACTTCGGGCTGCGGACGATGCTGCGCGATGACCCGACCTGCCTGCGCGGGACGACGGTCTTCATCGAATGCCCATCGGGCATGGGCGAGTATCTGCTCTGGACGGATCCGTGGACCTACACGCGCGCGGAACGTGTCCTGTTTCCCGGAATGATTGCGAGTGACCTGCCGAAGCTGTGGCTGGCGCACACACCGTTGGAGTACAAGCTGGACATGACGGTGCGCTTCCTGACGTACAACTACAAATCGTATGCGATGCGTGGCATCCTTCGCGCGGAATTCTTTCGCGTGGGGAGGGAGGCCGCCGCAAGGGAGCTCGTCAAGCTGGGTGCCGATGACACCCCCCCGCCATTGCCCGCTGATGCGCCGAAATTTCGAACGGGGGCTTCCGTTGATCCGAAGGTGGCGAAGAATGCCCCGATGTACTTCAAGGAGTTCTACGAGCAGGAAAAGAAGATCATCGAGCGGCACTGGCGCAGTTGGGACATCAGTGTTCACGATGACCTTGTGAAGCTGATTCACAATGCGGGAGGGAAGGTCGTCTTCATCGACATGCCGCAGCCGTCCATCTTCGATCCGATGTACAAATGGGAGGGGCGCGACGAGGACCGCAGGCTCTTCAACGAAACCGTCACCAAACGATGGAACTCATTCGTGATTCATTCCGCAGTGAAGTTTCCCGATGAAGCATACCCCGATCGCTTTCACCTGGATGGACCAAGCGCCGAAATCTACTCGCGGGCACTTGCGGAGGATTACGTGCGGAAGTTGAACGCAGCGACCGAAGCGGGGTCAACGAACCGGCACATCGCCGAGTAGGTCGGGCCCTGAACAAGCGACTCCCTCGGGAAGGGCCACAGGCGCCCTACCCGATTCGACGGAACCACGCGTTGGCTGAAGGGACTGTCATCCCCTCTTTTGCCTGAATGCTCCCGTTCCCGCGTAGATGGCGGCGTCGTCGAGTTCCGCTTCGATCCGCAGAAGCTGGTTGTACTTTGCGACACGATCACTGCGGCTGGCGGAGCCGGTCTTGATCTGGCCGCAGTTCGTCGCGACGGCGATGTCGGCGATGGTGGAGTCCTCCGTCTCGCCACTGCGGTGGGAAAGGATCGCGGTGTAGCCGGCGCGATTGGCCATCGCCACGGCATCCAGCGTCTCCGTGAGCGTGCCGATCTGGTTCACCTTCACGAGGATCGAGTTGGCGGTGCCGCTGTCGATTCCCTTCTTCAGGAACTTCGTGTTCGTCACGAAGAGGTCGTCGCCAACGAGCTGCACCTTGCTGCCAATGCGATCCGTAAGCAGCTTCCACGAGGTCCAATCGTTCTCGGCGCAGCCGTCTTCGATGCTGACGATGGGGTAGTTTTGCGTGAGGGCCTCCAGGGCGCCGACAAATTCCTCGCCGGTGAAGGCCTTGCCGGAGGACTTCTTCATGACGTACTTGCCGTCCTTGAAGAACTCTGACGATGCGACGTCCAACGCGAAGCTGATCTGCCCGCCCGGCTTGTAGCCCGCCTTCGTGATCGCCTCCAGCAGCACGTCAAGCGCCTCTTCCGGCGTGTTGATGTTGGGTGCGAAGCCACCCTCGTCGCCGACGGCGGTGTTCAGCTTCTTCCCCTTCAGGATGCTCTTCAGCGCGTGGAAGGTTTCGACGCCTGCGCGCAGGGCCTCGCTGAATGTTTCAAAGCTGTGGGGGACGATCATGAACTCCTGGAAGTCGATCGTGTTGTCCGCGTGCGCGCCGCCGTTGATGACGTTCATCATGGGCACTGGAAGGACCTTGGCGTTCGCGCCACCGATGTATTGGTAGAGCGGCAGGCCAACCTCTTCCGCAGCCGCGCGCGCCACGGCAAGCGAGACGCCAAGGATCGCGTTCGCGCCAAGGTTTGACTTTGTTTCCGTTCCGTCCAACTCCAACAGGCGGCGATCGATGCTGACCTGTTCCGTGGCATCGGCTCCCTCCAATTCGGGTGCAATCTTGTCGTTTACATTCCCGACAGCCTTCAGCACGCCCTTGCCAAGGTAACGGCCCTTGTCGCCATCGCGCAGTTCAATCGCCTCGTGTTCGCCGGTGGAGGCGCCGGAGGGAACGGCAGCCCGTCCCGTGGCGCCGCTGGTAAGGAGGACTTCCACCTCAATGGTTGGATTTCCGCGCGAATCGAGGATTTCCTGCGCGTTGATGGCTTCAATGCTGCTCATGGGTGAGTTGTCCTTATTATGGTCGGCGGGCGGTGCCGCGCAATGCTTCGGGGTGGCAGTCAAGGTTTGCACCGCAAGGCGTGTCAAGGTCGCGGGAGCGCCCGGACGGTCCCAGCTTTATCAAACGGGCCTTGACGTTTAGTGCCCAAGGGACGCAACACAATCGTCCTGAAGCACAAGGAATCCTCAAAAGGTGGTGTATCGCGGTGGCCAAGGCTGTTGTGAAATGGTTGAATCTTTGCGTAATGGCGACGCTTCCCGTGATGGTTGGCGCCCAGCAGGCAAGCCCCTCCGCAGACCTTCAGGTCACGAAGTCCGATGGGACCGTGCTCGTGGCGGCAGGCCGCTCCATCACATACACCATGGAGGTGAAGAACCTTGGGCCCGCTGACGCGGTGGATGTGGTGGTTACGGATCGCGTGCCGGAGAACACGCGCTATGTCAGCGGAGGGTGCGTGAATGACGAGGGCATTGTAACGTGCAACCTCGGCAGGATCGCGGCAAAGAAGAGTGCCCGGGCGACCTTTACCGTGGCCGTCAATGCCTCCGCGACGGGGACGCTTGTTTCAACGGCAACGGTCAACTCCCCCACTCCCGACACAAACCAGGCCAACAATTCAGGAACCGATTCCGATACAAGCATCGTGGCGGAGTGCGACATGGAGGCGACGGTTTCGGTGAGTCCCATGTCCGCGTCCGCAGGTGAAAAGGTTGTCTATACGCTCACGGCCACGAATGGTGGTCCGTCCGACGCGACCAACGTTCCCCTGGAAGTCACGCTGCCGGAGGGGGTGACGTTTGACAGTGCGAACGAGGGCGGGGAGTTGAAGGACGGCAAGGTGCGCTGGAACATCGATGCGCTGGCGGCAGGTGGGCGCACCCAACGCGAAGTCACGGCGATCATCAACGAAGACGCTCCAACGGGGGATGTGACGGCGGCGGTCGACGTGAGTTTCGACACGGACCCGAATCCCGCGAACAACAGCGCAAGCGCCGCCCTGACGATCCAGTAATCAGGGCGCGGCGGTTTCGCCTGGCTGCCATTTGATCCAATCGATCACGGCGGCAACCGGCCTCGTGTCGCCAAAGCTTGGAACAAAATCAGCCCTGCCACGCAGACGCGAAAAGTGGAACACAACGCGGTTGTACCCCGCCTTGGCCACGCCATCGGGAACCTGCCACGCCACGTCGCGAAAATCGGGCCCTTCCAGTTCCCTGGTTTCCAGATCGACGCCATTGATGGTCAGCCCCACGGTCTGGTGCGGGCCGCTCTTGAAACTGTAAGGCATGCAACTGATCGAGATGGTGCCCGCACCGCCCGTGGCAATGGGTAGAAACACCGTCGAATGCGATGCCATCGCCCAGCGCATCGGACGTTCCTTTTCCCAGTATTCCAGAAAACTCCAGCCCGCGCCCAGCAGATCATCCGGCATCGCGCCGACGATGAGCTTCTGTTCGGCCCCCGCGCGCGGAAGATACGCGCGGTAATCCCTGGTCGGCGGGGTTTGGCGGACGAACTGAATGCGAACGTGGGAGTAGGTATTCTTGTGGGACTCCTTTGCCTGATCGGTGGAAAGCACCCAGGAGGCGTGCTCGATGGCATTGATGTCCGATCCATCCCTTGCCACAACCATCAGGTCCCTTCTTCCAAATCGCTGAATATAGTAATGAAGAGGCACCGTTTCCATCGCGTCTGTTGCCGAAACGATGGCGTCGGGGGTGGCCCTGCCGACGATGAACTTGGCGGCACCGCGCCAGTCCACCTTCGTGTTCGTGGGGAAGAAGAAAAACCAGGTCGAGATGGGAATGTAGAGCAGGCCGCCCGCGCACAAGAGCGCATTGGCCCCCGCGCGCGTGTGGGAAAAGCGGGAGAATGCAAGGTTGATTCCCGATGCCATCATGACGATCAGCGATGGCATCACGAAGATCATGTATCGCGGGAAGAGGGTACGATTGATGACATAGTAGAAGAACGGAAACAACGCGACCGTGACAAGAATCATGATGGGCAATAGCGCGACACGCAGTCGCCGTGGGTTCAGTGCCGCCACGATTCCCGCTGCGGTGGCGGCCACGCCGGCAATGGCGCCGAAGATTGGCGCCACGGGAATCCCCCCCACCAACGCGAGGGAATAAATCTTCGTGAACTGACCGGGTGTGAACTTCTCAAAATACCAAATGAAATCCTTGGGCGGATAAATCGATGTCCGCGAATACAACGGCAGGAGCGAGGCCAGAAGCAGGAGGGATGATGCGCCGAAGGCTGCGATGCAACTCCAGCCAATGCTGCCGGCGTCGCTGCCATCACGCCGCGAAACGGCCGGGATTGAGAGGATGATGAGCACCAGCAGTTCCGCTGTGGTGATGACCAAGCCGGCGTACAATGTGTATGCAGAGGCGATGGAGGTGATTGTGAGCGCGGCAAAGGCACGTGGGGACCAAGGGGTGCTGCTTCGCAACCACCGGACAAAGCACAGCATGTTCAGGGTGATGAACATCAACGAGAGCGAATACGGCCGTGCTTCCTGGGAATATGCGATGAGGAAGGTGTTGAACGCTGCCAGCCCGAGGGCAATGACCGCCACGCGCCGCGAAAAAATTTCCGCCGCGAGGAGGTAGAGCACGAAAAGGAACAGGCTTCCCGCAATGGCTGCGGGAAGGCGATGGACAAGCTCCTTGTTGTCGCTCAAACGGCTGAACAGCGCCTGGGCATAGTACTCCAGAGGCGGCTTGTCGGGAGGAATGGAGGAAAGGATCTTCGCGATGGGCGCCTCCACGATGCCGGCGCTGTAGACCTCGTCCAGCCAGAAGCTTTGTGCATCCAGGTTGGTGAACCTGAGGATGGTTCCGGCGACGAGGAAAACGCAAAGCAGCACGCGCCCGACGCGCGAAGCAGGCAGAATGGATGTGGGAGAAATCAGGCGCAGTCCACCCATCATTGCAAATGACCAACCGCGGGCGAACCGATAAAACGCTCCGGGTGGAATGACCAAAGTTTGGGAGCGGCGGCGATGCAATCCCTTTGCGCATTCCCCGACAATCTGCCTAGCGTTGGCTTTACTGGGGCGAAAAGCACATGGCGAAGAAGAAACCGGAAAAAAAGTCGGTCAAATCACCCGCGAAGCGCACCACCCGGCGGTCCGCACCGGAACCCGTTCCGCTGGAGAGACATCACACGCCCGTCCCGTTCGCCGTGGTCAACAAGTCGCGTGCGGAGTTCAGCGACGGCGTTTCGCCGGACGAGTTTTCCGCACTGCTTCATTGCACATCCTACAATCCGCACCGATTGCTGGGCGCGCATGCGGCTGTCTGGGACGGAAGGAATGGAATTGTTGTTCGTGCGTGGCATCCCGACGCCGTGCGCGTGGACATCATCATCGAGAAGAAGCGTGAGCCGCGCCAACTCGAACGCCTGCACCTGAATGGACTTTTTGGAATCTTTCTTCCGGATGCCTCGTTTCCGATTCACTACAAGTTGAAGTATCACTTCGCCGCAGGCGATACTTGGACAACGGCAGACCCCTACCATTTCGAACCGTCCGTGAGCGACCTGGACCTCTGGCTGCACGGGGAGGGAAATCACCTGCACGCATACCGCAAGCTGGGCGCGCAGATGATCACGTTCAATGGCGTGGAGGGTGTTTCGTTCTGTGTGTGGGCACCTTCGGCGAAGCGCATCAGCGTGATCGGGGACTTCAATCGCTGGGATGGGCGGGTGAATCCCATGCGGAGCATGGGCAATTCGGGAATGTGGGAATTGTTCGTCCCGGGGGTGAAAGCCGGCACGGGATACAAGTTCGAAATCCTTACCCAGGATGACCACCTGCGCTACAAGGCTGATCCGTACGCCTTCGCGTTCGACCTGCGGCCCTCCACGCATTCACGGGTTGTGGACCAGGTGACCTACCATTGGCGCGACCACCATTACATGGATCGGCTGCGCGAGCGCCATTACCTCTCCGAGCCGATGGCGGTGTACGAGGTCCATCTCGGCTCATGGATGCGCCTTCCCGAGGAGGGCAATCGCTGGCTGAATTACCGTGAGCTGGCCACGCGCCTGGTGCCGCACGCGAAGCGCTACAATTTCACGCACGTTGAATTGTTGCCGATTGCGGAACATCCCTTCGATGGCAGCTGGGGTTATCAGGTGACGGGATATTACGCGCCGACGTCGCGCTTCGGCACGCCGGAGGATTTCAAGTTCTTCGTGGATTATTGCCACCAGCACGGGATCGGAGTGATCGTCGACTGGGTTCCCGCGCATTTCCCGAAGGATGATTTTGCGCTGCGATGGTTTGATGGCACGGCACTGTACGAGCATGCCGATCCGCGCAAGGGCGAGCACAAGGATTGGGGGACGCTGATCTTCAACTATGGCAGGAATGAGGTGAAGAACTTCCTGCTGTCGAACGCACTGTTCTGGCTCGACCACTATCATGTGGATGGCCTGCGCGTTGATGCCGTGGCATCCATGCTGTACCTCGACTACAGCCGGAAGCCGGGCGAGTGGGAGCCGAACAAGTTTGGCGGCAACCAGAACCTTGAGGCCATTGCGTTCCTGCGCCAGTTGAACGATGTCGTGCATGCGGAGTATCCCGGGCGATTCACCGTGGCCGAGGAATCAACCGCGTTCGCAGGCGTGTCCCGTCCGACGTCGCAGGGCGGGCTGGGCTTTACCTTCAAGTGGAACATGGGCTGGATGAATGACACGCTGAAGTATTTCGAGAAGGAGCCGATTCACCGCCGCTTTCACCAGGATGACCTGACGTTCTCGCTCGTGTACCAATACACGGAGAACTTCGTGCTTCCCTTCAGTCATGACGAGGTGGTTCACGGCAAGGGATCGATGCTTGCGAAGATGCCCGGTGACGAGTGGCAGAAGTTTGCCAGCTTGCGGTTGTTGTACAGCTATTTCTACGCACACCCCGGCAAGAAGCTTCTCTTCATGGGGGCGGAGTTCGCGCAAGGCTCCGAATGGAAGTTTGACCAGTCGCTGGATTGGCACCAGGCGGGGCATCCGTTGCACAGGGGAATGGAGGCCTGCGTTGAGGCGCTGGGGCGCGTGTATCGCCAATGTCGTGAGTTCTGGATTTTCGACAATGAACCGATTGGATTTCGCTGGATCGACTTCAAGGATCACGATTCATCGATCATGTCCTTTGCGCGCCAGGGGCCGGAGGGGCACATCGTCTGCGTGTTCAACTTCACCCCGGTTCCGCGCCTTGGGTATCGGGTGGGGACGCCTGCCTCCGGCGATTATGAGGAGATCTACAACAGCGACGCCACGGAGTTTGGCGGCAGTGGCATCGGGAACTACGGCCATGTGATGACGCAGGAGGTTCCCTGGCACGGTTGCCAATTTTCGGCACATGTGAACATTCCGCCACTCGGCGCAGTGTTCTTCCGCAAGAAGGGGTTGTAGGCGCCGCGCAATTTCGCGGCGCCTGGTTGGCTAGATGGCCGGAGCCGCGGCCGCTGTCTTCCTCCGCTTGCTGGCAATGCGCAGGTTGATCATTTCGACCATCAGCGAGAACGCCATCGCGAAGTAGATGAAGCCCTTCGAAATGTGTTGTCCGAATCCTTCGGCGACAAGCATCACGCCGATCAGGATCAGGAAGGAAAGCGCGAGGATCTTGACTGTCGGATGATCATGGACGAAGCGGCTGATGGGTCCCGCAAAGACGAGCATCACGACAACGGCGGCGATGACGGCGGCGATCATGATCGTGATGTTGTGCACCATGCCGACGGCTGTGATGACGGAATCCAGCGAGAACACAATGTCCAGCAGGAGAATCTGCACGATGACAGCGGCGACTGATGCCGTGACGGCGCGCGCCTTCTTTTGTTCCTCCGTGTGGCCCGCTTCCTCAACCTTCTCGTGGATTTCATGGGTGGATTTTGCCAGAAGGAACAATCCGCCGCCCACAAGGATCAGGTCCTTTCCGGAAAAGCCCATCCCCGCGATGCTGAACAAATCCTTCGTGAGGCTCATCACCCAACTGATGGCAAGCAGGAGCAGGATGCGCGTCACCATGGCAAGCGTCAGGCCGACCTGACGCGCCATCGCCTGCTTTTCCTGCGGCAGTTTCGCTGTCAGGATCGCGATGAAGACAATGTTGTCGATTCCGAGGACGATTTCCAGCACCGCGAGCGTGATGAACGCGATGATGTTTTCCCCTGAGAACAAATTGGGTGAAGTGGCG
This sequence comes from Candidatus Sumerlaeota bacterium, assembly GCA_020848155.1. GTDB lineage: Bacteria > Sumerlaeota > Sumerlaeia > SLMS01 > SLMS01 > JADZDZ01. The sequence continues at coordinate 30,820 of JADLAR010000004.1, forward strand.
ATTGGTCCCCCAACCGCTGCAAGTAACTCGATCATGCTTGTTGTTACGTCCTTTGGACGGATTTATTCACGGCGTGGAATCCGAAGCTTCCTGCGACTGAATCCGTTGGGCCACGCGGTTGATTCCCGCGGCCTTGATGGCGCCCATCGCCTCCAGGACAACCTGCAATCGGGCGCCGGGGTTTGTGGTGACAACCACCCGGTCAACGGCTTGTTGCTGGCGCAATGTTGAAAGGCTGACTTGAAGTTCGTCCAGCGAAAGTGGACGCCCGTTGAGTCGGATTTGACCGTCCCGCGAGATGGCGATCGTGGGAAGTTTGTCGTCGCCGGGGAGCGTGGCCGCAGCCAACGACACGTCAAATTGTGCCGCGGATCCACGACCACCCGCCAACGCAAAACAGGCCGCAAGGACGAGCGCAACAGCGATGAGCGCGGCAGCGTCGAACCGTGTGTGGTAGAGGTCGCCGTAGGCTGCCCGCCGGTTTCGCATCAGGATTCTCCGCGCAGGGCGCGCAGGGCTGCGGCGGCTTCCGTCGGGAACGCCGATTGTTCGAACATCAGGATGCGACGCTGGACCAAATAGTGGGCGACGTGGGCGGTGACCGTGATGAGGACGCTCCAGGCTGCGGGCACGATCGCACCGCTGACTGCCTGCGCGAATGCCTTCGGATCCGCTGCGGCGTGAATCGCAAACGCGCCATGCAATCCGATCAAGGTGCCGAGCAGTCCGACGTGCGGGGCGATTCGCGCCAGAAGCGCGAGGGGCGAGTTCTGCTGAAGGAGCAGGTCGCATTCCGCCTCGGCCTGCTCACGAAGGAAAAGTTGGACGTCCACACCGGGATTTCCCTGAAGCTCCGCGTCGACATTGCGGACAATTTCCGCGATGCTGCTTTGCTCCTCATCCAGCGCGGCGCGCGCGGCCCGGACGCCGGACTGCGTTGCGGTTTCCTTCAATCTGTCGACGAAATCCTGCGGTGCGAGTCGCGATCTCCGCAGTGTCAGGGCTGCCTGGATGATGAAGGCGATGGTGAGGATCAGGGCCGGCACCAACACGATCATGATCGGGCCGCCATCAATGACCCACTGTTGGAAAACGCTTTGCATTCGCTGAATCCAACACAGGAAGTTGACGGGTAAAAGCGGGAAAAGCAAATCCGCCGTTGTTTTCCGCAGGAACAAGTCGCATGGTGCCGTCCGCGATGCATGCCGAGGAGATGAGACGATACCTTTCAGATGCCACCGGACGGCCGGTGCGCCTGAGGATGAATGCAAACCTGCATTCCATGATTTCCGTCCGCCGTGATGGAACGGGACCGGGGCTTCATGTGAGCCTGAATCGAATCTTCCTGGATGCAGATTCCGCCGTGATCGCGGCACTGGCAAAGTTCATCACCCGCCCCAGCGCAGAGGATCGCCGCCTCATTCGGCACTTCATCAACTCCAGCAGTGAACGCATCGCCGCCGTTGCCCTTTCGCAGCCGCGAAAGCGGAGAATTGAAACTGGCAGGACGCGCGGGGAGCATGTCAATTTGCAGCCGCGCGCGGACGACCTCAACGCGAGGTATTTTGCGAATGAGCTGAAGTTCCGCATCATCTGGGGGCGTGGCAGGCAGGGGGAGAAGCGCCGCCAGCGACACATCACGCTGGGCACCTGGAACGATCGTCAGCGCGTCATCCGCATTCATCCGATTCTGGACAACCCATCAGTCCCGCTCTTTTTCCTGGACTTCGTGATCTACCACGAAATGGTGCATATCGCGGTCCCCACGGTGGTGGCGCAAAGCGGCGCCGCGATCCACCACAGCGCCGAGTTCCGCGCGCGCGAACGGCGATTTGAGCATTTTCAGGCCGCTGTCACATGGGAACGGGAATGGCTGGACCGGCTCCTGAGGTCGTGGTCTGGGGGAAAACCCCTGCCCGTAAGCGCTTGCAGGGCCGATTTTTGAGAAATTTGGTTCGATCCGTAAAATTTTGCTCGCATACTGCCCCGGCACCATCTACATGAATTTTCATTCCAACAGCGACGGGCGCACTGTGTCCCCCAAGTCATTTAAAATCTCCGAGGATGCCAAGACCGACCTGGATCGTATCGGCGCGGAGATGGAGCAATCGGGCGACCAGGGTCCCGACCTTGTCTCGCTGGATCTGGAAAACGTGGGGCTTATTGATTCGATGCTGCTGGCGCAGTTCCTGAAACTGCACATGCGACTGCGCAGGCGCGGTTGCCAGATTGAACTGATCAACGTGCCCTTCCACGCGCATCGTTATTTTTCCTTCGCGCGGCTGGATCGCTTTTTTCCCATTTCAGGTCCCGGCGGGAAAGCCACGCCTTCGGCCTCGGGGCTTCCCCACCACGACTAGGGTTTTCCGGTTCCTAGAAAACCTCCCACTGTTCGACGCTGGATACCGGCTCCGTGGTGCCAAAGAATGTCATTGCGGCAGCCATCACCTGATCTCGCGTGGTTGAGCTGCTGATTGCTTCGAATGGAAACCCAAGGTTCACCACCTTGCGGGCGGGCGATCCTCCGCTGAATTGCACAGCCGCGCCACCACTGCCGCCGCTGGTGTAATTCGCCGCCACCACGGATCCCCCGATGGCATTCAGGCGATCGGGATAATCAGCGTCGTACATGGTGGAACTGGCGGGGAAGTTCATGGTGATGCCGGCAAAGATTGTTCCCGTCACGCCTGTCGCCTGATAGGAGCCGCCATCATCGCCGCCGTAGTCCGCGGCGAGGTAGTTGTTGTAGAACGGCGCGGCCACCGCCTGGAAATCAAGCTCGTATCCGATTTCCGCGCCGCTGACGAAGAGCTTCTTTCCACCCGCATTGAGGAAGTTTTGGACAGCGGTGCGCTCCGTCGAGTTGAACGTATTGTCCGCGGACGATTCCTCGCCGGAGATCCACACGAGCACCTCATAGTTCGACAGCGTCACGTCGCCGCTGATGACCGCTTCATTGCTGCAGGAATCGAATGAGTATCCCGCATTGGCAATGGCGGCTGCGTGCTGGCGCACGTAATTGTAACTGTTGTTCCGTTCGACGATCAGCATTTCCACCACGTTCGGCGAAATCGCGCGGTCGATGTTGTTGAAGCGGTCGAGGCGGTCATAGGCGTTGACGACCAACACCTTCGGACTGCCGGGCGCGCGAACCTTCACGGCGAGGACTTCGGAAGGAAGTGATTCGCCGCCCGCGTTGGTTCCGGTCACGCGGAAATAATAGGTGTTTCCGACGGTCAGTCCCGTGACGGTGGTGCTTGTTCCGGCAACCGCCGTGCCCGAGTCGAAATTCAAGCCATCGGGTGACTTGTAAATGCGATAGCCCGTTGCCGCCTGTCCCGTGGCTGCGGTGACAGGACCCGCAGACCATCCCAGCGTCACTCCCCCCGATCCGTTGTTGGCGGCGCGGAATCGCACGGGTGGTTCGGGAAGAAACGCCAGCGGAGTGCCCTGATACTGGTTGAAGTAGCGTACGACAGCCTTGTAGGCGGAGCGGCCGTTGACGGTGCGGACTTTCGGGTCACGCATCAACTCTGCATCGAGCACGTTGTCGTGGTAGGCGACTTCGATGATGGTGGCGTCCATCTCCCCGCCGGGGGTTTGATCGTCGAAATTGTAGTTGCTCAGTTCCCCGTAGCCGCCGGTGTAGGTGGAAGCGGACCTGTCGTACCAGACGTTCTCCCAATTGGCGTCCTCCACCAAGGCATCCGCATCGATCTCATCGGAAACCATCGCCGCCCATTCTTCCTGGTTTGCGGTGGTGCTGGATGTGATCAGGCCCTCCGAACCACGGGCGCTGCCGCCGCTGGCATTGGAATGCCAGCCAAGATAGAGCGCGTATTTGTAGGCGTCGCTATAGTCCGAGACGTTGGCGTAGGTCGATTCCAACTGATTCATGTATGCGGCAAACTTGCCGGGCGTGTTCCAGGACTGCGTTTCATCGTCGTAACTGTTGCCACTGTCCCACAAGCTGTCGGCGGTGGTGTCGCCGTTGCCCCATCCGCGCTGCACCCAGTACACGGTGGATTCCTCGCGGCGGGAGAATCCGGAAACGCCGCCCCCCTTGTCCACGTCGCCCATGCCATTGCCAAAGCGAATCGCATCCGCGATCGCTATGTACGACGGGCCTGTGATGCTCGGGGGCAGTTCATTTGACACGACGACCGATCCCGTTGAGGGATTGCTACCCGCATAGAAATAGTAGGTGCCGAGGTATACCCAGCCGCGACCCACGCGGCGATGGTTCACGCGAATCAGTGACTCGCCACCGCTCGTCCTGATGCGGTAAAGCTGGCCGGGAACACGGTCGCTTCCCGTGTTCACCCACGTATAGACAGGATAGTAGCCCGCGACGGGAATGTTGGGTGTGTAGGTCGCCGTTGCGGATTCCGCGACAGTGCAGGTGGCGTAGCGATAGGGTGTTCCGCTTCCATAGAAGCGCGTGTTGACGCTGTTGCTCCATGCGCCGGTGAACGTGGCGGCAGGGTTGTCCACGATGACTTCATTGTTCTGGAAGCCAATGGGCCGGATGGGAACCACCGTGGCGCCAGCATTCAGCAGATAGGGAACAAAAAACTCCGCGCCATCGGTGTTGCCAAAATCCTCCAGCATGTTTTGGGAATAGCCGCGCTGCCAGCGCCAATAGGGAGTGGCTGCATCACCATCCCAAGTGCGGCCATGGCCGCCGTAGGTGAACACCGTGATGCCGGTCAGTGGGCCGAATTGATTACCCGTCGTTCCCAGGGAACCCTGACCGGAGACGTTCCTGCCGTTCGGCCCTTCGCCACGCATTTTTGCATACCATGCCTTGTAATCGGGTGTTGGTTGCGGGCCGGGGCCGTTGATCTCGTAGTTGATCTCCTGCGCGGCGCGCTTTCGCGAGGCGTCCTTGTTCGCCGCTTCAGGAATGAAGGCATCCACTGGCTGGTATTCCCCGTCCCCCTGAAGTCGCGCGAAAAGTTTCCCGCCTCTGAGCGAATCCGATTCCGCAAACTGATAGCGCAGGACGTCGAGCGATGTGTAGGCCTGCTCCTGGGACAGGGAGGTGACACCCTCAGGAAGCGTGATCCGCAAAGTGAGAAACCCATCGATGACTTCAGCGAAGTCGATCGAGGTGCCTTCGGGAAGCAATGAGGCTCCATGTGCTCCCTTCACCTGGGTAAGCTTGTTGGCAACGGACATGAAGCGCGCACCGGGCGAAGTCGCGCCCCTTGCGGGTGATGGTGCGAACGCTGCATAGTCGAAGTTGTTGTTTCCGCACTGGGCGGCGGCACCGTTTGCAAATGTGGCTGCACAAGCTGTTGCAGCGATCAGAAAGATCCGGCGTGACCAGGAAAGCATGCTGACTCCATCACCTCGCGAGCAGGGAATATTCGTAGGGTTGTGGGAAGTGTGCGGATTGAAGGAACGGCCTGTAAATCACAAATGCACCAAAAGCAAAGCAGCGACCCGCGAGGGCCGCTGCCTTGTTTCTTCCAACTTAAGCCACATCAGTAGAGTAGGAAGCTCTGGAAGGCATTTGGAGTGGGTGAAGGTGACAGGGATGGAGTGAGCGAAACCGTTGGCGACGGCGACGGGGAGGGGGTGAGCGAGGCTGTCGGTGACGGGGATGCGGTGGGTGATGCTGTTGGTGACGGGGATGCGGTGGGTGATGCTGTTGGGGATGGGGATGCGGTGGGTGATGCTGTTGGGGATGGGGAGGGAGTCGGAGTCTCGTTCGATTCTGTGATTCCAAAGAATCCGAGCACGGCCGCCATCACCTGATTCTGCGTGGTGGTGGAGTTGATGGCCTCGAAGGGGAAGCCGAAGTTCACGACCTTGCGCGCTGGCGACCCGCCGGAAAACTGGATCGCTGCGCTTCCTGCACCGCCGCTTGTATATGTTGCGCAGGATGTGGATCCATTGAGGCCGTTCACCACGTCTGGATAGTCGGCATTGTACATGGTGGGACTGGCGGGGAAGTTCATCACGATGCCGGCAAGGATGGAGCCGGCAGCGCCGGTGGCCTGATAGGATCCGCCGTCATCACCGCCATAGGCTGCGGCGAGTTCGCTGTTGTAGAATGCAGGTGCGATGCCGTTCGTGGGGCGGGCAAGATCGTAGCCGACTTCCGCTCCGGTGACGAAGATGTTCTTTCCGCCGCTGTTGAGGAAATTCTGCACGGCCGTGCGTTCGCTGGCATTGAAGGTGACATCGCTCGACGATTCCTCGCCGGAAATCCAGATGAGCGCCTCGTAGTTGCCGAGCGTGATGTCGTTGTTGGCGACGGCTTCATTGCTCGCCGAATCAAAGGAGAATCCCGCCGCGGAAATCGCCGAGCCATGCTGGCGCGTGTAGTTGTAGCTGTTGTTGCGCTCGACGTTGAGCAGGTCCACCTGCGAACTAAGCCCGCGATTGACGTCGTTGAAGCGATCAAGGCGGTCATAGCCGTTGACGATGAGAATCTTCGGCGTGCCGGAGGAACGAACGCGGACCGCCAGCACTTCGGACGGGAGCGATTCGCCGCCGGCGTTTGTCGCTGTGACGCGGAAAAAGTAGACCTGGCCGGGGGTGAGGCCGTTGATCGTCGCGCTGGTGGTCGCGGTCGCCGTTGGCTGGCCAAAGCCAAGGCCGTCGCTCGACCGATAAACACGATAGCCTGTAGCTGCCCCGCCGTTGGCGCCGCCCGTGGGAGGTGCGTTCCAGTTGAGCGTCACGTTGCCGGCACCGTCATTGCGCACGCGGAAGCGGACAGGTGGTTCGGGAAGGAAGGCGAGCAGCCCACCCTGATACTGATTGAAGTAGCGAACCACGGCCTTGTAGGCGGCGCGGCCAAACACGTTGCGGACCTTTGGGTCGCGCATGAGTGCGGCATCCTCGACGTTGTCGTGGAAGGCGACTTCGCAAATCGTGGCGTCCATTTCACCACCCGTTGTTCCGCCGTAGGTGGCGCTTTCAAAGTAGCTGCCGGTGATCTCGCCGTAAGCGCCAGAGGAGTAGGAGCTTGAGCGGTTATTCCATGTGTACTCCCAATTCGCGTCCTCAATCAACGAGTCCTGATCAATGGCGTCGGCGACCAGCGTTGCCCATTGCTGCTGTTTCGGTGTGGGGGTGGAGGTGACGAGGCCCACGCAGCCACGCGCCGTACCTGACGCCGCATTGGAATGCCAGCCCAGGTAGATCGAGTATTTGAAGGCATCAGCCGCGCCATTTTCAAGGCGGTTCATGTAAGCAGCCAGGCGGGGCGGAGCGCTCCAGGAAAGATTCTCATCATCGGAGGCGTTGGAGTTGTTCCACATCGCGGCCGCCGTTGTGTCGCCAACCCCCCAGCCGTTTTGAATCCAATAGACGGTGGATTCCTCGCGGCGCGAATAACCGGAGACTCCACCACCATTGCTGACATCCCCCATTCCGTTGCCGAAGCGAATGGCGTCGGCAATGGCGACATATGATCCCGCAGGTGCACCAGCGGGGAGCAGGTTCGAGATGACAACGGATCCGGTCGCCGGGTTGCTGCCCGCCGCGAAGTAGTACTGGCCAAGGTAGACCCAGCCCCGGCCAACGCGACGATGATTCACGCGAATGAGGGACTCGCCGCCTGTGGATCGGATGCGGTACAGTTGGCCCGGCACACGATCCGAACCGTAGTTCACCCATGTATAGACAGGATAGTAACCCGCCACGGGGATGTTCGGGGTGTAGGTCGCTGTTGCCGTCTCCGTCGCCGTCACGGTTGCAAAGCGGTACGGCGTGCCGCTGCCATAGTAGCGTGTCGCGGTGCTGTTGCTCCATGTTCCCGTGTAGGTGGCCGCGGGGTTGTCCACGATCACTTCATTGTTCTGGAACCCAACGGGACGAATTGGGATCACTGTTGCGCCCGCATTCAGCAGATAGGGGATGAAAAATTCCACAGCGTCGGTGTTGCCAAAATCCTCCAACATGCCATTCACGAAACCGCGCTGCCAGCGCCAGTAGGGCGTCCCCGCATCACCATCCCAGGTGCGCCCGTGCCCGCCATAGGTGAACACGTTCACGCCGGTGAGCGGGCCAAATTGATCGCCGGTTGTGCCAAGGGAACTTTGGCCCGAAATCCTGCCTTGCTTCGTCCCCTCCTCTGCCTGCAACGCGCGCATCCTTGCGTACCAGGTTTCATAGTCGGGAGTCGGCTGGGGACCCGGCCCATTGGGTTCATACCAATCATCAGGGTTCGGAGCGGTGCCACGGTCCTGCTTCTCATTAAGTTCGGCAATGAAATCATCAACGGGACGGTATTCGGAATTGCTGTCCTCCCGCGCGAACAGCTTTGCGCCCAACAGCGTGTCGTCCGAGTTGGTAAAGTAGTAACGGATCACATCGACGGCGGTGTAGGCGGAGGACAACTCGATCGAAGGCTGGCCGGCGGGGAGCGTAATCCGGACTTCAATGGAGCCATCGACGACTGCGGCGGAATCAACCGCCGTTCCCGGAGCGAGCAGCGGATGCCCATTATCATCGGTCACGGTGGCCAGTTTTGCAGCCACCTCTGCGAGTTGCTGGTCGCGTGACGACGCCCGAAGATTTGCCGGCGCAAAATCCGCGTAGTTGAAGTTGTGATTCCCGCACTGCGCAGCGGCATCCGTTTGCAGTGCAACGGTAACGCCGGCCAATGCGCACAGGACGGCGTGCTTCAAGAAGTTCCTCAACATTCCTCGTATTCCTCAGTTTTCAAGACTTACGGCAAAGCGTCCGGAAATCCGAACCTTTTTGGACCGTAAGGGGGAGCATCCAGAGTGACGCTCCCCCTGTCCAGCAGTTTTGACCCGATGTGGCTTATTGGGCTGCGGGAGCCTTCGCGGGCGCAGGCCCCTCAAATTCGGCCAACATTTTTCCAACGCTGTCGGTGATGCCGTTGGTTTCCGTGTCGCCAACGAGGTGGGCGTTGACGAGGAAGGAGAAGGCGAGTTGCTCACCACCGGCGGTTTTCACATAGCCCGACAAGGCACGCACGTTGGAGATGGTGCCTGTCTTGCCGCGCAGGTTTCCCTCTGCCTTGGTGCCCTTGAAGCGATTGCGCAGCGTGCCATCAACGCCCGCGATGGTTTGCGTCTCCCACCAGTATTTTGCCAGTGGGTGCTTGTACATGCCCTCGTAGATTTTCACGATGATCGCCGGGCTGATGTAGTCATAGCGCGACAGGCCTGATCCATCGCTGTATTGGAAACTGCGGGGCGTGATGCCGAACTGCTGCAACTGCTCGTAGACGACTTCGCGGCCGCCGCGGAACGTCCCGATTCCATTCTTCTTCCAACCCATCGTGTGGGCCATCGTTTCCGCGTACATGTTCTGGCTGCGCTTCATCAGGCCCTTGAGGATGTCAAACAGGGGTGGGGATTCCAACTTCGACAGCACGGGAAAATCCGCGGCGGTATGCTTCCATCCATCGATGTTGTCGCAGTCCATGGGCTTTCCGTCGATCTTGATTCCTTCCTCCTGGAGGACCTCCGACAGGACAGTGACATAGTACAGGGTCGGGTTCGTGATGGTCGGCGTTTCCTCGAAGGTCTTGGTGCCGGCCTTCACGGTTCCCGACATCCTGATCTCGTTGGAGAAGATCGGGCGATACATGTCCACGCTGTTGGAGCCGTTGGCGCTCACCTTGATGTCATTGATGAGCTTGAAGTAACTGCTCGTGACATTAGGTGTCAGCGTCACGGTGCCGTCCACCGTGGCGGGAGGCGTGATCTTGACATCAACGTAGTTCTCGTTGAATTGCAGTGCGCCGTACTCCGCGTAGTACCACGGCGTCAGTTCATCGAACGGCCAGCCATTGCCGGTGTGTTCATCGTCCCATGCGTTGTCATCGCCGACAACATTGCCCGTCACGTGCGTGATGCCCTTCTCCTTGATGACCTTCGCCCAGGCGCGGAAGGCGTCCTTGGAATCCTTGTAGTACGGCTCACCCTTGTCGTTCTGGAGGCGCGTGTAGAGCGTTGGATCGCCGTTTCCAAAAACAACCAGGTCGCCATTGATTGTGTTTCCGGAAATTTCGCCCGTGTGGCACAGTGACGTTTCGAACTTGAAATCAGGACCGAGGTAGAGAAGAGCGGATGCGGTCGTGGGAATCTTCTCGTTCGATGCGGGATTGAAAAGCCTGTTCTCATTGCGGGCGTACCACACTTCGCCCGAGTCGATGGATTTGATGAGCACTCCCCAGTGCGCGTTTGCAAATCGTTCGTCGTCGAACGTGGCGGCAATGCGCCGTACCAATTCCTGCTTGTCCGTTTTTGGATCCGCAGCGACGGCGGCAACGGGCGTCGCCTCCTTCACCGCTGTCTCCACGACGGGGGATTGGACTTTCGCGCAGCCTCCCAGGGCAATGACCATCGAGGCGAGCAATGCGTATGCGGGCTTCTTCATCATGGGCGGAGAAAAACCTTTGAGTGTGAGTTCTTGGGTATCGCAACTTGTAGGAACCCAGTGGAAAAAGCCGCAATGACAATCACGACAACGGCAGCGAGGCCATGAAGGCGAAGCACACGATTTTCTACGATGGCGATTGCGGATTCTGTCACCGCGGTGTGCGAGCGATTGCATTGGCCGATCATGACGGGATTTTTGAGTTCGCACCGCGCGGCGGGGAGACCTATCGCGCGCGCATGAAGGGAAGGCGATTGCCGCAACACCTTGCCTCCATCCTCGTCCTGACGCCCTCCGGCAGGATCTTTTCCCGTTCCCGGGCGACGCTTCTCATCCTTGAAAAACTTGGCGGTTTCCGCCGCGTCGCGGGCCGCGCGATGGGATTGATCCCCACCTTCGTCCTGGACCTTGGGTATCGATTCGTTGCGGTGGTCCGTCACCATCTTTTTCGCAGGCCCGATTCCGCCTGCCCGGTTGTGCCTCCACACCTGCGCAAGCGCTTCCTGCCCTGAGCCTGCGCAGGGGCGTTGCATGGCAATCCCTTTTTCCTCACCGGCATATTTTGATTGTACGATTTGGGATTCAGGCCTACCCCTTTGCCATTGAGGTAACATGGGTTCCGAAGGGCACGACATCCACCGGCTTCATGAGTTTGTTCCGCACCTGGCGCAACGACAGCCGGAGCTTCTTGCCCTGCTGCCGCTGGAGGATCGCCCCGCGCAGGGCGAGTCGCTGCTCGATTGGGCGCTGGCCCTGACCCCTGTGCGGCTGATGGAAATTTGCAACGCGTGGGTTCTGGAAACACTCAGCATCCTCAAGGAGACTTCTCCGCTGTCGAACGTGCTTCTGCGCGGAACGCTGCTGTTGACTGGTGAGTTTGACTTGAGCGATGCGGCAGCGGTCGCGACGGGCACGGTGCCAAGGCACGGCGATCCACGCCGGGACGAAATCCGCGAGGCACTGAAACGGGCGACGCGTGCGGGTGTGCTGATCTACCTCGCGGACAGCGAGCGCTACTGTGTTCCCTTTCCCGTGCGGCTCGCCTTCGAGGGGGTGAACTTTCTTGATCCGCTGGAGCGCGAATCCATTTCGCTCCGTGCCATTGACAGGTTTTCCCGCGTGGCTGGTGAGTTGGTGGAGGATGGCGAGCAGTTGTCGCCGGGCCACTGGCGCTTTTCAAACATGCTCACGGCGCTGGAATTTGCCGTGGATGCCATGGAGGGGCACCTGGGCGTGGATGCGGATGAATGGCTGTCCAGCGGCCATGATTTCGCCTCCGTTCCAGAGTCACTTGTGGAGCCGCTGATGCTGCTGGTGGAATGCATGGGGGCCGCCCTCACGCAAAGGCAGTCCAATTCCGTCGTGCGCCTGCTTGCTGCCGGCGCCGCAGCGGCGCGAAGCGCCGGAGCGCATGGGCGCGAGGCAAACCTGCTGATGTTGATGGGGCAGTATTTCCTGGCACGCGAACAATTCAGCGCGGCGCTGTTCGCCTACGAACGCTGCGAGAAGCTGAGGCTGGCGTGCAGGGACATGAAGGGCGTCGTGGTCGCGATCAGTGGCATGGCCCTCACTCATCGCAAGGCCTCGGAGCCGGAACTGGCCGTGCAGCAGTTCCTGCGCGCGTGTGATGTTGCCCACGACCACGAGTTGCATTCGCAGGAAGTGGACATCGCAAACTGCGCGGCAACGATCATGCTCGGCCTGGGTCGCTATGATGCGGTGATCGCGCTGGCGGAAAAGGTCATGGTCTCATTGCAGCGCGGCCAACGCAAGCATCCCGCCGTGGCGGAATTGTTCGTGCACCAGGGCACGGCGTTCCGCCTTCAATCACGCCATCGCGAGGCGCGCGACCGGATCTTCCACGCGCTGGCGCTGGCGAAGGGATTCGATTCCCGTGCCGGCGAGGCCATGGCGTCGCTGGAGCTTGCGGAACTCTTTGAATCCCTTGGGGAACGCGAGGAGGTCGTGAAGTGGATTCGGCGCGCGAAGAACCTGTATATACAGTTGGGCGACTACGTGGGACTCACGCACTGCTACCTGGCGTTTGCACGCGCCGGTGGCGACACGCAGGGCGAGAGGGACCTGGATGCGTGCCTGTCAAAGGCGCTCCAGTGCGCGCAGGCGTCCCGCGACGAGATGCTGGTGGCGCGGGTGTGGCATGAACGCGGACTGCTGTCGCTGCGCCAGGGATTTTACACCGTTGCCATCAATCACTTCACGCAGGAGGTCTCGTCGCTGAAGCGCACAGTGAAGGTGGAGGCCCTCGTCAACTCCCACATGCAGTTGGCGGAGCTTTACCTGAAGCAGGAGTCGCATCTGGCCGCGGCAACGGAGGCCCTGCGTGCGCAGGCCGTCGCACGCGCCTTTGCCAGGACGGGGGAGCCGGATGCACTGCCACTGCTGCTGGCGCGCACGCGAAGCCATTTGACCCCGGAACAGTTTGAATTCCTGATTCAGGAAGTGAGCGACGAACTGGAAGCAGGATCGTTGAAGGAAGCCTGACCGCAAGGCGCGTCCCCCACCACCATTCCAAGTCATTTCCGGGATTTTCATGTCTATCATTATAGACAACTTCATCCAGCGCCTGCGCACGCGGCGCCGTGGCGTCCTGATGCTCGACTATGACGGCACCATCGCCCCGTTTCACATTGATCGCATGCAGGCGCATCCCGCACCGGGGGTCCTGGATGCGTTGGTCGCAATCCAGGAAACGGGAACAACGCGCATCGTCTTTGTGACGGGGCGCGAATCGAGCGAGATCCTTCACTTCGTTCCCCTGCCGAAGCCCTATGAAATCTGGGGCTGCCACGGCCGCGAGTTTCGCAGCGTGGAGGGCGTTGTTGAATCGCACGGAATGACGGCCGAACTGGAGGAGGCCATCAACGAAGGGCACCGCCGTGCATCAAGGATCGTGGGAAAGGACCTGGCGTTTCGGAAGATCGGCGCCGTGGCGGTTTACTGGCGGCCCTTCACTCCGCAACAGCGGCAGGAAATGCAGCTCAGGCTGACGGATGCCTGGAGGGACCTGGCGGAAAAGCATCCGCTGGAAATCCAAGTGTTTCACACCGGGATCGAGTTCGCACTTGCGAGCCGCTCGAAGGCCGATTCGGTCAACTCGGTGATGGAAACCGTGGATCACAGCACCACGTCCGCGGCCTTTCTTGGCGATGAGATCACCGATGAGGAAGGATTCAGGGCATTGGGCAGCCGGGGATTGTCCATCCTTGTGCGAAACGAGGAGCGCGAAACCGCAGCCCACACGCGACTCAGCATTCCCGAGGGCGTCGTCGGGTTTCTTGGAGGCTGGAGAAAGGCAGTATCATAGCGGCCGTTCCGGACCAACGGGCGACGAGGGAATCTGCTAGGGCCGGGCGCCCGGGGAGTTTGCCTCCAATTCCGCTGGAGCGCCAACAACTGCCGCAGGGCTTCCCCTGTTTGGCAGGAACGCCAGGGAGACGCCTGCAAAGATGAGCACGAAGGCCGCCAGATGATTCCAACGCACCGGCTCCTTCAAGTACATCGCGGCAAAGAAGACGAAGACGATCAGGGTGATTGCCTCCTGGATGATCTTCAGTTGGAAGCCGCTGAATCCATACCGCGTGTAGCCGATGCGGTTGGCGGGAACCATCAGGCAGTATTCGAGAAGCGCGATCCCCCAACTGACGATGATCGCAATCCAGAGTGGGGCGCTGTTCTGCCTCAGGTGGCCGTACCATGCAAATGTCATGAAAATGTTGCTCAGGATAAGGAGCAGCACGGTGTACATTGCTTTTGATCCTTGGGGAAATGCGGTCAGGTAATTCTAACACCCGTCAGCTTTTCAACGGCCACCAGCAGGTCATCCAACTCAAAGGGCTTGGGAAGAAACAAATCCGCGCCTGCGGACTTCGCCCAGTCCACGTCGCCCATGTTGCTTTCCTTCGTCAGCGCCGTCATGAGCATGATGGGTATCGCGCGGGTGGCATCATCGGCGCGAAGGCGGTTCAGGACTTCATAGCCATTCATGCGCGGCATCTGCACATCGAGGAACACCGCTGCTGGCCTGTGCTGCCGTATCAGCGCGATTCCTTTTTCACCATCATGCGCGACATGACAACGGTGACCGCGCGACTCAAAGTACAAGCGAAGAACGTCACAAACCTCCTCCTCATCATCAATGATGCAGAAGGTGAGTGGCATGGGCGTCAATCGCGCATGTCCAGCATGCGGTTGAGGGCAATGACGGCCCAGTGCGCCGTGTCCTTGTCCACGCGAATCACGTTGTTCTCCCTGCCGTCGACCAATTCAACCAGTCGCGCGCACAGGGCCTCCGGCGATATGCGGAACATCGTGGAGCATTGGCAGGCGAAGGGTGCCAGCGTTGAAATGAACTGTTCGGGATGCTCATTCTTCAGGCGATTGACAAGGTGGTGTTCCGTGCCGATGGCCCACTTGCTGCCTGCCGGTGCGTTCTTCACGGTTTCGATGATGAAGCGTGTCGACCCCGCGAGGTCCGCCTTCTGCACCACTTCAAACTGACATTCCGGGTGAACCAATATCCTGATTCCCGGGTAGCGCGCCCGCATGACGTCGGGGTGCGAAGGCATGAAGTTCTGGTGAACGCTGCAATGGCCGCGCCACAGGATCACGCGGCTGCGCGCGTAGGCATCGAGGTCATTGCCGCCGGATTTTTCGTGTGGGTCGTGCGGATCATACACCACCATGTCATCCTGGGGGATGCCCAGTGCGTGGCAGGTGTTTCGCCCCAGATGCTGATCGGGGAAGAACAGGAGCTTGCGCCCCTGCTTGAATGCCCATGCAACCACGGAGCGGGCATTCGAGCTTGTGCAGACGGCGCCGCCGTGGCGCCCGCAGAACGCCTTCAGGGCCGCCGTGGAGTTGATGTATGTGACCGGGATGATCTTCTCGGATGTGGCCTCGCAGAGCACATCCCACGCGTGCTCCACCTGATCGATGTCCGCCATGTCTGCCATGGAGCAACCGGCGCGCATGTCTGGCAGGATCACCTTCACGGAATCGGGCGTCAGGATGTCGGCCGTTTCCGCCATGAAGTGGACGCCGCAAAAAATGACGTACTCCACGTCGCGTGTTTTTGACGCGCGCATCGCGAGGTCCAGGCTGTCGCCACGCGCGTCCGTGAACTGCATCACGTCGTCCCGCTGGTAGTGATGCCCAAGGATCAACACCCGTCCGCCAAGTTGTGCGCGGGCGGCGAGGATTTGATCCCGCAGCGCCGGCGCGATGGGGTCATTCCCGATCAACGGGGCCACGGTGGGAAAATCAATGCTCAATTTTTGAATGCCTTTCGCATGGTTTGAATGGTAATCACCCGGTCCGGCCCGGTCAAATGCGAAGGACGCATTGAGTTTCCTCTTTATCTTCATGCCACGAAAGTTGATAGAAGGACGAAACCCTCAAAGAGGCTCTCCAATGCTGGAAAACCTTCCCAGTCCCCAGTTTGCATTGATTTGCTATGCAGCGGGCGCGGTCATTGCTGTCGTGGTTGCCGCCATTTTCAAGAAGCACATTCGCGTGAACTCCGCGCCAAGCTGGGTGTTTCTGGCGATCCTGGCGCCGATCCCGACGCTGCTGGCAAAGCCGCTCGTGGCAATGGTGGGCCTGCCCCCGGAAAATGCACTTCCCGTCACGGCGCTCGCCGTGTTCCTGTGCCTCTTCGTGGTGCATTGGGTGTTGCCGGCTGTTCTTCCCGACTTCCAGACGGAGAACTTCGCCGTGAGCATGCTGATGGCATTCTGCATCGGGGCCGTTGTCATGGGGGCGGGATTCGGCACAGGTGAGTTCACGAGCATGATGGGCACCCAAACGGATGACATGTTCGGAAAGAGCGCCGAACTGGAAGACAAGCCGTTGGGGATCGAATAGCCACTACTGGCACCGGACTTGTCCAACACGATTCTCACGGAATGGCGCAGCCTCCTCGTCCAGCATGTGCTGCGCAAGACGCGGCGTTTTTACCTGTACGTTGTCGGCTATCAAATCCTGTTGCTCGCCCTCCATCACTCACTGATGGCGCTGGGCATGCGCTTTGGCACGCCGTCAGTGACCAGATATCAGGTCCTGATTTCGCTTTCTGTCGGCCTGACATTCCTTGCTTGGTGCATCCAAGTGGGCGCCGCGTTCTTCTATGCACGATGGGCCTATCATGAAACAAGGCGCGGGAACGAAGCGCTGCGGCTTGCACACCTCAACTTTCGTGAGGGAATTGCCGCATTGGTGCTTCCCATCGTGCTTCTTTGGGGCATCCTGGTTGCCACATACCTCATCATCATCATCCCCCTCGCCTTCGTTAATATCCTTCTTTTCCACGTGGACAACCTCAGTGCCCCCGGACTTTTCACGGCCTTGATTCAGATCGTCGTGAGCGACGTCAAAATGGTTTGCAGTTATTCGACCCAGTTGATGCTGGCGGTCACGATTGTCCTGCGGCGGGCAGTGCAGATCGAACAAGGCACGCCTTTCCTGCCGTCTGTCGACCAGTTCATCGTCCGTGTCGGGCTGCTGCTTGTTATCCAGACATTCCTGTGGATGTACTTCCTCGGCATCACCTTCTTTTTCCTTGGGAATCAAATCCTCGTGGGTGTTGATGTCGCGCTGCAACTGTTGGCGCTTCTGGTCTGCGGGGGAGTTTTCTCCCTTGTTTGGATCAGGGACCTGCGTGTCGCGCGGCAGCTCCTGTTCAGGCCCGCTGATTCAGCATGAACCTCCCCAACGCCGTTGCCCTGCTGTTCCACGAAGGGAAGCACAACCCACTCGTGAAGATCATGATCCGTCGGGTGCGGCCCCTGGCGCTGGGCATCGTCCTGTTTCAAGTCCTGATGAGTGCTTTTTCGCTCGCCACCGTCTACTTTGCCTCCGTGACGAAATCCCTGCTCGGAGTCGGGCTGCTCATGGCGCTTCTCATGTTCCTGATTGGACTCGGAATGCTGGTCGTCCAGTGTCTTGGCCCGATCTACTATGCGGATTGGAGCTATCGGAGAACCTGGCAAGGTGATGAATCGCTCCGCCTGACGCGATTCACATTTCGCGAGCGCATGATGGGAATCCTCGCACCTGTTCTCATCCTTGTCGTGGCGTTCTTTACGCCCAGTCTCGTGCTCCAGCCCCTGATCAACCTCCTTCAGGCGGCCATGCAGGCCGGCAATCCCGGTGCGGAGTTCCTTTATGGCAACACGCTGCCCACCCGCCTTCTTTTTGTTCTTTCCGTGGAGGCCCAGACACTGGTCTATTGCAGTCTGTATTCCTTCACGGTGGCCCTGGTCGTCATGCGTCGACTTGTGGCCAGGAATGCGGCTTCAACCAGCAAGGCACGCTCCTTGTGGTACATGATCATGCCCTATCTGCTCTGCGTGGGGTTTGTCATTCTTTGGAGCATCCCGCGCACCTGCACGATGTCTGTCCCCATGATGTTGCAGATCTTCGCGCAGGGGGCGATGAAGAAGGGTACGGCCGCCCCCGCCCTTGTCTCCGGGCTGTCGTCAGATGGATTTAGAATCGCCCTCGGTGCAGCAGGCCTTGCCATCGACGTTTGCTTTGTGTTTCTTGCATGGTTCGTGTACCAAAGAAAACTGACAGTGACCTTGATGGAAGCGAAGGGGGTCCTGTTCGGCGCCGGAGACCAAGATTGCGAAGGAGATGTCCATGCACCTGACCCAGCAGCTTCTTAGGCACAAAACGATTTTTGTCACCGGAACGGACACCGGCGTCGGGAAGACGACCGTTGCCTGCGCGATCGCACGTGCCTGGGTGGCAGCGGCGCACGACGTTTGCGGGATGAAGGCCGTTGCGTCTGGGGGGCGGGTCAACACACGGGGCGAGTTCTTGTGCGATGATTCGAAACTGCTTGCCGCTGATTCGACGCCACGGGGCGCCTTGGTCTACCAGGAAGTCACGGGGTTGCGAATCGTCTCGCCGCTGTTCGGCTTTGCCAGGCCGATCGCCCCCGTGTCGGCTGCAAAGTTCGACGGAATGAAGTTCGACTATTCGACGCTGACCCGGAAGCTCAAGGCGCTTCACTCCGCCTGCAAGGCCCGGAAGGTGAACCTTCTGATCGAGGGTGCGGGTGGCGCGTTGGTTCCCCTGAGCACGACAAAAACCGTGGCGGACCTGATTGCAACCCTCGCGATCCCCGCCGTCATCGTTGCGCGGACGGAGTTGGGAACAATCAATCACACGCTGCTGACCGTGGAGGCGCTGCGGGCACGAAAAATCACCATCGCAGCGATCGTCCTTAACAGGATGAAGAAGGGCGCGCTGAGCCTTGTGGAACGGGCAAGCGTCGACGAGATCAGGATGATGGCGCCGAAGTCCATTCCCATCATTTGCAATTGGGAGTAGGCTTACTTCCCTGCCAGAAAAACCAGCCGGGTGATCCCGTACTGCTTGTCCTTCGTGATTGTCCATCCTGCGGGAATTTCAAACTTTTCATCCTTGTGGATCTCGCAAACAGCGATGGCACCGGTTGCCAACTGCCCCGCGACGCGGTTGTCGTTCAACACGCTCTCGCACAACCCTGAATGATACGGCGGCATCAGGAAGAGCAGGTTGAACGATTGGCCGGGAGGAAGGCCGGCGATGGCTTCCGGCGAGGTGCCCTCGATGATTTGGGCACGATCCTCATATCGCAATTTCTGCGCGTTGGCGCGAATGACTTGCAGCGCCTTCCTGTCGTTCTCGATGAATGACGCCCTCGCAGCGCCATTGCTGAGGGCCTCGAATCCAACGGCACCGCTTCCCGCAAAGGCATCGAGTACAATCGCACCCCGCAGGTCGGCGCGAAGGGCGTTGAACAGTGCTTCGCGAATACGATCACGCAGCGGGCGAGTCGCTTCACCGTCAGGCGTTGCGATCTTCGCCCCGCGCCGTTCACCGGAAATGATGCGAATCATTCGACCTGGTTTCCGTCCGCGTCGTAGGGGCGCGTGATGGGGCAATCCACCTCGCGCGCAACCGCGATCAATTCCTTCTTCATGCGCTCCAGCAACTCCGTCTCCTCGTCCTCTGTTTGTGGCTCGTCGAAATGAAAATCCCGGAAGTTGAATTGAAGGAAGGAAAAGGGAAGTGGCAGGAAAAGCCTGTCCCAGGAGCCGAACGTGAGGGCATGCCTCGCGCCAACCGCGATCACCCGCAGCTTCGCATCCGAGGCGGGAACCATCCGAATGAATCCCTTCTTTGGCACGAACAGAGGCCCGCGTGGCCCATCGGGCGTGATCATGGCAATGTCACCGGCGCGAACCGCGTCGATGATTCCCCGCGCACCCTCGATGCTCTTCGAGCGCGAGGACCCCTTGACATAGTTGATGCCAAAACGGCTCACGATCTTGTCCATCAGCCGGCCATCACGGCTGGGGCTCGTCATCACGACGAGTCGTTTCCCCTTCTCCCTCACGATGTGGCTGAGGGCCAGAAGCCCGATGGACATCCCGTGAAGCGTCACTGCAAAGACACGAGGATCCCCAATGGTTTGTTCCACCCTGGTGCGCGTGGCCTGGTCGAAACGATAGGTGGCCAGGATCGCCTTCAGCAACAGGATGCCGATGGGCAGCAATGTCCATTCGATCAGGTTGAAACGAACGTGGCGCCAGTTCATTGCGTCAGTCGTAGAGCCTTCGCTCCGCCTCGTCAGGCGTGAGCGGCACGAGCGCAGGCCCAACGTCAAAGCCGGGGAAGACTCCGGCTTCAACGGCGATGGGGATCTTCTTTCGTGGCAGGGGCTTCTGCAATTCCTTCGCGAGAGCTGCCGTGCGCCGGCGTGGCTCGTAGGCGCGAAGGAAGGCATCATGATCCTCCGCTGTCAGCGGAATTTCCACGCGGTTTCCCGTCGCACGATCCTGGTAGATGTATGCGTCGTAGCTCATGACGTAGACACCATCACCGGCGATTTCGCCGTTCGACTTGTCTCCGTCGAGCAGCGCGGCATTGATGTGCAACGCACGATCCCGCCAAAGTTCCGGCCATGAGCGCAGTTCATCGGGGGCCACGTTCGCCAAGGCCAGGCTTCGCATCTGCGCCTCATCCGACTTCCTCTCAACACGCTCCCGGCGCGCATAGCTTGGGTAGGCCGTCAGCAACCGATTGTAGATCACATAGGATTCCCGGGGGCGCACTGCGCGGTCGCCCAGCTTTTCCAGGTTGCGTGCAGCGCGGCGATCCATCGCAACCGCCGCGTCCGCATCGCCCAATTGCATGGCGGATTTCTTCGCCGCCTCGAAGCGCTTCTCCACCCGCTGCGCATGCATCACCTTGCGCAACCACGGCCTTCCCTCCGGCGAATCGTAGAAGGAACCCGGCACCTGCGAACCCGCATCGGCAAGCTCCGTGCGCGGGAAGGGGTCAACGAGCGGGAGGAAAAGCACACGCGAAATAACATCAGTGAAAAACAGCGCCCGCGCACGGTCCACCCACGCGGCGCGGCGCATCCTGGCCTCCTCCGCCGTGAACGACCGCTGGACAATTTCAGGATCACTGCCGCTGAACATGAAGGCCCAAAATCGATGGTCCGCCCGTGATTCGGCTTCGTGCAGGATGTAGCTGGGTTCAAATTCCGGCAACTGCAATGCCTGACGCGCGCGCGAGGACCACGGCGGCGAATCGGGATCGGTGGCGATGTCCTGCAATTGCACGCGCGCCAGCAACGTCTCGCCGCGCCGCACGGAACGAGCCGCTTCCATTGCTTCAACATCATCCACTGCGGAGGACGTGGGGAAATCCACGCGGAAGGCCTGGGCGGCCGCCGCCAGTTCCGTGTTCTGCTGATCCAACAAGGAAAGACGAACCACGCGGGAGTAGGCTGCAAATTCGAGCGGCGAAAAGAAAAGCGCGTCGCCATCCCCGATTGTTCGCGCCGTCGCGCGCATTTGCTCACCGCGGGCCAACCCGCTTAGCAGCGACTTGTGGGTTGATCGCCGCGCCTTCTTCCAATTCCTGAGCTGCATTTCCTTCTCGTACCAAAAAATCGCGGCACGCTCCCCGCCTTCCCGCGCGGCGCGCTCCCCATTTTGCCTCGCCTGCAACGCAGCCAGGGCGCGGCGCCGCTGTGTGTCGTAGCTGATGACCTCCTGCGCCTGCGCTGCGATTCGTCCGCCCCGCGGATCATTCGCCGCATCGCGCGCCAGATACAGGCGGCGGCGCTCCTCCGGCGTCAGGAACAGGCTTCCGACGGCAAGCTCATCAGCCGCTTCAAACGGGAGCGTGAACAGGGCAAACAACTGGCCGCGCGCCACGGCGGACAGCGGCGAAATCACGCCGTTGAAGAACCTTCGGAAACCCTCGTACCGTGCATCATGCACCGCCTCAAGGAAGCGTTGGCGCGGCTCAACACGCCTTAGCAGGCGATCCAGATTCTTCGTCATCTGGTCACTTCCGTAGTCGCCCAGCTTGCGACGCTTTTCATCCAAGGTTGGCAGGGGGCGATCGGTGGCAATCGCGAGCGCCTCGATGTTCTCGGCAATGGTCGCGGTTCGTTTCTGCTCCTTCTGCTCCCCAAGGCGCTGGATTCTGGCAACCTTGCGAACATCGTCCGCGTTGCCGAGCAGCGCTGCGCGAAGCGCGGACTGCACCACCACATCGTCGCCTGTTGGTTCGGCGGTGCGGACTATTCCCGGGAAACCCAGAAGGCCCACCGACAGGATTGAAAGCAGCCACTTCCTCACGAACGCTGCGCCGCCTTTCGCAGGAGCGCGAAATCATCCACCGTGAGAAAACCGGCCGCGAGAAGGCTTTCCAGTTCCATCTCGCTCCTGCCCAGCAAGTGCTCCAGGTGTGATGGAATTGATGGCGACATCGGCTGTTCCTGCGGCACGGGAACCTGTCTGGTGGCGGGCGCCGGCGCCGCAACTGGTGGCGGCCCGGGTTGGCCACTGCCCATCTCTTCCTTCTTCAGTTTCTCCACCCCCTCGGCCACCACGCGCGCCTCGAATGCCGCCAATGCCAGATCGGCTCCGCCGGTCATCTTCATCTTGTTCTCTTCCTCGCGATAGCGATCCACGATCTGCTTCGCCATGGCCGCGCGCACCCGCTTGATCTCATCCTCGGTCATCCCGCCCGACTGTTTCAGGTTTTCCATTTCCCGCGGCGACAAGCCAAAAGGGGTCGTGATGTTGCGCGCCCGGCTTGCCATGACCTTCTTCATGAAGATGGACAGGAACACGAGGAGGACGACGAGGACGAAAAAGACGATTCCATAGACAATGAATTCAGTGAATTGTTCGTCGATTCCAAAAGCCCCCATCACTGTCAGGCCGTGTAGTACTTGTCGACGATCTCTTTCGCCGTCTTGGCATCAAGCGCTGCGCCGCCAATCTCATGATGCTCAAGGAACAGGTTGAAGGCGCCCTTCAACTCGCGAACGTTCGTCGTGATCTTGTTCGCAATCACGGCCAGTGCGTCCTCCGGCACGCTGAAGGCGCGTCGTTTCGCCTCCGCACGGAGTATCACAAGCCGCGTTTCAAGGTCGGGCGATTGAATGTCAACGATGACGCCCTGGCCGAAGCGCGTGCGAAGACGCATGTCAAGGCTCGCGATGTCCTTCGGCGGCCGGTCAGACGTGACGACGATCTGCTTCCGCGCCTGGTGCAGCATGTTGAAGATGTGGAAGAACTCCTCCTGGCTTTCCTCGCGCCCCGCCAGGAACTGGATGTCATCCAGCAGCAGCACGTCCGTCTCGCGATGGTGGCCGCGGAACTCCGACAGCAGGTTCTTCTCGCGCGCGTGTTCCATCGCCGTCGTGAAATACTCCGTGCTTGTATATACAACACGGCACCTCGGATTGTTCTTGATCATTTGATTCGCGATGGCGTGCATCAGGTGCGTCTTGCCGAGGCCCACGCCCGAGTAAAGAAACAAGGGATTGCGGGCGGAACCGGGATGCTCCGCCACCGCCTTGGCCGTGGCGTGGGCGAACTTGTTGCGCGCGCCGACGACGAAGGAATCGAAGTCGTATTCCGGCAGCAGTTCGAGGCCGATCTCCTGTTCGAGGTCGGGATGGATGCGGACCGGCCTTGAGTCGCGCTGAAGGACCGCGGTGCCGGCCCGTTGCCCCAACTTTTCAAGCTCGCGGTATTCATGCAAGGCCCGCCGCTCGTCGCCGCGCTCGTCAAAAAAATGCGCGCGCGCCCGGCGGATGACGACATTCTCCTCATCCTCCCCGATCATTTCGTTCAGTATCGCCAAGGCGTGGTCATACTGGCGGGATGTCGACAACTTCTGCGAAAGCTTCAGCCCCTCGTCCTGCGCATCCTCACGGCGGGAGGCCATCTTGAGTTCCGCAACGAGCGCCTTGTGGATTCCCATCGACTCCGGTTGAAGCAGCACAGCCTCGCGCCGGGCCGCGATGGCGCCCTCTGAATCACCTTCGCCACGCAGGATTTCCGCCAGCCGCCCAAGTTCATCCGCAGCATCGTTGATCTGGCCCAACTCGCGGTGAAGCGAGATGATTTCGCGCCGCGCTTCCTGGTTCCCCGGCTCCACCTCCGTCTGCTCGCGATAGACGTCAATGGCGTCGGAAATCTTTCCCTTGCGAAGGCACAGCGCCGCCAATTCGCGCAGCCGACGCATGGCATCCGCGTTGTCGCCACGCATGCGCAGCACCTTGACCAGACCGCGATACGCAACCTCGTTCTCCTGTTCCATTTCGAGGATCAGGTTGTAGACATCAATCGCCTCCTCGTGGCGCCGTGCATGGCCATACGCCGCCGCAAGGCCCAGCAAGTGCGGGATGAAGCGCGTTTCCTGTCCCGTGTTCTTGAGCAGCTTCAGCAGCGTTTCGCGCGCCTCGATGTCTTCCGGATCAGCCTCAAGCAGTTGCTCGTAAAGGTCCACGACCTCCACTGTGCGGCCCGCAGCCTGATGAGTCTGGATGGATTGCTTGATCTCCTCAAGAAGCTCGTCGATGCGGCCCGCTGCGCGAAGGAGGCGCGTGAGGCGGCGCTGGGCTTCCGTCAATTGCGGATCGTCGCCGAGGATGTCGCGAACGATGCGGATTTTCTTCTCTGATGAGTAGCTGTTGAGCGCGATGAGTTGGTCGACGCGCGTCATGAGCGCATCACAGCCACCCATCTTCCGCAGGGCGCCGACGGAGCACTCCAGCAATTCGATGTCCGCGGGAAAATGCGCCAGCATCTCCCCAAGGAATTGCTCCACTTCCTTGTAGGAACCGCGCTGATAGAGGATCGACGCATAGTGCACGGCGTTCTTCCGTGCGTCCTTCATCTTGTTTCCCGCGATCTGCAATTCAATCAGGTTGCGCAGCGCTTCCGCGTGATTCGGGTCGGACTCCAGAATCTCGCGCGCAATCTCCTCCGAATCGTCCGTCTCCCCCTTTTCCCGCGATAGCCGCAACAATGCCAGCCGCGACTTCATGGAACCGTGCGTGTCGCCGGACGCCAGTTGCGCGTCCTTGAGCTTCTCCAGGTACTCGACATTTTTTGGATCAAGACGCCGAAGTTTTTCGAGCACGCGCTTTTGTTCCGCGTGGTTCCTGCCGGTGGCATATTCCTTCTCCAAGGCAAGATAAAGCTCCCTGGCCTCCTCCTGGCGGACCTCCTGGCCGAGATAGACGTCGGCCAGCTCACCACGCAGTTTCGGATTCTTCGGGTCCTTCTTGAGCAGGCCGAGGACGGTTTCCTCCGCCGCCTGTGCCTCACCCTGGTCCAGCAGGTCCAGGATCAGCTTTTGCCTGACGTCGTCGCTCTTCTCTGTTTCGCCCAATTGCCCGTAAAGCGATGAAAGCAGGAGTCGGCTTTCTGAATCGGCCGGATTCCACGCAACGACGTCCTCCAGCATTTTGGAAAGGCGCTTCTTGTCGCCCGACTTCTGCATTTGCTTCGTGAGAAGCTGGACCAGCTTGGTTGATTCCTCCGTGGATCCGGTAAGGAAGAGGAGCTTCGCTTCGGTGGCGCGAAGGTCCTGAATCGAGGAATCCAATCCAAGAATCCTGACAACGGTGCCGAGGGCGCGCTTGTATTCCTTGTCGCCGATGTCGATCTCAACAACGCGCCGCAGGTAGTCGATTGCTTCAGTCTTCTTTTCCCTGCCCAGGCACGCTTCGGCGAGCGCGACCAACGCGGGCCCGTTCTCCGGATGGTCGCGAACGATGCGATCGAGCAACTCGAACGCGGCGTCCTTCTTTCCCTGCTGCTGGTAAAGCTCCGCGAGGCGAAGTTCCAATCCGTCGGCAATCTCGCGCTGTTCAAGGCCGCGTTCCGCGGTGATGAGCATTTCCAGGATCAGCGTGTTGTCCGGCTGTTCCGCAGTGAGGATGCTGAGTCCTTCGGAGGCGGGTTCGAATCGCTGCGCCTTCATCAAGGCACCGACCATCTCCAAGGCCAGCGGCAGGCCCGTATCCAACCCACCGGCAACGCAAAGCTCAATGACCTGCAACCGCGTCGCGTCGTCATCGGGATCGATTTCCAATTTCCGAACGGCAACGTTCGCCGCGTCCAGAAAGTGCCCCTGCTCCTCGTGGCGCACGATCTCCCGCTGGACTTCCGCGCGCGCCTCCGCCGGCTTTCCCCGCTCCATCAGGAGGGAGATGACCATGGGCAGCACATCCGGTTGATCGAGCTTCAGCTTCTGGACCTCGCGATAATAACCAAGCGCCTGGTCATAGCGCTTCGCTGTCCTGGCGACATCGGCAAGTGTCACGAATTCCTTCGCGGCCTCCGACGCGGCGCCCTGTCGCAGCAGCAACCGCGCAAGTCGCTCGCGTATCTCACCATCGTTCGGGTATGACTTCAGGTATTCCGCCGCCACCTCACGCTGACCGTCGATGTCCTCTGTTTCCTCCATCAGGTTCATCAACTGGTTCGCGGCGCTGGCAAGCTCCCGCTGATCCTGACGCACCTGGTGTATGATGAACAGGCCGCGCCATGCGCGCAGGCTGCGGGGGTCGAATTCCAGGACGCGCATGAATCCCTCGTGTGCGAGGTTCAACGCCACATCCTTCTTCGTGGGATCAGCCGCCTCGTCCAGGTTTGTCTCCGCCGCGTGCGCAATCGCGCTCAGTTGCTCGCGGAAATCACCCTCCAACAGCGGGATGCTGAACTCATCGGCCAACGTATGCACGGCATCATCGAACGACAGCCGCTTCGTCTGCATGTAAAGTTCCACAAGGTTTCCGCGCTGGTCCGGTCCGTCCGGCGGCGTGGATTCGAAAAGCTTCGTCGTCAGGTTGATCTTGAGATAGCGGTCATTCCTGTTCTGGCAAAGCGGGCACCAAGACTTGATGTCATCCGCGGATCGCTGGATGGTTTCCGGATGGTAGTCGATAAATTCCAACACATCCAGCGGGTCCAGCCGCTGGAGGAGGAACTCAACCATTTCATCAGAGTATCTAGCCATCTGGAATAAAGTGTGGCCGGCCCCTTGGGCTTCGGAATTTACTCTCTCCCGCAACTTATCTTTTTGCCGTCGTAGTCGTCAACGAATCCTACCATGAAATTACTTCGTCAAGATGCGATAAATGTCAATCTGGAGCCGGGTGCAACAATTGTCGGTAGGCTTCCGGTGTGTCGATGTCCCAATGGGTGCTTTCAAGACCAGTCTCCACCAGTTGAAAAGCCTCGCCGGAGGATGTCAGGAACCCGCGGAGCCCTTCGGGGCCCTGCCAACCCCGCACCCCCTGCCACAGCCGCCGCGGCAGCCAAAGCGGGTGGCCCGGCTCCCCGCGAAACGCCGCGGCAATGAGCATCCCCCCACCGCTTCGTTCCACTTGGGCCAACACCATCCCCATACGATCCACCAAGTGGCCGGGATTGTCAACCAAGTGAATCAACGTTCCCGAGGATTCGGGTGCGATTTCGGCAAGGTGAGCCAGCCCCAGCTTGACGGAATGCAACTGGCCAAGTTGCGGAGAGTGGTTGGTGACCACCCCGGAAAAATGATGCGGCGCTGTTTTCAATACGTCGGAAAGGGCCTCCCCCACCACGGCGATGCGTGCCGAAAGGGGGAGCGACTGCACCGCCCGCGAGGCCTCGCCAAGGAAGCTTTCGCCATCCGGCATCAGCAGCAGGGCCTTTGGCCGGCCCATGCGCCGCGATTCACCCGCGGCAAGAAGAAGTGATGTCATCATTGGTGTGTTCATTGAGCCTTTGAGGGAGCGGGCATAAAACAGGCTTTGACCTCTTCGCGGTCAATCGCGCAAGCCGGACCTGTTGCCGCGCGCCACACAATCACGATTCCAACCGCCAACGAGCGGCCAAAGGAAACAATAACGATGAACCCAAGAATGATGGATGTGCCGATGGTGATCGAGCAGACGGAGCGCGGCGAACGCGGGTTGGACATCTTCAGCCGCCTCCTGATGGATCGCATCATCTTCATTGGGCCGGTTTCCGATGCCATGGCGACGCTTGTGACGGCGCAGATGCTGTTCCTCGAAGTCCAGGATCCGGAGAAGGACATCAACCTGTACATCAATTCGCCGGGTGGAAGCGTGACCGCCGGCCTTGCGATTTACGACACGATGCAATTCGTGAAGTGTGACATCGCGACAACCTGCATTGGCCAGGCCGCCAGCATGGGCGCCGTGCTCCTTGCGGCGGGAACGGAAGGAAAGCGCTTCGCCCTTCCCAACAGCCGGATCATGATCCACCAGCCGAGCGGCGGAATGCAGGGGCAGGCAGCCGACATCGAAATCCACGCGCGCGAAATGTTGCGCATCAAGGGAATGCTGAACGCGATCCTTTCCAAGCACACCGGCCATCCGATTGACAAGCTGGAGAAGGAATCGGATCGCGATTACTTCATGTCCGCAGCGGAGGCACTGGAATACAAGCTGATCGACAAGGTCGTGGAGAAGCGACCCGTCAACGGAAAGAACGCCAAGAAGAAGGACGAGTGACCGCGTAGGGCACCCGGCCAGCCTATTCCTCGTCGGAATCAGCGGCGGTCGGTGAAAAAAAGTCCAGGTCGGGCGGCATCTCCGCCACGGCGGCGGGGGCCGTGGTGCGACGCTGACGAAACTGTCCGGCCAGTTGGCCGCACGCGCCATCAACATCAAGGGCCTTCGACCAGCGCACGCTCACTGTCAGGTGGTCATCCGTGAGGATCTTCGAGAAGCGATCAACGGCTTCGCGGTCGGGGCGTTCGTAGGGAAGCGCTCCATTGGGGTTGAACGGGATCAGGTTCATCTTGCAGGGAATCCCCCGCACCAGTTTCCTGAGGCGATGGGCATGCTCCTCCTGGTCGTTCACGCCGTGAAGGAGCACATATTCAAACGTCACGCGCTTGTGCCTGCCGAACTGATACTTGCGGCAAACGTTCAGCACGTCGGCGAGCGGATATTTTTTCGTGATCGGCATCACGGCCTCGCGCTCTGCCTGCGACGGGGCGTTCAATGAAAGCGCCAGGCAAACACCCGTGTTGGATTCCGCCAGTTCAATCATGCCGGGCACGATGCCGCTGGTGCTGACCGTAACGCGACGGGGTGAAAGATTCACGCCCTCCGCGTGCGTCAGGATGCGGATCGACTTGAGGACGGCTTCCGTGTTGAGCAGCGGCTCCCCCATTCCCATGTACACAAGGTTGCGAAAATTTGCGTCGGGATTGTCCGTCAGCAACTGGTGCCGGGAGAACAGGATCTGGTCCACGATTTCATCCACGCGAAGCTGGCGGAAGAAGCCATTCAGTCCGGTCACGCAAAACTTGCAGTCGACCGCGCAACCGACCTGGGAACTGACACACAGCGTCCAGTAGTTGCGGATGGGATCGGGCATCAGCACCGACTCGATCTTCCTCCCATCGTCCAATTGGAACAGGAACTTGTAGCTGCCATCGGCGGAGCGCTTCATCGTTGCGACACTGGCAATGCCGCCCAACTCCGTGTTTTCCGCCAGCCACCGCTGTAATGCCGCGGGAAGGTTCTTCATCTCCGCCAATGACCGCGCGCCGCGGCGCTGCAACCACTGGAACAACTGCACGGCACGGTATTTCTCGAAGCCCGCCTCGACAAGAAGCTGCTCCAATTCCGTGACGGACATTCCGCGAAGGCGCGGTGGTTGCCTGGTTGCGCTTGTCATCATGAATGGCAGCGTCCATGTGGCGGGCGCTGCGCGGTGCCCTTAGGAATCGGTGTTCTCACCGTCGGCGGGATCGTTTGCCTTCTTGTCGGTGATTTCAAACGATTTGTAGAATGCGTTCAGCGCCCTGCTCGCCTCGTCGGCATCATCATTCGCACGGGCATCACGCGTGATGGTGATCAACAGGATGCGCCCATCCAATTGTGTCTTGTTGGTGATGATGGAAAACTTTCCATTCGCAGCGGTCGTCCCCTCGTAGGTGTTCTCCAGGAAAGTCTTTCCCTGCAAGTCGAAGGTGTCGCCGTTCTGGCCGACGGGTGGCAGGCCACGCGTCACTTCCTGTTCCAGTTGGGTCAGGCTGTCCGTTGAAAACAACTGCGCCAATCCAGCCTTTGCGGGGTCATCCATGTAGATCGCAAACAACAAGTCCTGCCGCTCGTTCAGGTAAAACGCACGGGGCCTCGTGGTCAGCCCACCGGCCACGGGCGCATTGCTCGCAACGTCCTTCCAGTTGAAGGTATTCCATCCCTCAGGCTTGACGAAGCTGATTCCCTCATCGTCCAGATGAATGATGGCCTTGCTGGAATTGCCGAGCGGATTTGCAACCAGCATGCGTCCGGAATTGAGGGCGATCGTCCCCGCCACAGCCACCAGCGGAACAATGAGCAGGAATGCACCGAGAACCGCGCGCACGACGCCCGACCTGCCGACCAGCATCAACAGGTTGCCCAGCAGGAATGTTGCGCCAAGGCCGTAGAACAGTTGCCCAACAAGTGGCGGAGGCGCGTGGTCGAGCTTGATGCGCCCAAGAAACTGCGCATCACCGTTCAACAATCCGTGGCCCACCCATGCCAGAAACGCCGCGTAAGCGACAGCGCCGAGCAATCCCAACACCCCCGCCCACTTCTTGCCCGTGAACATCATCATGCCGATCACGAGCAGGGGCGTCGCAACGGATCCCGCAAGGCTGACCTGCTTCAGTGAGAGGGAGATTCCGGCGCCAGCCAGGATGCCAAAGATCAGCCAGGCAACCGCTGCCACCCGGCGACCGTAGGCGCCCTCGTCCTCTTTCTCCTCTGGCATTTGCGGAACAAAGAGCGGCCTGCCATCGCGATCCACCGCCGGGCCGCGCGCCCCATCAAGACCTTGTGATGCATACGGAGCCGCAGCGGGTTGCGGCATCGGTGGAGGTGGAGGCGCACCAAAACCGGGAGGCATTCCCTCCGGGGATCCGGGCGGCGGAATGCGACCAAGATCGGCGATGGAGGGCGCCTTGAAAGCCTGCTGCTGTGCAGCGTCTGCGGCGGTAACCCCCGCGCCCACGGAAATCGCAGGCGGCGTCGTGATTGCGAACCCCGCGTCCTTCCTTTCAAATCCCTGAAGGCCTAGCTGCTGATACTGGGGATCGGAATTTTGTTCCGGATGTGTTGTAATGCCGGGCACCGGGGACGACTGATCCACAGGCGGTGCGGGTGGGGCCTCTGTAACGCCGGCGACACGCACAATGCGTGAGGGCCGCTGGTCCTGCTCGCCGCCGCCAAACCGCTGCGTGTCGATCATCGTTTTCGACTGGGTTGGGGCAGGAGTGGCGTACTCCTCCTGGACTGCGCCGGGAATGGGAATGGGCGTCTTCCCCGCTTCGTAGGGAAGATGGCCCATGTAGAGCAGCCTGCTCGCACGGGAGCCGCGAGTGCCAAGGGGGGTTGGCATCGCTTCGGGTGACAGGTCCGTCGGCACCTGCGGGCTGGCGAGGGACGAGGCGTCGTAGGAATCATCAGGGGGTGGAGGCGGGTAATTGTCCGTGCCGCTCATGGCCGGATCGTAGTAACCTTGGCCGTATTGATCGTCCACCGGCCCTGCGGGAGCAAAATCCTGGTCGGGATACTGCTGATCGTAATAGGGATCGTTCTGGTACTGCTGATCCGGTTGGGCCGCGTAGGGATCGTGCACGGGGGGGGCGCCTGCGCCAAATTCATAGTCCCCTTGTGGGAGCGGGGTGTGCGGCCGGCTATCGTGCGGCAGGGGCGTCAAGGGCCGGCTGTCCAAGGGGAGAGGCGTCAATTGCCGCGAATCCCCCCGCTGCGCGGAAGCCTCCCACGCGGGGACAGGTTCGTTCAGCCCCTGCCGCAACCATGAGGGAGCGGGGGGAACCGGCTTCGGATTATCTCCGCCGCTTTCGGGTCCGTACTTGATCAACACTTCCTGCATTGTCCGTCAGTTTGATCTGTTTCGAACTTACCAATTTCAGGAGTTTTGGCAGGCTTGCGTGATGCTGTCCAGCGGGATATTGACTTGTTTGCCTGCAACAGGGGAATTTTGGCTCGCAATCAGGGAAATCTACTGGGATTTTTGCTCATGATTTTCGACCGACTTCTGGATTTGGAGCGGCATCCGCTGGGACGAAACCGCGACGGGGCCGAGTACGACCTCGGCCATTTCCATCGGTTCCTTGCCGAGATTGGAAATCCCGAGCGCGGCCAGCATTTCATCCACATCGCAGGAACAAAGGGAAAAGGCTCCACGGCGGCCATCCTTGAGGGACTCCTGCGGGGGCTTGGTTTTCCCGTGGCAATGTTCACCAGCCCCCACCTGACACATTACGGGGAACGTTTCCGTTTTGATGGAAGGCCGCTCAGCCGCGAGGAGTTCGAGCAGCGGTTCGATCATTTCGTGGCCTCCCTTCCCGCGAAGCATCGCGACGAAATTGAAAGGGCCGAGTCCTACCGAACGGTGTTCGAACTGCTCACGGCATTTGCCCTCGTGGGGTTTGGCGCGCGTGGCAGAAAGCTGCACGCGGAAAACCCCGGCGCCCTTCCGCAGATTGTGATTTGGGAAACGGGACTGGGCGGGCGACTTGACTGCACAAACGTGGTCGATCCGCTCGTCAGCGTGATCACAACGCTGGGGATGGATCACGAAAGCATCCTGGGCGACACGATCGAGAAAATCACGCGGGAGAAGGCGGGGATCATCAAGCCCGGGCGGCCGGTCGTGCTGGCGCGGCAGGCTGCGGAATTTGAATCGCGCGTCATCCCCGTCATCGCGGAGGAGGCGGAACAGAATGGCACGCGGCTCATCAAGGCCTGGGAGGAGAATGAGGTCGTCAAGACCATCGAAATCACCACGGGCCAGTGGATTCACATGTATGATGGGGCGGAAAAGGAGGCCGATGGATTCCTGCCACTTCATGGGCGCTTCCAACTTACCAACGTGGAAACAGCGGTGACCGTGGCGATGATGGTTGCGACCCAGTTTGACAAGCAACCGCCGTGCAAAAAGCTGCTTACCGGGTTGAACCTGGTCCATTGGCCGGGACGATTCGAGGTCCTGCGCCGAGGCGCGAAGACACTGGTCATTGATGGGGCGCACTGCCCCCTCAGTGCGGACGTGCTGGGCGAGGAGGTCGGCAGGCTTGACCTGCGAAAGGTGGTGCTCCTGTGGGGAATGCAGAAGGAGAAGAACCACACGGGCTTCCTGACGAACTTTGAAAACGCCCTTGGGAACACTTCGCTTGAGAAGGTGTTCTGCTATCCGCTTCCTCCCCCGCGTGGAGCCGACGCGGCCACGCTCTCGCTCGCGGCGCAGGAACTGCACATGGACGCGGAGGAGTTCGACACGGCGGAGTCCGCGTTCCAGGCAGCAATGAAATCAGGCGCGGCCGTTGTCGCCGCCGGGACGCTTTACAGCATTGCCGAAATCAAGGGCCTTTGGGAAGGCGGCCATGGATAAGAGTGATTTTCAATTGGCGTCGCGCGAGGAATCGGATGGCAGGGTTGTCTATGAATTGCTGATTCCAGCCCTCGGCATCACGCGCCGATATGCCCGTGATATTTCCTCGGGCCATGTGGAAATCACCGGGAATGAGAAAAAGATCATCGTGCGCGGTTATGACATGACCTCGATCATTGGGAAACGCGCGCGCGAATGGATCGCCGCAATGGAGGAGGGCCGGCTGTAGCCGCTACCCCTTCGGGTCCTCATCGCCCGTGTCGTCGAACTTCGTCTCCAACATGCGACGGGCGCGATCCAACGGCGAGGAATGCGTCTGTTGCAGCACGGGGTCGACCCGGACGACTTCCTGGTTGAGCGGAAGGCGCACCTCCACCACGGCATCGGGACCCGCGGGTTCCTCCGCTGGCGGCGGCGTCGAAGGAGGCAGCGCCACAGGCTCCGAAAGATGCGAGGCGCCGTCGGGCAGCTTGTTCACTTCAACGATTGCCGGGCGAAGCACCTTGTCCTTCAGAAGATAGCCGGGGCGAAGAATCCGGACGACTTCCCCATCGGGGCGCGCGGGATTCGTGCACTTGGAAACGGCGTCGTGAATGGTGGGGTCGAACGGCAGCCCGGTCGTGTTGATGCACATGAGGCCGTTCCCCTCAAGGGATGCCATCAATTCGCGAAAAACCATCTGCATTCCCTCGCCCAATGAATGCCCGGTGCCGGCGCCGGTGCGCCACTGCTCCATGGCGAGGGTGAAATGATCGAGCGGCGAGAGAATCTGCCTCAGGAACTCCTCCACGGCGTACTTCTTCATGTCCTCTTTTTCTTTTGCCAGGCGCTTTCGCTGGAGGTCGATGTCCTGGCGATTACGCAGCAGTTGGGCCTTCGCCTCTTCGATCACGCGCGTGGCCTCCGCGATCACGGTGTCCTTCTGCGCAATGAGGGAATCCTTCTCCAAAAGGCGGCGCTCGTAATCCTTGATGAGCGAGTCCACGGCGCGAAGATCCGCGTGAAGCTTTGCAGCCTGGACCTCGGCCGCCCGCAATTTTTCCCGCAACCGATCAGGATCGGCGTCCGAAGCCTTGCTCGCGACCGCGCTGCGCTGCGGGGCGGCTTCAAGCTGCGGCGAGAAGATGTCCTTGTTGGAAACCAGGAAGCGGCGACGGCGCAGGCGATACTGCTGCTTTCGACGTCGCATCAGGTTGAGGTGAAGCGGTGGCTGCGACATGGCTATTTCATCTGCGCGCGGCGGTAGTCTTGTTTCGGGAAGGATGGAAAATCAAAGGAGCACATCTCGTGCAGGCGGCTGACGATGCGCGGGCCGACGCGCGCCTCAAGTTCGGCCTCGTCACAATTCGTCGTGATGATCGTTGGCAGCGCGTTTTCGTAGCGGCGATTGATGATGAGGTAGAGCCGGTCACGAACCCAATCCGTCGTTGATTCCGCGCCCACGTCATCAAGCACGAGCAACTGGGCCCCATCGACGGCATCGAGCAACTCCGCCTCCGAGGCGCCCGACTGTGCATTGTACGAATCGCGGATGCGCGACAACAGGTCGTTGAAGTTCGCATAGTAGCCGGAGTAGCCGCGCCTGACCACTTCCTTGAGGATCGCAATGGCGATGTGCGTCTTTCCGCAGCCCGTGATTCCGCGCAGCAGCAGCCCTTCGCTTTCGCTTCCATGGAAGGTGTTCGCGTATGCCCTGGCAGCGGCCAGCACGGCGTCGCGGTCACGGTCCTTCTTCTCCGCCTTGAAGTTGGTGAAATCCTTTGTCGCAAAGCGCTTCGGAATGTCCGCGCCGCCGATGCGGACGCGACCCTGGAAGCGGTCGATCAGCCCGCAATCGCAGCGCGTTGCGATTCCATCGTTCACGATGTAGCCGGTGCCGCGACACTTGTCGCAGGCTTCTACTTTCGTGGGACCGGCGGGATCAGTGGCTGGCATGTGCGATCAATCCAGGTCAATCGGGCGGTCTGGTCTCTCGATCGGCTTGTCCTTCAACTCGTCACGCTTCTCCTTGAAGAGCGCATCCAGCTTCGCAAACTTGTCCTTTTCCTTCTGCCTGGCTTCCTGAAAGAGCTTCTCCGCGCGATTCTTCGAATCGAGAACCTTCTGCCGCGCGTCTTCAAAGCGGTCTCCGGTGGAATCCTCCAGGATGGGGCGGCGCACCTCGATCACCTGACCCGTCTTCTTGTTCACCACAAGGACGTTCTTGCAATCAGGACAGGTGACGTTCAGGGTTTCGATGCTCATACGTGGCCCATGAGCGCGATCGACAGCCCGTAGATGAACGCATTGCGATGGATGGAATCGACGGCCAGGTTTTCGTCCGCCTGGTGGGCAAGCTCCTCATCGACACCCATTTTCACCGGCCCAAAGGCGCAGCAATTCGGCAGTGCCTTTGCATAGGTTGTTCCGCCAATGGAGCGCATTTCCCCTTTTTCGCCGGTTGCCATTTCATACGCGGATTGAAGGCTTCGCAGGAAGCCGTCGACACCCGGCCGCGAGGGATCGAGGTAGATGGCATCCAGCATCCGTTCTGTCTCGACGATTTCAATCTGCAGGCCGGACAAGTCGCTGAAGGAGCGCGCGGCCTCCCGGCACTTCTGCATCACTTCTCGGCAGGAGAAACCCATCGTCGGGCGGATGTTCAAATTCGCCCAGCCCCCCTTCTGGCCGATGTCCAGAAGGCTCAGCACCGCGGTGGTATCGCCAACAAACGCATGCGAGCTGTTGATCTGGAGGTTGGTCCCGTCCGGCGTCACACCGATGAAGGCGAGGAACTGAATGAATGCCCGCACGGGCGGGGGGAGCGTTTCGATGTCGCCGAAGAACCGCAGCGCATCGATGTTCGCGTTGTGTCCCTTTGCTGGCGTGGAACTGTGGGCGGCCTTCCCGATGAAGCTGATGAGCGACTCATAATATCCAGCCGCCTCGGAATCACTTTCATTGTTGGGAACAAGGGTGATGTTGGATGACGGGTTCTCCACGGTGAAACGTGTCGTCTCCCGCACCATTTCCTTCATGACAAGGTGCTTGGATTCCTCCGGGAATCGAAGGGTGGCTTCAGCAAGGGCGGGGACGATGTTCGTGCGCGCACCACCCTTGAGCGAAACGAACTCCATCTGTGTTTCCGGATGGGGACCAAGATGCTCCCATTCCGCCCGGAAGCGAATGTTCATGATCCCCTTCTCGCCTGTGATGATGGGGAAATCCGCATCGGGTGTGAAACTGTAGTCGGGCGCGCCGCGCTCCGCCAGATAGAGCGCGATGTCCCCCCAGTCGCCCGTTTCCTCGCTGGTGCCGATGATGAGGCGCACATCGCAGGGCGGCGTAACCCCCGCCTCCTTCACCGCATACATTCCGTAAAGCGCCTGAATCAGCGGGCCCTTGTCGTCCTGGATTCCACGACCATAGAGGACACCCTCCTCAATCGTTCCGGAGAACGGGGCATGTTTCCAACTTCCGACGGGAGTCACCACATCGATGTGTGCGGCGATACCCATCACCGGCCGCTTGAGGCCGTCGCGGGAGGCGGGAATTGCCCACTCGATCTCCGCCACGCATCCCTGCCATTCACGATATGCAAAGCCCATCTCCTCCGCGCGCTGCCTCAGCCATTGCAGGCATGCGGGGATCTCCGTGCGGTACTTTGCCTCCTGCTCCGCGTTTCCGCCGGAGACAGTTTCAAAATTGATGATCCGTACCGTGTCGCGTATCAGGTCCTTCGCATGGGTATCCAGCCATTGCGAGATTGTGTCACGAATATCGTCGGCGGTTTCGGTGGGCATAGGGTGGATGGTATCTCTTTGGGAATCAGCGGGTGGAGCGAATCAGACCCCGGTGGAGTTGCCAAATGTTTTCTTGGACTGGGGGGATGAGGCGACCGGGGAAGCATTCGATGCACAGCCGCCGGGATGGCGCCACGAAAAACCCGCAAATCCGGATTTCCAAATTGCCGCCTGGCAAGGAAACGCGACGCAGCCCGCTTTCGGGCGGGTCTAATCCAGCCCGGTCACGGCGAGAATGATCGTCGTGAGGATATAGTCAAAGGTGAGGATCAGGATCATCGTTTGCACGACGCTCTGCGTGGTCGCCTTGCCAACGCCGGCGGCGCCCCCCTGTGTGTTAAAGCCATAGTAACAGCCCGTCATCGCGATCAGAAGCCCGAACCACACCGTCTTGAAAACGCCGCCGTACACGTCAGTGAGGTGCGAAAACTTGACGGTGGTGGTGAAATACGCCAAAGGCTCGATGCCAATTGCCGCATTGGCAACGATCATCCCGCCGAAATATCCCGTGAAGATGCAGAGGCCCGAAATCATCGGCAGGATCAGCGTCATCGCGATGACGCGCGGCGCACACAGGTAACGGAGCGGATCGACGTTCAGCAAATCCATTGCATCAATCTGTTCGGTAACGCGCATCGTCCCGATCTCCGCAGTGATGGAGGCGGCGACGCGCGCTCCGATCACCATTGAGCAAAAGGCGGGAACCATTTCACGGGTGAGCGCTATGAAGGTAATGCCCGGAACGTAGTTCTTCGAACCGAACTTCACGAGTTGCACGCCCGTCTGAAGCACCATGACCATCCCCACGAAGATGGATGTAAGGGCGGCCACGGGGAGCGAACGGATGCCGATCGTGACGCACTGCTCCAGGATGATCTTCCAACGCCACGGTGGGCTGAACACGCGCTTGAGGACCTGCCACGCGAATCGCGCGTAGACGCCGTGGAAGGCCACAAAGTCCACGCAGCCCCTGCCAATCTTGGCGAGAA
The DNA here is from genome assembly GCA_020848155.1 of Candidatus Sumerlaeota bacterium. Taxonomy (GTDB): domain Bacteria; phylum Sumerlaeota; class Sumerlaeia; order SLMS01; family SLMS01; genus JADZDZ01. The sequence continues at coordinate 68,728 of JADLAR010000004.1, forward strand.
TGGTTTCGGGAAGGTTGACGGAAAGTGCGTCCTGCTTCATGGCCTCAATGGATCGGTGCATGGGGCATCGGCTGCAACAGGGTTTCTAGGCAAGTGCGGCTGGAAAAAGTGCGGCGGGCAAACGGGCAACTGGCCAAAAAGAGCCACTTGATAAAAAATTAGACCGGATTCCATAAAAGCCAAATCTTCGATTTTGGGGGATTCCGCTGGAAGCCGGGAAGGGCGGGTTCCTCTAATCCGCTGCCTCCGAAAAGACAGCTTGCGCGAGGTGCGGACGTTACGCGCAGCCCATTATTTCCTCAAGAAAGGCACGACGAAAGTTCATGAAGCCAGCCGAGGTCTTTAAGCTTATCAAGGAAAAGAACATCAAGTTCGTGGACTTCAAGTTCACGGACATTCCCGGTGTTCAGCAACACTTCACATGCCCGATCGCCGACGTTGGCGAGGACATTTTCGAGAGCGGGCACGGTTTCGACGGCTCCTCGATTCGCGGCTTCCGCCAGATCAACGAGTCGGACATGCTGCTGATCCCCGATCCCGCCACGGCGATGGTGGATCCGTTCTGCGAAATCCCCACATTGTCGCTGGTTGGCAACGTGGAGGACCCGCTCACGCGCGAGAAGTACAACCGCGACCCCCGCAACATCGCCATCAATGCGGAGAACTACCTGAAGAGCACCGGCCTCGGCGACATCTGCTACATCGGACCGGAGCTTGAGTTCTTCCTGTTCAGCGAAGTCCGCTACGAATCAAATCCCTGGGGCTGTTCCTACAGCGTGGACAGCGGCGAGGCCATTTGGAACTCCGGCAAGGACGAGCGCGGCGACAATGGCCGCCCGAACCTTGGCGGCAAGATCCGCTTCAAGGAAGGCTACTTCCCACTTCCTCCCGTTGATTCGCTCCAGAATGTCCGCAGCGAAATGTGCCAGGTCATGGAGGAGTGCGGCATCCATGTGGAAACGCATCACCACGAGGTTGCCACCGCCGGCCAGTGTGAAATCGACATGCGCTTCGATTCGCTGCTGAGCATGGCAGACAAGTCGCTCCTCTACAAGTATATCATCAAGAACGTCGCCGCGAAGCACAACCTTTCCGCCTGCTTCATGCCCAAGCCCATCTTCGGCGACAACGGGTCCGGCATGCACACCCACGTTTCCATCTGGAAGGGGAACAAGAACCTGATGGCAGGAAACGGCTATGCAGGCCTTTCGGACTTCGCGCTGCATTTCATCGGCGGCCTGATCAAGCACGCGAATTCGATCCTCGCCTTCAGCAACCCGACCACGAACAGCTACAAGCGTCTGGTGCCGGGCTATGAGGCGCCGGTGAACCTCGCCTACTCGCAGCGCAATCGCTCTGCGGCAATCCGCATCCCGATGTACAGCACGAACGAAAAGACGAAGCGGGTTGAATTCCGCTGCCCGGACCCCTTGGCGAATCCCTACCTGGCGTTCGCGGCCATCATGATGGCGGGCCTTGACGGCGTGCAGAACAAGATCAGTCCCGGCAAGCCGCTCGACAAGAACATCTACGACCTTCCCCCTGATGAAGCGAAGTTGGTTCCGAAGGCCGCAGGAAGCTTGGATGCGGCCCTTCAGGCCCTTGAGGATGACCACGAGTACCTGCTCAAAGGCGACGTCTTCACGGAAGATCTGGTCATGAACTACATCGAATGGAAGCGCGTGAACGAAGTCGACGCGATTCGCCTGCGCCCGCACCCCCACGAATTCATGATGTATTACAATTCGTGAGTTTGTCACGACACGCAACGCCCGCCGCGAACCCCGCGGCGGGCGTTTTTCATTTTTATTCGCACCAGCCCGGGTCGCGCAAACTATGCGGACGCATGCATCAACCTCGCCACGGAGGGCCGCCCTTAAGCATTGACAGTAACACACCCCGCGATAACATCCGCACCCATACGGACAGTCCCCCAAATTCTATCCATGAGTCATGACGCTTCCCCTTCGCTGGCTACCCATCAGGTAGCGCTGGTTCCCACAGCGGCGGTGCAGGTGGTTGATGTTCCAGCGTCCGCACCATCCAGACCGGTTACTGGAAGCTGGGTGGCCGCTCCCTTTTACGACATCCTCTTCTTCATTTTTCCGACACTGCTTTCCGGCCTGTTCGTGTCGATGTACATCATCCTCGGCCCGAAGGGCCACGCCGTCCTGAATGCAGGCGTCATCCTTCTTTCCCTGATACATGTCATGGGCACATGGATGTTCTTCCTGAACAAGGAACATTTCAGCTATTACATGAAGCAACCCGTGAAGTTCCTCGTCGTCCCCATTTTTTTTCTGGTGGGTTCCATTGCCCTTGGCTGCCTTGAATACATCAAGGGCTGGCAAACGGGGATTGTTGCGCTCGTCAGCTACGCTTGGACTCATTATCACCTGACGAAACAGAACGTGGGATTCGTTGGCTTCTACCGCACAAAAATGGGAATCAAGGATCCGGCCTTTCGCGGCCAGGATGTTCGCTTGATTTACTCCTATGCGCTCACTGCTTATGGATATGGCTGGTATACTGATCCCTACGCCCTCGGCGCGGGACTTCGTGGCGTCGTTTCCGATTATATTTTCGGTGGGTTTGCCTGCTGGTTTGTTTATGAGCTTATCAAGTATACTCAAAGTCGCATTTCCCTGATCAGGCAATACGGCTTGGGTTCATGGCGTTATTTCGCCATGATGCTGACAACCCTGTCCTTCCCGCTGCCAATGCTTTTCCTCATGGTCAACCCACGGCCCATGTTCGTGGTGTGGGGCGTGCTGACTTTCGGACTCGTTGCGCACTATGTGCAGTACATTGCGGTGGTTGCCTTGGTCCATTGGCACAAAGACCGATCCTCCTATCCATCGCCGGAAGGTTTCGATCCCTCGCAGGTCCCCACGGGATTTTCGCTGAAGAAGTCCGGGCTCAAGGGCCTGCTGGGGATGATCACCCTCGGCGTGGCCACATACGCCCTCTATCAGTTTTTCCTCTATCTCGGCGGCACTTCCAAGCAGCTTGAAATTTTTCAGGCAGGCATTGGTCCCGGCATCCTGACGGGCCTCGGATTCATACATGTCTGGCACGATAGCATGATCTGGCAGCCGAGGGACGAGTTCAATCGCAAGAATACGCTTCGCTTCGTTCGTCCCTTTGCCCAAAGTGGCTCCTGATCCCATTCCCACCAGGAATTGAACCGGCTGTTTCAGTTTCCCGCTGGACCTGAGGGGTTCATTCCCATAAGCTTCCGCCAGTTCATCAACCCTCCCATGAAGCCATGGAATTGGACCTTCCCTCATGAAGAAGATTGAAGCTGTCATCAAGCCTCACAAGATTGAAGATGTTCGCAGTGCGCTCGCATCACTTGGGATCCTGGGACTGACGGCGTGGGAAGTCCGCGGCTTTGGGCGCCAAAAGGGGCATCAGGAGCTTTACCGAGGCAGCGAGTATCAGGTCAACTTCATGCCAAAGGTGCGTCTTGAAATCGTCGTCACCGACGACCGCGTTCCCGATGTCGTAAAGGCAATCACCGAAAGTGCGCAGACAGGCACCATTGGCGATGGGAAAATTTTCGTGCTGAACGTGGAACAGGCCGTTCGCATCCGCACCGGCGAGAAGGACGAAGAGGCCCTGTAAACCGCGAAGGCCTTCTATGCGGCGTGAGTTTCCACCGGCGGTGAATCAGGGGATTCAACGCCGGTGTTTTCTTTGTTGGGCGAGCGCAGCTTCCGCCATGCGATGGGGCCCGCGCCTGTCAGAAGGAGGATGATCGCCGATGCGGACGTGGCCAGCCATCCCAGCATGACCGACCGGGATTGATAAATAATCTCGACGGTGTTTTTGCCCTGCGGAACCACGACGCCCTGAAGCGCGCCGAAGGCCTTGAGAATCGGCTTCTCCTTCCCATTGATGTAGGCGCGCCAGCCCGGATAAGCCAGGTTGGAAATGGTCAGCAAAGCGGGGCGCTCCGCATCAACATCGTAATTCTTGTGATACAGGTCGTCACGCATTGTCGCCACTGTTCCCGCGTGTGCTCCCGGGGGAGGATTCCCGATGCCGAGCAACTCCTTCGCCGCCGCCGCCTCTGGCGTGTTCAACACCGGGACCGACGCGACGATGCGCAGCTTCTCATTCTCCACCATCGGCTTGATCTGTTCGATGGAATCAACCAGACGGATTGACGGGGAAAGAAACGCCCTGTTCAGGGCTTCGAGATTCTCATAAATGAAGATTTCCTTGTCATAGATCAATCTCAGCTTGTTGTCGGACTGGTCGACCGACTTCAGGCTCATGTCCGCGAGGAAAATGCTGTCGTAGTCCGCATTTCCCGCAGGTCCGGGATCGATGTGAAAATAGAGGCGCACTGATTTTCCACGGAACTGCCCCAACGGTATTCGCACGGGAAACCACTTGCGCTGGAGGCGATCGGTTTTCGGATCGAATGGCTGGTCGAACAGTTTGACCCTTACTGGTGAATCCTGTGGCTCCGCGTAGACCTGCACGCGCGTTCCATCACCATGATTGGCGTCCGAAAAGCCACTGTACATGCCATAGAAGAAGCGCAGTTCCTCCTGCGGGGAGGAAACCATGAGCGAAATCAGCCAGGTGTCCGGCGCCCCCACGATCACCGCTGTTCGCCTCCGTTGCGAATCAATGGTCGTGGAAACCAATTCCCCCCTGCGAAGCGGATCGCCTTCCGGAAGGTCCTTCTTCGAAAGCAACAGGCCATTCTTGTAAAACAGGCTGGTCACCTCGGTGCTGTAGGGCGACGTGTCTGTTACGATGTAGCGGGTGTTGCTCACCGACAGCATCGGGCTTTTGACGATCTTCGGGTCATTGCTGCCGGTGTGCTGCGCATAGAACCTCGTGTCCTGTCCCGTTATGAGTATTTTCATGAAATCATAATAGGGTTGCCATTCGAGCGCATCGAAGTGGCGAATATCCTCCAGCCCGAAAACCGAGGCGGACGTGGGAAAAAGGATCGGGCCGACTGCATACAACCTGCCCTGCTTTTGCTTCTGCCTCTCCTTCAGGAATTTTGCAAACGGTGGTGGATCGTAAAGTTCCGTCCTGTCGCCATAGGGCCGATATGCGCTCAATGCACTTTCAAAGGCGAGCGCGCTCAGCATGACGTAGGCACACATCCTCGCCGAAACCCAACGGCTTAGCAGGATCGCAAGCGTGATGGCGGCGGTTGCGTAGACCATGATGACCCGGCATTTCATGAGCAGGGAATCCACAATCACCGAATACTCATAGGCTGCGGCGAAGGAGACCTTGTTTTGCACGATCCATTGCTTCAGCCAAATATACGGAACCCAGATCGCCGCGACACACATGACGATCAGGATGGGGCGGCGCCATCCGAAGGATTTCTCATACAAGCGCGCCTGGATGTAGTCGGCGCCAATTCCAACAAGGACAGCCCCGGAAAAGACCAGCACCACCACATACTTTGCGATGTAGATATTCTGCACGATCGGGATGCGATGAAAGAACTGCAACGGAGGGAATGCCAGCGCCTTCAAAAGGCACAGCACAAAAGTGCCGACAAAAAGAATGACAATCGACGGCATCCGGCGAATCCGTGCCGGCGAGGCCAGCACAAACATCGTGCTGGCAATTCCACCGCCCAACAGGGGATACGCCGATTTCCCCACATTCTCGCGAACGGAGATATCGATGCCGACATAGCCATGCACTATTTGCGGGTAGAGATAAAATATCCGATTCCCCGGCGTTGACGTATAGTCCCCAAACCCCGTGCTCCGTGTTTTGAAGCTGTCCTGAAACAGTTCAACAAAGGGAAAAATCAATATGCCTGCCAGGCCCGCACCCACCGCGCAGGCCGCGCAGACGGCCACGGACATCAGGAAAGCCTCACCGAGGCGTGCTGGGAATCCGCGGCGCGAGGCGACTGCAATCGCGCGGACAGGGACATAGGCGGCGATGAATGCGCACATGAGGATGAGGGGCTGTGGATTCCCCCCGGTGATTGCGCAATACATTGAAAACGCAATTGCGATCAGCCATCCCCTGTGGCGCTTGGCAAACCACATTTCGATGCAAAAAAGAAGCGCCGGAAGCATCAGGTCCACGTTCAGGTGAAACAAATTCGCCCATTGCAGGACATAGCCGCCAAAGCTGATCTGCAAGCCGGCGCAGGTGGACGCCAGGCGCGAAATGCCAATGGAACGCAAATAAAGATATGTAAACCAACCAAACAAAATAATCCTTAATATCAAATACAATTCCCAAATAATCGTGGAGGGAAAGAGAATGGGAAGAACTTGCAGGGGGTAGAAGACCGCGGACATCATATCCGCGGCAAATGGGTGGCTCATACCCTGATAGGGATTAAGCCATGGCATGTTTCCGGAAAAATAGAGACTATGGGCGACATAAGGTGCGGGCTCATCCATAATGGCGGATCCAACCCGATCCAATCCCGTCATGAAGATGCCGGCGGGCGTCCGATTCAATTGCTCGAAGGTGCCCCCCTCGCGCCAGCAACCTGATTCGAAGATATTGGAAATGCCCACGTCACTTGCCAGGGACTTCCCCGCCAACGTTATCTGCCAATATCCGATGAACACAATGCCCAGCGCGACAAGGAACGAAACCCACGCTTCGCGCACCGTGAGGGTGGGTGAGGCAAACGTGGCGGGCGTGATGCCTGCCGGCTTCGATGCGGAAGCCGGCGCCTCCCCGGTGGAAGGCGGTGCCTCGGGCGCTGGTTGCCTTTTCTTGCGACGGCTCAAGGGAGGTCAATTCGCAGTGAAATGATTGAAACATCGCGAGTTTGCCAGTGGCTTGGGGCAAGTCGATTGTCTCGTCTGGATGGCGGAAGTGGGCGTTCCCCTTGCCCTTGGGGCGAAGGTGGAAGCATTCGACCGCGACAACATAGAAGAGCGTCATGAAAACCCGGCAGAAAATCTTTCTGGACCGAATCGTCGGCCCCCCACTGATCCTCGTCGTTCGCACCGCCGCGCGAATCCTTGGTCGATTGCTGGGCCGTGATCACAGCGCCAAGCCTTCCGACGTGCGGACCATTGTGGTCGCGAAGTTCCTGGGGATGGGGAGCATCCTTCAGGCCACGCCATTGATGAAGCACCTGAAGGAGAGTTTTCCCAAGGCCCGCCTTGTCATGCTCAGCACCCCTGCAAACAAGGGCCTGTTGGATCGGCTTTCCTTCATCGATGACGAGATTCTCATCGATGACAAGGGCTTCGCCGCATTGCTGCGCTCCACGGCCTCCGCCATCTTGAAAATGCAGCGCATGAAAGTGGACCTGTATTTCGATTTGGAGGTCTATTCGTCACTATCGTCAATCGTATCGCTCGCGACCCTCGCGCGGAATCGCTACGGATTTTACCGGCAGTCGGCGGAGTTCAAGCGCGACATCTGCACGCACCTGATGTACTTCAACATGCGAAGGCCGGTCCGGCTCATCTACCTTCAGTTGGGAAGGCTGGCGACAAAGAGCAGCAAGCCCACCCCGAAGATCGGGCCGATTGACCTGACGGATGTTGATCGCAACGGCGCGAGCGGGAAGCTGGCGAAGATTGAGAATTGGACCGCGAACGGAGCCTATACTGTCGTCAATCCGAACGCGTCCGACCTGATGCTGGAGCGACGCTGGCCCGCCGCCAGGTATGCGGAACTGATCGATCGGCTGGCGGAGGCGGGGCGGACTGTTGTCCTCGTCGGCGCGCCCAATGAGGCACCACACGTTGAGTCCGTCATTGCGCGCACGGCGCCACACCTGCGGGGAAAAATCGTCAACACGGCAGGGCAGCTTTCGCTTGGGGAGTTGTTCGCCGTGCTTCAGCAGGCGGGCTGCGTGATCACGAATGATTCCGGCCCGATGCACATGGCGGTCACGCTCGGCGCGCCAACAGTGTGCCTGTTCGGCCCCGTGGAGCCCATGCATTACGGATTTGACGCGGAGCCTTTCGTCAGGACTATCTATCAGCCTGTCTACTGTAGTCCCTGCGTGCATGAGGTGGATGAGCCACCCTGCGGTGGCAACAACATCTGCATGCAGTTGATCGGCGTGGACAAGGTGCTGGCGGCACACGAGGAGCTTGTTTCGGGTGCGCACGCAAGGGCGGCGGTCATTGAGAACAAAACGCCGGTTGAATACGACGATTCGCTGAAAAAACCGCTGGGAAGGGTAATCCTGGGTCGAACTTCAATGGATGAATTGCAGGAGTCTTGCCTCATTTGCGGAAGTCGCGACTTCGACTTTCTTTTCGAGCATGAGCATCATCGCTTTTACCATTGCCGAAAGTGCGGGCTGGAACGATCCCACCCCCAGCCCACCGATGAAACGCTCGGCAGGATTTATGGGAAGCACTATTACGACGCGTGGGGGCTGGCCGGCGGGGAAAAACTAACGCAGAGCCTGAAGCAGGCGTTCTTCACGCGATCACTGGCGCATCTCGGCAAGCCACAGAAAAACCAGCGACTTCTGGACTGTGGCGCGGCGACCGGCTACTTGATGGAGGTCGGACGGAAATTGGGCTACGACGCGTACGGAAACGAGCTTTCCGAATTTGGCGCGTCGGAAATTGCGAAGAAGTTCGGGGCCGACCATGTCTACCAAGGTCCCTTCGAGGATGCTCATTTTCCCTCCGTGCAGGGCTTCGATGTGATCACAATGTTTGACTTCATTGAACACGTGAGGGATCCGGAGTCGGTGCTGCGAAAGGCGATGGAGCTTCTCTCGCCGGGCGGAAAGATTCTGATCTGCACCCCCAATGCAGGCTCCCTGTCGCGCAAGCTCATGGGGAGGAACTGGCTCCACATCAAGGTTGAACACCTTCACTTTTTCAACTCGTCAAACCTTGGAAGCCTGCTGAAAAAGACCGGGTTCAGGAATTTTGCGAAGTATCACGCGTGGAAGGTAATGAACCTGCATTACGTGTCCCATCAATTGAATGTCTACCGGCACTGGTTGCTGACCCCGCTCATCAACACCGTCACATTCGTCCTCCCATTCCTGAAGGACCGGAATTTCTCCGTTTCATTCGGGGAAATGATCATTGAAGCGCAAAAGCCCGATTAAAAATCGTTTTGGCTGATGACACGGCGAAGCATGCCGGTCCACCTTTCTCTTGCCGTTCAACCACGGGCTGCATTGCCTGTGGACGATTTCAAACACACCCCCGGACACCGGGAAGCAGGCAACAATGTCCAGCGAAGAAGCAACCGCCCAACAGTCCCAGTCGCTTGTTGGGCTACTTGCCGCCCTTGAATCCATTGGTCCCGCAGCGCAGGAGGCCATCGCACAGGCCGCCGATGCGAAGGCGCTGGAGGACTTGCGCATCGAGTACCTTGGGAAGAAGGGGAAGCTGTCGGAGTTGAACCAGCGCATGGGCGCGCTCGACGCGCGGGAGAAGCCGATCGCGGGCAAGGCGCTGAACCTGAACAAGAATGCCATCACGGACCTGCTGAGGCAGCGCCAGGAAAGTCTTTCCGCGCGCGAGCTGGATGCGCGCCTCGCCACCGAGGCGGTTGACGTGACGCTTCCTGGAATCCGCCCGCAGCGCGGTGCATTGCATCCCATCGCGCTGATGACGCGGGAAATCACGTCGATCTTCCGCTCCATGGGCTTCCAGGTGGAGTCCGGCCCGGAAATCGAAACGGAGTACATGAACTTCGACTCGCTGAATATTCCGCGCGAACATCCCGCGCGCGACATGCAGGATTCGCTCTTCGTGGATCGCGGATATGTGCTTCGCACGCACACATCACCAACGCAGATTCGCACCTACCTGAAGATGAAGCCCCCCTTCGCCGTCATCACGACGGGAAAGGTCTACCGCCACGACAGTGACGCAACGCATTCCCCCATGTTCCATCAGATGGAAGGCTTCGCGGTGGGGGAAGACATCTCCTTTGGCCACCTGAAGAACGTGCTGTACGAGTTCCTGCGCGCACTCTACGGGAAGGATGTGAAGGTGCAGTTCCGTCCCTCCTTCTTCCCATTCACGGAACCCAGCGCAGAGGTGGATGTCTGGTCGGAAGCGCGGGGCTGCTGGCTGGAGGTGCTGGGCAGTGGCATGATCCACCCCAATGTCCTTCGCAACGGTGGCATCGACCCGGAGAAATACAGCGGCTTTGCCTTCGGCCTTGGGATCGACCGTTTGGCCATGTTGAAATACGGGATTTCCGACCTTCGCCTTCTTTTCGAGAACGACCTGCGTTTCCTGCGACAATTCTAGTTGGCGGGAAACGGGGCCCAGCCGTACCTTGCCGGTGATGGCTCGCGCCCAATGCGAAGCCATGCAGAGGCACTCATCATGAAAATCGTCGTCATCATCCTTGCTGTCATCACGCTCCTGATCTGGGTCGGCGCCGGTATTCGCTTGTCCAGTTCCACGCAGGACACCACGCCACTGTTTTCGTTTGTTGGTGGATCGAAATCAACGGACACGAATACGGCAGCGGCGAAGGGGAAGTTTGGGGAAACCGGCAAGGGTGGTGCGGTGGTGAGCCACCTGCGCGGCGGGCGCCTTGCAGAGATGGAGGAGACCTCGGCCATTTCGACAAGCAACCCACAATCCAACACGGATTACAACGGAACGAAGGAAATGGAGCAGGCCGAGGAAATCACCGACCGGCGTGAAACCGACCTTGGCAAGGCGAAGAAGAAGATCGCCATCATCAACGACGCCGTGAATTGAAGATGTGACCCGCGCGCACGGTCGGGGCGAAAAATCCCCGCCGCTGTTCGCACCCGACTTTCAAAACGAACCGACTCAGGTCCTTGAACTGTAATTCACTCCCTCACAAATAGAACACATGCGACTTTCAATCCGATGGCTTAAGAATTACCTGCAAACCGATCTGCCCGTTGGCAAACTGTTGGACGCAATCACGGCGTGCGGCCTCGAGGTGGAGGAACGCATCGACCTTGGCATGCTTTCCGGCAAGCTGGTGGTGGGTGAGCTTCTCAATGTTGAACCGATTCCCGGCGCGGAAAAGATTCGCCTCACCGCCGTGCAGGCTGATGAAGGCCAGCCCCTGAAGATTGTCTGCGGCGCGCAGAATATCAAGACGGGGCAGAAGGTTCCCGTCGCGCGCTTCGGCATGACGTTCCCCGACGGCATGGTGTTGAAGCCCCGAAAGATCATGGGAATCGAGGGGCAGGGAATGCTGTGCAGCGCCCGCGAGCTGGGCGTTTCGGAAGAGGCGGAGGGCATTTGGATCCTGCCGGAGGATGTCGAGGTCGGGGCGCCCTACGATGCCCTTGTTGAAGTGGGCATCACTCCAAACCGCCCCGACGCGCTAAGCGTGATCGGCGTCGCACGCGACCTTGTCGCGAAGATCAACACCATGAAGGGCTTCAAGGCGTCGCTCAGGATGCCCGACCTTCACGTCAACGAATCCGCCACGGAAAAGGTGGAATCCGCCGCGCGCGTCAGCGTGGTCGCGAAGGAGGATTCACCCCGCTACACCGCGCGCGTCATCAAGGGGGTCAAGGTTGGTCCCTCGCCGTTGTGGATGCAGGTCGCGCTTCAGTCGGCAGGCATGCGGCCCATCAACAACATCGTCGATGTGACGAACTTCGTGATGCTGGAACTCGGCCATCCGTTGCACGCCTTCGATCTCGACCGCCTTGCGGGAAACCAAGTCATCGTCCGCCACGCAACAGCCGGAGAGGTGATGCAGACATTGGACGGCCAGGAGCTGAAGCTTCAACAAACGGACCTCGTGATCGCCGACGCCCAGAAGCCGGTCGCGCTTGCGGGGATCATGGGCGGAGCCAATTCCGAGATCAGCGACGGGACGACGAATATTCTCCTCGAGTCGGCCTACTTCCGCCCGCAGACGATTCGCGCCACAAGCAAGCGCCTGGACAAGTCCACGGACTCCAGCTACCGCTTCGAGCGCGGCACCGACGCAAAGCGCCTCACGGCATCGCTGAATCGGGCGGCGCAGTTGATCGCGGAAACCGGCGGTGGCACGATCCTGCGCGGCGTGCTGGAGGTCGTGGGAGCGCTGCCGGAAAAGGGCTCCATCAAGGTGCGGGTCTCCCGCCTCAATCACATCCTGGGCCTTGACCTCACCGCCACGAACATCACGGAGGTTCTCACGCGGCTCGGCTTTGAAGTGCTTCGGTCCGACGGGGAGGAAATGCACGTCACCGTACCGTCGCATCGAATGGATGTCAGCATTGAAGCAGATATCATCGAGGAGATTGCACGGATCGTTGGATACGATCGCATCCAGGAGGTTCCGCTGACACTTCCCAGCGCCAACCACCCGCCATCGCGGATCGACACGGCGCGTGCCACACTTTCCGATGCCGCCGTGGCGCAGGGGTTCTGCCAGGCGGTGAACTTCAGCTTCATTGGCGAGGCGGATGATGCACTTGCAGGCGGTGCCGGCGAATTGATTCGCGTGAAGAACCCGATCACATCCGACCAGGGAGTGATGCGTCGCTCGCTGCTGCCGGGCCTGCTGCGGAACGTGGTGCACAACTTCAACCAAAGCCTGGATGACGTCGCGTTGTTTGAAATTGGGCACACCTATGCATTCACCGAGCCGAAGGACGCACGACGCGGGGAGAAGGACCTGAAGCCCGTGGCGCAGGAGACCCCCTTCTTCGCCGCAATCCTGGCGGGTGGCGGAAAGCGCAGTTGGCGCGACAAGGAACACGAGTTCGACTTCTTCGACATCAAGGGGTTCGCGGAGTATTTCCTCTCATCGCTCGGCCTGCAAAAGTACCTGACGGAGCCGGTCACCGACATCCCCTGGCTGCACCCCGGCCGCGCCGCGCGCTTCCTTGTGAAAGGGCGCATAATGGTCACGTTTGGCGAAGTCCATCCTTCCATCACGCGCCAGCTCGACATCAGGAGGCGCGTTTGCTACCTTGAAATCCCGCTGGATGACGCGGCGGCGGAAATGGGCGGCGACGTGAAGGCGCGGGACATCCCAAGGTATCCTGCGGTGACGCGCGACATTGCGCTGATTGTCGATCGCGGTGCCCGCTCCATGGACCTTGAGCGAACGATTCGCAAGGCGGGCAAGGAATTGCTGGCCGGCGTGAAGCTCTTCGATGTCTACGAGGGTGACAAGATGGAGGCGGGCAGGAAGTCACTTGCCTTCTCCCTCACCTACCGTGCGCCCGATCGAACACTGAAGGACCAGGAAGTCATCGACCGCCATGGCGAGGTGCTTGCAGCGCTGCAAAAGGAGAACAACGCGACACTGCGCGGATGATGATGCGTTCCACCGATCTCGCCATCGTGAAGGACACGGCAAGGCGACTGCTGCACAACAAGGCGGAGCGTCGGAAGACGGGCCTGTATCCGCTGGAGATGCTGATCCTGTACGTCACGATGCGCTGCAACGCGAAGTGCGACCACTGCTTCTGCTGGGAGGACCTGAACATTGGCATCCCGGAAATGTCGCTGGAGCGCCTTGAGAAGCTCGCTGACAGCGTCCCCGCCTTCCGCCAGTTGCTGCTGACGGGCGGCGAACCGACAATGCGCAAGGACCTTGTGGCGGTGGTGCGCGCGTTTGCATCACGCCACAAGGTGGAAACCGTCCTCATCAACACGAACGGGTTGAAACCCGCGCTGATCACGCAGATCGCCACGGAAGTCAAAACCGAGTTTCCAGACCTGGGATTGGATTTCCAGATTTCCCTGGATGGCCTTCAGGAAACGCATGATCGCGTTCGTGGTGTTCCCGGAAACTTCCAGAAGGCGCTTGAGACGCTGCGGATCGTGCGTGAACTGGGAAAAAACTTCCAACACCTGCATGCTCACGTCCTCACGGTCATCATGGAATTGAATTTCCGCGAACTGGTCCCGTTGAATGATTACCTGCGCGAGCACATTGGTCCCGACCTTGTCCACGGCTTTGAACTTGTCCGAGATGTGAAGGAAACGGCCTGGGGAATACCGCCGGAAGTGGCGGAAAAAGGCGTTGGACCCAAGAAGATGAACCTCCCGCCGCGCGATTCCTTTCCGCAGATCGCCGAGGACCTGAAGTCAATCCAGTCACGCGCCCCCTACCGCGCCAGCGCCTTCCATATCCACAACCTTGCGCAGTTGAAGATGGTGGAAACAGCAAGGGAACAATACAAGTGCGTAACGGCGGGGCAGGCTGTCGGCGTCGTCTATACAAACGGCGATGTGGCGCACTGCGAGTTCACGCTGCCGTTCGCGAATCTTTCCGAGTTTGATGACAACTTCGATGCCCTCTGGCACAGCGGGAAGGCGAATGAGCGCAGGGCGCAGATCAGCAAGTGCTACTGCATCCATGGATGCTTCCACGGCAAGGCCGTTGAGTACTCGTGGAAGGGCATCGCGGAAATGGCGAAATCCGCGGGTTAATTTCCCGTGCGAGTGACTTCCGCGGGCATTGGCGACGCGGCAATGTGGTTCGAGCCGATGTCGAAGATGTTCCTTGGAAGCGCAAGGAGCCTTGCCGCGGGGTACAAGAAGAAGGCCTTCAACTTTTCCTTTGGTGACAGCTTCCTCTGCCAGACGCCTGCCCCAATTTCGTCCATGCGAACGGGGGAAGCGAAGGCGACGCGAAGAACTTCGCCCACCCCGCCGTACGCCAGCACAAGGTACAATCGCTGCCGCTCGTAGGCATTGAAGGCCGCGGAAAAATCGTCCGGCTGATAGTGGCGACCACCGCCCGCCATTTCGTGCAGCACATGGACACCGTCAACAATCTCGTAGCGGGTTGCGCCAACATGTTCCCCGCGCCTTGCATTCCACCGCGCGCGCAACGAGATGTCCATGTCTTCAATGCCCCAGAAATACCAGGGGTCGAAGCCACGCAGTTCCATCAGGAGCTTCTTTTCCCACACGGCAAAGCAGGTCGACAGGAAATCAGGATCGGTGGTTTCGCTGTGGGTCCGCTTCTGGTCGAAGTGGCCATCGCGCGTGATGTATCCGCCAAGGCAAAACGCGCGCGTCCGCCCGCGGTCGAACCAGATGCTTGCGCCGACGGCGCGCACCGACGGGCTCTGCTGAAGTGCCTTCAGGCACCGCTCGATCGCATCATGACCCATGATCTCCGCATCGGAATCAAGAAAGCACACGAAGTCGGACTTGGCGAGCTTGATGCCCGCGTTGCGGCCATGCGATGCCCCTTCATTCCTGCGGAACCCGAACAACCGGACGGGATGCCGATACTCATCACGCAACCATTCCACGGTCCCATCGGTGGAGCCATTGTCGATGACGACCACATCCAGTTCGTCGGCGATGGTTTGTGCAAAGACGGAATCCAGGGCGCGCTCCAACTCCCGCCGCCGATTCCACGTGATGATGACGACGCTGCATTGCGCGCTCATCGGCGCGCCAGCCGCAGCTTCCACGGCATGAAGATGCTTTCCCGGATGACCGCACCGCCCATCTTCGACTTCCCCTCCCGGCGTTCCTCAAAGATGATTGGCACTTCCTTCAGCCTCGCGCGGCGGTTCCGCGCGCGCCACAACATCTCCACAAGGAAGGAGTATCCGTTGCTGCGGATGGTCTTCAGGTTCATGGCCTTCAGAAGTTCCGCGCGGTAGGCACGAAACCCCGATGTGCAGTCATGCGCGGGAAGCCCAAGGATCGTCCGCACATACACGTTGGCGAAGATGCTCAGCAGCAGCCGCTTCATCGGCCAATTGAGGATTCGCACTCCATTCACATATCGCGAGCCAATTGCAACATCGGCCCTTGCAGTCCCATCGATCACCGATGCAAGCGCAGCGGGGTCATGGGAAAAATCCGAGTCCATGGTCGCGATGACTTCCGCACCAAGCTCCAGCGCCTTCAGCATCCCATCGCGCACGGCCGTGCCGTAACCGCGCGCATCCTTCCTGACAAGGACGTGCAACTGCGGAATCCCAAGGCGCCGGACAATCTCACCCGTGTTGTCCGGCGAGTTGTCATCCACGACGATGATCACAATGCCGGGGACTTCCGAATGGATGCGCTTCACCAATGCGGAGGCATTCTTCGCTTCGTTATAGGTGGGAATGACGACTGCGTTCATGTCTGCGGCAGGTGGATCATTATGAAATCGATGGGGAAATCCGGGGCACGCTCACAAGTACGGGGCTGCATGTTCGTGATGCGGTGCAATTCCTCGCGCTGATCGGCGTCGGCTTTTGTGAAGGCTGGCACCGTATAGCGCAAGCTTCATCTCCCGCAGGCAGGGTGGGCCGTCGGGGGGTGGCGTGACGACGGCAGGCGGCGGTTTGCCCGTCATTGCATAAAACAGGGGCCGGGGATGCCACCCAAATAACGCGGATTCTCATTCACACGCGTTTTGCTCCGCATTTAGGGTCTCCCTGTTGGCACCAAACTGAATCGCCGCCACGCACAGCGGCAATACCAAGGACGCATGCAGATGTCAGAAACCGCCCCGGAACAACAATGCCACGTAACACTCGACACCCTCGTTTCCCTTTGCAAACGGCGTGGTTTTATTTTTCCCGGCTCCGAGATCTATGACGGCCTTGCGGGCACCTATGACTACGGTCCGCTCGGCATTGAATTGAAGCGCAATGTTCGCGAGGCCTGGTGGCGCTCGATGATCCACGACCGGGACGACGTCGAAGGGATCGAGTCCGCAATCCTCATGAACCCTCGTACATGGAAGGCATCCGGGCACGTGGACACGTTTTCCGATCCGCTCTGTGATTCGCTTGGGCCATCGAGAAAGCGTTACCGGGCCGATCATGTTCCGCCGATGGAGGCGACGGCGTTCGAGATCATCGACGTCTCCGATGAGGCCGCTCCGCGCAAGGTTGACGACGCACAGATCTGGGCTCCCTCCAAAAAGAAGGCGAAGGAAATCTACCAGGCGTATTGGGAGAAGCCGCTTGGCCTTTCCGGAAGGCGCGTGAAGCTTGAGGAAGTGGCGGGGTCAACGCGGGTCGGCAGGTTTTCCCCCGATGACGGCGGGTTGCTGACGGAACCGCGCGCCTTCAACCTCATGCTCACGACGCACTGCGGCCCCGTCGTGGAAACCGCCGCGCAGGTTTACCTGCGCCCCGAAACAGCGCAGGGAATGTTCGTCAACTTCGCAAACGTCCAATCATCCATGCGGCGCAAGCTGCCCTTTGGAATCGCCCAAAACGGCAAGTCCTTCCGCAATGAGATCACGCCGAAGAATTTCATCTTCCGCACGCGGGAGTTCGAGCAGGCGGAACTGGAGTTTTTCTGCAAGCCCGGGGAAGAGTGCAGGGAGGGCGAGATGAACGATGACCAATGGTGGGAACATTGGGTGGAGTACCGCACCAACTGGCACGTTCGCTATGGGCTGAAGCGTGAGCACCTTCGCTTTTACCATCAGACGAAGGAGGAACTCGCGCACTACTCCAAGGCGTGCTGCGACATTGAATTCCTGTTCCCCATCGGCTGGCAGGAGTTGGAAGGGATTGCGAACAGGACGGACTACGACCTGAAGCAACACATGAAGGAAAGCGGCAAGGACCTGCGTTACTTCGATGCGGAACTCAACAAGCACTATGTGCCCTACGTCATCGAACCGGCCCTCGGCGTGGATCGTTCGTGCCTCGCATTCCTGACGGACGCCTACACCGAGGAACAGGTGCGCGACGACAAGCGCGTGGTCCTGAAGCTGCATCGCGACCTTGCCCCCGTGAAGTGCGCAGTGTTCCCGCTCCTGAAGAACAAGCCCGAACTCGTCGCGATGGCAGAAAAGCTGACGTTGGACTTGAAGAAGAAATTTCACACTGTTTACGACGACACCGCCGCGATTGGAAAACTCTATCGCCGCCAGGATGAAATTGGAACGCCCTTCTGCGTCACCGTTGATGTCGACTCACTGGAGGACCAGGCGGTCACCGTTCGCGACCGTGACACCATGCAGCAGGTGCGACTCGGCATCGACAAGGTGCGCGGTCACATCCTTGCGGAATTGCAGGCCGCGCGCGGGACTCAATGACGGCTGCTGCTCCAGGTACCAGTCGCAAGCGTTCACCCATCCGGCTTGTCACGGCGGCAATCGCCTTTGTCGTGCTGGTCTGCGTTGGCATCTCCGTACTGATGTACCAGCCAACGGAGGAGGATCGCGTCGACGATCAGGTGAATGCGATGATCCGCGCCTTTGAACAGCAGGACATGCCCACGTTCCTTTCCGGAATCACGAACGAAGTCGTTGTCGATGTGAACGATGACAGGGAGGTGCTGACGCGCGAACTCCTGCTGGCGCGCCTTTCCCGCCTCCACAGCGTCACGGGAAAAATCTCGATCTCACCAGAAGAGAGAAGGATTCATGTGCAGGATGGTGAGGCACGCGTCGGTTTTCGCTTCACCTACAAGACGCGTAATTCACAGTTTCTGTCGCCCGGTGGCTCCACGCCGCCAAGTGCGGAACTGCTCATGACGAAGAGGGCTGGAAACCAATGGCTCATTGCTGAAGTGGAGTTGATGGTACCATGAGGTTTTTTTTCGCTGCATTGATGCTTCTGCTCTCCAGCATCTCCATGGCGGGGGAAACAACCCCGACGCTGACGCTGAACACCCGCCTTCGCAGCAAGCTGCTTGTTGATCCGAAGCTGGATCCACAGGCGGCGCTGCGCAAGCGCCTGAGCGAAGGGCACAACATCCAGGTCCTCCTCACCATCCCTGACGCTGGCAGGCGCGGCGGTCCGTTGCTCGACCCCGATTCCGTTCTCGTGAAGTGGAAGGACAATCCCCTGACAAGCTACGTCTACTACACCACGCCAAAGACCGCGGTGCTGTTTGCGTTGTTCCCCCAGGGTGAAGTCGCCGCAGACAACAAGGGCGACATCGAAGTCAGTGGCCGGCTGCTCGGTTCTTCATCCCCTGATGCCGGCTGGAGGCTGCCACTGCAATTTTCCGCGGACGACGAGACTTCCCATTCCATTGCCATGGCGGCACGAAGGGGGCGCATGATTCACGTTCAGGATGAGGACGGCCAGCCCCTTCCCGGCGCCTTCGTCTTCGGGCAGCGCATCCACGACCTGCTCACCACGGCTGATGAGCACGGAAACGTGATGCTGGACGCCATGATTCGCAACAGCAGCAGCAAGCACACCGCCTGGACACGTGAACATTGGACCTCAGGCATCGATCCCATCACGACCCAAACATTGACGTTGGTGAAGAAGGATCCCTCCCGCGACCGGAAGGTGAGCTTCATCATCAAGGATGACCGGAGCGGGCCGGTGAAGGACGCCGTGATCCTTGTGGATGAAACGAACTACTATTTCCACTACGAGGATGGAAAGAATGTGTCATGCGTCATCCCACGGAAGGAGAATTCGCAGGCGCTGGTTCTCGTCGCTGGCTTCAGTGCCAGGCGCGTTTGGATTCCACCGGACGAGGAAACCGTGATTGTCACGATGGGCGCTTCCCCCGATTCGCAGCAGCCTCCACCGCAGCAGCAATGAACTGATCCTTCATCCTCTCGAACGTGGCATGCCTGGTCGCATGGTCTTTTGCGCGCGCGCCAACCGCCTTGAAGCTCTCCACAGGATGACCTGACAGGAAATCCAACCATTGTTCGCGCGGGAGAACAAAGCCGTTTTCCTGGTGGGTTATGACCTCCGTGATGCCGCCAACGGGGGTTGCCAGTGCGGGGACGCCGCGAATCATCGCCTCCAGCAGCGCCGTTGGAATGCCTTCCGTCTCGCTCGGAATAAGCAGCAGGTCCGCACCCTCCAGCACACTCCCCGGATCAACAAAGCCGGGACAAAACACCCCCTCCTCCCCGGCATTGCGCTTCAGGGCATCGTCCAGCTTTCCGGCAAAAATCATCGTGCCGGGTTTCCCCAACTGCTTCCACAACGCCAACGCGAAGTGATGTCCCTTGTGCGGACTGCCGCGCGCCAGCATCACGAAAACCGGCGAAGGATGTTTTGGCAAGTGCGTCGAAGCTTCAACAGGCGTGGGAACTCCGTTGTAGATCACCCGATAAGAGTGGGGCTTGTGGGGAAGATTGTCGATCGCCGCGGAGGAATTGCTGATCCATGTCACGAAGCGGCGCTCAATGAATCGCCAGATTTTCCCCTTCCTTCCTGCAAAATCGGCCTCGCTGCGTATGTTGCCAACCAGGGAGGCCCCCTTCAGCCGGGCGGCCAGCGCCACAAGGTGCGCGCTGATGCCGTAGCAGAAAACCACCTCGGGTTCAAACGCCTGAAGCTCAGAGACGGCAGCACCCATGCGCCGCCATCGCAGCGGCATCCCCATTGTCGCCTCCAGCGCCATGTGCTGGAACTCCGGAACGGCATCGCAAAGGCGCGCAACGTTCGTCTCCGTTCCGCCGCCCCGCTCGTGCACCGTCAGGTGAAGTGTTCGTGGAACGCGCCCGGTCATTGTTCCTGCGCGTTGTGCCAGATTTGAAAAACCATCAACGCCCAAAGCTGTCGTTCAAAGTTCCACCGGCTCGACAGGTGGTCGCGGATCAGGCGCTGCACGAAATCCTCGTTCAGGAACCCATGCGTCCGCAGCGATGAGGGCGACAACAAGTCCCGCATCATCGACTTCAGTTCACCACGAAGCCAATGCCGCAGCGGCACGGCAAAACCCGCCTTTGGCCTTTCCAGTAGCGGGCGCGGAAGCACCTCGCCCAGCAGCTTCCTCAGGATGACCTTCTGGCTTCCGCCCCCCATGCGCAGGTGCGGCGGAAGAGCCTGCGCGAAATGCACAAGCCGGTGATCAAGCATCGGCGCGCGTCCCTCCAATGAATAGTGCATTGTCGCCCGATCGACTTTCGTCAGCACATCGTCAGGCAGGTAGTGCTGCAAGTCCGCAATGCCCGCCTGCTCCACCAGTGGCAGCCTTCGATTGCGATGAAGGGTTCGATGAAAGCGATCCCGCCTGAGCCGATAGGCACTGCGCACCTCCGGCGTCAGGAGTTTGTGCGCGAAGGGAGCGTTCCACCCGATGAAGACCGATGCATACAAGTCCTCGTCATCGTGATACTGCAACCCCTGCGCCACCATGCGGAGGCGATAGTTCGGAATGATCGTTGCCACCGCTGCTCCAATCCTGCGCACCCCGCCGGGCACGGAACGAAAGGTTCGCTGAACGCGTTGCGCAAGTTCGTAACGATCGTAGCCAAGAAAGAGTTCGTCGCCCCCGTCGCCGCTGAGCGCGACCGTCACCTTTTGCCGGGTCATGCGCGACAGGAGCATCATCGGAAGAATCGACGGATCAGCAAACGGTTCGCCGCACACCTCCGGCAATTCCCCAATCAGCGGAAGGCAGTCCTTGGGCTGTGCACGAAAGGATTCGTGGGTCGTGCCGAGGATCCCCGCCACCTGTTCCGCGTATCCCGATTCGTCATACTGTTTTTCCGCGAACCCGATGTTGAATGTCCTCACCTCGCCCGCGCCGGCTTTTGTGAGTGCATACGCGATGCTGCTGGAATCAATTCCACCGCTCAGGAAGCAGCCCAGCGGCACGTCCGACAGCGTACGCATTCGAACGGCGTCGAAAAACAACTCACGAAATTCCTCACAATACTCCACGTCACTCGCATGCCGGCGTTCCGCAGCCACGTTTTCCGGAGACCAGTAACGATGAATCTTGAGCTCATCCCTTGCAAGGTCGTGGACGAGGTAGTGAGCCGCGGGCAGCCGCTTTACGTTCCTGTAAATCGATCTGCTGTCACCCAGATAATTGTACGTGAAGAATTGCGCGACGCCCGCTGGGTCGATCTCGCGCGAAAACTTTGGATGCTTCAGGAACGCGGCGGGGTCCGATGCAAACAGGAACGCCGCCCCCGCCTTTGCGTAATAGAGCGGCTTCTCCCCCAGACGATCGCGATACAGCAGCAGCTTGCGGGAGCGCTTGTCGTGGATCGCGAGCGCGAACATTCCGTTCACCTTGTCAATGAACTGCTCGCCAAACTTTTCGTAGAGCCGCAGCAACGTCTCCGTGTCGCCCGTGGAACGCCACCTCACATCGGGGAGCAGCCTTCTCAATTCCCTGTGGTTGTAGCACTCGCCGTTGTAGACAATGTGAATGGTGCCCTCCTCATTCCCCATCGGCTGCCCTGCGCGCCCTGTAAGGTCCTGCACGGAGAGCAGCCGGTGACCGAGGTGAACGTCCGGGCTTTCCACGTGGACGCCATGCGCATCCGGCCCGCGACGCTTCAGGCACTCCGTCATGGCGTCGATGACGGCCCTGTCAACTTCGTCAGGATGCGTGAAGCCGACTATGCCGCACATGAGCAGGGCGACAGGATCTGGTTGGCCGGAATGGCGACCGGATGGCCTGATCGATGATCTTCGGGAAATCGTTGCAATGACTGATGCCCTTCGTCGCCCCCCATTCCCCAAGTTCCGTTCCCGATCACAACGTGGACACCACCGGCGTGATTTGGATGCTGCTCTCCACTATTTCCTGTTCCGGTGGACGCTGCAAGTTGATGAACCCAAAATAAAACAACGGCACATGGCCAATGCGGATGATGTCACCCGGGCGAATATTTGTTTTTCCGTGCACAGCCGTGCCATTCACGGTCACGCCGTTCTGGCTGTTCAGGTCCTCGATCACCACCCCCTTCGTGGTAACGGAGATGGTCGCGTGGCGGCGCGAAACGCTGGCATGGTTGATCGCCAGGTGATTGTCCGGCATCCGCCCCACCAGGACATTGCTCAGGTTGAAGGCCAGCAGTCGCGGACCAACCTCTGACGCCATGGCAATCATGAATGTTTTGACGGTGGCCGCGCGTGGCTTTCCCGGCTTCGTGCCGGTGCCGCTTCTTGAATCGCCAATTCCCATGATGGTTCTCCTGCGATGATGCTCACAGGGAAAAACATTCCGCCAATCGCCGCCAGCATGATTTTGCATTCGCCCACATTTAACGCCACTTCAATCTTGACACTGTTGCCACCACCCCGGTGATGGTTTGCGCCAAGGTCCTGCACTCCCCGGATCTTCATTCCCCAAACGGCCGACCGCCAGTTCCCTACGTTGCCAGGCGGCCCGGCGACACCCTGCGGAGGGTTTCACATGACGAAGGTTTTTCTCGACCGGCTGGAAGCCGGGCTCAAGCGCCTGATCGAAGAATTGGAAGCCACACGCGTCCGTCACCGCCAGTTGGAAACGGAAGCGGACGGCCTGCGCATTCATTGTGCCGACCGTGACAAGCTGGAAAAGCGCGTCGCCGAACTTGAGGCGCAGTTCACCGCCGCCGCCAACGCCGCGCGCGAACTTCCCAACGCCATCCAGGAACTGGAACAGGCAAAGGGCGCCATGGCACGGCTGGAAAGCGAACTGGCCATCGCCCGCCCACGCCTCATCGAACTGGAAGCGGACATCGCCACCATCAGCACAGACCGGGATGCCGTGCGCGCCGACCTCTTCAACAGCAGCAGCCGCGTCACGGAACTGGAACGCAACCTCGCTGAACACTCCACCGCGCGCCAATCGGCCGATGGAAACCTTCGCGCCGCCGAGGGGCGCATCGCGGAGCTTGAAGGATGGCATCGCGAGCGCATTTCCGAGCGCGACGCCGCCCAGTCGAAGGTTGACGCGCTGGAGAATGAGGCCGCCCAGCTTCGCGCAAGCCGCGACCTACAGGCGTCCGCCGTTGCACAGGGCCTTGCGCTTGCCACCGAAAACGAGGCGCTCAAGCAGCAGGTTTACGAACTGCAAATCAAGGAACTGGAACTTGAGGAAGTCCGCGAGCAGCACGCCGCCGCGAAGGCTGACCTGGAAACCGCCCTCACCCGCGAATCCAAGACACGCGAGCACCTGACCACACTGATCGCCCGAATTGACGAAGCAGAATCACTTCTCGAATCCACGGAGGCGATGGCCCATGTCCAGTCCTGAAGCGATCCAGGTTCACGTTGCGGGGCACGAACTCCGCATGAAGGCCGCGACTCATGAACAGCCCCACATTCAGCGCGCCGCGTTGAAGGTGACGGAAACGGTGCAGCGCCTCGGCAGTGTCGCCGCAGGCTCCGCATCGCCAACCAAGATCGCAACGATGGCGGCCATGCAATTTGCCGTGGAGCTTTCCATGGCCGATTCCATGCTGTCGGACGCACAGCGCCTTTACGATGAACTGGACCAGCAAAAGGAATCAGTGAAGCGGCTGGAAGCGCTTCTTGCCCGCGTGGACGACGCACTCGCCTACTGAAAGAGCAAACAGATCCCCGAAAATAGAACCCACGGGCTCGCGCCCGTGGGTTCTTATTTTTGAAATCACTCCGGTAGAAGAACGTCACGCCAAGCGCAACATTCCAAACCCAATCCTCAAAATCGAACCTTCACGATTGTTCCGTCGCCAACGTCCACCGTGATCAATCCGGAGCGGACCTCGGTGATGTGCAACTCGCCGATTTTCTGGCCGGCCTTCACCTGCTTGCCGTTGATGATCGCGATGTTGCCACTCTTCATCTCCATCACGCCCTCCACGGACCAGCCAACTTCAGCGGGACGGATGATCTGGCCGTCTGTGAAGACACCCTTGTAGCTGGTCACATCCGCTTCCTTGGAGTTCTGTATATACGAAGCGGCGGTCGGCTCCGCCTTCGGCGAAGGCACGCCCGTCGGCGACGCCGCGACTGTCGGCACGGGTGACGGGGCCTCCGTCGGCGCAGGAGTTGGAATCGCGTCGGCAGGTGCTGCCTTCCCGGGGGCCTCCAATCCGGATTTCAGAACCGGAATGATCTCCTCCAACGTCGCCCCTGCCTTGGCAGGCTCCGCAGCAGCCACGCGGTTTGATTCGCGTTCAGCGGCATCACGATCCGCGCGAGCCATCATGATAAACCCCATCGCGGCCACCGCCCCGATCACCACGACGCCAAAAATCACCACCATCCAGATGACAAGTTTCTTCTGCTTCTCGTTCTCCGTGCGAAGCTGCTTTTCAATGGCACTCTGGCGGTCGGCGGCGCTGTGCCGGCCAAGGGCGTCGCTGCTGATCTTCTGCCCCTGCTTGTTCTCGCGCTCCTTGCTGGCGCGTTCCAGGGCATCGAGGATGGAGCTCATTTTTTCGCCTCATCACCGGCGATCAGCCGGGCCGCAAGCGCCGGTTCCACCGTATCCGTGCCAGCAGGCAGGCCGAGCTGCGTTCGCGCCCTGGCCAGCGCCTCCGCTGTTGCCGCGTCGAAGTCGCCGGTGGCATCAGCCGCATACGCATTTGCCAGTTTCAACAGCCGCTGCAATTCGCTGACGCCTTCACCCTTCGCGCCGGTTCGCAAGCCGGTGATCGACTTCGGATCAAAGTAGGGAGCAACGACGGAGGAAACATGATCCGCAACGATTTCCGAGGGAAGGATCAGGCGACCAGCGCGCGGATCGAGCAGCGTGAGGTTCCTGCCTTCCATGCCGATAATCACCGCCCATGGCCCGACGCCCGGCGCGGCATCATCCACCTGCAACAACACTGGAAGCTGCGAAGCGGACAGCGCCGAGGTGCTTGCTGGCAGGCGGCCCTCGCGCAGGAACAGCGGCGGGCGGCCGGTCGTGAGTTGCAGCGTCGCAATCTGCTCGCGTTTCATGGTGCGCAGCGATGCAAGCTCCGCCTCCGGCATGCGATCGCCGCGTTTCTCCGCAAGCCATGTCAGCACGGCGGCTGCATACGAAAGTTGTGGTTCCGTGACCCGCATGATTCCGTCGGCATCGTAATGCCACGATAGCGCGCCGGCAGATGCCGCAGCACCCGGTGTCGGAGACTTCATCATTTCCGCCAGCATCCCCGCGCCCGTCACAGTCGGCGCTGGTGTGGCAACATCCTCCGGCCCCGGCGTTGCAATCGGGACATCAATCACGCCGCCGTCGTCCTGTGTTGGCTGTGGTGACGCCACGGGCGAACCTTCGCGGTGAAGCATGCGAACCGGCACAAACTCCTCCTCCGGTGTTTGCGTTGGCGCATCGGCCACCACCGCCGCAGTCGTTTCCTCAACCGTTGGCGTCGGCGCATCCTTTGGTTGCGTGGACGTTTCAACGGGTGGCGCCACAGATGGCATCGGGGTCGCTGCCTGCGGTGCTTCTGTTGCCGACGGTGTCGCCAGATCCGGTGAAGGCGATGGTGACGGAGGCGCGATGGAAGGCGATGGAGAGGGCGCCTGCGTGGCCGCGCTCGCAAGGAGGGTCGGCTTCACGCTCGGCACAGGCGTCGACGTCGTCTTGATGAGAACTGACTGCCGCGCCGCTTCGGCCCTTGCATTCAGTGCCTTCAGGGTCGCGTCGCTCTTCTCCTTCGGATAGGCAATTTGGGTGATGGCATAACCCACAATGCCCATCACGGCGAGGATGACGAGCGCGTAGAGCGCGCGACGATCCGAGCCTTCCGACGACACCTGCTCCTCGCTGGCGACCGGCTCGTCAGGCACCGGCACCTCCTCGTCCAGTCGTCGTTCGCTCTCTGCGTACTGCTCCTCCTCATCGCGGATATGCGCGGGTGCACCCTTGCGGCGGCGCTTTGGCATCCCGCCAAGCTCCTCGATGGCCTTCTCGACGTTCTCCTCGCTGACTTCCTTCTGCTCGCGCACGAACGTCACCAGCAACGCGCGGTCACACACGACGTTCACGCGGCGCGGAACTCCGGCGCTGTACTCATAAACCTTGCGCAATGCCTTCTTCGTGAAGCGCACCAGCTCGACCGGGTTGTTGATGTTCAGGCGGCGGGCTATCGCAATACGGTGATTCACGTACTCCGCGACTTCATCCAGTGAGAGCGGCTCGATGTGGTAGCGCACGGTGATGCGCTGGTTGAGCTGTTCCAGCTCCGGAAGGTCGAGCAGGTCCGCAAGCTCCGGCTGGCCGACCATCGCAATCTGGATCAGCTTCGCCGTTTCCGTTTCCAGGTTGCTGATGAGGCGGACCTGCTCCAGTGCATCGGGGGGAAGGCGCTGCGCCTCGTCGATGAGCAGCACGACGTTGCGGTCGTTCTTGTACTCGTTCAGCAGGAAGCGGTTCAGCGTGTCGAGCAGTTCGCGCTTCGAGGTGCTCTTCGCATCAAGGCCGTATTCCGCATTGATGGTCTGCAACAACTCAACGTCGTTGAACTCCGGGTTGAGGACGAGGGCGAGGCGCGTTTTTGAGCGATCCAGCTTGCCGAGCATGGCGCGGCAGATCGTCGTCTTTCCGCAGCCGATGTGACCCGTGAGCGCGATGAAGCCCTTTCGCTGCTCGATGCCGTAAAGCAACGCCGCCAGCGCCTCCCGATGGCGCTGCGACAGGAACAGGAACTTCGAATTTGGCGTGATATTGAACGGCTCTTCCTGAAAGCCGAAGTAATCAAGATACATCGGGGCGCGCCTCTTCTTCTCTCATGTACAGGGTTGATTCATGCGGCATGCAGGTCAAAGAGAAACGCCTTCCGTTGGCTGTATAGACACACGCCCCCCGGACCGGCTGCGCCAAATCCCCATGGTCACGAGGAGCGCCGAAAGGAGGAGGGCGAAGCCCGCGCCCAAGGCCCTTTCAACAGGGGAGGCGGGGGCTGTGCGCTCCATCCGCCAGACCCCGGCCGACGGAAGCTGAACAGTTCCGTCCGAGTCCTGATGGATCTCCCGCCCGGCGCCATCGGCTCCGGCAACGGCCCAATCGTATCCCGCCTCTGAAAAATGAACGTGGCAGGGCCCCCTCGCGGAAATCTTCACCACCCATTTGTCAGGGGTTCGCTCCACCAAATCCACCGTGCCCAAACTGGCGTCCGGTTCCGCGTTCAACATCGCCTTCTCCCCCGACAGCCACACCCATCCGCGCGCGTGTGGGTTGCGCCAGCTCACCAAGCCATAAGGCCCCAGCGGGCCTTCCTTCACCAAGCCGATCTTCTCGTAGTTCCGCTCAAGCTCCGGATACGGATACGTGAGAACCCGCGTCACGTTGTATGCATCGAAGAACCTCCGGTCGCGCACCTCCGTGGCATTCAGGAACGCGCCGACCCTTCCGTCAAATGGCGCAATGATGGATGAGTAATAGTCCTCCACGTAGCCGCGCAGGTGAAGCTGCTGGTATCCCCGCGTGACGTACAAGCCGTGCGCGATGGGCCTTTGATTCAAAAGCTCGCGCTGGTTCTGGTCGTTCATGTACGCCGGAATCATGTCGTCGTAGTGAATGCGGCCGTTCTCCGCTTCCGCCTTCAGCGCCTTCATCAATTCCGTTTCCGGATAGAAATAATCGCGGAAGTGCTTCGCGCTGATCAGGTGATAGGGTGTTTCCGTTTCGATCCGGGGCGGCGTGACATCATCGGGAATCACGTCCGTGTATGGCAGCCAGAAGCGATAGAGATCGAACGTGCAGCAGAGAAGGACGGCCGCTGCCAACCCACGCCTTCTGGTACCGCGCAACATGAACACGCCCACAACGCAACCCACACCGGACATCATCAACGCCCAAGTGATTGAGGCCGTTGCGAAGGCCATCAGCTTGTCGCGATGCGCCGTGACATCAAGCGGCGGCACGCGTTGAAGCGCATCGTTGATGCCGAGCGATTGGATCAATGACGGCGCGGCCACACGCACGATGGCACACACGACGATGAACACGCCTGCGACGCCCAGCCAGATCGTTTGCGCGCGGCGCCTTCCAACATCATCGTGCGTGGCCGCCAGTTCCTCCATACCTCGCGCGGAGAGCACCGCAATCACCGCCACCAGCCAGAGTGCCCAACGCGCGGGAACGCGAAAAAACCTGAACGAGGGGACAAAATTGACGAGCAACTCGAACAGGAAGCCATTCGATCCAAGTGCGATGAGGACGCTGAGAACGGCCAGGCCAAGCGGGATGACAATCCAGCGCCGCTCCTCCGGGCTGCCGCGCCGCACCAGTCCCGAAACGGCTGCAAACACCGCGAGCATCACCGGGATGATTCCCGCATAGATCGCCGTCTCGTGGTAACCCACGCTCGATCCCCAATAGTAATCCTCCGAATTTCCCGGCCCAAAAATCTCCGGAAACAACCACGTCCACAGCAGCCGAAACGAAATCGAGCCGTCGGAAAGATACGTGAAAAGGTCTCCACTGGTGCGCGGGTAGCTTTGCAACTGGAGGTGCAACGCACCCAGCAGCATCGGCGATGCGATCAGGAGGGACAACACACCCGCACTGATGAATCCCGCGACGATGATGAACCTGCCCTCCCCATCCCGCGGCCGGATCATTCGCCCAAGCGTCCACAAGGCGAGGCCGCACCAGGTGATCTGGACAATCTGGGGCGCACCCCCAAGCAATTGCATCCCGCCGAACAGCGCCAGCGCCCCGCAGAATGCCATTCCACGCCCGCGATGCAGCGATTGGTGCTCCGCGGCCCACCACATCCACGGCATCCACGCCAGGGCATTCGTGAACACATAGATGCCAGCCGTAACCTTGAGGACCTGAAACGCCCCGAACGTCCACACCAACGCCGCAAGGCACGCTGCCGAAAAGCCATGACGCTCCCGCAGGAAAACGAAGAAGCCGAACGCCCCAACGGTGAGATGCAGCATCGCCAGCAGCGACATGGTGCGCTCGATCGATGCCCCCAGCCAGTGCAGCCAGTTCAGTGGGTAGTAGGCACCGACCTGAATATCGTCCAGAAGGGGCCGCCCGCCGAAGGTATACGGATCCCAGGCGGTGAACCAGCCCCATTTTTCCTGGATCATGCGCAGGGGGATGATGTGGTTCACCTGATCCCCGCCGCACAGCACCTGCGACCCCACAATAACCCCGCCATGCCACAGCAGCATCGCCGCCAGCAGCAGGATTGGGAAGAGGATGAATTCTTTGGCCGTTGACCTGTTCACGATTTGCGCTTTCATCAATCCATGTCGTCGCAACCGCAACCCGGCTTTTTGCTGATCGTGCAACTTCATCACCTTCAGGCGATGCTCCAATTGGGAGCCATCGTGAATCCCCTTACGGGAAAGGCCAACCCGCCCAACCTGGACAAGGCGCGCCATGAACTGGCGCTGCTTGACATCCTGAGGGAAAAGACAGCGGGAAACCTGACGGATGAGGAGGACGACATCCTCTCCCGGGCCATTTCCTCCATCAATGAGGCCATCGACGCCTCCTTCGGGGACGATTGAGGCCATGCGAATCGGGGTCTTCGGCGGCACGTTCGATCCACCCCACCTTGGTCACACGCTGGCATGCCTTTGGGCCCTGGAAACCGACGAGGTTGACCGCATCATCATGATTCCCACCGCCAATCACGCCTTCGGGAAGAAGCCCGGCGCTGACTTTACCCACCGCATGGCGATGTGCCGCCTGGCCGTGCGGCACCTGCAACCGCATGTGGAGGTCAGCGACATCGAATCGCACCGCGATGGAACAAGCTACATGGTCGACACCTTGCGCGCACT
Source organism: Candidatus Sumerlaeota bacterium (assembly GCA_020848155.1). Taxonomy (GTDB): domain Bacteria; phylum Sumerlaeota; class Sumerlaeia; order SLMS01; family SLMS01; genus JADZDZ01. Next base: position 98,993 of record JADLAR010000004.1, read on the forward strand.
GCATGAAAAGCATCCCGATGACACGCTGCGCCTGATCATCGGGACGGACGTTGAGAATGAACTCTTGAAATGGAAGGAGCCGGTGGAAGTGCAGCGCCTTGCGCCATTGCTCCTGCTGCCCAGAAATATTTCCGGCGTCGCATGGATCCTGCCATCCATCAGCAGCACGGCGATTCGCTCGCTGCTGTCTGGAGCAGGCGACCCCGCGAAGGCGATCGGAAAACCCGTCCTTGACTACATCACAGGGCACTCGCTCTACAAAACACACAAGAAGGATAAAGCTTCATGAAACACGCGCCGGGATTTCTTTCCATCGTCAATGACGCGAAGTCGCGAGTAAAGGAAGTCAACGTCCAGCAGACGCTCGAAGCGCTGGGGAAGGATTCCCGCGCAGCGCTCATTGACGTGCGCGAGGAAGGCGAATACAAGGCGGGCCACGTGAAGGGCGCCGAGCACATCGGCAAGGGCGTGATGGAGCGCGACATCGAAAGGCTTCATCCCGACACGGAACAACCACTCTATCTTTACTGCGGCGGCGGGTTTCGCTCCGCATTGTCGGCGGACAACCTCCAGAAGATGGGCTACAAGAATGTCTATTCCATCGACGGCGGCTGGCGGGCCTTCGTGGAGGCCGGCGTTGAGACGGAAAAGTAGGACGGCTTTCGTAAACTTTCGTCGCACGCCATGGCGCGGAATCCCATAAATGTCCTTGAGAGAGCCTCCGGCACCAGCGTTCAATCCTCCCGCCATGAGCCGACGCAGGCCCAGCTTCTTCCAATGTGTGTCAGCGGATTTTCGAGCGGCGCTCGACAACGATCCTGCGGCGCGCGGCTTTTGGGCTCCCCTTGAAGTCCTTCTTACCTACGCGGGTTTTCATGCGATCCTGATGCATCGCATCACGCACCTCGTCTATCTGGCGGGCGTCCCCTTCCTTCCCCGCGTGATGAGCATGGTGAACAGGTTCCTCACCGGCGTGGAAATCCACCAGGCCGCCCGCATCGCCCCCGGCTTCTTCATTGATCACGGCATGGGCGTGGTCATCGGCGAGACGGCGGAAATCGGCGAGGATTGCATGCTGTTCCACGGTGTCACGCTCGGTGGAACCGGCAAGGCCACGGGCAAGCGCCATCCCACCCTGATGGGCGGCGTCGTTGTCGGTGCCGGCGCGAAGATTCTCGGCGCGATCACGATCGGAAGAAACAGCTACGTCGGCGGAAACTCAGTCGTGCTGGAGGACGTCCCCGACAACTGCACCGTCGTTGGCATACCGGGCCGCGTCGTGAAGCGCGATGGCAAGCGCGTCATGCCGAAGGAACACGCGCTCGACCACAACCTTCCCGATCCCGTGCTGGACCGTTTCCGGGCGTTGGAGGATCACATCGGGGAGCTTGAACGCGAACTGAACGAACTGCGCGGCAGGCGCGACGCACAACCGGCGGAGGAAGGCTCCTGCTCACGCGAGTGAACGCCGCGCGAAGCTATTCCATCATCCAACTGCTTTTTATCGGCCCGTAGGTGTTGATCTCCTCCGAGGCGCAGACCACGCCGTTTCGCCCGCCATGCTTGGCATCGTACAGGGCCGTGTCCGCCCGCCCGATCAGCAGGTCGGCTATCGCATCCTCGCCCGCGGCGACAGCAACGCCGAGGCTCGCCGTGACTGGAATCTCGCGACCGTCATACTGAACCGGGCGCGCCGCCAGGATTTCGCGGAACCGCTCCGCCCAGATCCGCCCGCCATCCATTTTCGTGTTCACGAGCACGCAGACAAATTCCTCACCGCCGGCGCGGCCCGCGATGTCGATTTCGCGCACCGATTCCTGAAGGCGGCGGCTCACCTCACGCAGCACCTCGTCCCCCGCCTGATGGCCGTAGCGATCATTCACGGACTTGAACTGATCCAGGTCGAGCATCACGACGCAGACAGGCTGGCGATAGCGCTGCGAGCGGCGACACTCCTTCTCCAGTGCCTCCATGAGCGTCTGGCGGTTGCACAACCCCGTCAGGCCGTCGTGCGTTGCCCGCCGCTGAAGCTCCTCCTTCAGCTCAAGGTTCTGGACCAGCACGGAGATCAGGTCGCCAATCACGAAAAACGTCTGGAGGAAGGTTTCGTTCAGGTGAACGTCCACACGCGGAAGCACCGTCAGGAAACCTTCCGTTCGATTGCCGCGGGAAATCGGGGTCGTCATGAACGACGATGCCTTCAATTGCAGGTCCCGCTCCGTGTCGGGGCCGCTGCGAATCGCCTGGAGGAAGTTCCAGTCAATGTTCATGTCGCTTCGCAGGACACTCCACGCATCGCGAAGGTGGATCGTCAGTGCCTCGACGCGAAGCGGACCAATCGGCTCGCACGAATGCATGAAGAGAATCTGCTTCGCCGCCCCGGGGAAAACCAGCAGCACCGTCGAACCGTCCAACAAGTGCGGCAGCGACGCTTCAAGCGCCGCCGCGATCTGCAAACGGTCGGTAACCTTCAACAGCGAGGAACTGATTTCATACAACGCACGCAGGCGATTCTGCTCCTCGTCGAACCGGAGCAATCGCGCCTTGTCGATTTGGATCGAATCAAGGACCCCCTGCAGGTAAATGAAGTTGATCGGCGTTGCCAGCCGCTTCAGGCCCGGCATTCGGGCGCGCAGCGCAACGGATGGCTCCGCTTCGCCAATAAAGAAAATTACCTGCGGCGCGCCAACATCCGCATAAATGTTTGCAAATCGGTTTGCAAGGTACTCACCTTCCTCCAGATTGATGATCACGATGTCCGATTGCGCAACCATCTCATTCGTCAGCGTGTCGTCCTTCGCGACCGTCATCAGAAGAATTTCGGAGTCGCAGTTTTCCCGGAATAGGAAGACCATCGTGGGCGAAAGCCCAGCGAGAAGGATGCGTTTGTTTTTCTTGGCGCTGCTGGGGACGGTCACGGTATACAACTGACAGACCACGATTTCGATGCGCCAAGAGCTAAGGAAAATCCCGACCTTGCACAACCAAAAGTTTGTTCATAACCCCCGCTTCCCTGCTAAAGCAGGTTTTCCCAATGCGGCAACGGATTGCAATCCCGCAGCAAGAATGTTGCACGGAAAGACTTGTTCGTGACCAGCCCGAATTCCCCCCTGCTGACAGAATCCTTTCGCGTCACGGTTCTTGGATCGGGAACCAGCGCCGGCGTGCCGGTGATGACGTGCGATTGTCCCGTCTGCACCTCCAGCGATCCCCGCAACCACCGGCTCCGCTCCAGCATCATGCTGCGAAATGCGGAGAAGACAATCCTCGTCGACTGCGGTTCCGATTTTCGCCAGCAGGCGCTTCAATGGAAGATCCAGCGGCTCGACGCACTGCTCCTCACGCATTCGCATAGCGACCACATCAGCGGCATCGATGACCTGCGCATCTACAACTGGAAGCAGGGGTGCACCATCGACACCTTTGGCTCGGCGCAAACGCTCTCGGATTTGAAGCAACGTTTTTCCTACATCTTCTCCCCGTTGCAGGAAGGCGGCGGCGTCCCGCAGATCGACCTGAGGACAATCGCGGCGCAACCGTTCAACGCCGCAGGGCTGAAGGTGATGCCGATGGAAGTCATGCACGGCAAGCTTCCCGTCACAGGCTTTCGCTTTGGCAACTTCGGCTACGTCACCGACGCGAGCCACGTTCCCGATGATGCGATCGAAAAACTGAAGGGCGTTCGCTACCTGATCCTGAACGCACTCCGGTGGCGGCCCCATCCGACCCACCTCACCGTGGATGAGGCCATCGCCGTCGCGAAACGAATCGGCCCGGAGCGCGCATGGTTCACACACATCACTCATGATCTTGATCACGAGGAGACGAATGCAAAGCTGCCAAAGGGCTACGAACTGGCGCACGACGGCCTGGAGTTCGACGTGGAGGCGGAACGAAACACCTGATCCGGACAAGAAAATCCCCGCCGTTTCCGGCGGGGGTTTTTCTCCCAGGTTGATCGCGGATTGCGTTATTGCGTGAAGACGAAGAACTCCACCCGCCGGTTTTGCGCGCGGCTGGCCTCGTCGGTGCCCTGAACCGCCGGCATTTCCTTGCCAAAGCTCAGCGTTTGAAGCCGGTTCGCATCAATTCCGCGCTCGATCAGGGCGTCGCGGACGCGCTGTGCACGCCGTGAACCAAGCGCCACGTTGTATTCCGCAGTCCCCGTGTCGTCGCAGTGACCGCGCAGCACGACGTACAGCGCCTTCTCCTTTTTCAGGTAGCCGGCACCATTGTCGACAACCGCCGTTGCGGCGCCATCAAGCTCATCGCTGTCCAGCGCAAAGTACACATTTGGCAGTTCCGCCACGGGCCTGCCCTCGACGGCATTCATGGAATTTTCGGGATTCCCAAGGCCATCGGGGTTCATGCCGTTGTGCGTGCCGTTGATCCCACTTCCATTGGAACCATCCAGCGTCGTGGCATCCGGCGCGCCGTTGCGCGCACCATTCGTCATGCCGGAACCTGCACGTCCCACGGACGTCATGTCCTTCGGCTTTTTCTTGCAGGCAACCGTGCCGCATGCCAGCACGGCCACCATCAGCAGCATCGTGAGGAGCTTCGTGATTCGGATCATCGTATCGTGTCCTTGATTCGGGGAAATGGTCGTTATTGTGCGGCGGCAACCGGTGCGCTGGCGGCTGCTTCGTTCTCATACACCAGGAACATCGCGCGACGATTCAGCGCGCTCGACTCCTCAGTGCCGTCGAAGGACAGCGGACGCTGCTTGCCGTAGCTGATCGTCGACATGCGGGAGGGATCAACGCCCGCGCCGCTCAGGTATTCGCGCACCGCATCCGCGCGCTTCTGCCCAAGGGCGATGTTGTACTCGTCCGTGCCGCGCTCGTCGCAGTGGCCCTGGATTTGCACGAGGATCGACGGGTTCGCGTTGATCCATTGCGCGTGCTTGTCCAGCGTTCCCCGCCACGCATCAGAGATGTCGGAGCTGTCATAGTCAAAGTGGATCATTTCCAGCTCGGACGTGAACTGGCCATTCTCCACGCCATTCTCATTGCCATTGTTCGTCAGCGAGCCGGTGGAGTCAAACGTGCCACCCTTCCCACCATTGGGGCCGGCACCCATCGAGCCGGAGCCGCCAATGCCATAGGCGTCCGGGGCGCCGCTGCCACCGCCGAACCCATCGGATCCGAGGCCACTGCCATTACCCTTCAGGCCGTTGGCGGCAATGCGTACTTCCGGTTTCAGCTTCTTCTTTCCGCAGGCGGTTGTGGTCAGCGTGGTGGCTGCGATGACGGAGAGCAGGAGCAGGATCGACATGGAACGAGAACGGGACAACATGAGGGAAGGTTCCTCCTGGGAGTTTGGACCAGGCCATGGGAGAGAGGCCTGTCTTTCCGCCATCGGAAGGGCGCCTGACGCGCGGTGACGATGGGCGGTTTTCCACACCTTTTTTGTGCGGCGCTCACACCGGCAAGAACTTTTAGCGAACGTCCAAAGATTTTTTTTGCTTCCGTTTTTGAAGCCATCCCGCCTGACCGATGATCCCACATCACCCACCCCGATGGCCACAATCCCAGATCACGCTCCCGGTTTCCCCCGGACAGCCGGATTGATAAAGGCGATGAACCAAAAAGGTCTTGCATTATCCCTCATTCCTGCTTTACCCCTGCCTGTTAGGCCTTAGTCTGACATCGCGTTTTGCCAATTTTCCCGGCAACGCAGCCATCTCTTCCATGCAGGTTCGAAGCCCGCTATTGGTAAGGACGGTAAACTTGAAGGAGAAGAATGATGATGAAGAAATCTATTTTTGTCGCCTTGGCGATCACAAGCATGGCATCAATGGTGTCGGCGGCTCCGTTGTTTACGGAAGATTTTACTTTCGCTGGCAACCTGACAGCGAACGGGTGGACGGCCCACTCTGGAGCAGGCACAAATCCGATCGATACAACCACCGGCCTGACCTATGCCGGCTATACGCAGTCCGGTATCGGCAATGCCGCGAACATCGACGACACTGGCGAGGACGTTAACCGCACGTTCACGGCGCAAGCCAGTGGGACGGTCTATGCCTCGTTCATGTTCAATGCTCCCTTGGGTTCGACCGTGACCGAAGGGTACTTTTTCACCTTGGGCCAGCAGGACTCACCCCCCTCAGCAATGAACGCCAGCCAGATTCGTCCAAAAGTCTTCCTCACGACAGACGGCTCGGGTGATTATGAGCTCGGTTTTCAGTATTCAAGCAATACGATCTCAAACAAAACCAATCTCGACTTGGCACTGGGAACGACGTATCTGGCGGTCGTGAAGTATGTGTTCAACACTGGAACAACAACAGATGATGAGGTTTCGCTGTATGTCTTCACCTCAGGCGCGCCTGGCACCGAACCCGGCACCCCAACCTTGGGGCCCGTCGTTTCTGGTCCCGATGGTGGAACCGACCTCGCCAACGTTGGTGCAGTTGCCCTTCGTCAGTACAATACGGCGGAAGAAGTCCTGGTTGACGGAATCCTTGTCGATACCGTCTGGCCTCTTGGCGGATCCGCGGTTGGGGATTGGTCGATGTACTGATTCACGCTGAATTCAGCGAACAGCGCGGCTTCCTGTGTTCAGGAAGCCGCTCTTTTTTTTATTCGTCCTGGAGTCGCCTGGCAAGCTCCCGCCCCCTTTTGACCTCCTCGTTTGTCGGTAGCAGCAACTTTTTCGTTCCTTCGAAAACATCGCGTGCACTCACGGCATCCCCCGCCTGCAAGTGGAATTCCGCCAGCGTGAACTGGTGGTTGGCGTCGAGCGGGTGAAGCCTGATGGCCTCCTTCTGAAGCTCAATCGCGCGCTCGAAATCCCCGCGCCGGAAATGGAAACGCGCCAGCGATTCACGCAGCCGCGCGGAATGCGGGTTCCGCAGGATGGCACGCTGCCAGTCATCGACGGCCTTCGGGTCCCCCTGCTGTTCGCGCAGGTGCGCGCGCAACTCCCAGTTCCGCTCGTCCCTGTCGTCGATCCCGATCGCGGCATCCGCTTCCGAAAGCGCCTCGTCCATCGCACCATTGCTCATGGCTGCCGCCGCAGCTTCCCGGCGAAGGTCCGCGCGCATGGGCGTCACTTCAAGGGGGACGACCCCAATCACAACCACGGCGGCGCTGATGCCGAACGCCAGCCGGCGCGCCATGGAGGCGTGCACTGGTGCGGCGCCATCAACACCGCGCGCGGCCAGTCCCTCCAACGCGCCCAGTGCAAGGAAGAACAGGATCGCCGTCTCCCGGAAGAAGAACGTGTATTCGATGAGTCCATGCGCCAACATCGCCAGCGCCCCCGCAGCAAGGGCTGCGATGCAGACATAACCTTTGAAGTCCCGGTTCGCGCGATGCCCCTTCAGCAGCCCCTGCACGGACTTCATCGCATGCCCAATCAGGACGAGGAAGACGCCAATACCCACCGCGCCCACACTGGCGCCGTATTCAAAGAACCAACTATGTGCGTGCTTCGTCTCGTTCGATCCGGCGATGCGAAACTGCGGGTAGAGCAGCTCGAAGGAACCCGGCCCCGCGCCTAGGAGGAAATGCGGGCGCCAGATTTCCCAGGCCGTCTGCCAATAGTAGAATCGCTGCCGCAGGCTGCCGAGCGCAAACCAGCGCACGCCCTGCTGCGGCTGGAGCAGCACGACCGCCACCAGCGCGGCGAACACCGCGCCACCCACCAACGCAAAACCCAGCGCCGCGCGCGTGAATCCCCCTTGGCTCAGGCGCCAACCAAGCACGATCAGCAGGAACACCGCGACCCCGCCCGCGGCAGACAACACGCCTCCGCTGGACTTGCTGGCCACGATCGCGGCCAACAGCACAAGCGCCGCAACCGCGCTCCCAATTCGCACCGGCATCCTGTTCCGCACCACCGCCCCGCCGATTGCCAGTGGCAACGCGAACAGGCACAGCGACGCGAAGATGTTCGGCGCACCAAGGGTTCCCGCCGCCCGCCCCTCCCTCACCGCATGCAGCAGCGCATCGCGCATGGGGTCGCTGTCCGCCATGGTCGCCAGTATGTCCCGTTCCATCGCCGCGAAGGTCCGTGGAAGATCCGCGGAACCGGCCACCTGATAAACGCCGAACAATGCGCACAATCCGATCGCGCCCACGAGCGCGCCTGTCAGCAGCGATGCCGGTTGGATGGAGTACGGCGCTTCCCCCTCGTGACGCCGTGCATGGATCATCCCGCACATCGCCACCAAATAGGCCCCCACGCCCGCGCAGGCCGTCATGAGCTGTTCACGCGCGTGCGCAAATGACGGCGCGCGCAATCCCGCCACCACCCATAGGATGATCCATGCCGCAAGCGCCACCACGGACACGGGAAGGGGACGCGGGTTCCTGGCCACATTCCAAAGCGAAAGGACCAGAAGAAGGGCGATACCGCACATCCCAACCGCGCCATGGATGACGTAGGCACCCGATGGGTAGACGAGCGAGATCGCAAAAATCAGCAGCAATGACAGCAGGCTGGCAACGGCGATGCCTTCGCTTCCTGTCAGTTCCCCATCGGCTGCTGTTTGGCGTCGCTGCAAATGCGTCATCGCCCTGCTGGAATGCACTGTAGATGCGCCTTCGCGGAACCAGCCGCAAGGATTCTCCCGCTTGCCGCGGCAACGCCCGGGGTGCTACACGCAGGCCATGAAACCCTTGTCCTCGTTGTTGCTCGCCTCCTGCCTCTCCGTTCCCGTCCTCGCGGCGGACACCAATCCCTACTTCGCAATTCACGTGGTGGACGATGCCACGGGCCGCGGCGTCCCCTTGGTGGAACTCAAGACCACCAACGACGTGAAGTACGTCACCGACAGCGCGGGTTACGTCGCCTACAACGAGCCGGGCCTCATGGGCGGCGAAGTTTACCTCTCGATTTCGTCGTCGGGATACCTTTACGAACCCGCTGACGGATTTGGTTACCGCGGAGTGAAAGTCACGCCGCGCGCGGGCGAGGAAACGGAAATCCGCCTCAAGCGCATCAGCATCGCCGAGCGCCTCTATCGCATCACCGGCCAGGGCATTTACCGCGATACGCTCCTGCTGGGAAAGCCTGCCCCCACCGCGAATCCCGCCATCAACGGGCGCGTGATGGGGCAGGACTCCGTGCAATCCATCGTGTACAGGGACAGGATCTTCTGGCTGTGGGGGGACACGGGCCGCCCGGAATATCCCCTCGGCGCATTTGCCTGCACCGCCGCCACGTCGGACCTTCCCGGAAGCGGCGGACTGCCACCATCGGTCGGAGTGAACCTGAACTACTTCGTCGGGAAGAACGGCTTCGCGAAGGAGATGGCGCGCGCCGTTGGTGACAACCTGGTCTGGCTTGATGGCTTCATGATCGTGAAGAATCCCGCAGGCGAGGAAAAATTCCTGGCTCACTTCGCGCGCCTCAAGGGCCTCAGCACCCCCTTGGAACAGGGTCTGTGTGTTTATGATGACGCAACCGACACCTTCGTGCGCGACAGCAGTTGGGATTTGGGCCTGCCCGCGCCAAGAGGAAAACCGTTCACCGTCACCGCAGATGGGATTGAATACTTCTACTTTCCCGACCCGTACCCACAACTCCGCGTGCGTGCGACCTGGGAGGCGATCCACGACCCGAAGCAATACGAGGCATGGACGCCACTGGTGGCCGGCACGCACGACGTGAAGGACAAGCCGCAAATCGAGCGAAACGGTGACGGCAGGGCCGTCTGGAAATGGAAGGCGGACACCGCACCGATCAATTCCGGCGAAATGATGGAGCTCCTCAAGAAGCGCGTGCTCAGCGAGGACGAACAGTGGAACCACGCGCGCGATGTTGAGGCCGACGAAAGCATCATCCTGTGGGGTGGCAGTGTTGCCTGGAACGCCTATCGGAACAAGTACGTCATGATCGCGGGTCGCGGGTTCGGCAAGACCTCGTTCCTCGGCGAAATCTACTACCTTGAATCAGGCCAGCCGGAAGGCCCCTGGACGCGCGCGCAAAAAATCATCACGCACGACAAGCACTCCTTCTACAATCCCGTCAGCCATCCCTTCCTTGATGAGGACGGCGGGCGGATCATCTACATCGACGGAACGTACACGGACACTTTCTCCGATGCGATTCCCACGCCGCGCTACAACTACAATCAGATCATGTACAAGTTGGACCTGGGCGACGAGCGACTCGGGAAAGCCCACTAAAAAAAGAAAGCGCGGGCCGACGGCCCGCGCTCATCATCCACCCAGCGGCAGGTTTCAAACGCCGTTGGGAAAGCTGTATCCGCCGGAGGCCTCGTGGGGACGTGGGATCACGTGCACGCTGACCAGTTCACCAACCCGGCGCGCTTCGGATGCACCCGCATCCACGCTCGCCTTGATCGCCGCGATGTCGCCACGGAAAACCGCAGTCACCAACGCCGAGCCAACTTTCTGGTATCCCAGGCAACGCACACGCGCCGCCTTCACCGCGGCATCGCTGGCGGAAATCAGCGCCGCCATGCCCTTCGTTTCGATGAAGCCCAGCGCATCGCCGCTCTCCTCGTCGTCCTTGCCCCCCTTGCCCGCAGGCGCTGCCGCGAACGGCCCGACAGGCAGTGGCTTCGCCAGCGAACGGTGCGGCGATGGAATCACGTGCGATGAAATCACCTTCCCAAGGCGACCCGCCGCAGCGGTGCCCGCATCAGTGCTTGCCTTCACTGCGGCAACGTCACCACGGAACAGGACGATGGCATAGCCAACGCCAATCCAAAGCTTGTTCACGATCTCAATCGTCGCGGCCTTCGCTGCGGCATCGGCGGCCTCGATCATCGGCACGAAGCCAATCACCTCGATCATGCCCAACGCATTCATCCCCGCGGGGAGTTCCTTCGGCGATTCATCCTTCAGCACGCGCGCGGCGGCCTGTTCGTTCAGGTTCGGAATCACATGGGCGGAAACGACCTCGCCCACGCGGCGGGCTGCGGCAGCGCCCGCATCCACGGAAGCCTTCACCGCACCGACATCACCCGTCACGATCGTCGTCACGTAGCCGCCGTTGATGTCCACGCGGCGGATGAAATCGACGGAGGCCGCCTTGTTCATCGCGTCCGTGGCTTCCACGCCACCCGTGAATCCTTTTGTCTCTACGAACCCGAATGCCTTCGGCATGTGAAGAACCTCGTGTGGGCAACCCCCGGGGTCGCCGATGATTAACAAGACTCAAAAAGAGGAGTCGAACGCCAATTTGAACAGGAAGTGGAGTGGGAGCCTCAAGGAAATTTGATGGGAGAGGATCAAGGTGATGGCCCGCTTCGGGCTGACGGGAGGCAATGCGGGCCGGTGCCCCGCAAGCCACCACCGCTTTTTCCGCCGATTTCCGCCCAACCCCATGAATGCCACGGCCCAACCGGCAACAAACTCCCCCTTCGCGCCAAGTGGTGGCCGTGGAGCGCGGCAAATAGTCATGGACGCGCGCCCCTCCACGCCCAAGACTTCCAAAGCTGGCATTTTTTCCGCGGCCATTGCCCGGACCCAATTTGGAACCAACCGAATTTAATGTATAGACATCTATACGAAACTGGACCACGCGGATGAGTGCAGTCCCCGACACGGGACGCGCGGTTTCCGGGAAGAAGGTGGCCATCGCCATGTTCTTCATCCTGCTGTCCATTGCGCTCGCCACCTACTTTGTCGTGCCAATGATGGTGACCCCCTACTTCACCGCAAAGCCACGGCAGACACGCGAGCTTTTCTCCCGGCTCTCCGCGGCGCTGGTCGCCTATCACTCCGATCATGGGGCCTTCCCTTCGGAGGACGACCTGACCCACTATCGCAAGATGACGAAGAACGTCGCAAAATCCCACGCCGTGGGGATGTCAACCTATCGCGCCGTACAACTCACCACGCCCACTGCCTACATCAATCCCGCCGTGATTGCCGATCCCTACGCCATGCCAGACCAATACGCCCCGCCCGCGTATATACGCGGCAGCTTCGGCAATGGAAGCGGGGAATTCGCCATCCTGTGCAGCCCCGGTCCAAACCTGCTCTACGAGATCCGCCCGCCGGATTTCCGCACCATTGCCAATCGTGAATCACTCGTTCGCATGCTGGTGGCGCACCAGTACGATCCCACCAATGGCATCCGCTCCCACGGGGATTTTTATGAGGCGCTGATTGCCACCGCCGATTCGCCCGTTGACAGGCTTGGCGGCGTCAGCGTCCAATAATTCCAGAGATTGTGTGCACCGGTGGTTTGCCAGGCCGGCCAACCTGAGTAGCTTTTAAGTTACCCCGCTGCACTGTCGGGGCCCGCTCACGCGGGCCCCCCCTCCCAACCCTCCAACACCAAGGCACAATGCAAACACCAGACGCCGTCATTTTCGACCTCGACGGAACGCTGATTGATGCGTTCGCAGACATCGCCGCCGCCGTGAACGCCCCCCTCATCGCGCGCGGCATGCCCACCCACACCATCGAGCAGGTGAACGCGATGGTCGGCAACGGAGCCGTAAAACTGATCGAACGCGCATCGCCCCCCGGCACCCCGCGCGAAGTGCGTGATGAAATCTATCGCGACCTGCTGGTCTACTACGCGGCCCACCCGGTCGATCACGCAAAAATTTACGATGGCATCCTCGACGTGTTGAAGGCGCTTCGTGAGCGCGGCATCAAGACCGGCATCCTCAGCAACAAGCCCCACACGATCACCCTGAAGACCTGCGACATGATGGGACTGACGCCGTACTTCGATGAGATCATCGGCGAGCGCGAGCCGGACCTTCCCCGCAAGCCGAACCCACAATCGCTGCTCGCCATGATCGATCGCATGAAGGCAAAGTCACCCATTCTGGTTGGCGATGGCGTGCCCGATGGCGACGTCGCCAAGAAGGCCGGCATCCCCTACGTCGCCGCGCTGTGGGGGTCCCGCACGCGCGAGCAACTCTCGCATCTCGGTCCCGTTGCCTGGGGCAATGAACCACGCGAGTTGACGCACATTCTCCTGGGGGAATCGGCTTTTCCTCTCGCACCCGCCTGATGCTTCGCGCGTCATCGCGTCTTATAAGGACACCGTAACGTGTTTCAACGACCAACCTCCATCACGGTTCTCGCCGTCATCGGCGTCATCTTTGCATGTTTCGGTTTGCTCTGCACGCCATTTCAGGCGCTCGGCATGCTCCTTCCGCCTGATCCGGAAGCGAATGAACTAATTGAATCCGTAGGGCTTCCAGCGCCCCAATACAGCCCCACCGCGCGCGCCCTCCTCCTCTCCAGCGCCCTTGTCAGTTTCCTTGCTTCCTTCCTCCTCCTCGTTGGCAGCGCCGGCAGTTTCTGGATGAAGGCCTGGGCGCGCCTCACCATGAACTCCTATGCCGTCGTGGCCATCCTGAACGGCCTTTATCAGGTCGTGGTGCAGATGATCTTTGTTTTTCCAGACATGTTGGCCCGCATGCCCCAGGCAGGAAACAGCAACAGCGCAGCCTACAGTGCAGGCACACAGTTGGGCGGCATGCTTGGCGCACTCATCGCCTTCCTCTGCTTCTCGATCTTTCCCGCCCTGATCTTGTACTTCTACAATCGCGCCGCCGCGCGGGAAGCCTTCGCACGGGAAGGCATCATTCCAATCGTCTCCTTCCCGCATCCTGCTGCCGTTCCACCCGCCGCCTATGGAAACCCCTACGGCGCTCCTCCCACCGCTCCGCCGACCTATCCTCCCGCATACCAACCTCCCTACGTCCCCTACGGTGGCCAGCCCTACACGCCGCCTCCGCCGCCGCCCGGCTATGGATTGCCGCCGGTGCCCGATGACCGCGAACCGCTTCCTCCACCACCCGGTTCGCAACCTCCTCCCCCGCAACCGTGAGCGCACGCCCGCGCTTTACCATCCTGATTTGCGTGAAGGATCGCACGTCCCACCTGCGCGCGTGCCTCACCTCGCTGCGCTCTGTCGCCACGGAAGCGGCCTGCGAACTGCTGATCGTCTGCGACGGTGGGCCTCCATCCGTGCATGATGATGTCGCCGATCTTTTGCAGGTCGGCCACTGGTCCACACGCTGGATCGACGTTCCCGCAGGCGGCCCCGCGAAGGCCCGCAACGCCGCGCTTCCGCAGGCGAGCGGCGAGTTGGTCCTCTTCCTGAACGATGACGTGCGCTGCGAGGCGGGATTGCTTCGCGCCCATGACAACGCCCATCGCGCCCAGCCCGGCCACGCCGTGATGGGCAACACGCGCTGGGCACCGGAGGCATGCGCCAGCGAGTTCATGCACTGGGTCGCCCATCATGATTCCTTCTACTACCTGATCGCTGATCCTTCAAACGCCGGGTGGGAGTATTTCCACACCATGAACCTGAGCGTGGATCGCCGCTGGTTTGAAGAAGGCCACCGCTTCGACGAGAATTTTCCCGACCCCGCCTTCGAGGACACGGAACTCGGCTACCGCTTGTGCACAAGGCATGGGCTAAGGATCGCCATGGCCTACGAGGCGGTTCTTTACCATGTCCATGAATACACGCTGGAGCAATACATCGACAAGTCACGCGAGCGCGGAAGAAGCGCGCGCCGCTTCTGCGGGTTGTATCCCGAATTGACGGAGCGCATCATCAGCGAATACCAGCAGCGCGTGAACGCCGATGAATCACTCCGCGGAAAACTGCGAAGGGTCATCAGGCACCACGATGAGCTGGACCAGTGGGAATTGCGAATTGCGAAGGCGTTCCTGGAAGGTTACGAACAAGGCGTTGCAGATCAGAAAGGATAACTCATTCATGCGAATCGCATCACTCCTCCTCATTTCGGCAATGCTCGGCTCATGCGCGGGCAAGACACCGCTCCTGGACGGCAGCCAGCCCTCGCAGGAACATGGTACTTATTCCCAGGGCCTCTCCTGGGACAACGCGCAACCTGTTGCTGCTGGAAGGAGGATGGCCGCAGCGCAGCCGTCCACAGCTTCGCTCGCCTTCAGGGACACAGGTTTCCAACCGATTGGGGCCGCGCCTTCCGCCCCCGCCGAACCAGCACCCCCGCAAGACCTCGGCGACATCGATCCCGCAAAGCCCGGGGCCAATCGCAAGATTGTCTATACAGCCCACCTGGGCCTGCGCGTTCCAAACAAGAGAAACGCCGCGGAGCTTGTGCGCCAGGTCGTCGTGAAGCGCGGCGGCTTCGTGCAAAACTCCACGCTGGATGACATCACCTTCCGCGTGAAGCCTGATGCCTTCGACGCAACAGTCGCCGAACTGGAAACCCTCGGCGAGACCATCACGCGCAACGTGAACAGCAATGACATCACCGAGCAATACACCGACGTTGAGCTTCGCCTTGAAACGGCGAACTCATCGCGCCAACGCCTCCTTGCGCTCCTCGAAAAAGCCACCGCCACAAAGGACGTCATCGAAATCGAGCGCGACATCCGCCGCCTGACCGAGGAAATCGAAACAATGAAGGGACGCCTGCGCGTGCTCAGCGACCAGGTGGACCTCGCAACGATCACCGTTCATCTGGAGGAAAAGTTCCTCGACCAGGCACCAGCCCCGCGCCGCACCAGCACGCCCTACGCCTGGATGAGCGAAACCGGCATCGAGCAGACACTCGCCACCGTTGAACCCGAAGCGTCGCTCCGGCGTGGGTCGCTGTTCTGCGGATCGAAATTCCGCCTCTCCAAGACCGACGCCAACGCCCTTCCCGATGGCTTCGTGATGCTTGAAGCCGACCGCGAATACTTCATGGCGGGCACGTCTGAGGATTTCCGGCTTCGCGCGCGCTACTTTGAAATCGACAGGAAGCAAAAGGCCGGCATGGACTTCTGGCGCGATGCACTGCAAAACGAACTCGTGAACAATCGCGGATACAATGTCACCTCGACAAGCGCCTTCACCCCCAATGACCAGGACCTCGAAGGCTTCAAGCTTGAATCAGAGGTTTCCTACTCCGGCGAGAAATGGAACTACCACGTCTGGGTGATTCGCGACAAGGAAGAGCCCAATGAGTTCGTCACGGTGGAGTACGCACACCTGGCAGGCAAAGGCGCATCCGCTGACGCTGTGGAACAGCAGGTCATGCAAATCGAGATGTGACCCATCCAGCCAGCGGAATTCCCGAAAGGCCCGTGCCGGTGTTGCAGGCACGGGCCTTTTTTCATGCTGGAATCGCGACAAAAGTTTCTGCGGAACCTTCGTTTTTGGTAGACCGATCCAACATTTTGTCCCACGCTCCATATAGCTATGTGCTCACCAAGGGATCGCTCGTGAAACTAATCATTCGTTTTTTGACCACCGTTTACATCTGTTTTCTGCCACTCGTTTCCATGGCTCAGGAACCGCAGGCCGCCGCCACACCCGTGACAAAATCCATCCGCTGGTTCGGCACTTGGGAGGAGGCGCGCAAGGACAGCCTCGCGAAGGAGCAACCGCGCCTGATCTACTTCTACAACCACCGCGCGCGGCCCTGCAAGATCATGCAGGAACAAACCTTCACCGATCCCCGCGTGATCGAACTCCTTTCGCAATTCTCCTGCGTGGCGCTTCACAACGAAGTGAACCGCGAACTCGCAAAGCGCTTTCAATTGGTGAAGGTGCCGACGATGATCTTCGTCGACACGCAGGGCAACATGATCGACCGCGCCGTCGGCGTGAAGGCCCCCTCTGATTTCGTCCTCTATTTGGAGCGCATCAAGAGCGCTTCCGACAAGGCAAAGGCCGCGAAAAAGCAGGTCGATGCCTTCACAAATACCCCGGTGGACATCCTGCGACCGGGAAAGAACACGAAGGCGGTGACGCTGCGCTACAGCGACCCCGGCGCCAGGAAGGTTGGCATCGTCGGCGACTTCAACGACTGGCGCACACCCGGCGTCCCCCTCGTCAAGAATCCCAATGGCATGTGGGAAACCGTCCTCCACCTTCAGGACGGGGTTTACGAATACAAGTACTACGTCAATGACTCAGACTGGAAGCAGGACAACAACAACCCCCTCGCGCAGGCCAATCCCTACGGCGAGGCCAATTCCATCATCATCGTTGGAAACGCAAAGACATCCCCCATCATCAGCAACCGGAATGTCAGCTTCATCATCTACAACACGGAAGCGAAGAAAATCGAAGTCGCGGGGACCTTCAATGGATGGCAGCAACTTGAAATGTTCCGCAATCCCAACGACGCGGGCATGTGGGGCGTTCGCTACGAAAACCTGGCGCCGGGCCACTACGAATACAAATTCATCGTCGATGGTGTCTGGGCAACCGACCTTGAAAACTACACCGCCATCAGGGACGAGCACGGCAACTGGAACAGCTCGTTCGACATCCGGTAGCGCGTCAGGCCTGCCTGACCAGAACGGAATCCGTGATTCGCTTCAGGTGCGCGATCGCTTCGTTTTCTTCCAGTGACTCAAGCACATCCATCGCCGCCTTCGTAAAGTCACCGGCCTTCTCCAGCGAATAGTCGATGCCGTTGTACTGCTTCACATACGCATGGACGGCATCGAAATCGCGACCGTTGTTCAGGATCTCCACCAACGCCGCCCGATCCGCATCCGAGGCCTGCTGCAACGCGTGAAGCAACGGCAGCGTCTGCTTCCCTTCCTTCAGGTCCGCGCCAACGCGCTTCCCCCAACTATCGCCCTGCGCCTCGTAGTCGAGCGCGTCATCGGTGATCTGGAACGCCATGCCGAAGTTCATCCCGAACTCGAACATTTGCTCAAGCACCTCCCCGCGCTGCCCGGCAATCATCGCGCCGAATCCTGCGGAGGCGCTGAAAAGGTGCGCCGTCTTCGCCCTGATGATCGAAAAATAGTCCGCGACCGACAACCAGTCGCCCCGCTTTTCGATCTGGTACATCTCCCCTTCGGTCATCTTCTGCGTCGTCTTTGTCAGCACGCGCACAATCTCCGGGCTTAATGCCGCAAGCGCATGATCGAAGCAGGTTGCGTAAAGGTAGTCCGCAAACAGGATTGCCACGTCGTTGCCCCACTTCGCATTCACCGTGGGGCGACGCCGGCGCAGCGCCGCATTGTCAATCACGTCGTCGTGCAGGAGCGTCGCCGTGTGGAACAATTCCACCGCCGCTCCAAGCCGCGCGTGCAGGTTCTCCCGCCCGCTGTACCCGAAAGCTCGCGCCACAAGGCACACGATCGCAGGCCGTAGCAGCTTCCCCTGGCCCGCCTCCACATAGGAGGCCACCTCCTGCATCAACTCCCCATCGACGCGGTACGCCGCCCCCAGAGACTCAGACAGCGCGTCCAACTCGCTTTTCAGGTACTCTTTATACGAATCCACGGGAGGGGTCGTCCTTTGCGCACCTACCTGATGCGACAGTCTGGTTTTCCCGGCTTTCGGACAAGCGGGAATTTGTGAATTTTTTCACAAACATCTCATCCCCGTCTCTTTTTCCTTGGTTTTTCGGGGGTTGCAGGCTGGTCCGCGTCGGGATTCCCACCATGCAACAACGTGTTGATTCTCTGGTAATTCTTCGCCGACGGGTCATAGGTGAAATGCAGTTCCGGCGTCACGCGCAGATTGATTTCCTCCGCGACGCGGCTGCGTAGGAACCCCATCGAATCCTGCAACAGGCTCTCCGTGCGATCGAGCGCCTTCTCATCATCGGGAAGTTGGCTGTAATAGACGCGCGCAGTACGCAGGTCCTTCGCAACGGTCACGTCGGTGATCGTGAAAATCCTGGGCACGCGCGGATCATTCAGCTCCTGGCCGATGACAGATGCAAGCAACTGCTGGATTTGTCCCGCAACACGTCGGTCGCGGCTGTGAAGCGCCATCGCTGGGTGTCCCGCTGACTGTAATTGCGGTGATGATACGTCAGCCCACTTCGCGAGCAATGAAATTGAGCGGGATGATTCGTGCAGATGACCGAAGAACCAGCCCCATCCCGCCATCGAAGCGCACATCCTCCCGCTCCAGGCACAATCGAATCCCCCATCGGACGTGTGTCTCAATCAGGGGACCCTGCGGGTGCCTGGCAACGGCCCGCAGCTTGTCCTCAAGGTTTCGCCGGTGAAAACCAATCTGCTGCCGTTCCACAATGACCCCCTCCCACACTGCCTGTTCAATCCTCTCGTAGGGAACGCCCTCACCCGCGTTGCCCGCCAGAAGCGACAACAGCCGAAACTCTGTCGGCGTCAGGAGAACCTCCCGCCCATCAAGGATCACCACCCCTGTTGATGCGCGCTTGATCACAAGCCGCACGATGCCGGGTTGCCGCGGATTCAGGGCCACGCCCCCCTGCGGCATGATGCGCATTCCTGTCTCATCGGCCAGTTCCCTCAGGCGTCGCACCGCCTCATCCGCCCGCAGTCCCTCCGGCAAAATACAGGTCACCTTTCTCTCCCCACGTTCTTCCTGTTCCATGATCGAATCTCCTTCCGCTCCGCAGCGGGAGCCTCCCGGCTCCCGCCATTCACTCTACGGAGCAGTTTACCAAGAATTGTCTTCCATTCCTTCCGTCTCCCATACCGCACGATGGCGCCCTTCAATCACAGCATGGCTGGACGCGCAAGCAAATTTTCGCTTTTCTTTCGCCAACAAAACCGCTGTTTTGTTGGTCCTTGTTTCGCGTATTGCCTCCGTTGGCGGACCCCACCAAGCATCGCCAAAATTCAGGCAAAGGCTTACCCCCTCTTCCGTTGCATCCCGTCCTCATTCGTTTCAGCGACAGCTTTTTCATCGGCACCTATGGACTTTTGATCGCGGTGGGGCTGCTTGCCGGCGCGGCACTGGCATCATGGCTGGGAAAGCGTCGCGGCTTGAACCCGGAGATTTTCTTCGACCTTGTTTTCATCGCCGTTGCCGCAGGATTCCTCGGCGCACGCCTCCTTTATATCATCACGGAGTTTCCCGAGTTCCTCAAGAATCCCGGCGAGCTTATTTTTTCCCGGACGGGGTTCGTCTTCCTTGGCGGCTTCATAGGCGCGGCTGGTGCCTGCATCTTCTATATTCGCAGGAAGAGGCTCGATCCCTGGCTGATCGGTGACATCCTCATGCCCGCGCTTGCGCTGGCGCATGGCTTTGGTCGCATCGGCTGTCATTTTGCCGGATGTTGTTACGGCGGAGAATGCAGGGTGCCCCTTGGGATTCAGGTTCCCCGCATCACGATGCCCGATGGTGGCCTATGGCCGAATGCCTACGCCGATCAGGTGGCCACGGGAAAAATCAACGGCATGATCGCAGCCCATTCCCTTCCCATCTGGCCGGTGCAGTTGATGGAGGCGACCGGCCTGTTCCTGCTCACGGGTTTTCTTGTGTGGATGATCTTTCGAGTGTTCCCACGCGGCGTCGTGCTCGGCACCTATCTGGTGCTCTATGCGGTGCTGCGATTCGTGTTGGAATACCTGCGGGGGGACGCGGAGCGCGGGCTGTTTTTCAACGGTGCGATCAGCACATCGCAAATTCTGTCGATCATCATGTTCGCCGCAGGATTGGTGATCCTATTTCGGCGCGGCCGGAGCAACTCCCCCTAGCTTCGTCAGGTCAATGGGCTGTCCGTCCGGCCCAACGACCTCGCTGGCGCCCGTAAACTGGAATCCGCCAAGGCTCCGCAGATCCTCGATCGCCTCCGGCATCAGTGTCACGCGCGGGCCTCCGCTGGGTCCAACCATTCGCGGATCCTTGTCCGGCTGGTCATAAAGGCTCCACTGCCGCGCGGTTGTAACCTGGTCAAATCCTGCAACATAGCGCTTCCAATTCGGGGACCCGGGAAGCATGAGCTGGCTGAGGACGGGATCCTGCCAAGCCTTCAGGAAAAGGGTGCGCGCTTCCTCCAATTTGTCATTGGTGTGGAGGAGCGAAATAAGCCGCATCGTGCTTTCCTCGGCGGGAATGGTGCCGGGATATTCATCGATCACCCCGCCGAGAACCTGCGCCGCCTTGGCAACATCATTGTTCTCGATGTCATACTCCGCGATGACCTGCATGGCATAGGGACGCAGGGCGGCCTTCGGAGCCTGGTCGACGATGCGCTGGAAGAGCGCAACCTGCTCCGGTGTCATCTTCTTTGCCCCCAGCGCATACTTCGCGCTGCGCACCTGAAGGCACTCAAACAGTTCGTACTCATTCAGGAAACCGAGCGCCTTCGCATCGTCGCCTTCCGCCGCCTTCACGTTGATCGAGAACTGGCCGATGACGACGGGTTCATCGCCAACCGCGCAGGCGTGTGTGATCCTCAGTCCATAGACACCCGGTTGCTCGAAAGCCGCGCCCGACACCGTTTCCTTGTCCATCGCGATGCGATAATCAATGCGGTAACTGTTGAACCTATCCAACGTCACAACGCCCGTGGGAATCTGCGAGCCAACCTGTGTGCCCACATACTCGTAGGGACGGCCGTGCTGGGGAATGATGTATGCCCGCAAATCGGTTCCGTAGGCCAGCCGTGAACGAAATTCCACGGTCGGCCGATTCCGGTCCGCCTTGCGAATCACCAACCGGAAGAGCACCGGCTCGCCAACAACAACGGTTGGCGTTACCAGGATGGCCTGGAGCGTGGTATCGCCACAGGCCATGATCGGGCCTTCCTGTGCCTGATACCGCGCGCCCGGCGCCCCGGGCGGGAGGATGCCCGTATCGGAAGCCGCCACCGCCTTGATCATCCTGCGAGAGGCGTCGTCAGCCGGTGCCGGCGCCCCCGTGCCAGGGTTTCCGATGCCCGCCACCAGACACATGATAAGCGCGCCACACGAGGTCTTGAGAACAGTCACGCTGCCATCCCTATCGTTAAATTCACCCCCGCAAATGGCCATGAAGGGGCCGGGGAAACAAGCACTAAGCTCCCATCCTCACAACCGCGGATGAAGGAATCACCATCAGACGGGCCGGGGGGGCTTTCGGTTTGGTGGGGCAACCGCATGGTGTGTGTATAGACATCTATACCCACTGGGCGAAATTCACACTATCCCACGCAAAGTTCAAAGGCCTCATCCGCATCGTAGACAAGACGGTTGCAGTTCTGGCACTGGGACACCCCCTCCGCCAGCTTGGAGGCTCCCGCAGGATGGCGCACATGGCACCCGGTGCAGATCCCGCGCCGCAGCGGCACGACGGCCGTGGACCCATAGCGCTGGAACAACCGCGGGTAGTATTGCTGCAACGTGGGCGACATGGCTTGCTGAAGGCGCAAGGCCTCCTGTGGCAATTTCGATCCCACGGGGGTGAATGCGTCCACCTGCAATTCGTGAAATCGGATCAATGCGGCCAACGGATGAATCATCGAATCAAAAACCTTTTCTCTTCCTCTCATGATCAAGCGTAGTGTGATGTCAATTAGGGGCTGCAATGTCAATTCCCAAACCGCACATGGTTGCAAGAGATCAAAATTCGAGCCGCTCCCAGCGTCGCAGCCCCAATCGCAGCGGAAACACGATCGCAAAAACCTGCAACGCCACCGCGCAGGCCACATATCCAATCCCCTGGATCGATGAGAAGTTCATCGCACGCGCAAAAATGAACGGCAACGCGATCGATGCCACCGATATTGCGATGTAGATCAGCGACAGCAGCACGTTCAGGGTTCCACCGATTCCATTCGCGATGCGTGCGGGATTGTCCTCCTTGAAATCAGGGAGTATCGCGCCAATGCCGACGCTCATGCTTGTCAGCCCCGTGCTCATGACGATCACGGATGCCAGCGAGATCCACAAGAAGCGACCCGGCACCTGCAATATCACATCGGAAAGAATCGTCAGCGGAACGCTGACACAAATGCACAACAGCAGGCAGAGGGCGAACTTCTGCCACACGATGCGGGTGCGCGGAATGGGCGCCAACCCCACCGTCCAGAACCCGCGGCCCTCCAGGCTCAGCATCGGATAGACGAATCGCGTCGTCAGGATCGAGAGGATGAAACAGGTGGCCGCCAGGTTGAAGAACGAAAGGATCAGCCGCCAGTTTGTGTCCTCGATAACGCGGCCTATCGTGTTACCGTAGCGCGTGGACCAACCGAGGTTCGTGACATAGATCACCATCAGCCCGAACAGGATGACGAGCTGCGTCCATTGCGATGGGTCGCGCCAGAAGGTCTTCAGGTCCTTGCCCAAAAGCCCCGCAGTCGATGGTGGCAGCCACTTCTCCAACTGCGCATCGATGTGGCGAAATGGCGAGAACTTCGCATGGCTTTCAACCTCCCGCACGGTCGCGTCGCGGGACAGGGTCCATCCGCGATAGTAGAGCTTCGGCACGAGCCAGTGCGTCACCTCCAACAGGAACAGCGAGGTCGCCGAAAGCATCCCCAGCCAGTAAAGGAACATCCCCGTGCTGCGATCCGATGGATCGGCGGGCGCGATTGATTGCAGCGCATTCGACAGCCACGCACTGGGAAGCAGCGGCGAGCCGCCAATGCCAAGGGCGCTCATGATCTGCAACAGGTCCTGCTGGTCGGCCGTCGCCAGGATCTTTCCAAGTCCCGTGATGCGACCAATTGCAAACGTCGCGCCGAGGCACACGATTCCCAGCACGATCGCAAGCGTGCGGGTCTTCCGGGCGGGCAGGAACGACGTGAGGAACATCGTGACGATCGCCCCCAGCGACGCGGGCACCATCAGGAACGGCACGATCAGCAGCACGATCAGGATGTAATAGTACCACGGCGCATCACGCACGACTCCAAAGCTTACGAAGATCGGAATGCTGAGCACCGCGAACGCCCAGGAACTGTACACCACCGACTCGATCAACTTCTGCCGGAATATCGACTGGCGCGAAATTGGAAGCCCCATCAGGAACTCCACCTCGCGCGAGAGATACGTCGTCGACAGCGTGATGATGAGATTCGAGAACAACAACATCGAAAAGAATATCAGGAAAACAATCCCCACCAGCCGGTCCATCAATGGCGCACCGAACACCGGCTGCCGCATGAGGAAGGAAAAAATGTAGTAGAAGATCCCCGTTCCCAACGCCAGGAAGGTGGCCAATAGCCCCACGCCAACAATCGCATGCAGGTAGAGATGACTCTTGATGTGGCGAATCGCATTCACAGCCACGCGCACCTTCAGGCGGCGAAAAAGAGTCGAATGCTGGGCTTCCAACTGTGCGGAAGTCATGAACGTGGCTCGCAGATGTGACGGTCCAAGGTGACGAAAGGCGAAGGATGGAAGAAGATGGGCCGTTCTCCTTTCATGACGGAACGAATGACAATGACGCCCAACCCCGGTTCAAGCAAACTCAAGCTCATTAGTGCCGCAATCCTCCTCCTCGGTGGAATCGGATTTCTCTATTCGCAGTATCTTTCGAATTCCGCCGCAGGGCTTGCCGACCCCCCGCGCTCGGAGCGCCTGCATGTTCGCGGCGCAGCACCCTCCCCGGCGATGGGTGGGCGCCCCGGCCCCCCATCGCCGGAAGATCGTGCAAGGTTCCGTGCGGAGATGGAAAAGGACCTGGCCCTTACGCCCAAACAAGCGGCGCAGATTGCCGCGCTTGACAAAAAATATGATGGCAGGGAAGGAGACTTCCGGGAGAGGCGCGAAGAGATGGAGAATATCCTCACCACGGAACAACGGGACAAGATGCGCGGCGCGATGATGTCACGCATGAAGGCCCACATGGAAGAGCGTCTCAAGGTCCTGCCCGAAAGCGAAAAGCAGGCGTTCATGAAGAAGCTTGAGGAGCGCATGAAGAACGGGCCACCCGGCGGCTTTGGGCACAGGCCCGGCGGGCCGCCCCCCCCGGACGGAGGCCCACGGCCGTGAACCGCGATCCCCTTGGCGCATTCACCCTCATTGAACTTCTTGTCGTGGTCGCAATCATCGCCATCCTTGCGGCCATCGCGCTTCCAAATTTTCTGGAGGCGCAAACACGCAGCAAGGTCTCCCGTGCGAAGGCAGACCTGCGCACCGTTGCCGTCGCCCTGGAGGCATACGCAACGGACAACAACAAGTACCCTTCCAGCACGTTGGTGCCGCTGTTCCTTCGCCTGACGCCGCTGACAAGTCCCGTCGCCTACCTCACATCCGTTCCACTGGACGTGTTCAACACGAAGGACACCGGCGCCGGCCCCTTCCGCAGCCACGGCAACTTCGCCTATGGCGCGCGGCCCATCGACCAGGAATCGCGCTACGCGCTCACCAGCGACGGGCCCGACCGCCGTGCCGATCACTTTGACATCAGCCTCTATCCAGGCTATTCAGAATCCATCTGGGAGAATCCCTCCTCGGGATTCGACTATGTGCGTTACGACCCCACGAATGGCACCATCAGCCGGGGCGATATTTGGCGAGTGAGCGACTACAACTTCCAATGAACATTCTCACCCTGGCAGCCAGCTTCTTCCACGCGCCCCCGCGGCAGATGACGTCATCGTCCGCGTCAGAGGCACTGCCCGTCCCCCAGCACGGCGCAGTGCAGGCGAGCCTCCGCGAATTGAACGACGCGGCGCTGATGAAGCTGGCGGGCGGCGGGGATGAAAACGCATTTTGCGAACTCGTCCAGCGCCATGAGCAGTGGGCACGCACATTTGCAGGAAGAATCCTGCGCGACTTCACGGAGGCGGAGGACGTCGTGCAGGAAGCCTTCCTGCGCGCATGGATCCATGCCCCGCGCTGGCAACCCATCGCATCCTTCCGCCAATGGCTGCGCACCGTGCTTTCCCGCGCGTGCATCGACAACATTCGCAAGAAGCGCCCCGAGCCCGTTGCGGAGCTTCCCGAGATTGAAGCCCGCGGCGCCGACGCATTTGCGCACGCGGCGACGGAGGAGGAGCACCGCATCCTGGCATCCCTGATCGACGAGCTGCCCGAACGCCAGCGCCTTGCGCTGATGCTGACATACACTGAAGAACTCACCATGCGTGAAAGCGCGGAGGTGATGGAAATTTCCGCCAAGGCCTTCGAATCGCTGTTGATACGCGCGCGCGCGCAACTGCGCGGCCTGTGGCAGAAAAGGCTGGCATCATCGTGAGCAGCGAACTGCGCGACAACAACCTGCGCGCCGCCATGCGCCACCTGCCGCAAGCTCCCGCGAACGGACAGTTTGCCGGTCGCCTGATGCGGCTTGCCGCACTGACGCCCCAACGCGGGCGCGAACTCGCGATGGAATCGCCCGCAAATCCACTGCGCTTTGCCTGGGCACTGGTCGGATTCACCGTCGGCGTTGCGCTCATTTTCCTGTGCCTTCTGCCGCTACAGGCGCGCATCGGCAGCGCCAGGGCCACCCAACGCATGATGGTGTCGTTTTCCTCCATGACCTTCGATCCGCTGGAGAACGCAGCGACACAGATTTACGGCGAGGCCGGCGAGGATCGCAAATGAAGCCCGCCAACCGCCAGATGCTCCTCTGGTTGTCCCTGGGCTTGAACGTGGCCTTCGTTGTGGCGCTGGTTGGCGTCGCCTTTTTTCCGGAGGCCAGCGTCCGCATCCTTGCCACGGAGGCACGCGCCGCAGCCTCCATTGGCGCACCTGATGGAAAGGCTCCGCGTCACGATGATGAAAGGGGACACGGTGGTGATCCCATGAAGCGGGAACTCAATCGCATTGCAAAAGTGATCAAACTGGAGCCCGCCCAGCGCCAACGCATCGAGACCATGCTGGACAACTGCAAGAACGAGGGCCGCAACCTTTACTCGCAAATGAAGGAAGAACGCGTCAGGGCATTCAAGACGCTCCTTGAGGAACCGAACAACGACCTTGTTTTCTCCCGCGTGATTGATGAGAGCCACGACATCCATGAAGCCATGGCATTCGACATTCTGTCACGCTTCCGCGCCATGGTTCGGGAACTCACGCCGGAACAGCGCGAGAAACTTCTGAAGGAATTTGATCAGTGGGAATCGAAGGACCCGCCTCCACCACCACCGAAATAGGAACTACTTCCCCGCGCCCCTGATCTCAAGCGGCGATGCCTGCTGGTCCGCCACGCCATCCGCCGTCAGCTCCAGGAACAAGTCCTCCAGGTTCCCCTCCCGGGCGAGCGACTTGCGCAACTCGTTGACCGTTCCCAGGAACCGCAGCTTCCCCTTCGTGATGATTCCAAGCCGGTCGCACAGTTCCTCCGCGATTGCCAGCAGGTGCGTGGACAGGAACACCGTGCCCCCTTCCGCACAAAACCCGCGCAGGATATTCTTCAGGGTGCGGGCTGATTGTGGATCGAGTCCCACCATCGGCTCATCCACCACCAGCACCCGCGGATTGTGCATGAACGCCGCACTGAAGCAGAGCTTCTGCCGCATGCCGAAGCTGTAATTCTCAATCAGGTGATCCGCCGCATGATTGATCTGGAACAGCGTGAAGTACTTCTCCATCGCCGCCTCCGTGTCCCGCTTTGGCACGTTGTAGAGGCTGCCGACAAAATACATGAAATCGCGACCGCTCAACTTTTCGTACAGGTACGGCGTGTCGGGAATGTAGCCAATGTTCCGCTTGGCTTCCATCGGCTCCTGCTGGATGTCGCGCCCGCAGATCACCGCGCGCCCCCTTGCCGGACGCAGCAACCCCGTGATGATCTTGATCGTCGTCGTTTTTCCCGCGCCATTTGGCCCCAGAAAACAGAAGAACTCCCCCGGCGGAATCGTCAGGCTCAGGTCATCCAGCGCAAGAAACCCGTCGTAGTCCTTCGTCAGATTCTCCAACTCCAACATCGCTGTTACATGCCCCCGCCCGGTTTCAGGAATGACATCGCGGAAATTCCGCCCAGCACCTGCCCCTTGTTTTCGCCACGCACATCCTCCGGCCTGACGTCGGCTGCGCGCGGAGTGTAGGAAATCCCCGGCCATTGGGCCTGCGCCACGCCGGGCGCAACGCGCTCCAGCACCAACGTCGCGCCCTTCGGCCCATCGCCCCTGGCCTGTGCCTGGGACTCCGCCGCACTCGGCGCCATCAGCGGAATTTCCCGCCGCAGGATGTTGCCTCCCTGCCCAACTGTCAGGTACATGCGATTTGTCTGATAGCGCAATTGAACCTTCTTCACGCTCTGCGCTTCCCCATCGAAGGCCTCCACTTCATCCCTCAGGTAGGTGACGATGACACTCGCCGCATTGTTCCCAAGCAGCGGATCATAAACGTCGATCGCATAATCGACATCCTTGTTCAGCATCTGCCCCCGCAGCACCGGAGTGATGGAATCTGAAAGCGTTACGGGCCGCAACAACCGTTGCTCGAAGAACTGCACCGACTCATCCCGCTTGAGGCGAAACCGCGCCGTGCTTCCCTCCACCAATCCCACCAGTTCAAACACACCCGGCGGCAATTCCTCCGCGTCCAACTCCTCCGCATCCATGACCTTCCCCGCGAAACCCGCAAGCTGCACTCGCAGGCGGATCGTATCCAGTTCAAGCCGCTTGTTCAGGTGCGATGATGAAATCAGCCGCCCGCGAATGATCCCGCCATCCACCTGCAAGTTTGACGTCATCAGATAGCCCGGGCGCGTGTCGTCTTCCTCCGCGGTTGAATGCACAGCCCCCAGCTTCTGCGCCCCAAGGCGTATCGCCATCCAATCGTCCTGGTTGGACCAACTGTCAGCCAGCACCCGGCGATCCACCTCCACCCCATGTCCACGCGTCATTGACGGGATGACATGATCCCGGAACAGAAAGAACATCATCGCCAGGAAGAACATGCAGATGAGAAGGGATTGGATCGTCCGGTTCATGGTTGTTAGTGCCGGGGCATCGACCAAAGTTGGTGGGCGGCCGATCCGTTTTCCAACTCCAATTCCTTCACCCCAATCCCCTTCATTCCAGGTATCGCGGCACGACAGGCTTTTGGTGCTTTTCCTGGTGCTTCAACAAGACCCGGCGCACCGCAGCGACAAGATCATCGGACGATATGGGCTTCTCAAGAAACAGGTCCGCCTGGGTTCCGATGCGCCAGAAGCCCGGTGGCAGGTCCGTGCCCCGCGTGGTTCCTGTGATGATGATGATCGGCGTGTCGCCAAGTTCCTCATGATTGCGCATGCGACTCGTCAGGTTGGCGCCGTTCTCCCCCGGCATGTTCAGGTCCGTGATCACAAGAAGTGGCTTCTCGCTCTGGAAAAGCTTCCAGGCCTCCAGCCCATCACGCGCGATGACCACGTCGAAATGATCCTTCAACGAAATACGATAGAACTCCTGGATACCGGGATCATCGTCGGCGACCAGGACCTTGATGCGCGAATCGCTCAAGTGCCCTCCATCGTCAGCGGCGCAAATTTCAAGACGAACTCCTGGCTGCGACCGTCGTCAAACTCCACGAATGCGCGTTCCCATCCCGGTCGCCCGCCCATCTCCATGATCGTGCCGGCGCCCATGTACTTGTGAACCACACGCGCCCCCACATTGAACGCGGGCTTCCCGCCGCTTCGCCCTGCGGGCCGTGGCGCCACGCTCCCGCGTGTCATGGAGTAGAACGTGCGAGGCGTTTTTTCCTCCGTGCCCGGCTCGGACACATCATCCATCACCACCTGCCGCGACTGCACACGATCCTCCTTCTCCATCCCCCAATGCCTCGGCAGAAGCCGCTTCAGCATGCGAAGGCTGTTGTCATCAAAGACATCCGGTGGCAACTCACCAAGGAAAATCGACGGCATGTTCATCGACCAGAACTCCGGGCGATTCCGCTGGGAGCTGAACGACAGGTACAGTTTCCTGCGCGCCCGTGTGATCGCGACGTAGAACAGCCGGCGCTCCTCCTCCACCGCGTATTCGTTGTGCGATTCCTCCGCGCGGCTGGTGGGAAAGACACCCTTCTCCAAGCCTATGCAGAACACATGCTCGAATTCCAAGCCCTTTGCGTTGTGGATCGTCAGCAGATTGATTTTGGGCGACCCATCATTCTGCTCCTCATTGGAATCGAGCGACATGCCGGACAGGAATTCTGCGAGTTGGTCGTGTTCGCCAGACCCCGCAAAGCCCTCCACCAGTGCCTTCAGTTCCTCGATATTCTCGACCCGCGCCTCACCCTCGATGGAATCCGGGTCACCGACCCCCTCTTTCAGGTACCTCGTATCGGCAAGCACCTGCTCCAGAACCTCACCCGGCGTGGCGCTCTTCGCGGCGATGGCCCACTTGTCCAGGGCATTCATGAAATCCGACAACCCCTTCTTCGCCGCCCCCTTGATGTCACCATCGCGAAGCAGGTCCTCCACGGCCTGCCGATAGGACCGGTTCCGGATCGCCGCGTGCTGCACGATCTGCTCCTGCGCCTTCGGCCCCACGCCACGCGTCGGCTTGTTCATCACGCGTTCAAAGGCGAGGTCGTCGTCCGGGTTCACCGCAAGCCGAAGGAAGCTCAGCAGGTCCTTGATCTCCGCACGGTCGTAGAAGCGCATCCCCCCCACCACGCGATACGGCAGGCGGAACTTCCGCAATGCATCTTCCGTTGCGCGCGACAGCCAGTGGCCGCGGTAGAACACCGCGATCTCATTGGGATCAACCCCATGCATTTGGATCAACCGTGCGCACTCCGCCGCGATTCGCTCCCCCTCCGCCTCCGCGTTGGGTGTCGCGAAAAACGTCACCGCCTCCCCCTGCTCCCCATCAGTGAACAACGTCTTCCCGATGCGCTGCGTGTTCCGCGCAATCACCGTGCTCGCCGCCTTCAGGATCGTCTTCGTGCTGCGATAATTCTGCTCCAGCTTGACAAGCCTTGTGCCGGGGAACGTCTTTTCAAAATCGAGCAGGTTGCTGATCTCCGCCCCGCGCCAACTGTAGATCGACTGGTCCTCATCACCCACAACGGCAACCTGCCGATGATCCTGCGCCAGCAGCTTCGTCATCAGGAACTGCGCGTGATTCGTATCCTGGTACTCATCCACAAGCACATAGCGATAACGGTTCGACCAGCGCTGGCGGATGGAGTCATTCTGCTGGAACAACTGCACCGTCTTCATCAGCAGGTCTTCAAAATCGACGCTCTTCGACTTCTCGATCGTCTGCTGGTACTTCTCATAGATGTCGGCGTAGGGAACCTCGTCCTCGTCGAACTCCTCCTTGCAATCCGCATGCGTGAGGAGGCGCATCTTCGCCTGATTGATGAACGTTTGCACCTGGCCCGGCCGCACAAGCTTCTCGGAAACCTGCATCTCCCTCAACACACGCTTGATCGCCTGCTTCTGGTCATTCTCATCAAGGATCGCGAAGTTCTTGTCCAGGTTCGCGAACTCCGCCTCGCGCCGCAGCAGCATCGCGCACCGCGCGTGGAACGTCCCTATTGCAAGGCCCGGCGTGTCCGGCACGCCCAGCAACCGGCAGATGCGCTCGCGCATCTCCGCAGCCGCCTTGTTCGTGAACGTCACCGCCAGAATCTGATGAAGCGGAATCCCCATTTCACGATGAAGGAACGCAATGCGGTAGGTAATCACGCGCGTCTTTCCCGTGCCCGCCCCCGCCACGATCATCAAGGGGCCATCCGCATGCGTCACCGCCGCCCGCTGTGCCTCATTCAATTTGTCGATCAGGTCATTCATCGCGGAGGAACTGTGAAATCACGCGCTTCGGAAAGCGATGGGAAAGACGAGGGCACGCATACCCGGGAAACCACGCCCGCCACACCGCCGCCAGATCAACGTCACCATCCTTCAAACCCGCCATGACTGCCCTCCAAAGTGGAAATGAGCGGCCAGCCTACGCAGCCACAAAGGAGTTGGTCAACATGGGGCTCGTGAGACGGGTACGAATCACAAGCCAACTGACACCCGCCACAAGCAACTGCAAGATCAAATACCATGGGGCTCGTGAGACGGGTACAGGCAAAGGTCAGAGGTTCCTTATTGTTTTGGTGCCCAAGGGCGTTCCGGTAATTCTTTAAATGGATTAATTGGTGGTGCTCCGGGAATCGGCGAAAGACTTGGAATGGGAGATAAAACTTTG
Organism: Candidatus Sumerlaeota bacterium; assembly: GCA_020848155.1. Classification (GTDB taxonomy): domain Bacteria; phylum Sumerlaeota; class Sumerlaeia; order SLMS01; family SLMS01; genus JADZDZ01. The sequence goes on from JADLAR010000004.1 coordinate 130,686, forward strand.
TCCTCAAACCATTTATCATCTTCGCTGAATTTAGTCGAACCAATTCCGACACAGGGAATTACGTAAAGGAATTGTCTCCCATCGCTATAGACGGTAATATCCCACATCCACAACGATTCCATCATTTTCGATTCGATTTCTTCTGACGAGGGAGTTTGGATTTCGTTTGTTGGCCCTGTTAAGGTTTGAATCTTCTGTTGCAAATGGTCGCTCAGAGAATTTTTAAATTCGTAATACTTTCCATCCGACAGGTCGAAGTGGTACTTCAATTCTCCCTTTTTCGAAAGTGTCGCGTTGTCGACTAGAAGGTGTGCATTGTTAAAAAGATGTCCCGTCATTGTTTTGATGGCCTGCTCAACCTCGGTGTCGGATAATTTTTCTTGTGGTCCGTTATCCAGATTTATGGCTAGACACGTAGAAGCGATAGAAACAACCGATTGATATTCGTAACCCTCTCGACTCCATCTGAAGTAAACCAGCTCACGACCAGAATTTAGTGTATAAGGCTGTGCGTCATAATTTTTCAATCCATTCTTCAGAAGCGAATCCACAAAATTTGCCTCTAAACGTTCGGGCTGCAGCATCAGATATAAATAACTCCCAGCACGATTGATAGCACCCTCGGTTTCGCCCCCGATTTTTTCAAGTTCTTTGCTTTCCACAAAGAACTGAGCCAGATTTGTTTCTTTTGCAGCGGTCATCAATTCGGGAGAAATTACCGAATTTACATTCTGTTGGCAAAGCGATTGCGATGTAACATACAAATTCAAAACACAAAGTACAACACATCGCGCAGCAGAAAATCTTTTGTAAGCGTCCATTGTGGATGGCCTGCCCCCATTTTGGAACCTCTAATCTGACTTCATCTGTGCCTTCCTGCTGAGCGACAATCGTTTTTTTTTCATCTCCGGGCGCGTTTGGCCGTCGCGCGGCGCGCTCGGGAGCACCCGATTCGCGGCTTAGTGGCGATTTTGTGCCGCTTGTCGCGCGCTGTTCCTGCATCAGGCATGCTTCTCCCTCAAGAGGATTGCCTTCAGCAGGTTGTGCGTGAGCACCGCCAGCGTCGCCTGCTCGTGCACGCGGACGATCCCTGTATAGACGGCGCGTCCCAGGCGGCGCCACCGCTTGAGGGCGCAGAAGATTCCCTCCGAGGGGCTTCGCAGTCGGGACAAGGATCGGTTCCTTTCCAGCTCGGCATCGTTCAGCGCCGCCCGCAGTCCCCTCGTCACCCGCCGCATGATGCCGTCGCGCGCGCCGCCCAGCGCCTTGCGGTTCTTCGCCGAGTCGTAGCCCTTGTCCGCCAGCACCGTGTTGACGGGAACCACCGCAATCATGCCGTCAAAGGCATCGCGCTGACCCTGAATCCGAAACGCCATGGTTGACCTGCTCCTCTTTTGGACGTATCCGTATAGACAGCAAGTTTCAGGCAAAGGTCAGAGGCTCATATCCGTATAGACGCAAGTTTCAGGCTAAGGTCAGAGGTTCCTGATTGGGTCGGGATTACGCCAGATGGTGAGGTGATTGGACCGGATGGAACAAATCATGGGTCGGCAGAGGATTATCTGAATTGATGAGGATTACATGCACATAGTCTACGCATATAGGATTTTTGGAAGTTTGTCGATTCTTTCATCGTCCGCGATTGATGATAACATTGTCAACTCCTTAGGACTTGCAGTTAAAGTTCGTCGCAATACCGGAGATCCATATCCCAAGCCACACTCCAAAAATATTTCTCCGAATAATTATCGTAGTCTTGCGCTTCCCGAGGAAGAGTGCATCACGTTGCATCGTTATGTAAACAATGTGGTGGACGGTTTGTCGAAAAATGCAAATGCTTGCTTGGAGCTATATAACGGAGGGGCGGACATCAAAATCTCTGTAAGCGTTTATTCAAATAACTATTTTTCGTTTGCATTGGATAGTACAACTCTCAGAAAGATTTCAGGCTTACATTTGTCGTTAGAAGTTGGAATTACGTGGAATTCTGACAGCGAAAAGACGATCGATCTGGATAACCTTTTGAAATAATCTGAGGAAAAGTCCCGATATATCGCGTTTAGAATCCATCCGGAAAGTTCTTGATGTGTGCCCGTGTAGTGCTCCCCTGCAATGTACCCGTCTCACGAGCCCCATGTTGACCAACCCCTCTGTGGCTGCGTGACAACGTAGGAATTTTTTCGCACTTTTGGTGTACCCGTCTCACGAGCCCCATGTTGACCAACCCCTTTGTGGCTGCGTAGGCTGGCCGTTCATTTCCACTTTGGAGGGCAGTCATGGCGGGTTTGGATGGTGGTGACGTTGCTCTGGCGGCCGGTCGGTTTCCCGTAAGGGGGATTTGGTCGGGGATGAGTTCGTGGATCCTGTTCACGGGCCAAGCGGGGGTGAGTTCCAAGAGCGCGTGATGCTCACCTCTTTTTTGTTCCAAGGGGAGCGGTATACCTCGATGAAGCGTTTCGAGTCCAAGTCAGGCCTTCGCCGACTGCTCCCGCGTCCGATTCCACGACACGGGGAATTTGCAGGCAGGATTCCGGGGCCTTGGGTTCCTACGCCTTGCGGAAGATCACGGTCGCGTTGTGCCCACCGAAGCCGAATGAGTTGCTCATCACGGCACTGATTGGCATCTTGCGTGCCCCTTCGGTGACGTAGTCCAGATCGCACTCCGGGTCCTTCTCGGAGTAGTTGATCGTTGGCGGCGCGATTTGGTGGTGGAGCGACAGCAGCGACGCAACGCCTTCCACGCCGCCCGCCGCGCCAAGCAGGTGGCCCGTCATTGACTTGTTGGAGCTGGCCGCCAGCTTGTAGGCGTGCTCGCCAAAGACGTGCTTCATCGCGATCGTCTCCAGCTTGTCGTTCAACTCCGTGCTGGTGCCGTGCGCATTCACATACTCAATTTCATTCGGCGCCATCTCCGCGTCCTTCAGCGCCATGCGCATGGAGCGCTGCGCTCCTTCGCCTTCGGGTGCGGGCGCCGTGATGTGATGGGCGTCCGCAGTGAAGCCGTATCCCACGACCTCGCCATAAATTCGCGCGCCGCGCGCCTTCGCGTGCTCGTACTCCTCCAGCATCATCACGCCGGCGCCCTCGCCCATCAGGAACCCGTCGCGGTCCTTGCTGAAAGGGCGCGAGGCCGTCATCGGGGAATCGTTGCGCCGGCTCAACGCGTGCATGTTTGCAAATCCCGCAATGCCGAGCGGCGTGATGGCCGACTCCGTGCCGCCCGCCAGCATCGCCACGGCCTGCCCGCGCCGGATGATGTTGAAGGCGTCACCAATGGCATGCGTTCCCGTTGCGCAGGCGGTCACCACGCAACTGTTCGGGCCTTTCAAGCCCAGCGAAATGGATGTCTGGCCGGGCGCCATGTTCGCTATCAGGCGCGGGATCAGCAGCGCGGAAACGCGATCGGGCCCCTTCTCCAGCAGTACCTGCGTCTGTTCCTCCATCACGCTCAGGCCACCGATGCCGGAGCCGATGTACACGCCGACATTTTCGGAACCGACCTTTTGAACATCCAGGCCGCAATCCTTCATCGCTTCGCGCGCGGCAACCACGGAGAACTGCACGAAGCGCTCGAAACGCCGCGCTTCCTTCTTGTCGAAGTAATCCTCGGGGTTGTAGTCCTTGACCTCCGCCGCGAAGCGCACCTTGTGGTTCGTGGCGTCGAATTGGGTGATCGGCCCCGCGCCGGACTTTCCGGCCGTCAGTGCCGACCAAAAATTCGGAACAGAAATACCGATCGGCGTAACCACGCCCAGACCAGTCACAGCGACTCGATAGTTTGCCATTTGCTTAAGCCGGAAGAAATGAGACGGCGTGGCGGCCCCTGCAAACCGGGCCGCACGCCATCAATCAGGCAGCGCCCTTTTCACTCACATACTTTACCGCATCACCAACGGTGCGCAGTTTTTCAACGTCCTCGTCCGGGATTTCGATGTTGAACTTCTCCTCGAAGGCCATGACGAGTTCCACAATATCAAGGGAGTCCGCCCCGAGGTCGTCGATGAAGGACGCCTCGTTCGTGACTTCATCCTCGTTCACCCCAAGCTGGGTGACGATGCATTCCTTGACTTTTTCTTCGGTGCTGGCCATGAAAAAAGGCCTCCTAGTAGTGTTGCTGGGGGATCGGGAACCGGCGTCTCTGCCGTCATTCCATCTGTTTCAGTTATCCTGCGCTAGGTACGTTTCCCCCGCCCCCAGCGGCAAGGAAAAACGGCCTGTGGAGCGTGGCTCCAAGCCTCGCCCTTCCTCAAAACGATAAAACTATTCCGCGCCGGCGTCCGCCCCATTTGCCGGCTCCGGCCGGAAATTCAGTGCCTGTTCCTCCACCATTGCGTTGACCTTGGCAAAATCCACGCCTTCCAGCCCCACGTCCGTCACTTCGAACGTTTCCCCCAGCTTCGGGTGCTTGAAGATCAGCCTCCCATCCGCTGCCTTCCCCCCATAGACAATCACCTTGTACTTCATCAGGAGGTGGGCGACCAGGAAGAGCTGCGGAGCCAGTTCGGGCGCATCCTTGCTTTCGTAAAGCGCTGCAAACAGGCGCCAAAGTGCCTCATTTCGCTCCGCCCTGTTCAGGCGCCGCTGCTCCGGCGACTCGCTGTTCACCCGCTTCGTCACCCAGTAGGAAAAGTAGTCCCCGCTCTGCTTCTTCTCCCAGCAATCCGGGCAGAAGTCCTGGCGGATCGCCTCCTCCTTCTCCGACAAATGGATCAACGAGGGGTGGCGCCCGTCCACATTCAGGGCCTTCCCGCAAAGCAGGCAGGCATTGTGCGGACGGCTGAACTTGAGGTACTGCTCGCGATCGGCGGTTTGGGCGGACATCTTTCACTCCAAAATTGTGACGGGACACTCTCGACGCCCCCGCGACCAATGCAAGGGGTTTGGAAAGGTTGCCTATCCCGACTCTTGGCCATACAATCAATAACAGGGGTTCTGCACCCCTTGAAGAACCAATTCTCTTAACGACCTTGCCAAAGGAACCCGACCCCGGTCATATTCATCAAACGAAGGTGACGGACGGCAGTCATGAGTGAATGGCAGGAAAACACCAGCGAGGCGGACGCCCTTTGCGAGCGCGGCCAGCGGTTCATCGAGGAAGGCAAGTTCCTCAAGGCTGGTGAGTGCTTCGAGAATGCCGTCGAACTCGCGCCCGAATATGCGGAGGCGCTCTTCGCCCTCGGCAACTATTACCTGGAAATGAGTCGCCCCGCCGACGCGATGAAGGTCCTTCGGCGCGCGGCGAAGCGTGATGCGGAAAATGCGGAGACGCACGCGCTCCTGGGCGAAGCCGCACTGCAACTCGACAAGCTCGTCATGGCCGCCGGCGAATTCCGCAAGGCCGCCACCATGCGCCCGTTCAACGCGGAAGCACAGGCGGGGCTTGGCCGCGCATACCTGGCGGCGGAACGCAACGATGACGCCGCCGAAGCCTTCGAGGAGGCACTCCGCATTGATTCCACGCTCGCCGAGGCACACATGGGCCTCGCCAAAGTCCGCTTCGCCGAAGGCAAGTTCGAGGCCTCGCTCGAAATGTTGTCGCGCGCGCAGGAATCGCAACCCAACGCCTCTGGCCCCCACGTCTATCGCGCCGTCGTCCTCTATGAAATGAACCGTCACGAGGAAGCGGTGGACAGCCTCTTTGCAGCGATTGAAATCGATCCGGAAGATCCTGTCCCCTACTACAACCTCGGCGGAATTTCCATCCAACAGGAGGACCACGAGGAAGCGAAGCGATACTTCGAAAAATCGCTGGAGGTCGATCCGTCCTACCTGGCCGCGCGAGTGGCCCTTGGCAACGTGCTCTTCAACGAGGGGAACACCAGTGCCGCGCTCGACGAATTCAAGATGGCCGAGGAAGTCGCCCCGGAAAACGCCGACGTCCTTTATCGCATTGGCCTGTGTCATCGCTCCCTGCGGGAGGAGGACGACGCCCTCCGCGCGCTGCGCCACGCATTGAAGCTCGATCCGCGCTCCGTCGAAGTGCTGAACCTGATCGCGCATGTCCATCGCGACGCGGGCCGCTACGAGGACGCGTTGGACGCGTGCGATGCGGCGCTGGAAGTTGCGCCCGAATCAACCACCGTGATGGAGCACAAGGGCGTGATCCTGTGTGCCCGCGGCAGCACACGCGAGGGCGTGGAGTGGCTCCGCAAGGTCGTTGAATTGCAGCCACGACAGGCAAGCGCATGGTTCCACCTGTCACAGGTCCTGCTACAGGAAAAACAACCCGTTGCCGCGATGCACTGCCTTCAGTCCGCCATCAAGCACAACCCCACGGACGTGGACTTGCTGTTCCACTATGCAACGCTCCTGTCGGAATCGGGCCGCGCGGGTGAAGCCCGGAACCTATTCGAAACAGCACTGGAGAAGGACTCAAATCACATCCCCTCGCTCGTGAAGCTGACAGTGATGCTCATCGAGTCCGGCGAAGGCGCGCGCGCGCGCTTCCTTATTGAGCACGCCAACAGCATTGTCCCCGACGATCCCGACGTGCTGCTGGTGCTCGCGTACACATATCGCAACCTTGGCCTCCTTCCAAAGGCAATCACCGCCCTGGAAACCGCGGAACAGCTCGCGCCCGCCAATGCGACCATCCAGACGCTGGCAGGCCAGGTCGAAATGAATCGCCGCCGCCCGCGCCGCGCCGCGCTCCGGTTCATGCGCGCCATGGAACTGGGCAACCACGATGATCGCATGCTGATTGACCTGGCGCCTGCATGCCTGCTTGGGGTGCGCCCCCTGATCTTCCTGCGCGCCTGGCGCAACGCCGCCGCCGCAAATCCCAACGGCATCTGCGTCCACTACTACGGCCTGTTCGTCGCACTGTTCACGCTGCACCTTGGCGCGATGATGCACCATGCCGCCGCCCTGAGGAAGCGGTCGCGCCATCACGCGCGGCGTGCGCTGCGAATCATCGCGATCCCCCTGTGCGCACTGCTCATGATCCTCATCGCGCTGGGATACGCCTGATGGAGGGCCGTCTTTGCGATAGCTGCGGGCGGTGGATTGAGCCCAATGAAATCCTGTACAACATGACCGTCACCATCGAGGCCTCTGACGTGGTGAACTTGGAGGACAATCGCGCTGCGGACGAAATCCGTGATGAATTTGAGAAGCTCGTTCGCGCCATGGAACAGATGACCTCTGATGAGATTGACGAGGCCACCGATGAAGTGCATGAGGACTACCGCTTTTCCCTTTGCCGGTCCTGCCGGAACGATGTCCACAAGCGGTTGAAGAACAGGGTGAACATCACCGGCAACTATTGAAGGTGCCATTGACACGCCACAGGAGCGCCACCATGCAAACGCTGTCCAACTTCGCCGCATCCCAGTTTGCCTTCGCCGTCATGATCGCACTTTTCGCCCTCGCCATGGGGGCCGGAATCGTCGCCAAGTTCGACAGCAAGTGGGGCTATGTGTTGATCGTTGGTGGGATTCTTTTTGGCCTGCTCGCACTCAGGGCGAATCGCATCATTTGACGCAAGCACCCGCCCCGCCGCGCTCAGGCGGTTGGGCGCACGAAATTCGCAATGGCCTCCGGGATGCCGGCGCCCCTCAGTTCCGCCACCCGCTCGATCACCTCTCCGATCGCCTTGTTGGGAGTGCTGGCGCCTGCCGTCAGCCCAATGCTGACGTTCCCCGTCGGCAGCCACGACCGTGCGATGACGCGCTCCTTTTGGTGCGCCGGTTGATGGCGCAGTTCCGCTGACGACACGATCTCGCCCGCGTCGCTGATGTGCCACGCGGGAAGCGCCTGCGCGGCGATGTCCAGCAGGTGGCCGGTGTTTGATGAATTGTATCCGCCAATCACCAGCATCATGTCGATCTCCCCGCTTTTCACCAGGTCAACGATCGCGTCCTGCCGCTCCTGCGTGGCGGAGCAAATCGTGTCGAAGCTGCGAAAGTGCGCCGCCAGGTTTTCCTTCCCGTAGCGCTTCTCCATCGCCGCCCCAATCATCGCCGCAATCTCCAACGATTCGTTCGCCAGCATCGTCGTCTGGTTCGCCACGCCGATCTTCCCGATGTGCTTTTGCGGATCAAAATTCCTGCTCAGCGACATCGGGCCCAGTTGCAGGATCGCCTCCCGCGGCGCATCGCCCGTGATGACGTCGCACACAAGCTGCGCCTGGGCCTTGTCCAGCACCACGATCGTGTGGCCGCCCACCTTCTGTGCTTGACTCACCGTTGCCAGCGTCTCCGCGTGCAGCGCCTTGCCATGCACCAGCGAGGTGTACCCGTCCTTCGCATACTTCTCCACGCGCTTCCAGACATGGATCACGGAACCGCATGTCGTATCAACCAACACGCTTCCCTTCGCACGAAGCTGCTCCAGGTAATCCGTCGGAACGCCAAATGCCGGCATGATCACGACGTCATCCGCACCGATGTCGTCAAAGGTCAGCTCCCCCTTCAGCGCCCCCGACAGGAACTGAATCCCCATCTTCTTCAGCCGGTTGTTCACGCTGGGGTTGTGGATGATTTCATACGTCAGGAAGATGCGGCGATCGGGAAACTTCATCCGCGTCTCATACGCCATGTCCACGGCCTTGTCCACGCCGTAGCAAAATCCAAATTCCTTCGCCAGCCGGAACGTGATCCCATCCAGCGACAGCATGTTTCCGTTCGCCCGCATCCAATCCACAATGCCGCTGTGATAATCAGCCGCAATTGCCGGCGCGATTTCCTGCTTCATGCCAAGGCTGGCGCGGAAATAGTTGGGTTCCGTTTTCATCGCGCCCACTGTGCTTCCCCCGGCGCCCACCCCGCAAAGGGAAAAGTCGTTTGACGGTCGCTGTCCCGTCGGAAACACTTCCGCTGAATACCACCGCATTTGCTCCCGGCCCCGATGGGCTTCATGGAGCCTTGGGAAGCCCGCCGCGAAACTGAATCGTTGACGCAGACCCGTGTTTCAGAGCCTGTCACAAGCAGTCAAACGCCCGCGCCATGACCACGACCGCCGAGAAAACCAATGCCGCCGCGCCCGCGATCATCGCGGGTGGTGCGCCCACGCAGCCATGGTCCATCCGCATTGAAAATGTCTCCAAGAAGTATCGGCTCGCTTCGTCGGGCCGGCGTGAACTGAACGAGAACTTTCGCGACGCGATCTCCTCCGCCGCGAAAAGCCTCTTCACCAGGCGGACAAATCCCGACGACAGCCCCCTCAACGCAAACACCGAATTTTGGGCGCTCCGCGAAATCAACCTGGAGTTCGCGAAGGGCGACACCGTGGGCATCATCGGCCGCAACGGCGCCGGAAAATCAACCCTCCTCAAGATCCTGAGCCGCATCACCGCACCCACCACGGGGGAAATCCGCTACCGGGGCCGCCTCACCAGCCTGCTCGAAGTCGGCACCGGCTTTCATCGCGAGTTGACCGGGCGTGAGAACATCTACCTCAACGGCGCCATCCTCGGCATGACGCGTCTGGAAATCCGCCAGCAGTTCGACGCCATCGTTGAGTTCGCCGGCGTGGAAAAATTCATCGACACCCCGGTGAAGCACTACTCCAGCGGCATGTATGTGCGCCTCGCGTTTGCCGTCGCGGCGCACCTTCGCACCGACATCCTCGTCGTCGATGAAGTGCTTGCCGTCGGTGATGCCGTGTTCCAGAAGAAATGCCTCGGCAAGATGCAGGATGTCGCCAGCGATGGCCGCACCGTCCTGTTCGTCAGCCACAACATGGCAAGCATCCAGGGCCTGTGCAAATCCGCCGTGCTGCTTTCGCAGGGCCGGGTCGTCGAACGCGGCCCTGCCAGCGACGTCATCGATTCCTACCTTCGCCTCGCGGTGGATGACGGCAGGACCATCGCGCCCGGCGCCTTCGACCTGACCCACCGCCAGAACAGCTACACCCCGTCCGAAATCATCATCCGCAGCATGCGCCTTCGCAGCGCCGACGGCCAGGTGACCGATCACTTCCGCATGGGCGAAGGCCTTGCCGTTGAGGTTGAATGCACCGGCTTCAGGCGCTTTCCCGATTCCACGCTCGGCATCACCATCAAGTCACGCGACGAAACATGGATTGGAAGTTTCAACACCGCCATGGAGGGATTTCAATTCGGCTCCGGTGCGGACAACGACGAAGGCTGGCTTCGCTGCACCTTCAAGGGCCTTCATCTCAACGCGGGAACATACAGCATTGCACTGATGATCCTTCGTGACCAACGCAACAGGGCGGACTTCATCGATCGCGCGGGGACATTCCAGGTTGTTGAATCCGATGTGTACGGAACCGGCTACCCAATGCACTCCCGCTTCGGCCTTCTGTACCTGGATGGGACATGGGAACGGGTTGCGCCGGAATGAAGCCCTTGAACATCGCACGAAAACTCAAGCGTCGCCTCGTTGGTCCCCCCGATTTCGTTCCATACGAAGCCGACGTGCAGTTGGAGGGAGCCTGCGCCCGCTTTCAAATCACCAACCCCGGTGACAGGCTTCGTGTCCTGGAATTCGGCAGCGAGAGGGAGAACATGGCCGACATGGTTCGCTCCGTGTCGGCCGGCGATGCGTTCTGGGATGTTGGCGCCTACATCGGCGTGCTGGCCACGCTCGTCGCGCGGAAGGCAAGGCGCGTCATTGCCATCGAGCCCGACCCCGGTTGCCATGAACGGCTTGGCATTCATGCGAGGATGAACTCCCTTCAGAACCTGGAAATGATCCAATGCGGACTGGGGGACGCGCCGGGCGAGCTTTCGCTCAACACCAGCGGTGGCCAGGGAGACGCCCCATCCTTCTTCGAGAAGAACTTGAAGAACAGGATCAGCGTCCCTGTGAAGCGCCTCGATGACCTGGTCGCCGAACGCCCCGAATCCTTTCCAACAGTCCTCAAGATCGACGTGGAGGGGTTCGAGGCACGCGTCGTGAAGGGAGGACAATCCACCCTTCGCGACCATCGCCTCAAGGTCCTCTTCCTCGAGGTTCATCCCGTGGTCATGGTCCAGAATGGGGAAAGCCTCGCAGACCTCTTCGCCACCGTCGAACAATCCGGCTTTCGCGCCGTGACATGCATCGCCCGGAAGAATGAACTGCACATGAAATACCAGCGCGTTGAGTCGCACCGTTGACCGACAAGATCGAACTCCTGGGCGAGGAACTCATCGACCACCATCCCGCGCTGGCGATGGAAGTGCTCGGCGCAAGCTCGCGCCTCGCGATTCCGCTCGGCTGGCATTACCTCCTCGACCTCGTCTGGGTGCTTCGGGAACTGGGCGACCGCAGGAACCTTGAAATTCTTGAGATCGGCGGCGGCATGGGATTACTGCAATTCATGCTCGCTGATCGCGGACACCACGTCATCAGCGCGGACATGCGCGTTCGCACTCCGCTTCCCCAGTTGCGCGGATTGTATGGCTTCAGGTCGCTCGGCAATTCATCCGCCATCGATCACAAATACTTGCGGCACCACGCCCTTGCGGCTGCACCGTCGCAGTCGCCCGCCGCGCGATTCAAAAAAGCCCTGAAGTTGGGCGGCCCGGTGACGCCGACTCCCGATCCCAATCTTCCCCAAGTCACCCTCTATCGCTGCGACGCCACGAACATGAAGGAAATAGCCGGCCACAGCGTCGACTGCGTGATTTCCATCTCCGCGCTGGAACACAATGATTCCACGCAGATCAGGCGGATCGTTGCCGAAGCCATCCGCGTCTGCAAACCCGGTGGCGTGATCCTTCATACCACATCAGCCTGCCGATCCGGAGAACAGGTTCACGAGCAGAGCCACAGCAACCTCTTCGGTGAATCGGAACTCGCCGACCTGTATCAGGTGCTGGATCATGCGGGCAACTTTGCGCGCTACGATGAACTTTGCGGTCAACTGAAGGCGAGCAGGTATCTGGGGCGCTGGCTGGCCCATACCTACTATCGAAGCGAAAAGAACGGCATGCCCTGGGGAATCTGGAATCCCACCTACATGCCCGTTGGAATCAGGAAGGATACCTAGAGCACGACCGCCGTCATGTCGTAGACGTCCGCCTCTGTCACGCGCACGCGCACGAAATCCCCACCACGCAATTCCCGAGCGCTGCGAACACGCACCACCCCGTCAATGTCTGCCGCCTCGCTCTCGCCGCGCGCGACATACAAATCGCTGTCGGGAACGCGCCCCTCAATCAGGCAGTTCCGCTCCGTGCCAACCTGCGCCGCCGCCCACTCCGCGCTGATCTGCGACTGGCGCTTCATCAGCTTCTCCTTGCGGCGTTGCTTGGTCTTTTCCGGAATCTGGTTGGGCAGTTGCGCTGCCGGTGTGCCCTCCTCACGCGAATACGTGAAGACACCGAGCCGCTCGAAACGAATTTCCTCCATCGCGTCCAGCAGCGCCTGGAACTCCTCGTTCGACTCGCCGGGAAAGCCGACGATGAACGTCGTGCGCAGCGTCACGCCCGGCAACTCGCTCCGCAGCATCCGCAACATGTCCATCGTGCGCGCGCGGTCATGAGGACGCTTCATGCGGCGCAGCACGCCCTCATCCAGGTGCTGTAGCGGCACATCCAGGTATCGGGCGATCTTTGGCTGCGCCTTCATCACCGCGATCAGGTCCTTCGTCACCGTGCTTGGATAGAGGTAGAACAGGCGGAGCCAAAACTCACCGCCGAGCGACGCGAGGTCATTCAACAACTCCGGGAGCATCATCCGCTTTTCAAGATCAAGCCCGTACTTCGTGATGTCCTGCGCCACGATGTTGATCTCGCGAACGCCGTCATCCAGCATTCGCCGCGCCTCATCCAACAGCACCTGTCGCGGGACGCTGGAATAGATTCCCTTCATCAGTGGAATGCTGCAAAACGTGCACGTATGGTTGCAGCCGTCGCTGATCTTCAGGAAGCCGTGCGGGCGACGATCCATGCGCTGCCTCGGAAGCGTTCGCGGAATCAGGATGCGCGGCGCGCCCTTCTTGAACGCACGATCATCAAAGTCGATGTCACTTTCGGCGCTCATCGCGTCATCGGCGGCGCTCGCGCTCTGCTGCGCCAGGTCCCAGCTCTCGCCGTTCGTGTTCGTCACGAACCGCGATTTCCCCTCGCCCGCCACAAGCTTCGCAACGCGCTCAAAGTCCCCGACGCCCGCCAGGAAATCGATGTCCGGAATCTCGCGCAGAAGCTCCTCGCCACTGCGCTGCGCGAGGCAGCCGATCACGCCAAGCCGCGTGCCCGCACGCTTGCGCACGCGCGCCCACTTCTTGATTTCGTTCTTCGATTGGTCCTTCGCCGCCTGTAGGAACCCGCAGGTCGTGATCACCACCACATCCGGCGGGGCCGCTTCGTCCGCCACCTCCACCTCCATCCCGTCCCGCTTCAGGAGTCCCGCCAAATACTCATTGTCGACCGTGTTCTTGTCACAGCCCAGCGTCACAAATCCGACGCGAATTTTTTGATCGATCACAGCGCTCATGGTTCGTCCGGCAACGGCGCGCTAATCAGCGGGTAGCGGCCCCTCCCGTCAAGCAGCATCGGCGCCGCGCCTGCGAAAAGCCCAATAAACCACACCAAATCGCCGCCCCCAAGGCGGACAGGAACAACCCCATGCGATAGCTGACGGGACGAAACAAGAGCCTCCACCCAGCGAAATCATTTTGGCGGTATTTTGCATCCTGGCCGCCCGGCAGGAAGGCGTGAACGGCTGAAACGAATTCCACTGGATCATCCTGGTTCTCCGTTTCGCTCACCCAACCCGGATACCAACCCATCGCAAGGTATGCGTCACTCTTGTCCGTGGCGTCTTCCCGCCTGACGGCCACGGAGTTGAGCGTGGGAAATGTCACCTCGTAGCGCTTCCGTGGAATCCCGATCAGGGTCCCGAACGAAACCGCTTCGCGCTGGATCTCCGGCAACGGAGCGCCTTCCTTCCGCCACCACGGCCCATCCAACCGCGCAAAATCAACGCCCCGCACATCCTCCGCGGAAAACGCCGCCCCGCACCACCTGGGATTTTCAAGGTAGATCGGCTCCGGGAATCGTTTCGAACGCACGTAGACGCTCTCATCGATGGGAAGCTCCGCGTAGATTCCCCGCACGCCCAGCAACGTCAGCAACGCCACATCGGGGCGCTGTTGGCGGAAGTTGCGATTGAACGCGTACAAAAAATCCTTCATGCGCGCCGTCGGCACCAATCCCTCTTCATAACCATCAATCGTGACGATGTGCGCCGCCGCATTCATGTGCGGCTGGATGGCAACCATGCGATTGTAAATCGAATTTCCCTTCGCGAAGGTCGAATCCATGTGGCGTTCGGCCACCAGTGACGCATCGTCATTTGCGGCAAGGCGGAACAACCGTTCGTCCGCCGCGATGTTGGCGCGCTTCAGTTGGGCCAGTTCCAACAACGCCGGCCCGATCGGAACCGGGTGACAGAACTTCTCCCTCCTGCTCGGCACGAACAGGGAAACCAGCATCGCCGCTCCCAGCGCCAGTTGGGCAAACACCCGCCCCCGTTCCCTCTTCAACCTTCCCGCGATCCATTCCATTCCAATGGCCGCCAACGTCACCAGCACGAATGCATTTAGGACGATGATGCGCGCGGGCACGCGGAAGCCCCGCGCCGGCGGAAAAATCTTCAGGACCATCTCATACAGGGAACTGCCCGGCTGTGGCTGCTCCGTGAAGTTCCCAGACATGATCGCTCGCGGGTCCGTGTTGCTGCCCAGCGCCAGCAGCGTGAACAGGAGCAGCATCATCCCCATGGCGACGGCGAATCTTCTCCGCCGCGAAGCGAATGCCGCCAGCGCCAGCAGAAGCGTCGGCACTCCCACGTACAAGCCATACTCACCGTAGGCGCGTCTGTCCCACGCGGGTGAGCCGTCCGCCTCCCGAACGATCCTCCCATCGTGGTCCCTGATGAAATATCCATCGCGGAAACTTCCGAAGTGGTGCGGCGCCAGGTATGTCTTCAGCACGTCCGGCGGCATGCTGAAGGAAATCGCATAGGTTGGATCCTTGAACTGCCGCCGGGAATGACTCTGCAATTCCAGCGTCATAAGCAGTTGCACCGCCACCAGCAGTCCCGTGATCAGTCCCATCACCGCACCGGAAAGCAGAAGCTCGCCCACCCGCCCGCGAAACCTGCCCGCCGCCATTCCACCAAGCACCAGCAACGCACAGAAGAATTGGGCGTAGAACGCCTCCTGTGGATGCCCGGTCAGGAACGCCAATGCGGAGAGCGCCGCGTACCAGGTCGCAAAGGTGACGCCGCAGGTCCGCCCCTGTATATACAGCGCCGCACAAAGCGCCTGCAACGGCAGCCAGGAGATCGCGGCCACCTGGTTGATGTGCTCCTGCTGGCCCCAGAACCAGGCACAGCATGGGAACGCCGCGCCGCAGGCGATGCTCGCGATCCCCCCCGCGCGCATCGCCACACGCAGCCACCAGTACGCGCCGCACCCTGCCAGCAGCAGGTGAAACAGGTTTCCGACATTCAGCCCCATGTGCGCGGGGAAAAGCCTGTAGATGAACCAGTCCGGAGGATAAAAGACGGCGTGCTGCAACGACGCCGCCAACGGCGCGCCCAGATACGAGTAGGGATTCCACAGCGGAATCGTTCCCTGCCCCCAAAGCGATTCCTGGATCAGGAGCTTGATCGGCCAAAAGAGGTTCGCCGAATCGCCGCCCGATTGCATCGAGTCCAATTTCAGCAACGGCCAGTAGAAGACCAGCACAACCGCCGCCACCACCAACGATTCAACCAGGCGCGTGCGGCACATCCGTCAATCCACCGCCTGAAGGGTGCGAGCCTTCAAGTACTGCGTTTCCGGCATCGCCAGCAGAGGCGCGTGATCCGGTGGCTGCCCCCCGCCCGGCAGCACGCGGAAGGAGCGCCCGGCGTCGCGCGCGGCAAGCATCAGCATCTTGTCAAAATCCTCCGCGCCCACCGCCGCGCTACAGGAAAACGACAGGAGGATCCCCTCCTTCCCCAGCATCTTCATGCAACTGCGATTCAATTCGCGGTAGCCGCGCAGCGCGCCCTCCAACTGCTTGCGCGACTTCGCAAAAGGCGGCGGATCGCACACGATCACGTCGTAGTTGTCGGGGCGGGATCGCACATAAAGGAACCCGTCGGATTTCTTTGCAGTGATGCGCGTCAGGTTGTTTCGAAAGGCGCTCACGACGAGCTGCGACAGCGCCGGTTCCGACGAATCAACCGCCTTCACCGCGCTCGCGCCGAACTTCGCCGCGTTCAGGGCGAATCCACCAAGGTTGCAGAACAAGTCCAACACGCGCCTGTCCTTCACGATGCCCCGAATCAGGCTCCAGTTTTCCACCTGATCCAGATACATCCCCGTCTTCTGCCCGCCAAGGACATCCACGCGCATCAGGATGCCGTTCAGGTCGACGACCAATTCCTCCGGCACCGCGCCACGAATCACGCCGGTGCTTTCCGGCAACCCTTCATACTCCCGCCCGGAGGAATCACTTCGCTCCACGATTGTCTCCGCCTGCAGCACATCCGCCAGGATGTCCACGACCTGATTCCTGCGCTGCTCCATGGCGAGCGTCAGGAACTGCACAACTAGCACGTCCTCGTAGCGGTCAACGATCAGCCCCGGCAGGCCGTCGGATTCGCTGAAGACCACGCGGCAGGTCCTGCGATTCGGCAGCCATTGCGCGCGATGCGCCGCCGCCAGCGCAACGCACGAACGGATATGCTCCGCGTCAAACGGAAGGCTCTTTTCCGAGTAGAGGCGCGCGGCGATCAACGCACGCCTGTTCAACAGTGCCGAACCGAGGAACTCCTTCTTCGCGGAAAACACCGCGACCTCGCCACCGTTCTCCGCATTCGCATCGATGTTTGAGATGTCATTGGAAAATATCCACCGATGCCCCCGCCCAACACGGGCGGAACTTTTTTCATCAAGATGGATTGCTGGGAAGGGCATCGGGTCGGAAGGCGGCTTGGGTTCGGTGATCAGTGTCCGGAAAAACCTCGAGTGCGACACCTGCGGGGAAACACTTCAACAGGACACGCGGCAAATGGAAGTGCGAACTCGATTCTTTTTTGCATTCCCAACGCCCGCATCCAAAAAGAAACTCCCCCGCTTCCGCGGGGGAGTCGGCAGGTTCCCTCGACAGCCAACTCAGGAGTTTTTCTTCTCCCGCGCCGCCTGAAGCGCCTCGCCAAACGCGCCCATGCCCGTCGGCTTGTTTTCCTTCTTCATGTAATTGCGGATGTTTTCCTTCTCCGCGGCCTTGATCGCTTCCTTGCGCGAGAGGGAGATCTTCTGGTTCTTCTTCTCGGAGGCGATGATCTTCACCGTCACCTCCTCGCCCACCTTCAGCACCTTCTCCGGCAGTTCCACGCGCTTCTCATCAATCTGGCTGATGTGGATCAAGCCCTCCAATCCATTTGCCAGCTCCACGAACGCCCCGAAAGGAGCGAACCTCGTCACCTTGCCCGTCACAATGCTCCCCTGCGGATGCACCTTCATGTAGGCATCGAACGGCGAATCGGCCAGTTGCTTGATTCCAAGGCTCACGCGACGCTCATTGCGGTCCAGCTTCAGGACCACCACCTCCACCTCATCACCAACCTTCAGGTGGTCCTTCGGATGGTTCACGCGCTTCTCCCATGAAAGGTCGCTCACGTGAACCATGCCCTCGATGAAATCATCCAACTTCACAAACGCGCCGTAATTCGTGATCGAGGAAACCGTCCCCTTGTGGCGGGAATTGACGGCATACCTTTCCTCGACATCGCTCCACGGATCGCGCGACAATTGCTTCAACCCAAGTGACAGCCGCTTCTTTTCCTTGTTCACTTCGATGACCTGACACGTCACCTCATCACCCTCGCGCACATAATCCGTAGGCTTCTTGTTTCCCGCCGACCACGACATGTCGCTGGCGTGGATCATTCCCGTGACGCCTTCCTCCAAGTGTACGAAGGCGCCGTACTGTTGCACGGCAACCACCTTGCCACGAATGTTGGAACCAGCGGGGAAGCGCTCCTCGATCTTTTCCCAGGGGTTCTCGGACAGCCGCTTCCGGCTGAGCGTGACCTTGCCCGTATCGGCGGAGACATTCAAGACCTTCAGTTCCAGCTCCGTTCCCGGTGCCATCAACTCACCAGGCCCCTTGCCGCGATCCCAGGAAATCTCCTCGCGCGGGATGAAACCATCCACCATGCCAAGGTCCACGAACACGCCAAAGTCCAGCGCGCTCTTCACTTTCCCCTTCACCGTGGAGCCGGGAATGATCTTGTCCAGAAAATCCTTCCTCAGCGATTCCCGGCGTTCAAACAGAAGCTGCCGACGCGACAGCACCGCGCGCTTGCGCCCGCCATCGTACTCCAGGACGTAGGCCTCGATTTCCTGCCCCTGCAACTTGTTCAGGTCGGGAATCTTGAACAGGTCAATCTGGCTGGCCGGCATGAACGCCTCCAAGCCGATGTCCACCATCACGCCACCCTTCACGACGCTGCTCACAGTGCCGCGAATGGGAACCTTGTTTTCCAACGCCTGCTGGATGTTCTTCTGTGCCTGCTGCGTGCGCGCCAGCCTGTGGCTCAGGCGCGGGCTGCCGTCTTCGTGGCGGCCCATCTGCACCGCGGAAATCTGCTGGCCAACCTTCACATCGCGCTTGTCGCCGATCAGCGGAAAATCCGTCAGCGGAATCGAGGCCTCTTCCTTGCCACCGATGTCCACCAACACGTCGTTGTCGCGCACGGCGACAACCGTCAGTTCCATCAATGTGTGGCGCGATTGATCACCACCACCAGCGCCGGGAAGGTGCTGGTCCAGGAGCGCGGCGAATTCCTTCTCAAGTGCCGCCTCCTCCTCGCCCAAAACGGGCTCCTCGTTGAAATCTGCTTCGTCCGCGTGAATGTCTCGATCGGGATTTGTTTCGTTCGGCGCCATGGCCTGGTTGCTCCTTCTGTTCTTCCGTTTGGCTGCGTTCCGGTTCGGATGGTCCAACCGTTAAAGTTTATGATGGACAGCGCGCGTTGTCACGCCGATGCCGTCATAATTTTACGCATTATTTCTTTGCCCAATTCGTGGTACAACTGCTTTTTGCCCGACTCCTGCAGCTTCAAGTCAGCCACGCGAAAGCCTTGCCCAACTGTGATGCGAATCTTTGTTCGATTGATTTTCTTCCCATCCTTCCCCCAAGCTTCGAAGCTTCCGTCAATCCTGACAGGAACGATCAGGGTTTCCGGAAGTTGCGACAGGATCATCGCCGCGCCCTTCTTCGCCTCCTGGGGTTTTCCATCGGGCGAGCGCGTCCCCTCCGGGAAAATGAGGAGTGCTTTTCCCTCCTTCAAGACGCCAATGCAGGTGCGAATCGCCCCGCGATCACCTTCACCGCGCCGAACAGGGAACGCACCCAGCGTCGAAATCAGATACCCCAGCCAGCGACTTTTGAACAGGTCCGCCTTCGCAAGGAAGGAAAGGTGCCGATGTGTCACAATCGAACACAACGGAGGATCGAGGTGGCTTGAATGATTCGCCACCAGCATCACCGCCCCCCTTCGGGGAATATTGTCCATCCCGTACACTTCCACGCCGAACATGATCTTCGCAGAGATCCACAAGGACGTGCGACAGAACAGATAGGACAGCCAGTTCACCCATCCCGGAAAGGCGCGGTGGTAAATCTTCGCTTCCGGTTCGGAAGGTTGCGCAGGCGCGGTGGATTCCGCCTCTGCATTTGCCGCGACTTTTTCCCGTGCCTCGCTCACGCCCGAACCGCAAGCCGTTCCTGAAAGCAAGGCTGCTCGCGCACAAGCGCGCAGATCAGGTCGATGACAAAATCCTCCTCGTAATGCGTCGTGTCGATCAACGTCGCATCGTCCGCCATCTTAAGGCCTCCCGTTGCACGCGCGCGATCTGCGCGGTCGCGCTCCACCAGGCCGTGAAAGACCTCCTCGCGGTTCGCCGGCAATCCCTTCCTGCGAAGCTGCGCCACGCGCCGCTCCACCCGAATTTCCGGCGACGCATCCAAATAGATCTTCAGCGCCGCATTCCTGAAAACCACCGTGCCGATGTCGCGCCCCTCCAGCACCGAAGGCTCCTCGCTGCCCAACCGGCGTTGATGCTCCACCAGGATATCGCGCACTTGCGCATTGTCCGCGACAACCGCTGTGAAGTTGCTCACCTGCTCCTCGCGAATCGCCTCGCTCACGTCCTCCCCATCAAGGAGCACCCCGCCCTCCCGCGGCAGTTCAATGCGTGCATTGCGGGCAATCTCCGCCATTGCATTGTCGTTGATCGGCCCCGCGCCGCGCAGGCGCATCAGCTTCAGCGCCACGGCGCGATACATCGCCCCCGTGTTGATGTGGCGAATGCCCAGCGACACGGCCACGCGCCGCGCCACCGAAGATTTCCCAACGGCCACCGGACCGTCGATCGCCACCACACAATCCATGATGAAGCCCTGCTCCGTCGGCAAATGATGGCGCGACCCGTACCACGCCGTTTCTAAGTAATGCACACTGATCGGCGGAGGGAAAGGGTTAAAACAAGGTTTGGCGCCGGGAGATGGCGGGGCTGGCGGAGAAGTTGCCACTCCGCCGCAATGGATTTCCAAGCCGCGCGGTCCACCCACCCGGCTTCAGTCCCCGCTCACTTCAATCCCGGTAATTCCGAATCAATCCGATCACCACGCCCTGAATCTCGACATCCTTGGCCATCACAACAATGGGCGCCATCGTGCTGTTCGCCGGTTGCAGGCGGATGCTCTCGCCCTCCTTGTACAGGCGCTTCACCGTCGTTTCGTAACCATTCACCAGCGCGACCACGGCCTGGCCGTTTCGTGCGTCCTTCGCCCGCTCCACGATCAGGTAGTCCCCTTCGTGGATGCCATCCTCGATCATCGATTCGCCGCGCACGCGCAGCACGAAGGTTTCCTCCGCGTTGCGGATCATCTCCGTCGGAACCGCCAGGCGATCCGAGTCCGTTTCGTAGGCCTCAATCGGAAGGCCCGCCGCCACCGTGCCCTTGACCGGCAACTTGTACGCGGCGTCCAACTCCATCTGGACGATGTTCGGGCTTCCCAAGTCGCTCACGATCTCGATGCCACGCCCCTTGTTCCAATGGCGCTTGATGATGCCCTTCGTCGCCAAGTTGGACAGGTGCTTGTGCACTGTCGCCAACGACGACAGCTCCATTCCCTTCGCAATTTCCTCCAGCGACGGCGAATAGGAGTTCTCCTCGATGAATTGACGAATGAAGTCGAAAACTTCCCGCTGCCTTCGTGTCAGGTACATGGGCATCATCCTTTGGAATGGAACGCTATTTCGCCTTCCATTCGCTGTGAAATCAGGCGAAGGTTCGGTGAACGTCAAGGAGAAAGTTCAGCGAAGAGAACCAGTGTCACGGATCAACAGCGCGAGCCGGTGTTTCACCGTTCCCGTGAACCCCGTTTTTCGCAGAGCCGGGCAAACTCGTGTTGAATTTCATCGTTCCTGATTTGTAACCATCTTGCGTTCTGCGCCTGGTTGTCCGCGCCGCGCAGTAAATCTCCAAATCTCAGTCGGGAAATCAGCCCACCGCTCATGTCTTCCCAGCGCGAAAGACAAAAGAGCCGTCTCCCCCTCGCGGTTCTGGTTCTGATCGCCTTGATCCTCCTGTTGGTCGGGCTTCTGAACAACCTCGACGACGCCCGCTGGAGCCTGCGGCGCCCCGCATCCCCTGTTGAGAAGGCGCCGGACAAGGATCCGTCGCTCTCCGTCCAGCAACTTCCCGACATGTCCGACGCCAGCAAGGCGCTGAAGGCGACCCCTTCACCCGCTCCGCAAACCACCGCGGACGATCCTGCGGCCGACGGGCGGAAATTCCCAAAGACGGAAGACTTCGCAACCTCAACCGCGCTGGAACTCGCCATGCTCCAGGAGCCCGGAGAAATCATCGGCTGGGTGACGGACAACAAGACGCTTCCCATCCAGGGTGCGATCGTCCGCCTCAAGTTCGAAAAATCCAAGCCCAAGACCGACAAGGACGAAGCGGCGGAACCAAAGCTTGAAGTTCATTCAAACGAGAGCGGATTGTTCCTGATACCAAAGGTTCCGCCCGGCGTGTGGAGTGTTGTCGCCGAAAAGGAAAGTTTCGCCACCGCCGTCACCACCGGCGTCGAGGTTGAATCCCGCCAGCGCCCCAACCCGGTCATCCTTCGCCTCGATCCGGAAATTCGCGTGAAGGGCACCGTGAAATCGGGCGACCAACCCATCGCCAACGCAACCGTGATGGCGTTCCGGGACCACCTCTCCGTGCATGACGCGGGAAGCGTGGAATCCATCCGCATTGTCTATACAGATGTCTATACGAACGAAAAGGGCGAGTTCGACCTGCCGAAGCTTCCCTCCGGCGAAATGACGCTGCGGGCGAAGGCCCTCGGCTTCGTCCCGCAGAACCGCGTGGTCAACGTCTCCGCGAAGATGGACCCCGTGGAAATCAAGCTGGAGTCGGAATCCGTCCTGATTGGTTCCGTGCGAAACGAACTCGGCAGGCCCATTGAAAATGCGGAATTGGCACTCACGACGCCGGACGCCAAGACGCCGGAGAAGCCACTCACAGTGGTGAAGAGCGAGAAGGGCGGCGGCTTTGTGTTCCGTGAACTTCCCGCAAAGTTTCGCTTCAATCTTTTTGCGAAGGCGGACAACTACGCCCCTTACGGACCCGTGGAAGTCGCAAGCGGCTCCACCATGAACGTCATCGTCATGCAATCCGGCGGCGCCATCGAAGGCAAGGTGACGAACTACGACGATGGCAAGCCCGCATCGGGAATCAGCATCGTCGCCGTCTCCCAATCCGCGACACAGCCGGTCTCCCTGACAACAAAAACAAATCCCGACGGGCAGTATCGCATGACACGCCTGCCCGCGGGAACCTATGACGTGGTTGTCAACAACCCGTCACTCACATCAGAAGCGAAGCTCGGCGTCGCCGTCACCATGGTCGCGGCAACCAAGGGGGTGGATTTCAGCATCTACCCCGGCATCAACATCAGCGGAACCGTCGTCAACGCGGACACCCACGAACGCATCGTGAATGCAAAGGTCCTCCTGAAGAGCCGCGTGGGGCCCGGCTTCCTCATCGCCAAGGCCACGGAGGCCATCAGCGATGAGTCCGGCGCATTCCAATTCCGCAATCTCCCCCAGGGGCTTTACGACCTCACCGCCGAAGCCGTCGGCTATGTGCGGGGGCTGGATGACGAAAGCACCGTGCGGGTGGAGGCCCTGCGGGATACCACTCCCGAACCCATTGAGATCAAGCTCGTGCGCGGCGGCACCATCGAAGGCATCGTCTCCGATCCAAATGGCTCACCCATTCCCGAAGCCCTCGTACAACTCTTCCACGCCACGGGAAGCCCGGCACGCATCAAGGCGGAGACCTTCAAGGCAACCACCAACGGCGAAGGATACTTCATCCTCGATGGCATCCCCCTTCAGGGCGAGTTGCACCTGTATGCAAGCGCCTGGGCAAAGGACTACGGCAAGGCGCGAAGCGAAGTCATCGTGCTTAGCCGCGACGCCAACACGCGCAACATCCAGATCACCCTCGGTGATGGCACCGCCTTGCAGGTCTTCACGCGCGATCCCTCCGGCAACGGCGTGGCGGAAGCGAACCTGGAATTGGTCCACTCGCAGTTTCCCGGTGATGCATCACCACCCGCCTGGAAACAGGCAACCGGACGCGACGGCTCCGCCTTCTTCGAGAAGATTCCCCCCGGAAGAGTCACCGTGAGCGCCAACCGCCCCGGCTACCTCACCACGACCGGCAGCATTGACATCTCCGACAAGGACGAGGTCCAGCAACTCACGATCACCATGCAGCCCGCGCTCGTCCTTGCAGGGCGCGTGCAGGACGACCTGCTGCAACCCGTACGGGCGGGCCGCGTGAACGCGCGCCCCCAAACAGGCGCCAAGGGATCCGGCAGCGCGGCGATACAGCCGGACTCCACCTTCAAGATCGAGACCCTCGGCGAAGGCGCCTTCAACGTTGAAGCCATCGCACAACTCAACACGAACACCGGCGGACGCCAGATCGTTTGGAGCTTCCCCGACATCGTGCCAAATGGAGCCATGACGGACATGGCCTTCACCATGCCCCTCAATGGTGCACTGGAGGGCCGGGTGCTCATCGCGGATGTCAATGGGCCGCCACCCAACTTCACCGTCTCGCTGTCGGCAACCTACCGCGATGACGCGGATCGCCGCCAAGGGTTCAACGCCGCCTTCACCTTCAGCGGCACCGATGAATTTCGCTTCGACACGATTCCACCCGGCGAATACCGCGTGAACGTGTCCGCGCCGAATTTCCTTCCCGTCTCCGCCGGTCCCTTCGACGTCACGTCACCGGGGCTTTTTTCCGTCGGCACGCTCAAGCTCAACCCCGGCGGCTCCTTGAAATACAAGGTCATCGACGCGGAAACGGGCGAGTCGATCGCCGGCGCCAAGGGGAAACTGGAACCCGAAGGCCCCGCAGCCAACAGCAATGGCGAAGGCGCGACGCTCATCTCCCCCATCAAGCCCGGCATCTACACGCTGAAGATCACCCACCCCGACTATCTGGACAAATCCGTCCCGCTCATACAGATCGCCCGCGGCAAGGAGGCGGATGAGGGGGTCATCGAAGTCACCCCCGGTGCGAAGCTTTATGGCAACGTCACCGATGGCGTTGGCAACCCCGTGCCCGGAATCCTGGTGGAGACACACTCCGTCAATGAAGATGTCCTGCGCCGCGTGAACACCGATGCCAGCGGCAACTACATCCTGCGCGGCCTGCTTCCCGGAACCCACAATGTCACCTACACCGGAAAAGTGAACCAGCGCAAGGTCACGAAGAACATCCAGGTCGATGTCTTCGTCTACGAGGACACGCGCCGCGACGTGGAGCTTTGGGCCAACTCGGAATTGGACGGCCAGCTTGTCGCCGCCCCCGACGTCGACCTCCGCCGCTCCGTCGTGACATTGTATCCCATGCGCTCAGACAATTTTCCACTCATGAACGAGGCCATTCGCGTCACCGACATCCTCAACGGAAAGTTCCTGGCCAAGAACCTGATCGAGGGATACTACCTCGTCTCGGTGCAGGCGCCCGGCAGCGGGCGCACCAGCTACTTTGCCGACACCGCCACTGTCTTTTCCCGGAAGAGCACAACGCAGGTGGTGGAAGGAACGATTCAATTGAACGGGCGCATTCTTGCCACAAAGGGGGGCAACGCCATTGCCGGCCAGGAAGTCCGCATCGACCTCCTCTCGTCACCGCAGAGCGGCGTCACACAACTGCGCCGCTGGTGGCAGTGGACCACGAAGACCGACAAGACCGGAAACTTCTACCTCGGCAAACTTCCCGCGGGAACATACTCCATCGTCGCCCGCAACGAATCCCTCAAGGCCGACATCCTTCAGGTCATCACCCTCACCAACGACCAACAACTCGTCACGCGCGACTTCACCTTTGATTGATTCCTACTGGAACTCCATCGTCGCAACCAGCGCGAAGCTGCTGTTCTCCTTCACCGTCCTCTCGTTCCTGAAGAGCGCACCCGCATAGGGGACCCCGCTCACGATCGGCACCGAGGACGACTGTGACTCCGTGCGGCTGAACGTGTTCCTCGCCAGCGTCACCGTCTGCCCATTGCGCATGCGCACCGTGGTGTTCACGGCGCCGACAAAACTCCAATCGCCCGTCGTGTTGCTGATCGACAGCAGGACACCATCCCCGGCGCGACGCGCGGCGAGATACGCGAACACAACACCCTCCGGTCCCTGCAACTGGAACCGGGTCCGTCCGTTGATCGGAACATGAACATAGGTCTCCGCGTCGACCCGGATGCGCCCCTCCTTCTCCAGCGCCCTCAGGCGGTACTTCACCGCATCCGCGCCGTCACCAACGCCGACCGTTGTTCCCCGCGCACCGCTTCCAACCCGCACATTCGGATTACTGTTCATCCTCCCCGCGCTGTTGTAGGACCAGGAATTCGCCAACTCGCGGATCGCGATGTCATCGCCGCGCAGCAATCGCAGCGTCACACCTGCCGCAAAGACCTCCGCCTCGTTTCCCCACGCATAGTTTCGCGAATCCGTATAGACGTCGCGCGGCTGTTGCATGCCGAGGCCCACCACATCGGGATTCACGGGCGGTGCAACGTCCCAGCCCGCGCGGGCGGCCTCCTCCGCCGGCTTTCCCGCGTCCATGCCCTCGACGAATGTGCGTGCAAAGCGCAGCACCTTCGGATCCTCGGACGAAACAGTGAAGCACTTCGCTTCAAAGTGCCCCGCGATTCTCGTCGCCGAAGTCCCCTCGCCTTCCGCACCAAGCAGCGTTGCTCCCGTCGCGGCGCGAATCATGACGTCCGCAGCTCGCCCGCTCGATGAAGTGCCCATCAACAAAACCCGGAGAGGCCCCAGTGTCTGCTCGCGACCCGCAGCGAAAACCCCTTCGTGGGGGCCATCCGCGTCCACAACCGTCACCCGCACGCCATTCTCTGCCGGCGGCAGCAACGCAATGAACAGGTCGTCGCCCAGCCGCTCGTTTTCACCCTCCACGAGGGACATGCGCGTCCACGCCTGCGGCACGGGACTGCGCTGCGCATCCTCGTATGCGTTCACCGCGCGCCGCAACGAACGACCAATTTCGTCCATCGTGACGCTCGACTTCACAGGGATGACGATCTCCCCACCCCTCGCGCCACTTGCGAGGCATGCGAACAAGAAAATCACGACGAAGGAAATGACGCGCATGGGAGTATTCCTTTGGCAATGATGCAGCAAGAAGCCGGCCCGGCCTACGGAACCTGTGCCAGTGCCCCGGAGGGCACATCATTGGCAGGCGCCCCCGCCTCATCCGCCGGATGCAGGAAGGCGCCGATCAGTTCCTTCGCGATCGGCCCCGCAACCTCTCCTCCATGCTTGTCGGTGCTCTCAATGTGCACAACGAAGACATGCGTCGGATTTGTTCTTGGGTAGAATCCCGCGAACCAGGCGTCGTTGCTTCCCTGCGGGTTTTCCGCCGTGCCCGTCTTGCCCACCACGTCCCACTCGCGCGGGATGCCCGCCTTGTACGCCGTCCCACCCGGCTCATTCACCACTCGCCACAATCCGCCGATAATCATTTCGCGATCCGATGCGGGAACATTCAGCAACTTGCGGGGCAGGCTCACTTCCTCCCGCTTCCCGTCGGAATATCCCACGGCGCTGACAACATGCGGCGTTGGCAGTGAACCCGTCGCCAATCCTGCGTACGCCCGCGCCACCTGCAACGGCGTCGCCAACATCGACCCCTGGCCGATCCACAGGTTCGTCGTCTCGCCCGGCCCCGGATTCTCCACCGCGCACAGCTTCGGCGCGCGCTCGCCGGGCAGGTCGATTCCCGTCAATTGTTCGAACCCGAAGTCCCTCGCCATCTCAAGGAGCGGCCCGCTGCCGATCTCATTACCCGCCTCGTAGAAGTACACATTGCAGCTTTCCTTGATGGCCGCTGCCAGCGACACCGCCCCGTGCCCAGACCGAACCGCGCAGTGAAAAGCGCGGCTCCACCCCGGCAGGTGAAAGTTTCCGTCACAGGCGATCCTGCGCTGCGGATCAGCGCCCGCCCGCAGGAGCGCCGCCGCCCCCACGATCTTCATCGTCGATCCCGGCGCGTAGGCGCCCCGCGTTGCCAGGTTCATGTAGCCCGACGGCATTCCCAACGTTTCCTCCCGCGCGGGATTCAACGGGTCATAGGTCGGCGACGACGCCATCACAAGCACACCGCCGCTGTCCGCTTCCATCAGGATGATGGTGCCCTTCTCGCCGCGCAAAAGCTCCATCGCCCTGCGCTGCAACCGCGCGTCCATCGTAAGGTACAGATTCTTCCCCGGCTCCGAGGACGCCAACAACTCCGGATCGTCCAGCCGCGCCCCGCGCGCGTCCCGCATCAACCGCTCGCGCCCCGGCTGCCCCGCAAGCATTTCCTGATAACGCTGCTCCAACCCCGTGCGCCCCACCTTGTCATCCGGCAAATAGCGCGGACGCGGAAACAACTTCTTCTCGTTTGGTTGGATGCTGCTCGTGTAACCGACGACGTGGGCAAACTCCTCCGGCATTGCGTACGCGCGGGAATAACCCATCTCCACGCGGACTCCCGGAAAATCCCTTGGGCGCTCCAACATCGGCAACACACGCTCCAACGGCGCACTTTCCACCAACGTGTGACGTGTCCAACGCGGACGGGTCGCCAGGATCTCATCAATGCGCGCTTCGGGAAGCTCACTCTCCGTCAGGCCCAGCTTCGCGATCGCCTCGCGCGCCGTCGGGTCCTTCATCCCGTAGGGATTGAATGTCAGCGCATAGGTTTTCTCATTCGTCGCCAACAGCACTCCCTGCCGATCAATTATGTTTCCGCGCGGATAGGACAGGCGCTTCGTCACATACAGGTTCTCCCGCGCCTGCGCAAGATACCGGGCGTGCTGAACCACCGTTAGCCGGAAAAGCTGCACCGCCAACGCCGCAAAACAAACAGAAACAATGGCCCACGCAAAAATCTTTGCGCGCGGAAAATGATCAAATTCGCGAAGCGGGCGGGAGCGGTACTGCATCAGGAGCTCTTCACGAAACTCGGTTCAGCCTATCAACACAATGCGATCGACGAAAACCTGCACCCAAAAACCGTTGGTCCAAAACCACTTCCCGGGACAGCCTTCTTTGATTGCTTCCCTTGTCGCGGTTTCCTACGGTGTTGGTGTCCTATGGTTTTCTCCCCAAGCTTCGGAAGCACTCCGCAACACCATCAATGATAAAATACATTGATCGTTTGCGGTTGGTGGATTTTAGTTGGGCATACACTCCGGGAGAAGGACAGAAGGAATAGTAGAGCCACATGCACTTCATCTACCTGCAACAATCCGGCAAGCCAGTGGAGAACAGCGCGGGGACCTTTTGGACCCTTGCCGCCGTCGCGGTTGATGCAGAGCGCTGGCGCACACTCCAACTACGAGTCAACGGCCTCCAGAAATCCTTCCAGAAGGATAACTACAAACCCGGAATAACACGCATCAACGCGAACGACCTCCTTCATCCGCGAAATGCGGAGCGGGACTGGACCAGCGCCTACTGCAAGGGCTTGCAGAAAATCTGCGCCACGCTGGACCTGAAATTCTTCATCGTCGTCGTGGACAAGAGGACCACGGACAAGCCCCCGCACCCAAAATGGCTCCTCCCACTCAGCTACCACTACCTGCTGAAGCCCATCGGCCAGTTCCTCAAGGAGAACAACAGCGTCGGCACCCTGGTCATTCCACCGGGACGCGAAGAAGAGAGGCAGGCCATCGCGGAAATCCAATTCGCGAACGTCTTCAGTGTCGTTGGCAAGGGCAGCCCCATCGTTGGCTCCCCCCTCGTACAATCCGAAGGCGGCTCCGTCGGCATGCAGGTCGCCGACTTCGTCGCAACGATCACGCGCCGCTATCAGGAATACGCCTACCCCAAGCTCTTCCGCAAGGACACGCTGGTCGGATACGATGCGGTCATTAACAATTACTACCAGGGATTCGTGAAGCCGCAAACCTACCAGTCCGCCACATCCGACGCCAAGGGCTTCCGCATCCGCGGCTACATTTACCTTTGGCGGCGCGAGGGCGTTTCCGGCGCAACCGGCCAGCCTTCCCGTGGCTCCCAGTTCGGTCCGCCCATCGACGATGCCATCGATCCCACGGCACGCGAGGCCACGCGCTTTGGAGACCGCGTCGGCGAGCCGGAGGAAGCGCGCTTTGTTGCCGAGGACGCCGAACAGTTCAACAAGCCCAAGCCGTAGTTCAGCGCGGCCAGACGATGCGATTCTCTGCCGTGCGCAGGACGCGCGTGCGCGCACCGTCCCCGCTCTCGAAAAACTGCGCCTTTGTACCCGGGGACAGGCTCCCCAGAAGCTCCTCCTGCCCATCCCTCACCTCGTAAAACTGCATCGACCAGGGACCGGGCGGATCAAGAAACTCAAAGGCGATGCGCACCGGCCCCTCTTCCTTCTCCTCCGGAAAACGCACCGAATGAATGCAGATCCTGCGCGGGGAACCCTCCTTCAGGAGCTTCTCCACATTCCTGCGCTGGAATATCCGTTCAATGAAGCCGGGCATCGTGCCGCCACGTCACCTGCGCCGCCCACCACGGGCAAGGCGGAAGACGCCTCAATCCGCAATCGGGGGAAGGAACGCCACGATGTCCCCTCCTGAAACCACCCCTCGATTGGGCTCATACAGCAGGGCGCCCAGATCATCAATCGCATCAGGCCCCACCGAGCGGACATGATTCTCCCCCCACCTGAACGGCTTGCCGGAGAAGGGGTCGAGCAACGCCCGCGCTTCCTGGTGCTGGCCCAGCAGGTCGAGGCACACGGCCCGCATCAGCCTCAGGCGGCTGCGCGTCGCCGTCTCCCGCACCGCCAGGGCCTGCACATTTGGGAAATACATCCTCGCCAACCGATTTGGAGTCTGCTGCTCCAGCCACGCGTCATCCATCACCGGACGTGACGGATACGGTGAACGCAGCGCACCACCCACCGCCTCCCACAATTTTGCCTGCTGATCATCGAACGTCGGCAGGTCCGACTTCAATTTCCCTGCGAGTTGCCGCGCATCGCCGTCGGAAAGGTTTCTATCATAGTACTGGAGGCCGCTTGCCAGCCGCGCCGGTGATTCGCCGCGGCTGATGATTTCCTTCGCGAACACATCGGCATCGGCCTCCAACGCATCGGCAACCGAAACCAGATCACGATCAATCACCGTCAGGCGCTCATAGCACGACTGGAGCACCTCCGTGGACGGAATCGTGTGGGAAACAACCTGAAGCATCCCGTTCAGCGACAAGTCGATCATGGCAAGCCCAGCCAGATGACCGCTCAGGCTCGCCTCATCCCGCGGCCGGCAGAATCGCTGCCCCAGGATCGCCGTCTCGCCAAGCCGCAACATCGCATCGTTGGGGTATCCGCCCGCCTCCAGGAACCGCGCGTTTGCCGTCAGAAAGAATGCCACCGACTCCAGCAGGTCGAAGGGTGGACGCGGCGCATCCACACCGCGATCCGTCGTCGTGGGAAACGTGACCGATTCCATCTTCGCCGATTCCCTGACCGCTTCCACAAGGCCGGCGTTCTCCGACAAAACCCTCTCAACCTCAGGATGGGAATCCTTCCAGCCCCCCAGGGCCAGTTCGCGCATTGCCTTCTTTTGCCGATGAAAGGACTCCCAATCCACCGTGTTCAGGGCATCGAGCACAGGCCTCATGGCGTTCCCATCATCCTGCGACTCCAGGAACGAGCGGTATTCCTTCACCCAGGGGTCCTGATCCGAAACCGATGGACGATAGACGAGCTGAAACAGGAAAAAGAGAAATGCTGTGAGGAAAATCGTCACGATCGCGAAAACTCGCGGCCAGGGCGAAACCTTCTCTTCTGCGGTCCCCTTCACTCAAACGGCCCCCAAGGAATGTTGGAGCGAAACATGCCAATACCCGCCCCGTCGATCAAGATTGCGCGACATCATTGACTGCCAGCAGGCACGCGAGGGTTTGTTACACGACTTCAAGGGGATTATTCATTCACTCCAAGGACTGGAGCCGCGAATCTTACAGCTTGCGGCTCCCCCCAGTGCGAACGATTTTACCGCCGCTAGTGATCTCATCGCGGTTTCATCGATTGTCGAAGCAGGAACGTTTCATGCCGTTCTGGGGGAAGGGGCGCCTCTCAATGTTGAGCAGGCTGGCGCTCCTTTGTGCCCTGCTCACCTGCGCATCACTCCTCCACGCGCAGACCATCAACGACAACAATGACGACGAGGATGAAGAGGAAGAAAAGGATTCAAAATCCAAGATGCCCGATATCGAGTTCGATATCGGCAGCAACCGCAAGAGCGGCCTTCCCGACCGCCCCCTTCCTCCCAACATAGGCCCCTTCGGCACCCTTCGCAAGGCGGAGGAGTTCGGCGAGCGCGCGATCATTTCCTCCAAGGAAAACATCCGCACGGAAAACGACGTCGCCTACGCAGGCGGCCGCACGAAGGTTGAATACAACGAGATCACCCTCGAAGCCGACAAGATGATCATCGACATGATCTCCGGCGACATTCAAGCCGAGGGGAATGTCATCTACACCGGCCCCAACGACTTCGTAAAGGCGCGCGCCGGCCGCTTCAACCTGACCCGCGGCGAGGGCGTTGCCTACGGCGTCGACGGCCAGACCGGCGACCTCTTCTTCAAGTCCGTTTGGGACGAGAAGAAAAAAGGCCCCTCCTTCCGCCAGATTTCCGAACGCGAATCCGTCTTCAAGGGAACGCACTTCACCACCTGCGACTTCCCCGTGCCCATGTATTACATCTCCTCCTCGGAAGTCATCCTGATGCGCAACCGCCGCATCTACTTCCGAAATCCCGTCGTGTATATACGCGGCGTTCCCGTCTTCTGGCTGCCATGGTACTCGCGAAACCTTGCCGAGGGATCCCCCTGGTCGCAGGAGCTTGGCTACAACAACAGCAGCCTCGGCTTCTTCTACCGCCTCGGCTATCGCTTCGTCCACAAGACCGAGGTCCCCGACTGGGACAACCCCACGACCACGCGCACCCGTTCCCACGGCCAGATGGATGCGAAGCTCGACATGCTCACCAAGCGCGGCATCGGCGTCGGCCTGGAGTACCGCTACCAATTCGACTACGGCCGCCATCGCGGCTGGATTCAATTGTATGGCATCCGCGACCGTGACCGCGACGTCCCCGAAGTCGATCGCGCCGACCGAACACCCTCGCAACCCGTCCTTCCCGGCGACGAAGGCCAGCAGGACGAGGACGACGGAAAAGACGAGAGCCAGCGATACATCTACCGCCACGAGCACAACTCCAAGGTCACCGACAACCTGTACCTGATCTGGAACGCCGACTGGGTCAGCGATCCCGACATCTACGTCGACATCCTCGATCGCTTTTCGCTAACGCGCGACGGACGCCGTGGCCGCCTTTTTGAACGACGCCTGCGCGGGGCCGCCAGCTACCAGACGAAGGATTGGCTCGCCCGCTTCATGTTTGAAAAGAAGCAGCGCCTTGGCCGCGATCGCTACACCGACTTCAGCGTTCCCGGCGACGACGACCTGGAGTACGATCCCGATCCCGACTTCGCCGACGACGAAAAATTCGAAGCCGACGGCATCAGCCGCGAACGCTTCGCCAACGTCAGCAAGAACGCCCACTTCCGCTACGCCACGCGCCTGCTGCGCATCATGTCCAGCCCGCTCTACTATCGCTTCCAGGCAAACGCATTCGATTCGTTGGATGCGGGATTCAACCGCCTGAACGACGAGGATGATGCCCGCGTGCGCGGCGTCGATTTCTATGGCCAGTTGACCCACCGCATCCGCCTCGGCTCCCGCACCACGTGGACCAACCAGCTTGGCGTCGGTGCCGCGTTCTACGAACGCGAAGACGTGCCGCTCATCTCGCGCGACCTTTTCGAGCAAGGCTCCATCCGCCCCGCCGGAATCATCACGCCCGAAATCGAACGGGACTTTTTCCTCGAACCCGATCCCCACGCGGTGATGCCCGGCCCCGTGCCCGGCACGTTCGTTCCAGACCCCAACGGCGTTCGCCAGAAGCCCTTGCATGTCCTTGCATCACAGCCGAACACCCGTCGCATCGACGGACTTCGCTTCAAGGACGAGAACACCGCAGTCCTTGGTGACGGCGACACGGAACGCTCACCCGATGACGCCCAGAAAGCCTACGTGTTCGGCGACTACACCACCCGCCTGAATCATCGCTTCACCGATTTCCTGGAGGGCTTCATCCGCTACAACATCCGCCAGGGCAGCGGCATGAGCCTTGGCGAATACTACGAAAGCCTCGGCCGCAAGGACGGCTCCAACGACATCTACAACTTCTACTCTGATCGCCACTACTTGGAAGCGGGGCTTCTCTTCTACCTCCGCTATCCAAACCTCTACGCGGCGATCACCGCCGGCCAGAACCTCCAGGGGCGCGACCAGAAATATGCAAACGAACGCCTGCGCTACATTGCCTTCAGCACAGGATACCGCAACCCCACGAATGAATTTCAGGCGCAGTTCGCCAGTGGCGTCCAAACCCGCCAGATCTATGACCACAACGATCCGCGCACCTTTGACCAGGGGAGCCTCGGCACAAACCTCAAGCTTTCCTACCTGCCTCGTCACCACCGCTACTGGGCCTACCTGAACATCATCGGCAACACGAAGCTGGAAAAAGACCCCAACGACAAGCGCGACGACCGCCAGAAACGCCGCTTCAACGAGGACAAGACCGACATCGACATCACGCCAACGCTCGGACGCCAGTTCGGGCCCAAGTACCGCGTGCAGGTAACCGGCAACTACAAGACCAAGTTGTCCGCGTGGGAAGAATACGGCATCGCCATCGTCCGCGACCTGCATGACGCGGAACTGGGACTCTTCCTCGGCGTCCAGGACAACGACATCGATTCACGCCGCGAGGAGGACGACGACCTGGAAGACGATGAGGGCGACACGCGGAAAGTCGAATACGAATACACCCTCCGCATCTCGCTCAATTTCAAGATCGCCAAGGACCAACCCGGCCTCGGAAACCGCACCACCACAACCTTGGCGGACGTCCGAAACGAACCACAGTTTGTCCAGTAAGAGGTCACGGAAGATGGGCCTCTGCTGGCCCGCCCCGCAGAACCCCGCCAGTTCCAGCCATTGATGATTTCCTGTCTGTTGTATCGATGACCCATCGCCCATAGCCCGTCACCGCACTCATGCCAACCACGGCCAAATGCCCCCGTTGCCTCACACCACTTGAATTTCCGGTGCTCATCGAGGGCGAGCACGGAAACGCCTGGGTGCGATGCCACACGTGCGCCCTGCACGTCATCTTCGACCAAACAGGAACCGACACCGCCTCCGCGCTTTCCGCCGTGCTTCTCGCGCGGCAGGCAACATTCCCCGGCTATCGCCTGCTCGGCGTGCTCGCCATCGGCGGCATGGGATTTCTCTACAGCGCCGTCCGCGAAAAGGACCACCTGCTTTGCGCCCTCAAGGCCGTGCCGCCGGAATTTTCCGGCTATCGCTCACTGCTGCAACGCTTCCGCCGCGAAGCCTACGCCATGCGCGCACTGCGGCATCCCGGCTTCCTTCCCCTGCTGGAGGAGGCGCAGGACCGAACTCCCCCCTTCTTCACGATGCCCTTTGTCGCGGGCCGCACGCTGAAGCAGGTCATCGATGAACGCGACCTCATGACACTTGATGAAACCACCGCCGTCATCGCGCAGCTTGGTGAATCCCTTCACACTCTTCACCAAAGCGGCTTCGTCCACCGCGACGTCAAGCCGTCCAACGTCCTGCTCGGGTCGCGCGGCGAAGTCCTCCTGTTCGACTTCGGCGTGGTGCAGGAAAGCACAGGGCAGAGCGACCTGACAGACGAAGGCATGGCACTCGGAACCCCGACCTACAACGCGCCCGAAACCTTCGAACGCTGCGAAACCAGTCCCCTCTCCGACCAGTACTCCCTCGCCGTCATCATCTACCAAATGTTGACGACCAAACTTCCGATGGGTGTTTTCCCCATTCCCAGCTCGATCGCGAGAGACCTTCCCCGCGATTCAGAAACCGCCCTCCTGCGCGCACTGGCCCACGACCCCGCCGAACGGCACGACAGCGTAAAGCAATTCGTGCGCAGCTTCATGCGCCCCATGATGTACCAAAGCGCCATCAACGACACGCAGCGCGAAATCATCCAGCGCCTCGCGCAGCCAACGCCACTCATGCTCGCCGTCGAACCGGGATACGAAGCCTTCCCCGAAAATGCGCACCACGACATCGGGCTCAACTGGCTCGTCAAGAAACTGCTGGGAAAGTGATGCCGCCCGGCGACGGGCCACGCCCATGACAATCGTATAGCTGTCTATACGCAACCCCGTGCGTGCGGCATCAACCGGGCACCCCACCGCACCGAACCCCCTCCGTTTTCCATAGACCCCCTTGAATAAAGGGCCACGGTCTCCGTAACGATTGAACCAGATCTCCCCGCAGGAGGTTTTTCATGCTGCTTGGCATCTTGTTGGGCATTGTCGTATGGTTTGTGGTGCGCTACGGACTGGCGGGCCTTTATACCGTCAACCAGGACCAGCGCGCCATCCTCACCAGCTTTGGCCGCGCGCAGCGCGTGGAAGGCGCCTCCACCGCCGAGGACCCCATCTCCGAAACCCTCCGCCCCGATGAGCGCGAGCGCTACATCTACCCGCAGCTTCGCGTCATCCAGCCCGGCGGCCCCTACTGGAAATGGCCCTGGCAGCGCGTTCACAAGGTCAACATCTCCACCCGCACGGAAAGCATGGCCTACGATCCGGAGAACGCCGCCGCCAACGCGGGAAACACCCTGCTGGAAGCCGTCACGAAGGACCAGCTCAACATCGCCCTCGCCGGCCAGATTCGCTGGCGCATCAGCGAGCGAAACATCTACGCCTACCTGTTCGGCGTCAAAAATCCCATCGCACACGTGATGGGATACTTCGTTTCCATCCTGCGCGAGCGCATCGCCAACTTCGAGGCGCCCGCCGCCGGAGCCGACGACGCCATCCCCAATCCCACCGCCAT
Source organism: Candidatus Sumerlaeota bacterium (assembly GCA_020848155.1). Lineage (GTDB taxonomy): Bacteria > Sumerlaeota > Sumerlaeia > SLMS01 > SLMS01 > JADZDZ01. The sequence goes on from JADLAR010000004.1 coordinate 167,211, forward strand.
TGATGCGCCACTCGCCGTTGGAATTTCCATCAACGACCTTCGCAAGAACCTTCGCGACATCAACGAGCACATGGACCGCGAGTGCGCATCCTCGGCCGCGCGCTACGGCATCGTGCTCGACGCCTCATTGATCACGAGCATCGACCCCCCCGCAGAGGTGGAATCCGCCCTGGCCGCTATCAACACCGCACACAACCAGGTTTCCTCGGACATCAGCCTCGCGCAGGCCGCCGCCGACCAGAAGATCGTGCAAAGCAAGCGCGCCGTCGAAATCGAGACCCTGAAGGCGGAGGCGGAAGCCGAGCCGCTGCGCCGCCTCGCCGAACAACTCTCGCAGCTCAACCAGGGCAGCGGCGACGCCCTCGACCTCTACCTGCGCAACGCACGCCTCTCCCTGCTGGCCCAGACGCGCCACCTCATCACGGAGCAGCGCCCATGAATCCCATCCATTTCGTCATCGCATTCCTCGCAACGTTCGTCAGCCTCTTCATCATCATGCCCATCGCCCTCGGAATCATCCGCCTCCTGGGCCTCTATGCCACCGTGCAGGAACGCACCTGCCGCGTCTATACGCTCTTCGGAAAGGTCATCGCCGTCCTTGATGAACCGGGCCTGCACATTCTCCCCTTCAAGCTTGGCGGAAAGGCCTTCCTCGTGCACTTCTTCGGCAAGTGCCACATCGTCGACCTCTCCCTCGACCAGGAATATCTGCGCAGCCAGCCCGTCAACAGCGAGGAAGGCGCACCCATGGGCATCGGCATCTGGTATGAAATGTCCATCAGCGACCCCATCGCGTACCTCTTCAAGAACTCCGACCCCCAAGGCTCCCTGTCCGCCAACGTCACCAACGCCACGGTCCGCTGCCTCAGCAACATGCCCCTTGGCTCCATGCTGGAGGATCGCCACCGCATGAGCCAGACCGTCCGCCACGAGGTCTCCGAAAAATCCACCACCTGGGGCTATTCCGTTGGTAGCGTGTATATACGCAAGGTGCACTTCCGCGACGTGGAGATGATCCGCCAGATCGAGGCGAAGGTCATCAACCGCCTGCGTCAGGTGACCGCGGCCATCAAGCAGAGCGGCGCCAACGAAGTCAGCATCATCGCCAGCACCGCAGAACGCCAGGCCGCCATCGAATTTGCGCGTGCATCCGCCATCCGCCCTGCCGTCGTCGGCGCAACGCTGCAAAAAATCTCCCAGGACCCGAAGGTCGAGCAGTCGCTTTTTGAACTGCTTGAAATCCAACGCATCCACGAAGCAGGCATGCCCATCACCATGGTGCCCGCCAACAGCAACCCCATGCTCACCAGCTTCATGGCCGCATTCCCCCCAAGGCAGCCGCAGCAGCAGTCACAATGATGGCATGAAAAAAACGTGGGACCGGCCCCCTTGCCGCTCCCACGCAAACCTGACCCCTCACACACCCCGTGGTCGGGAAACCTACTTCTTCGCCACCGCCGCGTTACGCTCCACGATCTGGTCGATGATGCCAAACTCCTTGGCTTCCCCAGGCCCCATGAAACGGTCGCGATCGCAGGCCATGATGATTTCGTCCATCGTCTTGCCGGTGTGCTGTGCCATCGCCGCATACACCATGTCCCGCACGCGCATCATTTCCTTGTACTGAATCATCATCTCGGAAACCGACCCGCGTCCGCCACCCAGCGGCTGGTGGATCATGATGCGCGCATGTGGCAGCGCCGAACGCTTGCCCTTCGCGCCCGCCAGCAACAGGAACGAACCCATGCTTGCGGCCTGCCCGATGCACACCGTCGCGACTTCGCTGCGAATGAACTGCATCGTGTCGTAAATGGCCATGCCAGACGTGATCACGCCGCCGGGCGAGTTGATGTAGAAGTTGATGTCCTTGCCGGGGTCCTGCGTTTCCAGGAACAGCAACTGTGCCGTCACCAGGTTCGCCACCCGGTCGTCGATGTCCCGGCCAAGGAAGATGATGCGATCCTTCAGCAGCCGCGAATACAGGTCGTAGCGCTGGCTGCCCCGCTCGTCCTCCTCATACACCATCGGCTTCGGGATGATGTAGTAATTCGCATCATCGTCATCCTCATCATCAGCGCGCGGCACGTGGGCTGAAACCAGCCCCAGGTCGCGCGCCTTCTCCTCGGCTTCGCGGAAGCCCCGGATGTATTCAGCGGGAAGGCGTTTCTTCATGTCTCGGAACCTTTGATTCCGCGGCCTGCCGCACTCACTCAGTGCTTATGGCCGTGGTCGTGGTCATGGTCACAACCATCGTGGTGCTCATGGTCATGTGCCGGCTGCTCTCCTCGCAATTTTGCGGCCTGTGCTTCCTGCTTTTCGCGCTGCATCTTTTCGAAATCACCGATCGTGATGTCATGCACGTCGCGCTTCGCCTTCGTCAACACCTGGTCGTTCGTCAGCTTCAGCGTCAGGTCCTGGACGAACTGGTCCCACTGCTTCTTCGCCTCCAGTTGCGCGCGGATGGCCATCGCCTTGCGACCCGACTGCTTCGCTGCGTTGTCCAGTGCCTCGTTGATCTGCGCCTCCGTGGGCGTCACGTTCAACTGCTTCGCCAACTGGCGCATGATCAGGTAGTTCTTCACGTTCGTGCGCGCCTGCTCCTGGATCGACGCGGCGTAGGAGCGGATGATCTGCTCATCCATCGTGCGCAGCGACATCCCAAGGCCATTCAGCCGGTGCTCCATGTCCGAAATCGATTTGTTGGCGGTGTTCTCCACCATGCCACGGGGCAGGTCGAAATCAAGCCGCTCCCGAAGCGTGTCATAAATCCCCGCAAGTGCCTCGTCCCGCTGGCGCATTTCCTCCTCCGCCGCGGCACCATCGCGCACCGACTTGCGAAGATCCTCCAGCGAAGCGAACTGCCCATTCACGTCCTTCGCGAACTCGTCGTCCAACTCCGGCAGGTTGCGCTTCTTCACTTCAAGAAGCTCCACGTTGTAGTGGATCGTTTCCTTCGTGCCCGGCTCGAACTCCGAATCCTCCTCGATTTCCAACACCACGCGCTCGCCCTTCTTCTTTCCAACCAGCGCCGCCGCAACCTGCTCCGGCATCTCGTCCTCAACCTTCGTGGTGTAGTACTTTTCCGCGCAGCGATCCTGCAACACATCGCCATACGCATCTGTCACAAGGCACGTCACCAGCGCGCCGTCCTTCGGCTCGTAGGCCGCGTCGTCCACCGCCTGATACGTCGCGTTCTGCTCGCGAAGCCGCTGGACGCGCTTCTCCACGTAGTCGTCATCAATCTTGATGTTGTGCACGTGCGCCGTGATGTCCCCCAGCGTCGCGTCATCCACCTTCACATCCGGGTGAATCTCCAGCGCCAACTCCACCACCGTTCCCGCATCCGCAGTGCTGCTCCAACTGAGCAGGTACGGCTGCGAGAGAACCTCAATGTTGTTCTTCGCCACATACAGGTCGGACAGGCGCTGCACCATGCGCTTCACCGTTTCCTCGCGCGCAGGCTGCTCGTAGCTCTTGCGAATCAGATTCTTCGGCGCCTTGCCGGGACGGAACCCGGGCACGCGAACCTGCTTGCCAAATTCCTTCAGCGTGTCTTCCAGGCGGTTCGCAATCGCCTCTTCCTGCATCTTCAACTTGAAGCGCACGCGCGAACCGGGCAGGCGTTCCTCCTCCTGCACTTCAAACGGAATCACCTCATCCTTCTTATTCAGCACGGCGGCGAGGGTCGAACCATCACCTCCCTTTTTCTTGGAAGACTCAGCTACCTGCGACACTTGGCAAATGCCTCAACTTTCGTGTAAATCGTGATGTGGGAAGGAACCGGGCGTCTCGCCCCCAACGGCCTTCGGCCTTGTGCGCTTCGCGCAAAAGGGGCGCGAGTTAACGGCCACCCCCCATCAGCCAGCAAGGGAAAAGACTGGGGGTTTACGGGGTTTGGCTCTCGTCCTGCCCATCGCCAAGGCAAAGCGATTCGAGAAAGCCACGCGCCCACGCCCCCGGTGGGAAAACAAACAGCGTCACCGATAGCATGTCCTCCGGCAACCGCTTTGCCCCCGGCAGCTTGACATCCATCAGCTTGTCATCCGCCCCTCCCTGATCGTAGTAGCGAACCCCGTTCTTTTCATAAATTGGATGATGCCGCACCTGAACGAAGGCGAACCCTATTTCCAACACCTGAAAGTAGCCTCTTAGCGGTTCGTCGTCCGGCATCTGCATGAAATTTGCCAACTGCCGCGCGTTTGTCGGAAAGGCGTCGTGGGCTTGGAAGTAAAGCAAGACGGGATTCTTGCGGTCGCTCGTACTCTTGGCGACTTCAAGAACGCATGGTGCCAAAAAGAACCACTCACTGCCCGATTCCCTCACGAATCCAGGTGGAAGGTAATTGGGGGTCACCTGTTCCATGCTGTGCGGCCAGTCTCCATGATCCTGCTTGTACCGCAGGCAGGCCAGCAGGAATCGCTGCGGCCAATAGGCGCGGGTCGCCAGATGATACTCTGTTTCCAAGGGATCGGCGCTCACCAATTCCCCGCCTGCTGCCGACATCGGAAACACGGTGTCGTAATAATTTGGCCACTGGAAAATCCCGAGGCTTCCCAAGCGCGGTTGCACATTCATCATGCGGAATTTAATGTTAAGTTCCTTCCACAACAACTGCTGTTCCGCGACATCTCTGTCTGCCAACGCGACGGCGTACTTTTCCAGGGATGTCTTCACCACAGGCAGCATCATCGTCCGTACCCAGCGATCAGGAACTCCTCCCAGGATATAAGTTCGCATGTCGATTCCCGGAATCCATCGCGGCATGTCTTCCATGACGGTTTCCGTCGCCGCACGGATGTTGACGCGCCGCCGTTCCGTGAACTGCTCGCGCGTCATTCGCCCCTCGTCCATCAATTCAATGACGCCCGCCAACGTATCGGTGGTCAGGGCGTCGAGCGCATCCATAATGGAAAGGTACGTGCCCATTTCGTTCCCTGCGCTGCCCAGTGAGACTTGCCGAAGGCGCAGGCTCTGCTCCGCAAGCACCAGCAGCCGCGCGTTCGCATCGTCACGATCGCCTTGCAACGCCTTGTTGATGGATGTGATTGCGGCGGCACGATCTCCGAAAACATCTTCAAGGTTCCCGACCTTCTTAAAGTAATCTTTGGCGGTAACGTCAGGCCACGGCTTGGACCAATAAAATTTCTCCGCTTCATCCAACCATGTTCGAATCGCCGCATGCTCGGTGCTGCTGAAATGATATCGATCCCTTGCGTTCAGGTTGTATATAAATCGTTCGCGCGCGTAAGTAAGATAGGCGTCGGGAGCCGTTCCTTCAATCTTGCTGGAACGAACCACGTAACGAAGCCAGAATTGTTGGGACGGAACAATGCGTCTCAGCATCACAAAAGATGCTGGGACTGGCAGATGGAATGGCGGAGGAGCGACAAGAATTGGTGACACCGCGTGATCCGCATCAGAAGGGATCGGCTGGGCCACCTGTGTTTGCGTGGTCGTCGTTCCCACGGCCGATGTATTGGTGACAACGCGCATCGAAGACCCCTTCGCAGGATCTTTCTGGTCGAACGCAGGGTCCCGCGGCAGCTTGTCAAAACCCGTGGGCTGCGTGACCTGCCACGCGTAGGTGATGATGACCAGTATCAGCACCACGCCACAGAAAATGAGGATTTTCTCCGCAAGCGTGCGTTTGGCCGATTTCGGTGTCATGTGGGTTTGATCGTTAGTGACGGATGGCGCCGCAAGGTTGGACGGGCCAACCACGAAAAAAATCCCGGTGCCGCGAAGCACAGCCATTTTACAGGGGAAAAACAACTGTCTTGGATCACGGTTTTTCTTCTGCCTTTGGCCAATTCAGCCCTTGTAATCGCCCTCTCCAAGCCGATACACTTCCCGTTCATATTCGTCCCATTTTCCGTCCTGTTCCAGGCCGTCGAGTTTCCCCTTTCATGGCAAAAAAAGCAGCCGCTTACACCGAAGATTCCATTCAGGTCCTTGAGGGCCGCGACCACGTTCGCACACGCCCCGCTATGTACATCAGCAACACCGACGTCCTGGGGTTGCACCATCTGGTCTACGAGGTCATGGACAACTGCATCGACGAGGCCATGCAGGGCCACGCGGACCGCGTGGACGTGAAGCTGCACTTCGACAACTCCATCACCATCACCGACAACGGCCGCGGCATCCCCGTCGGCCCCCACAAGGACCCCAAGATGAAGGGGAAATCCACGCTGGAGGTCGTCCTCACGGTCCTCGGCGCGGGTGGCAAGTTCAAGAAGGATGCCTACGAGTTCTCCGGCGGCCTTCACGGCGTCGGCGTCTCCGTCGTCGCCTTCCTCAGCGAATGGATGGAAGCCGAAGTCAAGCGCGACGGAAAACTCTACACCCTTCGCCTCATCAACGGCGGCCTTCCCGAAGGCCCCCTCAAGGTCATCGGTGATTCCAAGAAGACCGGCACCAGCATCCGCTTCAAGGCGGACCCCACGATCTTCACCAGCGTCGAATTCAACTTCGACACGCTCTCCGCCCGCTTCCGCGAGCTCGCCTTCCTCAACCCCGGTGTCACCATCGCCATCGAGGATGAACGCACCGGCAAATCCCACACCTACCGATTCACCGGCGGCATCGTGGAATTCGTCCGCCACATGAACGCAAATCGCTCCGTCATCAACAACAAGCCCGTCTACTTCCAGCGCCGCAAGGACTACGAAAAGGCCGACGGCGAACCAGCCGCCATCGAGGTCGACATCGCCATGCAATACTGCGATTCCTTCGACGAGCGCCTCTACACCTTCGCCAACAACATCAACACGCGCGACGGCGGCTCGCACCTCACCGGCTTCCGCAAGGCGCTCACAAACTCCGTCAACAAGTACGCGCAGAAGAATGACCTGCTGAAGAAAATGAAGGAGCCGATCACCGGCGACGACATGCGCGAGGGCCTCACCGCCGTCATCAGCATCAAGCTCACGCACCCCCAGTTCGAAGGCCAGAACAAGGGAAAGATCCTCAACGCCGAAGTCGCCGGCCTTGTTGAATCAATCGTGAACGATGGGCTTTCCGAATACCTGGAGGAAAACCCCCGCGAAGCCAAGTCGATCATCGAGAAAATCGTCCTCGCCGCCACGGCCCGCATCTCCGCCCGCAAGGCGCGCGAAATGGTCCGCAAATCCGCCATGGAAGGCGGCGGCCTACCCGGAAAACTCGCCGATTGCTCGGAAAAGGGCGAAGGCACGGAACTTTACCTCGTAGAGGGCAACTCCGCCGGCGGCTCCGCAAAGCAGGGCCGCGACCGCCACTTCCAAGCCATCCTCCCCCTGCGCGGAAAGATCATCAACGTGGAGAAGGCCCGCCTCGACAAGGTCCTCTCCAACGAGGAAATCCGCACCATCATCACCGCGCTCGGCGCCGGAATCAAAGACAACTTCGACTACACGAAGCTCCGCTACGACAAGATCATCATCATGACCGACGCCGACGTGGACGGCGCCCACATCCGCACCCTGCTGCTCACCTTCTTCTATCGCCAGTTCACCGCCCTCATCGAACGCGGCCACCTGTTCATCGCCCAACCACCGCTCTACCGCGTGAAGAAGGGAAAGACGGAAACCTACGTCGGCAAGGACGAGGAGAAGGACCGCATCCTGCTCGAAGAAGGCGTGGAAAACGCCCGCGTCGCCATCGTCACCGGCACCGGAAAAAGCCAGAAGGAAACAGAACTCACCAAGAAGCAGGTCGACGAGTTTGCAAAGGCCATGATGGAACTCAGCGCCGTCAGCCGCACCATCACGCGCACCGGCATCTCCTTTGAAACCTACCTCGCCGCGCGTAACGACGCAGGCAAGCTTCCCTTCGGCATGGGCATCGTGGACGACGCCCCCAAGTTCGTCTATACACAGGAGGAGTTTGAACTCTTCGACCCCGTGCCCGCAGCCAAAACCAACGTCACCCCCAAGACCGGCAAGGACGGCGACGACCTGTTCGCCAGCGGCGACAACGAGGAAGTCGCCCAGGAGGATGCCGCAACCACCGACGACGACAAGCCCAGGATCGAAGCCTACAAGTTCAGCGAGGCCCGCCACATGGAAACCGTCGTCAAGTCGCTGGAAAAACTCGGCTTCGACGCAAAGCTGTACGACGTCGACCACCTCGAACGCGGCAACGCCAGCGACGAGGACGCCCCCTACCGCGTGTACGGAAAGGATGGTGTCGCCCACCCCGCCTTCTCACTCCTCGACGTCCTGGAGGAAGTGAAGGCGATCGGCGGCAAGGGCATCAGCGTCCAGCGCTACAAGGGCCTGGGCGAAATGAACGCCGAACAACTCTGGGAAACCACCATGGACCCGCGCCGCCGCAGCCTCCTCCGCGTCAGCATGGAGGACGCCGTCGAGGCCGAGCAAATCTTCACCACGCTCATGGGCGACGAAGTCCTCCCCCGCCGCGCCTTCATCCAACGCCACGCACCCGAAGTCAAGAATCTGGACGTGTGACACGCGGGGCACCACCACCTCCATCCGCGTTCTTGTTTCAACTTTGGCGCCGGGCGACAAACCCGGCGCCAAAGTATTTCCAAAGCCCTCTGTCCGAAATTTTTCTTTGAAAATTTTTCTCGCGACCAACCGGAGGATTTTTCAATAAGTGCGTGAGGTTTTCCGCCCCTCCCCGACCGGACGCTACGTGGCCACAGGCAGTCTCTTGAGCGGTCCAAAAGCACATTCCTGTTGAACTTCGCAGGGACTCTCCGAACAGTAGCCGGACCTTAGTATAGAAAGGAAAGAAAATGAAGTCCATCCTTACCATTTTTGCAGGGCTTGTCGTGGCAGCACCTCTTGGTGCCAGCGCAGCCCTCACATGGGTCACGTCGCCAAACAACCTCGAGGCCACATGCGGCAACACACAGATGCACGGCACGGTGATCGTCACCGGCGGAAACCTTGGCTCCAACGAATTCATTTACCGCATCGGTGGCAACACGGAGATCCCCGGCGGCGATTCAAAGTCCATTGAATACGCGCAGATCACCGGCGCCGGCACCACGGGGCCATGGGCAACCGCAACCCTGGCACTGCCAGACGGTTTGAGCGGTCCCGACTGGGCATACATCGAGCACCTCGTCGTTAGCTACAATGGATACATCTACATTGTTGGCGGCGACACCAACGGCAGCGACCCAACCCGCGACACAATCACCGTGCTTCAGCCCACTGCCAGCGGCGACATCACTGCCGTTTTCGGCACCTCGTCAGCACCCGGCGTTTACAATCGCTTTGAATCCTCCGCCGTCGTCAATCCCGCCACCGGCATACTCTACATCGTCGGCGGAAGCGGCCCTGTCAACACGGTCGACTATGTTCAGTTGAACAACGACGGAACAATCGGAACCCCCGTCAACACCAGCAGCCTGCTCGCCGCCTCGTACTGGGGCCCGCTTGTCATTCGCAACAACCATATCTATCAAATCGGTGCGCTTCTTAGCTCCTCACCCGTCACCTCCACCGGAAACGTCCCATACGCAGTGATCAATGGCGATGGCTCGCTGGGCACTTGGGCAAACACCACGGCAGCCCTTCCCGAAGGCCGCTACGACGGTGGCGCGGTTGTCTATCAGGGTGACATCTACTCCGTTCAGGGTACATTCAACGGCAACGCCACAACACGCGACACGGTGTTCAAGGCGGTCATGACCGGCGATGACATCACCAGCTGGACAACGGATACACCCACGCCCGTCACGGGGCGTCGCATCAGCGCCGTCGCAAGCGCCAACGGAATCTTCATTGTCGGTGGCCGTCAGGACGCCAGCATCATCAACAGCGATGTCTACATCGGAGCCGTCGTGTCAGGCGCCAACTCCTGGTCAGTCTATCAGTAAGCTCGCAAAAACATCCACAAAAGGAATCCCCGCCAGCGTCACTGGCGGGGATTCTTTTTTGTGGCGGCTTGCTACAAGCCAGCCTCATCGCATCATGGGGTCGCCGGGGATGGCGCCTCCACCGGCGTCGTTGCAGGGACAGGATCGCCCTTGTCGCTTTCTCCCGGCGCGGGCGCATCCTTTGCCACGGCGTCGTCCTCCGCGGACGGCGGCAGGAACACCTCCCAACCACCGCCCATCGCCTTGTAAGCCGCAACGAGGTTCGTTGAAACGCGCGTCTCGCTGTTCGCCAGCAGGCTTTCCGACTGGAACAACTCGCGCTGCGTGTCCAACACGCTAAGGAAATCGATCAGGCCCTGCTTGTACAGGTCGTTTGAAAGACGCACCGCACGGCGATTCGATTCCACCGCACGCGCCAGCGCATCGCGCCGCACGCGTTCGCGCGACAGCGCCGTCAGCGCATTGTCCGCTTCCTCCAGCGCACCAAGAACAACGTTCTTGTAATTCGCAAGTGCCTCGTCCGCGCGCGCGCGTTGTGCGCGAACCCGTGCACGAAGCTCACCCGCATTGAACAGGGGAATGCTCACGCTCGGCCCGAAGCTGAACTGCCTGCTCGACCCCGTCGACACCTTGTCGATGTCCGACGTTGCAAGCCCCAAACTCCCGTTCAGCATGAACTTTGGATAAAGGTCGGACTTCGCGACTCCAATGCGCGCCGTCTCCGCCGCCAGCGCACGCTCCGCCGCCCGAACGTCGGGGCGCCGCCGCACCAGATCCGCCGGCGCGGAAAATTCAACATTCACCGGCACCGCGGGAATCGGCACAGGCTCCACCAACTCCTTCTGCAACGCTCCCGGCTCCTCCCCGACCAGGACCCCCAGACGATAAATCGCCCCCTCCACGCTCGCCTCAAACGTGGGGATCGACGCTTCCGTCGTCGCAAGCTGGGCCTCCGCCCGCGCCACGTCCAAGTCCGTCGCAAGGCCCGCGCGCATGCGCGTTCCCGTCAGATCCAACGTGCTCCGCTGGCTCTTGGAATTTTCACGCGACACCGCAAGCTGGCGCTGCTGCCCGCGAAGCTCCACATAGTTGCGCGCCACCTCGCTCAGCAGGATGATCAGCACGTCGCGCTGGTTCTCCTGCGCCTCCTCCAAGTCCGCCTTTGCAGCTTCCCGCGCACGGCGCGTGCCACCGAAGAAATCCAACTCCCACTGCGCGTCAAAGCCAGCCTCAAACAAGTTCGAATAGGGATCCACGCCCCGCGATTGCACCGTGGGATTCCGCGTGACAACCAGCGTGGACGGCGCACCGACCGGATGCCCATGCGCGTCAAACACGGGCGGCCCGCCCAGGTTGTGCACGTCAGGCGCACCCGCCGGCTTGACCTTCGGCTTGCGCTGCTTGCTGACAACATCCTCGCTGTTGCGGCGCCGCGTGGCAGAGCCGCTCGCCCCGATCACCGGAAGCAATGGCGCCGACGCCACGATCCGCGCCTCCCGCGCCTGCCTCACGCGCGCCTCTGCGATCTTCAGGTCAAGGTTCCCCTCGTACGCGCGCGCCACCAACTCATTCAGCTTGCTGTCATTGAAATTCCGCCACCACTGCTTTTCCTGCGGGATCGTGGAAATCGTCCACTTGTCCGTCGGCGTCACCCACGCATTGGACAACGTGTTCTCCGGAACCTTGTAGTCCGGCCCAACAACGCACCCGGAAAGCAGGGCGACCGCCGCAATCATTGATAACTTTTGAATACGCACCATATTCTCAACTCCGACTTTTCAAGCGGCTGCTAGAAACAATCCAGCACCGCAGAGTGTCAACGCGGTCCAAGTCCCTAATCCCGCCGGAACGACCCGACGCCGTGCATCAAGTGTGATGATTTTGTCTTCCAAGCGCCCGGAAACCCCGTCCCCACAAGGGTTTCCTCATTGCAGTCAACCGGACTGATCCATGGGCGGCGGAGGGACATCGCCGCCTTCGTCAGCAATCTTTACGCCCACCAAAACCCACCCGCCGTCCAAAACCGCATGGAAATCAGGCGCCGTAGGTTCGCGCAGGCATCACCGCCTTGAACGGATGCACTTCCACCCTCTGGAACACACCCTTCAGGACATACGGATCCTTCGCCGCGTGCGCCTCCGCCGCCTGCTGCGATTCCATGTCCACGATGAAGAGGCTTCCGGCAAAATCCGTCATCGGCCCCGCAAGGATCACCCGCCCCGATTCATCCATCTCCTTCCAATGCGCCAGATGCTCCGGACGCACAAGCGGCCGCCTCTCCTTCGAATCAGCCACATCCCAACCGATGATCACAAACAACATGGCACAAGCTCCTGAATGACGATGGGACAAGGAAGAAGCGGATGCACGCGCGGGGAAAGAGGGGTTTTGCGAAATTCATCGGCCTCGCGAATGACGGCGAGACATTGCCGCACTACGGCTTCTTCTTGTGCTTGAACTTCGGCTTCTTTCCCTGATACCCGAAGAACCTCAGGTCATTCTCCTTCTTCCGCCAGTTCTCGCGCACCTTCACGCGCAGTTCCAGAAACACCGGCGCATCGCAAAGCTGCTCAATATCCACGCGCGCCGCAGAACTGATCCTCTTCAGCATCCCAGCGCCCTTGCCGATCACCATTCCCTTCTGCGATTCACGCTCAACGTAGATCGTCGCGGAAATGAACCACTTCGCGCCCTCGCGTTCCTTGAACTCGTCCACCAGCACAGCCGTCGCATACGGCAGTTCCTCGTGAAGGTGCAGGAACAACTTCTCGCGGATCATCTCCTGCGCCAGGAAGCGCAGGTCCTTGTCCGTGATGACATCCTCATCATAGAGGTGCGGCCCTTCGGGCAGAAGCTTCACAATCAGCGCCACCAACTCCTGAAGGTTCTTCCCTGCCTGCGCGGAAATGCCAATGATCGCGCGATAAAGCCTCCTCTGCTCCGCGCTGATTTTCTCCCCCGCCCAGGAACCCGCATCCACCTGCGCCCGCTTCCCGTCAACCTTGTTCACCGCAAGGATTACCGGCGCCTTCACGCGTGCCAGCGCCTCCACCATCTCATCGGGAAACGGCCTGTCATCCCCCACATCCACCAGGTGCAGCACCGCATCCACCTGCGTGATCCCATCAAGCACGTTGTCCCGCAGCGTTTCATTCAGCCGGTCCAGCGGCTTCATCAATCCCGGCAGGTCCGCGAACACGATCTGGCAATTGTCATCCGTATAGACGCCCGCAGTGCGCTCGCGCGTGGTCTGCGGCAGCGCGCTCACCGCGCTCAGCTTCGCGCCAGTGATCGCATTCATCAGTGTCGATTTTCCCGCGTTCGGCTTTCCCAGCAACGCCACGATGCCGGACCGGAAGGGCTTCTCGCTGTTCACGTCATGACCACCAGTCTCGGCTTCGCAATGTCACCGCACCCGCGCAGCAGCGCATCCTGCCTCCTCCACATTCGCGCCTTGCGACGCGCATTGTCGTGATCATGGCCAAGCAGGTGCAACAACCCGTGTGTCAGCAGCAGTGCCACCTCCTCCTCCGTGCGCTGCCCCTGCGCGCGTGCCTGCCTCGCGCACACCGGAAGGCACACGGCAACATCACCAAGGTAATCCTCGTCCCCCGATGGAAAGCTCAGCACGTCTGTTTCCTCATCGATTCCAAACCATGTCCTCTTCAATTGCCGCATTTCGCGCGGCCCGCAAAACAACACGCCCACGCCCGCGCCTTCACGCCCCAGCGCCGCAAGGTGACGCGCCAAAAGCCGCCTTGTATAGACAAACAAATCCCGGCGAGGTGACCCCAGCCGGGAGTTTTCAAACCTGACCGATATCTCCAGGGCTTCCGTCAATGACCCTTCGCGCCCTGTGGTGGGATGCTGAAGCGCGCCTGTTCTGCCCAATCCTTGCGCGCCCACAACCGCGGCGCGATCTTCATCACGGGGCTGCCCTGCTCCACGATCGAATCGTCAAGGATCAGCGAAAGCGCCGACGTGTCGTCCACGCCGCGCCCATGCTTTTCCAGGCGCTCGCGAATCTGCTGCGTGGTCAGGTACCCGCCCGCCTCCGAAAGCACCTCGCCCGCGGCGCTCGCCAGTGGCAGATCCCGCCACTCCTGCGGCGACAACTTCGCGGGGACCGGGACTGGGAAGTCCACCGTCAACAACTCACCAATCGCGTCGATGCGGCGGCCCAAAGATTGCAACTCCGCCTCCGCCTTCTGCAACTCCCTCAGAAGCGCCGTGCGCCGCTGCTTCGCCTCCATCTCCATGCGAAGCAAATCGGACTGCTTGTCCAAAAGAACCTGCCGCGCGGCATCCTGTGAATCGCGCGAAGGCTCATGATATTTGGGAATTTGATCGCCGGATTTGTTGTTCATTGTCATGCCCTCTCCGTGGGTATCGAGGGAGCGGCGATCATGCCGCAACCTCCGCGCCCAAGCAACGGGAAAACCGTTGCGAGTGTGCCGCCGGAACCGCCTATCTTGATCCTGAAATGCCCGCAAACACCGCTTTTTCTTCGCGCGCGACGTCGCCTTCATTTCTTTTGAAATGGGCCTGCCTGCTGGCGGCGACGGGGTTCTTCACCGGCCTCGTCGTCGCATTCTTCCTCTGGGCATTGGACGTCGTAACCCTCACGCGCTGGCACAACCCCTGGCTCCTTTGGTTCCTGCCGATCGCAGGCATCGCAATCGCCTACGCCTACCGCCACGGAAAATCGTCCCATCGCGGCAACAAACTCATCATCGAGGAAATTCACCGGCCCGGCGGCGGCATCCCGCGCCGCATGGCGCCGCTCGTGCTGTTCAGTTCCCTCGCCACGCATCTCTTCGGCGGTTCCGCCGGGCGCGAGGGCACCGCCATGCAGATCGGCGGCTGCGTTGCCCAAAGCATCGTCGCGCGCATGAAGCTTTCCCAGGACGAAATTCGCGCCATCCTCCTGTGCGGGATGGCCGCCGGCTTCGGGGCGGTTTTTGGCACCCCCCTCACGGGCGCGTTGTTCGCCCTGGAGATCGTTCGTTTTCGCCGCGTGCGATGGCACTGGATTCTTCCCTGCCTTTGCGCCAGCTTCTTCGCCCACTTCTGCGTGGGCCTTCTCGGCATTCACCACACGCACTATGCGATTTCCGCATCTTCATCGGCCCTCACGGCTTCACACCTTCCCGCGCTCATTGTCCTCGCGCTGGCCTGCTCACTCGCAGCCGCCGTGTTCATCCACCTCAGCCACGCGCTTCGCCACGCATTTGAACGCGGCATCGCGTGGTGGTGGCTGCGTCCTGTCGTCGGTGCCCTCGCCGTCATCGCGCTCACCCATGCGCTCGGCACTCGTGACTACCTTGGAATCGGTGTCACAACGCCCGACAACAGCGGCGTCAGCATCGTGAACGCCTTTCACGAAGGCGGCGCGGATCCACTCAGTTGGTTCTGGAAGTTGCTCTTCACGGCCATCACGCTGGGCGCGGGCTTCAAGGGCGGGGAGGTCACACCGCTCTTCTTCATCGGCGCCACGCTCGGCAACGTCGCCGCGCCGCTGCTGGAGCTGCCCCATGACCTCGCCGCGGGACTTGGCTTCGTCGCCGTCTTCGCCGCCGCCACCCGCACCCCCTTCGCCTGCGTCCTCATGGGGATCGAGCTCTTCGGCCTTCAGCACGGCCCCGCCTTTGCGCTCACATGCCTCATCGCGGGAGCGATGCCGGTTGAATGAAAGGGCCGGAGGAACTCCTCCCGTCGCCCGCCTTACTCGTACCCCTCAAAATACCGAATCCCGTTCAGCGCATCATTGTAGTCCCGCACATATTCCAACTCCGTTTGCCTGACGCGTGAATAGGTGCGCAGCGCATCGATCGACTCCGTCACTCCCAGGTTCCCGTCGCGATAACCTGCCGCTGCAAGCTTCCACGCATCAGATGCTGTCGGAACGTAGGTCTCCTGGTAATCCGCCGTGAGCGTGTCCGTCTCATTCAGGAGCAGGATCGCCTCCATCAATTCACCGCGCAACCTGTTGAACGTCGTCTCACGATCACGATCCGCCGCCTTCATCAGCGCATCCGCCTCCGCGATGGCGCCCTGCTTCCGGTCAAAGATCGGCAGCGGCATCGAGACACCCGCGCCCACCATTCCGCTGTCCGTGCGTCCGTCATAGCCCACATTCCCGAAAATCGTCACGTCGGGAATCCGCTCTGCCTTTGCCAGCGCGATCTTACTTTCCGCCACCATCACCGCCGCCCGCGCAACGGCCATTTCCGGATGCGCATCCACCAACTCCGCCTCAGGCCTTGTGATTTGCTTGCCCATCAGCACCCGCTCCATCCTTCCCTGCAAGTGCAGCGGATCGATGTCTGAATCGCCCAGCAATGCGCGCAGCCGCGTACCCGCCCGCGCCCGCTCCGTGATGTAACGCAGCACCGCACGCTTCATTTCCTGCAACTCCAGCTCGATGCGCGCACGGTCGAAGTCGCCTGCCTTCCGCTGCGTCATCGCCTCCTTCAATCGCTGCGCTTCGTCAATCAACTCAAACTGCAATGCCAGCGCATCGCGATTGTACAGAATCTCCACATAACTCCGGTGAATCTCCCGGAACACATCCCGCCGCACCTTCTCCAACTCCGCCTCTGCCCGTTCAATCTCCGCCTTCTCCACCGCCGCCGCCGCCCGCAACCTTCTTCCAACCACGATCGGCTGCCCCAGCGACACGGACGACGCCCCTTCCCCCACGTCAAAAGAGCGGGACGAAACCTCATCCGTCTGGGCACCGATCACCGGGTTCGGATAAAGGCGCGCCTGCCGGAGCCTTCCCTTCATTGCGTCAATTCGTCGCTGTTGCGACATCAATTGGTAATTTTGCCCATTCGCGATCCGGAACAGGTCCTTCAGCGACGACCGCCCATTCGCCTCCACCGCAATCACCTGCTCCTGCGCGGCTCCCGGCGACGGCTGCGACAGGGGGATGATGGCGAGCATCCCTGCAATAAGGAAGAACCGTGGCGACACTGAATTTTGTCTGAGGGATAACGGGCGCAGGGCGCGTTTAAGGTTCCGGTGGATTCGATTCTGGCACCAACGTTTTCGGCTCCGCCCGCAAACGGCAAGCCCAACCGGACCCACCCAGCCCGGTAAAAACACCTTTGCCTTTGCCGGCACGGCACCTGTTCACTCCACGGCGGCGTTTTTGCGCCCTCCTTCACGGACATGCAACTCACTGAATCCATCAAAATTGGCGCGCGCGAAATCACGATGCACAAGCTGCGCAGCATCCTCACGATGCTGGGCGTCATCTTCGGCGTTGCCGCCGTCATCAGCACCGCAGCCATCGGCTCCGGTGCCCGTGATGAACTGAACCGCCAGCTCTCCGCCCTCGGCACCAACACCATCCGCATCCGCTCCGTGGAACTTAAGGGGAAGGAACTGGCCGACCAGAAGCGCCTCGCGCCCTTCGGCATGACACGATCCGATCTGGACACGCTGAAATTCCTTCTCGCGCCCCAGTTGGTCGCAGCCGCCCCGCTCAAGAAGATGGACTCACAGGTTCAAAGCCTCGGCCGCGTCCTCCCCTTCGACATCTACGGCACCAATGAGGACCTGCCCGTCATCTCCGGCTATGCCGTCGGCGTCGGCCGCTTCCTCAACCCCATCGACGTGGACACATCCGCGAAGGTTTGCGTCATCGGCGACGAAGTCCGCCGCACCACCTTCCCCCTCGTGAACCCCATCGGCCAGACCCTTCTCATCGATGGCGAATCCTTCACCGTCATCGGCATCCTGGCCGCCCGCGGCAAGACCAGCGGCGGCACCGTGATCGAAGTCGGCGACATCGACCGCTCCATTTACCTCCCGCTCAATTCCGCAATCCGCCGCCTTGGCCAGGACGACCCGCGCGCCGACAAGCTCGATGAAATCATCCTCAAGACACGCGATGAAAACGCACTGCGCGAAGGAGCCGAGGTCGCCGAGCGCGCCCTCAAGCGCCTCCACCGCGACGTCCCCGATTTCAAGGTCGTCGTCCCCGAGGAACTCATCCGCCAGCAGCAACAGACAAAGAACGTCCTGTCACAGGTCCTCGTCTTCATCGCCGCAATCTCGCTCTTCATCGGCGGCATCGGCATCATGAACATCATGCTCGCCACCGTCACGCAACGCACCAAGGAAATCGGAATCCGCCGCGCACTCGGCGCCACCAAGCGCGACATCCTCTTTCAGTTCATGGTCGAATCGCTCGTCATCAGCCTCGCCGGCGGACTCGTTGGCATCGGCGTCGGCTTTGCCCTCGCCTATGGCATCGGCCAGTATGCAAAGTGGCCCACCATCGTCCCCATCCAGTCAGTCGTCGCCTCCACCACCATCGCCGCCGCCGTTGGCTTCGTCTTCGGACTCTACCCGTCGCTCAAGGCCGCCTCGCTCGATCCCATCGAAGCACTCCGCACGGAATAGAACCGCGCGCGGAAGCGGGGCGCTCACCCGCCCGCGCTCTTCCTCCGCAGGATCTCCACCGGCAGGGTAATCTGGCAGCCGCCAGAATTTCTGCCCTCAATCATGTCAACGATGTGCTTCGCCGCCAGCACCCCCATCTCCTCCAGCGGCAACCGACCCGTCGTGACCGGAGGCGATGTGATCTCCGAATGCGATGAACCGTCAAATCCCGCGATCGCGAAATCCTCCGGCACGCGCAGCCCATGGCGCTGTGCCGCCTGCATCGCCCCGATCGCCATCAGGTCATTCGCCGCGAACAACGCCGTCACACCATCGCGATTCGCAAGGAACTTCTCCGCCGCCGCCACGCCCCCGCGCACCGTGTAATCGGAACGGACCAGCACCGGCGTTCCACCCGCCTCCTGCACGGCCCGCCGGTACCCCTTCTCGCGAAGCGCATCGACCACCTCCCCGCTTCCCGCGCTCATCAGCGCGATCTTCCTGTGCCCCAGCGATTGCAGGTGCCTCGTCATGTCATACGCACCCTGCTCATTGTCCGGCATGATGAAATTCGCCGCGTGGTCATCCGGGAACGCCACCGCGATGGACGGGCGCATTTCATCCTTCAGCCGCTTGTAGGCCTCCGGGCTCCTGAACGCCCCCCAGATCACCAACCCATCCGCCGTGTTGTTGCGAAGGATCTTCAGGTACTCCTTCGACGCCTCGTACTCGTCATCCACCCCCTGGATCGTGATCACATAGCCGGCGCGCCCCAGCTCCGTTTCCAGCGTGCTCAGGAACCGCCCAATCGCCTCGTCAAAAACGAACTGGTCCGGCACCGCCGTGGAATACCGCCGCACCAGGAGCGCGATCGTGTGGCTCCGCCGTGTTTGCAACCGCGCGTGGTTCACATCCGGCAGGAACTGCATGTCCTCGCACACGCTCAACACCCGCCGCCGCGTCTTTTCGCTGATCGGAATCATCGTGTCCGCGCCACTCAGCACGCGCGACACGGTCGAAACGGAAACCCCCGACCGCTTCGCGATTTCCTTCACCGTCACGTTTTGTTTCTGTCCCACCGTCATGCTATGCCTTCTCCCTCGCAATGTTGGAATCGAGTCAACCTCACGTGCCAAACAGGTAGCGCGTGAGCAGGTAATTCGCTATCAGTATCCCCGCCAGTGAACAAACCACGGCGGTGGTCGTCGAACGACCGACGCCCTCGGCGCCACCGGTCGTCGTTATTCCCAGGTAACAACACACGCTGCTGTAGATGCAGCCAAACACGAACGACTTCACCACCATGCCCTTGATGATTTCGCTCATGTCGATGTAGCGGAAGCTCTCCGCCCGGTAGGTGATCCACGACACGTCGAAATACATCATCGCGATGGCCGCACCGCCCACCAACCCCATCAACGTTGCGTATGCCGTCAGCGCGGGCGTCATCGTGACCGCCGCAAGGATCCGCGGCATCACAAGGTAACGATCCACCCTGATTCCCAGCACACGCAGCACATTGATCTCGTCATTCACCGCCATCGTGCCCAACTCCGCCGTCATCGATGCGCCAACACGCGCCGCAACGATGAACGCCGTGAACACCGGCCCCATCTCCTTGATCACCGACTCCGAAACCACGCTCGCGATGAAGACCTCCTGGTTGAACTCCGCCAGCACGATCCCCGTCCCCAGCGCCACTGTCATGCCCGTGAACAAGCCGATCAGCAGCGCCAGCGGCACCGTCTCGTAACCCACGCGCAACATCTGCCGCAGCAGCCGCGAGCGATCATTGCGCCCAAGGCCCACCTCCCGCACGCCGCTCCACAGCGTCAGCAACACACCCCCGCTGATGCCGTAGAACGACGCGAACCGCTTCTCGACGCGCTCCAGCATTTATGCCGCCGCGCGACTCTTGCTGATTTCCACCGCCTTGCGCGCACCCTCCGCCATCGTCGGCATCAGCGTCATCTCCGTACCCTTCGACTTCACCTTCCCCTTGTTCTCATCAAGGATCTGCTTCGCGATCTCCTCGTTCGTTCCAGACAACCGGATCACGATCGGATAGGGAAACTTGTCCATGCTGTCCAACGCCTGAAGGATCCCCTGCGCCACCAGGTCGCAGCGAACAATTCCCCCGAAGATGTTGAAGAAGATCGTGTTCACATTCGGATCCGCCGTGATCAACTTCAGCGCATCGGCCACCTGCTCCGCCTTCGCACCGCCGCCGATGTCCAGGAAGTTCGCAGGCTCACCGCCAAAGTGCTTCACGATGTCCATCGTCCCCATCGCCAGGCCCGCGCCGTTCACGATGCAACCAATCTTCCCCTCCAGCTTCACATAGTTCAGCTTCTTCTCGCTCGCCAGGACCTCCAGCGGCTCCTCCTCGCCAGTGTCGCGCAGCGACTCCAATTCCGGATGCTTGTACAGCGCGTTGTCATCGAAGTTGATCTTCGCATCGCACGCGATGGCATCCCCAAGGCCCGTGATCACCAACGGATTCACCTCCGCCAGCGAGCAATCCTTCTCATAGAAGGCCTTCACCAACCCGCCCATGATCGCATTGAAGGATTTCTTCGCCGTCTCGGGGATGCGAAGGAACGTCGCCACCTCCCGAACGTGATGCGGCCTCAATCCGTACGTCGGCGGAATCGGCAGCTTCAGGATCGCATCCGGATTTGTCACCGCCAACTCCTCAATCTCAACGCCCCCCTCCGCGCACGCCATGATCACCGGCCGCTGCGTCGAACGATCCAGGATCAACCCCAGGTAAATCTCCTGCTTTATGTCAACCGCCGGCTCGATCAGGACCTTGCGCACCTTGATCCCCTTGATCGACAGGTTCAGGATCGACTCCGCCGCCCCTTTCAGCGCCGCCATGTCCTTCACCACCTTCACCCCACCCGCCTTGCCGCGCCCACCAACATGCACCTGTGCCTTCACAACCAACGGCCAGCACATCAGGTCGCTCGCGATTTTCTCCGCCTCCCCCACCGTCGTCGCCACCTGCCCCTTCGGGGTCGGCACCTTGTACTGCGCCAGAAGCTCTTTTGCCTGATACTCGTGAATTTTCATGCGGACTTGGTCACCCGGACATCAAATTGAAATCTGGTCATGAACGGCGCTCCACTGCGGTGGTGTCAAGCCAGTGCCAGACCTGAGGCGCGTTAAGAGGTCTGCACAAGGATATGATGCACCGCATCGGGGGATGTTTCACCCCGGAAGCGCCAAAGTTGCCACCAACCATTCCCAGCTCCCCACATATTCTTTGCGCCGAGTCCGCCAAGCCCAGCATTCGCTTTCCCTTCTCCCCACCATCCTTCGCATCGGGACCAACAAACCCGATCAGCGCGCGAAGGAGCAGACCAGCCCATGCAGGACTTCAAAACCCTCGAACAATCCCTCCTCAACCCGACGGAAGCCTGGTGGGCGGTCCACTCCACGCGCGATGAGCGATCCGCCATCACCCTCCTTCAAACCGAGAGCGCCGGTGGCCGGCACCAGAGGTCCGTTTACGAGCTATACTCTGAAATGTCAGAGAAGGACGGACAGCGATCTTCTTTGTAAACAACATAGCACAGAACTAGAACTGAGACCCTCGCCAATGCGACCAGGTACCTATCCCTTCCTCTACCTCGGCGCCTTCCGGATCTTCGTCGCACGCGGCTTATTCGGTGCCGCGCGCTTCCGGCGGATCACCTCGGGAGGCGATGCCAGAACCACCGCCGCGAGCTGGGCAGGTCGGGGATCATCGGAATGCGAAGTCACCGAAGCTTCAATCAGAGACCCAGGTCCAAGGCACTCGACTTCTCGAACTTCTCGTCGAGGTTGTATCGTGTATAGACGGCAATCATTTGAACGTTGCGATGACCGGTTTGCGCCATGATGTCGGTCGTTTTCGCACCTCGTGCGTCGGCCTCGGTGACGTAGCCTGCGCGCAGGCTGTGCCCGGCGAAAAGCTTCGGGTTCATGCCTGCTGCGAGCGCGGCACGCTGCACCGCACGGGCGACGCCGCGTTCGCTCATCGCCATCTCTTTCACCACGAGCGCATTCGTGATCTCCCGGAAGATCGGTCCAGCCGTGATCCCGGCTTTCGTCAGCCACTTCTGCAGGGCGCGAACGGGGCACGTCGCCGAGTCCTTTCCCATCCGAACCAGCTTGATCAACCCCTCGCCGAACTGATCGGTCTTCGAGCGCCGGACTTCAACGATGAGGCCATCACGGTGCCTTCGAACGTCCGCAACTTGTAGGGCCACTAGTTCTGATCGGCGACATCCGGTGGCGAACCCGACGAGCAGAAGCGCCTTGTCGCGAAGGCTGCGTGGATCGTCTGCGAGCTTCGCGACCATCCGTTTCAGGTCAGCCGCGCGCACGGGAGACTTGCGCTCCTTCGAGACGGTCAGTTGGCGCCGAATACCACTAAGCACCCTGGCGACTCTGGGATCCGCACAGGGATCGGCGTGACCGCTCTCACGATGGATGTGCGAGATGGCAGCGCGTCGGCGCTCGATCGTGGCCAGTCGGAGTCGCCGTCTCCAGTTACCCTCGGCAAGGGCCGAGAGATATCCCGCTACAGCCATCGGCTCTGCTGGAAGGGAGTTCACGCCTCGGGAGTGGCAGTATTCCTCCCAGTCGGCCCAGTCCGACTGATAGGCTCGGAGCGTCGATGCCGACCAACTTTGGGCGAAGTGGCGTTTGGAGGCTTCCAGATCGTCGCGAAGGGCGGGAAGCAGGTCGGAGGACTTGACAAGGTCGGTGCTCATGGGGAGAAAGCCATAGTGTCCGATAAGTGTGCTTCTCGGACACTTTGTTTGGCATGTAGGGGGACGTCAATCAGCTTTGCTATGAGTCGGGCTATGGACGGGCCTTCCGGGGGGTCCGAGTGACCGAAACCTCCCGGCGGCGGAAGGGAAGGGTAGATAGATGAAGAAGGAGTGAGGAACGCGCGATGAACGAAATGTGCCATCAGCCAACAAGTGCCCGCGAAGTACTCGCGAAGCTGATCTCGGCGCCATGCGTTCTGGCAGGTCGCGACCTGCTGACCGGCGAAAGGTTCACGCGACTGCACGCGGAGGACCTCGACGACTTCGTGGATGCTCACCTGCTGGGACCCGGTCGTCGTGCTCGTCCGGCTCGCATCACGGTCTACGGTGAAGCAGGCGAGCGCCGCGTCGAGTCATTCCTGCGCCCAGAGTTGTTGCCGGTCGCGGGGGACGAAACATGCACGCACATCGTCGTCACTGTCAGGACCGCGAACGCTGCCGAACCTGATGACGGCCTTCTCGCCACAGCGATCGCCCTGCGCGAGAAAACAGCGCATCTGTTTCTGGAGCGGTCGGTAATGACCGGAGTCTGGTGCCTGTGGGTCCTCTTCGACTCGCCCCTCGTGAAGGCCGATGCTGTGGCATTCGCCGAGGATGTCCGGCGTGCCTTGCAGGTATTCGCAACGCACTCGCTCCACTACTCGATCCCACTGCTCGACGGAGATGGTTCGAGTGGGACCTTGATCCCGTGCCCGTTCTACAGCGCAGGCTTCCTCGGGGTCTTGTTCAGCATTTCGCACGACGCATACCTTACGGCGCTTCCCGTCGAGCCCAGAAGCGATGGCGATGCTGCGCTTGAAGGGTTGCTTGCATCATGGTGCGCCGTTTGTCCTGGCCGTTCCGCGAGGGCCGGGGAGATCATTTCCGTGCTGAAGGAGGACGGGATGCTGCAGGGAACCTTCGCCCACATTGCACCGGATAGCTCCGCGATCCTCCTCGGGAGGCAACTGCTTGCATACGCTCGCCGAAATGATGGTCAGTTCGTTGTGATAGCCACGAAGTCGGGTCATTCGAAACGCTTCTCCATCCGACATCGCGAAAGGAGTCCAGCATGAGGAGCCTGATCGATCTCCAGCAGGAATACAGCGGAATGCTTGCTCCGACGTTTCGCGGCTTCGAGTGCGGTGAAGGATGGAGCGCAGTGCTTGACCGTGCTCTGGGCGACCTGCGCAGATCGGCACCGCAGGTTCGGCTCAGCGTCGCCAAGGAGAAGCTCGGTACTCTCAGGCTGATCATGGATGATAAACTCGATGCCAATGCCTCGGCGATCGCTCGTCGTGCGGAAGAGGCGTCCGCCCAAACCTGTGAGATGTGCGGCGAACCCGGCAGGCTCATCAGCACCGACTGCCCCGTCCGCACGCGCTGCGCAACTCACGAGGCTGATCGATGACCATCGATGGCAGTCGATCGTTGCTCGACTGCGCAAGACGCGTGCGACCCGATGCGATCCAGCGTGATGATGTGCTGGTGATGGCACCTGTACCTCTGCTGGCGATGGCAGGCTTCCTTCTGGAGGAAGAGGAACTTCTCGCCGCTTATGACCGGGTACTGGATGGCGAGCATCCTGACAACCTCGATCCGCGTGACCGCGCACAGACCTCTCGCTTGGAGTCCGCGATCCTGGAGGCCTGTGGCTCCGCGCGTCTGCAGATGCGCGAGCTGGTCAGCATCGATTGGAGTGATCCGGAACTGGGACCAGATGCTTCCGCAAGCCTGCTGATCGCATTCACTTCTGGCCACGCAGGCCTTCTTGTGCTGCACGTTCCCGATGATGTTCCCGCATCTCAGGTGGTCGCCGTCAGCGAGTCGGAGCGGAGCCTTCATGCAGTCGTCGCCCACGCGGCGCACCTCGTACTGCCCAGATTGGCGACGCAGGGAGCAACGCTGCTGCAGGTGACGATGCGCTACTTCGCCTGCTGGAGCCGCGAAGATCTGGAAGGTATCGTCGAGGCTCTGATCGGTGCGCGGCCTGCGGATGAGGAGGTCCGGTGCCGGGATCTTCTCATGGCTCGCGATGACGAATAGACGCACAGATTGCGCAAGAGATCAGGGACGATGCGCTGAGGGGTAGAGCGATGACTCCTGCAGGGACTTCATGTCAGGATAGATCACGAAGGTAGCTGGCGCAGAGGTACATGAAGCTCTGGGGCGGGCGGTCTATCTGGAAGTCCGCGAGAGAACGAGGTGTCTTCAGCCGGACGGCCCGCTTCACGCCGATCGCGACGGCTACATCTCTCCCGGAGTAGTAGTCGTCGAACTCTGCCTTCTTCAGGCCGGTCACTCCACGGAACCGCCGCCAGATCGTCGCTGGTGCGTCCTCAATCACGTGAGATACCTCGAAGTAACCGACGACACGCCCAGTGCCCCCGCTCTCGTAGATGATGACATGAGTGATATCACGCTTCATCGGAACGCGACGAAGCTCGACCTTCTTGGTCCCGTCGAGGATGAGATCCGTGTAGGGCTGCCGGATCGACATCAAAGCTGCAACTGGTTCAGCAACCATGGAAAGGACTCCTTTGCAACGGCTTGGATGCTCTGCGGGGCGGCGACGAGGGCTTCGTTCTTCAAGAGTCGTGAGAGTTCAACCTTCGGTCCTGACAGCCGCACCGGCATGAAGAGGAGCGCCAGAAGCTCGCGTCCCTCGGTCATGCCCTCGATCTCGGCGAAACTGTACACCGTCCGCTTCCCGACAAAGGCCGCAACCAGTGC
>JADLAR010000005.1 GCA_020848155.1 Candidatus Sumerlaeota bacterium
CAGGCGAGGCCCTGGGGCGATTGATGACGAAGGAAATCGTTCCCGGCGACGGGCCAATCATCGAGCTTGGCCCCGGCACGGGCGTTTTCACGCGCGCGCTTCTCAACCGCGGCGTTCCTGAAAGCGACCTTACACTGATCGAGTTCGATGCGAACTTCGCGAAGATTTTGCAGCGTCGTTTTCCGAAGGCGAGAATCCTGCTGGCGGACGCATCAAAGCTGGAAGGGCAGAATCTTTTTCCCGACCCCTCTGTCTCCGCCGTCATCAGCGGACTGCCGCTGCTGTCCTTTCCCAAAGACAAAGTCGCGGCGATTCTTTCCGGCAGCTTCAGCTACCTGCGCCCGACGGCGAACTTTTACCAATTCACCTACGGCCCCCGCTGCCCTGTACCGCGGGAAATTCTGCAAAAGACTGGCTTGGAGGCGAAGCGCATCGGCACCACCGTCCGCAACCTCCCCCCCGCCTTCGCCTTCCGCATCACGCGCCAGACAACAAAGTAAATCATTCCGGGAAACGGCGCGCTTAAGCGCCAGACCCAAACCTCGCGGAATAAAAACCACGCCCTCAAAACAAATGTGCGAAAGAATTCCTACGCTATCGTGTTGTGCTCAACCGTAAACGAATTTGAAAAGCCCACGTCGTCGATCCACAGCTCCGGCGCCTTCGCGCAGACACAATTCCATGCGCCGTCCTTGCGTTTCTTCTCCGTGATCATGCGTGCAGTTTCATTCACGCGATCCGAATAGTCAAAGGCAGAGTTGGGCGTTCAGGCCTTCACAATGTTGTCACTGCCGAGCCTTTGTGGCGACAAAGATGCGATCCACTGCGGTGAAATGGAGTCTCCGCCAGACGAGGAATTTGACCATCGGGGGGAAGCGGAGGTATTTCAATATCCATCGCATGATGCGGCGCGGGTGTGTTTCGGAGAGTTCATCGAGACCATTTCGCAGCCAGTTCTGGAAATTGTTGGTTTCATCCAGCCGCATCCAATCCGTTGCCAAGGTGACAAGAGTGAATCCGGCCTTCCGAAACATCTCCTCATATTCCTTTTGGGTGAAGGATTGCTCGTTGATTCCCGCTCCACGAAACTCCATCAGGCAATCATGCTTTTCTTCCCGCTCGGCATCACCATAGCCCGTCCTGAAGCTTTCGCAAATATCGATGAAAACAGCGCCGGGTTTTAGAACGCGCGAAATCTCCCGAAGCGTTTTCTGCGGGTCTGTGAAGTGGTGCAGTGCGGAACAAATGAACGCAAAGTCCAAGGAGTTGTCAGCAACGGGAAGTGATTCTCCGTCGCAGCAGACGGCATCGAAGTTGATTCCCATTTTGTGAAGCTGCGTCGCGGCCCCAAGACCGTTGTAAACCGTATCGTTGAAATCGGCGGCAATCATGGCGGCGCCGCGCTGAACAAACTTTGCGGATGCCCATCCAATTCCGCAGGCAAGATCGATCCCCTTTTTTCCGGACAGGTCTCCAAGAATTCGCAGGGCAAAACCAAATGCCACGCGAACCTTCCGCCAATAGAGGTCTTCCTGGGAAGAATCAGGAAAGCTCAATATGCCCGAAGGATCGGCCACCCATTTATGATCTTCGAAGATCTTCTTCCAGCCCTCCCGCTCCCTTGTCTTGGTTGTGTGTTCTGCAATGTTCCGGGGCAGGAGATAGATGATGTCATTGACGATCTTGAAGCGTTCGTTTTCGTCGCTGCACAGAATGCCTTCCTCGCCATGCGGCACGTGCAGGGGCAAGTGACTGTCCGGGCTTGCGAGGACGTCGAGATTTTGGATGTGTGACACGGCCATAAGGCTTTCGAAATCGGATGCGCAAACTTTGGCGTCCGGGGTGTCGTCCTCAAGTGCTAAGTTCTGGAATGATGCCTTCCGTCGTCTTGTATCGCGGCTTCAATCCACTGCTTCCACGACGGTGCGCTTCAGGATGTAGCGGTTCACTGCGTAAATCATAAGCGCCACCAGCGTGAGGATGCCGGCGATCTGATAATCCACCGCCGAGCGGCTGGTCATCAGGCCCATACAGACGAGAACTCCGCAGATGGGAATGATGATGGGCATTTGAAAGCGGGCCCGTTCAACCGTGCCCTTTATCTTTGTCAAAATCAGTCCGCCGTGGAGCAGCATGAACACGATGAGGAGGAAACTTGTCGTTCCGCCAGACAGCCTGCCGACGTCTTTCGTGGAGATGACCATGGTGGCCGTGATGCAGAGCACCACCACGATGCTGAAGAGTGGTGTCTGCCAGCGCGGATGCACGCTGGCCAGCACCGCCGGAAGCTGGCGATGTTCCCCCTTCGCCATGCCATAGAGCAGGCGCGATCCCATCAGGATGTTCGCCAGTCCGGTGTTGAAGACGGCGAAGGCGGGAATGATGGAGTAAAGTTGCACGGGGAACCAAGGGGCCGCTTTCCTTACGACGTCCACCAATGCCGTCTTGGAGCTTCGCAATTCGGGTGGCAGGACGCAGATGACGACGAGCACCAGCAGACAGTAGATGATCGACGTGATTGCGATGGCCCAGCAAATTGCGCGCGGGACGTTGCGTTCGGGGTCCTTCACCTCCTCCGACAGGTTGACCATGTCCTCAAAGCCGATGAATGCGAAAAAGGCCAGCGCCGCCCCCTGCATCATCAACCCAAGGGAACCGGGAATCAGCAGATCATCAGTGGGTTCCGCGAAGTTCATGAAGTTCACTTCGCCGCTGAAGAGGAAGGGAACACCGATGATAATGATGAAAAAAAGCGCCGTGATTTCAATCGCGCAGCAGATGGCATTCGCCACCGATGATATCACGATCCCCCGCGCCGCGACGAAGCCAATCGCACAGACGTACAGCAGTGGAACGGCGTAGTGCTTGAACCATTCGGGAGAATCCGTCCACAGCAACGCCGCGTAATCCGCCAGCACGCGCGCTGCTGTGGCGGCTGAAAACAATCCTGAAAGGGTCACGAAAAAGATTACGAGGAATGTGATCAACGGCGACCGGTACGTGGTTGCGACGAAGTAGGCCGCGCCGCCCGCCCTTGGATAGCGGGAAACATATTCCGCATAGGCGAGTCCCGTCAGGGCCGCCGCCAGCGCCGCCATCAGGTAGCTCATCCATGCGGCCTCCCCCACCATTCCCGCGATGCGTCCGGTGAGCGCATACACTCCTGAGCCGAGAATGTCGCCCACTCCGAAAATCACCAGCGACGTCAGGCCCAGCGCCCGCGCCAGCGACTTTCCTTCATCCTTGGTTGGCGGCGTTGCGCTCATGCCGTTGTCCTGCCTTCAGGGGAATATCATATCGCGCACCGTAGGAAGAGCCCAAGGGTCAGCGCAAACTGCTTCTCACCGAATTCGCACGATTGCTCCCCTTCTGGCATTTTGTATTGCGGTATATGAGCGGGGGCGTGATTGTCGCGGGTC
>JADLAR010000006.1 GCA_020848155.1 Candidatus Sumerlaeota bacterium
GCCCTTCCAATCTCACCAAGTGACGGCCTTGGCAACGGAGCGCACTGCGATGATCTCATCGATGTGAAGGGACAGGAGGGTGCCAAGCGCGCGCTCGAAATCGCCGCCGCAGGCGGACACAACATCATCTTCGTGGGGCCGCCCGGCAGTGGAAAGACAATGCTGGCGCGGCGCCTGCCTGGCATTCTTCCACCGATGACATTCGACGAGCAAATCGAGGCTTCAAAAATTCACAGCATCGCGGGGCTGCTCAATGGCAAGTCGGGGCTGCTGCCATCGCGCCCATTTCGCGCACCGCATCACACGGCATCCAGCGTTGCGCTGGTTGGTGGGGGAGCAATCCCACGTCCCGGCGAAGTTTCTCTGGCGCATCACGGTGTCCTATTTCTTGATGAACTCCCGGAGTTTTCACGCAACACCCTTGAAGTCTTGCGTCAACCTTTGGAGGACGGGCGCGTCCTGATCAGCCGCAGCGCCCAGAGTATTGAGTTTCCCTCACAGTTCCTGATGGTCGCGGCGATGAATCCGACACCGAGCGGGTTCGATCCCGACGTGGCATTGCAGGGGCGGAATACATCCGCGCAAATTCAACGATACCTGTCCAAAATCAGCGGCCCACTTCTGGATCGCATCGACATCCACATCGAGGTTCCTGCGGTGAAGATGGAAGACCTTCGCAATCGCGAAGCAACGGAGAACTCCGCGCAGGTGCGCGCCCGTGTCTGCGCTGCCCGTGAACGTCAGCTGAGGCGTTTCGCGCGCCGAAAAGGGATCTACTGCAACGCGCACATGAGCGCTCGCGACTTGAATCATTTCTGCCACCTTCAGCCCGCCGCGCAGAAGATTCTGGAAACGGCGATGAAGTCGCTTGGCCTGTCTGCCCGTGCCTACGACCGCCTTCGCAAGGTTGCCCGCACCATCGCAGACCTTGCGCAGAGTGAGGACATTGGCCCCGACCACATCAGCGAAGCAGTCCAGTATCGGAATCTGGATCGCTGGGCCGGGTGATTCATGTCACCAACTTCCCCTTGCCGGAAGAGCGCCAGCGAAAGGGCCACGTTTGCCCCCCCGGAACGCCGATTGTTGAACGTGAAGTGACCGTCCTTGATGCTCACAGGTCCGTGCTTGCCAGCAGGCGCATCGTGCTCATCACAGCCATTGGGTTCGTGATTCCATTCATTGTTCATTGGATGATGGGTGGTGACGGCCAGGCATTTCGCTATCAGGCTGCGGACGCATTCTACTATCACACGGTCGCGCTCAACATCGTGGATCATCATGTGATCGGTTTCGATCAGATACATGCTTCGAACGGATTTCATCCGCTATGGCAGGCCATCGATGCGTGCCTCTATGCCGTGGGGAAGTTCTTCCCGAACCCCAGACAGGCATTGTTGGTCCTGTGTACCATCCTTAACCTTGCGATGCTCACCACAGCCGTCTCCCTGATTGCGGGATTGGTGACGAAACAGTTTCCGAAATCGGCACCCCTCATTGTCTTCCTGCCAGTGGGCGTGTATGGGTTGCTGGGAAGCGCCTTTATCGGAAGCCGGGCACTACTCTGGTCGCAAATCAATGGCCTTGAATCATCGCTGTCAGTTTTCTGCTTTGTAGTGTGGCTTGTTCATCGTGCGTACAGGCCGCAGGCACCCTGGCGCAGTGGATTCTATCTCTCACTCGTCATCCTGTCGCGCCTTGACACAGTCTTCATCCTTCCTGCGATCGCACTGGGGGAGTTGGCCTTTGAATGGAGCCAACCAGCGGATAGGCTCAAGAACCTGTTGAGGATGTTCTGCATTCCTTTTGCCGCGACCGCGTCATACCTGGCCGCCAATTGGTTCTACTGTGGTGCTCTTCTTCCTGTCAGTGGAGCTGCGAAATCATCGTTCCCAGCCCTGCAACAAGGGAACGTCGCGCTGATCCTAAACAACATCGTAAGCTCATCAGCACCCCATTTCCATAGGCTGTTCGGTCTGCTTGTCCCGCTCCTCAGCGCATGTTGCATGCTACCGATCTTTTGGTGCAGGAAGAATTCCTTGTACTTTATTCTCAACGTATTCGTTGCACTTCGACATCTCCACGACTTGCTGTTCGTTTCAATCAAGCATATTGGAGAGTGGTACTATCCCATTTCACAGATCATCATGACCATATCCATCCTTGCATGCATCGACACCAGCATGCGCGGAATGCTGCGACGCCCAACCGTCATGCTGGGTGTGCTGTTTGGAGCCGAATGCCTCCTCTTCTTCACGCTTTTCGCCCAGTCTTGGAAGAGTGATTCGCGACGCTGGAAAGTTTATCAGAGCCAGAGTGAAATCGCCTCACTGTATCGGTCCACCTCCCCAAGATTCATCGCCCTTGATGATGGTATTGCGGCGTTTGCATTTGGTTATCCCACGCTGTCGGGAATAGGATTGAATCTCGATCCAAGGCTCGCGAAGTCCTTCAAGCATGGAACCTTGCTGGAGGACGCCTGTCGGGCTGGGTTCGACCGAATCATTCTCAGCGAGTACGGCGACCTGTCCTACCTGACATCATCATTCACGCCACAGGAACAGTCGCGCATGACAAGGCAGTTGAGAGGTTTTGGGCTCTATCACCCCGGTGCGAAGTATCAGATTGAATTTTTGTCGCCTGATCGTTCCTTCGCCATCCTGAAAATCACAGGTATACCAGATGCCTAATCCCAGTGCAGAACAGGTTCAGACGGAACTGAGGGCGCTGCATGACCCTGCGCGAGCGAAGATCGTCATGGCTTTTTTCAAGACCGGGAAGGGCGGGTACGGTGAAGGTGATGTCTTTCTTGGCCTGACCGTTCCCCAAGTGCGCGCCGTGGCGAAATCATATCGTGGATTGGAGATGAATCAGATCGACGCCCTTCTGGCATCGAAGTTTCACGAAGAACGGCTCATCGCACTCGTGATCCTCGTAAACCAATGTGCAAAGGGGAACGACTCCTTCCGCAAGCGCGCGGTCGACCTTTATCTTGGCCGCACGAATAGAATCAACAACTGGGATCTGGTTGATTGTTCGGCCCGCGCAATCGTCGGCCGGTGGGTGAGGGAGAAGAAGCAGATCGCGGTCTTGCGAAAGCTTGCAGCATCAAACAACCTCTGGGAGCGGCGCATTGCGATCATTGCGACGCATGACTTCTCCTTGGCAGGCGATGTGAATCCAACGATGGAAATTTCAAGAATGCTTCTCGACGACAATCACGACCTGATACACAAGGCGACGGGTTGGATGTTGAGGGAGGCGGGCAAGGTGGATGCCACCGCCCTGCTCAGGTTCCTGGCGGAGAATCACGCGAAGCTCCCGCGAACGACGCTCCGCTATGCCATCGAACGCTTCCCACCGGAACAGCGAAAGAAGATGCTGAAGGGCAACTATCCTAATGGCTGATGGCGGCCGCGATCCAAAGCGGCAACGCGATGATCGCAACGATGTTCACCCCAAATAGCATCGCGGACGTGGTCTCCCAATCCCCTCCGTAACGGCGCGCGGCGATGGCAAGGTTCATGGCGGAAGGAGCCGCTGCCACCACAATGAGTGCCAGATTCACCAAGGTGCCACCGGGAACAAGGCCTTGCTTGATGAGCAGGAGTGCGAGGCCGGGGATCAGGAGGAACCGCACGAAACAAATGACCAGGAAATGATAGATGGAAAATGTCCGTCGCACGGAAGTTGATGCGATCATCGCACCGACCATCACCATTGCCATCGGGCCCGCCAGTTGGGAAACCATGCCCGCTGCACCGAACAGCATTCGCAGCAACGGATTCGCGGCATCCTCCGCCTTCACGGCGGAAACCACGGCGGGAAACTGCGCCAGGATTATTCCCGAGATGACTCCCAACACCGGGCTGTTCGTGAAGCCACGAAACATCGAACGCCAATCATTGGCTTCCTTTCGGTTTCCCATGATGAGCCACAAGCCAAGAGTCCATTGGAGTGGGTTCACGGCAAGAACAGCACCGCCGACGAGCATCGTTGCCGTCGCTTGATACTCTCCCGGAACAAAGCCCACCACGATCGGCATCGGGATGTAGAAACTGTTTGGCAACGACGCCAGACTGGAGGTGATGCAATCCGTGGCGCGATTCCTTGATGGGAAGAACTTGAAGAGCAGCGACGTGAGGAGCGCAGAGGAGGCAATCGCCAGCGTAAGAAAGATGATCAATGGCGAGATCATCGTCATCCCACCATTCTGGAATCCCTTGATCATCGCCACACACAGGGAGCAGGGCACGATCACGTCGATCATCAGGCGCGTGATGGCTTCGATCCCATTGGCCCCAAGGGTGTTCCGCTTGACGACAATGTAGCCGATCATCGCGATCAGATACAGGCGCCCGATCACTTCAAACGAGAGCAGAAGCGAGGAGGAAAAACTGATGTCTTGTAATGTGTCCAGTGAAGCGCGGTCTTTCGAATGATATTCGCGGTGTTATTCCTGCATGCCGGGCGGTTTCGAGCCGGGAGGCGGATACTTGGGCGGCGCAGGTGACGGCGCAGGCATCGGTGCGGGAGGACGCTGCGCGCCGGGAGGCGGGCCCTGCAAGGACTGGCCTGCCTGTGGTGACGGGGCCGCAGGGCGCGGACGTGGCTGGGCAGCAGCCTGCGGCGGCGCTCCGGCTGGAAGCGGTGCACGAGCTTGAGCCACGGCGGGAGGGCGCTGGGACGGTGGGGCCGCACCGCTGGCACCAGCAACGGCGGGGGCCGGCATGCGACTCATCATCGGTGCACCATCGTTGGTATATGTCCCACCGGAGTTTTTCTGCAACTGGGCGGCCAGCGGACCTTCCGGCGGATCATAGTCGCCGCGGATGTGCGCCCAAGGATCAGAAAGATCCTCCCACGATGAGCCAGCGGTGATCCCCATGCCGCGCAATTTCATTGTCAGGTCGTTCGCCGATTCAGCAGCCAGCAGGGCCTCGTCCGACGAAATTGTTCCGCGTTTCACCAGTCGGTAGAGAGCCTTGTCAAAGTGGACGCTGCCATCGGAGTTTTCCGACGTCATTGCCGTACGGATGACAGCCATGTCACCCTTCTCGATCAGGTCCTGCATGCGCGGTGTATTCACAAGAATCTCCACTGCGGCGATGCGGCCTCCGCCCGTTCGCACCACGAGGCGCTGGGCAACGATGGCCCGCAGGTTCAACGCCAGTTGCATCAGGATCTGTTCCTTGAATTCACCGGGATAGAAATGGAGGATGCGCTCCAAGGCAAGCGATGCGTTCGTGGAATGCAACGTCGCAAAGACTAAGTGGCCTGTTTCCGATGCGTGCATCGCGAACTGCACCGTCTCAGAATCACGCAGCTCACCAATGCAAATCACCTGTGGTGCCTGGCGAAGGGAATTCTTGAGCGCCTCATGGAAGCTCATCGTATCAATGCCCACTTCGCGCTGGGTGACGATGGAACGCCGGTGTGCGTAGACAAACTCAATGGGGTCTTCAATCGTGACGATGTGTCCCGTTCGAAGGTTGTTGCGATAGTTGATGAGTGATGCGAGCGTGGTTGATTTTCCGCAGCCCGTGGACCCGCAAATCAGGACGATTCCACGATCCGCCAGTGCCGCACTGCGAAGCACGGGAGGAAGACCAAGTTGCCTCAGCGTGGGAATCTCCGTCACGACGCGCCGACACACAAGCCCCACCGTTCCCCTCTGATAGTAGACATTGATGCGGTAGCGCCCCGCACTCTCCGTCATATAGGCCAGATTGGCCTCCATGGTCTTTTCAAACTCGCTCCATTGCCGCTCCGACATTGCCTCGCGAGCCAGGCGTATCGACAACTCCGCCGACAGGCGATGCCCATTCGCCATGCGGAGCGGGCTATAAACGCCGTCGCATTGGATGCAGGGAACGGCACCGGCTGTCAGGAACACGTCCGTAGCTCTGGCTCTGTTTGCTTCTGTCAGGATCTCATCAAGGCGCATGGAAAAACTCCGGGCGATGGTCCGCCAGATAGAAAATGACGCTTGGTTTCGTGCTGGCGCGAAGGTAGAGAAACGCCAGCATCAACCGCAAGCGCGAAAGCACCCGTAATGATGGCGCAAAGAACAAGGGCCTTGAAGCTTCCACTGGCGATCCTTACTGCGTTGGCCGCGCTTGTCGTGGGGTGGAACGCGCAGGGGCAAAGCCCCGAGCGCACAGAAAAAAACCTGCGCGTGTCGGATGTCTTTTCCCGCCCGACGCCAACCTATGCGCTGCCCGGCCCTTCCACTTACGATCCCGCAGGACCAGTTCTCGTGATCCCTGATCTTGGTGCATGGAAGGCTCCCGCGCCAACACCGGCACCGTTGCCAACCGCAGCCGTATCACCCGATTTTGTTGATCTTCCTCGTTTGCCGCTGCTGATCGCGCAGGCCCGCCCTGACAAGCGCATCGTGGGGACGCCGGGATTGAGGCCACGCGGGCTATCCAAGGACACCAGCTCGCCGCGATACTTCACAGTGCGCTTCGAGACGCAGTTTCAATTCCTTTGCAGCGAATATCAACTCATCCCATCGCCTGAAGGGGAAGCCGCCGACCAGGCGCCGGTGACATTCTTTCATGCCCCTGGAACCACGGAACAATTCGACCTGCCGCAGGGGCGCTGGCACCTGGAACGGCATGTGTGGTCTGCTGATGCGCCCGACAAGGTCCTTCAGGAAATCTTCGACGATCAGTTGCTGGGAGGCGGAAACCTTTACAGCTTTACGGCCGACCGGGATGGTGAGATCGCGCTCCAGCAAACACTGACGCGGCAGCAAGATCACTGACCGGCTTTTTGTTTTTTCCTGCCGTTGTAGATCATCAGATTGTCATGCATCAGGCAGATCACTTCCGGCAAGCCATCCTCGTCCAAGTCCGCCGCGATCAGGTCGCGTGGTTCCGGCAACGCATCCATGTTCACGCGGCGCGCGATGGTGGTTTCGCTGTCGAACATGCGGAACTGGAAGAAGCGGTTCAGTGCAGGCTTCTTCTCCTCGTTCTCGCCAACAGAAAAAAGCTCCATCAATTGCTCCTTCATCTCCAACGCCACGACTTCCATGTCACCACCTGCGATCACATCGGCGGTGTATGCTTTTCCATAACCACCATCATCAACGGTGGTCTTGGCGGAAGCGACGGTTTCCAGTCTTCCCGTGATGGGGCGTGAGTAATAGATGCCCACGCGATCATCCGCAGTAACCACCACGTCATCACGCCCGTCATCGTCGAGGTCGAAAACAAGGAGTGACGCATAGTCGGCGTTGCCCAGACTGACGCTGCTGACGATCTCGAACTTGTTCTCCTCCTTGGCAGGCCCGTAAATCGTCAGTTCCTTGTTCCCCTTGTCGAGGAGCACGACATTCACCTGATCCTTGCTCATCAGATGGCCAACGCCAACCGCCGCCAACCGGGCACTTGAGTTGCGACCGTTGAATTGCTGCTCCACATCCACATTTTGATCCTTGTCGATGCGGAAGGCGCGTGCGAATTTTTCCTTCAGCGCGATGACAGATGTTTCCCCGTTCTTCCCGGTCAGACCCACCTGATCGATCGTGGAAGCCTTGGCGCCCTGCAACAGGCCCTGAAGCACGCCAGAGGTTGCCTCAACGGGGGTGAACTTGCCGTTGTCGCCATGAAGCAGCAACACAGCCGGCTTGAAATCCGCATACACGATCAAGTCGCTTCGCTTGTCGCGGTTCACGTCCACAGCTTCCATGCCTGTGATATCGAGGCCCGTCAGTGGCGACTTGAACCCGGCATCCTCTGGAAAGAGATTCTGCTGCTTGCCCAACTTCCCGTTCTGATCGATCTCGAATCCCTTCAGTTGAAGCTCTGTGGCTCCTTCAATCTTCAGAATTGCGGCAAGGCTTTCCTTCCCATTGATCGAAAGAACCGCGACGCCTTCCGGCTGGCCGGTGACGGGGAGGACGGAAGGAAAGGGAATCGTCTGCGACTTCTCATCGAAACGCGCGAAGCCAATCGCCTTCTCACTCGACGAGAACATCACGAGCGGCGTCGCCGCCCCCTTCACTGCGCTGAGCGGGAGCACAGCTTCGATGCCCTGCAATGAGGGGATTGTCGACTCCACCAACGAGCCTCCCCGTGTTTGCCGCAGCAGGCGGAGCACCGACAAGTCAGACGAAAAAATGATGAGGTCCTTGCGACCATCACCATCATAATCCGTCACAAGGGGAACCGACTTCGCGGACTTTGTTTCCGGGTCGAAGGGAATTGTTTGCTCATCGGAAAGGACGATCGAGTTGCTCTTCGCCGTCGTGTCTTCCGCGAGCGCCAATTCCACGAGTTCGCGGCTGACATTCTGCACGGAAATGATGTGCGCCGCGTTGCCCTTGCCACGTGGTAACGGCGAAACCGTCCTCATGACGGCGGAGTGAAGGCGGAACTCGGAGGGAAACGTCTTCTCGACTGACTGAAGGCGCACCACCAGGTCCTCGAATTGGTTGGCATCGTGATAAACAATGTCTGGGCGACCATCGCCGTTGAAATCGATGATCATGGGATCGCTGGCAGGCTCTCCGGTTGTGAAGAACGTTTCAGCCGGCTCCAGCTTCAAGGCTCGGCCTTCCGTCTTCAGGATGCTGAAGCTTCCCTGCTTGTAGACCAGCACGTCCTTTTTCCCATCGCCATCAAGGTCCCCAAGTGTCAGGCGGTCTGCTTCCAGCGGCGTGTCCTGTGCAGCCTGCATGCGGCCCTTGTCGTCCTGGTAAAGCACCATGAGCTTCGGTGGGGAGGTTGCCATCATGAGGTCATTGCGACCATCACCATTCACGTCAATGGCGACGAGGCTGCGCACCATGCGATCCACGGACATTGTCTCGTGATCGAAACGCCCACCGCCTTCCTTGTCCGATTTCTTTCTTTGGTAGAAGAATTCCAGAACGCTTTTCTCATTCGTGGTAAGCGCGACATCCAGCAAGCCGTCACCGTTCAAGTCCTCAACGGTCAGGTCCTTGCTGCGACGATTTACTTTGTAGATTTCCGGATCGGAGAGGGAAAATGCACGCGCATCCGACGACAGCAGTTTTTCATCTGCCAGCATACGAGTCGTTCCGGCCGGCTCTGCCGGCGCGTCTGCCATGGAAAGGCAATGAATCACACCACTGGTGATGCAAGCTGCCGCGAACGAAATTTTGGTTCTGATCATGTCATGACTTTCTGGGCGTGATTACTTGTACTCTGTTGCCATTTTGCTCAAGTCCAGCGTCCCGCCGCCGGGAAGGTGCACGGGTGTTTTCCTTGGAACGCGTGTTGGCGTGGGCGGTGGCGGCGTTCCCTTCGGCAGATTCGCCTTTGTACGTGACAGTGCGGGTTGCGCGGGTTCCGCAGAAGCCGCAGGTGGAGCGGGGACGCTTGCCGCCGCATCGGTTGGCTCTGCAGGTTCCGCTGGCGACGCTTCATCCACCGGCATCAGCGTGGCGGGATCCGTCTCCTCAGGTGAAGGAATGGAGTTCTCGTCGCTTTCTGTGGGCTCCGCATTGCCCCCAACAACGCGCTTCCCGCCGTCGCCGAAATCGACCACAATTTTGGTCGGTTTTTCCACGGGTGCGGGGTTGTAGAAGAGCACGCCAATCAGGACAAAAATTGAAACGACAACGAGACCGATTTGAATTTGGATGCTACGTTTCATGAATTGGAAAATTTCCCCTCATCATTGCGCGGTGCGCCGCAGGACCCGCCCATTCCCGCCCAGGCCGCCCAATCGCCATGGATGCCGACATCGACTCCCTGCCGCTGCGCCTCCTGTTGCAATATCATCTGCAACTCGTACAGCAAATCGCTCGCAGTTTCATCCACGCCCATCAGCTTTCGCGCCTTCAGGTCGTTCCACATGCTCAAATGGATTGCTTTCAACTCTTCGAGTGAAAACCCCATCATGTAATGTTCTTCCTTGCCAAGAAAACGCATTGCCAGACCTCCAGATGAAGCGTGCGTGGAATTTGGATTGTCGCAGGGGCACTGCTTCCTCATTCATCACGCGCCGTGAAACTGTCCCACGCCATGCCGGACGATGGCAAGACTGCTCTTCACGCCCAGACACCGGCCAAATGACCAAATATTTCGCCATTGCGCTTGGTTCCAACATCGGAGACCGGCTTTTTTATCTGAACCGGGCTTTGGCGATGATCGACCAGATCCCGGGGCTCACCCTTTTGGCGGCTTCCCGTATATACGAGAGCGCCGGTTGGGGCCGGGATGATCTCGATCCGTTCCTGAATGCCGTGGTGATTGCGGGAAGCAATTCGCTCGATGCGAACACCATGCTCAATGAACTCCAGAGGATTGAGGGTGTCATGGGTCGCCAGCGTGACGTGCATTGGGGGGCGCGCACTCTCGACCTCGACCTTCTTGCAGTCAACGATGAGGTCAGCACGTCCCCTGAACTAACCCTGCCGCACCCTTGGATCTGTGATCGTCCCTTCGTCTACTTTCCTTTCCGTGAGGTTGCCCACTACCACGCCGGTTTTGCGCGGCTGACCGCCTCATCGGAGAAGGGGCGCGCCATTGAAAAGGATTCAAAGGTGACGGACCTCGGCGCCCCCGTTTGGGGCTACGAACAGGAAGCATGGGAAATGACCGGCGGCGACCTGGAAAGTTCTGCGCTGGTCGCGATCGAAGTGACAACGACATCGGAACGGGAAACGGAGGATGTCGCACGAACGATTGCGCCGTATCTCTTGCCCGGCACCGTGATCGCGCTCAACGCCCCGATGGGTAGTGGCAAGTCCGTCTTCGCGCGCGGTGTCGCTCGTGCCCTGGGAATAGAAGGAGCGATTTCAAGTCCCACGTACTTGCTCTGCAAGACTTACGAATCCACGACGGTGACTCTTGAGCATTGGGACTTCTATCGCCTCGAATCGCGCGATGATCTGGAAAGCGCCGGTTTCTCCTCCGTGCCCCCCAATACCATTCGCCTGATCGAGTGGGCAGAAAAATTTCCCGATGACGTTGAGAACGCATTTTTTCTGGTCACTATTACCACGCCAGACCCACGCAGGAATCCAGGCGCACGCTCACTGCTGTTCGAATGCGGGAGGAACTTCCCTGCCCTGCCCTTCGCGGTTTGCGCGCTGCTGAACCAGCCATGAACCTTCTTGCATTTGAGACGGCCACCCCGCGCGGGGGAGCAGCGCTGATCGTCAACGGGACACTCATTGATGAGCGCATGATCGATGATGCACAGGCACACTCGCGCTTTTGCCTTCACGCGGCGGAGCAACTCGTGAAGGCCGCAGGGTTCGCCTGGGCTGACATTGATGTGTTCGCCGCCTCGCACGGTCCCGGTTCCTTCACTGGCGTTCGCGTGGGGTTGACGCTTGCGAAGTCACTGGCCTACGCGGCGGGAAAAAAAGTCGTCACGGTATCATCCCTCGCTGCGATCGCTCATCATGCCCACGACGGTGAGGGGGCGACGCACATCGTTCCGTTGATTGATGCGCGGATGGATGAAGTGTACGGCGCGATCTACAAGGTCGAGGGTACCTACCTCGCCCGGGAGCCTCTCAGGGAATTCTGTGCAACGCCCGGGGAGGTTGTCAGGATGCTGACACCAACGATGCGCGTCTGTGGGGAGGGCGCCCGCCGCTATGAGGACTTGTTCCATGCCAATCTTGGGCAGGGGGCCGCGGTCCTTTCCTCACCAGGATCGACGGCCCAAGTCGCATGGGCCATGCTGAAGGATTCCGAACCCATCGCCCCCGCCCTGGCAAACGCGGTTTACTGGCGTGATCCCGTTCACAAGCCGTAACCGTTTTCTCTGGACATTGCGAAGCTCCTCCGCTTGGATCGCTGGTTGCTCAATCAGCGAAGGACAACCAGATGAGTTATCGCCTTACCCGTGAACTGCTTCACAAACTTCCAAAGGTGGAATTGCATTGCCATCTCGACGGATCCGTCCGCGTTGAGACGATCCTTGAACTTGCACGCGAACGAAAGGTTCGCCTGCCCGCCAACGACGTCGCCGGCCTGCGGGCGGTGCTCGTGCAGGACAACGCCGCGAACCTTGTGGAATACTTGAAGGCCTTCGATGTCACGCTCAGCGTCATGCAGGACTACGAGGCACTGAAACGCATTTCCTACGAACTTGTGGCCGACGCCGCATCTGAAAACGTGGTTTATATCGAAGTGCGCTATGCGCCCATTCTCCACCAGCGCAACGGCATGCGGCTCACGGCCATCGTCGATGCGGTGCTGGATGGATTACGCCAGGGCGAGCAGGATTTTGGCGTCAAATGGGGGGTCATTATTTGCGGCATGCGCATGTCGGATCCGAAATACACGCTGCAAATGGCGGAGCTTTGCGTCATGTACAAGCACCGAGGTGTGGTTGGCTTCGACCTTGCCGGCGCGGAGGCCAATCATCCCGCAAGCCGCCACAAGGAAGCCTTTGAACTCACGCTGAAGAACAACGTGAATGTCACGATCCACGCCGGCGAAGCCTATGGCCCTGAATCCATCAGCCAGGCCCTCCATGATTGTGGTGCCCATCGCATCGGTCACGCCGTGCGCCTGAAGGAGGATGGCGACCTCCTGAACTATTGCTGCGATCACCGTATCCCCCTTGAGATCAACCTCACCAGCAACCTGCAAACGGGCGCGGTGAAGGAACTTAAGTTTCATCCGCTGCGCATGTACTATGATTTCGGACTGCGGTGCTGTATCTGCACCGACAATCGCTTGATGAGTGGCACAACAGTCACCGATGAACTCCTCAAGGCACATACAGAGCTTGGCTTCACGTTGGAGGAAATCAAGGATCTGATTGTCTACGGCCTCAAGTCTTCCTTTCAACATCACAAGGAGAAGGTGGAGTTGTTGCAGCGCGTTTTGAAGGAATTGAAGGACATTCGCGCCGATGAGTCCGAGCCAGCAACAGGTGCCGCCATCGCGGATATTCCGACGGAGCAGTTCACAAAGTCCCACGCTCAATAGCATCCCTCGGAAACAGGCCTTCGAAAGTGCGGACCATCATGGTGGTCCGCGCTTTTTTTGCCCAATCCTACTTGCCCGCTCCCCTTTCATGACACATCCTAACCCCTGCATATCCAACGCGTAGGGTCCTTCAATGCAGGCAGGCAGCAACAACGGCGAGAAAATCTGTGAGGGGTTCCTCCTGTGCATGATGCTTGTGGCGAGCATGGACGAAACGCCCGGCATGGAGGAAACACGCGAGATTGCCCTGATTGCGTCAGA
The DNA here is from genome assembly GCA_020848155.1 of Candidatus Sumerlaeota bacterium. GTDB lineage: Bacteria > Sumerlaeota > Sumerlaeia > SLMS01 > SLMS01 > JADZDZ01. Next base: position 13,194 of record JADLAR010000006.1, read on the forward strand.
GGAGCCGGAGTTCTCCGTCCTCGGCAGCGATCAGTTGGACGGACTTCTTGCAAAAGTGCAGGCGGACCTCCACAAGAAACCCGATGACCTTTTCGCAACCATCAAGCGCCTGCTCCCCACGGATCACAGCCGCGAACGAGGCCTTGCGCTCGCAGTGCGAATCATCACCGCGGACGGGATCGTCAGCGATGAAAACACTTCCGTCCTTGAGCAATTTCGCAAGCAACTCGGTGTTTCCCACGACAAGCTTGAGGACATGATCATTGCAGCTCAAAAGCGGCTCGTGCAATTCATGATGGTCTACCTCGTGTACCTTACCGCGATCGTCGACAAGAGGATCATTGCAAAAGAATTGGAGATGATGAATCCCATCGTCATCACAATGCCTGCCTTCAACGGCGTTTCAGCCGACCAGTTCCGCTTCATTTCCCAGTCTGTTCGTCGCCACCTTGATTTGGTGAAAAAGGATTGGGGCATCGACTACATTACCCGCACACTCCTCAATGCGGCAGAATTGCTGGCGGATGATTCCATCCCTGAGCAGGCGTGCCGTCTCGTTGCGCGGGGGATCTTTGCCGATGGAAAGGTCCAGCAGAAGGAACGGGATTTTTTTGAAACGCTCTGCGGGAAGCTCGGCCTGCCATCATCTCGCAGCAGTGAAATCATCGACAGGTCTGCATTCATCAAAAAATGATCACGCGTTTTCAAGTTCAGGAAATCTACGAACAACCTTTCACAAACCTGCTCTATGAAGCTGCAACGGTTCATCGCGCCAACCATGACCCGACACGGATCCAGCTCTGCCAACTCGAGAACATCAAATCGGGGCGTTGCTCTGAGGACTGCAAGTACTGTCCGCAAAGTGCCCACTATGATACTGGAGTCGAGGAATACGGGCTTGAGACAGTGGAGGCCGTGCGCGATGCCGCCCTGGCCGCGCGCGAAGCGGGTGCCACAAGGCTTTGCATGGGAGCGGCCTGGCGTGGGCCAAAGGATGGCCGCGATTTTGACCGCGTGCTGGAGATGGTGCGCGAGGTTCGATCACTTGGCATGGAAGCCTGCGTGACGCTCGGCCTGCTGAATGCCCAGCAGGCGCAACGCCTCGCAGAGGCAGGCCTCACCGCCTACAATCACAACCTCGACACATCACCGGAGTTTTACGGCGAGATCATCACCACCCGCACCTTTGAAGATCGCCTGGCAACGATCGCCAATGTGCGCAATGCGGGAATCACAGTTTGCAGCGGTGGAATCATTGGCATGGGGGAATCGCGGGGGGATCGCATCGGCCTGCTCCATTCCCTCGCGACGCTCGATCCGCCACCGGAAAGCGTTCCCATCAACCTGCTCGTGCCTGTTGCAGGCACACCATTGGAAAACTCCATGCCAGTGGATTCCCTGGAGCTTGTGCGCTGCATCGCCACGGCACGCATCCTGATGCCAACAAGCCGTGTGCGCCTTAGCGCCGGTCGCATGAGAATGAGCAACGAGGTTCAGGCGCTCTGCTTCTTCGCAGGCGCCAACTCCATTTTTAGCGGCGAGAAACTCCTGACGACGCCCAACCCGGGAGGAGCCGATGCGGCGCTGCTCGCTGCGCTCGGCATGGAGCCTGAAGTCATCTAGGCTGCACCACAGCTGCCGTGGCGTGGCCGGCGATTTTCCTAGTCGCGCGTCAGTGTTGCTTCGATCAGGCCGTAGGGTTCACTGGTCGGGAGGAAAACCAGGTTCGGGTTGTCCATGCCGAAAGGTTGCAAGTCCACCAGATGGCGATGGCTGTTCGGTAGCGCGAGATGGATTTCTGAAATGGCGTCGCATTCCTCCAGGGCCTTCTTTCCCATTTCGTAAAGTGTCTGTTGGACACTAAGGCTCTTGTGCTTGGCAAATGTTCGCAGCAGCGCGGTGCGTATCACCTTGCGCGCCTCGTCATATTTCGTCCTGCCGGGGGAGCGATAAAGCCAGTCAGCCGTGATGGATGTGGCGAAGATTCGGTCGCCGGTTTCCTTCAAGGTAGTGAACTTGTCACACTGATAGCCGACGAAGGCGGAGTTGGTTGTCTTCAGGACGAGAAGACCCGTCAGGCCTGAGCGCACGCTAAGTTCTTCTCTGGTGCAAACAACGCTGGTCGTGGCCTGTTCGCCGCCGGTGGATTGGAAGGCCGTGTCCTCCTCGCGACCGTTGAAATTCATGCGCGCCCATTCCTGCTGCCGAATGTTCACCCGTGCCTGACGGATGTGGGAGCCGCACTCGCCCACGAAGTGGCGGGCGAGGGTCTCCGCGAAGGATTCGATGCAATCGATGGGATGGTTGCGCGCAATTGCGTAGACCGTGTTTTTCTGGGTGTCGGTGGGGAGGACCTTGGCGTTGTCGCCGGTGATGTGGGTGTCCTCAAATTCACCCTCCAGAAGTGTGTCGACGGTGAGTTCAATCAGCTCATGTCGGCTGTTGGACCGTACGACCTTGGTGAGGCGAACGGACGACTTGCCGTAGTTGTTGTGCTTAAGATGGATTTCCAAGAAAAACCGCCGTTCTGTGGTGTGTTGGTCCGATTTAAGAGGGTATTTCTAGCCGAAGTGGGATGCAAGTTGCAAGCAAGTCTTGGCGAGCGGAGGCACAAAATCCGCGGTTTGCCACTTGACAGCAAACCTCCTGTCGCCATGCTTCTCCGGCTCTGTTGGTGGGTCTCACGGCCCTGCGGACTCCTGCGCCACCCCGTGCGCTTGCCCTGTTCGCAACCTGCTGAGTAAATGCAACGAAGGCTGGTGGGCCGACGCTGCCATTTCGAACGAACGAGTTTTCATTTCATGAGAGCGCAAAAAAGCACCCTTCGTGGTGATGCGGAACTGAAGGAAAAGTGGTACATCGTTGATGCGGAAGGTCAGGTTGTTGGCCGCATCGCGTCACGCGTTGCGAAGCTGGTTCGCGGCAAGTTGCAGCCGGACTACGCCCCGCATCAGGACCCGAAGATCCATGTGATCATCACAAACGCGGAAAAGATCGTCTTCACGGCGGACAAGATGAAGACGAAGGAATACATCCATCACACAAAATATCGCACCGGCATCAAGACAACGACGCCGGAGAAGTTGATCGCGGGCGACAAGCCGGAGCGCATCCTTGAGAAGGCGATCCACGGCATGTTGCCGAAGGGCGCGCTGGGCCGTCAGCTCAACCGCCATGTCCGCATTTTCAAGTCTGGTGCCTACACTGGACAGCACGACGCGCAGCAGCCGGAAAAGCTGGAAATCGCGACGCGCAAAGCCAAAGAAAACTGACCGCTGGTAATTACTGGAGATAGCATTCATCATGGCAGAAAAAATTGATCAATATCTGGGAACCGGCCGCCGCAAGACCTCGGTGGCGCGCGTTTACCTGCGCCCCGGCAAGGGGAAGATGATCATCAACGCGCTCGATTGGAAGCGCTACTTCGCGGATCGCGTGAATCTGGAAAACCTGATGCGCGCCCCGATGAAGGAAACACAGACCGTCACAAAGTATGACGTGATCGTGAACGTGAAGGGCGGCGGCCCGGTCGGTCAGGCTGGCGCCATCCGCCACGGCATTTCGCGTGCGCTGCTGCGCGCGAACCCGGCGCTTCGTCCGGCGCTGAAGAAGGCCGGCTTCCTGACGCGTGACCCGCGTGAAAAGGAACGTCGCAAGTACGGCCTTCGCAAGGCCCGTAAGCGCAGCCAGTTCTCGAAGCGCTAATCGGCGTTTCGCAAATCAGATCAACCGCCGGGGGAGTGCGAAAGCACTCCCCCGGATTATTTTTACTTTGCTAGGGTGGCGCTGCCGATTTCGCCGATGCCTTTGGGGCCTTCGGGAAGCGCGACGATCTTGCAGCGCTGGCCGTGGCTTTGCATGGCGCCCATGATGGCTTCGTTGAAGTCGCCCGTGGGGGTGAGGCCAATGTCCCAGATGAGGCCCTCCTCCATCTCCTTGTTGTAGAGAATGATCTCGTGATCGACAAGGATGGAGTACAGACGCTGGGCGATCCACTGGCCCGGACTGAATTTCTTCGCCAGGGACAGGCGTTCGAGCGTCTTGTGGACGCCGCGATTGCTGCGCACGATGTCGGCAAACCCCTCGGGGCCGAGGCCTTGTTCGAGCGCGGCGGAGATGACGATGGTGCCTTCCGGTTTCAGGACATGTTCCACGGCGCAGATGGAGTTCACAACCTGCGCGAGTGTGACGTCGTGCGGGTTGCCGCCGCCGCTGGTGACGACGATGTCCATCGGTTCCTTCACGCGGACGATCATGGCCTCTCGCGCGGCATTCATCGCTTGCAGGTGGGACGCTCCGTAGTGGCCTGCGAAGACCTTGCTGATGTGTCCTTCGGGGGTCATTACGGCGGAAACGGCAAGATCACATCCCGCCGCGCCGACCGTTTCAATGGCGACGATGTGAAAAGGATTGTCGCGGAAGTTTCCGAAGCGTGTTTGCTTGTCGGCGATGAAGTTGAAGTCGTACATCGCCTTCAATGTCTCCCTGCCGCAGAGGCCGGGCATGAGGAGCGCCCGGCCGCCGGTGAAGCCGGAGAGAATGTCGGGAGCGACTCCGCCCAGGATGATCTTGGCCTGCGCCTCCTGATAAATCCTGCTGATGGTCAGTGGAACTTTTTTCGTCGACTCACCAATCCGCAGGATATTGTCGCTGTCGGCGGGATCATGGATGATCACGCGATAGTCAGAGAGAAGTTTTTCGTCGAAAAGTTTCGCAAGGTCATCCGGCGTAAACGGCGAAAGAGGCCGATGCGCAACAATGATCGTGAAGTTTTCGCGGGCTATATCGGACTCATCCTCGATGAGCTCCAGCAGGGGGTGCAGAAGCTCCTGGCATGCGGCAGGATGGTCGCCATCGACCACGATGGCGCAGGTACCTTTATTATCCAGCATTTTTTTGAGCGCGAGATTCTCAGGAAGCTCGCTGACAGCGGCCATCAATTCCGCGCGGGCGTCCGTGCAAGGCTGCATCGGATGAGGCCGATAGCAGCGTCCGTTGATCCAATTGTCCGGCACGTCGATGGGCACCGACGCTGCGCCGTAGGGGAGACTAATGTGCATCGTCCTGCGACGTGCTCTCCATTCTCACTGGTGTCGAGAGCGTAAAGTTCGCACGCGACGATTTCAGGGCAAGCACAACCACACTGACAGGAAGGACTTACGCGCCGAGGATGATTTGCCTTAGCTGGGCAAAACCGTACTTGAGGTAGTTGCCAAACTCCTTGGCGGAGCGTGTCTGGCGCAGGGTACGGGCGATGTAACTTGGGCGCATGTAAAATTTGCGCAACATGACCGTCCGAAGGTCGGCAAGCTGCTCCATCGTCAGGTGCTTGGTTGGCATGCAGGGCAGGCCGTAGGCTTCGATGGGGATTGTCCCATCCTCTAGGAGCCCCGCAGCAACGGCCTCCTTGTAAAGTGGAGTGCCCGGGAACGGATAAGGGTAAAAGATTTCCAAGAAATCGGGGTCGAGTTCCTTGGCAAATTCAATGTCCTTTTCGACCGCGGCGATGTCGTCGTTGGGCAGGCCGATCAGGATGTAGATTGAACGCTTGATGCCAGCGGCACGCGTCATCTCCAGTGCCACTCTCGCTTGTTCGATGGTGGCCTTTTTGTTGATCGCTTGCAACGCCTCATTCGTGCCCTTTTCAACGCCAAAGGCAATGACCCAGCACCCCGCACGCTTCATCGCTTCCAGCGCTTCAGGCGTGATGGTGTCCACGCGGGAGTTCGATGCCCACTGGATGTCCAGCTTCTCCTCCACGATGCGGTTGCAAAGCTCGATCACCCACTTCTTGTTTTGCGTGAATAGGTCGGAGCGGAACAGGAAGTTCCGAATCCCGTGAACATTCACGCACTCCTTGATTTCATTGATGACGTTTTCGACGCTGCGATAGCGGTTCTTCAGTCCTGAAACCTGATTCGCAAGGCAGTAGGTGCATGAAAACGGGCAGCCGCGATTGGTGATGATCGTGGTCTGCATCTCCCCCGTGTCAGGCCGGATGTACAACTGATTGTGCGTCAGGTTGCGGGCGGGAAAGGCAATGCTATCAAGATCATTCGGTAGTGGGCGTTGCTCATTGCGGCGAATAACCCCGTGATCGCGCCAGGTAAGGCCCCTGATTTCAGCAAAGGACCTGCCGCTGCCAATCTCCTCGCAGGTTTCCTCATATTCACCACGCAGTGCGAGATCGAGTGAGGGCCATTTCTCCAGCGTCTGCACGTCCAAGGTGTTGAAGTGGGCGCCCTTTGCAATGGTCACGACATTGGGGTTCAGCTTCTTGGCAAGGTCTGCGGCCTTCAGGTCCTCTTTGAGGGAAGGTGTCGTAATGCTAAGCACGACAATATCCGGCTGAAACTCGCGCAGGTCTTTTTCAAAATCGGCCCAACCCCGGTCCTCGGCGGGGTAGTCAACCAGCCGTGATTCCAGCCCGGCCTTCTGAAATGCACCGGCTGCGTACATGAGGTCGATGGGGCTGCGGAGCGCCACGGTCTTGAGGCGCTCAATGGGGGTCTGGCAGCGATCCTCCCGTATGAACTTTCCCGTGGGAGGGACGGTGCAGAGAACTTTTCGATAGGGGGTGTTAGTGGACATCGGCAGGGGAAAGAGTGAAAGGTGCCGCCGTTTTCTCGTCAAGGGTCTTCCCCGCGGGTTGTGAGGTAGGAATCGGTTCCGGGCCCGATCAAGGTCGAGCCCGAAGTCCATCCGTCCCAGTCTTGTGAGGAACTTTCAACGACGACGTCGCCGGCCCCCTACATCTGCGACGCATCAAATTGTCACCGGCGTACAGCCTGACAGGCACCGCGAGAGGCTCCCGGGTGGATGGGCTTCATTTGGCCACCCAAGTTCGTCAAATCTAAATTTAATACAAATTGGGTATGTGTCTTGACGGGGTGCCGTCAGGGGCGGGAGGAGGGCATATGACTCTTCACGACAGCCTCCAGAAGTTCCTGCAGCAACTTTCGGCTGAGCGGAACATGGCCCCGGGAACCGTGGATGCCTATCGCTATGAATTGGAGCGATTGGAGAAGTCCCTGGCCGAGAGCGACCCCGCAAAGGTGCGCAACGTGGCAAAGGTGGATCCATTTGACTTGAAGGATTATCTGGCGCGAATGAAGGAGGACCGGAATTGCAAGGCGGCGACGATCGCGCGGGTGATCTCATCCATGCGCCAGTTCTTCGGATTCCTTCTGGCCGAGGGAATCATCGGAAATGATCCGGCGATGGGATTGAGGACACCCAAGAAAAGCCGGAAGCTGCCAGTGTACCTGACGGCGACGGAGGCGAATCGGATGGCGGTTCCTCCCCCGATCGACGACGGGGACGATGCCGGAGATCAGCTACGCGACGAGACGATCATCTCCCTCCTGATGTTGACGGGAATGCGACTCTCGGAGCTTGTGGGCCTGGACCTTGATTCTCTCGACTTGGAAAATGCCGTGGTGAAGGTCTTTGGAAAGGGGAGAAAGGAACGGCTGATCCCGCTCAACTCCAGCGCCCGTGAATTATTGCGGGATTGGCTGGTGGTGAGGCCCACGGGAAAAAATGGCTGCCGCGCGCTTTTCCTGTCAGGTCATCGCGATCGCATCACAAAGCGCATGGTGCAGCACCTCGTGAAAAAGGCAGTGAAACGAAACGGCCTGGATCGGCGCATCAGCCCGCACAAGCTGCGGCACACATTCGCGACGACGCTGTATGCGGAGGCCGTGGAACTGAGGGATATTCAGGAACTTCTGGGGCACGCAAGCGTCGTGTCGACCGCTGTCTATACACACACGAATGTCGACAAGGTAAGGGCGGCGGTAAACAAGCTGCGGATGAGGGACGGGGAGTGATTGGATGTGGAACGATCCCGCTCCCCTGTCGCAACGTCTGGAAGACTATGCACCCTGCCTGTGAATCCTTGACGTGATGGTCGTCATTTCATCCTGTTGCTGAATGCGGGGTTTGAAGATGACGGGGTCCATCTGGTAGTGAACACGCTGCATTTTCGCCGCACCAATGGTGACGAAAAAAAGGATGTTCCCATACCACGGGGTTTTCACGCTGCTGCGCACATTGGCGGCATCGGCATTGCGCGGAAGTGCCTGCTCAATCCACATGCCGAGGTCCGGGTGATTAAGAGGCATGAACCAGAAAATTGTCCAGGCATTCTTGTTGTAGATGAGCGGTCCCTCCTCCGGTTTGCGGAGGTAGGTGACATCAAAACCCTGAGGGTGGTGGATGGACTGCACAAAGACCGTCTCCGCTCCCCCATTGGGGTCGAAATGAAGGCGCGTGCAGGAGGTGGTCAGGAGGAGAAGGGCTGGCAGGCAAACGCGGAACAAACGCCGCATGGGACTCTCGCTAAGGGAGATACGATGCGCGAAGATTATCCTGACGCTCCGTGCCCGATCAAGCCCAGCATGGGGAAAGTGCAGGGGGCTATCGGCCGGAGGCTTCATCTCTCAGGATAAAAAATACGATGACCAGCCCAACAAGGGCACCGATGATGGCTCCTCCGCCAAGAAGAGTGTTTGCCGTGCCCGCCTGTGCATTTTTGATAGCGCGGGCAATCATGTAAATTGTGAGCGCGCCTCCGGCCACTCCCCCAACCAGCGCACCCATCGCGAAGATCATGACCTTGCCCATGATGCCGGCCCTGGGTTTGTCGCGATCGGTATGAATATACTTGGGCGGGGCCTTTCGCCACGGATCCTGCGGAGGTCTATTCTGATCGTTCGCCATTGTCAGATGGCACTTTTCTTTTCAGACAAACGTGCAAATGCCTTTGCGACGCCTGAAATATTTTCGTCGGTACTTTGGTGGCCGAAGGAGAGTCGGATGGCCGAGGAAGCCACATCCGGCGGAAGGCCCATGGCCTTGAGCACGTGGCTCGGTTCCGGATCGGCAGAAGTGCATGCAGAGCCCGCAGAGCAGGCAACGCCCGATTCATCCAACTGGGCGATCACATGACGGCTCTCGCGACCGGGTATGCTTATGCTCAGCGTATTCGGCAGCGAGTGGGTGATCGGCGACAAACGGATGATTCCGGGCAGGACATCGCGCAGTTCCTCCCACAGGGTTTCGCGCATGACAACCAGGCGCGCTATCTCTTCCGCAAGTTCCGCTGTTGCGATGGTGACAGCCTGTGCAAAGCCGGCAATGGCGGCGACATTCTCCGTTCCCGCGCGAAGGTGTGACTCCTGCCCTCCCCCGCTGATGAGAGGTTCAAGGGGAATGCCATCGCGCCGATACAGCACGCCAGTTCCTTTTGGGCCTCCGCACTTGTGGGTGCTAATGGACATGAGATCGACTTCGCATTCCGTAGCCCGAATGGGAACACGGCCGACTGCCTGCACCGCATCCGTGTGAAAGAGCGCGTTGCTGCCTTCGTGCGTGGCCTTGGCGAGTTGCGCGATGTCGTTGATGCTCCCGACTTCGTTATTCGCATGGATGATGGACACGAGGATTGTCTCCGGCCGAAGGCTCTTCCGCAAGTCGGCAACACGCACGCGCGACTCCGGATCGACGTTCAAAATCGCAAGAGAGATTCTTTCGAGCCGTTCAAGTTGCTTCGCACAATCGAGCACCGACTTGTGTTCAGCAGCGGAAACAATGACGTGTGGTTTTATTCCGTCGTGGGAAGGATGCGCATCCACGATGCCCTTCAAGGCCAGGTTGTTTGCTTCGCTGCCGCCGCTGGTGAAGAGGAGTGACTCGGCGGATGTCGCACCAATGGCCTTCGCAATGGTGCGACGCGCCTTCTCCACTGAGTAGCGTGCTGCAGCGCCTTCCCGATGGATCGCGCTGGGGTTTCCGGTCAGCGACTGCGCTTCCGCGATGGCCGCGATGACTTCCGGTCGCAGTGGCGCCGTTGCGTTGTAGTCGGCGTAGACACGATGCCCCGTGTTCATTCGCCGACTTCGTTCATCATGTAGGACACCGCGTCCGTATACTTGATGCGTGCGTCCTCAATGCGCTTCGTGAGGAGGAAATTCTGGTGGAGTCCTTCGATGAAGAACTCCATGAGCAGCAGTTTTTCATTCTCGCTGGAGGGATTCGCGAGTGTCTTCACGACAGATTCCAAACCTTCGACGCCGTGGAGCGTGGCGCTGAAATCGCGGTCACTCATGTTGGTGTCAATGTCCAGAACGTTCCCATTTTCAAACCAATCGATGATCGCCTTGAAGGCGGAGAAATCAATTTTTTTGTCACGGCCCTTCCTGGGCGCGTTGAGAAAGCGACGATTGAACTGCTCCTTCACCGCCTTGCCGATCAAGTGCATCGCCACGTTGGAAACGCCTTCCTGCTCACCCTTGTAGACAAGTTCGATCTTCCCGGTAAGTGCGGTAAGTGACTGGAAAAGATCGCTGATGCGCGCGAAGGCAACTTTCTCCTGATCGCGATGCGCACGCATTTCCGCGACGGAGTGAAGCGTTTCGAGGAAGCTGATGGCCATGCGTGCGGAAACGCCGGAAGCCTTGTCCACGAAGTCGGAGGCGCGCGCCTCGATCGCGATTTGCTCGACCAATGCATGCATGAGTGGAGTGACGAAGACCTCAAGGCCCCGATCCGTCCACGCCTCCTGCGCCGTGATGCGAATGCCCTCGTCCGCCGTTGCGGGATAGTGTGTCAGGATTTGTGCATCGATGCGATCCTTCAGCGGCGTGATGATGTTGCCGCGATTCGTGTAGTCCTCCGGATTGGCCGTGAACACGAGCGCCACATCCAGCGGCAGGCGAATGGGAAATCCACGAATCTGGATGTCCTTTTCCTCGAGGATGTTCAGCAGGCCCACCTGGATGCGTGCCTGCAAGTCAGGAAGTTCATTGATCGCAAAGATGCCACGGTTCGTGCGTGGGATAATCCCGTAATGAATGACTTCTTCATCGCTGAAATCGAGCTTCCTGGAAACCGCCTTGATGGGGTCAATGTCGCCGATCAGGTCCGCGATGGAAACGTCTGGTGTGGCCAACTTCTCCTGATAGCGCCGCGAGCGGTGAATCCACTCGATGGGCGTGTTATCACCTTCCCTTTCCAGCAATTCGCGCGAGCGCCTCGTGATCGGCACCATGGGCGATTCCATCAACGGCGACCCTTCGATGGCCGGCATCCACTCGTCCAGCAACGTGGTAAGTTGGCGGATGATGCGCGTTTTTGCCTGACCGCGCAGCCCCAGCAGCAGGAAATCGTGCCGTGCCAGGATGGCCGCCACGATTTGTGGCACGACAGTCTTGTCGTAGCCGATGATTCCTGGAAACAGGACTTCCCTTCCGCGCAGCTTTGCGATCAGATTGCGGCGCATCTCATTCTTCACGTCGGAATGCTTCCAGCCACTGCGCTTCAGTTCGCCGAATGTTTTGGAGGAATTCACAGGTTAACCCTTGAGCGTGATGGGGATCATGCTATGCGTCCCGCCTGAAACCGCAAGAAGTAGTCCCGATGTGATGCCTCGGCTGTGTTCCATGTTCTTGCCCTGATTGTGGTAAAACAAACCCGTGGAACCTCCGTGATCGGGGTGAAAATGTGTCGTTTTCGGGTTGACGGAGGACCGGGTGGCGACTTGAATCACCCCAACAAAGCAGGGACCTCCGTCTCTCACCTGCACGCGCCACTGGCCGCAATCAGGTTCCTCCATAACCGCGGAAGGACCGGCAGGTTGGCCGGAAAAGGTGCGGTTGTAACGGACTCGACGGAGAAATTGCTCTGTCGAGTTTTTGATTTTTAAGGATTTGGAGGTGCATTATCTCTACCAAGCCAAGCGATACGCGGATCAATCACCAGATTCGTGAGAAGGAAGTACGCCTGATTGGCTCCGATGGCGAGCAGATCGGAATCGTTCCCATCGAAGTGGCCCTGAAGCGGGCGGAGGCGGAACAATTGGACCTTGTGGAAGTTTCGCCCGAAGCAACCCCCCCGGTTTGCAAGATTTACGATTACAAGAAGGTCTTGTACGAACGTAAGAAGAAGTTGAAGGAGTCGAAGAAGAAGGCGACGACGATCCACCTTAAGGAAGTCAAGATGCGCGTGGCGATCGATTCCCATGATCGCGATTTCAAGCTGAAACATGCGCGCGAATTCCTTGAGAAGGGGGACAAGGTGAAGTTCACGGTCATCTTCCGCGGCCGTGAAGTCACAAAACCCGAGATGGGCGACAAGTTGATCGAGGCGATCCGCGAAGGCCTGAAGGACATCGGAGAGCTGGAATCACCTGTCTCGCGCATGGGCAAGCAGATCAGCCTGGTGATGGGCCGCCGGAAGGACTGGCACCCGCCGCGCGAAAAAAAGGCCGCAGTCGCAGCACCCGTTCCGGCGAAATCCAACTAAGTATACCAACCAAAAGGACGTTATTGAAATGCCAAAGATGAAAGCCAAGAAGAGTGTCGCGAAGCGGTTCCGCGTGACCGGCACTGGCAAGGTGAAGCGCGCGAAGCAGAATCACCGCCACATCCTGACGAAGAAAAGCCCTGCACGCAAGCGCCGCCTTCGCCAGAGCACGCTGGTTTCCAAGGCCGATGAGAAGCGCATCAAGACCATGATGGTTGCTCACTGAGCACAATCGAAGCCGATCACAATTCGACACAACCTGAGGTTATCAAGACATGAGAGCTACCAACAATCCCGCGTCGCGCCGTCGTCGCAAGAAGATCATGAAGAAGGCTCGTGGAGCCTTCGGCGGACGCCATCGCCTGTTTCAGAAGGCAAAGGAAACCGTCAAGAAGGCGCTGGTCTATGCGTATCGCGACCGCCGTGTGAAGAAGCGCAACATCCGCATGATGTGGATCGCGCGCATCAACGCTGCATGCCGCCTGAATGGCATCGCATACAGCCGCTTGGTGAACGGCCTTCGCATCGCCAACGTGGAGCTTGATCGCAAGATGCTGAGCGAACTTGCCATCAACGATCCGCAGGGTTTTACCACGATCGTGGAACGTGCCCGCAAGGCCCTTGGAACGAGCAAGGAAAAGACCGCTGCCCGCACGGTGCCGAGTATCTGAGCGCTGGCATTGGGGGGCAGGAGCGCTTTCGTTCCCGTCCGACCAGTCCCCCCGGGTTTCCACGGATTGATCTCTGAAGGCCCCGCTTCACGGCGGGGCTTTCTTCATTGATGGAGTTTTTGCAGATCGATGAATTCCCCAGACTTCGGGAGCCTGTTTTCAACCACCTTCCAATCCTTGTGGTGCGCGCCCGTGTAGTGTGTCCGGACGAGAACCGGGGCATCGGGGGAAAACTCAACCTCGTGGAATCCCAAGTCGGGCGCCCTTCCGCCAAATCGCATGAGAGGTGCTCCCCCGTTGAGGTATGTAAGATTTGGCGCCGTGGGGCTTCCGAACAACCAGCGATAGTGATGATGGCCGTGCAGCCAAAGGACGGGCATTGGAAGCGGGGAGAGCGTCTCGATGAATGGTCTGGCGTTGAGAAGTTGAGGGCCGCGATCGTGCCTTAGGACGCCGGATGGGTCCTCCGGCGGGAAGTGGCAGAGCACGATGAGTTGCTTTAAGTCGCGGATGATGGTCTCCTGATGCTGGCTGAGGAATGCCAGATGCTGCTCGGTGATTCTACCATGGGCGGACAGGCCGTTGCTCGTGGTCGCATTGATTCGCAGGAGGCCAAGCTGCGGGGCGAGTTCCACGAGGGAGATCGCCGTCTCGGGATTGAACCTGTCCGTCAAGCCCCGCGAAAATGTGGGAGCCGACAATTCCGATGTAATGTAGCAGTCATGATTGCCCGGTACGGAATAAAATCCTATAGTGTCGGGTATTGAAGAAAAATGGTCAAATGCCTTTCCAAATTCATGATGGAGGGAAGTGGTGGAAAAATCGCCACTGAAAAGGTGGGCATGGAAGCTGGAGTCATTCAATCTTGCGACAAGTTGAGGTGCCAGCTCCTGACGAAATCTTCTGGCCCTGCCACCAACAATCAAGTTCCCGACGCCCAGGACCCTCTTGTTCAATAGCACAAAAGGATTCCGTGGAAGGTGCCAGAAGTGAAGATCGCCAATGTGGGCGATTTTGATTGTTCTGCTCATGAATTGGTCGGTTCCATCAAATAATGAAGCCCTTCCTTCAAAGTGCGAAGGAAGGGCTTCGTGGGAAATGGTGAGGATGAATCAGCCGTTGTAATGAAAGATTGTGGAAGCTGCGGTTCCGCGCAGGCCATTGGAGCGGGCTTCCCATCCCGTGGGCATGTAGTTGCTAAGGATGCGGAAATCGTTGGTTCCAAGCCCCTCGTCCTTAAGTGCGGTGCGAAGCTCCTTGGAAAGGACTGTGCCATGCTTGATATAGCCTTGTGAAACGTACTTTCCAAGTACTTCCTTCTTATGCTGCGCGGTCATCCTGCGGCCGGTGGCGCGACGCTTCCTGCGACCAGTTGCGGTTTCGCCCATTACCTCGAGAATTTCAGCTTCTTCACGGTCAAGTTTTTCGCGGGTTTCGCGAATCTCTTCCAATCGCTTTCTCGCGGGCTGAAGGGCATGATTGCGCTTTTCATCAAACTGTCGCCGAACTCGTTCCACTTCAGCTTCTTCGGCTCTCTTCAGTTCCTCAATTGATGCTATAACACTCATTGTTGCTTTTGCTACCTTGGGAAGATGGAAATCACGCTATTGCCTTGATAGGATTCTGTTTGCCGTTGTTTGGCTCAAGCGAAAACTCAAGAAACAACAAAACACATTGGGCTTGTATTATTCAATTGAAATTGATTTCACGGTTTGCAAGACATACTCATTTTTTTGCAAAGGATCAGGATAGGGAGTGAGGGTTATTGTACGATTTAGGAGAGAGAGGATGACGACGGGGTGCTTCCGGGCTTTCTCCAAAAGCTCATCGATACTCTCCACTTCCGATGATTGATTCGAATTCTTGGCCATGACAAGGCGCGTTTCACGAAGTTGTTGAAGCATGCTGGGAAGAATCGTCATGAAGCGATCGGTCAATTTCAGTGCTGCTGCATGTTGCTGATCCTTGGTGAGTTGCTTGTCCCAGGAGATCGGGGAATCGGCCTTCAGCACATACACCAGTGATTCGCTTGAAATGGCATCGTCCGGTTGAAGTTTCGGCAAATCATAGAACGCTGTGTTGGCTGTGTATTCCTGCGCACGGACCGGGCGGAACCACTCCAGTCGTGCATTTGAAAATTCCGGCTCTTCAGAAATCGCGGCGAACTGGCGATAGGTTTCGCGGAGTTTGTCACCACGCCGCGAAGGGTGGGACATGTATCCCAGCAAGGCGAGAACCATCGCGACAGTGATGAGGCCGGACATTTGCGGTTGGCGATGAAACTGCCGCCAATCGTTGCCCAGCATGAGCCCAAGGTCTTCAAAGCCTCTTGTTGTCGCGACACCGCGACCCGGCTGCACGAGTGTCTCCGCGACAAAATCGTGCATGCCCTGCTTGTAAGGGTTGAACGCGATGACGATGACCGTCGCGAGCCATACTGCCCACGCGGACAACTGGGTGAAGAGCACAACGAAGTACTCGGGAAGCTCCCCGTGGGGAGTCCCCACAATGGCTTGGGCGATGGGGATGGTCACGAACAGCGGATACAGTATGATCATGCGGATCAGCGACTGGCGATAGCTGATGACGCCACCAAGATAGTCCGTGACGCGGATGCCCATGATGAGCTTGCCGAGCGTGCGCCCCCGACCAAAAGGCCCATTGAAGAGCACAAAATAGAGGAACGTGAAGAGCGAATTGGCGTAGGGGGCCCAACGGCCAAGGGCAAAATAAAGACTGGGTATGGCCCTGGCAAAAAGATGCAGGGCGGAAAGAATCAGAATCCAGTCGATGAGGTGCGCCAGAATACGCAGCCACAGGCCGGCGACGGGAAGTTTTGGGAGTTTTAGGAAATTGCCGAGGAGGTTTACAGACACGATGGCAGGAAGGTCTGCGCGGGAATGACGGTGGGTCAATCTTTCGATGTCATGTCTGAACCTGTTTCTTTCCTTTCCAGGTCGTCGATCAGGTGCTGGACCTGGATGGAGGTGAGCCGGAGGCGGCGTATGATGTCACGCTCCTCAAGAATGGACTGGCGTGCATAGGGATCGGTAACAAGTTGTGCCGCGACCACATCGCACACGATGGAAGGATGCTGGTGGACATTCACAAGATTGCGGAGATTGCGAATTTCCGTCGGAGCCATGGCGGCGGCGCGCTCGGCAAACTCGGCAAGCTTGAACATGAGCGCCTCGGTTTCCGGGCGGCGATCGGGGTCAACTTCATCAATGACCTGCTCCATGCGGCCGATGCGGAACGGCTCCACCTGCACTTCCTCCAACAGTTGTGCGCGGGTGATTCCTTCAAGCAGGATGTTCCAGCGTCCGTCCTTGAGTTGGTCGACAAAGAGCAGCCGTGCCGGCGTCATCATCTTGAACACAGGAGGCGCGCCAAAATAGTCTTCCTCGTAGCCGTCGCGCAGGTGAGCCACCGCGAAGACCTTGTGCTCCTGACGCATGACGTAATCCATCATGGAGCGGTAGCGAGGCTCAAAGACATGAAGGCTTAGCACCGTGCGGGGGAACAGCACGACATCGGGAAGGGGGAAGAAGGGTATCTGAAAGCTCATCGGTTGGCGACCACAGGGAGGAGCCTTGAAGTTTTCGGGGGTTTTGTCAAGCTAACCGGACCTTCCCGCATTCGCTTGACAGGGTGCCCGCCTCTTCTGCGAATCGTGCGTTGTGCGTTCGTCAATGAAACTGAACCGTTACGAAATTTTACTCATTCTTCTGTGGCCGTTGGTCGCACTGTTCCTTTTTTGATCATGGCTGATGACGTGATCACGATCACCGCATTGCCGCTCTCCTTGGATGCGGCGATGAAGTCGCTTGGTTGCAGTGAACCATTGCGCATAGATGATGATGCGGCCGGTGCGGTCGTGATGTTCGCCGGGACAGTGCGAGCGCAGGAAGGTGAGCGGCGCATTCCCCATCTGGCGTACGATCATTATGAGGGAATGGCGCAGCGGGAAACGCGAAAGCTGATGGAGGAGGCTCGTCGCCGCTGGCCGCTACGGCGGATTGTGGCCTTTCATCGGACGGGCGAGGTGCCCGTGGGGGAATCCGCCGTGATTGTTGCCGTAAGCGCAGGGCATCGCAGCGAGGCCTTCGAGGCAGCGCGATTCCTGATAGATGAATTGAAGCGCAGCGTGCCCATCTGGAAGCGCGCCCCCGCCTGATTTCAGTAGCCGCGCGGAGACGACTGTGAAAACTCCCCGGCCATGATCGAAGCTATCATTGACGAACTGGTTGTGGGCTCCGGGGAGGGCACGCTCTGTCCCGATCCGGCCCGATTGCGCGCCGCGATGGACGAAATCATGCGTGGGGAGGCCCTCCCCACGCAGATTGCCGCGATGCTGATGGGAATGCGGGTGCGCGGCGAAAAGCCCGAACACTTGAAGGCCGTGGTGGACGGGATGCTGGCCTACGCAGCACCATTTCCGCGTGCCGGCATTGACGGGGTTGTGGTTGATACATGCGGGCCCGGAGGACTGGGACGCGGACTCATGAACGTCTCCACCGGCACGGCCTTGTTGGCGGCTGCGGCGGGCGTGCGCACAGCGAAGCATGGAAACAAGTCGGTCAGTTCCAAATCGGGAAGCGCGGACGTCCTGCAGGCTCTTGGCTACAAGATTGACTGCTCCCCCGCCGTCAGTTCCCGCCTACTGCGCGACCACAACTTTTGTTTCCTGTTCGCGCCGCTGTATCATCCGGCGATGAGGCACGCAGGGCCGGTGCGTCGCGAGATCAAGGTGCGGACCGTCTTCAACCTTGCAGGGCCACTGTCGAACCCCGCATTGCCAAATCGGCAGTTGATCGGAGTGTCGCACACGAGCATGATGCCCCTCATGGCTGGGGCATTGCGGCTACTGGGGCGTGAGCGTGCGCTGATCGTGCATGGCCAGGCGGGACATGATGAAATCAGCCTTTCGCAAATCACGAACGCGATCTTTCTGACGGCAGATGGCAACTTCCTGAAGATGATCATCGATCCGGCGGATTTTGGCGTGGAGAAATCGACGCTGAATTCGTTGGCAATAGACTCCCCCGCAGACAGTGCGGAGCGGCTTCGGCGTGTCCTGGAAGGCGAACAGAGCGCCGTTGCGGATGAAATCAATGTCAATGTTGGCGCGGTGCTGTGGCTGGCCGATCGCGTGGGAGGGCTTCAGGACGGGTTTGAAATTGCGCGCGAAGTGCAACGCAGCGGAAAGGGCGCGCAGTTGCTGGACACACTGGTCGCGGAATCCCAGAAGGAAGCATGAGAATGCCAGCGGACATTCTGAAAAAGATCATTGCCGTAAAACGTGACGAGGTCGCCGCACTCCATCGTGGGTGCACGCGTGCCCAATTGATCGACCAAGGCACAACGGCCGGTGTACCGCGTGGCTTTCGAAAGGCGATCATCGCAAAGGCGACTGCCACGGGCAATGCGGCGTTGATTGCCGAGGTGAAGAAGGCCTCGCCGAGCAAGGGAATCATCCGTGCTGACTTCGACCCCGTATGGATCGCACAGAAGTACGAAGCTGGCGGTGCTGCCTGCTTGTCCGTGCTTACGGATCGCCAATTCTTCCAAGGCGATCTCGCGTTCTTGAGGCAGATACGTGAGCGCGTGAAGCTCCCCCTGCTGCGAAAGGATTTCATCATCGACAGCCTTCAGCTTTACGAGGCACGCGCGGCGGGCGCCGATGCAGTGCTGCTGATCGCAGCGTGCCTTTCGTCACAACAGTTGCAGGAGCTTCATGGGGAGGCGACATCCATCGGCCTCGATGTGCTGGTGGAAGTGCACGACGAGCAGGAATGGGAAGGAATCCTGGCGGCGGGCGACGCTCCTCCGCTTGCGGGAGTGAACAACCGCAACCTGCGCGATTTTTCCGTGACGCTGGAAACAACAGAGCATTTGGCCCCACTCATCACCGCATCGGGAACCGCCCTTGTGGCGGAGTCCGGAATTTTCACGCCACAGCACGTCGAACGGCTCCGCAAGTGCGGCGCCTCTGCGGTGCTTGTCGGCGAGTCGCTCATGCGTGAGGACGATCCGGGCGCGGCGGCACGGCGGCTCATGAGTGTTGACTGGCAGCGGTGATGCTTCAGTAGAAACAGGTGGTTCTGCATACGGCAATAATCCAGTTGTTTTCCGCTTGGAACCTGCTTGAGTGGATCGAACCATTCCATAGGACCGAGGCTTCAATCAAATGATCAGGAAAAATGGTTTCGTTCGAGGAGCAGTGGTGGCTGGCATTTTCGCTCTCGGAGCATGGGGCGTCTCACCGTTGGCCGAGACAACCGCAGCAGCAAAGGCACCTGCGGCCGCCGCACAGAAGCCGGCTCCCAAAGAGGATAGTCTCAAGGTCATTGATTCGCCCATCGCAGCGAACTGCTTCACGGTGAGCAAGGCACCGCGGAAAATCGACACGGTGGTGGTTCACTATTCGTCCGCAATCAACTGGTTCGCACCGGATTTCCAGAAGATTGTGTCACCGGAAGCAAAAGCCTACGCGCAGGGCATCAAGCTGACGAAGGAAAACGTGAACGATCACAAGTTCGACTGGAAATTGGTGAAGGCAATTTTTGAATCCTACAAGGTGTCTTCCCATTACATGATCGCACGCGACGGACAAATTATTCGTTTCGTGAAGGATAATGACATTTCCTATCACGCGGGGAAGAGCAAGATGCCAACCGATGGTCGCGAGGGAGTGAATGGTTTTTCCATCGGTATCGAAATCCTTTCAACGCATCCCAAGGACGACCCGACAATGAAGACCCCGAAGGACGCGTACACGGATGCGCAGTACGCTGCGCTGAACAAGATCATCGCCGAACTGTGCCGGAGCGGCCACAAGATCACGGCAGTTGTGGGGCATGATGAAATCGCACCGGGACGCAAGACCGACCCGGGGCCGCTGTTCCAGTGGGATCGTGTGAGGACGAAGGACTACAAGCCGGTCGCCTGCAAAGAGGCAGCCAAAGCAACAGCATCCCCCGGATTGTGATCAGGGCCGACCGTGAAAAAGCACCAGCCTTCCTCCTCATGGATCATGTCGGCATCGTTGCCTCCGCGCAGTGCAAAGAACCACCTGCTCAAGCCAACAAGGACATCAATCCATGGCCAATGAAAGCACAGATGAAGCTCCATCGGGAATGATCGGTAGGAAGGCACCGGCGTTCGCGCTGCCTGATCAGGACGGCAAGGTCCACAAGCTCGGTGACTACAAGGGGAAGTGGGTCGTCCTCTACGCGTACCCCAAGGACCTAACTCCTGGTTGCTCGGCGCAGAGTTGTGGTTTCCGAGACACCACTTCGGAATTCACGAAGCTCAACACCGTCGTCCTTGGTATCTCCATTCTCGACAGCAAGTCGAAGAAAAAGTTCGCCGAGAAGTTCAGTCTCAACTTTCCGCTTCTCGCTGATGAGGATAATGCCGTCGTCGAAAAGTACGGGCTATGGAAGGAGAAGTCGATGTACGGAAAGACGTACATGGGCATCAGTCGGGAGACCTTCATCATCGACCCCGAAGGCTGGATCGCAGCTCACTGGCCAAAGGCCGCAGGGAGCGAGACGCACGCACAGGAAGTGCTGGAGCGCTTGAAGGAACTGCAAGCGAAGTAGCTCGTCCTTTGGGTCCACTTATTAATGCAGGAACGCCAACCCTTTGATTGCCAGTGAAAGCGCCCGTGTGTCCGGCGGGACAGTGTGCGCCATCAGCATGGCGAGTGAGATCTTCAAGGTCGGGCCTTCGGCCTCTTGAATGGGGAAGTGAAGCAGGGAGCAGGAATTGTCAAACGGCTCTTCTGGCAGGTTGTTGATCCTGCACACGCCGGGATTCATGTCGTGGACGGGGGCGCGCTCCAAGATTTCGATCCTTAGGAATTTTGCGCCGGGTTGCGTGGGGATGGATATCTCTCCGCGCTTTCCCATCCATACGTGGTACATGCGCGTGCCCTCGTTCTGCTCCAAGGGATAAAAACCACCTTCGAAGTGCACGCCGGGGGCATCCATCGCAATCGACTCCGTGCGGAATCTTGCGAAGAATTTTTCGTATTGATGGCCGTCTCCCCCGTTGATGCCGGTGGGCAGCCCACAATTCCGGCAGACGCGCGAGGGGTTCCAGCTATGGACGGTCCTGCGAAGTGTGCGGTAGGGAATGCCGTTCCTGATTTCCTCCCACGGCTGTGTGTTCATGTCTCCCAGTTTCTGTATCATGATGCAGCAGGGATACACCGTTCCGTCGGATGCGAAGTAGGCGTCGTTCCACGGCATCGTGCAGTAGGAGAGGCCGGGCTTCGAGCGCGGGATGGAGGAGCTTTTCCTTGGCAGGAGTTTCTGTGCCACGGAAACAAGGCCGTGGCGACGGGCCCTGTACCACTTCACCAATGTGCGGCGCTGTATCCTGCCGAGCTTTCCAATCACCCCGCCATTGCTACTGGCACCCTGTACGATAAGGCCCAGAAATGAATCGGGGATGTCGACGGTGATGCCGTACACCGCACCAAGGCGGAGTGCCTCAAGGTAGGGGCTGGAAACGAGTTCGGGCGACTGCTGCGCAGACTGACCGGCCAACTCGTGAAAAATTTCCTCACCGGAGAACGGCAGCACGAGAACACCGGAACATCCGTACTTGTGTGCCAGCCGGACGATGTCCGGCAGATCGCCGATGTTGTGCTTCATTGCGCAGAAGTTGAAGCGCAGCCGGAATTTCTTTTCCGGGCCGGCCTCATCAGCATTCTTCTTCAGGCACGCCAGCGTCTCGATCAACTTGCGCCACTTGATGTAGGGGCGCACGCGCTCGAAGGTTTCCGGTCGCGCGCCATCCACCGAAAGGCACAACGTGATGTCGTTGCGCACAACCTTTGAAACGCGTCCGTCATCACGAAGGAGGATGCCGTTGCTGGTTGTGTACATTTCGATGCCGCGCTGTGCGCAGTCATCGAACATTTCCCAAAAATGCTTTCCCATGAACGGCTCACCGTAGCCGATCAATTCAGCGCGCTTAACGTCCGGGAGCACGTCGCGTTTGATCTTCTCATAGAGGCTGTGCGGCATGTCCTCGCCGAACTGGCGATAAAAATGATCGCAGTGGCGGCAGCGTGTGTTGCAACGATTCGTGGGTTCGATCCAGACGTGGACGGGGTTCGCGACAACGTACTCACCCGGGTCGGGATCGAGCGGAATTGCGTGGTGTTGTGGCACGGTGACCATGGCTTCGGAAAGGAAAACGCGCAGCAAGTAGGCATCCCGTCAAGCTGGAAAAGGATTGCGCTTGGATGGCATGCCGGAGCGCCTTTTGTCCACGTCCACCCCTCATGCCCCAGCACCGCAAACTTCCCATCACGGTAATCATTCCCACGCGCAACGAGGCAGCGAACCTTGCCGCGTGCCTGTCCCGCTTGAAGGGGTTTGATCAGGTGGTCATCGTGGATTCGCAGAGCGGGGATGACACCACCAAAGTCGCACATGACGGTGGCGCGGAAGTACACCAGTTTCATTATCGCGGTGGGTGGCCGAAGAAGCGCCAATGGGCGCTGGAAAACCTGGAGATTCGCAACCCCTGGACGTTGCTGCTGGATGCGGATGAGTGCATGACGTCCGCACTGGAAAGCGAACTGCGTCGCATCACAGCAGGAAGAAATTCCGCCGATGGCTACTGGATTTCAATGCGGCTCGTTTTCCTGGGAGGGGTTCTAAGACACGGTGCCTCAAACCTGAAGAAGTTGTCGCTCTTCCGCACCGGCAAGGGTCGCTTTGAGTGTCTTGTTGCAAACCAAACCATGCAGATGTCCGACGTGGAAATTCATGAGCACGTGATCGTGGATGGCAGGGAAGGCAACTGCCGATCGTGGCTGCTCCACCACAACGTGAACTCGCTCTTCCGCTACATTGAGAAGCACAACGAATATTCAACATGGTCCGCCGCGGTGGCAACGCGCACGAAGGAGGGGGCGAATGAGCGGCGCGGAAGTCTTCGTGGCACACAGGCGGACCAGCGGCGTTGGATCACAAAGAGGCTTTGGAAGATCCCCGCGGGCGGGCTGCTGCTCCCATTGCTGCGCTTTGGCTGGTTTTACTTCATCAAGCTCGGTTTTCTGGATGGAATCCCTGGATACTACTACTGTGGCTTCAAGGCCGTTCAGTCCTTCCACATCATGGCGAAGGTACGCGAATCTTCGATTGCGAGTCTTCCGTCCCCACGCGAGAAAGCCGGGCCATGAGACAAGTTTTGCAAGACCTGCGCCGAGGACGAACCTATCTTGAAGAGGTGCCGGCTCCTCTTTGCCGACCGGGAACCGTCCTGATCCAGACGACACGGAGTGTGATCTCCCCAGGCACAGAGCGCATGCTCATGGAGTTTGGCAGGGCAAACCTGCTGCAAAAGGCGATGCTGCAACCGGAGCGTGTGCGCGAGGTCATCAGCAAGATCCAAACGGATGGGATCGCGCCGACACTGGAGGCCATTTTTTCAAAACTCAACGAGCCGTTGCCGCTCGGCTATTGCAACGTGGGGCGTGTCGTGGAGTGCGGGGATGATGAACTGGGTCGAACAATTCCCGTCGGTACGCGCGTGGTCTCAAACAGCAACCATGCTGAATATGTGACTGCTGGAAAGAATCTCGTCGCAAAAATACCCGATGACGTCCCCGATGAGGAAGCAGCCTTCGCGGTGCCTGGCGCGATTGCGTTGCAGGGCATTCGGCTGATGGCCCCAACACTGGGTGAATCGGTTTGCGTGATGGGGCTTGGGCTTATCGGATTGCTTGCGGTGCAGCTTTTGCGCGCGAACGGGTGCCGGGTCTTCGCCACGGATTACAGTGCGGACCGCCTGCGGTTGGCGGCGCGATTCGGCGCCACAACATTCGACCTGTCCCAGAGCGGTGACGTGGTCGCTGCGGCAACGAATTTTTCCGGAGGACGCGGAGTCGACGGAGTCCTCATCACGGCGAGCACGGATTCGAAGGAGCCCATTCGCCAATCAGCACGAATGACGCGCATGCGCGGACGCATCGTTCTGGTTGGCGTGGCAGCACTTGATCTTGACCGAACAGAATTCTACAAGAAGGAAATCACCTTCCAGGTTTCCTGCTCCTATGGGCCGGGTCGCCACGATCCAGCCTATGAGGAGCAGGGATGCGATTACCCCGCAGGCTTTGTGCGCTGGACGGAGCAGCGAAACTTCGAGGCAGTACTGGATCTTCTGGCTGCGAAGAAACTCGACGTCGGGTCGCTCATCACTCACCGCTACCCTATCGCCCATGCCGAAGACGCCTATCGCGAGTTGGACAACAGCAATGCGCTGGGAATTGTCCTGGAGTATGAAGAACCGCCGAAGAGAATGATCCAGCGCTCGGTGCGACTTGCTGCACCGAAAGGAAGTGAATCCCTCCAGGTTGGTTTTCTGGGAGCGGGGGCATTTTCCGTCCGCATAATTCTCCCTCTTCTGAGGCGGCAAGGCATAGGCCTTCACACCATTGCGTCGCAGCGTGGACTTTCCGCTTCGACTGCGGCGAAACAGTTCGGCTTCGCGAAGGCATCCTCGGATGTGCCGGGTGTCATGCAGGACCGCGACATCAATTGCCTGTTTGTTGCCACACCACATCATACCCATGCCCCGCTTGTGAGTGCGGCCATCCGCCTGGGAAAGTGCGTCTTCGTGGAGAAGCCTCTTGCAACATCGCTTGGGCAACTTCGCGAGATACATTCCGCCATCGCCGAATGCACCGAATCGCGGGGCCGACTTCCATCAATCATGGTGGGTTTCAATCGACGCTTTTCAGTTCATGTGAAGCGGGCTATGGCAACTTTGGCGGGCCGCACCGGGCCTGCTTGTTTTCAGTACACCGTGAACGCCGGGCGACCACCATCGAAGGGGTGGTTGTCGAATCACGACAGCAGTGGTGGTCGCGTGGTCGGTGAGGTTTGCCACTTCATTGACCTTCTGCGCCACATGGCGGACTCCAGGATCACAAGCGTCAGTGCCGTGCGAACGGGTCGCGCTGGCGATGATTCGTGCTTGGTCACGCTGACCTTCGCAGATGGAAGCATCGGTGTCGTGAATTATTTTGCCAACGGCCCAAAGAATCTTCCCAAGGAACGGCTCCTCATTTCCGCCGACACTTTGAGTATCGAGATCGACAATTTCCGCGAGACGGTGATCCGTTGCAATGGCACCATGCGCCGCAACAGGTCCTTGCGTCAGGACAAGGGACACGCGGCTGAAATCAATGCGTTCGTGAAGCAGGTGCGCCAAGGCGGGGCGTCGCTCATTCCTGTGGACCAGCTCATGGAAGTGACGCTCGCCACTTTTGCCGCGGAGGAGTCGATCCGTATGGGTGAGTCACAGCGGATGGCTGACTGGCATGGTCGCCTGCAGGCCGTTGCCAGCGAGGAAACTGCACATTGCCAGAGCGATTGAAAGTTGCAACAGTCGTTGGCGCCAGGCCGAATTTTGTCAAGGTTGCGCCGCTTCATCACGCAATTGAGGCGCACAATGCCCTGGGCGTCGCGCCGCTCATCGATCATGTGATCATTCACACCGGCCAGCATTATGACGACGCGATGAGCGCGCAGTTCTTCAGGCAGTTCTCGCTCCCCCGCCCTCAGCATCACCTCGACGTGGGCAGCGGAACGCACGCCGAACAGACCGGGACGACGATGATCCGTCTTGAGCCTGTCCTTGCGGGTTTGAGTCCGTGCTGGGTGGTTGTCGTGGGCGATGTGAACGCGGCGCTGGCGGGAGCGATCACGGCAAAGAAACTCAATTTGCGGGTTGCGCATATTGAGGCGGGGCTTCGTTCCAACGACTGGGAAATGCCGGAGGAGATCAATCGTGTCCTCACTGATCGCATTTGCGACCTGCTGATGACGACCAGTGAATTTGCTGATGCGAATCTTCGCGCAGAAGGAACTTCTCCAAGCCGCATCGTGCGCGTTGGGAACATCATGATTGATTCGCTGGTCAAGTTTCTTCCGACCGCAGAGACGATCCCTCCGGAACGGATACTTGGTTGCAACCCTGGGGATGATTTCGTGCTCCTCACGCTTCATCGTCCATCGAACGTGGACTCAGAGTCACAATTGCGTGCGATCATGACCGCACTGGTGGAAATCGCCTCGGAACTCCCCGTGGTATTTCCTGTCCATCCGCGCACGAAACAGGCCCTCGAACGGGTAGGTGCCGTAATGCAACCGGGTATATGGTTCGCCGCCCCCCTGGGTTATGTGGAGATGCTGGCATTGCAGAATCGTGCGCGCGTCATCATCACCGACAGTGGTGGCATTCAAGAGGAGGCAATGATGCTCGGTGTGCCGTGCGTCACGCTACGCACCACGACGGAGCGCCCGGAAACCTTGAAGGTGCACGGCGGTACGAGCCGACTCGCCACGCTAACGGTGGATGGCATCGTTGCCTCCTTCCGCGAGGCGCGTGGGGAATCACGCAGGAGGGTTTCCCTTCCCATGTGGGACGGGCACACCGCTGGGCGCATCGTTGCCGCCCTGGTCACGCACTCATGAGGTTGCGCGAGTCCAGCCTGATCTCGCGCTACCATGAAACGATTCGGCACCTGCGACCTCGCCAGTGCGCCTATCGGCTACTTCGTGCCATCGAGCGCAATGTCACCTGCATCAGTGGCTCCGTCGCCCATTCGTGGCTGCGACTTCGTGGGGGAAATAGGCGAACCTCCATCCCGCACGAGAAGAGTGCCAGGATTCGCGAACTGGCCTACTGGAAGATGAAGACAAAGCCCGGAGCCTGGTCGTCGCAGCAGCCCGAAGTTTGGAACTTTCTCAATCAACCACTGCGACTGGGTTTTCCTCCGCGATGGAATGGATCGATGATCTACCACAACGCGAGAGATCCGCGGTTGTGGCATTTCCACCTGCACTATTTCGACTGGATCTGGGACCTGTTGCAGGATGGACGCGATTCATTGGCGGTTTCCATGATGGAGCATTGGGCGGACCGCAATCACATCGGGAATGCCCGTTGTTTCCACGCGGCGTGGCATCCCTACACAACTTCGCTTCGCATCAGGAACTGGCTGATCGCCCTGGTGTTGCTGAAGCACCGGGGGCGGGTGCCAGACAAGTCGCTTGAAAAGCTTTCCAACTCGCTATGGCTTCAGTTCAATCACTTGGGCCGGCATTTGGAGTATGAGCACGGCGGAAATCATCTGATTGAAAACCTGATCACCATTGTCTTCGCCCAGGCATTCTTTGCTTCCCCGTCAAATCTTGACCCAACAAACGCGAGGCAACTCCTGCTTGGCGAATTGTCCAGCCAAGTTTCACGGGGAGGCTGCCATTGCGAGCAGTCTCCCATGTATCAGGCGATCCTGCTCGACCGGCTGGTTGACCTTCTCGCGGTTCTCGACGCAGACGACCCGATGCGCTCACCGTTGAGCAAGGTGGTGTCGCGCATGAACGGGTTTCTCTGTCATATCCTAATGCCGGATGGAAACTATCCGTTGCTGGGTGATTCAACGCGAAGCATCAGCGTGAAATTGTGGTCTGTGCGCGCACGCGCAGCGCATTTCCTTGGTGAGGATCTTCGCAAACCCAATCATGGATTTTCCCAGCAGGACGGCTATTATGTTTATCGCGACATGAAGCGTGGCGACTACGTCCTGCTCGATGCGGCTCCACTCGGCGATGATTCACTGGGCGCCCACATGCACGCCGATGCATTTGGTTTTGAACTGGTCCTTGGCGATGTCGCGGTCATCGCAGACGGCGGGGCGGGTATCTATCGCGAGGGAAGCGAACGCACCGAACTTCGCAGCGCCTTTGAGCACGCCGGCTTGATCGTCAACGGATGGGCCTGTGCGGAACCCTGGAAGAGCTTTCGCATGGGACGTCGCGGGAAAGTCATCCAGCATGAGGGGCGGGATACTGGCAACGGAATGATTGCGGAGGGACTCCATGATGGCTTCGCACCCGCACGCACCCATCACTACCGGCGTGTGGAATTCTTCGCAGACTCACGAACGTTGAAGGTGACGGATGTGCTCAAGCCCACCCTCGGCCTGTTCGCGTCTGGCTGGAACGTGGAGGTGCGCCTGCCGCTTCACCATGCGTTGTCGGCAAGGCAGGATGGCGACAACAAGTGGATACTATCGACCAGGAAGGGCGGCTTGCCCGTTGCAGAGGTCGTCATTGAGTCGATAACGCCATCATTGCGTTTGGGGAAGGAACCTGGTATCTACTACCCTGCCTTTGGAATCTCCCTTCCGCGAACGGTCTTGCGTGCGAGTTGCAGAATGATGCCTGGTGCTGAATTCGTCTATACTGTCAGGCCGCTTTCATGACGTTGCAGGAAGCGTCCATGATCTTCCTGCTCGGTGTCATGCTTCCCGCGGCAGTTTTTCTACCGCTGCGCACGCTGCTGGCCAGGTCGGGAAAGTTTGGGGATGACGAAACGGATTCCCACGGTGTGGCGGGTGCGTTGCTGGGCGCGTCGATCCTGATTCTGTCTCTCATCCGCGGCGTCTTTGATGCAGCGCTTGTCCTCCCGATGATGATACTTGTCGCCGCTGCGGCGGTTTTCGGGACAATGGAGACGCGGTTTCGGCTTCCATCCCAATTCACGATTCCCATCCGCCTCAGTCTTGCCGTTGCCGCCTACGCACTCGGCTTCGCCTTCCACCCCAGCACCCGCCTGTCACTTGGAACGCCCTTCATTGGATGGTTGATCGATTTCTCCGTCACCATTGCGTTTTACCTGGGCGTCATGACCAGCATCGAGGTGCTGGATCGCCTTCGCGGCCTTGCAAGTGGCGTCGCGACGATCATGGCATTTTCGCTTCTCGTGTTGATGCTGAATTGGTCGTGGGGCGTCCCGGTTGTCATCATGATCATGATTGCGGGACTCAGCACAGGTCACCTGTTTCTGGTGTCGCGCGGCAGGCACACGCGGTTTGGTACCGCGGGACAACTCATGATCGCAATGTTGCTCTCCACGGGAACGATCGCGTCGCGTGCGTGGGGCTTCACGCTTGGCATTCTTTTCATCGCACTCGTCGCCGTGGCGCTGCCGATGGTGGATAGCGTCTACACCGTCTTCTACCGCCTTGGCCATGGTAGGCAGAGGGATGGCAAGTCGTACCTCAAGTCGATGCTCCTGATGATCGGCTTCACCGAGCGTTTCGTCGTCTATGCGCTCTGGATTGTGACATTGCTTTTTGGCGTCGTCCTGAACGTCGTGTATAAAGCGGAATCGCTGACGCTTGCCATCGCCGTCGCGGCAACATTCCTGGTGGGCGCCATCTTCATGGTCGCCGTCCTGACGCGTGTGGGTGAGAGGATGGAGCGGACCCGCAATCCAGACAAGCTCAGGATCCTCTTCCTCTCGCACTATTTTTATCCCGAGGTCAATGCGCCCGCGTCACGCCTCTTCGAGCACGCAAGACTCTGGGTTGCGAACGGCCACCATGTCACCATTGTCTGCCCCGTTCCCAGCGCGCCACGCGGCTGGCCGTTTGCGGGATATGCGAATGCGATGTGGAACGAGGAGCTTGTCGACGGGATTCGTGTCGTTCGCGTGTGGACCTTCATCGCAGCGAACAGGGGACGCATTCGCAGGACGCTGAACTACATGAGTTACACAGTCTCCGCCATGCTTGCAATGTTCCTCCTGCGGCGCCACGATGTCATGATTGCGACATCCCCCCAATTCTTTTGCGGCATGGCCGGAGCGATCGCGTCGCGCTTTCGCAAGGAGCGCTTCATCCTGGAGATTCGTGATCTCTGGCCGGAATCCATCGAGGCTGTTGGCGCGGCGAAAACAAGCGTCGCCCTGAATGTCGTGAGAAGAATGGCGCGATGGATGTATCGCCAGGCCGACACGATTGTCACCGTAGGCGATGGTTATCGCGAGCGCTTGATTGCGCAGGGCGCTGCGCCGCCTGGGCGCATTGCCGTGGTCACGAATGGCGTCGATTTGCAGTTCTTCGGCGGAGCGTGTGATTCGACGGGCATTCCGCTTCATTCAAATCAACTCATCGGAAAATTCGTCGTATCGTACGTTGGCACAATCGGCCTGGCGCATGGATTGGATGTCATTCTGCGCGCGGCGGAGATTTCAAGGAATGCGCCCATTCTCTATGTTGTTGCGGGAGACGGCGCGGAGCGCGAGCGGCTGCAAGCGGAGGCCGAAGCAGGCGACCTGTCGAACGTGATCTTCACGGGTCTGCTGCCGAAGGAGAAGATCCCCGCGCTGATCGGTGCGAGTGGCGCCTGCCTCGTGCACCTGCGCGACAAGGAGCTGTTTACAACGGTCCTTCCTTCAAAAATGTTTGAAGCGATGGTCATGAAGCGCCCCATCATTCTTGGCATCCGAGGTCACTCGCAACGGTTGCTGGAAGCATCGGGTGCCGGCATTGCAATCGCGCCGGAGGATGGTGCAGCCCTGGCGGAGGCGGCGAAGCGACTGGCAGGGAACCCTGCGGAAGCCTCCCGCATGGGTGAGAACGGATTGGCATTCGTCCGGGAACACTATTCCCGCAGCGTTCTTGCGGACAAATACCTCGGCGTCATGCGGGAAGTTCTCCTTCAGGATCAGGAAGTCCCTGAGAACACAGCACGAACCACATGCGATGAGCCTGCTTCGGCGTCAGAAGCGGAACAAAAATCCATTTCGTAGCCCATTTCGCGCATGGAGTCGTTGTTGACTTGCATCCCTTGATGCCATTGAATCACCTCGAAATCTGAATCAGGAGATTCCTGTGCTCGACATTACGGAAATGTTGCGGCTGACCGTCGAATATAACGCATCCGACCTTCACGTTGTTGTGGGCAGGCCACCGGTTATTCGCGTCGATGGCAATATTGTGAACCTGGACCATCCACCGCTTACGCCCGCAGACACGCGCCGCCTCATTTACGGAATCCTCACAGACATTCAGAAGCAGAAGTTTGAAG
Source organism: Candidatus Sumerlaeota bacterium (assembly GCA_020848155.1). Classification (GTDB taxonomy): domain Bacteria; phylum Sumerlaeota; class Sumerlaeia; order SLMS01; family SLMS01; genus JADZDZ01. The sequence continues at coordinate 44,080 of JADLAR010000006.1, forward strand.
AGAACAAGGACCTCGATTTTTCGCTCAGCGTCAGTTCCATCGCGCGCTTCCGCGTGAACGCGCACTTTCAACGCGGATCGGTTGGCGCGGCTTTTCGTCTCATCCTCAACAATATTCGCAGCTTTGAGGAACTGAACCTTCCACGCCAGGTTTGCGAGAACTTCATTCGCAGGCCGAACGGGTTCATGCTCGTGACGGGCCCGACTGGGTCTGGAAAATCAACGAGCCTTGCGGCGATGATCGACAAGGTGAACGCAGAGAAGCCCTGCCACATCGTCACGATCGAGGATCCGATCGAATACATTCACAACCACAAGATGGCCCTGGTGGAACAGCGGGAAATCAACGAGGACACAACGAGTTTTTCCGCTTCGCTGAAGTATGCGCTGCGTCAGGACCCGGACGTGATCCTCGTCGGTGAAATGCGCGACCTGGAAACAATCCAGATGGCAATCACCGCCGCAGAAACCGGCCACCTCGTTTTTTCAACGCTTCACACGGTGGACGTGCAACAAACGATGGATCGCGTCATCGACGTGTTTCCCCCACACCAGCAGGATCAAATTCGCATGATGCTTGCGGGCGTGCTGGAAGGTGTCATGTGCCAGCGCCTTCTGCCAAAGGTTCGCGGAGGGCGCGTTGCCGCGATTGAAATCCTCGTCGGCACGGACGCCATTCGTAACATGATCCGCGAAGGGAAGACGCACCAAATCCCCGCCTTCATGGACGCTGGCGGCAAGTATGGGATGCAGACCATGGACAAGGCGCTGCTGGACCTTGTGAAGCGCAACATGATCACCAAGGATCAGGCGCTGACCAATGCGAAGAAGCCGGAAGAAATGAAGCGACACCTTGGCATGGGCGGCGGGATGTCTGCTCTTCCCGGTGGCCAGAGCCCTGCACCACGTCCTCCGGCCCGAATCTAGCCGGGAAGCCATTCGCGCAAGTTTGAACGCGCCCGGCACCACGCCGGGCGCGTTTTTCATCCTGCCCAATGTTGCAGCTCTTGCAAATGGCAACGCCGGGCGCTGCCCGGGGCCTTGCAGTTTGCAATTCACATGTTCGCTATTGGGTTTATTCTAATTGACCGTGAGGCATTCTGACCCGGATTTTGCGCTGTGAGGAATCATTAGGAAGAAGCCAACAGCTTTGCTTCCACAGATTATTAGCCCGCCAGACGTTAGGAACCCGGATAATGGCAGCGATTTCAACCCCTCGCATGACACTCGCCGATGCGCTCCTTAAAGAAGGGGTGATCGATCGGGACCAGCACGACCGTGCGCTGAAGGAATACGACCGCACCAAAACGTCATTGATTCGCATCCTGACGGAGATGGGGGCGATCAACGACAAGACGCGCTTGGAGATCCTCCGCCGCAGTACCGATTGCGACATGATCAACCTGGAGAACGTGGTCCCGTCGGCAGACGTGGCGATGGGAATGACGCGCGACCAGTGCCGCCGGATGCACTTGGTGCCATTGCGCATTGACGGCAATTCAGTATGCGTGGCGATGGAGGATCCAACGGACCTTCGCGCCTTGGAGACAATCGAGAAGATCTTCGGAAAGCCAGCCAAACCACTTCTTGCGACGTCGAAGCAAATTTTTGAGACGATCGAGAGACTTCCCGCGTCCGAGGCGTCGCAGGAAGCCGTCGAGTTACCCCGTAGCTGGGGATACAAGTTCTTTGCCTTCCTGTCATTGCTCTTCCTGACGCTGGCACCAATGGCCATTTTTTATTGCTCCGTGATCCTGACCAATGCGGGGCGGAAGTGGTACAATGGCTTGGCCATGTCGCAGTTTGAAAACGCCCTTTTCTTCATGGTGGTTTGGGGGTCTTGGGCTGGAGTTGCCTACTTCCTCAATGATGTGATTTTTGGTCGGAAGAAAAGCTAGCGTTTGACTCTGAGGACATTTGACGCAACTCATGGCGCGGGGCGAATCATTCGCCCCGCGACTTTTTTTTCGCGAGGCGACGTTGCTCCGATTCCTTCTTGCAGTTCTTGCGTTGGCGGCAGTCGTGGGATGCGCCCGCAGTCATGTGCCAACAACGGGGACCAAGCCGGTCGAGAAGGGAAAGATCGTCATTCGCTTCCAATACACCGAGGCCGACATGAAGAATCCGCCCGTCTCCTTTGATGTGCTGCGTTCCAGCCACGCAGCGGGTGATTTTCAGGCCATCAACGCCACCCCCATCGCGGCTGTCGAGAAGCCCGCCATCGGGGTTGTTCAGGATCTCTTGACGGATGAGAACCTGCCCCTCGGCGCGACCTACTACTATTACATTGCAAGGACCGACAGCCAGGGGCGCCGCGCGAAGGCAACCTCTGTGGCAGCGGCAAAAGTCGTCATTCCAATGGTAGCTTCCTCCTTGAGCGGAGCGAAAGAGGCCAGGCGCCCCACCAGCATGACTGTTGCTAGGAAGAAGAAGGCGGAAGGTGGCAAATCAACAAGTGGGCGCTAATTCCTTGAAAATCAAAGCACTGATGCTCGGATGGATGCGGGTTTTCGCGGTTGCCATCGGCATAGTTGCGGTTGCCGCGCCCGTTCAGTCCCCCGCTCAGTCGGGGTCTCAATCCGAACGCACGCGTCGCCTGCGCGAGCATGAAAAAAAGATACAGGAAATCATCAATCAGCGCCGTGCCGAGCGCGAGAAGCGCGCCGCAGAAGCCGGGCCCCAGCAGCAGCCCGAAACCGCGCAGCCTGCGGAAGTGGAAATCAAACCGGAAGAAACGCCGAAGCCCGCAAGCTCCGTGGTCATGGGTTTCAAGTTCATCAACGAGCAAGGCATCAGCGATTACAACCTCGTGGTTCGCGAAGGTGAAACGTTTGTGAGCGAAGTGATGCTTTTCAATATCGACCAAAATCCGATCGATCGCATCCGGCTGTCGCTGCGCTACGACAAGCGGTTCATCACGCCGGAAAAAATCTTCGACACGGCGCTGAAGCCATACATCCAAGGCGATCCCGTGTTCACCGTCAACCAGCGCGACTCCCTGTTGAACTATGACGCGAAACTGAAACGTCCGCTCGATGCGCCGCAAATGGCGCTCCTGAAGGTGCTTTGGAAGGCGGACCGACAGACTGCATTCACGGGCTTGGATTTTCAATTCTCCGCCTTGGAAAAGGACGACGACGAACACACCGCAATCTATGTGCGGAATGAGAATATCCTCGGCACGCGTGACGATGCCATGGATGGCGTTCTTTCCGGAGGCTTGATGATTGAGGGGCCGAAGAACGCAAAGAAGGTCATGCAGGGCAAGGAGGAGGAGCTAAAGCAAATCTACCTGGGCGATGTCGCCAACGATTCAAAAGTCGGCCTTGTTCTCACCAAGCCCGGTTCCGGCGCCATCCAGGTTGGCGATGAGTTCGTCGTGAAGGTCAAGCTGGACAATCCGTCGGGCGCGCAGGTGGATGCGCTCAACTTCACGATCCTCTTCGATCCAAAAGTTTTGCGTGTCGTCGACAAGGACAAGTTCAACTACATCACCACGGGCATCAATGTACACGATGGACCATACCACTACAACTTCCCTTGGGACATGCACATTGAGAATGACGTGCGGAACGAGTCCGGCCTGGTCTCCTATGCCATGGCATTGGCCAATGGTGGCACACTGGAAAGCCGGACAATCGCCGATGTCCATTTCAAGGCGATTGGGCCTGCGGAGCGAACGGATGTGGGCTTCGTGAGAAGCAGGCCAGGCGCGCCGGACCTGACGTCGGTTCGCTATTTCGGCTATGAAATCCTGGATCTGCGATCTGCCTATCTCTCCCGGTCAACAATTTCTTTCCCTGTCCTCAACAAGACCGTGGAGGTCGCCAGCGACGCGACCAATGGTGGCCTGCCAATCCCGACACCCGCGCCAACTCCGACTCCCAAGCCGGAAAATTCGGTGAAACCACTGAAGATCGAGCGGCAGTAACTTTTTCGCGCTTGCCCGCATGCGGCGACCGGGGAACTTTTGCGCGATTCCTATCCCAACGGTGAGCACGACCGCCGCCAGATGATCCTTTCCGGCATCGAGATCCAAAAGAAAATCACGGACAAGTCAATCGTCATCGATCCCTATTTTGAAGATCGACTCAATCCGAACAGTTACAACCTGACGCTTCATGGCGAGCTTGGCGTCTATGAAGACGCCGTGCTCGACATGAAAAAGAAGCCAACGCTGCGGACGTTTGAAATCCCGCCGGAGGGTTATGAGCTTCAACCGGGCAGGCTGTATCTGGGGCGAACCGCGGAGTTTACGGAGACGCATGGATTTGTCCCCATGCTGGAGGGAAGAAGTTCCATCGGGCGACTCGGCATGTTCGTCCATGTCACCGCAGGATTCGGCGACGTTGGGTTTTGCGGATTTTGGACGCTTGAAATTGCAGCGATCCAGCCCATACGAATCTATGCAGGCGTGGAAATTTGCCAGATATTCTACCACCAGATCAGTGGCGAGTTCGTTGCCTACAAGTCGCGAAAGTACCAGCACAACCGCGGTCTTCAACCGTCACTGCTCTACAAGGATTTTTCGGATGGGAAGGAATAAGGCACACGTGATTGGAGTCGGCGATGTCATCAGGCGTTGATCAGGAATTGGTGAAGAATCGAATAGCGGAGTGGTCCGCCGCGCCTTACGACACGGCCACGCGTGAGGAGATTTCGCAACTCTCCGCTGCTGGAAAGACAGAGGAGTTGGAGGATCGCTTTTATCGCACGTTGGAGTTTGGCACCGGCGGCCTGCGCGGGAAGCTTGGCGCGGGCACGAACCGCATGAACAGTTATGTTGTGGCGCGCGCAACACAGGGGCTTGCAAACTATGTGAATGCCCATGCAACGAAGCCGGGGCCGTTGCGGGCCGCAATCGCGCACGACAGTCGCCACCGCAGCCGTGAGTTTGCCGAAACAGCCGCCGGGGTTCTGGCCGCGAACGGGATCCTCGTTCACATTTCCCCCGAACTGCGCCCGACTCCCTACCTTAGCTTCGCCGTCAGGAAGTTGGACTGCCATACCGGCATCATGGTAACGGCCAGCCACAACCCGAAGGAATACAACGGCTACAAGGTCTATTGGGATGACGGGAGCCAGGTGATTCCGCCACACGACGAAGGCATCATCACAGAGGTCAACAAGGTCACAAGCGATGCGGATGTGAAGTGCATCGATTTCCAGGAGGGCGTTGCCAAGGGCCTCATCAAGGTGATGGGCGCGGAAATGGATGAAGATTATCTGGCGGCAGTCCTTGAGCAGCGGTATGACGAAAAACTCATTCGTGCAAACCAGCCGCGCATTGTCTATACGCCTTTGCACGGCGTTGGTGGCACGATGGCACCTCGTGCGCTGAAGATGTGGGGCTTCGAAGATGTGCTGCCGGAGCCGGAGCAAATGCAGCCCAATGGCGACTTTCCAACGGCCGCGTCTCCAAACCCTGAGGAGGGCGCCGCGTTGGATCGGGCGATTCAACTCGCCCGGCGGCATGACGCTGAATTGGTGCTCGCAACCGATCCCGACGCGGATCGCCTTGGCATCGCGGTCAGGAATAACGGTGACTTCCAACTCATGACCGGCAACCAAGTCTCCGCGCTGCTTGCGGATTTCATCCTTCGCAACCAGCAGAAGCGCACTCCCGGGATGAAGCTGGGCATGGCAACGACTGTTGTGACTTCGCCGTTGGTCAAGAAGGTTGCAGATGGATTGAATGCCGAATGCCCGCTTGTGCTGACGGGATTCAAGTGGATTGCCAATGTGATTCGCCAGTGGATCGCGATCCCGAACTCACCGCGCTTTGTCTATGGTACCGAGGAAAGCTACGGCTACCTGATTGGCAATCATGCCCGCGACAAGGATGGCATCGTGGCAGCCTGCTCGGTCGCGGAAATGGCAGCCCATGCAAAGGCAAACCGCCGTACGCTTGTTGATGAGCTGCATGAGCTTTTCAAGAAGCATGGCGTGCACTTTGAGTGGACGAAGTCGGTGACGCTGCCGGGAATCTCCGGTGCGCAACGCATCCAGGAAATATTGAACTCCATTCGCAGGAACCCGCCAACACAGATTGCCGGGCGCGATGTCGTGAAGTTCACGCGCCTCGACACCGGGGAGGTTTTCGTCAATGGGAAGAAGGCCGAGCCGGTTGACCTACCGCCCAGTGATGTCTTCCTTTTCGATCTGAAGGATGGAAGTCGCGTGATTGTCCGGCCTTCCGGCACCGAACCGAAGATCAAGTTCTACTTCTTCCTTTGTGATGCGCGGTCGGGAATGTCGTCGGATGATGTGAAGAAATCCTACAGGGACCTCGAGGGAATTTCCCGCGATTTCGAGAAGCAGTTCCTGGCATTGATCGGATTGTAAAGAAACTTTGGCTCGTCCCGTCCCTCACAGCAACTTCCTTGCGGAGCTCTCGAAGCGCTTGCGCGCGACGCCGCTCGATTCGATGCGGTCGCCCGTGCTTTTGGCGGCGAATCCCTTCGGAAAAATGGCCATCGTGAACGACGCAGGTGCACCTGATCTTCACCTGTATGATCGAAAGACCTCCCAGTTGGCGGCGCGGTTGTCCCTGCCGGCGCGTTGGCGAAAGCCCTCGGACTATCGCCATTTTGCCTTCAGCGATGATGGCCTGCATGCGGCGGCCTATTATCCATCGGACAAGTCGTTTGCCATCTGGAGCGTGGAAACCGGCGCGCTGGTGAATCAAATTCAGGGGGATGGCAAGTTCATCGGCCGCACGACATTCCTCCCCGGCAACCAGGTGGTGGTCTGCGACGGGCCTTGGGTGAATACCCATCAGGTGGGCGGTGGGTCAGTCGCTCGGACGAAACTCGCACCTGAACTTGCGTCCGTGATTCTCTATAGCGCATCCGGTGTGAATGGCGGGATCATCGCTGTCGGTGCGTTCAAGATGGAACAACGCGGCCATCAAATTCGAAGTTTCATCATGCAGGATGGCAAGATCATCAATACCGCAGACGGGCCATACCGCGCCGGAGCGGTGCAACGCGGCCACAAGAAGACCGTCAAGTTTCAGGAGATCTATCCCATACCAGGCTCCACGCGCCGAATCCTGATCCTGAGCGAGGAGGAGTGCACGGAGAAGGAAGATGCGGGGTATCATTCGCTGGAGGAAGATGAATACGATACGCATCTCCTTGCCATCGATCCATCAAACGGGAGATTTTTTCCCGAAGAGATTTACCTCGCGGGCCGCTACTGCCTGGAGATGGAAGGCCGCGAAATGCATCTGCTGGACGAGCGCGGGTTTCGCCGGCGCATCCATCCCTTCCCCTTGCGCATGGAAGTGATAGACTGGCGAATCTCAGAGTAGGCCGCTTCGTAATCTTCCATTTCGCGTGGAGGCTACCCAAACCGTGACATGGCATGGTGGCCGCTGGAACCGCGGCGAACTGCCCATTGTTTTCCTGTTGTTGCTGGTGGCCGCCGCCCTGCGATTTGTCGCGCTGGGTGACGCGCCACGCGGACTGTTTCGTGATGAGTGGGAGAAGGGCTACACCGCCCATGAACTTTGGCACACGGCACGCCACGCCGTTCCCGCAGCCGACGGACTGGAGATTTCGCGACCACTTCCCATCTTCATCGAAACCTACAAGGGGCATGATCGCACATCGGCGCTCTATCAATACCTGACGGCACCTGTTGTCGGGCTGTTCGGCCTCAGTGCCTTCACAACGCGATTCCTCGCCGCCCTCGCCGGTTCACTGACGTGCCTGTTTGTGTGGCTGATTGCGCGACGCGCCTTCTCCCCGCAGGCGGCGGTCGGCGCCCTGGCTAGCATCACTCTGCATCCGACAGCCATCATCTTCTCACGATGGGCGCAGCAAGGCTCCCTGGCAATCCTCTTCACAACCGCAGGGGTTTGGTTGCTGTTCGAGGCAATCGCCGAAAACAAGAAACAACAGCGACGGGCAGTCATGGCGGCCGCTGCCATGGCTCTTGGAATCGCCGCGTATGCATATGATCCTGCTCGCCTGGTTGTTCCCGCCATCGTGGGACTGTTCCTGTTCGTTTATAGGCGGGAGGCTTTCCCGCACTGGAGGGCCTTCCTTCCCGCAGTATTCCTTTTCCTCGCCATTTGGATCCCTCTCTTTGTCTATACACTCACTTCCGGCTCCTCGCGACTATCACGCGTGAGCGGAGGGCTCACCGTGTTGGAAATCGTGAAGAATTTCGCCGCGCATTTCAGTCCGGGGTTTTGGCTTCTCAGCGGCGACCAGAACCCGCGCCACAATCTGGGTCTGGCATGGGGGGACGCAGAGCCATGGCCGATGCCGTCCGGTTTCCTTGGGTACGGCACCGCACTTATGGTTGCACTTGGCTTGGTGCTGGTCGCCATCAGGTTGAAAAAACACGAGACAGGAACCTCCTCTCGCGCAGGCATCTTCCTGTTCCTGTGGTTGCTTGCCGCGCCCGCCGCCGCCGCCCTGACAAATGAGGGGATTCCGCACGCCTTGCGAGCATGCCTCATGATTCCGGCCACAAGCCTGATCGCCGGGTTTGCACTGCACTGCCTGGCGGATGGGCGCTGGTGCCGCGCCTGGGTCCCGGTGCTACTCGTCGTCCTGGGGCTTGACGCGGTTCGAACAGCTGTCGGGCTGACTCTCTTGGGAAGGACGAGTTCCGCGGCATGGAACGCTGGATTGATCGAAGAAATTCGTTCGGATCTCCAGAATGGGCAGAAGGTCTATCTTTCCGCGGACATTCCTTACTCCAATTACGCGGCACTATTTGCGGAGCAAACTGATCCCCGCAAATATCATCAGGAAAATCTGTCGGCTTTGAAGACCCGGATCGTCAGCCTCATGCCGCCGTTCGAGGAAGGGGATGTCCACATCCAGACCATGGAAAGCGCCCCCTATGCGACATCGGAAATGAAACGGATAAGTTCCCATATGGCAATCGAGCGCAACGGGCCTGATCTGGTGGTGAGGTACTCCGATTCTCCAAAATCCATGAACCTCACCGGATCAGGGCTGGTTCCCCGGCCTGATTCGCAGGGCGCCGCCCCTCGTTTTAAACCCTGATTCCGCGTTGTTTACCGTTGCGGGTGATTAAGACAATTGGGAAGGTTGGAAGGACTTCTCAGTAGGCATGCGGCGCGAGTGGCGTTTCGCTTCAGTTCCATGGCAGATCGGGCGAAATTTGGCCGGTGCGGTGTCATAAAGGGGTGTATGTGCTTCAGGGTCTGACGTCTTACGTTAAGCCTGACAATGAGAGCATTGGCCTTTGGCTACAAAGCTGGGCGGGTGGGTTATTGGCCGCCAGTGAGTCCAAAACCCAGACCATCTCCCCGCTCATGGTTTTTTTATCGGATTCGGTCGTCCTTGCCCTGCTGTTTCTCATCCTTGTGGGGCTTTTGGTGCTGCTCGCGATACAGCGCGGCCTCTACAATCGCCTAACGCAGGCTCCGTCGAAGATCGTCAGGACGTTAAACGACATTGCTGGCACACAGCAGCCGGAGAAGCCGAAGCCACAACCGGCTGTGGTCGAGCTTGCACCGCGAACACCCCTCCCGGCGCGTGGAACAACCGGGCGCCCCAAATCATCTGCATCAGAAACCCTTGAGATGCCGAATCGCTTGGTGCCGCCACCGGCGCAGGCACCACAGCATACGGCAAAAGAAATCAAGGAAATCGAAAAGACCGATCTCGGTCGGGCGGCACTCCTGTGGCAGAAAATCTCCTGCTGGGAGCAAGCCGCTGACTGCTACTTCAAGCTGGGCAATCCCATGCGCAGTGCATCGATCTGGCTTGCACTGGACCAGAGCGAGAAGGCGCTGCCCATGTTGCGCGACGCCCTGAAGTCGGAAGATGACAACGAGACTGTCCGCCTCCGATTGGTGGAAACGCTGTTTGATCTTGGGCGCGAAGATGAAGCGCGCCAACTGATCGATGAATATCACGGAAAGAACGGCGATGGGCAGAATCACGAATCGGCCGCCTATCTTGAATCGCTGGGTCGCAACTACGAAGCGAAGCGCGATCACGAAAAGGCGATTGCCTACTACCAGCAGGCCCTTGGCAAGGACAGCGGCCCGCGGGTGGAATTGCAGAATCGCATCCAGTTGCTCGACCGTATGCAGAAGCTGATCACTGAGCCTGCGGCATTGCGGGAATCCAACTCCGCTTCGCAACAACTTCTGGAAAAATATGTTCGCGAATCCAATGTCACGAAGGCGCCATCGGACAAGGAATCCGGAAGTGCCACTACCGAATCCCGCCAACTGGCAGGGCATGAAATCATCGTCGGGCACTTGGCCACAGGCTTCCAGCAGTTTGAGCCGCCCCGTTCGATTCGGTCCGTGTACTCGCTGTCGCGCCGCTTTGAGATGGAAAAGCTCCTTGGTGAATCCAGCCGCGGCATGGTTTACCTGGCGGTGGATGGACTACTGGACTTTCAGGTGGCATTGCGAATTTACCGGCTCTCAGATAACTTTGGGAAGCTTGAAATCCTGAAGGAACGCCTTCGTGCAATTTCCCATCTGAATCACCCCAACCTCGCCAAGATCACCTTTGTGGACCGCGAAGGCCCCATCATTCGCGTGGCCACGGAGTACCTTCCCGGCGGCAACCTGAGGGAGTTTTTGACGAAGCTGGGCGGTGTTGGCCTGCCGCTGATCATCCGCATGTCCATGCACCTCGCCTCAGCGTTGCACACCGCCCATGTGAAAGGCATTCCCCACGGCGACTTGCGCCCGGAAAACCTGATCATCGGGCCGGATCAGCGGATCAAGCTTCTGGATTTCGCAATCAGTCCGCTCCCCGTAGCGACGTTCGACCTTGGCAGCCTGAACGTGACGGACAATTCGGAGACTCCGCGCCCCTTCGATTTTGCAGCGCACAATGAAGGCGTGCAGAGCGACCTTCTTCAGTTCGCGGAGGTTATCGAGTTCATGCTGCAACACGCCCGTCGCACCGTTGATCCCGTTGCCAGCGGCGTCAATGACACGACGGGAGAACTGACAGAGCTTGTCAGCAAAGTTCGCAGTGGCGGCTACACGACCGTGTTGAAGTTGTGGCAGACCTTGGAACAGATCTTTGATCGCACACTACCGTCCCAAAGTGGTAGCGGGGAAAAGCCGCGCGGCTAGAAGGGCCTTTGCAAATGTTCAGGGGGCTGGAGATTACCCAGGTTCGCTTGATATGCATTCTGCTGGCCATCTTCTTTATCGGTACCTTTGCGGTTAGGCTTCGGAACGAGGCGATTCAGCCTCTGGGAGCGCAGGCCCCGGCAATAACGGGTGCCGCAGTGCGTCATGCGCGTGGAGAACTGGTGGGTCCCACTGACACGCCTCAAGTCCGCCCGCAATCCCTCCCTGCAATGCCACCCACTCCTGCGGCTGTTCCTCCTTCGAAAGCGGATCAGGGCGCGGCCCCTCCCCCTCCGGAAGTACTTGCTGCAACCCCGCAACCTACGCCTACCATGATGCCGAAAAGTGCAATGAAGCATCCCGTGTATGTGAATCGCGCCACCCAGGAAGACTTGGAAACACTGGCGCTGGTTGGTGAAAAGTTGGCGGTGAGGATCCTGGAGGAGCGTTCCGCGCGCGGTCCATATCGCTCGGCGGATGACTTGACAAAGAGAGTGAAGGGAATTGGCCCACGGATCATTGAGCAAAACAAGTCGCGGTTGCGCTTTGACTAGAGGCAACACATTCGCCATGCTTCCCGTATTGTATAGACATCTATACACATGTGCGTGCCTGTTGATCCTGCTCGGGTTCGCGCCCGCCAGCCTGATGGCGCAGGCGGAAAACCTGAAGGTGGACGTCGAGGCGGGCTTTTCCGGTGACTATCGCGCTGGGAAATGGGTCCCGATCTTCGTGACCATCGCCAACCAGCCGCCGCCGGAAAAATCCATCAACGACATCGAGGATTTCAAGGGGCGGATCACCCTGTCCTCCCAGCCCACGGGCGACAGCGATCCCGTGCAGTTCGTGCGCGAAGTCGACGTGCCGAAGGCATCCTCGAAGCGCTTTGTGCTCTACGGAAAATTCCCGCAGGACATTCCTCCCGGAAGAGTTCCCGAAATTCGCCTGAGCACGGAAAGCGGCAAGTACCTTGCCCAGTATCCGTTGAACGTGCTGTCCGTGCCCATGGACAAGACCATCGTTGCACGCGTCACAAGCGGGAGCCAGCAAATTGCCCTCCCTTCGTTTCGTGACCAGTATGCGGATACTGCGCGCTATGGCGGAATCAATCCGGACCTGCTGACGGATCACTGGGCGGCATATGACTCTGCCAACATCGTGCTCTTTTCGTCGTGGCCCGCAAAATCACTTCGCCCCGAGGTGGTGGAGGCGCTGCGTCAATGGGTGGCGATGGGCGGAACCTTGGTGTTTGCCACTGGGAGGGAGACCCAGAGTTACTCGGATGAGGAGTCGCGCAAGCTGCTTCCCGTGACGATCAACGGGACGCGGCGCATGGAGGAACAGAGCAACAAGTTCCATATCACTGCCGATTCATCGGGGGCAGTTGAGGGCGCCGCGAAGGCTTACATCCTGTGCGATGCGACCCCCACCGCGAATGCTGAGGTGTTGCTTCAGGTGGAAAACATCCCTCTCATTGTACGCGAGAAAATTGGTCGTGGCCAGGTTGTATTCTTTGCGAATGACCTTCAGTCCGATTCACGCGTGTTGGAAAGACTCCTCATGCCCGCGTGGCAATCGATCTCTCCCCTGCCGAATCTGGCCAGCGCGGAGGGGCACCTGCCCGAAACGCTGCAAAAGTTCCAGACGCTGACCGGCCGTGCCGCCCGTCCACCAAACCAGTTCATCATCATCCTGATTTGTGTCATCTATACCGTCATCGTTGGTCCGCTCAATTTTGCGATCCTTGCGAAAAAGAAGAAACTGGAACTGGCGTGGATTACCCTTCCGGTGATCGTGCTCTTCTTCTTCTTCTTCATCTATGGTGTCGGCAAATTGACGAAGGGGAACAATGACATCATCCGCGAAGTGACGATCAATCGATTCACGCAGCATTCGCCAATCGGTTCCTCATTCACTGTTGTGGGGACCTTCGTTTCCAATCCCGCCAATCATTATTTTCGCCCCGTGAACAACCATTTTTCCCTGGAGGATGCCTTCGGCTGGAGTCCGGGGCACAGCTTCCTTGGTCCGCAGAACATGATGCCGTTTGTCGTCGCCTCCTCGGCGGCTTCCAGGATGAATGCCGCCCCCACCACGACATTCGATCCGCGTTCCGGCCAACTGTACGTCAGTTCCCTGAAAATGGGTACCTATGATGCACAGAACTTCATCTTGCGCGGTCCGGTTGATCGCAAGGGTGAGGGTATCAAGGCGAAGGTGGCATGGAAGGGAGCAGGTCTGGTAGGCACGATCACGAATGCAACAGGCGATGACTTTGACCAGAGCTGGTTGGCTGTCGGCAACTCCCTCATGCCGCTCGGGGGCTTGAAGAACGGTGAGGCGCATTCCCTGGATGACAAATTTATCCTAAACGGGTACTCGCGATCCACTTCCAGCCAGTCCGGCGTCCGCCGCAGCTACATGAACGGGCCGGATGAGTTTGACGCGCTGCGCAAGGAATACCCTTCCACCGATGAGGAGGCAAACAAGAGCAATCTCGGACTCATCATGGCATCGATGTACCGCCCCCAGAACACGGGCATCGTGTTCCCACCTGAAGGCGGCACGATTTCGTTCATCGGAGTCAGAAATGCGGATTCGGCGAAGGAAGAGGTCACCAGCATCCAACCGACTATCCAAAGCAGCGTTCACGTGACCATGGTTGAAATCAATGCAACACCGTTCTCCGACGAGCAATTTACGGTGATGGATGCGTACCTAAAAAAGCGACTGGTCGCGGTGGATGAAGAGCGCGCATCGCGGGGATTTGAAGTCGACAACGCCAGCATGAAGCTGACCGATGCGAGCGTGGTCATCAGTTACGAACTTCCCTTTTCCGACCCAAGCCTGAAGGTTACCAGTTTTCGGATTCAGCCCGTTGGAAAGGCGGCCGAATACCAGGTACTATCGGTTGAGGTCCTTCGTTGGGGCGGTTCTGTGCCGCGGTGGGATCCTGTCGATCAGACCATCGAGATCCTGAATACCGATGTGGCCCTGCCGGGTACGGGGCGGATGTATATACGCATCACCTCGCGCGAAAAGGATGACCAAAAGGCCAGTCAGGTCTTCAGTTCCAATGTGACAACAATCGATGCCCTCAACGTGAGCATGAAAGGGGTCGTGGAAAAGTAGCCCGCCTCGGTTCATTTTCTGCATGCCACGCCTCTGAATGCTTGCAACCGCGCGGCCTCATTCTTAAAAGTTCCCTCCAACTTTGTGAAGTACGGTTGCTGGCATGCTGGGAAAAGCCCTGCAGGAAGACATTGTCGAACTGATCCGCGCACGGGAATTGGATCCGCTGCGCGAAGCCTTCGGGTCCATGTCTGCCGCAGATGTCGCGGAAATCCTTGAAGACCTTCCCACGGAATTTGCGGCTGTCGTTTTTCGTGTCCTCCCCCAGGACGTCGCGGGCGAGACCTTCGCCTCCATGGGGATCGAACAGCAGAAGGACTTGGTGCAGGGCCTTTCGAAGGAGACGCTCGCCTCCGTCCTCAACGGCATGCCGCCCGACGATCGCACGCGACTGCTGGAGGAACTCCCTGCGGAGGTCACACGCGCCGTCGTCGACTGGTTGACGCCGGAAGAGCGTCGCATCGCGCAACAACTCCTGAATTATCCCGACGAATCGGTGGGGCGCCTGATGACGCCCGATTACGTGCGCCTGCCCGCCAATGTGACCGTGGCCGAGGCGTTGCAGATCATCCGCGACACCGGGATGCACACGGAGACCGTCAATCTTGTCTATGTGGTCGATGAGAAGGGACGGCTGCTCGATGACCTGAAACTACGCGAAGTTGTGATGGCAAATCCCGATTCGAAGATTGAGGACTTGATCGATCATCAATTCGTTTCGCTGAAACCCACCGATGACCAGGAAGAGGTCATTCCCCTGTTTAAGAAGTACTATCGCGTCGCGTTGCCTGTCGTTTCATCAAATGGTACGATGTTGGGCATTGTGACGCTCGACGACGTACTGGCCGTTGCCGAGGAGGAGGCCACCGAAGACATCCAGCAAATGGGCGGCATGGAAGCACTGGATGAGCCATATCTGGCGACACCCTTGCCGCAGTTGATCAAGAAGCGCGCCGGCTGGCTGCTGGTACTGTTTCTCGGTGAAATGCTGACGGCATCCGCCATGGCAAACTATGAGGATGAATTCAAGAAGGCGGCTGTTCTTACGCTCTTTATTCCGCTGATCATTTCCAGTGGTGGGAACAGTGGCTCGCAAGCCGCCACACTGATCATTCGTGCACTCAGCGTTGGCGAAATTGGACTTCACGATTGGTTTCGCGTGCTGAGGCGCGAGTTGTTTTCAGGAGTGATTCTCGGAAGCATTCTGGGGATGGTTGGGTTCATCCGCATCGCCTTGTGGACTGCCTTCTCCGATGTATACGGCGAACATTGGATTCTCATCGGGTTGACCGTATGGATTGCATTGGTGGGAGTCGTCCTTTGGGGAACAATGTCTGGTGGGTTGTTGCCGATCATGCTGAAACGCCTGGGTCTGGATCCTGCAACTTCATCCGCTCCATTCGTTGCAACTTTGGTGGATGTCACTGGTTTGATCATCTATTTCTCCGTCGCATCCATCGTCCTGCGGGGCACGTTGCTTTGACCCTGATGCGTCAGTTTCCCTGCGCAGTGGCATTGGTGATACTGTCATTGTTGTCCGGTGCGGTTTCCTTGGCGCAACCCGCTCCGGAGCCAACGATCCGGGGGGAAGTTTCCGAAAAATCGTTGGAGGTGAATGGGCGGGTGAAGTCGCAGATTGGGGGACCTGCGTCAGGTGTCACGGTCATCATGGAGTTTCAGGACATGCGGACCCGTCGTGAAGTCGCGACGGAGACCACGAAGACTGATGCGGACGGAAGTTTCCATTTCAACCTGGACAAATACGCGGAGATTCCGAAGTTCGGCATTCAATTCGATACCATCTCGCCACACTATCGCTCTGCGACGAAGATCAGCATCGTTACCCACGACCAATTTCCACTCTCCATCGACTTTGCCTTGAGTGAAGGCAGCGTTGCGAAGGGTCACGTTGTCGATGATTTCGACAAGCCTGTCGAAGGTGCCAATGTCAATATCGGCGATGCGCGTCCTGCGATGACCGATGCGAACGGGGACTTCGAGATCATGGGGCTGCCGCTCCAGGGCACGTATCAGGCCATTGCTGTGAAGGAAAACTACTCCGACGGGACGGCGCAGTTTCAAATCGATCCTGATCGTCTTACGGAGAACATCCTGCTCCGCCTGAGCGCCGCAGCAAAGATGGAAGGCGTTGCCATCAACCCGGAGGGCAAACCCATCGACGCCGGCCAAGTCACTGTATTTGTGGGCACACTCTACCAACGAACCCGCCTCGCTGCGAACGGCACCTTCAAGTTTGATGTGCTGCCAACCAATCTGGGCGAATTGACGATCCGCCTCAACACTGCGGAGTACCTGCCCGTGGAACGAAAATTCACAGCGGAAGAGCAAGCCTCTCGCAAGGTCACGCTCCAAACAGCGTGGGCGTTAAACCTCGAAGGTTTTGTTTATGATGTCGCAGGAAAACCACGTTCTGGCGGGGAGGTCGTCATAGGAGACAACCTGCGTCAGCCCACATTCCGATTTCACACCGATGAAACAGGAAAATGGTCGGCAGGCCCCTTTCCCATTGGCGAGCCAATCACCATCACCGCGATGGCTTCGAGTTCCCTCCCCCGCAGGACCAGCGGGGAATTGGAGTTCAAGACCGAGGAGAAACCCAACGAGTGGGCGGCCGAGGTGAATCCATGGCCGTCTGGTTGCATCTCCCATTTCAACGCATCCATCAAGGACCTGCAGGTCACCATGACAAGAACCGACAAGGGGCCAAATGCGCTGCCGGGAGTTGTCACATACACGGGAACAATCGAGCCGGATTTCAAGTCAATGAAAGGCACGATCTTTGTCGCCACGACGGGCGCGAAGGGCGATTTCACCGCAACGGCCTATGCGCCGAGTGGCAGCATGAAGGGTGTGTGGGACCTGCGCGAATCACTGGGTGAGGGAAATTGGACTGAGGCGCCGTCACAGAAGGTGATTGCGGGCGCCCCTTTCAGCGGAACGCAGCATGTCGACCTTCAGTTGTCCGCTCCCCTCGCGTTGGCAGGTGTTGTCAGGAACGAGGACGGTTCGCCGGTGCCCACAGGTTTTGTCTCTCTGAAGCAGTGGAACCAGACAAATGTCATTGAACGTGTGGCCCCCATCACTGCGGGGGGCAAATTCATGCTGCGGGGGCTGCCAAGGGGCCTCCTGCTCGTGGTGGTCATGGATGACACAGGCAAGCCGGTCGCACGCCCAACTTACATGCGTGGAGGCTTGGAAAACGCTGAGTTATATGTCGGCGCCCGCCCGGCCGATCCCTTGGAACTTGTCGATTCGCCGGCCAAATGACGGTTGATTTTGTTGAACGCCTTCGCGTACAAGATTTCCAGCGAGAGGAAGAGGCAGGAGTTTGAAGGGAATGAAAGGCACCGCAAGAATTATCACCACCATGACGGTCCTTCTGGTGGCGCAGCGTATTGCCTGCGCCGCGGACGGACAGGTCTTTGCGCTCGCCGGAAATGAAGCGCGTGTGGAGTTCCCACGCATTGCCTCCAAGAAGTTCGTAACAGCCGTTGGGTGGGTGGAAATGCAACCCTCCGGCCTTCAATGGGTTCGACTTGTTTCCTTCAAGGACGGTGTGATTCCGCCGGGGAAGTATTTTCCCGAGGTACGTGTCGTCAGTTCCTTCGAGCCCGGAACGAACAGTGATGTCGCACTCGCCATCGGGCCAAAGACTCAGCCTGCCATCGCTTGGATTCACAGCAATCCGGGAATCAGCACGCTGCAGTTCAGTGACAACGGCGGGACGTTGGAGACGATCACGCAAAGCACCAACTTGCTCGATCCTCCGGTCATTTGTTTCGATGACACAGGAATCGCCTACGCGGCGTGGTCGGAAGTTTCCGGCGGCAGTTCACAATTGTTCGTGGCAAACCGCACGGTGGATGGATGGCAAAAGCGTCCCATCAGCGCTGGAACGCGGCCCTATGATGTCATCCCCCAACTTTTCACGGGATCGAGTGGGATTGAGGTTTATTGGTACGCAATTCAATCCGGTGACGTCGCCGCTCTCTCTGCGTCAGTCACCGGAGGGCAGCTTGGTGCGACAGAGTCACTGTCCCTGGGGCAAATTCCCGCAAACCGCCTCCCGTTGTTGTATTCTGTGAATCCGGGTTCGCGCCTTGGTGCCTACTGGGTGGAGCAGCGACCTGAAGGCGAAGTCTACCTGAACATTGATCCTCGCGATCACAACATGAATGTCCCTTCCGTCGTCGGTGGAGAGACGAATCGCACCCACCAACTTTCCTTCTCAAATGACGGCACTGGCACATCAACGTGGATTGATTCGCTGGAATTCGGCGAGCAATACCTCACCATTGCCAACCGCGAGCGCGGCGAATTCACGCGCCTCATTTCTGATGAAGCCCGCGAGCCTGCGGTGACAACCACCGACAATTGGATTCACGCGGTCTGGATCGATACTCATTCCCCGGAAGGGACGGGCGCGCTTTGGTATTGGCGTGTGCACTGATCCTCTCATCGCTCCACTGATCAACCCATGACTTCCGTCCACAAGCTCGCGCCGGTGATTGACAGCCCATTGCATGGCGGTGGCCGTGCCACGCTGCGCATAGCGGGTGACTCACTCCTCTTTTTGCAGGTTTCAGCCACCAACACGCAGCAGTCAGATCACAGTTACGCAGTACAGCCCCACGATTGGCCGCAAAGTTCGCACGCGGTGGAAGAGCATGCTGGCCTTTTCAGGATCACCACAAAACATCTGGTCATCAAGTTTCGCCCGGAACCGTTCACCTTCACCGTTGAGGATCAAGCGGGCACTGTGCTCTTCAGCACAACCAACAGCGAACCACTTTCGATCGCGGACGGGCGCGTTCTTCTTCGCCGCACGCTCGATTCGAAAGAAGGCGTCTACGGTCTCGGTGAGCATGGCGAAGGTCTGAACCGCAATCCGGGAATCTATCGCATCTGGAATCGTGATGAGTTCATCCATCATCCCTTCAAACAGTACTACTGCACGATCCCATTCGCAGTCTGTGGAGGCATTCCCGGACTTGGGTTTCACGGGATGTTCATCGACAATCCCGGCGAGCTATTTATTGACGTTGGGAAGTCCGATCCGTCAGCCCTCCAAATGGAAACGCGTCACGGCGACCTGAAGCTGTGGTTGATGTTCGGGGAAACGCCTGCCCGTGTGCTCGAACTGTATACCGCACTCACAGGGCGAATGTCGCTGCCACCCTACTGGGCACTGGGATTTCAACAATGCCGGTGGTCTTACATGAGCGCCGAGCGTGTGCGTGAGATAGCCCATGAATATCGCTCTCGCAGGATTCCATGCGACGTGATCTACCTGGATATTGACTACATGCAGGATTACGCCGTCTTCACTTGGAATGTGAAGACATTCCCGGAAGCGAAGACCCTCATCGGGGATCTTACGAAGGATGGATTCACCACTCTTTGCATCGTCGATCCCGGTGTTGCAATCCGTGAAGGTTATGAGGCTTACGACGTCGGGCTTACGACGTCGGGTTTTTTTCTTCGACATGAAACCGGCGAACTCTTCACCGGGCGTGTATGGCCCGGCGAGGTTCACATGCCTGATTTCACGAATCCGGAGACGCGCAAGTTATGGGCGGAATGGCAGCAGTCCGCGCTTCTGGACATGGGAATCGCGGGCATCTGGAACGACATGAATGAGCCGGCGATTTTCGGCACAGAGTGCGGCAGCAGGGAATTCCCCGCGGACGTCCTGCACCATGACTTTGCGCTCAGGCGTCGCCATGAGGAAATCCACAATGTTTTCGGCCTGACGATGGCACAGGCAAGCCGCGACGGTCAGTTGGCATCGCATCCAAATCGCCGTCCGTTCACGTTGACGCGATCGGGATGGGCCGGAATTCAACGTCATTCTGCGGTGTGGACAGGCGACAATCGTTCCGCATTTTCAACCATGCCGCTCGACATCGCGTTGAACCTCAACATGGCCATGAGCGGCGTTGGTTTCGTCGGCTGTGACATCGGGGGATTTCAAGGCAATGCCACTCCTGAGCTGTTCGCACGATGGATGGAATGGGGCGTCTTCCAACCCTTCTGTCGCACGCATTCCGCAGCAGGAACGCATGATCATGAGCCGTGGACTTTCGGCCCGGAGGTTGAGACAGTCGCGCGGCGCCTGATCGAGCTGCGTTATCAACTGCTCCCCTACATCTACACGCAGTTTGTCGAATGCGCGCGCACTGGTGCTCCCATCAATCGCCCCTTGGTATTTGATTATCCCAAGGATGCAGCCGTCGTGTCGATCGGTGACCAGTTCCTACTTGGTGGGGATCTGCTGGTTGCACCGATCCTGGAGCCGGGGAAGGATCATCGCGCCGTCTATCTGCCCGCCGGGATTTGGTACGATTTTTGGAGCAACAGCCGTCACGAAGGCGGCAAGTGGATACTCGCTGCCGGGCCTTTCGGCCAGCCACCGCTGTTCATCCGCGCAGGCGCTGTTCTCCCGATGGATGCTGTTCGTCAATCCACGCGTGATCAAACGCCGGAAGTCACGTTTCTGGATGTGTGGTGCGCCCCCGCGTTGTGCGGAAGACTTGTCGAAGATGACGGCATATCACACGATTATCAACGAGGTGTGCAGTCCGTCATAGACATTGCCGGGTCTGTCGATGCGAAGTCGCTAAACCTTTGGATTGGCGCGCCTGCGGGTTCCTACCGCAGCGCGCGAACGCACTGGCACGTTCGTTTTCACGGTATCAGTGCCTCAGGCATTTCCATCACACATGACGGGAGAGCGATCCCATATGAGCAGGATCGACAATTCATTTCATGCCTGATCCCGGACCAGAAGGTGGCAGTGAACCTGCGCGTCGAATTTGGCTGACTCGCCTTCGAAGGTTTTGCACTGCGACAAGCATCGCAGTTTTGATATCGCTCGCGCTTAGGCTCCTCGTTCGCGATCGCTTTCCGGTTTTCAATCTCAACTTCTACATCCCACCATTGGTCAGCATTCCCATCGGCCTGTTGTGCTTGACCGTGGGAAAGTCATCCATGCGCTCCCGCGCGGTGCTATTTGTCCTGTTACTTGGCGTTGGCGTTCCGAATTTTCTCCTCGATCAACCGCGCTTATTCTCCCGGTTGGCAGGCAAGGATGATCCGGCGGATTTTCTGGTGCTTTCATACAATGTCAAATCGTACAGCTTTGGTGCGAACAAGGTCATACCGTTCATTGTGGATGCACAGCCTGATATTCTCTGCCTCGTTGAAGGAACATTTCGGGGACGCGCTCCAGACCACCTCAAGAAGGCGCTTGGCAACAAGTACCACTGGGCTGTGGGCTACACGATTTCCATCGCATCACGATTTCCCATCGTTGAAAGCAGGCAGGTTGTTGAAGTTCGTGACATCAAGATACTGCGCGTGGTTTTACGAACTCCACGTGGGCTGATCGCCGTCTATGACGTGGATGCGAAGACCCCGCCATTTCGAAATGATCGCATCGCCTTTGACAAACTCTACGCCGCAATTGCTGATGAAGAGCTCCCCGCGATTGTGGCGGGCGATTTCAATGTCCCACGCGGCAGCTATCATCTGAACCGTGCCACCACTGGCTGGAGCGACAGCTTCGCCGAGGCGTCCACTGATCGTTATCTGGCCACGTGGAGGCACCAACCGTTCCCACTCTGGCAGATCGATCACCAATTCCACAACGACGGCTTCCGTGCCGTGGCCGCCGACATTGGGACCAGTAATGCCAGCGATCACTTTCCGCTGCTGGTGCGTTATGATTTCAGGAATTAGGCAAGCTTCCTCAGGACGTCCTTCAATTGTTCCAATGCCCGACCGCGGTGGCTGATGGAATTCTTCACGTCGTCGGGTAGCTCTGCAAGATGGGTGCGGCCATACCCGTCGGGAATGAAGATTGGATCATAGCCAAATCCATTTTCTCCACAACGTGCGAAGGCAATCTGCCCATCGCACGTTCCCTTCGCGGAATACTCTTCCCCATCGGGTGACCGGAGCACCGCCACTGCGACGAAACGTGCACGACGCTTTTCCACGGGCACGTCGCGCAGTTCCTCCAACATTTTGGCGATACGTTCGCGGGATGTCGGGGCGTAGCGCGCACTGAACACGCCAGGCCGGCCGCCGAGCGCTTCCACCTCGATTCCGCTATCATCGGCCAACGACCACAATCCTGTGATGCGCGCCCAGTAGCTTGCCTTGATGCGGGCATTCTCCAGGTATGTCTCCCCTGATTCCTTCGGTTCCGCATAACCGGGGAAACTGGCAGTCGTGAAAAGATGCAGAGGGGTATCGGAAAGGATCGCGCGGATTTCCTGGACCTTGTCCATGTTGCCCGTGGCGAGAATCAATGGTGTCATCGGCCCGATGTCCTTTTCAAGGTCGGGGAATGACGAGTCGCCGGGACGGATCGAAACATGCCCACCAATGAGCCTGATGCGGTTGCGCGTGAACAGATCGATGGCCTGTGGCAATGCGCGATGCTCTTCCATCAGGATGCGCCTTCCCAGTGAATCCTCGTCATCGTTCAGCAGCACTGGCACGCTGCGCTGGGAAATGATGGGGCCTCCATCCATCGCCTGCGTCACGAAGTGCACGGTGCATCCTGCAATTCGAACCCGCTGCAGCAGCGCCTGCCGCTGCGCCCTGACTCCGGGAAACGCAGGCAGAAGTGACGGATGGATGTTGATCATGCGCCCTGCAAACTCATCCACAAACCCCGCAGTCAGCAGGCGCATGTATCCAGCAAGCACAACCAGTTCAATGTCCTCTGCGCGGAGGACACGCGCAATCGCCGCATCATGCCCGGAGCGGTCCCCCTTGAATTCCTTGTGATCAACGACGCGCACGGGAATGCCAAATTCCTTCGCGACATCAATCCCCGCTGCCGACGGATCATTGCAGATCACGACGCGGATGTCGGCATGGGGCAGACTGCCATCCTGCCTTGACTTCAGGATTGCATGAAGGTTCGTCCCGCGTCCGCTAATGAGGATCGCAACCCGCATCATCGGGGACTCTGGAATGGAATCCCGTTCTTCCTCGGAATCAGCGTCGTGAACAGTACTGTTCATGGGGAAGCCGGGCTGGCACTGAATCTGACGACACCGCATAGAAATCTGCCGGGAGAGCGAATGGCACTGGCCTCCGCAAAACGCAAACGGGGCGAATCGTCGCTGGAGAGATTGACAACCCCGCGCCAAGGGACGGATTCACCCAACAGTGCTGCTGTCAACCCCGGAGGCACCCGGTCCTTGCTACCAAAACCCATCAGCGAAAACGAAAGGCGATTCACGATCGCTTCCCCGCGATCCGCAAGAAGCTCCTCTGCTTCCGGTGTAAAAAAAACGGTGTTTGCCAATTTGTCCGTCAGCATCACGGGATGGCCAGCAAACGCATCCAGAAATTGTCGAATGATCTGACATTCCAAATCTGTCTCCCATAGTTCGACGGGGAAGCGCATGCAGCAGGTCTCCAATTCATCTTGCAGGTGCAAGACAACCTCAATGCGACGAGCGAGGCAAGGGCGCATCGCAGTCCTTGTGAATTAGCGCGCGAAGGTGATTGCGCCCCACCCGAAACGGGCACAACCTGTTGGTCCACTTTGATGGCATGGGAGTTACAATTCAGTGAAGTCTCGCGGCGGGAGTTCAAGCAAAGGCAAAAAGGCATCGCGCACACAGAAGCAGGCGAGCGCGCCCCCACCCAGGAAGTCTGCCTTGTTTGTCACAATTTCTGGAATCCGAGGAATCGCCGGGAAGGACCTGACGCCGCATGAGGTCGTTTCCTATGTCTGTGCGTTCGCGCAGATGACGCGTGCGAAGCGCATCGTCCTTGGCCATGATGCACGACCCTCCGCGCACTGGATTCTCCCACTGGTGGAAGGCGCCCTCCGCGGCGTTGGTGTTGAAGTACTCTTCTCCGGTCTAACCCCCACGCCGACTCTCGGTCTCCTTGTTCGCATGCTGAAGGCTGACGGCGGCATCAATGTGACTGCGAGCCACAACCCCATCGAGTACAACGGACTCAAGTTCTTCTCCCGCACGGGCAGCTTCATCACGAAGGAAATGTTGGCCGGGCTGATCGAAGCCCACCGCCTCATCGAGGCAGGAGAGATCGCTGGCAGTGACAGGATCGGGGCACGGACCACCCTCAAGGATCCTGCGCAACATCACCTTGCCGCGTTGCTAAAGGCGCTGCCTCCAAGAGTTGCAAGGAGCGGAGCGCGCAGGCTGCGCGTGGTCATTGATTGCTGCAACAGCACAGGCGCCATGCTCGCCCCACGGGTTGCGGAAGCGTATGGTGCCACACACAAAACCATCTTTGCCGATGTTGATGCATTTGTCTTTCCACGCGGCGCAGAGCCGGTGGAGGAAAACCTGAAGGAATTGCGACGCCAGGTTATTGCCCGGAAGGCCGCCCTCGGTTTCGCCATCGATCCCGACGCAGATCGGCTTGCGTTGGTTGATGAGAATGGACGTGCAATTGGAGAGGAACGCACCCTTGTGCTTGCAGCCGACTCGTACCTTTCCATGACGAAGCGGAAATCCTCGATTGTCGTGAACCTTTCAACCTCCAGCGCCATCGAGGACGTTGCGCGCAAGCACGGAACGCAGGTCATTCGCACCGCCATCGGCGAAGCCAATGTCCTGGCGGGACTTGAAGACAGCGGGGCACGCATTGGCGGGGAGGGGAACGGCGGCGTCATCGTGCCGGCCGTGCAGCCCGGCCGTGATGCAGCCACGGGAATTGCACTGATCCTCATGGGCCTACAGGCGCGCGGTGGTACGCTTTCGCAGTGGAACGAGGAGTTTCCAAGCTACGCCATGATCAAGAAGAGCATGCATGTCGACCGCGACTTGATGAACCGTTGCATTGCTCGCCTTCCCCAATCGTTCCAAGGGGCATCCATTGATCTGAGCGACGGAATGAAGGCATCCTTTCCTGATTGCTGGATTCACGTTCGCCCCAGCAATACGGAGCCGGTCGTTCGTGTGTACGCTGAGGGTCGCACGCCATCAAGCGCCCGCGAGTTGGTGGAGCGCGCAGCGAAAGCGCTGCAATGACACGCGTCCTGCTCGTCGGTGTTGGACCGATGCCACGGGCGGGATTGAAGAAGGTCCACGCAACGGGTCTGCGCCTGAAGGCGTTCCTCGACGCGCTTCTTCGGGCGGGATGTGAAGTTTCGATCGCAGAATTTCCCTTCTCCGACCGTGACACCCAGTTTGTGCCCAACAATCATCCGGCTGTCACTCATCATGTCGCTCTCCAACCGCGCCTTGAGGATCCGACGATCATGATTGAGGGGCTTGTTGAGAAATGGGACCCGCATTGCATCGTCGCGCTGACTGACATTGGTGCGTTGGCCGCCTGTGCAGCCCGTTTCGATGGTCCCATACATGTCGACTACTTTGGTCATCCCATGGCGGAGCGCCAGCAGCAGGGCGCCGCGCACAAGAATGACACGGCGCTCGCGGATCAGTGGCTGCATGTCCTTCCTGTGCTGCTGCGCGCCGATCGCTTTTCCGTGTGCTCACGTGATCAACGCCAGGCATTGATCGGCGAGTTGGGTGCGGCGGGACGGCTCAATCAACATACCACGGGCTATGATCTTGCCGAGGTTGTTCCGCCGGTGCTCCCCTTCGCGGAACTCCTGACGCTGTCGCAGCCCAACCTCTTGATTGAGCGCGGCATTCCATCGGGTTCACGCATCATTCTCTGTAGCGGCGGCTATAACACCTGGGTGGATGAAGAGACACTGTTTCGTGGGATAGAGGGTGCACTTGCCCGCGATGAAAACCTGCATTTTGTTTCCACCGGAGGCGCCATCGAGGGGCATGTGGAAAATGTCTATGAACGTTTTGAAGGACGCGTAAGATCCAGTGCAGTTCACGAGCGCATGCATCTGCTCGGCTGGGTGAACGAAGAGGACTTCGAAAACATCCTGCTGCTGTCGCACGTCGGTGTGAACATCGACTTCAAGACGTATGAAGGCGAGCTTGGTTGTCGCAATCGGCTGTATGGCTGGTTGTGGGCGGGTATGCGGGCCGTGACAACTGTGAGCAGTGAACCAACGCGGGCATTGGTTGAACAGGGCTGGGTCACCGAAGTGCCCTTTGGCGACGCGGGCAAGCTCACTACTGCAATCCTCAAGGAAGCAAACAAACCGCGGGAGGTCCACCCACAGGAGGTCCATCAGCGTCTAAGGCAGCAATGGGGCGGTGAGAATTTCTTCTCGTCATTCAGCCAATGGGTGAAGAAGCCGGAACGTGCACCCGATCGTGCAGACGGCGTGGTCCGCAATCGGCTGGCGGAGTTGCAACGAAGCTTTCTGGAGAGTGCAGAGGTCCTTGAAAAATTGGCAACTGCGCGTGAACTGGCAGACCGTCTCTCCGGGAGTCGCGCCGCGCAACTCTATGGAAAACTGCACCCGGAAATCACGGCGCTGATTCAAAGGTTGAAAAGCTGATCAAGGATCGCCAGCCTGGTCTGCCGCTTCCCACACTTCCGCGATGCGACGCGCCAAAGTCATGTGAACCACGGCGTCCTTTCCACTGTAGAACCACGCGTGAAACGATCCCATATCGGCGGATGAACGCAGCGGATAGTCCTTCGACTTGGCGGCAATCGACTTCGGATCGGCTGGGATTTCCTTCAAACCCAGTTTTGCAACGATGGCATGGGAGACTTCGGATGAACTGGCATAAGTCGGCGTTTCGATTTCCGAAGTGGTGATGATGAAGGTCTTCTCCCCTGTCATGGCGAGTCGGGCGAAAGGCAACCAAACATCGACGTGTTCTGCAAGTACCTCCCGCTTCCCTTTGGCAAGTGCCTCTGGTTCCAAGTCGCCATAGAGTGAATCCGCAAGGATCACGCGCTTGATAATCGCGTGGTTGGCTGAGTTGCGAAGAATCTCGCGTACCGCGCCATAACCCGCGCTGAAACTCGTGATGTTCACCGACACGATCCTTGTTTCCGCAGGAGCACCACGCTTCCTGAGTGACTCGATGACCTGATCCTGAACTTGCTGGAAGCGCGCGGGATCGAGAAGTGCATTCTTGTATACGCGCGACCCCTCACCAACATACGCCGCAACAAGGGGGCCATCCAATCCTCGTCTCAGGTGCTCCTGGTACGCGAACCACGTCGCCCCATGGAAATGCATCGTCAGTTCGACGGTACCATCCTTCGGAACCTTGTATCCAGGCGGCAGAAAGAGCGTGAAGCTGCTGCCGAGATCGATGGACTCCCCAATCGTCTTTTCCGGCTTTTGAATGCTGCGCTTGTTCGCCGGTGGGATCACCAAGGTTGCGCTATTTTTTTGATCAATCGCATTCCACATGTCTGCCTGATTGCGAAGGTGCGCCAAGTGAATCGCGACGTTTTCACCCAGGTAGGTCCAGTCGTGCATGTTGCCGGAATCGGCGCGTCGGATCAGTGGAAAGTCCGTGTTTGTTCTTGCTGCCGCTATTGAGTTGGGCACGACGTCGTTCGCCTCCACTCCCAGTGCTGCCAGAATCGCGCGCCCGCAGTCCTTCGGTCCCACGGACTTCAGCGATGGCGTGTTGGAGTGCTCCAGTACAAAGATGCGCTGTCCCGACTGGGCCTTCCGTGCAAAATCTATGAAGGGCTGAATGCCGTCCATGCGCGGCTTTCGATCTGTTGGCGTCGAGTCGGGAGCATCGCCCACATAGAGCGCGTCATTCAGCAGCACACGCGAGATCATGGGTTCAATATCCGGGAGCCGCAACAGTCCGCGAACACCCGCATAGCCGCCACTAAAACCCGAAACCTCCAGGGTTTCAACCTTTATGGGGCGTCTTGCAATGGCTGACAGTCTCTCGTTGGTCTTTGCAAGAATGCGCCTGAAGAGATCCGGCTTCATGACATCAACTTCGTATGCCGAATCGTTCTCCTTGGCGTTGCACGTCAACAAGGGAGTCGTCGCGCCGCGGCGGGTGTGCTCCTGCTGCACCCAGTACGATGCGCCGTGGAAATGAACCGTCAGGCTCGTCGTCCCATCGTTGTTGTAGGCAAGGCCCGCTGGCACAAAAAGCGTGAACGTTGTCGAGGTTTCCATGTCCAGATCGAATGTGGCTCCTTCCGGCGGGACGTCCCACTTGTTCGCGGCCTTGTTGACAAGCACGGGAGGGACAAGCGACTGGGTGGGAGCAATCGTCATCGCGGGAACAGGAACAGGAGTCGCGACCACTGCCGCGGGCTCGTGTTGCGCAGTGACTGTTGCCGCCCTTTGCTTCACAGCAGGCGAGCAACCTTCCGTGAAGATGGCCAAACAGAGAATCGCACTAAAAAGGCGGAGTGTGCGCATTGAAAACCCCTTCATTTTATGGGCCTGTACAAATCTTGGGCAATTTCGCAGCGCGGGCAAAACGAATCTGCCTTGACCGTTCCCACCACCCGCCAGTGATATCATTTCCATCTGAAAGGGAAGACCAACAATGATGACGAGTGAAGGCAAACGCGAAGGGCTCCACGTGATGAGCGCTCTTGTGGAGAACGAATTTGGTGTGCTCGCACGCATTGCGTCGCTGTTCGCGGCGCGCGGGTTCAACATCGATTCCCTCACCGTCGGTCCCACTCATGATGAAACCATCTCCCGCATGACGATCCTCGTGAAGGGAAACACCACAACGATTGAGCAGGTGAAGAAGCAGCTCAACAAGTTGATCGAGGTTGTGACGGTTCAGGACCTGACAGAAACCGGCGCCCACATCACGCGCGAACTCATGCTGGTCAAGGTGCAGTGCACTGCGAAGAACCGCCTTGAGATCATGCAGATCGGCGAACTGTTCAAGGCGAAGGCGCTCGACTATACACCCGGCTCCATCACGTTTGAGCTTGTTGGCTCCTGCGAGAAGCTGGACAACTTCATCACATTCACGCAGCCCTTCGGCATTGCGGAACTGGCGCGCAGCGGTGCCGTCGGCATGAATCGCGGCGCAGGCGGGCTTCAGTCCCAGTTCGTGAAGAAGACAACAGCCCGCATCGAAGACGGTAAGGAAGAAGAAATCGTCTGAGCATTCCGGTGAGCCTTCCCGGCACAGACACAACATTCAGTTACAAGCGTTAATTGAGTCGCGCCTCTGCAGCGCGTGCGTGTCCCTCCAATCCTTCGTGCCGACCGAGATCGCGTGCGTCGGCGACAAGCTGCTTCGCGGCGTGAAGGTCGTTCACGCGCATCCATGTGCGAACACGAAGGAAGTGAAAGACTGACAGGCCACCTGTGAAGCGCGCAGTGCCGCCTGTTGGCAGCGTATGGTTCGGCCCGGCGCCGTAATCGCCAAGCACTTCCGCCGCGCCACTGCCGATGAACACCGCGCCGTAGTGATTGATTTTCTTCGCGAGTTCATCCGCATTTGCGCAGAGCAGTTCAAGGTGTTCCGGCGCGCTTTTGTCGATGACGCGGATCGCCTCCGCCTCGTCCTTCACCAGAACGGCATACCCATGCGCAATGGCGGCGTTTGCAGTCGCAAAGGTCGGAAGAGTCGAAAGCTGGCTCGCAATCTCCGCGTTCACGGCATTGATCAGCTTTCGGCTCATCGACACCAGGACTGGAACCGAGTCGGCGCCATGTTCAGCCTGCGCAAGGAGGTCCGCCGCGATGATTGCCGGGCTTGCCGTCTCGTCCGCATAGACAAGCAATTCCGACGGCCCCGCCAGCATGTCGATGGCTACATAGCCGGAAACAATCTTCTTCGCCGCCGTTGTCCACGGATTTCCGGGACCAACGACCACATCCGCGCGTGGGACGGATTGCGTGCCGAACGCCATTGCGGCGATCGCGTGCGCTCCCCCACAGGACAGGAAGAGATCGGCCCCGGCGACATGCGCTGCCGCCAGTGTGATCGGTGTCGGCTTCGGCGATGCGACGACCACCGTCCTCACGCCCGCCGCGCGCGCTGTCACTGCCGTCATCAGCACCGAGGACGGCAGTGGAAATTTTCCGCCCGGTGCGTAGCATCCCGCGACCTCCACCGGAGCAATCGTGTGCCCCGCCTCCCCGCCCGGTATGGCGTGCGTGATCGGCTTCAGCGCATCACGTTGCGCTTCCGCAAAGGAACGTATGCGATCGGCAACCCTCACCAAAAGTTCCTGATCCTGTTTGCGAATTGACTCGAAGGTCGCCTTCAGTTCCGCGCGCGGCAGAATAATCGGCGCACCATCGGCAACTTCAGCAAATTGCTTCGCGTAGGCCAGCAGCGCCGCATCTCCGCCCACACGAACATCGGTCACGATTCTGTCAACCGCAGGAAGAATCCTCGAATCAACGGGGTCGACGACCAACGCCGCCACCTCTTCCGCTGTGTAGACAGTCAGCACGTTCGTAGTCATGACTTGGGTTTTGCATCTCCCTTGCGGCGTGTTAGCTTCCTCGAGCGCAAGTCAAGCTGCCGTTCCACATCCGCAAGCGTCACCCCAGCCCTGGCCATTGCAACCGCCGTGAAGTAGATCACATCGGCTGCTTCCCACGCGACGTCGGCCTTTTCCGTCGCCGCGGCCAGTTCCGCCGCTTCTTCGGTCAGTTTCGCACGCAGCAACTCCGCATCATTGAGCAGGCGCTGCGTGTAGGAACCAGCGGGAGCATTCCCCTTTCGCTCCTCCATCGTGCGCATCAACTCCGTTAGCCCACCCGTCTCACCGAAGCATGTCCACTGCGGCAGATGGCAATAACCCGGCGGATTCTGGCGCACCACGAAGCGGACCGCATCGCGGTCGCAATCGGGCGTCACACGCAGCAACTCCTGCGTCGCGCCGGAGGATTCGCCCTTCACCCACAAGCCACGTTTGCGGGATTGATAGATTCCCACGCGCTTGTTCACCGCTTCGCGAATGCTGTCCCTGCTTGAATAGGCAAGGCCAAGTGCCACCCCGTTTTCATCACACACGACAGTGGGAATCAAGCCATCAGGGCGATCAGATGTCAGCGGCGCGGCCACGGCGTCCCCGAAGTCCATCCTACCCGTATAGATCGCCATGCCCACCTGCGCATCTGCATTCAATCTGTCGAGCTGCGCCAACTCATCAAGCGTCGTCACGCCGCCCGCAATGGTCACGCGCGCATCACCCGCCGCAGCGACAATCTCTGCCACGCGATCCAGGTTCGTGCCGCTCATGCGCCCCTCCTTCTCAACAAACGTGACAAGGAAGCCACCCACGAATTCATTCAGGTCCTTCACGCGATCGACGATTGATGCGCCGGTTTTTTTTGTCCACCCCTCCACCACCACGTCGCCGTCGTAGGCATCCAGCGCCGCAATCACGCGTTCGCGCGGAAGTTGCTTCAATAATTCGGGTTTTGCAGCCGTGCCGATGATGATTCGCCTGGCGCCTGCATCAAGCCACTCCATCGCGACGTCCAGAGACCGAATGCCACCGCCCACGCGGCAATCCGCCACGCGCAGCAGCGACTTGATCAAATCCTTGTTCGAACCCTTGCCGAGCGCGCTGTCCAGATCGATGACGGCGATCTCCCCCGCCAGCCGAAAGCGCTCCGCCAATGGCAACGGGTTGCCATACTGCGTGTCCTTTTTCAGCGTCTCTTCCCTGCCCCCCACGAGCTGCACGACCTGCCCGCCCATGAGGTCAATCGATGGAATGATCATGGCCGGATCGGCACCTTCCTGTCTGTTAGGAATTGCTTGATGGTTTGCACGGTATATTCGCCATCGTGAAAGATTGAGGCAGCCAGTACTGCGTCCGCGCCC
Organism: Candidatus Sumerlaeota bacterium; assembly: GCA_020848155.1. GTDB lineage: Bacteria > Sumerlaeota > Sumerlaeia > SLMS01 > SLMS01 > JADZDZ01. The sequence continues at coordinate 76,017 of JADLAR010000006.1, forward strand.
GCATCCAGTGCCTCCAGCAAGTGCTGTGGCGTTGCAGCGCCGCCACTCGCAATCACCGGCACGTTCGTCACTTTGGATACGGCGCTCAGTAGCTCAAGATCGTATCCGCTGCGTGTGCCATCACGATCCCAACTCGTCAGGAGGATTTCTCCCGCGCCGAACTCCACGACCTTGGCGGCCCAATCGATTGCATCAAGGCCCGTACGCTTTTTGCCGGAGAGAATCACGACTTCCCAACCAGCGCCGTCGAGCCGCCGTGCCGCATCCAGTGCAACAACGGAGCACTGCGAACCGAATTGATCAGCGATGTCACGAATGACTTTGGGATTCTCCACGGCTGCCGTGTTCACACCGACCTTGTCAGCGCCCGCCTCAAGAAGCTTGCGCGCGTTTTCCGCGGAACGGACACCGCCACCGACGGTCAACGGAATCGAGAGCACCTCGCGCACCTTGCGGACTGTTTCGACTGCCGTGGCCCGACCGTCCGGCGTGGCGGAAACGTCCAGCAGCACAAGTTCATCCGCGCCTTGCAACTCATAGGCGTGTGCCAGTGTTGGTGGATCGCCCGCATCACGCAGGCCCTGAAATTTCACGCCCTTTACAACACGACCATCGCGACAATCAAGGCAGGGAATAATGCGGCGCGTCAGCATGCTTTCACTTCACTTTTCACAATGCGGCTTGGTGCAAGCGACAACCAGTTTTTCAACAACTGCAAACCCCAGTCACCACTCAATTCAGGGTGAAACTGGCACGCCAGCCATGCCCCGCGTTCGATGGCGGAGACAAAATTCACACCGTAAGTGGTGTGTGCAGGAGTCCAACCTTCGGCGACGGAGGGCGCGTGAAAGGAATTTGCGAAGTAGGCGTATCCCAATTGCAGGTAGGCTGCGGATGACTCCGGCCGCACCTCATTCCAACCAAGCTGCGGAATGCGGAGGGTGCTCGGAAACTTACGGATGTGCAGTTGAATGATTCCCAGACCTTCGACGCCGGGATTCTCCTCACTTGATGCGTGAAGCAACTGAAGCCCAAGGCAAACGGAAAGCGTCGGCCGTCCCGCCTCGTACCGTTCCCGCAGCCTGTCAGCCATTCCTGAGTCGTTTAGCCTTTCCATAGCGGGGCCAAATGCACCCACGCCTGGCAGCACAACGTAAGGACTGCGTCCGACGTCCGAGGGGTCTTCGGTAACAAACGGATCCGCGCCTGCGCGGCGAAGCCCCGCAAGTACTGACGCAAGGTTTGCAAGGCCCGTGCGGATGACCGCAACTTTTGGCGCTTCCGCCATCAAAGCACTCCCTTGGTGCTTGGCACGCTATCGCTGCCATCGCGTTTTACCGCCGTACGGATTGCGAGCGCGAGCGCCTTGAAGGCCGCCTCTGCACGATGGTGATCATTGTCACCACGCATGACATCGACGTGGATCGAAGACTTCGATGTCGTCGCGAAGGACTGGAAGAAGTGTGGAATCATCTCCGTGGATAAATCACCCACGCGCTCACGATTAAAACCGAAATCAAGAACGGTGCAGGGGCGTCCGGAAAAATCCACGACGGCCCTCGCCAGCGCCTCGTCCAGTGGTGCGTAGGCATGGCCAAACCGGGCGATGCCCCGCTTGTCGCCGAGCGCCTTCTCGAAAGCCTGGCCGAGTGCCAAGGCGCAATCCTCCGCTGTGTGGTGGTCGTCGATGTGCAGGTCCCCTTTGCACGTCAGTTCAAGGTCTACGCGCGCGTGTTTGGCGAATGCGTGCAGCATGTGATCGAGGAAACCAATTCCCGTCGATATTTTATCCCTCCCCGAACCATCAACATTCAGGACAACATGAATGTCTGTTTCATTTGTCTTCCGAACGATCTCGGATTTGCGCTCACTCATTGCAGGAACGTCTCCATTTCCTTGATGTCGGTAACAACGCGTGCGGCACCCGCATGCAGGAACTCTTCCACCACGTTTGCATCCGCTGTCAGGCCGATGGCAACGTCGTTGCGCGTGCGCGCAGCACGAATTTCATCCACAGATCGGCAGACTGCCCAGTTGCCGGCCCCCTGCGTGCCCGGCTTCAGCGCCGTGCGCAGGCCCCTTGTCACTCGTCCGCACAGATCAGTATCACCGGGACAGGTGATTCGCAGCGATTCCCCCAGCGTGGGGTCGCCGATGTAGGCCCGGACTGAAATGCCGAGACTCGCCAGTGCATCGCGAATCCACAGCGCACGGGGATCCGTTACGAAGACGAAATTCGCTTCGGACTTGGAATGCGGAACGTCCAATTCCTTCAACGTCGTGCTCAACGCACTCCGGTCTGCACGTACCTGCTCCACGAATCGTTGCATCGCGCCCCTGTCGGCTTCGATGCGGGCGGCGGCCAGCGCGATGGAGGGCCGCGCCACGGCATAGGGTCCGCCCGATGCGCGCATCCACGAAATGAGCTCCGGATTCGCGCTCAGCGCGTAGCCGACACGCAATCCGGCAAGGCCCCACGCCTTCGACAGCGTGCGCACCACGATCGTGTTGGGAAATTGTAGTGCGAAAGAGGTCAGATCCTCCCCCGCAAATTCCACATACGCGTGATCGACAAGAATCACAGCGTGAGGTGCCGCCTCCGAAAGGCGTGCAAGGTCCTCACGCGTGGCAACAATCCCCGTTGGGTTGTTCGGCGAAACCATCGCAATCAGCGCTGTTCGCGGCTTGATTTCGCGAAGCAAGGCCTCAGTGGGAAAAGCCCCACTCCACCAGTTCACCTCGTGAATGGAAGCGCCGGCGATCCTGGCATAGCGCGGCAACATTTCGAAGGACGGATTCGTCAGCAGTAGTTCCCGCCCCGGCGCCAACACTGCACGGCACAGGCGATCCAGTGCATCATCGGCGCCAGCCGTGACAATCAGGTTGTGCGATTCCACACCGAAGCGACCCGCCAGCATCTTTTGCAGCGCGCTCGCATCGGGATAACGCCGCATCACGTCCGGCCCGATTTCCAGAATACGCTTCAGCAGGGCACCGTCTGGTGCGGCTCCTTCATTCGCATCCAACTTCAGGTCAATCGGTGCGGGATGCTTGGGAACAGAATAGGCCTTCACACCATCGATTCCCGGTGCCGGCTTGATTTTCCCTTCAGTGGCGGTAATCATGGAACGATTTGTGACAGGCCCGTCACGATCACGTCCGTGCCGCCTGCGGCCTTCAACTTGGGGATCAGGATCGGTAGCTCCTTGCGCGGGACGGCGGCCTTCACCGCATAGCCGGAATCACCATGCAGCGACGAGATCGTTGGCTCGCGCATGGACGGAAGCTGCGCGACCAACGCCTCCAGCTTGTCTGCCGTGACGTTTACCTCAAGCATCACGCGCTTGCGCGCTTCCAGAACGGAACGCATGAGCATCAACACGCGATTGATTTCGTCCATCTTCGCCGCATCCTTCACGACGGATGGGTTGGCGTACAGTCGTGTTGATGATTTCATGACCTCATCAATGATCATCAGGTCATTCGCCTCCAGGGTCGCACCTGTCGCGGTGTTGTCCACGATGATGTCCGCGTCCTCCGGCGGAAAGACTTCCGTCGCACCGTAGGATCGCACGAACGTTGCATCGATGCCGCTGCGCTTGATCCAAAGCTTCGTCAACGTTTCGTATTCTGAAGCGACCAGGAACTTCCGCCCTTTTGGCAACTTTCCCCCCTCCAGCAGAGACTTCGGCGCGGCAACAACGATGCGGACGGGATCCAGTTCTGTATCCAGCAATTCAACAAGATTTGCATTCAGTTCCCTGACCCAATCGGCGCCCGCAAAGCCGATGTCCCGGCTGCCCAAATGAAGCATTTCGACGATGTTCTGGGGCTTCAGAATCTTTGTTTCAAAGCCTGGAAGGGAAAGTGTGGGGCGATAGCCTCGACTGCCGATTCGTATCTGGATGCCGGCGTCGGCAAGGACCTTGAAAACGCCCTCCTGCATGCGGCCCTTGGGCAGGGCGAGGTGGATCACGGAGTTGTCAGAGCCGGGAGTCAGGTCGGTTTTCCCTTCGTTTTGTGGGATTACGGGGCGCGAAAGGGTCTTGGAACCATTGGTTGATGTCAAGCCTGCCGGGGTCATGCGTTTGCATCCTTTGGAGTGATGGGAAAAACAAAAAACCCGCCGAAGTCATTGCGGCGGGCGGGCTTACGAAAGGTCGTTTGAAGCTGAAACCTAAACGGCGCGCGCCTCCGCATGTGCGAAGTGATGATGATGCGCATGATGATGCCGTACAGTTGTCATAGGTCTGCGAGGCTCCACGACCTCGCCCCCCGCGTCAATGGCACTTTCCATCCAGTAGATTATTCCACTGAGTTGACTTGCCCTTACCTCCCTTTGGGTGTCCATTGGGACCATGGCTCAGGAAAACCAACCGATAGCATTTGATGGCGCCGGCAGCCTGGACGAGGTAGACATCCGCGCTGTGGTCGGGAAGTTCGATTTCGACCTCCTCGTCATTGGATCCGGGCCTGCCGGGCAACGTGCCGCCATCTCTGCTGCGAAGCATGGGGCGAAGGTGGCCCTCGTCGAACGGGATCCCCTCGCGGGGGGCGTCTGCCTGAATACGGGTACGATTCCCAGCAAGACGCTGCGGGAGGCCGTGCTCTACTTCACCGGATACCGGCAGCGCGGCTACTATGGGGAGAAGTACCGCCTGAAGGACAAGATCAGCACCCAGGATTTGTACGACCGGACGAATCTGGTGATTCGGCTCGAACGCGGCGACATCAATGAGAACCTGGAAAGCAATGGCGTGATACGCCTTGTGGGGACGGCCCGCTTTCTGGGGCCGAATGACATTGAAATCGCAACTGGCAACGGAACAACAACCGTTCGCGCCGCCAAGATTATTGTTGCGGTTGGCACCGTTCCTCGTCGTCCGCAGGACGTGCCCTTTGACGAAGTGAACGTGTTCGACAGCGACGACGTGTTCGGAAACTCCAATGAACTACGCCCGTTGCCTGAAAGCATCATCGTGGCGGGCGCGGGCGTGATCGGCATCGAATATTCCTGCATGTTCGTGGCACTTGGAATCCCCACCACGCTCATTGATCCGCGTGGAAATCCTCTCGCATTTGTCGATGATGAGATTTCAAAGCTGCTCTACACGCATCTGGAGCAAAACGGCGCCAAGCTCGTCTTTGGCGTGAAACACAAGGCAATTGAAATCCTCGGCAGTCCCGGTGATGAGAATGCCCACGTCAGGCTGACACTTGAGAACAACCTCGCGCTTGAAGCGGACAACCTCCTCTTCGCGCTAGGCCGCGTGCCGGTGGTGAAGGATTTGGGGCTTGAGAAAGCCGGCGTTGTCACCGACGAACGTGGTTACATCAAGGTCGATGAAACCTACCGAACCAACGTGCCTTCGATCTACGCAGCGGGGGACGTGATTGGGTTTCCCAGTCTCGCCTCCACTTCGGCGGAGCAGGGCCGCGTTGCAGCGCTCAGTGCCCTCGGTGCGCCGGCCACCTGGCACCCGGACTTGCTTCCCTATGGCATCTACGCCATCCCCGAAATCGGAATGGTCGGGAAGACAGAGCAGCAATTGGTGGCGGACAATGTGCAGTATTTCAAGGGAACGGCGCTTTTCCGTGATACCGCCCGCGGGAAAATTCTCGGCGACCTGTCCGGCGCGTTGAAGCTCCTTTTCAGCAAGGAATCACGCAAGCTCCTTGGCGTTCATATCATCGGCGAGGGCGCCACAGAACTGCTCCACATCGGGCAGGCTGTCATGCACTTCGGTGGCGAGCCGGAGTATTTCGTAAACACCGTTTTCAATTATCCCACCTTGGCGGAAGCCTACAAAGTAGCCGCATTTAACGCAATCAACCGCCTCACGGGGCGCACCAGCCACTCGGCTCCGCTGCATGAACAGATCTATTCCGAAATCACCCCCGAGGATTATGTGAAATGGACACCTACATAATGCGCTCCCATGGTGACAAATTGTTGCGTTCAGCCCATAATAGAGTGATGTCTTATAAGCATTCGATTTAGGCTATTTCATCAGGCCCAGATCCCTTCAGGATGTGCCCATGATGTTGTGTCCCCATTGCGGCAGTGATGTTCGTGGAAGCGAGCCGGGCGAACCTTGTCCCACATGCGGCAATGAACTGTCCGCACAGGCAGGACAGGAAACCGACATGCACGGCGGATCGACAAAAATGCTGGGCGAGGCAACCTATCAGCCTCCCGCAGCCCGCGTTGCGCAAAGCGAAGCGGAATCGCCGACGCTCCCTGCATTCCCGGAAAAGCCGAAGGCAGCGGGGGGTCCGCTCCATCCTGATGTAAACGACAGCTACGTTCCCTTTGCCGGAAGCATTGGCGCTACGAAGATCGTCAACAAGCAGGGAGGAGGCGCATCCAATCCCCAGGAAGGTGCGGAGACAAAGACAGATTTCACGGATGACAAAACCGCGATCCTGTCGGGCGACAAGAAACCCGTGTCACGCATCTCGGCGCCAGCGGCCAGCCGTGCGCCAATCCCGTCGATACCCAAGGCGTCCACCGCCAGTCATGAGCCCATGGCGGAAAGCGACGTGCGTCGACGCAGTGCGGCGCCCACGGCTCCACGACCCGACGATGAACTCGCCTACCAGTTTCTTGGTCCCGAAGGCATCAATGCACTGATGGGAAAAACCATCGGTGGCTTCCTCATCAAGAAGAAACTCGGCCAGGGTGGCATGGGTGCGGTGTGCCTTGCGCGACAACTGTCGCTCGACCGTGATGTTGCGTTGAAAATTCTGCCGGGGCATTTCGCCGTCGACCCCGACTTTGTCGCGCGCTTCACGCGTGAGGCGCTCAGCGCCGCCCAACTCAATCATCACAACGTGATTCAAGTGCATGATGTTGGCGAGGATCACGGCGTGCATTTCATCGCCATGGAATTTGTCAGTGGCGACAATCTTGGCAGCATGACGAGGCGCGACGGAAAGATTTCCGTCGAGGACGCCACGGGCTACGTTTTGCAGGCAGCCCGCGGGCTGAAATACGCCCATGATCGCGGTGTCATCCATCGCGACATCAAGCCGGACAACCTGATGCTCAATGAGCACGGCATCGTCAAAATTGCCGACATGGGGCTTGCGAAAATTAGAGGACAGGTCGAACGCAGTCACGGTCTGGACACCGAGGCGATCGAGGAACTGAAAAACCAGGCCTATAGTGAACTGACAATGGCGAATGTCGCGATGGGAACTCCCGCCTACATGGCGCCGGAACAGGGCCGCGACGCCAGTACCGTCGATCATCGCGCTGATCAATACTCGCTCGGCTGCACGCTCTACTATCTCATCGCCGGGAAAGCACCCTTCAGCGGCAAGACAACGTTCGAAGTCATCTCGAAGCATTTGTCCGAACCCGTGATTCCCATTGAGACGATCGTCAAGAATGTTCCGAGGGAGCTTAGCTTCATCATCGAGAAGATGCTGAGCAAGAATCCCGCGGAACGCTATCCATCGCTGCGCGAAGCCATCGAGGCGCTGGAGGCGTATCTGGGCATCAGCAGCGCGCAGGGCGCATACACGCCGCGCGAGCATCACGTCGCCATTCTTGAGAAGGAACAACTCGCCTACTATTCCGCAGCGACCCTCAAGCTTCGCAGGCTCGCGACGATGGGATTCTTCGCCCTTTTCGTGGTGTTGTTCCTCGTCGCGGCGGCAATGGGTTCATTCATTGGCGCAGCCGCCATGGCGTGTGTCCTGCTCCTCACGCCAATTTTCAACTTCATTGCGCATGGATTCCTGACAAAAGAATTCCTGTTCCGGCGGCTCCGCGCGGTCAGCTTCGGGATGCCGCTGAAGAAATGGGCGATGGTGATTGGCGCCGCAGTCGCTGCCGCCCTTGTGGCATTTCTCACGGGCCTTCACTTTCCGCTCCTCATCGCGGCCATCGTGTCCGCAGGAATTGTCGCTGCCTATCAGATTGCACTCGTCCGCAAATTGAAGAAGGAGCGCGAGGGCAGCCTTGCCTCCGTGCAGGAAATGCTGAAGCAGCTGCGCGTGCGCGGTGTTGACGAGGATGCCATCCAGGATTTTGTCTGCCGGTTCAGCGGCGCGAAGACACGAGGGCACTGGGAGGAGTTCTTCGAGGAACTTTTCGGCTACGAGGCGATGATAGCCTTCCGCAACAGGCAGGCCGCTCGTGACAAGGCTCACGCGCGAAAGCGCTTCGCGACATGGCGCGATCCCCTTGCGCGATGGCTGGATGAAGTTGAAGTGCGGCGCAGGAAGGCCCATGAAGAGAAGCAACTGGCGAAGGCCGAGAAGGAGCGCCTCAAGGCTGGTGGCATGGACGAGGCCGCCGCCGAGACAGAGGCAAAGAAGATTGCGCAGGAAGCCGTCGATGTTGGCCTGCTGCAGAAAACGACGATCATCAGCGCTCCGCCCACAAAGGCTGAAATCGAGAAAATCGATCGCGAACTGCACGCCATGCGCAGCCGCCCTGGCATCGTCTCTTGGGTCTTTCGCGGCGTCCGCCTCGCGTTTGGGTTTTTTGTGCTGGCTTGTGCGGGTGCACTCGCCGCCAGGACGTTTGGCGTCACCGTGCCGGACGCGTTGCAGGGAATTATTCGTGCCACATATTACAAGCTTGTCACACTTGGCGATCCCAGCGGATCAAAGTTCTACGTTCTGAATTTTGGTGCAATTCCCGCCGTGGTCGCCGGTTTGCTCGTTCTTCTCACCGCCTTTTCAAAGCGATTAATACTGCCGACCCTTGTGCTTGTGGGGGCAGTCGTCCACGTCTTCCACGGGCCGATTTCCCTCATGGTTGGCCAGGCGCAACCGATGTTCACGCCGTGGATCGCCTATCTTCTGGGGCTGCTTGTTTGCATCCTTTCCTTCGGTGCGATGATCCTTGGAAAGATCACGGGGGGTAAGTTCTGATGCTCCCGCCTGCGACAAGGAATCATGCCATCACGCTGCGCCGTGCGCTGGTTCTACTCGTCGTCATTCTCATCATTTCTTCGGGGTATTACATGGCGGATGTCCTGAGTCCTTCACCTGCGGAGCGTGTCACAGGTTTCAACAACCAGTTGTTTGACAGGGTCGCGAGCCTGGAACGGAAGCACCATTGCAGGATCGGGGTTTCCTTCCGCGACGACGCAATACCCTTTGAGTTTGGTTACCGCGGCAATGAGTTGTTTCATGCGGCCAGCACCATGAAAGTTCCCGTGATGGTCGAGGTATTTCATCAGGTTGATGAGGGAAGGGTGAAACTTGATGACACGGTCATCGTCGATCCAACCTGCCAAAGCATGATCGACAATTCCGATTTCGAATGCGACGCCGGCAAGTATATCACCACAAGAATCGGGCAGCAGGAGACGGTTCACAAGCTGACCGAGCAGATGATCATCGTGAGCGACAATCTAGCCACAAACCTGCTGATACGGATGGTAACCCCGCAGAGTGTGACGGCCACCATGCGCGCCTTGGGCGCCAAGGACGGTTTCGTCCTTCGTGGCGTGCAGGATGAACTTGCCTACAAGGCGGGCGTCTCCAACAAGCTGACGCCAAACGACCTGACAACCGTGATGACGGCCATTGCCGATGACCGCGCGGCGAGCCCCGAGTCATGCGCTGCCATGCGGGAGATCCTGTTTGCCCAGGAGTACAACACGCTGATTCCCGCCCAACTACCCGCGGGAACGCGCGTCGCCCACAAGACCGGATCGATCACTGGAATTCACCATGACACAGCAATTGTCTATACAAGTACCGGCCGCTACGTCCTTACGATCATGACGGATGGCATTGAGAATGAAAGCGAATCAACGGAAGTGATTGCTGAGCTATCGCGTGAAATATATGAGGGGCGCGATAAGCTGCAACCCCTCCAATAAGGTCCAATAAGGCGTCCTATTAGTTCGCCAACACTTCCACGTTCACCTTCGCCTTCGCTTCTGCCATGCGGGTGTTGTTGATCTCGACACGCTTGCGACGACGCAGCGAGTCAAGAATCCCCTCCTTGCTTTCCTCGAAGGTCTTCTGCCTTTCCGCCTCCACACTTTGCAGCCAGTAGACGTGTGAGCCGCCTTCCTTGGCAATCACCTTGGACATGCCGGGCGCTGTGATGCTCTTGATCATCTCCTGCTCTGCCGGCAGGACAGCATTGATGCCAACCTTGCCAAGCGCCCCGCCGTTGGGCTGTTCGCCAGCCTTCACGGGGGCCAGTTCGTTGGCCTTGGTCTTGAAATCCTCGACGTTCTGGATTCCCTTGATGTCCTTTGCGAGGGTCTCTGCGTCGAGTTTGGAATCGATCTTGTAAAGTTCATAGCTGGCGGGAACGCGCAGGTTTTCCTTGTTCTCGTCATAGAACTTCTTCTGCTCTTCCTCGGAGAAGTCCTTCGTCTTCTCCTCGATTTCCTTCATGATCAACTTCCGCCCCAGCTCCGTATTGACCTCCTTTTCCTTCACAAACTTCATGAAGGGAAAATCATCGTACTTGGCCTTTGCAATATATGCCATGGCCAGCGCCTCCTGCACGGCTTGTTCCTTTGCGAGTGCATTGGCGACCAGTTCCACCGAGTCGTCCTTGTCATTCCTGATCGCGTCCTGCGTTGCTTCCGAAAATTGCGACAGGGCGAATTCCTTGTCGCCAATCTTGACAAAGATGATGCTCTCTCCGTCGGTTCCCTTCACATCCTTGAGCTTGTCCTTCATGATGTGGGTGATTTCCGGATCCTTTGCAACTGATGCAAAAAACTCTTCGATCAGGGTGGTACGCCGCGCTCCTTCCCACATGCCCTTGAGGCGGGGTTCGGCCTCTTCGCGTGAGGTGCTTCCTGCCGGCCTGTACGATTCCCGATAAATGATTGAGAATCCATGGCGGGTGCGGATCGGCTTTGAAAACTCCTTGTCCCCCAGCGCCATGAACGCCTGCTTCAGTTCCGGCATGATGGGACGATCCCCCGATTCGGGAAGAATCTCGAAGATTTGTCCGGGATTCTCATTCTCGGAGACGCCGCGCGCCACCGTTTCAAATGTTTCGCCAGCAACAAGGTCGTTGTAAGCCTTGTCGATCTTTGCCTTGGCATCCGCTTCCTTTTCCCCGTGCACAGGCACCTTCAGCTTCTCCCCTTCCTGCAGGGCGCGTGGGTCCAGTGTGCCTTCCGCCTTCTTCAAAACCGCATTGGGGTTTGCCGGATTTGCTTCCGGTTCCACCGGCAGCTTCTTGTCAGCGCGCGGACGCTTTGTCGTGTCGTCAAGGATCTGATCGGCAAGCTTCTCATCCCCGCCGATCTCCCGCGCGATCGATTCCAGGCTGTCACCCGCCTTCACGGTGTAATCCACATAGGTTGACACGAAGATCTGACGCAGCCTCAGCGATTCCTTCACCTTGAAAGCCTTGTCCTTGTTTTCCTCGTAAATCTTGTCAAGGTCCTCCTTCGTTGGCTCTCCCATCTTGTCGAGGAGGACGTTCTTGCTGAGGAGATAGTTGCGCCAGTTCTTCATCATGTTTTCGACAGCGCCGTTCTCCCTCTCCTCAAGGACAATCCCCTTCTCCTTGGCCTCGGCAGCCAACACATCATAGGCGCCCACATTCAGCGCGAACGCCTCAATGCGCTCCCCACGCATCAATGGGACTTCGATCATCGGGTTGATTCGCTCACCTTGGGTCGGACGCAGCACCACCAAGGCCGTGAATTGCTCCGTCGTCAGTTCCTCCCCGTTGATCTTGACCATCGGGTCCGTCGCCTTTAGCGGCACCGGCGATGGTTCCGGCGATGGTGTCGCAACAGCAACAACCCCCTCTGCCGGATTCTTCCCCGGTTGCGCCAATGCCGTCATGGGTGTCATGGAAATCGCTGTGACCGACATTAATGCCATCAGCGTCAAGATAGAACGCTTTTTCATGGAAAATCCAGTCTCCTGGCTGAGTCAGATGTACTTCGGGCATTGGAAACGGTTGGGCGGAAGGGTCAACACTGAAACCTTGCCGCGCGATTCTGCCACTGCCCTTGAAGCCAGTTCAGACCACCTGCGGAGTGTACAGGTTTGATTCGCTTTCTTTTCATGATTTCAAACTATCCGCCGCGTCAGTTGGGTGGAATGGAGCTTTCCACGCAGCGCCTTGCAACGGCGCTGGTTCGGGCGGGCAATCAGGTCAGCGTCCTGACGCAGCATTCGAAGGGAGTGCCTGATCAGTTCGACGAGGACGGGGTGCGCGTTTACCGAACCATCAATCCGTGGAGGTTCGGTCCGCTCTGGGGCTTTACCTATATCGCGCAGTTCGGCAAGCAAATGAGGAGCTTGGAAACGAAGTGGGATTTCTGCGTTTGCAGGGGCATTTACCTTCATTGCTCTTCCGCGCAAATGATCTGTGAGAAGATGGGGCGTCCCGTTGCCACCATGCCTGCGGCCAGCGGTGTCGATGGGGATCTGGTGCAAACTCGCAAGGCACGTTTCGGGAATGTCTCGATTGCTCATGCGCTGCGGTGTGATGGCCACTTTGCGTTATCAAGACAGATAGAGACGGAGTTGAAGGAACACGGCATTCCCGCAGAACGGATTTTCCCGGTGCGAAACATTGTCGACCTACACCGATTTTCGATCGGGAGTGCGCACGATGAAAACCTGTTCCTCTACGCCGGACGCTTCGACCAGCAGAAAAACCTTCCACTTCTCCTCAAGGCATTCATCACTGTCCATCATGCCCGTCCACATGCGCGACTCCTGTTGATTGGCGCCGGGGCGGAGGAAGCCAACCTCCGCGCGTTGGCGGCGAAATCCCCCGCCGCCCGCGCCATTGAGTTCCAATCGTGGACAGACAGGCTCGCGCAGCATTACCGCCGTGCCCGCGCATTTGTCATCACGAGTCGCAGCGAGGGCGTTTCCAACTCCATGTTGGAGGCGATGGCCTGCGGAACTCCCGTCATATCCACCGATGTGTCCGGCGCACGCGAAGTATTGGAAATCAATCCCAATGACGGTTTCGATGGCGGCTGCTTGAGGGGAGAAAACGGAATCGTTTTCGATGGACAGCAGGATTCGCTGGTGGGCGCCATGCTCACCATCCTGGACGACGGAACCCTCCGCGCGGAGATGTCGTGCAGCGCCACAAACCATGTGCACGCCCGTCACAATGAAAAGGAATGCGTGGGCCTTTTCCTCGAAGGATGCGAGAAAATCATCGCAAGCCGGAAGGCAACGCCATGAAGGAACGTGTCGCGATTTTCGCGCAGGCGGACAACTGGCACACGCACCGCTGGGCACGCCGACTCGCCGACCTCGGCTGCTCGGTGGCCCTCTTCAGTGACTCTCTCCCCCGCCCGGAGATGAACTATGAGGGAGTCAGTATCGTCTCTCCGCGATGGTCACTGCCCCTGAAGTTCAAGGTCTTCAAGCTTCAGGGCGGACCGTATGCGAACAACTGGCACAAGTGGCAGGCCTACCAGGCCGAGGTGAAAAAGTTTGCTCCCACCATCACAGCCGCCATGGAAGCCCGCGCGTACGGACCAATGCTCAAGCACTTTGAGGATTATCCACGCGTGCTCATACCTTGGGGAACGGACATGCGCTGCCTTGACCCTCACGACCTTGCAAAGGATCGCCAGGAAGAGTGTCGCCTCGTGAGGCAGGCCGTCGACGCAGCGGACGCAATCACCGCGAATGCGCCCGGCATGGAGGAGCACTGGCATGCGATCACCGGCATTCCGAGGGATCGCTTCGTGCTCGCTGCTTGGGGCATTGATTCCAGCATTTTCCGCATGGATCGCGAGGGCATGAAGAGCGAGGGCATTCGATTGATGCAAGTTGATGGCGACAGGCGAATACTTCTCAGCCCCAGACTTGCGCAGAAGAACTACCACGTCGAAGAGATAATGCGTGCATGGAGTGCAGCAAAAGGGGCTCGAACCGGCGAGGCTTTTGTGGTCCTGCGGGCTGGCGCAGACGCTGCCTGCTGGCAACGAATCGTGGAAGTGAAAGGCGCACTCGGCGACGATGACATCACCTTGATCGACCGCTATTTCACGCCCAGGGAGCTTGCCGCGATCTACAATGCTGCCAGCGGTTTCGTCATGTATCCCGACGCCGATCTGCTGGCGCTCTCCCTAATTGAGGGCGCGGCATGCGGGTGCATCCCGATCATCAGGAATCTTCCTTCCTATCACGCTTTCGTTCAGAAGGGGCCATGCTACATCACAAGTGGGGAAGGAGCCACCGAACTGGCCCTCAAGGAGATGATGATGAGGTGGCTGGGCCTTTCAGCCGGAGAGGTGGAATCAGGCCGTCACAAGAATGCAGAGATCGCACTCAATTTTGACTGGCTTTCGACGTCTGCGCAGATTACACCAAGAGTCTTCGATATTGCGCGAAAAAATTGTGAGATGAGGAAGGCCGCGCATCACAGCTTCCAATAAATTTTCCTCCGATTGAAGAACAGCACCACGAGCCACACACAGCCTGTCCAAATCAGTCCCCACATCAGGCCATGGTAGCCACTCTTCCGAAAAAAATTCAGCACCCATTCCGCCTGCTGGCCATCGGCACCAAAGAACTTTGCCCAATTGTAAACCGTCGTGTTCGCTTCCGTCACGCGGTTGAAAATGCCAACCTTTTGCCAGTCCGCACCTGCGCCATTGATGCCGAGCGTTTCAAACGCGCGCCGCATCACGATCATCGTGTAATACGCCAACAGGGGATTGGCGCCAAAAACGGCAAGCGGCCTTGACCAAGCTTGGATCTTTAGCACATCCAGCACATAGTAAAATCCACAGTATGCAAACGCGCCGAGGCCCGCCGTGAAAAATGCGTACGATGTCGTGACATCCGCCTTGTTGAAGCAAAGGCTGAAATTCTCCGTCATGAATCCAATGCGATGAATGATGTAGCCGACAACAGTGAATATGGCACCCGTGATCAACGATGTGTTGATAATTTTCCTGGGATCACGGGAAGACAACGCTCCTCCGACAAGCACCCCAATCATGGAGATCACGCCATAGCTGATCGACAACCAGGGCTGGCAATGAACGATCCAGGGTTTCAACCAGCTTCCCGACGGATTGTTGAGGGTGCCGAACGGCCCGCTGATATTCTCCCACGCTCCTGTCCAGAAGGGGAATGCTTCCGTCATTGCGAGGTTGAAGAACCCCACGGCAAAGATCGCCACCCAGCGTCCGCGCGTCGTCAGTTGCGCGACGGCGGCCGCCATGAAGTACGCGACCCCGATCGCCTGCAAGACGCCCCACCACCAACTGATTCCTTTCAGCACCAGTGAGATGTAAATCATTCCCACAACAATGAGCATCGCCGAGCGTTTCAGCGCATGATTCCACCATGATCCGCCCCGCCGTGACTTGCTAAGCGGAACGCACACCCCGACGATGAACACAAACCACGGCGCGATGAGGTCCGTGAACGTGACACCAATGTTCTTCAGCTTGTATTCTGGCCGCGACTCGATGAAGGCCGTGCGCGCCTTCGTTGTGGCTTCACCATCTGCGGCAATCTCTGTTGCATGCGTTGTATTCCAAACCCCCTCCTGCTCTTCCTGCCATAGTTCGTAAGCGGTCTCCGCATGAAACCATGTTGAGATGGGGATGCTCCCAAACCAGCTCATCTTCTGAGGCAGGCCACCCGGCTCATACTGGTAGGCGCCGGCCGCCACTGCGATGACGAGAACCATTCCCAGGATTGTGAACCCGCGAAAGGCATCGATGGACAACAGCCGCTCGCCGCGTGTGGGTTGCGCGCTGGACGCGGGTGCTTCGCTCACATGCCGAGTCCCGGTTTGCGAATGATGTAGGCCACACCGCCCTTGTCAAACCAGGCCTTCGCCAACTCATCCTTGTTATAGACGATCCCGTTCCCCACGTCCTTGTGAGCAGGATCGTTCACGATGATGTTTCCATCTTGCTGGAATCCGCGAATCACGATCAGGTGCCCGCCGCTACTTTTCAGCGGATTCGACGGAAACTCGCCTGCCCCGAAACGAATCGATGCCACTACGGGCTGCCCCTTGGCGATTTGCGTTTTCACCTGATCCCAATTTCGGAAGCGCGTCAGCCAGCCATCCAACCCATACTCCGATGGAAGAGCGGTCGCGCGCGACCAGACACCAAAAATGCCATACTCGTCGTCATAGATGCGCAGCGCATTCTGCAACGTCGGAAAATCCGCCCCGGCGTAGGCCATCACCATGGAGGTGGAGCTTGGCGAACACGTGGACCCGGACACTTCCGGCGGCAGATCCCGTTGTGTTCGGAATGGCACCGGAAGGCTGCGCGCCCAATTTCCATCCACGATCACGGAAGAGGCCAGCTTCCTGCGCTGCTCCGGATCCTTCACCACCCCCGAATAACTTACCGTGATCCTTCGAAGGGTCGGCATCGCTTCTGGATTTGCATTGAAGGCATATGCATAGAAGGATGCGCGAACCTGAAAGGCATTCGCGGGTTCCTTCAACTTTAGGTAATCCATGTGCACTTCGCCCTTGTCGTAATCCAACCTTCGATTGGGCGAATGAGGATTCTTTCCCCAGTGGCCAAGGTACAGGTAGGGAGACCATTCGCCGCTTGCGGCATCGCGCACGCGCACATCGAACGTGAACCCACTGTTCTCCGTGGAGTTGACATTCCAGGAGGGCAACAATTCCGTGAATGGGAAGTCTGTCTCGAACTCCCGTGTCGTGAAACTCCCCTGCTTCGGGTAGCCTCGTGAGCGCTCGCCGGGTGTCAGCCTAAGTCGCGGAGGTGTAGCCTCACTGACCGCCACGTTACGAAAAGCCCCCTTGTTCCATTCGTCCGGCGTCTCAAAGAACACCAGTCGATCAACGGCACCCTCAGGATTCCCAAGCCGGTTGTCTGTCACGATCTCGCTCACGGATGCAGACACTTTCGATTCCTCCTGCTGGGCCATGGTAGCCAGCGGCATGGCACAGCATAATCCTGCCAGCGCAAAACCAATGAGACTTTTCATCATGTTGGAACCTTCTTTCAAACCTTCCTGAAACTATTTCGAACGATCGACCATCAACATCAATGGCCCTGCCACAAGCTCACCATCCATGTTGTCGCCATCACGCCTCAGGATCAGCTTCTGGTCGGAATCCGGGCCAATGACCCATGATCCCAGATAGTACCAATCAACACTGTGAGGCGTAGCATCTCTGTTCACAGTGACGGCGGCAACGGCCATCTTGCTTACAAACGTATACAGCGGCGGGAAGTCTTCGCTCATGTCGCGGGAAATCTTTGCATAGATGTGGTACCTCTCCCAAGTCACCGATGACAGTGGGTAAGTAAAACGGCCGTCGCTTTTCCCTGCCAGCGCAAACGTTTGACCGTCCCCGCTTCGCTGCCATGCGCCTTCTGGCCCCTGATCCGTGGGCAATATGATGACCGCACGGGGCCTCCACGCGGCCCCCTTGCGAAAAGGAATCTCCGCATCACGCTTGTAGGGCCCCCGTCGTAATTTATCCCCCAAGGCGTTGCCGTTTTTGCGAAGGCCTTCGTAGAAGAAGAACACTTCACCGGCGAATCCCATTTTGCGGTTGTACGCTATTTCCCTTTTCAACAGATCCGCAGAAATCAGGTAATCCTTCCCAATATTGGTCAGCATGCCGGGAAAGACCTTTGCATTCACGGGTGTGGAAAATTGCGCAGCCGTTGCGTCGAGCAGGCTGCGGTAATCCTTCTCTGCACGACGATAGCATTGTGGGTGTAGCGCATCCACCAAACCAAGCTCCATCCATTTCTTCGTGTCCTGCAAATACTCCTTCAGGCCCCAGTCGTAGGGTGAAGGTGCCATGGAGAACATCAATTGGGGATTTGCGGCCTTCACCTTTTTCCGAAGCTCTGCCAGGAAGTTCGTCAGGATATCCGCCCGCCACTGGATCCATTCCAGGTCATCAATGCTTGCCGGAGGTTCCTTCTTCTTTTCCGCCCTGAATCGCGCAATGGTTGCCGCGTCATATCCTGCCGTGCTCGGAAGTGCGGGCATTCGATCATCTCCCTGCACGCCATCCACATCGTACTTCGCCACCACTTCCAGCACCAGATCGCTGATGTAATTTTGCACGGCCGGATCAAACGCATTCAGCCATTCAAAGCCATTCTTTTTGACAAGCCTCCCATCCTGATCCAACGCAGCCCATTCGGGTTTCTGCTCCAGGATGAATCCACCGCCCTGATTGTAGGAACATGCGAAACCGTACTCAAACCACGGAACCACTTCGATGCCGTTGCGATGCGCCTCGAAAAGTATCTCGCGCAAGACGTCGCGTCCTTCATAGCGGGGATCGATCTTGATTCCAAACTCACGCTCCATCACGGCGCTTGGATACAGCGTCATTCCACGATTGTACACCACCGGATAGACAATATTGATGCCGATGCTGCGTAGGTAGTCCATCCCTTCCGCAATCTTCTCGCGGCTTGTCAGGATGTCGCTGTCCACGTTTGTGATCCAGACGCCGCGCAATTCCTTCACGGCCGCGGCCTTCGAGGGCTTCTGGGCGAATGCCGACGTCGCTGGAAAAGCTGCAAGTATCGCCGCCAGAACGAATGGAAGGAGTCGTGTCACAGAACACTTCATGGGTGGGAGCTACGTTCTCCAGATCATTTTCATTCGTGTCAGTGCACCTGTGATCGCCACCAGCACCGCTGTCTTGAACACCGCCCACGAGAACAAATGCCACGGATAGGAAATCGCAAGCACAGCGTTCGTCAATTTCATCAGCAAGGCGCAAATCGGTGCAAGAATCGGCGAAAGCACGAAGACCAGCGGCTCCATCACGTTGTTGATCGCAAGGTATCCAGCCATGGGATTTTGGCCAGTGGCGATGAGGGGGCGAAACCAGCGGATTCTTTGCTTCAAATCAATCATGATTGTCAGCAGCATCAGGAGATAGATCGACAAACCCAAAGAAACAAAGTAGTATGCCATGTTCGAAGGCGTCTTTCGAATGCCGCCGTCGACAAACTGGAAAACGAAACCAACCACCAAGCTGGCTGATCCAAAGAGCGCCGTGCGTTTTAACAAGGTGTTTCGCTGGTCCACCATGTATTGAATGATCAACGGTGTGGCCACTGCCGCCGCGCCAAGGAGAACATGGCCTCCATGGCCCGGAAGATGGCACACATACATCACGCCACAAATGAGCAGGCCGAGGAACACGGCGATGAAGGAATCATGCCCGGAGGATGGCAGGTCATCATGTGCGCTCCCGGATCTCTGCCATTCCATCAACTCCTCGCCGATCATCGTCGCGGGGATTACAATGAACAAGTATTTCAGGTAGTTCAGGGAATACAGCCAATCAATTGGCTTCCACATTTGCCACAAGATGTAGTTAAGCCAGTTGCCGGGTACCTTTGCAGCCTCATACAGGACGTAGAAGAGTGCAAGAAACACCCAACGCCAGAGCCTGTCACTTCGCGTCAACAGCCACACCGTCGTGCCGAAGAACGCCATGTTCGCCAGCACCATCAGGATAATGTTGCTGCGATGGATGTTGAATGTCGTGCCCAGCGCCCCTGCGTGATAGCGCAACGTCGCCAGAAACAGCACGGCGAGCAGGATGCCTCCTCCCTTGATCAACCATGTTCGTGTGGGGCTGGCGCCACCACCGCCCATTCTCGTATAGATGGGAATGAGGATCAGGAACCCAATGAAACCAAACACATGCTTCCACCACGAGGCGGCCTCCGCCAGTGACTCCATTCCGAAAAAGTTTCGGACCACGTTCAACGTCGCCGTCACGTCCATCAGGTCCGGTTGAACGTGTTGAAAATAGATCGCGAAGGCTGCGATCAGTATTCCACGCACGAAGGCGCTGGCAATCAGCGTCGCAGTCGTTGCGCCCCTCCTCAAGCGCGACGATTGCGCAAAAGGAAATGCGACTCCCATCGAAAAAAGAAACATTGGGAACACCCAATCCACCCAGGTGAACCCTGCGGGCGGCGTTGCTCCGCCGTAACCACCGGGATACTCCTGCGCGTGATACATCCACCGCGGAAGAAGATGCCCCTTGTCGAAGGGGACCCGTCCCGACAGGCACATCAACACAATGGCAATGCCGCGCAAGGCATCCAGCGCCAGTGCACGATGAGTCTTTTGCGTCTCAGCCGACGCCATTGCCCCCAGCCTGTTCTTCCTTGCCCGCACGCCGGGCCCAGTCGGGATCGATTCCCGGAATGGTTTCCGTGATCATTCGCTTCTGGTCGCGATTGTTGTACTTCTCAAAGGCATCCCAAAAGGCGATGATGTTCCAGTCCGGCGCGGGGCGTTCCAACAAGTGAAACTCGTCGCCAGCCGTGATCCTTCCCGGCTCCATGACGCTCAGGTAAAATCCCGTCTTCCGCGTGTCTTTCGCGATGAGTTGAAAGCCCTTCCGCTTCCAATGTATGGAAAGGCTCTCACAGGGTCCCCGCGGCCCCGTCACACGCACCTTCACCGTGTTGCCGATGGCGTAGACGTCACCCACGCAGGCGTCCTCATCGCGCAAGTCGTCGATGGCGATGTTCTCGCCAAACGAACCGATTGGCATTTCCAATCCCAGGTCGTTTTTCCAATCGCAATAATACGCCGTGCAATAGACACACAGTGCCTTGAAGGGTCCGCCGTGGCGGCGCTTGTCCACCTGCATGTCGCCGGCGATGCCCAGTGAATCGATGGCAACAGGCCCTTCGAGCGGCAACTTGCGAATCCCCGACCAGCGATCCGTGCCTGCCAGGATTTCAGCCTTGCCGGACTGGATTGAGCGAATGCGCGCCATGTGTGATTCAGCGCAGCGACATTCAGCGCTTCATGTTGTCAAATTGCAATGGAACCGTGATGTCCGCGTCGGCACGCAACAACCCCATCATCTCCTGAAGGTCGTCGATGCTCTTGCCTTCCAGCCGCACCTGGTCGCCCTGGATTGAGCTTTTCAGCTTCAGGCCGCTATCCTTCACCTTCTGCACGATGATCTTCGCGATGTCCTTCTCGATCCCTTCCACCAACTTGCAATTTAATCGTATCGCGCCGAGCGAAGCCTCTTCCTTCTTTCCCCAGTCGATGATCTTTGGTGAAACCCCCTGATCGTGCAGTGAGCCATTCACGATTTCCTGCACAGCCTTCAACTTCATATCGTCAGGCACTTCCACCTTCAACGTCTTGTCCTTTTTGTTCAACTCGACAAGGATGTGCGCACCGCGAAAGTCATAGCGCTGGCTGATCTTCCGGTTTGCGACGTTGATTCCATTGTCGATCTTTTGCATGTCCAACTTGTTGACGACGTCGAGAGATGGCATGAATGAGGCAGTCTTCCGAGTGATATTGCGAGTAGAATCTTCCCGCCCTTTTTGTTCCACTTGGCGGAGTCGCGGAAAGGGTCGGTGCAGCTACTGTAAGGTTGTCGATCCCGCAGGTCACCGCCGCAGCAAACTGGCAGCTGTGGCGGCAAGGATAAAGCGACGGTGGCAGAGACCACGGTCAGGCCTCCGCCCCCACGGCACCTGCTTTAGTGCCCGTGTTCGTGGCCGTCCGCATCCTTGTGCTCGTCCTCTTCCTCATCCTTGTCCAGATGGGAAAGCACGTAGATGATAAAAGCGGAACCAACCACCGCGACGGTGAGCAGCACACCCAGCATCACCATTTGTTTCAATTCCATGGGTAGGCAAACCCTCTTGAGATGGTTCCAGCTTCGGCGCGACGTCGTTTCAGCGCAACGATGATTTTTTTCCCTTTCCCGCCCTGCGAGGAAACTCACGATAACGGCTCATGGATCGCGCGAAGCTGACAGCCATTCTACCCGCCGGCAATGAGGAAAAGAACATAGCCGCGTGCATGGAATCCGTGGCCTTTGCCGACGAAATCCTTGTGGTCGTCGACGCCGCCAGCACCGACGGGACAGAGGCAATCGCCCGCGCGCAGGGCGCTCGCGTCCTCGTTCACGAGTACATCAATTCTGCTGCACAGAAGAATTGGGCCATCCCACAGGCCACTCACCCTTGGGTCCTGATCGTCGATTCAGACGAGCGCGTGACCCCGGAGTTGAAGGAGGATATTTTGGAAATCCTCCGAAATGACGGTCCCGCGGATGGCTATTACATCCACCGCATCAACCACTTTGCAGGCCAGCGCATCACCGGATGCGGGTGGCAACGGGACAAGGTCCTTCGGCTTTTCCGCCGCGACCGGGGGCGATACGAGGAAAAACACGTTCATGCGGATGTTGTATCAAGGGATGATAAGCCCTTGGTGACAAGTCATCTTCAGGGAAAGTTTCTTCATCACACCTTCGAGAGTTTCGGTCAGTACCTGAAGAAGCATGGCCGTTACGCTGCCTGGGCTGGCGAGGATCGTGCCGTCAACTCCGGTCCTGTGGGCCTGAAGGAACTTGCCGTGCGCCCCCTCCTCAGATTCCTGCGCCAGTATGTCATGTTCGGTGGTTACCGCGACGGCGTCGCAGGTTTCATGATCTGTTGGATGGCAGCCCATTCCGTGTTTCTCAAGTATGCGCACGTTTGGGAAAAGCAGCGCGAATTGCAGAAGGCACAACGCAGCGATGGCGAATAGCGCCTTCCCCGGGATTCACGACTCACTCCCCAAACCCCGACGTCAGATTTTCAATCCTTTTTGACTTGATTCGGTGACGAATATCCCCGCAAAGCCGTGCGAGACAATTCCTGTGCCGCTTGCGCGGCGCATTTTCCCTGCGAGATTCCTTCTGATGCCCTTCCATCCCGTCCCCTTTCCTCGAAAATTTGTCCTGCTGGCTGCCCTGCTCTGCGCCCTTGCAACGCTTGCATCGGCTCAGCCTGCGAAGCAGGTCGGCACCACAGGCGGTGGCACGATCTGGACGCTGAAGCCGAAATTTTCCTACAATCAAAGTTCCATCGCGATCATGCCCTTCAATGCACTGAACGCCACGGTGGAGTCCGCCACCTTCCCGCGAATCATCCGCCGCGATCTGGAACTGAGCGGCCTCTTCAAGAACGTTGATGAAGGCACGATGCAGCGTGCAGTCATGGTGTTGCAACGCGACGACCGCGCCGGCAGCGTGGCCTTCACCGAATGGACAACGCTCGGCGTGGAGTACATGCTGCGCGGCAACCTCACGCAGGATGCCGCCGGAAATTTCCGCATTATCGTCCAGCTCTATGACATCAATGCCAAGAGCATGGTGCTGAACCGCACCTTCACCGATCGCAAGGACCGCCTTCGCGACTTGGCCCACCAGATTTCCGATGCAGTCATTTATCAGGTAAAAGGCATTCAGGGCGTATGTCGCACGAAGTTGCTTTTCGTCTCCGAACGCATGCCGGGCGTGCGCGAAGTCGCCATCACGGACTACGACGGATTCAATGCCAAGAACCTTACAAGCTTCGGCAAGCTGGCGACGATGCCAGTGTGGGGCGCCAATGGCACGGAAATCTATTTCCAGTCCTATCATACGAATCGCGCAAACATCTATGGAATGCAGCTTCAGTCGGACGGTTCGATGAATTTTACTGCTGGCAAGGTCTGGCAAATCGCCGGCTACGGTGCCACGAACGCCACGCCGTCGTGGAGTCAGGCTGCCGGCCGGATCGTCATGATGCTCAGCAAGGATGGGAACACGGAACTCTACACGACAAAGCGCGATGGCTCAGACCTTCAGCGCCTGACGGAGACGAAATTCACGGAGGGGTCCCCCGCCTGGTCCCCGGACGGCTCGCAGATCATTTACACGTCAAACGAGGGCGGAAGGGCCCAACTCTATATCATGAATGCGCACGGCGGCGGTAAGCGCAAACTGGCAGTGAATGGGCCGTGGAATGACGCCGCAAGCTGGTCACCGGATGGCAGGCGAATCCTCTTTGCCTCGCGCAATGCCGGTGCGAATGACATCTTCCTCTGCGATGCAAACGGTGGAAACGTGCGACGCCTGACAATGGGCCAGGGCAACAACGAGAGCCCCTGCTGGGCGCCCAACAGCACTCATATTACCTTCTCATCGGACCGTTCAGGATCGTGGCAGATCTACATGATGCTGGACGACGGCTCTGCACAAAACCAGCTCACCGCAACCGGGCGCAATATCCTGCCTGACTGGGGACCTCTTGTCGGTGCAGGAGAAAAGTAACCAGCCGTCCCGTTACGATTCTATGAGGATGCTTCCGTCCTCAACGCGCACCCTGTAACATCGCACCCGGCCGGGGTGCGTGGGTGACGAACCGTCGCGCAGATCAAAACGCCACCCATGCCACGGGCAGACGACAATAAGCCCATCCTCCACAGCACCTTCATCAAGAGGGCCCTTTCGATGTGGGCAGACGGCATCGATCGCGTACAGCTCCCCATTGCGGCGAAAAAGCGCCACATCCTTCCCACCGACTGAACAGCGCAGCGCCCCACCCTCTGCCAGATCCTTGTCTTGGGCAACTACATGATCCATCGTCGGCGCTTATTGCTGCTCCCGATATTCTTCCAACCAGGCCATCTGAATCGCCTCCAGCTTCGACTCGTTACTTTCTTCCCGCTTTCCAGTGAACCCATCCAAGGCCAGCACCCAATCCAGCAGATCGGTAAATCGCACCTTCAGAGGATCGTGCCCCGGATACTTCTCCGCCAGAGCGATGGCAATGTCGTCCAGATCATTCCAGCCGTAGGTCATGGTTACATCTCCCTGGGCGGCCAGTTGTACATTTCCACCTTTACGTCACCCTTAACGCGCGCCTGACATCCCAGCCGGCTATGAACCGTCTGCGCCGGGCACAACTTGTCGAGCGTATCGATCTCGTCGTCTTCCGCCTCTTCCAGATTCTCGTCGGTTCCATCCAAGACAATCACATGGCAGGTTGAACACGCACAAACACCGCCACAGGCGTGCTCCAACCCTAGATCGTTGTCTTCGCTTACTTCCAGTATGGTCTGGCCAACCTTGGCTTCCACAGTTTTGTTCAGCGGCATGAAGGTAACTTTGGGCATCTTTTCGCCTGCAATTTCAAGATTTGCTGCGCTTGAGAGCGTGCACCAGTCGCCCGACATTGTGCCGTCGACTCAACCGCATTTCCAGTCCAATCAGGATGTTGGAGCGTTGGGCAAATCGTAATATAATATGATGGTTGACAGGACCATGTTTGCCATGACAGACCGTGCGGCTGCGAAAAGTTTGCTGACCCACTTTGAAAGGATACGTTGTATGCATTCCAGAAATCTGCTCATATTGTCTGTAATGGCAGTTGCTGTTGCCGGATCGGCGACCGCCGCCACACTGCTCTCAGAGCCGTTTGACACAGCGGGATCCTCCGCGAACTTCGGCGCCGCTCAGGTGCAGCCAACAAGCGTTGATAGCACCGCCACTTTCGGTGGTGACTACAGCACACTCACTCTCCCGCCGGAAGCTCCCGGCGGATTGGCAAATACCCCCGTTCCGGAGGCCCCCAACACCGCTGCCCTCGGTGGCGTCGCGAAACGAGGCCTTCTCCTTGCCGTCAATGACGGTTCAACCCCGCTTGCTCAATCCATCAGCGTGTTTACGGGGCTCACCTTCAGTGGAGACTACGAAGCACAGGTCGATGTCTTCTACCTTAACATTGGCGCCACAGGAAGCACTGAAGACATTCTCTACGGCATCAATCACAGCGGCACGCTCCCACTGGCGTTCCGAAATAACAACGCCACAGGCGTCACAAATGACGGCTATTTCTTTAAGACTTTCGGCGACGTCGACGTTGCAGGTCCGGACTATTGGCTGTCAAAAGGTGCTGCGATCCCCATTAGCGCCTCATCACAGCCGGGCACTGTGTGGGCTGACGGCACCAACCCTGATGTTCCCGCCCGGCAGGCAGATGACGCGTTGTTCTCAAGCCCGCCGGTCAATGGATACGCCCCCTCGGCTGTCACCCCGGGTTCGGCTTTCCGATGGGCTTGGCATACCGTGAAGCTCAGCTATGTTCAGGGTATTGTTACCCTCTCCATCAATGGCACGCCCATCGCCACCTATGACGACCCCGCCGACACATTCACCAGCGGCAAGGTTGCCCTCGGCGCGGAAGACACCTTCACCGGCATCAATGCGGCAAACCGCGTGATCTTCGACAACCTTCTCGTGAAGTCCATCAGTGCTTCCGAAAGCTGGACGATGTACCAATAAGCGGACCTCGTTTTGCACCTTCAACATGCCGTCGGGAAACTGGCGGCATGTCCTTTTTTTAGCGCTGTTGAGTTGCTGCCATCCGTTATGGCGTGTGGTGAAGATATTCCCGAAGGAGCGGGCGGCGCTCGATCACGCCACCGCACTCAGCATTCTCTTTGACAAGGCATTAATTCGGGCTGGCGTAAGTGTGAAGGCCGCCCGCAAACCACGGAAGGTAGCTGACTCCCAACCAGGTAATCAACACCATCACGAATCCCACGAGACAGGCAATCACGCTTCGGGTTCCACGCCATCCCATCACCATTCTCGTGTGCAGGTACACCGTGTAGGTGCACCATGTGATGAAGGCCCACGTTTCCTTTGGGTCCCAGCCCCAGAAGCGACCCCACGCGTGATCCGCCCAGAAACCACCCAGTGTGATGCCGAACGTCAGGATCGGCCAGCCCAACTGCACCAGGCGATACGAGAATTCCTCCGTCTGCATCATGGTCATCAACGGCTCGCCGCCAAACAGTGCCTCGCGTCCACGGAAGTTCTTGATCAGGTAAAGAAGACAGAAAAAGGCCGCGATGGCGAATGATGCATAGCTCAGCAGCATCATCGTCACATGGATGTTCAGCCAGTAGCTATCAAGCACTGCCCGAAGCGGATGCAGTCGTGTGTCGTGCAACGGCATCAGCCCAGCCGCCGTCAGCAGAAGGAACGCAATGATTGTCGATCCCAATCCCGCGAGTGCACGTCGACTGAAGCCCTCTGCAAAGAAGGCGATCAACATCACCGCCCATGAACAGAACGTGATCGATTCGAACATGTTCGACACGGGAGCCGCACCGCGGAAGTACAAGCGCAGCGCGATGCCTGCCGTGTGGAATACGAATCCAACAGCCATCAGTCCCATTGCCGAGAAATAGAACTTTCGATTCCTGAAGAAAACAAACAACCCAAACGTGATTGCTGACAGCAGGTACGTCCAGGCCGCGTACATCCACGGGTTGTTCTTCACATACAAATTCTCCGCCACGCGAAACTGCTTCGTCGGGTAGAAGCGGCTGCGCGACACCTCCCTGAGGAAGTCGTCCGATGCGGAGCCGATGGATTGGGCCTTTCCCGTCGCAAATGCCTCCTGCAACGCCACCTCGAATTTCTTCCCGCTTGCCAGCAGCGGCATGGCACCAACCGCGCCAATCGTCAACGGCCGCACCCACGCGTCATCCACCGACTCCGTGTCCGGCACGATCAGGAATTGCGAAGGCAGTTGGCTCAAGGTGTTGACGCGCGCCAGCAGCGTATTTCCCGCCTTCGCAAAGCCCTTCAATTCCGCGGTTTCCTTCTTCAGGGCCTTCCGCTTTTCCTGCGTGGCGCGGTAGTCGTCCGGGGAGTCCATCAGCTTCAGGATTTCCTGCGGCGTGATGTTGTCCGCCGCGAAGGATGTGACAATGCGGTCTTCCCTTCCCAACCGCCGCGTCTGCTCCACCGCGTTCAGCAGCTTCGTCGTGCGGGTCAGTTCCCCATCCTTTTCGTTATACGCACGAAGCTGCTTCATCAGATCATCCAGCTTCGGACTTGTCAGAACGTCCTTCGCCGAAACCCACTTGTCATTTGCGTTCAGGATTTTCAGCAAATCAGGATGTTCGAGTGGAAAAATCTTCGCCGTGAACCAAGCCTCATTCTGATAGATCATGCTCAGGATCGTGAATGACGGGTTTTGGCTTCCCACGGATGTTCGTCCCGTCAATTCGTGAAGCTTCAGGCGAGCAAACGAGGCCACTGTTTCATTCCAGCCTTCACACTGCACGGCAACTTCGTCGATCGAGGATGACTTCACGGCACGCTCAAGGTCTGAGTTGTGCGGCACCGTTGCCAAACGATCACCCGGCTTGCTGGAAAGGAAGTTCTGCGCAGGTGTCCCCGCCACCAGCACCAGGAGCATCGTGGCCATTCCCACCAGCAGCAAAATACGATTTCGTCTCATGGTGTTCTCACCCCGCATCGACTGGTGTTGGAATGGTGTTTGCCGTGTCGGGCACCTGGGCAAAGGTCTCCTTGTCGATCGTGCTGGCATTCTCCGGCGCAGCGATCGTTCCGCCGTGGGAAAGCAACGCCACCAACTCATCAAACTCCTTCTTCACCGGGGATTGGCCCCATCGCGGGACCAACGCCATCCGCAACGTCTGTGCTCCCTCATCCCAAAGTCCGTAGAACGCGCGATAGCGAAACGCAAACGTCAGCAGCGCACCGAAAACCGTTATGAACACGCCCAGCGCCGTGTACCGCACCGTCGGTTCGTTCACGACGCTGAGCACCGTCGTGTAGCGAGCCGTGGGACCAAGCAGGCGCACCGCATACCCAGATCCCGCGGCCGGTGCCGGTGCTTCCAACTTGTTGAAGGCAAAGGCATGGCTCGACTGGCCCATGAACAGGTCGATCACCTCCGATTCCGAGGCGTTCTTCACGTTCGATACCCGCACCGAGAACATCGCCGCGCCCGGCTTGTTCCAGTCCACAGAGGCGGAATCCTGGTTCTGAGGAATCTTTAGGTCCTCCAACGCCAACTTGAACGCGGGATGATTCGTGCTCGTCAGTTCCGAAAGTTGCCTGTCGAAGAAGAGCACCTCGGACTGCGTCAGCTTTCCATCCTCCAGGATCTCGACGCGCAACGCCGCATTCGTCAGCATATTCGAAGCGTTGTAGGGCTTGTTGGTCTTCTCATCGATCTGGAAGTCGCTGAAAAATTCCGCAGGGCGGACCTGGAAATTCGTTTTCTCCCCCGCTGTCAGCGTTCCCTCCCCGATTACCTTTTCAGGTGCTGCCATGTCGTACAGACGCCACCCAGCCCCTGCCGATTCGCCGTCAACCTCCAGCATGTACTTGGTGTCGCCAACACGCACCCGGTCGCCCTTCGAGCCATCAGCAATTCCAATTCGCTCACCCGTCTGCGCATCGCGGACATCAAAATTGTAGCGGGGAGGCATGGCGCCATCTTCAATCTTTTGGTAGCCTGCCTGATGAAATTCCAGAACCCCGAACTTGGATGTTGGAATTTTCAGGCTGTGATTCATGTCAAGCTGCGCAACGGTCACTTCCTGCGTGCGGGGGTCGCGCACCTCCACCAGCGAACTGAAGTACGCCGGGACTTCGCTGTTCGGATGCTTGATCTCATCGAAATCAAGCACCTTCACCCAGACATCAATCGGCGTTTCGATGCGATTTGCGTCTGTGATCTGCTGTTCGATTGCCAACGGTTGATGAACGATGGGGGACATCTCGCCTTCCGCCGCAAGGAAGCGCCCCTCGGTCATGATCTTTCCCTCCCAGATCAGGAAGGCCTTTGCGACAACGGAGAAAATTACCGTCAGGATGCCAATGTGCACGATGGTCGGCCCAAGCCGCGAAAGGATTCCCCGCTGTGCGAAGAATGCCGTACCATCCCGGTGAACGCGCGTGAATTTTTTTCTCAGGACCGATTCGACTTCTGTCGCGCCACCCGGAACCGAGACGGTGGCCCGTGGTCCACTCCCATGCGTGTAGTAATCCGAATCACGACGGAAATCCCGCTTCCACCAAATGGTGAAACTCATCACCGTCACATGCCAGGTGCTCAGGATCAGGTTCAGTGCAAAAACCAGAAGCAGCATGACGAACCACTTGCTTTCAAAATACATGCTGCGTGCCATCGGGATCGCATTGTCTCCCAACGCGGCGTTCGACGCATAGCTCATTGTCCCGTAGATGCTGGCGACGCCAATGGCTGCCAGCAGAAAAATCCCGAACTTCAGCGAGACGAAGACGCGCCAGCCCTTCAGGATCATGCGATCCAAGGCGGCAATGACACCCACGACGGCACCGCCGGAGCTTGTGTCTTTTTTCACAATCTCGGCGTCCTGCATGTTTTCAAAAAGTCCTGCCAGTATGGGGATGGAAAGAAGTGGTTGAGGGCGGAAACAGCACTACAACGGAGGAAAGTCTATCCTGCCGTCCAGCCTCGTCAAGCGTCAGCGATCAGCCCTGCGCGGATTTCGACTTCGATTGACATAAACAGCAAACGTGCCAGTTACGCCACGTTTTGACTGAATCAGTTCAAGGTCGCCGTCGGTGCCTTCCGGGCCGTTATCTGGAAATTTTCCGCCATTCACGTCGTAGGCAATCAGGTAATCCGCCTCTCTGTAATGTGCCCACTCTGGCGCGGATGATGTGACGATTTTGCGCTCTGTCCCTACCAGGCCATGTTGCGAACCGGCGATATAGCCCTCAAACCAGGGTGGAACGGCGATTACGGAATCCGGCCGGGCCCATCGATCAACCTTCTGCGCCGCTGACCGCAGATTCCTCATGATCTCCACGAATCCGAGGTTCGTTTCAAAGTTTCGATTCAGGTGCGCCGGTTGCGCGATCAATTCATTCCGTACTTCCGCAGGAAGCCCTTCGAAGTTTGAAGGCTTCCAGAACAAGCTGAAGTAGAACGCAAGAGACGCGGCAGCAGGGAGCGTAAATTTTGCATGTCGTTTTCCAAAGGCCAAGGCACCGAAAATCGCACTCGCCACGATGAGTGGCGGAAGGCAAATTGTGAAGTATCGTTGAAGCGTTACATAGTCGCGCAGAGACCATGTCGTGATCTGCACAACGATTTGCAGCAGCAGCACTGCCATCAATTCGCCCACCGACAGTCCCCCCCCCCGTGCTCGGCAGCACGCAAAGGCGGATGTGTGCTCGCAAAGTATGCCGCCACGCTTGCCAGCAAGACGGCGCAGAGCGGCAGGAATCCCGTCCTGAATGTCAGGGTGTACAAGGTTGAAGCGAAGCGCTTCCCAAAGGCGGACAGCGACGTTACAAGCGTCATCTGCTTTCCTTCCATGAAAGCTCCATTCTCGAAGAAGTAGCCAACCGCAAGATATTTGATGATTGTGAAAGTGACAAACACAGCGCAGGGTAGGATGATCGCCATGGCCATCCCGCGCGTGAAAGGTGAGTTGAACTTTCGTTTACCAAGGAGCAGGAGAAGAAAAAGAACACCCGCAACCGGCGACACACTCACAATGCCGGGCAACTTCGAGAGCGCCAGGAGCGAACCCGCAATGCCCGCCCGCCAGTACTTTCCCGTCGCCAGATACGCGCATATCATCATGCCGAACGCTGCGACTGAGAGGTCGCACGTCAATTGCAATGCCTGCGCCACCACAAGCGGCAACGAGACCACGACAGCCACCGCTGCGAAGCCCGCCACTGCTCCTGCGTAGTGCCGCACCGTTTTCCAAACCGCGTAGGCCAGGATTGCCGCAATCATCCAGGAGTAAAGATGAAACGCAATCAATCGCGGGATGCCGATGAAAATCAGCAATCCCACGCACCACGCGATCAACGGAGGATGGCCCGTATCGGAACTCGCGACAAATGGCCACATCCTGTGCTCCGCGATCCATGTCGCGGGGTAATACTGCCACAGGCTGTCATGATACGCAGGCACCCAGCGGTAGTGCCACTGGCTCAGGATCCACCACGCCAGAATACCCAGGAAGACTACCGGCTCCTGCCACTTTCCAAGCGCCTGCCAGCGCGCGCGCAAATGGGCGAGGACAGAATCCACCTTCAATTCCCTTCTGGAAAACGGTGAAACACCTTCAGGGTGCCAAGCTCCATCACCTTTTTCATGTCGGGAAATTGCTTCCCATCATCGCCATGAAACTGCATCACCGTGAGGTCTGGCTCCAATGCAATTTTCTCTTCCAATATTTCCTGATCAGTGAAGAGGACACGACTGGGATAGTTTCCAGCCATCAATGCAATTTGCCAGTGATGGGCGAGACCTTCCTCATGATCGAATTGCTGCACGACCACGCGACCTCCCTTCGCAATCCCCGGCAACAGTTGCGCCTCGTGAAATTCCTGCTGAAGCAGCGAGCCAGCCACGAACGTTTCGTTACGGAACCCCCACCACTTATAGCGGTTGATCTCGCTAACGCTCGCGAGCACGAAAAGGAGGATCGAAAATGCGGCCACGGCATAGACGCCGATGGCAAGCCTCGCAATGCGGTTTCCGGCCAATTCGAAGGTTGTCATCGCCTCCCCCGCCGCGATGCCAATGAAGGGAATTGCGACGACAATGATGCTGATCACGTAGCGCTCGAGTGAAACTCCCATTCCCTTCACGACGACCATCGCGACAAGGATGGCGAAGTACAGCAGCACGATCGCCGCGAAGGCGGCCTGCTCACGGCGGCCACGCCAGCGAATAGCCGCGCACACAATGCCGGAAAGAATCAGCCCCCACAATGCCTTGATCTGGTTGTTCATTCCAATGGGGAATAGCATCAGCCGATCCCACAGCGGATCCGAGACCCCCACGGTGTTCATCCCCACCTGACTCCTGAAGAATGCCGTGGGGCTTCCCAGCACGCGCCACGAATCGATGATCCAAAGAACGGGAAAAAGCAGCGAACTTGCAGTGAGGGCTACCGCACCAGCCAGGTGCGCGCGTCCCTTTCCCACCTTCAACAGGGCGCTGCACCACGCGACTGCCAACAGCGCCAGTATGAACATCCATCCTTCATAGCGGTATGACGCCGCGCCTGTTGCACAGAGTCCCGCAGCCGCATTCCACCACGGCACGCGGCGCGCGAAAAAATCGTTCGGCTCCCCAGACTGGAATTCAAATCGCCTCGCGCGAAAAAAGCAGGCCAGCGACAGAAGTAGGAAGCACGCCATCGGCACTTCCGTCATCGCACCGCCAGCAAGCCATGTGTGCATCGGAAGCACCGCGATCACTGCGACTGCCAGCACCGCGCCAAATGCGCTTCCCGTGATGCGCCGCACCAGCCACCCCATCGCCAGCACGCTCATTGCGCTGAAAGTAATCGCCAGCCAACGAATTGCTGTCACCGGATCATTCGCAAGCTTCATCGCAAGTGCGCCGAGCATGAACGGACCGCCCGGCCAGATGTGATCCTGCGGCCCCAGCTTGAAGTCGCTCATGAAGTCCGTCGTCATCATGAAGCGGCAGGCGTCATCCTGCCATTGCGTCACATAGCCGCTCATTGACGCCGTCAGCATCAGCCCGATCTTCAGCACCGCCAGCGCCCAGATCGCGTGGGGGAAGTGCCGCGAGAGGCGCGACAACCATCGCGGCCCCTCTTCGGGCGCATCGGTCGCCGCAGCGCGCATGTTCACAATTGCACACACGACGCAACCGATGCCTGCGGCAATCGTCACGGGAAGGATCATCTCGCGTGTTATGACCATGTGTCCGCAGGCGATTCCTTGCGCTGATGAGTCTCGGTCTTTCCCAATTCTTCCGCAGCGGGTGGTGACAAGCACCACACAAAACAGGACTGCCGCCTGAAGGAATCAGGCGGCAGCGAAAATCCAACCGCAAGAAGAGGGCGAAGCCTCACTCCTCGCTTTGTTCCACAATCCCCGTAAGGCTGTCTGCCAGAAGCGTCGCCCTGTTGGATTCCATCTCGAAGAAGCCGCCCGTAATTTGCACGCGCTGCGTTTGCGAGCCGCGGCGGATGTCCACCGCGCCAGCCTTCAGCACCGCGATGATCGGCGCGTGATGCGCCCACACGCCGAAGAAACCATCTTCGCCGGGCAGCGTCGTTGACGTGACCATCTGATTGAAGACCGTTTTCTGCTGGGTGACGATCTGCAGCCGGTATTCCGCTTCTGCCATTGCTTAGGCCTCGCGCAGTTTCTTGGCGTGGTCGAGCGCCTGGTCAATCCCGCCCTTCATGTAGAACGCTGCTTCAGGATACATCGCATTGTCATCAAACTCGCCGTTCACAAGGCGCTCGAAGCTGGTGATCGTATCCTCAAGCTTGACATACTCCCCGTCGCGACCCGTGAAGTTCGCCGCCACGAAGAAGGGCTGGCTCAGGAAGCGCTGAATCTTGCGTGCGCGGTTCACCACCAGCTTGTCGTCCTCGGACAATTCGTCCATGCCGAGGATCGCAATGATGTCCTGAAGGTCCTTGTACTTCTGAAGCGTCAGCTGCACCTGCGAGGCGACGCGGAAGTGCCGTTCGCCAATGACTTTCGGGTCCTTGATGCGTGACGTGGAGTCGAGCGGGTCCACCGCCGGGTAAATACCCATTTCAGAAATCGCACGGGAAAGCACCGTCGTCGCGTCCAAGTGCGCGAAGGTGTTCGCGGGCGCCGGGTCGGTCAAGTCGTCGGCAGGCACGTAAACGGCCTGCACGGACGTGATCGACCCCTTGCGCGTGGAGGTGATGCGCTCCTGAAGGTTGCCCATCTCCGTCTGCAACGTGGGCTGATATCCCACGGCGCTGGGCATGCGGCCCAGGAGCGCGGACACTTCCGAACCAGCCTGCGTGAAGCGGAAAATGTTGTCGACGAAGAGGAGCACGTCCTGCCCCATTTCGTCGCGGAAATATTCAGTCATCGTAAGGGCGGAAAGAGCAACGCGAAGACGCGCACCCGGCGGCTCATTCATCTGGCCGAACACAAGCGCCGCCTTGCTCGTCTTGCCTGCGGTCTTCGGATCGGCGGGATCGACGATAACGCCGGAATCGTTCATTTCATGCCACAGGTCATTGCCCTCGCGGGTACGCTCACCCACGCCGGCGAACACGGAATAACCACCGTGTCCCTTCGCGATATTGTTGATCAGTTCCATGATGATGACGGTCTTGCCGACGCCCGCACCACCGAAGAGGCCGATCTTTCCGCCCTTCGCGTAGGGGCAAAGAAGGTCGATGACCTTGATGCCGGTTTCCAGGACCTGCGTCGCCGGAAGCGTGTCCTTGAACTCAGGAGACGCACGATGAATTGGAAGGCGCGGAGCATTGGCGCTGAGACCGCTGCGATCATCCAACGGCTCGCCGAGAAGATTGAAGATGTGGCCCAGAACCTGGTCACCCACGGGCACCGTGATCGGCGCGCCGGTGTCCTGCACGGGCATGCCACGCACAAGGCCGTCTGTGGACTGCATCGCAACGCAACGCACCACGTCGTTGCCAATGTGCGAGGCAACTTCCAGCGTGATGTTGATGTTGCGCTGTGCGTCGTTGATCTTCAGCGCATTGTAGATATTCGGAAGTGCGTCGTTGTCGAACTGGACGTCGACGGTCGGTCCGATGATCTGGCGGATGGTGCCGGTTGCTGTGCTCATTTTCTCTGCAAATCCTTCCTTGTTGGTCAGCCTTTGGTCTTTCTGGGGCGATCAGCCCTTTTGCGCTTCCGCGCCGCTCACGATTTCGATGATTTCCGTCGTAATCGCGGACTGGCGCGCCTTGTTCAAGCGCAGCGTCAACTTGCCTGCCAGTTCACTGCTGTTCTTCGTTGCATTGTTCATCGCCAGCATGCGCGACGAATGTTCCGACGTGTACGTTTCCGCCAGCGTCAGGTAAATCTTGCTCTTCAGGAAGCGCGGCATCAACGCGTCGAACACGCGCTCGGGCGACGGCTCCAGAAGGTAATCGATCTGCCGGCCGGCCTCGTTCGGATCGACGCCAAATTTTTCGGCTTCCAGTGGCAGGTAGCGCTCCACTTTTGGCCGGTTCGTCGCCGTTGAAATGAAATGCGGATAAAGAAGTTCAACGCGGCTGAAACGGCCATCAAGGAACCCGTTCAGCAGTTCATCACCGATGGCATCCGTGACGTTTCCTTCAAGAGAGCCGTTCAGGTCCGTCAGTTCCTTGTAGATGCGATCCTTGTGGAACCGACGAAGGAAGTCACGGCCTTTGCGACCGATGACAAATGCCTTCATCGCTGGATTCGCCTTCAACTCCTTCACAGCCGCCTTTAGGATGTTCGTGTTGAAGGCACCTGCAAGACCGCGATCAGAGGTGAAAATCACCAGCAGTGGAATGCCTGTCTCGGACTTTTGAAACAGTGCGTTCTCCTGCGCGAAAGTGCTCTGCGCCAGACGCCCCAGAAGGGACTGGATGCGCTCCATGAACGGCCGAGCGGCCTTCATGATGCCTTCCGTCTTGCGCAGCTTCGCCGCGGAAACCATTTCCATCGCACGCGTGATCTTCTTCGTCGAGTTGATCGACTTGATTCGACCACGCAGCGCTTTTAAGTTCTCAGGCATTCGATATCACCAATCAGCGATTCTTACAGCTTCGCCTTGTACTGATCCACGAACTGCTTGCCGGCCTTCTTGAGTTCCGATTCCGTTGCGTCGCTCAGCGCCTTCTCGTTGTTGATCGACAGCGGAACGTTCGGATACTCGCGTGCCAGGAATTCCTTCAACTCAACCTCGAACTGCTTCAGTGAGGAAGTCGGTAGCTCGTCCAGGAAACCATTCGTGGCCAGATAGATGATGATAACCTGATCGGCCAGTTCCACAGGAACATACTGATCCTGCTTCAGGACCTCCACCGTGCGCGCGCCGCGCGTGAGTTGCTGCTGGGTGGACTTGTCCAGGTCGGAACCGAACTTCGCGAACGCCTCAAGTGCGCGATACTGCGCGAGTTCCAGACGAAGCTTGCCGGCGACCTTCTTCATCGCCTTCGTCTGTGCATTGCCACCGACGCGGGACACCGACAGACCGACGTTGATCGCAGGCCGGATGCCCTTGAAGAACAGGTCGGATTCCAGATAAATCTGGCCGTCGGTGATTGAGATCACGTTCGTCGGGATATAGGCGGAGACGTCGCCGGCCTGGGTTTCAATGATCGGCAGCGCCGTCAACGAACCGGCACCATTCGCATCACTAAGCTTCGCGGCGCGTTCGAGAAGACGACTATGAAGGTAGAACACGTCGCCGGGGTAGGCTTCGCGGCCTGGCGGACGACGCAGCAGCAGCGCCAGAGTGCGATAGGCTGCCGCCTGCTTCGACAAGTCATCATACACAACCAGCGCATGGCGGCCCGTGTATGTGAAATATTCTGCCATCGAAACACCGGCGTAGGGGGCGATGTATTGCATGGACGCCGGGGAATCCGCGGATGCGGAAATAACCGTCGTGTATTCCATCGCGCCATACTTTTCCAGCACCTGCACGACACCAGCCACGGAGGACTGCTTCTGGCCAATGGCCACATAGAAGCAATAAACACCCTTACCCTTTTGGTTGATGATCGCGTCGATCGCGACGGCGGACTTGCCCGTCTGGCGGTCACCGATGATCAGTTCGCGCTGGCCGCGCCCAATCGGAATCATGGAGTCAACGGCCTTCAGGCCGGTCATCAACGGCTCGTGGACCGACTTGCGCGCGAGGACGTTCGGGGCGGGAGATTCCACGCGACGCCGTTCCTTTGTCGTCAGGGGTCCCTTCCCGTCGATCGGATTGCCGATGGCGTCCAGCACGCGGCCAATCACTTCCTCGCCAACGGGAACGTCAGCGATGCGGCCGGTGCGGCGAACTGTGTCGCCTTCCTTCAAGTTGCGGTCGGAACCGAACAACGCAACACCGACGCTGTTCTCTTCCAGGTTCAGTACCATGCCCGTCGTGCCGTCTCCGAACTCAAGAAGCTCACCCATCTGGGCGTTCTTCAATCCGTAGATCGTGGCGATGGAGTCGCCGACGCGCAGGATCGTGCCAACGTTCTCGACCTCAAGTTTTGACTCAAAATCCTCCAACTCTGACTGGAGGATCGAGGAAACTTCATCGGGGCGAATC
The DNA here is from genome assembly GCA_020848155.1 of Candidatus Sumerlaeota bacterium. GTDB lineage: Bacteria > Sumerlaeota > Sumerlaeia > SLMS01 > SLMS01 > JADZDZ01. The sequence continues at coordinate 113,672 of JADLAR010000006.1, forward strand.
GAAATCATAAATGCCTCTTCTTCTCATTCAACCTGCCCGCCGCTTGCGCGGTCGGGTTTCAACTACAGTACACTCGCGCCCTTCAACTTCGTGCGCAGCGCCGCGAGTCCCCGCGCAATCGTCGTGTCGATCAGGATGTCGCCACTCTTGAAGCGAACCCCGCCGATCACCGATGAATCCACCTTGAAATCAATCAGCAGGGTCTTGCCGAGTGAGCGGTTCAGCGCGCTCGTCATGCGCTGCTTCTCCTCGGCGGAAGGCTCCACCGCCGTCACAACTTCCGCGCGCAGGAAGCCGCGGTGTTCATCGTATTTCTGCAGGAACAATTCGAGCGCCGGTTCGTACACTTCCAGGCGCCCGCGCTTGATCAGCATTCGGACGAAGTTCAGGAACAACGCATCCACACGACCGCCGTACAGCTTCACGAAGACCGCTTCCTTCTTTTCGCGCGCAATGTTCGGTGATTCGAACACTGCCTTGATGCGGCCCTGCGACTCCGGTGTCAGCGACTTCTGGATCTGGCGGACATTTTCCGCCAAGGTGTCCAGAACGCCCTTCTTCTTCGCCGCCTCGAAAAGCGCTTCCGTGTAGGATGCCACGACTCCAAGATCAGCTTTCATGACAGCTGCTTCTGCTCCACTTGAGCGATGAAGTTGCCGATCAGGTCACGGTGAGCCTGCTGGTCCAACTTCTTGTGTAGCAGTTTCTCCGTTGCCTGAAGCGTCATGTCCGCGATCCGGTCACGCAGTTCCACGCGTGCCTTTTCGATTTCCATCCGAATATCCGACTCCGCCTTCTTGCGAATGTCGTCGCTCTGCTTGCGTGCCTGTTCCAGCAGGTCGGCGGAGGCCTTGCGGCCTTCCTCGATTGCCCGGTTCAGGCGCTCGCGTGCCTCATTGTCAATCTGGCGAAGGCGTTCCTCGTAGTCGCGAATCCGCGAGTCGAGCGCCGCCTGCTTCTTCTCAATCGTGTCGAACTCCTTCGCGATTGTCTCGCGTCGTTCGTCGATCACGCGCAGGATCGGACCCCACGCCAGCTTGTACAAGATTGCAACGACGATGGCAAAAGCAACGATCACCGTCGCCATTTGGGCGAACAATTCGGGACCCGCAGATGCAGCACCCATCAGCAATGTGGGTAGCATGATCACTTACCTTCCTTCTGGACGGGATGTGGCAATGTGCCTCGCATGCGCGAAGCGCATGAATTACTTGGTGATGCCGCCCGTCAGGAAGATCGAGATCAGCGCGTAGATCGCCAGAGCTTCGATGAACGCTGCGCCGATGATCATGGCGACCTGAATCTTCGGAATCGCATCGGGCTGACGGCCCATTGCTTCCATCGCGCCGCGAACGGCATTACCGATGCCGATAGCGGCGCCCAGCGCTGCAAGCCCAAGGCCGATGGGATAGGCAAAACCGATGGCGGCCTGAACGGTTGAAAACATGGAGACTTCTCCTGTGAGTATGCCGGCTGCTTCCGCAGCCTTATTTTGAAACACCGCCCCATCGCTCGCGCGACGGTTGGCGGAAAATTCCCTGCGTCAGTGCGGCACCGGTTCGTGAATCGGTGCCACGTGTCCGTGGTGATCGTCACCATGGGCGTGCCCGTGGTGATCGTCGTGCCCATGCTCGTGATCATGGGGAAGCACGAGCATGATATAGATCGTGGAAAGAAGCGCGAAAACCAGCGCCTGAACCGCGGAAAGAAGGAGACCAAGTGCGTAGAACGGAATTGTCAGTGGAACGCCAATGTATGCCCCGAAGTCAGGCGCGTTCAGCAGGTGCGAGACCGCCGAAACAAACGAGATGCCCATTCCGATGAAAGCGCCGAACAGGATATCCTTTCCAAGCATGTTGCCAAACAAGCGCAACGCCAACGACAACGGCTTTGCCAGGAAGTCTGAAATAACTTCCAGAACCAGAAACAGCGGCGCCAGGCACCACCCGATCAAGTCTTTCGGTTGACCCATCAAGTGATAGAGATAGCTGACCGGCCCAAGTCGCGCCCATGCGGTTGCCTGCACGACGATGAACGTGCACAGCGCAAGGCTTCCCGTGATCACCAGCGATGCCGTCGGCGGCTTCAATCCCGGAATAAGTCCCATGAGATTGGAGACGAGAATGACGCAAAAAAGCGTGCCAAGGAATGGAAGATACTTCCGGCCATTTTCCTCGCCAAGAACCCCTTTTGCGAAGTCATCAATGCCGCCAACCAACGACTCGATGAAAAGCTGGCCGCGCGAGGGTTTGCGCATGGCCATTCGACGGTCCCGGCGGAAGCTGCCCGTTGCGGCAAGAACGATGGCTATCAGGAGCACCATCGCCAGACCAAGATAAACGTGATTTTCCCACGGAAGGTAATCGACGATGGGCAAGGGCTTGTCCAGTCGACCGTAATGCAGCGCCTGCGCCGCTGTTGGCCGCTCGCCATCCTTCGCCTTGAGTTCCCCGTGTTCGCCCACTGCCAGCCACTGCTCAATCACCTCAGGCTTAGCACCACCCGGATGATCATGCATGTACTGCTCAATCAGGCCTTCCTGCTCCATGTCATACCATATCTGGATCAGGTGCGGAGGCTCCGGCGGATGGGAAATGTGCCGACCGAGAACGAGGCCATGCCCGCCGTGCGCTTCACTCCCCTGATGGGCCGCGGCGTCACCCTGCAACGCTTCCGCGTGGGAAAGCTCCGCAGGCGTCGTGGGCGATGCTGCCGAGTGCTGATCAGTCTGCGGGGTATGTACCGGTTCCATTCGTGCCTTAGCCTTCAAGTTCCATGCGCGCTGGTATTACCACCCTGCCGCGCACGAGTTTGAATCCCATGTAACCAAAAAGTGCCAGAAAGAACGTGTTCAAAGCCGCCAGGAAGGAAGTGATCTCCACGCCCATGTACTTCGCGGCGATCAACAAAAACACCAGCAGCAGCGGCTTGATTGCGAGACCCGTCGCCGCAGCGACGAAATTTTTGGACGTGATGCCGATCAACAGTTGCGACAACGCAAACCAGTTCGCCAGTGCCAGAGTCGCATAGACCCCGTAGTTCATCGCCCAATGGGCGCTGATCGGAAGCGAGATAAAAAACACAACAATCGAGAGAGCGGCACACGCTGCGAAAATTTTCTTGAGGTCACCCGTTTCCAACTGATCGCTCGCCGCTATTTCTTCTTGTCAGATTCCGACTGAATCGCCTTCAGTTCCTTCACCAACCGTACCGTTTCACGCACACCCGCAACAAGGCCGAGCACCAGTCCCGCATACAACATCCAAGGGTGCCCGAAACGATTGCCCGCCCAGTTGCCGAGGAACGCGCCTCCCACGGGAAACGCGACCATGATTGTGGGAATGGCAAATGCAATTCCTTCTGCCCGGAACGACCTGCCACTCTTGCGCCATTTGCTCTCTTCCTTCACAAAAAACCCTGTAAAAACGAGTCTGAAAAGAGCTGCTGCCGTAGCGCGCTGAGTTGGTACGAGCCTCACCCCCTCGGCTCAAGGGAAAAGTTTGAGAAAAATTTCACAAACTTTTCCTCCGCCATCGGAAGACCGTAAAAATTCCACGCATAAATTTCCCAACCAGTATGCCTTGACCAACTCCCGACCTCCGTTCCCCATAGCCCCGCCATGCGGATCTCCAAAAAGACAGACTACGCCGTTCGCACGCTGTTCACCCTTGTTGATGAATATGGACATGGCCCAATCCCCATCCGCGTCCTCGCGGAGCGAAACAATGTCCCAAAGCCTTTTCTGGAGCACATTGTCTTGGAGATGAAGGCACAGGGCTGGGTGTCCAGCATTCCCGGCAAAAAGGGGGGGTATCTCCTTAGCCGTGACCCGGAAACAATTACCATGGGCGAGGTTATCCGCCATTTCGAGGCGGAACGGCTCGCGCTGGAATCCCAGCATCCCATCGACTTGGACAGTATCACCCATGAAGGAGCCCGTCGGTTCAACCGGATGTTGCATGAGATTCGTGCCATGACCGACAAACTCATGGATGAATCCAGCCTGGCAGCCGTATCTCAAGGAACCCCAAAGATTCGCGAACAATACCTCGATGGCATGAGTGGTGGGCTTGGCATATAGACGACTATTTTTATCAACTTTACCCTTGCGATCTTGGGCTGGTTGAAACGCCATTCCCCCGCCAGCAGGGTGCTTTTTCACAACACATCATTCCACGCATGCCCAAGGACGATTGAAAAGGTGTGGTTTTGTTTCCCAGACCTTAGCTGCTGACCCCTCAGCCACTTCCAATGGAAATCCAGTTCGAAAACGTCTCAAAGTCCTTCACCCGAAAGCGCAATGATCGCGAGGAGCACTTCGTTGCGCTGCGCCCAACCACCTTCACGGTGAAGTCGGGGGAGTTCTTTTCCATCATCGGCCCTTCAGGATGCGGAAAATCCACCCTCCTGAATCTGCTGGCGGGACTGGAAACTGCCGATGAAGGGCGCGTTGTCGTTGATGGTCGGCCCGTCGATCATCCCGGTGCCGACCGCACCGTCGTCTTTCAGGAGCATGGACTCATGCCATGGATGACAGTGCTTAGGAATGTCGAATACGGGCTTAAGCTCAAGGGAGTCCCCAGCATGGAACGTCGTGATCGTGCGATGAAGTACCTTCGCATGGTTCATCTGACGCGCTTCGCCGGTTCGATGCCCCATCAGCTTTCCGGCGGGATGCGGCAACGCGTGGCCATCGCCCGCGCGCTTGCGCTGGAACCGTCCGTCCTTCTTATGGACGAGCCCTTTAGCGCCCTAGACGCGCAAACCCGCGACCTCCTCCATGATGAGCTTCAGCGCATCTGGGCCGAGACGAAGACAACTGTCGTGTTCGTCACTCACAATATTCGCGAGGCCGCCTACCTGTCAGATCGCATTCTCACGATGACAGGTCAACCGGGTGGGATCAAACGCATCGTCGATGTTCCCTTTCCGCATCCACGCGCGAAATCATCCACGGAACTAAGCCGCTTCACTGCCGAACTTCATCAGGAGATCAAGGAGGAGGTCGACCGCGTCGCCATGCAGGAACTGGATGAGGATTGGAATCCCCTCACTTCGCCCAAGCGTCCACCCCGCGATGTCATTGCCCCAGGAGAAGGAATCTAATCCGTGCGTGTGTATCAACTCAGGAGCAGCTTCCTCGGCCTGATGGTCATCATGATCTCCACCATGTTGTGGATTGTCGCATGCAGTGACGCAGGAAATGCAGCGGTGTCAGGCAAGCTGACGGTCAATCTTGGCTACTTCCCCAACGTCACCCATGCACAGGCGGTTGTTGGTGTTGCCGATGGAACTTTCGCGAAGGCACTCGGGCCTGACGTTACGCTCAAGCCCGCCACATTCAACGCAGGCCCGTCCGTTATCGAGGCTGTTTTCGGCGGCCAATTGGACATCGCCTACATCGGCCCCTCCCCCACCCTCAACGGATTCATCAAATCCGATGGTGAGGAGGTTCGCGTGATTGCCGGCGCCGTGGAGAACGGAACACTCATCGTTGGGAGCAGGAAACGCGGCATCACAAAGATCGAACAACTCAAGGGCGCAACCATCGCGACTCCGCAGCTTGGCAACACGCAGGACATCTCCGCGAAAGCCTATGTGACATCCGAACTCGGTGGCAAACTCGGCAATGGCAAGGGCGAGACCAACGTCATTCCCGTCGCCAACCCCGACATCGAAATCCTCTTCGACAAGGATCAGATCGATGCCGCGTGGATTCCGGAGCCATGGGCATCCCGCCTCCTCGATCGCGGACTTGTCAATGTCATCGTCGAGGAAAAGGAGCTCTGGCCGGAGAAGAAGTTCTTGCTCACCAACGTCATCGTGCGCCGCAAATTTCTGGAGGAGCACCCTGACGTTGTGAAGAACTTCCTGAAGGCGCACGTCGCGCTGACGAGGGAGCTCACGGCGGATCGCCAGAAATTTGCACTCATCATCAATGCAGAAACAAAACGAATCACCGGCAAGGAACTTCCTCCCACCGTCATCGCATCGTCGCTCGACCATGTTGCTTTCAACGTCGACCCCAGCCCTGCATCGTTCGAAGCCTTTTTCCAGAAGGGGAAATCGCAGGGCCTCCTCAGGGCTGACAAGATCGACCTCGACAAGCTGATCAACCGCAGACTGCTGGACGAAGTCCTCAAGGAAAGAGCAGCAACGCAGTGAGCACCGACCACCCCACCAAGATGGTTCGCCTCGCGCCTGAAGGCCAGAAACGCAAGTGGGACTGGCGCGCTGTCGTGGTGCGCATCAGCTTCATCGCCGTGCTGATCATTCTCTGGCAACTCGTGGCAATGATGAAGATCGTGCCCTCCTACCTCTTTCCCGGACCAGACAAGGTTGGAGCAGTATTCCTCGAAAAGATCCAATACGATCTCTATCTGCTGCGAAAGACCTTCAATGCAGACGTCCCTTTCCAACCCCCGCAACCATCACTGACCATCTCCATTTTCAAGAGCATGGGCCGCATGGGCGTCGGCTACGGAATTTCCGTTCTTGGCGGACTCACTCTGGGTGTCCTCCTCGCAAGGAGTTGGCTCCTCAAGCAGACCCTCGGCACACTCATCATGAGCCTCCAATCAATCCCCAGTATCTGCTGGCTCCCCTTTGCGCTGATCTGGTTTGGGATCGATGACAAGGCCATACTGGCCGTTGTCATACTGGGCGCCATGTTCTCCATGGCCATTTCCACGGAAGGCGCCATCCGCAATATTTCACCCATCTACATCAAGGTCGGTAAAACGCTGGGTGCCCGAAACCTGACCCTCGCAAAGGATATTCTTTTTTTTGCCGCCCTTCCGGAACTCGTCGGTGGGCTGAAAGTGGGCTGGACCTTTGCCTGGCGCTCCCTGATGGCGGCGGAACTCGTCCGCTCCGACTCCCTCGGCGTAGGGCAGTTGCTGGATTCAGGACGTCAATACAACGATATGCCTCTGATGTTCGTTGCCGTCTTTACGATTCTGGCCATTGGTGTTACCGTGGATTTGCTGTTGTTTGGCACCATTGAAAGAGCGATACGCCGCCGCTGGGGTCTGGAAAAGTAGCACGCCGCAGCCTTAAGACTACCTATTCTGTCGTTGTTATCGTTTGGCGCTCGAACCGTCTCCGCGATGAATACCCGCGCATTTAATAGCGACAAACCGAGTCGTCTTTTGTGACCTTCAAAAAATTAATCCTGTTTGAGTGTTGACCGACGACCAACCGCATTTCGGACCGCCAGCAGGGCGAACGCCCGAACCTCGATTCATGCCAAGGACACGTCCCTATGAAATCACAGCTCAAAAAAACCGGCTTCACGTTGATCGAACTTCTTATCGTAGTCGCCATCATCGCGATACTCGCGGCTATCGCCGTCCCCAACTTCCTCGAAGCGCAGACCCGCGCGAAGGTTACCCGCGTCAAGGCAGACCATCGGGCTATCGCCGTTGCGATGGAAGCCTATCATGTGGATAACAACCATTATCCCGATCAAGCCTCAAAGACCAATCCAGGTGATCCCTATCCCTCCGATCCAACCCGCGTTTATGGACGCGAAGGACAGCCACCCATCGCCTTTCAGCTTTCAACTCCCCTCGCTTACCTCTCCTCCACCGTCGCCGTCTTCAAGGACCCTTTTTTTGTTGGCTTCGGCAAGAACAACACAAGCGTTGTCAACGATACCCGCTATTACAATTACTCCGGCGATTATTTTGGTGGCCGGGTGTATGATGCCGCACAGGATGGCAGCCCTGCGCAGTTTGACGCAACCAGCGCCGTTCTTCGTCAGGTCGCCGGGTGGCACCTTCGCAGCCGTGGCCCGGACAACGACTATGAGCGACGTGTGGACGGCTGGGCGGACCTGATTCGCTACCGCGGTCAACATGGCACCGGCAGCACAGGTGTCGGTGGCATTAGTGCCGTTTATGATCCAACGAATGGCACCGTCAGCAGTGGCGACCTTGCCCGCTTCGGCAAAGGCCGCAATCCCTCGCTGTAAGACTTACTTCTGCGTCTGTTGCCTCCAACAGTCGCGCGCCCGGAAACCGTCAGGCTTCCGGGCGCATTCTTTTTATCACCCCTGCCTCTTGCCACTGACGCCAGACCCTGATTTCTGTGGCGTGGGGCACCCCCCTTCTCCCACCTTCTACGCGCCCCTGTGGCGGGCACTTTCCACCTGCAAAGATATCGCGATGTTCGACGTTCAAAATGTTTCGCTCTCCTATGGTGAGCGTGAAATCCTTCACGATGCCAGCTTCAAGGTGGAGGACGGCGAACGTGCGGCCATCATCGGTCCCAACGGCACGGGCAAATCCACGCTGCTGAAAATCGTTGCCGGCCTCATCAAGCCGGAAAAGGGCGAGGTGTCCTTCCCGCGCAACACAGAGATTGGCTACCTGCCGCAGGACATGGAACTTGATTCCGATCGATCTGTGCTTGAGGAGTGCAAGACCGTCTTCCAGGACGTCCTCGATCACGAGATCGAAATGCGCGAACTTGAAGACAAGATGAGCCATGTCCCCCATGGCACTGCGGAATTTGACGCCATCGCCGACCGCTACGAGCATCTCCTCCACGAAACGCAGCGCCGCGATTTGTATTCAATGGATGCCACCGTCGGCAAGGTGCTCGATGGCTTGGGCTTCAAGCCAAAAGACCTGGGCCGGCCCTGCAACGAGTTCTCCGGCGGATGGCAGATGCGCATTTGTCTCGCGAAGCTGCTGCTGCAAAACCCCGATATTCTCCTGCTCGACGAACCGACCAATCACCTCGACATTGAGTCGATCGAATGGCTCGCCGATTGGATCAAGGGACACGAGGGTTCGGTGCTCATGGTCAGCCACGAGCGCGCCTTCATGGATGCACTGGTGAAGAAGGTCGTGGAGGTGGACCGCTCGAACGTCATTATCTACCGTGGAAACTATTCCGAGTCGCTCCAGAAGCGCGCCGAGCGCCGCGAAATGCAGCAAAAACTTTTCGACAACCAGCAGAAGGAAATCGCCCACATCCAGGAGTTCATCGCCCGGTTTCGCTATCAGGCGGCCAAGGCGGCGATGGTTCAGTCCCGCATCAAGATGCTGGAGAAGATGGAAAAGTACACTGCGCCCGTCGCCGACGCGGGAACGATCTCCTTTAGCTTTCCACCTGCTCCCCGCAGCGCGAAGGAGGTCCTCATCGCGGAGGATCTCAGCAAGGCGTACGGACCCAAGACAATCCTCGACCACATCGAGGTCGCCATTTATCGCGGGGAGAAAGTCGCGCTTGTCGGGCACAACGGCGCCGGCAAGACGACATTGATGCGCATCCTGGCCGGACGCGACAAGGAAGCTGACGGGAACATCAAACTCGGCGGCAATGTGGAGCTTTCCTATTTCGCGCAGTACGACAAGGAAGACCTTCACCCGGACAACACAGTCCTTGGCGAGTTTCTTTCCGCCGCACCGCTGGAAATTTCGAACAAGGCGCGCGCAATTCTCGGTGCATTCCTTTTCACCGGCGATGATTCGGAAAAGAAAATCAAGATGCTCAGCGGCGGCGAGCGCACCCGCCTGCGCCTTGCGAAGATGCTCTGTGGCAAGGCGAACCTGCTCATGCTTGACGAACCAACCAACCATCTCGACATCGGATCACGACTCACGCTCGAAAATGCCCTGCGGCAATACGATGGTGCGGTGATCCTCGTTTCCCACGACCGCTACTTCCTCGACAACGTCATCACACGCGTCATTGAAATCAGCGACGGACAGGCCACCAGCTACTCCGGCAACTACACCGAATACCTCTACATGAAAGGCGTTCGCGATGCGAAGTTGGCTGCGGAAAACGGCGACAAGCCGTCCGCACCCAAGGCCCCCATCGTCGACGTCGAAACACTCACGGCACAAATCAACGGCGTTCCAAGACGCGAGTCGGATGCAGAGCGTCGTACCCGCCAGGATGAGGAAAAGAAGTCGCGCAACCGCCTGAAGAAGGCGGAGAAGGAAGTCGAGGAGCACGAGGAACTTATCTATCAGCTCGAAGCCCGCGTCTCTGAGCTGGAAAACGCCCTCGCTTCACCGCCCAAGGACGGCAATTATTCCGAGCTTGCAACGGTAGGCGCCCGGTTGAAAGAGGTGCGCGCCGAGAAGGAGCGCGTCGAAGCAAATTGGATGAAGTTGCAGGGAGAGGTTGACGAGCTTACCAGACAACTCTCAGAAACATAGCCTGAATTTGCTTGTTTGACGGCAGGTGCAACTTGCCCATGCTCCCGGCAACGCACAAGACTTTCGATGTAACCAAGGGCGGCGTATGAAGTGATTCCTGAGGCAAACCCCGTTCACGCCTGCTGCATCATCCGCGAGGATGCCAAGTCGCCCCAGTCTGAATCCCCCCGGAACAGAATCCGCCGTCGACGCAATTGCCTGACTGCTTTCATGGAGTTCCCCCACATGAACATTGCCCGCTTGCTCAGCCTTTTTCTCATCATCGCTGCATTCGTTGTCGCCTCAACGGGCTGCGCAACATTCCGCAGTGTTGAGATGGGGACGGCCAATCTTGCCTTCTCCGCGAAGGACGAGTCCAACATCGGCACGGAATATTCACAGCAACTCGCCAAGGAGTACCAGTTCGTCAATGACGAGTATGTGCAGAACTGGGTCCGCAATCTTGGCGCGAAGCTCGTCGCGGCCTCGCCCGAATGCCCCCAAACTTTCACATTCAACGTGACAACCTCGCAGGAGGTGAACGCCTTTGCAATTCCCGGCGGGTTTTGCTACGTGAATGCAGGCCTTATCAATGTTGCCGACACCGAAGCGGAAGTCGCCGCCGTTGTTGGCCATGAAATCAACCACGTCACCCAGCGTCACGGCATGCGGTCCATGCAACGGGCGCTGGGGCTGGACATCGTAAACCAGATTGCAAACATTGATCCCCGCAGCGCCGCGGCTGCACAGGTCATCGCGGGTCCCACGGGTCTTGTCGCCATGCGCAGCTTTGGTCGCCAGGATGAACGCGAAGCGGACTTCTACGGCGTCGACGCCATGTACAAGGCTGGGTACGATCCGCGCTTCGCAGTCATATTCTTCGAGAAGCTTCGCGCCGGTGAGCGAAGTGGTAGCAGTCTCTTTGCCCGTGCCCTTTCCACCCACCCCGCCACACAGGAACGCATCGACAACATCAACAAGCAGATCGCCAAGTATGACTTCTCCAAGCCGCTCGTTTCTGATTCAAGGGAGTTTCAGGAAGTCAAGCGTCGCATTCGTGCGCTGATCCCCCCTCCATTGATGGCGACAGACACGAAGCCACGAGACACTGAATGATTGCGGGATGAGCTTTGTAAGCCTCACCTACCTCGTCTTTCTCCCCGCAGTTCTTCTTTGCTATTGGCTGATCCCGAACCTTCGGTTTCAGAACCTCTTTCTCGTCATCATCAACTACCTGTTCTACGGGTGGATTCACCCTTGCTGGTGCATCCTCATTGCCATTTCCACGGTGTTTGACTTCTGGCTCGGCATCTGCCTTGAAAAGTTTCCGTACCGGCGCAGAACCTTTGTAACCCTCAGCCTCTGCTACAATCTCGGCTTTCTCGCATTCTTCAAGTACTTTGGATTCTTTGCCGAGAACGTGCAGGCCGCCGCCAATGTGCTCGGCTTCCAACTCAGCCCATTCACCATCAGGGTGCTGCTCCCCGCGGGCATCTCATTTTACACATTCCAGTCCATCGGTTATATCGTCGACGTGTATCGCGGTCATGTGAAGGCACAGCGTAACTTCATCGATTTTGCGCTCTTTGTCTCCTTCTTTCCCCAACTCGTCGCCGGCCCCATCGAGCGCGCTTCACACCTGCTTCCCCAGATCATGAGGCCCCGCAAGTGGCACAACAAGATCCTTCTCGATGCGCTCCCACTGATCCTTGTCGGCGTGATGAAGAAGCTCGTCATCGCCGACAATATCGCCGTCATCGTTGATCGCATCTTCATGCTCCAGCAGCCGACGCTTCTTTTCCTCATCGTCGGAACTGTCGCATTTTCCATTCAGATCTACTATGATTTCAGCGGCTACACAGACATCGCGCGTGGAAGCGCCGGCCTGCTGGGCTTCAGCCTCATGGAGAATTTCCGGAAACCCTATGCGGCAATTTCCCCGTCGGACTTCTGGCGTCGCTGGCACATCTCCTTCTCAACCTGGATTCGCGATTACTTGTACATACCCCTCGGCGGCTCGCGTGTTCCCTCCCGTTGGAAGTTCGCCGCGATCCTGCTGGCGACCATGACCATCAGTGGACTCTGGCATGGCGCAGCGTGGAACTTCGTGCTCTGGGGTTTCTTCCACGGATTCGTGCTCCTGGCGTACCATCTGGCTGGTTGTGGCGGCCGCTGGGAACCATCCACGAAACTTGGGTGGATGGGTTCATGGCTTCTCATGCAAACATTCGTGCTCGTTGGTTGGATGTTCTTCCGCATTCCAAGCATCCACTGGCTGATCGGCGCAGTGCCCAACATGCACTTCATCGGCACCGATGTGGAACTTATTTCCACCATTTCGGTGGCGGTCTCACTGCTGTTCTTCGCAATGCCAGCGGCGATTGTCTCCGGTATACTTCACTTTGACAAACCGAACAGCCTCATTCGATCAATCCTCATGGGGTTTGCGCTGTTCATGATCGTCATCTTCCTAAGGGGATCGGGTAATGACTTCATCTACTTCCGGTTCTAGCCCAGGCGCACTCACACTGGCGGCGCGCCAATGGATCATCGCACTTTCAGTATTCACAGTGTGCGCCTTTGCACTGACGCCAACGGAACAACGGCGCCCCTCCGGCCATCGTCTCCCCTACCTGCAACGCACCATCGAAATCGACAAGCCATGCATTGTCATGATCGGAAATTCCACGCTGGACGACAGCACTGATCCCGTCATGCTCAGCCAGCTTCTCAACACGACAACTGAGAAGGTCCAGTTCCCAGGCTCTGCCACAGCCATATGGTATCTCTACATCAAGAACGTCCTGACGAAGACCACCAACAAACCACAGTATGCCATCATCTTCTTCCGCGACAACGATCTCACGAATCCCGATTATCGCGTGACAGGCAACTACCGCACGATGATTCAGGATTTGTCCGACGGAGAGGAAACCACGCTCCGCCGGCTTGCTCCTTCGTTCCCACAGCCGTTTGTGATCGAATCCCTGCACAATCACTTTGCATTCATCCGCCAACGCACCGTCATCCGCGACTCCATCGAGCAGCCCATCCGTGAGCTACTTGTCCCGCCTCTTGCGGGAACCACGGCAGGGGAAGCCTGGCGCATGGAAGGCCTCACCTTCGCCGACGAGCGCCTCAACAAGGAGTTGCTCACCCGCATCCAACTTGTCGCGGAAGAGGATGTGGACGCTACGCACTACAATTTTGGCGATCGCGTTCAGGCCTCATTCCTCCCCCTCATGCACGACATGCTCAGGGAGGGAAACATTCGGTTCATCGTCGTTCGCTTGCGTCGATTGCGCGATGCCCTTGGAAAGCCGGAGCCGGAAAAGCTCGTGAATTACATGGCGGATCTTCGATCGTGGCTGGAGGAACGGAACATCCCCCTCGTGGATTTTACCCATGATGACCGGGTGACCCCCGACCTTTTTGCCGTGGGCGACCACCTCTCAAAGACGAAGGGAATGGAAACCTTCACCCCACTGCTGGCCGAACGATTGGCACCTCTTGTCACAAATTGCGTCCATCAAGCAGCACCCTCACAGTAACTTTCCCTTTCCTACTGGCACCAAATTGGGTAGTGTCATCAAAACGCTTTGAAGGAATTGCCAGTTAACCCGCCATGGGCAAAGATCTACGGTCAGCGGTTCATCACTACTTCAAGGAATTTGACTTCAGCGTTGCTGAAGCCATTTTCACCGAACTGCAGAAGCCCGGTGGCCTTCCGCGATTGCTGAAGAAACTCGGTCTTCCCGACGACGGCGATTCAGCCGCTCATTACGCTGTGTTGATCCAATATTTCCGGCGCAAAGGCACTTCAGAATTTCTGCAACTTGTCGGAGTACAGAAACTCGATTTCCACATCCAGCCCACCAGTGGCCAGTTGAATGCCGGCGACACCGGAACGGATCGGCAAAAGGCCCTCTTTGGCAACCGCTCGGGAGTGGTGCCGCTCATCCTTCGAGGCGAATCCGCCCGGCAAACCCGCGATGATCGAGCAACCCATCCGGGCGCGCACACGTCCAACTCCTCCACTGCCACGCCAAAACTTCCGGACCTCCCGCCGCACACCCCCGCCCCCGTGCAGCCCATTAAGGTCACACCCCCGATGGGCATACCGCGCGCTGCATCTCCGTACGACAATGTTGATGACAACGGGTTTCCCAAGGGGCCACTCATTGGGGCGCCGTCCCCCGCGCCCGAAAGCGTGCCTCAGGGCGCCCTTGCCTTCGATCCCTCCAAGCCTCACGATCCCACCGGAGTCTGGCCTGAGGTGGAACGCCGCAGCGGCCGCGAACGCCGTCGCACACCCGATCGTCGCAAGGCCCTTGAAGTCACCTTCAAAAATCGCCGTTTCGGCAAGGATCGTCGCAAAGCCAGCAAGGACCGCCGCAAGAACTGGCCCCCGGAGGGCTTCCGCCCCTAGGCCACCTGCCCTTGCCGATCGAGGCACCAACGCAGCAAACCCTACAGGCATGCATCCGGCGTTGCATCGGTGTCCGTGATCAAGTCACATTGCCCCACCTTCGATACTTTTATCTTTGCCAATGATCTCCCTCTCCCACGTCTCAAAAAAATTCAAGCTCTACCGGCGCCCGTCCGATCGCCTGCTTGAATGGGGCGGTCTTGGCAAGCGCCACGGGGAGTTTCTTGCCCTGCGTGACATCAACCTCACGGTGTCCGAAGGTCGCACCATGGGCATCGTGGGCATGAACGGTGCTGGGAAAAGCACGCTCCTCAAGCTCATCACTGGCACGCTTCTTCCCACGGAGGGCACCATCGAGATACATGGCCGCGTTGCCGCGCTCCTGGAACTGGGCACGGGATTTCACCCGGAGTTTTCCGGTCGCCAGAACATTCATGTGAACGGCCAGTTGCTCGGCCTTGCTCCCGAACAGGTTCGCGCTCTTGAACCGGAGATCATCGCGTTCTCCGAACTCGGCGCATTCATCGATCAACCGTTGCGCACTTACTCATCCGGAATGGTGGTTCGCCTTGGGTTCTCCATCGCCGCTTCCATCCAGCCCGAAGTGCTCATCATCGATGAGGCTCTCTCTGTCGGCGATGCGCGCTTCTCCCAAAAATGCATTCGCCGCATCAAAGAGTTTCGCGAGCAGGGCACAACGATCCTCTTCGTCTCCCACGACCCAAACGCCGTGATGACGCTTTGCGACGAGGCAGTGCTGCTCAATGAGGGGCGCATCGTTGGTGAGGGTTCGCCGCGCGACATCCTGGAGGAATACAATGCACTCCTCGCCGCGAAGGGAAGTGGCAACCTGGAGATGCGCATTTCCCGCGGCAGCCGCGAGGAGTTCTCCCTCGCACCCCGCCGTCACGGCAGCTTCGAGGCATTCATCTCGGGTCTTCGCCTGATACGTGCAAATGGTGCGCCATCCGATGTCTATACACCCACGGAAGTCATGAGGATTCAATTCCGCGCCCACTTCCAAACCCCCGTCGAATCGCCCACCATCGGATTCATGATCAAGGATCGCCTCGGCCTCAACATCTACGGGACCAATTCCTTCCTGAAGTCAAACCAGTGCGGTCCCTTCCAAACCGGCGATGCGATCGATGTGGAAATCAGTGTCCCGTTGCGCCTTGCCTATGGCGATTACAGCATCACCGTTGCCATCCACCATGACGAAACGCACCTCGACAAGTGCTATGAATGGACGGACAACGCGGCAATTTTCCACATTCGCCACGAAGGCAAGCCCGATTGGTCCGGCATGGTCGTCCTCGATCCGATGTTCTCCATCAAGCCCGGCAAGTCCACGCGCGCGGAGCTTGAAACGCACGCAGCACAAGTTGCCCATGAGCAGGCTGATACCACCTTGAAGAAAGCCGTGTGATGGCCCACTACAACGCCAACCAGATCGTGGAAAACATCGAGAAGGTGCTGGAGAAGGAAGGGGCCCTGACGGCGGCTTCGCAGGCAGCCAACCCCACGGGGCGTCATCGCGAGCGTCGCACGGATGAACCCGTTCCCTCCACCTTCCGCAAACTGGAGCGCGCGATCTTCAAGGTCATGCGCCAGCATCAGGCGGTCGACAAGGTTCCCGACGGCTCCCGTCTTCGCTTTTTCAAGAAGCTCATGTCGCGCGCCCTGCGCCTCGTCAGCGCGCCGCAGGCCACCTACAACTTCCAGAACCTACAGGCACTTCAGCTACTCGCCAGTGAGATTGACGCACTCCGTGAACGCATGCGCGTCATGGAAACGAACATCATCTATCCCTTCGGAATGGTGCCGCACGAAAACAGCGGCGCAACGCGCCTTGGCAGCCTCGTGGGGCAGCACCTTGAACAGGTGCAGCGCAACGTTGGCGGGATCACGCGCAACATGGAGGACATGTCGCAGTCGCTCGCGCTCGTGCTCGACAACCTTAGCGCCGTCGCCAACCGCCTCAATCAACTCGGCGTCACGCAACGGGACCTTCACGCGGAAGTCAGTACCGCACGCCTTGATGCCAGCCGACTCTGGACGGAGCTTGGCCTCGTGTACGAGAGCATCGACGACCGTGCCGAGGATCTCTGGAAGGGACTCGACGAGCGCGACAACCAACTTGAGAAGAACACCGTTGCCGCGCAGTTCCTTCACAACCAGACCAGCAGCCTTGAAACCAACATCAAGGAGCTTCGTGCGCGCCTTCTCGTCCTGACGGAACAAATGACGATTCATCAGGAAATGCTGGAGACCGTGCAGCAGGAAGTGAAGGAAACATCGCAGGAGAAACGCGCTCCACGCGCACCCCACGCGCGCGAAGGCAGTGGCACGGCGCCGGTCGCCCCTTCACCCGATCAACCCACAACGCCATCCTCCCCCGCGCCTCCCATCTCCATCGACCATCAGGCAGGCTCCCTGCTCCAACGCCAACTCGACCTTGCTTACCTCCGATTCCAACGCCAGTATCGCGGCGATGAAAATGAACTTCGCGCACGGCAAAAGGAATATATCACGCTCCTCGAAGCGAATCTTCAACCTCTTCCCGAAGGCGGGACGCGTGCCCTGCTCGATGTTGCCTGTGGCGACGGGATTTTTGTGGAGCTTGCCGCGGAGCACGGTTGGTCCGCACAAGGTGTTGACATCAACGAAGTGATGATCAAGCAGGGGCAGCAGCGCGGCCTGAAGATCGAGCAGGATGACGCATTCGCCCATCTGGAAAAACTGACGCCGAAATCCTACGATGTCATCTCCATGTTTCAGTTCGTCGAGCACCTTTCGCCCGAATCCATCATGAGACTGCTCAAGCTCAGCTACCGCGGTCTCAAGCCCGGTGGATTGATTCTCATCGAGACAATCAATCCGCACACGCTGAAGGCGCTGCACTGGTTCCACCTTGATCTCACACACGAGCGTCTCATCTTCCCTGAAATGCTCACCCTCATGGCAGAGACGACCGGCTTCTTCTCCTTTGAGTGGAAAGGCATCAACACCGTCGCGGAAAAAGAACGCCTCAGCGTGCAAGGCTCCGACATCGACAAGGCAAACATCCGCAAGCTGAACGATGCACTCTTCGGCGCACAGGACTATTACTTCCTTGGTCGCCGGCCCACCGGGCAGGCGACCTGATTTTCCGCCCTTCAATCCGCCTTTGGGGCCGGGTATCACGGGCTCCGGGCCTGCCACATCAAAAAACCATTGATTGCGGAGGCCACCATCCACTAGCGCATTGCTGCCGCCGTGTTCACACCCGTCTTGCCCCCGGCGTGGCACGGCTTTAGCCTCACCGTTTGCATGCCCCAACTGGAGACTTCGTTGCCCGAAACATCAGAAAAAGCACCCGCCGCCGCTCCCGCGCCGCTCAAATTCACACGCAAGGTGCGCTTGGACCGCATTGGTTCCGCGACATCCCCCGCCCGTCTTGGGCCGATTGCAGAGATTTCCGAAGACGTCGCCGCCGAGGAAGGCGCCATCGTCGTCTTCCGCGCCCGCGGCGAACGCAAGGTCTACGGCGAAATCGAGCTTCCCAGTGGCCGCATGTCCAAGGTCGTCACCGGGAATATTGTCGCAGGCGTCTTTGGTGCCCGGCAGGCGTTGCACGGATACATGGGCGAGGTTCCAAAAGCCGTCAAGGAAGGGGACATGCTTTCCCTCCTCAACATCGGTGGCGTTTGTGGTGTCTATACATCCGCAAGCAAACAGATGGGGGCGCCCATTCCCCTCGAAGTGCTCGGCCAGGTCATTCGCAACGGCAAGCCCCTCAACATCAAGGATTTCGCGTTGCCGCCATCGGACGCCGTGCGGGCGGACGGACCACCACTGCTCCTGGTCCTTGGCACCTGCATGAATGCGGGAAAAACCTACGCCGCCGGCGAGGCGATTCGCCTGTTGAGCCACAGCGGCATCCGCGTGGCAGCCGGAAAGTTGAGTGGCGTCGCCGCCCTCAAGGACATCCTCACCATGCAGGACAACGGCGCCGTATCGGTTTCATCCTTCCTCCATTGCGGCCTGCCCAGCACCGTCAATGCGAAGGACCTCGCCGCGGTTGCCCGTTCCGTGATCTTCGAACTCGAACGCAGTGAGCCGGAACTGATCGTCCTCGAACTCGGTGACGGCATCATTGGCGGCTACAATCTCGGCAGCATCCTCGATGATCAGGGCATCCTTCGTCGCACGAAGGCCCGCATCCTTTGCGCCAACGACCTGGTGGGAGCATGGGGCGGCATCAATTTTCTTCGAGACAAGCAGCACACACCACAGATCATCAGCGGCCCAGTCACTGACAACTCCGTCGGCACGTCCTACATCACGCGCGAAATGCACATCCCCTGCGCAAATGCCAGGAACGAACCCATCCAGCTTGCGCAACTTGTCGCCGACGTCTGCGGGTTCAAGGTGGAAGTCAAGGAATGACACAGCTCATTCGTGTTTCCGTCCTTGGCGCAACAGGCTACGGGGGCGGGGAAATCCTCCGTCTCCTCCACACGGCGGGAGATGCCATCCGCATTGTCCATGCCACCAGCCGTAGCAAGGCAGGCACGCCCGTCAGCAAGATGCATCGCAATCTCTCGCAGATCACCGACCTGCAATTCAGCAATCCCGCCGCGGAGCAAATACTGGCCGACAGCGATGTCATCTTCGGTGCACTTCCGCATGGTGGTGCAGCCGATGTCCTCGCACCATTGTACGACGCCGTGAAATCCACCGACAAGATCATCATCGATCTCAGCGGTGATTTCCGCCTGCGCGACGCGGATGTCTACAAGGAGTGGTATGATCACACACATCCCCGCCCGGAATTGCTTCAGGAAGCCGTCTATGGATGCCCTGAATTTAATCGGGAAAGAATAAGGACCGCGAAGCTCATCGCGTCCCCCGGTTGTTTTGCCACGTCGATCAATCTTTCGCTTCTACCCGTTGCCGTCGAAGGAATTCTCTCCGGTGTTCCACAGGTCGTTGCAATGACAGGTTCCTCCGGTTCCGGCGCCGACGCAAAGGAGGGCACGCATCACCCCACACGGGCACAAACCCTGCGGCCCTACAAGGTGCTCGATCACCAGCACGTTCCCGAATGCGTCCAGTTGGTGCAGTTGGCTGGCTCCAGGATCGACTCGATTTCCTTCACGCCCATTTCAGCCCCCATCGTGCGCGGCATCCTTGCCGTGGTGGTTGCGGACATCTCAACCGCCTACAAGACAAAGGACGTGCAGGACATCTACCGGAAGTACTTCGCTGACAGCCGGTACATCAAAGTCCTCACGGATCGCGAACCGGAATGCGCCTCCATTGCGGGAACGAACTTCGTCGAGATACGCCCACGCGTGACGCCGGAAGGCAGGCTTCACGTCCTTTGCGCACTGGACAACCTGGTGAAGGGTGGTGCCGGCCAGGCGGTCGAGTGCCTTGGCATCATGAAGCCGAGCTTGAAAATTCCCGGGCTTGATTGGCCCGGTACATGGCCCTAAAATCAATGTTCAGTCGCGTCCTTCGATCGTTCCTCTCCCCTGAGGACCTTACGCTTGCAGAAACGAATGAGCTTCTCGACATTGCGCTCGAGTTGAAACGCAACCCCCTGCGCTACGACCTCGCCGGCAAGACACTCGCCAGCGTCTATTTCAACCCATCGTTGCGTACACGCACCAGCTTCGACGTCGCCATGTATCAACTTGGCGGCGCCACGACCACGCTCAACGTCGGGGACAACACATGGAATCTGGAGTACCGCGATGACGTCGTGATGGACGGCGCCTGCGCCGAACACATCCGCGAGGCGGCGCGCGTGATCTCCCGCTACGCCCAGGCCATCGCCGTGCGGGCTTTCCCCAAGTATACTGAGAAGTGGGAGGACAATCGGCAGGAGCCGATTCACAAGGGATTCGTTCGCGAAAGCTCCGTCCCCATCATCAACTTGGAATCGTCATTGCACCACCCCTGCCAGGGTCTTGCGGACATCCTCACCATCCGCGAAAAGATCGGCAAGCCCGCGAAGGAACCCATCGTCATCTCCTGGGGATGGCATGTGAACCCCCTTCCGATGGCCGTCACCAACAGCGTCCTCCTCGAAGTCGCCAAAGCCGGCATGGAAGTCCGACTCGCTCACCCCGAAGGTTGGGAGCTTGACCAGGATATTATGGCGTCCGCCCGTTCGCTCGCTACCAGTGCCGGCGGATCCGTCAAGGTTTACAACGAACTCGACGCCGCCCTTCCGGGAGCGCGTGCCATCTACTTCAAGAGCTGGGGAAGTATCATCAACTCCGGTGCCCCAGACGTCGAACGCGGCGCCGCCCTCGCCCACCAGCGCCACTGGCAGCTTACTCTCGACCATATGAAACGCATGGATCGCGGACTTTTCATGCACTGCCTTCCCGTGCGGCGCGGCGTCGAAGTCATGGCAGACGTTCTGGATTCCCCCTACAGCGCCGTCATAGATCAGGCGGAAAACCGCCTTCACGTCCAGAAGGCGCTTCTACTTGCCATGCTCCTTCCGCCTCGTCCCGATCCCTCCTCGCCCAACTACAATATCTGAGAAGGGGCCGGAAGCCGGGGTCGGCGAATAAAAACAGCCTTTCCGACTTTTCCCGTCTGTGCCCTCCGGTATCGCATTCCTCTTTCCCTCACTGCGGATTGGTAGTTCAACCCTGCGCACGGTTGGCTTTTCCAAACCCTAGACCCTAAACCCCAACCTTCACCATGAACGACATCGCCATTCTGAAAGAAGCACTCCCCTACCTTCGCAAGTTCAAGGGGTCACTATTCGTCATAAAATTTGGCGGAGAGGCGATGCGAACGCGCGAAGCGCTGGAACTGCTCGCAGAGGATATTGCCTTCATCCATGGTGTGGGAATTTCCGTCGTCCTGGTCCACGGCGGTGGTGTGCAAGTCACGGAGCTGGAGAAAAAACTCGGCGTGAAATCGCGTTTCGTCGCGGGACGTCGTGTCACCGACGAAGGTTCGCTAGGCGTGCTGAAGATGATTCTCGGCGGAACGCTCAACCTTGAACTTGTCAGCGTCATGAAGCAATTTGGCGCGAAGGCCGTTGGTATTTCCGGCGTCTCCGGAGGCCTCTTGGAGGCAGTCAAACGCCCGCCGAAAAAAGTCACCGGCAGTGACGAGATCGTCGACTTTGGCCACGTCGGCGACATCACCAACGTCGATGTCACTGTCATTCACAGCCTGCTGAGGGACGGCTTCCTTCCCATTGTTTCGCCGCTCGCTGCCGACGCAAATGGCAACGTCCTCAACGTCAATGCAGACGTCGCTGCCGCACGCATCGCATCCGCGCTGAAGGCGTCGAAGCTTCTCCTCATGAGCGACACCCCCGGCGTCATGGAGGACGTCAAGGACCGCACAACGCTTATTGGCCAGCTCAACAGCACCCAGGCCCAGGCTGCCATCAAGCAGGGCATCATCAGTGGTGGCATGATTCCGAAGGTGGAAGAATCCCTTGGTGCCATCAAGGCCGGTGTCAAACAAGTCCACATCCTCAGCGCCACCGAGCCGCACACACTGCTGCTGGAAGTCTTCACAGAATCGGGCTGTGGCACCATGATCGTGGAGTAGACCCCTGAGCGCCGATCTTCAGATCGGCGTTTGTTTTTGGATGCCTGACATGACCGACACTCCTGTCCTCCGCCGCTTTCAATTCGACGTATGGGCCAACGCCCGCATCCTTGTTGCGTTGCAATCGGCCAACCCCTCTGTTCCGGCTGGGGAGCATCTTTTCGCGCATATCCATCAAGCCCAGCGTATTTGGCTGGGGCGCATCCTCGGAAACGATTCCACACAGAAGTTCGATCGCTTTCCAAGCCTCACACTGACAGAGGCCATCGCACTGCGCGATGACATCACCAAGGAACTTCACGCATACATCGCGACGCTGTGCCAAGAGGCCGATCTCGCGCGCGTTGTTCGCTTCAACGATCTCTCCGGAAATCCACAGGCAGACCGTCTTGCCGACATTCTCGATCAACTCTTCGTCCACGGAGCCTACCACCGCGCGCAGATCGCAACGCTCCTTCGCCAAGCCGGCATCACGCCACCGAACACCGACTACATCGCGTACGTGAGGTCCTTGAAATAGGCACGCCCTTCGATTAAAAAAGCCGCCGCCGGATTTCTCCGGCGGCGTTCTTGATTCTTCCAGTACCCAGCCTTACGCGCGTTCGACGTAACTTCCATCCGCCGTGTTGATCCTCACCTTGTCACCCTTCTTCACAAACGCGGGCACCTGGATCACGACGCCGGTGTCGATGGTGGCATCCTTGGTGATGTTGCCGGATGAGTTGCCGCGGGACGGCGCATCGATGGTATCAACAACCTCGAAAACCATCTTCGGCGGAAGTTCGATGCCGACGGGATTTCCATTCCAGAACGCCACGACCACATCGCCTTCCGGACGGAGCATCTTTGCGGAAAAGCCGAGGTACTCCTCTGACAGCGTGAACTGTTCGAAGGTCTTCGAATCCATGAAATGGTATCCGTCGCTATCATTGTAGAGGAACGAGCACGTCTTTTGTTCGAAGTCCGCCTCTTCTGGATGATCGGCGGCGCCACGGAACGTCTTTTCAATCACGCGGCCATCGGCAAAGCTCCGCAACTTGCACACGACGAAGCTGCGAAGGTTGCCGGGGGTGCGGTGGTTAAACTCCGTCACCACATACAGGTTTCCGTCGGTGACGATTTTCATTCCCGGACGAAGCTTCACGGGATCGATGGTAGGCATTGGATAACGTCCTTTTCTTCAACGATTCAGCCCATTTTTAGGGCAAAAAATGCGCGGGCTTTTTAGGCCCGCGCGACAAAAGCGGGAAATAAAAGGCCAGCGGTAGGCCGCCCGTCAAGGGCGACCTCCACGCCGTCAGCCTTCCTACTTCCCGATTTTCTTCACCACTTTATCACTCGCGTTACCCGATCGATCCACCGCGGACACGGCAAACTTCACCACGTCACCCTTCACAGTCACCGCGCTCTGCTCGCCGGAAACGATCGTGGTCTTCCATGCGCCTTTGGCATCCTGCGTCTGCACTGTGAACAGGAAAGGCACTTCCTTGCCGTTCGCCTTCACAGGAATAGTGACGGTATCGTCCGCCCCGATTGTGACCTTTCCAACCTGCGGCTTCTCAGGCGCCTTGTTGTCCAGCCAAGGTGACGCCGGAATCAGCGCGGGCACTGCGTACAGTTCCTTCACGATGTCGCCGGTGCCGGCCTTGTTTCCAGACAACGTATTGAAAGTGAAGTGCACTTCGCCGGAAGCAGCCGGAGCCATGCTCCGCACGACCGCGATCTGATCCCGCAACTCCTGCGGCGTCCATTTCGCGCCTGGTTTCGTTTCCGCCCGATATGTTCCCATGCCCGGCCAGATATGAACCTTCCCCGTCGTGTTTTGCTGGCACCACCACCGAAGCAGCGCGGTGAAACTCTGGTCGCCCTTGATCGGCCAGTAGAGTTGCGGCGTCCAATAATCCACCCAGCCGCGGTTGAGCCAAAGCTTCGCGTCCGCGTACAGCGCCTCATACTGGTCCAATCCCTTCACACCAATGGGATTGTTCGGGCGCCAGATTCCAAAGGGGCTCATGCCGAACAGTACAAAATTCTTCTCGGCATGAACGCCATCATGGATGCTCTTCACGAACTTGTTCACCGCATCGCGCCGCCAGTCGCTGCGCGTCATCTTCCCCCCTTCCGCCAGATACTTCTTCCACAGCACATCGTCCGGGAAGTCCTTCCCATCATTGTAGGAATCATAGGGGTAGAAGTAATCGTCAAAGTGCACGCCATCAACGTCGTAGCGCTTCACCACGTCCAGCACGACATCCAGCGACAGCTTCTGCACACCCGGCTCCGCCGGATCCATCCAGTAGTAGCCCTTGTCGCCCAGCTTGCGCACCCAATCGGGATGCTTCTTCACGACGCTGTTGTCTGCCATCGTCTTCGAAGCAGGATGATTTGCCCGGTAGGGGTTGAACCACGCGTGAAGCTGGATGCCGCGCTTGTGCGACTCCTTCACCCAGAACTCCAGCGGGTCGTAGTAAGGTTCCGGCGCTTTTCCCTGCGCGCCTGTCAGAAATTCCGACCACGGTTCGATGTCCGACTTGTACATCGCATCCGCCTGCGGACGCACCTGGAACACGAGTGCGTTCAGATTCAACTCCGCTGCCTTGTCGAGGATCGCTATCGCCTCGGCCTTCTGCTGTTCCGTGCTGATGCCCGGCTTCGAGGGCCAGTCGATATTCGCCACCGTTGAAACCCACGCCGCGCGGAATTCTCGCGGAATTTCTGGGGGATCACTGCTTGTCTTGTCCTGCGCCTGCGCAACAGGTGCCATCGCCGCCGACAACACCAACGCGGCCAGCCACAGTAATTTCTTCATGCCATTACCTCATGGAAAAAAGTAGGGGTGCCCCCAACGCTGTCGCCCACCAAGGCATGGCGCAAACCAATTTGGACTGGAAATCCATGGCGACGGGCCATCCGCACGCACAACCACTTCGCCCCGCTCCATAATTTCCTTGCATCGCGTTCATCCGTTTCGCATCTAAGGAATCAGCGCCTGCAACAGGAGAAAAACAAAAAATGTCGGCAATTTTGGAAACCCTCCCCGAACTCAACAGCGATTACACTGTTACGCCGCAGCAAACAGCAGCCTACAATCGTGACGGGCACATCCTCCTGCGGGGGCTTGCAAACCACAGCGAAGTTGATGCGTACCTGCCCCTCATTGCCGAAAGCCTGGAAAAGCATCGCAAGGAGCGCCGCGCACTCGCGGAACGCGGCACCTACCACAAGGCGTTCATCCAGGTAGGCAACCTCTGGGAACTCGATGAAAACGTGAAGCGCTTCGTCATGGCACGTCGATTCGCAAAGGCGGCCGCAGACCTCATGGGCGTTGACGGCGTGCGCATCTACCACGATCAGGCGCTCTTCAAGGAGCCCGGCGGCGGCCACACGCCCTGGCATCAGGACCAGTTCTACTGGCCCATTGATTCCGACAAAACCATAACCATGTGGATGGCGCTGGATGACACGCCCGTCGAAAGAGGCCCGATGGTTTTCGCCTCAGGCGTTCACGGCAAGGGACCACTTGCCAACATCGGCATCGGTGACGTTTCCGCAGACGTCTATACAAAGCTTGCCAAGGACAACAATTGGAGCCTGGCTACTTATGAGCTCAACGCTGGTGATGCCACCTTTCACAATGGATGGACCCCCCACAAAGCCCCCGGAAATTCCTCCAGCAAGGTTCGCCCAGCCATGACCGTCATCTACATGGCAGACGGCGTCCGCGTCTCAGAGCCAATGAACGACGCCCAACCCATCGACATGGCCCGCTGGTTCCCCAGCCGCAAACCGGGTGATCTGGCCGATACAGAATTGAACCCCTTGGTGTACAAAAAGTAACGGGAGGCTCCGCCGTGCTTATATTCGCGTGCCCCGCCAGTTGGGATTCCATTCAATGCCCAATCGCGACTTGTAACGGCGCCAGTTCTCCGCGGCGCGTTCTGCTGGGACAGTGCGCGCCATGTATGGCTTAAAGGCCTGCCACCACAGAATCAGCGCGCGATAACGGTCCGTCAGTTTTCCGCAATTTGTAATTGCCGTGCCCAGATAACTACCCGCCCATTCCAGTTCAAACAGCGCCTTCGCATTCTGGTCCAGCGGGATAAGAACAGCGCTCATCATGCGAAACCGCGTCTGCGTCAACAGATAAAAGAATCGCCAACGATTCTCTCCACGGCCCTCATCCAGAAGGGGTGCCGCCATCGTCAGCAGCGCCTTTGCCATGCTGTGCCGCTGACGGATTTCCTGAGTCCGAATGCAGTTTCCTGCCGGTATCCGATATTCATCCTCCAGTTTTTTCAGTTCACTCATCGTAAAGCGCTGCGTGATCATCCCTTTAAACCTGCCTGATTCTGCGTCATCGTTTCCAAGCTTTGCAAGGTACGTTTCAAACAACACTTTTGTGCCCCTCCATAACTCCAGTTCCGCCCACCTCAGTGCTTGGCTGGCGTGTAGCAGCCGGGTAATCGCCAGCGCCTGCTGGTCCGGCGGCTCTCCTTGTCGATTCAACACTGCCTCTGCCTCGGAAAACAGCGCTTCAATTCTCGGCCAATTGTCTTGAGCTTCGTGGCAGGCCATCCTTCTCGCCTGCATGCAGAGGCGATAGCATTCGTGCCGGCGGCGGCGGCGCGTCAGACGCAACAAGTGCTTCTCGTCGAAGAAATAGGCACCATCATCGGGTGTCACGGATTGCGGACTTGGATAATTCATGATCCAATGTTCAATTCGCTGTGTGTGTGCATTGGGAATTTCGACATCAAATCCGCTCGAACCCTTTAAAAGGCCCTCGGTGTAAAGATTATTGGAAATGAATCGATAGAATTGCGCCACATCCGCCGTAAAGCAGCGGCTGTGCTTTAGGTTCTGATACTCCAAATACCGTTTCAGGAGGCCACTCGCAACCTCGTCGACGGTTTGCTCCTGTGTGTCGCTGGCAAAGATAATGTTTGAGACCTTCTTGCCTTTTCCTGCTTTCCCTGCAGAAGCGGTCGTTGAGTTTGTGTGCGTCCTTTGTCTGTTTTCGATTTTCAATTCGTTGCGCATCCACTGGTTCAAGTCCGTATAAATCTTTCCGATTTGCTCGATTCGCTCCCCCCTAAACTTGCTGTTCAGTACCTGCGCAGGGTTGTGATCAGCACCGGAATAGAGGGACCACACCCAATCATCATCGGCAATAGGATATTTTAATTCCGTCGTAAGGAAGGGGTCTTGCGCGCAATTGGCCAGATCGGACAGCGCCTTGATGATACGGATTTGATGCTCGCTATTCTCCACGGTATTCGCGTTGACAAGATCAAGGGCGGCCCGGATGACATCCTGATTCTGTGCCCAATCAAGGCGAGCAGGCGGAGATTCTTCCAATGCGTGCAAATTCATGAGTTGCTTCAATCTGGCGATCTCACATCGCACAGCGCTATGTGGATGGCCACCGGCCAGCAGGAAGTCCGCGATCACGCTCCAGATGTTGCTCATCAGGTAGCACAGCTCGATTGGTTTGTCCGCAATTTTACTACGCGAACCTCCTCTCGCTTCCTGGCTTAAACCCACCCAAAGTTTCTTTCCCACAGTCCGTTGAAGAATAAAAAGATGATCGATCAGGCTTGGAAACCTGACGCGCGCCATCAGCACCGATTTTTCGCGCATGATCGAAACCACAATTCGGCGAAACCAATGGAGCGCAAAAGCGAATTGATTTTGTTCACATGCGACATGCAGCGCCGCAGTGCGATGGTAAAGATATTCGAGAAACGCGCGTGGATCCCTTGACCGATCATACAGTTCATCATGATTGAACAAGGCGATGCGATGATGAAGAAGTCCGATGATGTGGGGCCATTCCTTGCGCAGTTTTCGATAAAGTATATCGCGTAGACTGTAGTGCATCCAATGGTATCCACCCTCCACCCGATAAATCCATTGGTGATTGGAAACAGTTGTACCCACCACGCCGCCTATCTCACCCGCTGCGGCGCCCACCACCGATTTGTTCCAGCATTCATCGGTGCGCGTCATATAGGATATCAGCTTCAGCAAGCGCTTCAGGATGGCGCCGTTATAGAAAGAACCCTTGGAGAGCTGCATTCCGTCTTTATTGACATTCTCCCAAAGCGTATTCAGCCAGTTTTCACGAATGATTTGATCGACAGTGATGGATTCGACCTCCCTGACCTTCTCCTGAAGCAACTCGATAACGCTCCCGGCAGTCCACAGCAGCATCGACTCACTTCTGATCCTTCGAGACGCTACGGCTGTTGCTAGCAAAATCGCCAAGTCAACGCCGCTTGGTTCCACTGCGGGAACATCTTCCTTTGCTTTCTTCGCTTCCGCAAGAAAATCACTCCAGCCCGTATCAAACAGCTTTCTCCAGATTTCCCCCAAAACGTTCTGGGAGACGTTTTCCTCTTTGTTCTTCGCGGGACCTTCCTCCTCCTTCCTCTGCGATAGTTCATCCTTCTTTGTCCATGCTTCCAAAAATTGCCGTCTCGGAATTTCAAAGAGGCAGGTGGGCTCGTTGATTGTCAGCGCGACCGCGATTCGTGAATCCCCTAGAAAATCCTCCTGTCCATGCAGTCGTGATATGATTTGCACGAGCAGACCTCTTTCGTAGTCCCGTGCATTGGATGTTCCAACATCATCCTTATCATCCTTGCCGCTGGGCACATAACACTCCAAGGCGGGATGGAATGACGGAAATTCATCCGCCGAGTCCAGCGCCAGCAGGTATTTGCCACGCCGCAACGCGTGCTGGATCCACCGCACAATATTGTCGATCTCGTGATTCTGCCGCTCTGATTTTGGGTCGTTGACAGTCGCATCCTGAATATGTCGAAGCATATTGTGAAGCAACTGCGGGCGGCGCATAGGCTGCAGCCGGTAGTCAAACTTGCAAAGCCGCTCCGTAAGCACGTCCAGCAGCGCCGAAACACTTCCAATTTCACTCAGGTCGATCTGGACAGATGTGTAGCCCGAAGACTCCGCTACCGATACCAGCGCCGCCAGCCGCGATGAAGAGCCTGATTCCGTATTTTCCGTGATGATGTCGACGCGCGGCGACGCTTCCAACTTCTTCTTGAATTCCACGCGATCGGAATCGTTGACCATCGGGTGAGGTACGAAGTTGATCGCTTGATAATGCGAACGCGCCACCGGGAAGCGTCCTGCGATTCGTTGGTAAATTTCCGACAACAGAAGGCGCCCGTCGCTGTACTTTACATAATGCGCGGGCGTGGACTTCCATTCACTCTCCCGATGCTCGGAATTTGGCTGCGTTCCGTACAGGATCGCGGGATTCGTTTCCACCGCGCGCTGGAGCAACTGCGGCGGGTTTGGTCCCCTGTTCGCCCATAAAACGCACGGCATGCGATCCTGATACTTCCAAACGGCGATGTGTCCTGCCACTATGTCCATCACGCGGCGGTCTGAACCACTGTAACCCATGACAATGAGGAGCGGAGATTCGCCTCCTTCCCTCAATCCTTCAAACAATCCACGAAAGGACGACAACGCAGCCGATGACAGCGGTTCATCAAGATCGAACCCGGTACGCTTGTGGTGGGGGCCGCCGTGTAGCTTGACGATCGACATCGGTTGCGAAAGCAATAAATGGTTGGAAGGGATTGTTCCCTCGCCCTGAATCTCAAAAACCGTCGGCGCAATCCCTTCATTGGCGAATGAGCGCTCCAGCAGCGGGTCGAAGTTCGTGCTCAGGATGACTTTGCAGCTCAAGAGCCTGGAAACGAAAACCAAGAATTGATGCGTCGTGGTTGGCATTCGATCCCGAATGAAGTGGTCGAAGCAGGAGTCGATCAGCGTTTGCTCGTTCTCACAAAGATGGAACAGCAGTGAGCGATACGAAACGTTATTGGGAGACCGGCTCGCCAGCAACTTCGCCAGGGGACGGAGGGCATCGTAGCGTTTGAGCCTCTCCAACTCATCTCCCTTGGGATCACGTTCAATCTTGAAAATCTCCTCCAGCGAATATGCCATCGTGGGCGAGCTTCGCCGCAGTTCCGTCACGAGCGCATCCTGCGCAAACACTCGTTCTGACATGTTCATCGTTGAGGTGAGCGACGATTTGCCCAACTCCAACATCAAGTCCACCCGCAGATCATGGCGACTCGGCCAGCGCGTCTCCTCAATGTAACGTCGCACGCTTGAAAAATTCTTCTCCTGAACGAATTGAGCCACCTGGATGAGGTACTGACTCAACTGCGAGGCCACGGGAATCCCCGCATCGATGGACATACCCGCACCGGTCAACAGCACAACAGCGCGGCGAGTCCTATGTGCGTGCTCAAGAAGTTCCAGCGTTGCGAGCGTATTATCCTTAACCCACGGCAGCTTCTTCGTGGACTGCTCTTGAATTGGCGTAGTAGACATGATCCCCTGAATTATTCCCATAAACTTTGAGTTTTTTAATTGGAGCGAAGCTGGCCAAAAATTGTCAAGGCACAACCCCGCAACGAAGCGAAATCCTAATTAATGAGCTTTTCCGGATGATGCCGGTCATCTTGACCTGACGCCACGAGAAGGCAAGGCAGTCGAATGCAGATTCATCAAGCTTTTCCTGATCATCTCCCCGTTGCCTGCAAAACAAGACGCTCCAAGCGCTCCATCTTTGCCTTTGACGGCGGGGGGTATCTGGCCGTTTTTAGGCGCGTTACGCTCAAATTACTCCTAAACGGACAACAGACGCTTGCCTGCAACAACCAAGAAATCAGCCCCGGCGAAAGCCTTGAAAATCGGAATGCGATCCTCAGCCTCTTCGGCTTCCGCAACACCTTCGCTTTCCTCGAAGGTTGAATCATATTACCTTGCAAAGTCCGGCAGGCCGCTCCGTTACGAACCGGCGGAGCACATCAGCATCATCGAGGTCCCCAATTTCCCCAGTCTTGGAAAGCTGACCGCTTTCCGGTTTCTGGAGTGGGTTCAGGACAACCCCAACGGGGTGATCAGCCTCCCGACGGGCAAGACGCCCGAATACTTCATTAAGTGGACGAAGCATTTCCTTGCAAACTGGGAGAATGCAGATGTTCAGAAGGAACTCGCCGAGGTCGGTATCGATACAACACGAAAGCCCAGCCTCAGCGGCCTTCACTTCGTCCAGATCGACGAGTTTTATCCCATCGATCCAGCCCAGCGGAATAGCTTCCACTATTACGTCACGAAGTATTACATCCGCGGTTTTGGGCTGGATCCGGACAAAGCGCTGCTGATTGACCCCACCGCGATTGGCATTCCCGAAGGGCACTCCATCGACACCGTCTTTCCCGACGGAAAAGTTGATCTCTCGCTGCGCTCCCGCAATGCAATGAATCCGCAGGAGGATCTTCAGGCAAAAGTGCTTCTCGCCGTTGATCAATTCTGCACCGAATACGAGGACAAGATTCGCGTCCTCGGCGGAATCGGATTTTTCCTCGGTGGGATCGGACCCGACGGGCATGTCGGCTTCAACGCGCGCGGATCACATCTTCACTCCCCCACGCGACTCACGCTTACGAATTACGAAACGGAAGCAGCCGCGGCAACGGACCTGGGTGGTATCGAGGTTTCGCGCAACAAGCCCGTCATCACCATCGGCCTCGGCACCATCGCCTTCAAGAAGGACGCCGTGGTCATCGTCTTCGCGGCCGGCGATGGCAAAAGCAAGGTTGTTGGCGACGCCGTTCACAACGGGCGCAATGTCGAGTATCCCGCGTCCATCCTGCAGGACATGCCCAATGCGCGTTTTTATCTCACCTTCGGCGCCACGACGAAGTTGGAGGAACGTCGCCTGGATGACATCGCGCGCGCCGAGAAAATCGGCGAAGAACAGATTGAAATGGTGGTCATCAATCGCTCACTCGCCCTCGCCAAGCGACTGGATCAACTGACCGTGGCGGACGCTGCGGGTGATCGGGCGCTGGAGGCAATCCTAGCCAAGACGGGGCGCCAGCTTCCCGAAGCCGCGCAATGGGCGCGCCAGCGCATTCTCGACAAGCTTAGGACCGGCATGAACGATCGCGACAACGAAACGATCCTGCACACCGGCCCCCACCATGACGACATCATGCTCGCATACATGCCGTATGTGATGCACCTGGTCCGCAACGCCACCAACAAGAACTACTTCAACGTCCTCACCTCCGGCTTCACCGCCGTGACAAACAAGTTCCTCGCGGATATTTTCCGCGATGTTCACCAGTTCCTGCTTGCCGGCGACTACGACAAGGACCTCGCCACTGGTGTTTTTGAACCTGACAATCCCGTGGCACGCGCCGAGGAAGTCTACCACTTCCTGGATGGAATTGCGGCCAGCGATGATGTGCGCCGTCGCCGCTCCCAGGCCCGTCGCATGCTCTTCAACCTCATGGGTGTATATGAGGATGAGGAGTTTGAGAACATCGCGCAGCGCGTCACCGAAAACCTTCACTACCTGGAAACGCTCTATCCGGGAAAGAAGGATATTCCGATCATCCAGAAACTAAAGGGAATGCAGCGCGAATACGAAGAGGAGCTCATCTGGGGCTATGTCGGCACCAGCCCCAATGATGTCTTCCATACGCGTCTTGGCTTCTACACGGGCGACATCTTCACTGAGCAGCCCACCATGGCACGCGACGTGGCGCAGATTCTCCCGCTGATCGAGAAGCTGAAGCCGACCGTCGTTTCTTTGGCGTTCGATCCCGAAGGTGCCGGGCCTGACACTCACTACAAGGTGCTTCAGGTACTCAGCGACGCCCTGTTGCAGTACAACAAAAAGACGGGCAAGTCGCCCTATGTGTGGGGCTACCGCAACGTGTGGTTCAAGTTCCATCCTGCGGAATCAAACATCTTCGTCCCTGTTTCACTCAACACGCTCGCGGTGATGAATGATTCTTTCATGCATTGCTTCGGGTCGCAGAAGAGCGCGTCCTTCCCCAGCTACGAGTACGACGGGCCGTTCTGCTATCAGGCGCAAAAGTTGTGGGTGAAGCAGTTCGACATGATCAAGACCTGCCTTGGTGAACGCTTCTTCACCGACAACCCAAGTCCCCGCCTGCGCGCCTGCCGCGCCATGGTGTTTATCAAGGGGATGGAACTGAGCGAGTTTGCAGGGAAGGCCCGCACGCTTGCCCAGGCAACAGAAGCCGTGAAGGGGGCATAAGGTCATCGGCAGGTGGATTTCGGCTTTTCCACCCGATCATTACCGCATGACCCGTAACCGCCGTTGATAACGGGAACGTTCCTCGACGAAATCACCCATGACATTCCTTCCGCCAATTGGGGGCCGGAGGAATGGGCTGTCGATTTCGCTGCCATGCAGCGGGCCGGCATCGACACGGTCATCCTGATCCGTGCGGGCTACAGGGATCGCGCTACTTTCGATTCCAAGGTGTTGCGCAAACACCACCGCCACCTGCTTCTTGAAAACGATCAGGTGGATATGTTCCTGAATTTGTCCACGCAATTTGGGATGAAGTTTTTCTTCGGGACGTACGACAGCGGTGAGTATTGGCACGGCGGCCAGCATCAGCGGGAAATCGACATCAACCGGGAGTTCTGCGACGAGGTTTGGTCACGCTACGGCCATCACAAGTCATTTCAGGGATGGTACATTTCGCACGAGATCAACGCCTTTGATGAAGGGGTGATGAAGGTCTATGAAACACTCGCGAATCATCTGCGTGGCCTTCAGAAGCTTCCCATTTTGATTTCTCCGTATATACGCGGAATCAAGCAGTTCCCCGACTCCGCCATCTCGCTGAAGGAACACGAACGCGAATGGGAGTCGGTTTTCGCCCGAATCAAGGGGCTGGTGGATATCGTCGCGTTCCAGGACGGGCA
>JADLAR010000007.1 GCA_020848155.1 Candidatus Sumerlaeota bacterium
AGAGCCGCTCACCATCATAGCCAATCGTTGTTGGGTGGCTTGATGAATAGTTGGCGTACGCCGCTTCTTCCCCCGCGGCTGAGCTTAATTTCAACTCGCGCGCAAATGACGTGTCCGCGCCGGTGCCGACGGAAACCTTTTTAATTTCCTCCGTAAGGCCGTTGAAGAACGAGCGAGTGCGAATGCCGTCGGTATTCTTATATTCCAATATGCGGCGGCCGCTGTAGGAATACGACCCGCAGTCCTTGCGCTTCTTCTCCGTGATCATGCCAGCAGCATCGTACGCAAGGTCGATATAGTCAACACAGAGTTCGAACCTGTCAGGTACTCCACCTTCTCCAGACGGCCCAGGCCATCGTATGAGAAGTCATTCTTCGCTCCGTTGCCATACACGGAGCGCTTCACCGCACTCACGGGATAGGCTGTGTCCGACTGGGACAGCCTCTGCCAACAATGCGGGAACAAAGGTAAGATGCGCCCGTCCAGAAGTGCCCGATCATCATAAGTGTTGTCCCTCTTGGCGCATCTGTTGTTCACTTCCCTCGTCTAATCGCTGAAAACCTCAGCGAGCGGGGGACCCACCCATTGGGGCGTAGCGGTATGCAACCGCAGGCCATCTCTCCGGCCCAGCCCGTCAGCTAACCTCGCCGACAAGGAAGAGAGTTTCGACCACGATGCAAACAGATACGGCCGTTGATCGGCCACGGTCAGTCGGCCCTGGCAGGGCCGCTGCCATCCTCTATGGTGATTGGGGTACGTCGAAGGCCTATGTCCTGGGGATCGCGTTCGCGATCGCCGGTTACTCGAGTTTTCCCATCCTGTGCGCCATGGCGGCCCTTACGGCCCTCGTTGGCCTGAACTATTATTGGGTTTGCAAGTTCTATCCGGACGGCGGTGGTGTTTACAGTGCCGTGCGCGATCGCAGCCGCATGATCGCCACCGTGGGTGCCCTTCTCCTTATTGCAGACTACCTCGTCACGGCATCGCTTTCCGTTTTGGAAGGTGTGAACTACATGGCGCACCTGCTGGGGGATATCGCGGGCATCCATGTGCAGAACCCATCCTACTGGGCGATCGGCCTCATTGTGCTGGTTGGCGTGATCAATTGGTTCGGGCCGCGCCACAGCGGATCCCTGGCCATCCTCCTTGCGGTGCCCGCCTCGCTCGCAGCCATGTCGGTTGGCATCATCGCGATTCCGCACCTTGGCGAGGCGAACTTCGAGCCGATGCACGAAAGCCTGTTCCACAACTGGATGTTGTTTGCCGGCATCGTCCTCGCGCTGTCCGGGGTGGAGGCTGTCAGCAACATGACGGGCGTCATGGTGCCGGACAAGAAGCTGGACGCCAATGGGCATCACACCGTGAAGCGCACCGCGGCCCTCACGATCGGCATCGTGGCGGCGGAGGTGGTCATCCTTACGATCATCCTCGGTGCGGCCATGCACGCGATACCACGCGGAGTGCTGGATCCCAAGCACACCGACGCGATGCTCGGCCAGATGGCCTCCTACTTCGGCAACGGGTTCTTCAATCCGGCGGGAACGAAGGCGGGACTGGTGCTCGCCAAAACCTACGCATCCATCGTTGGCGTGATCGTCGCGCTGCTCCTTTTCAGCGCGGGCAACACCGCCATCATCGGCATGATCTCCGTCTACTACATGATGTCGAAGGACAGGGAAATGCCCGTCGTCTTCGGCAGGCTGAACCGTTTTGGCGTCCCGATTCTCCCCCTCGTTCTCTCCACGCTGATGCCGTGCGCGCTGCTCGTCATGTTCAACGAGACGAACAAGCTCGCGGGGCTCTACGCCATCGGCGTCGTTGGTGCGATCACCATCAACCTTGGCGGCTGCACCATGAACAAGAAGCTGCCGATGAAGTGGTATGAGCGGGGCACCATGGGTGCCACCGCCGTCATCATGCTCCTCATCTGGATCACTGTCGCCTATGAGAAGCACGATGCCCTGATCTTCGCCATTGTCATTCTCGCACTCGGCTTGTTCGCACGCTCCTTCGTGCAGGAACGGCGTCAGGTGAAGGAGGAGCGCGCCTTCCGCGGGATGCTCGAAACCGGCTTCGTTCCCATTTTCGATGCCACGCCCGGCCAGACGCGCATCCTCGTCGCGCTGCGCGGCGTCACCAACACCCTCGCCTTCGCCATCGAGGAGGCCCGCAACCGCAACGGGCGTCTGGGCGTTGTCTTCGTTCGCGAGGTCAAGACCATGATCCCCACGGGTGCCGACGTGAACGACGACTCCCACGCCCTCACCGTTTTCCAGGCGGTCAGGGAAGCCGTCGGCAACGACGTGCCGCTCGACCTGATTTACCGCACCGCCCAGAACATCCCCGAATCCATCATTCAGGTCATTGCCGACTACCAGGCTGACTGGGTCATCATGGGCGCTCCCTCCGGCAAGGCCATCACCAGCGTCCTGCGCGGCAGCTTCGCCAACGAAATCGCCCAGGGGCTCCCGCCCGGATCGCGCCTGCTCATTTATTCATGGAATGAATTCAAGGTCCCCAAGCCTCCGCCGCCAAGGCAGAAGAAGCTCGCAGAAAAACCGGCGGAGGGCTGATTGGATCATGCGCGGGTGCGCACAAGGGCAGGGAGCCCTGTCGGGGAAACATCCTTCAATCGCAGGCGGTGCTACTTCCCGTACTTCTTCTGGTAGGCCGTCAAATCATCGATGGTCTTTTGCAGTTCCCGACCATGGAAGGGGTCCAGTTCCACAAATTTTTTCCATTCGGCCAGCGCCGTCGCGTAATCGCCGCTCTCGTACGCCGCCTCGCCCAGGATGCGCGCCGCCTGGGGGGAATTTGCGTCCAGCGCACGCGCCTCCTTCGCGAACCTTTCCGCATCGGCGATGTTGCCGGAGCCGAGGCTTGCGTTCGCCAGTCCCTCCGCAGCCGCCACGCTCATCGGAAATTTTCCCCGCATTTGCGTGTAGACGGAAATTGCGGTGTCATAATCACCCGCATCCAGCCTCGCCACGCCAAGGCCGTCCCATGCCTCCTCAAAATCCGGTTTCAGCTTGATCGCCTTGGCAAAATGCATGGCTGCCTTCCCTGGGTCGTTGGAATCCAGGTAGGAGCGCCCCAGCAGGAACTGTGCGTGCACGTTGTTCGGGTTGGAGCGCATCGTGCGATCCAACCGCTGCGTGTTGATGTCCGTCGCCGAGTCCAACTTTGGCAGGCTGAGGCATGATGACAGCACCACCATGGCGGTCGCGGCGATGAGCGCAAAACTGATGGTTCGATTCTTCATGGCAACTGCCTGTCCTGCGGAATCGGAATGGGTGGCGGATCGCCGGCCAGGACCAGCGCCTCGATGCGCGACCGCAAGTCGTCTACATGCGAGCCATCCAGAGCGGAAACAGGAATAATCTCCAAGCCGCGCTTCTTGAATCCCGCCACAATTTTCTTCACCTGCGCCGCCTTCAGCAGGTCGGTCTTCGTCAGGCAGATGATCGTGGGCTTCTTTGGCAGCCCTTCGGAGTACTGGCGAAGCTCCTCCGTCACCAGGTCGTAGGCGAACAGCAGCGCCTCAGGGTCCGCGATCGCCTCCGTGATCTCACCGGCGGCATTCTCCCCACCCTCGGGCGCCACCAAATGCACCAACACCTTCGTGCGCTCCACATGGCGCAGGAAGCGATCCCCCAGGCCAGCACCACGATGTGCGCCCTCGATCAACCCGGGAATATCCGCAACGGTGATGCGGCGCTCGAAACTTGACGTCTCAAAGACCCCCAGGTTCGGCGACAGCGTCGTGAACGGATAGGAACCGATCTTCGGATTCGCACTCGTCAGCACCGACAACATGGTCGATTTGCCGGCGTTCGGAAGCCCCACCAGCCCTGCGTCCGCCAACACCTTCAACTCCAGCACCAAGTGCTTTTCCTGTCCCGGCCAGCCAGCCTCCGCCTTCCGCGGTGCCTTCACCGTCGCCGTCGCAAAGTGCTGGTTGCCGCGCCCCCCATCGCCACCCTTTGCGATCAGGATGCGCTGCCCGTGCTTCATCATCTCGCCGACCTCGACAAACGTCCGGTCCTCGCTGATCAACGTCCCCAGCGGAACCCGTAGCACGATGTCCTCACCGCCGCGCCCGCTCATGTTCTTCCCAAGCCCGTGCTCGCCGCGCTCGGCAACCCAGCTGGGTCGCAGCTTGAAATCCAGCAGCGTGGTCATTTCCTCATCCGCTTCCAGGTACACGCTGCCGCCGCGCCCGCCGTCGCCACCGTTCGGTCCGCCAAATGGCTTGCCGCGATCCCGCAGGAAACTGATGCAACCCTGTCCCCCGTCGCCGGCCTTCACGTGAATCTTCACGTAGTCGATGAAATGATTTCGTTGGTCAGCCATGAGGACTTTTCAAGGTCGGATGTTTTCGCACGGACGCGTTGCCGCAGCAGTGGTTCCCAGTGTGGGGCCGGCGTCCCGGCCGGTCTATCGTTTCTTTCGTCCGCCGCGCACAAGACCCCCGCCCCCGATCATTCATGAACGTGCAGTGCGCTCGTGGATTCCGCCTCCGGGATTCGTTTTTCTGGAATGTTTGTCTTCTGGCGCCCCAGCGCATTGATGACGATCACGCCCCCCAGCGCAAGAGCCCCCCCAACCAGCGTCAAGCGCGTTGGAACCTCCTTCAGCAGGAAGAACGCTATCGCGGTCGACAGCACCGGCACCAGGTACAGGAACGACGCCGCCCGCGCCGCAGGGGTCACCGCCAGGACCATGTTCCACGTGATGTACGCAACCACCGCCGGGAACACTCCCAGATACACCAGCGCACTCGTCGACGCCATGGGCGCCGTCTTGACCGACGCCACCAGCGACGGCAGCACAAAGGCCATGCAAAGCGCGCCCGACCAGATCGAATAGCACACGATCTCCAGCGGCGCATAGAACTTCAGCAACGGCTTCTGCTGGATGATGCTGATCGCCCACGACAGCGCCGCCAGCAGGATCGAAAACGTTCCCACATTCAGGATCGCCGCCCCTGATTCACCAATCGCGATCAGCAGGATTCCCGAACAACTGATAATCAGGCCCAACCAGCCTGCGGGAAGAATCTTCTCCTTCAGGAAAATCGTCGAAAGGATCGCCGTGAACATCGGCAGCGTATTCACGACAAACGACGCAGGCCCCGCGATAAGCCGCTGCATCCCCCAATTCAACGCCACATTGTAAACCGTCACACTGAAAAAACCCGAAATAAAAAGCTGCACCAGATGCTCGCGCCGCGGCAGCCTGATCCGCATCACAAGCGCCACCACCAGCAGAATGAGCGACGCCAGCCCGTAACGCCCAAACGCAATCTCCATCGGATTGTAACCGTGATTCGCCACGCGAATCAGCGGAAACGCGGACGACCAGAGCAGGATCGTTGTAATCAACGCGAGACGGATGCGGATGGGCAGCGGACTTCTACCTTGACGGAATAAGCCAATTAATCATTGATGATGGTTGGCGTCGCGATCCGACGTTGTGAAGCCACTTGGAAAAAGTCCTCCGCCGGGCCGAAAAATCGCCATGAGGGGCCTCGGGCACCTGCAATGGCCCACGTTTCCATGAAGCAGAACTCGCGAAAGTGGGACACTTCATCGTGACACTGCTCGTCAGGGTGGACGACCGAACGCAGGGACGTCAAGGGGCACGGGAAGAGCCACCTTACCCGCTGGCGAACCAATTTGGTCAAGTGTCCAGAAATGGCCGGCCATCATAAGGTTTCACAGCTCTTTGGAAATTCCGGGGGCGCGATAGTGGCTTGCACCTGCCGCCGTGTCTGGGGCGTTGTGTGTGTTCCATCTGATCATATCGTCCTTCACAAAGTCTTGCCATGACCACGCCTGCCGCCAACGAACTTCCCAAGAATTTCCAGCCGAAGGAGGCTGAGGAGAGGTGGCGTGCGCTCTGGGAGCGGGGAGGGTTCTTTCGTGCGGATAATAGTCGCGCGAATGACGAGTCCTATACGATAGTGATTCCGCCACCGAATGTGACGGGGGCGCTGCATCTGGGGCACGGCCTTGTGCAAACGATTCAGGACGTGCTGATCCGCCATCATCGCATGGCGGGGAGGAATGCGCTGTGGGTGCCGGGGACGGACCATGCGGGGATCGCGACGCAGCATGTGGTGGTTGAGAAGCTGCGGCAGGAGGGACGGACGCGGCAGGAGTTGGGGCGGGAGAAGTTCCTGGAGGAGGTCTGGCGCTGGAAGGAGGAGTATCATGGGCGCATCACGAGCCAGATCAAGCTGCTCGGTTGTTCGTGCGATTGGAGCCGCGAGGCCTTCACGATGGACGAGGAGCGTGCGCGGGCCGTGCGCGTGGCGTTCAGTCGCCTGTACAACCAGGGGCTGATCTATCGTGGGTTGTACATGGTGAATTGGGATCCCGTGTCGCTGACGGCGCTGGCGGATGACGAGGTGGAGTATGAGGACGAGGAGGGGCAGTTGTGGCACATCAAGTATCCGTTTGCGGATGGGAGCGGGCGCTTTGCGGTCGTGGCGACGACGCGGCCGGAGACGATGCTGGGGGATACGGCCGTTGCGGTGAATCCGCAGGATGAGCGGTACAGGGACGTCGTGGGGATGGAGGTGGAGCTTCCGCTGACGGGGCGGCGTATTCCGATCATCGCGGATGATTTCGTGCGTGCGGAGTTTGGCAGTGGCATGGTGAAGATCACGCCGGCGCACGACCCGAACGACTTTGCGGCGGCGCAGCGCCAGAACCTTCCGGTGATCGACATCTTCACCGACGACGCGAAGACAAACGACAAGGTTCCCGAGTCGTATAGACACCTGGACAGATATACGGCGCGTGAAAGGGTGGTGGCGGACCTGAAGGGGCTGGGCCTGCTGGAAAAGATCGAGAAGCACCCGCATCGCGTGGGGCGCGGCTATCGTTCGAAGGCGGTGGTGGAGCCGCGGTTGACGGAGCAGTGGTTCGTGCGCTGGGGGAAGCTGCGCGACCAGGCGGTGGGCGCGGTTCGCAGCGGCGAGATCCGCATCCTGCCAAAGGCGCAGGAGAACACGTTTTTTTCCTGGATGGAGAACCTTCGTGACTGGTGCATCAGCCGCCAGCTTTGGTGGGGGCATCGGATTCCGATTTGGTATCGGAAGTCGAACCCAGGGGAGATGCTGGTGTGCGATGACGAGGGGAACACGCCGGCGGCGGTTGTGGCGGCGCCGGGTGAATGGCGGCAGGATGAGGACGTGTTGGACACGTGGTTTTCGTCGGCGCTGTGGCCCTTCAGCGTGCTCGGCTGGCCGGACAAGACGCTGGACATGAAGGCGTTCTTCCCGACGAGTGTGCTGGTGACGGGGCATGACATCCTGTTCTTCTGGGTGGCGCGGATGATGATGATGTCCTACGGCCTTGTGGGCGGGCGGCCGTTCAAGGACGTGTTCCTGCATGGCCTGATCTTCGGAAAGTCATATTACCGGCGGCGCGGCGGGGACTTGGAGCTGATTTCGCCGAAGGAGCGGCGGGAGTTGCGGTTGGATGAATTGGAGAAACTGCCGCCGGGTGTGGACTACAAGTGGGAGAAGATGTCGAAGTCGAAGGGGAACGTGATCGACCCGATCGAGATGTTTGACGTCTATGGCGTGGATGCGGTGCGCGCGGCGCTGCTCGCGTACAGTGGGCAGGGGCGCACGATCGAAATCGACCGGCAGCGGATCGAGGGCTATCGCAACTTCATCAACAAGCTGTGGAACGCGTCGCGCTTCGTGCTGACGGCAACGCAGGACGTGAGCGCGGAGCAATTCACGGAGGGGGTCGATGGCAGGGAGCTTGCGCGTGAGGACCGCTGGATCCTGACGCGCCTGGGTGAGACGGTGGAGGGCGCGACGAGGGCGCTGGAGTCGTACGAGTTTGATGTCTATACACAGGTGATCTACCAGTTCCTGTGGAATGACTATTGTGACTGGTACCTGGAGTTGGTGAAGGGGCGGGTGTACAGGACGGCGGACGGAACGACGGAGGAGCAGAGCGGGACGGCGAAGGTCGTGCTGCTGACTGTCCTGGAATGCCTGCAACGGTTGCTGCACCCGGCAATTCCGTATGCGACGGAGGAGATCTGGCAGTTGATGAAGGTGAGGTTGGGGCGGAGCGATCGGGGCTTGTTCACAGTGCCATCGCTGGCAATTGCGGCATGGCCGAAGGTGGAGGGGGCGCGGGATGCGAAGGCGGTTTCAGAGATTGAGTTCCTGAAATCGGTCATCGGCGCGATTCGGAACATCCGCGGGGAGATGTCCGTGCCGATGGACATGAGCGTGGAGGTGTTGGTCGAGCTTCCCGATGCAGCGCGGCGAGAGGTGCTGCAATCGGCGACGGCGCAGATTCGCGCGTTGTCGAACGTGAAGTCATTGAGC
Source organism: Candidatus Sumerlaeota bacterium (assembly GCA_020848155.1). Taxonomy (GTDB): domain Bacteria; phylum Sumerlaeota; class Sumerlaeia; order SLMS01; family SLMS01; genus JADZDZ01. The sequence continues at coordinate 8,363 of JADLAR010000007.1, forward strand.
ATCGCGGCGACACAGGCGGCGGCGCCGTTTGCGAGCACGCACGTGAGCGGCGACTTGTCGATCCAGGTGATTCTTCCCGCGGAGCTTCGCGCGGCGGAGAAGGGGCGCATCGAGAAGGAATTGGCGCACCTGGAGAAAGGCTACAATGCGACGAAGGCGAAACTGTCGAACGAGAAGTTCGTTGGCAGCGCTCCGGCAGAGGTCGTGGCGAAGGAACGGGAGAAACTCGCCAAGTATGAGGGGGACATGGAGGCGCTGCGGGTGAAGCACAAGGCGTTGTAAAACGCCGGGCGCACAGATGGTGTCTTCCGGGTTGTTTGCAGGCCGGTGCGCCCTTCAGGCGCTTGCTTCAACTGAAAGGTTGGGGTGATTCGTTGGTGCTCACTTCTTATCGAGCTTCCAGCGCAGGTAGTTTTCGATGAGGGGATCGATGTCACCGTCGAGGACGGCTTCGGCGTCGTTGATCTTCAGTTCCATGCGGTGGTCGTTGACCATCTTGTAGGGATACAGGACGTAGCTGCGTATCTGGCTGCCGAAGTTGATGTCCATCTTTTCGTCCTCGCGCTGCTGGACGGCGGCTTGGCGCTTTTTCAATTCGAGTTCGTAGAGGCGTGAGCGCAGGATGGTGAAGGCCATTTCGCGATTCTGGTGCCATGAGCGCTCGTTCTGCATGCTGACGACGATGCCGGATGGGTAGTGGGTGATGCGCACGGCACTGGTGGTCTTGTTGACCTTCTGTCCGCCCTTGCCACCGGCGCGGAAGCTGTCGATGCGCCAGTCCTTGTCCTGCACGCCGATGTCGACCTCGATCTTGTCGTCGATTTCAGGTGTGACGTCCACGGAGGCGAAGCTGGTTTGGCGGCGCGCGTTCGCGTCGAAGGGGGAAATGCGAACGAGGCGATGGACGCCTGCCTCGCCCTTCAGGTAGCCGAAGGCGTAGGGGCCTTCGACGCGGATGGTGGCGCTTTGGATGCCGGCCTGTTCGCCGTCGGAGATGTCCATCAACTCCATGGCGTAGCCGTTTTTCTCGCACCAGCGTGAATACATGCGGAGGAGCATGGCGGCCCAATCCATGGCCTCGGTTCCGCCGGCGCCGGCCTGCACCTTGATGAAGGCGGGAAGGGTGTCCTCCTCGCCGGTGAGCATGACGGTGAGTTCGAGTTTCTTGAAGCGATGCTGAAGTTCCTCGGTGGAGGCGATGATCGCCTTGGCGTCGTCGCTTTCCTCCAGGCCTTCCTCCTTCAGGAGGGCGGCGAGTTCGAGGTTGTCATTCACTTCCTGTTCAAGGGCGACCCACGGTTCCACGCGGGCCTTCAGGGTGGTGATTTTCTTCATCACGCCCTGCGCGTGTTCGGAGTCCTCCCAGAAGTTGGGGGACTGTGTCTGGCCTTCAAGGGCCTGGATTTCCGAAGTGATGGCTTCGTAGTTAAAGATAGTCCCGATTGCGTGCGCAGGCGCGCTGCAAATCGGTAAGGGCGGTTACGGCGTCGGACAAAATTTTCATGAGAGAGGGGTGGTTGAGAAGGAGTTGGAGGTGAGGGGGCAAACGGTGATGGTGATCGGTTGTGGGTGATAGGGAAAAATTGAAGCAGGATGGCGTTCCCGACGTCCAACGGGGATTATTCTAAATGGGCCGCTGCGGTGATTTGGGGTTCTCGCCCGCGCGGAGGGAAATGGCGGCGCCTTCCTCGCCGAGTTCGAGGCACTCGAACAGGTTCCTGACGCACTGGCCAACGCGATCGTCCTGTGAGTGGGTGCGTTCAATTTCATCTACGATCTGGCGGGCGATCTTCGCGGCGTTGTCGCGGGCGATGATGGCCCTGTCCTGGCGCGGGTTTTCGCCCTCCTCCTTGTAGGGGGCGAGCATCTGCACGAGTGTCACGACGAGGGACTTGAGCGTGTCGGTGTCCTCCTTCCTGAAGGCGCCGTTGCGCTCCAGTGTTTGGGCGATGCGGATGGAAACCGTGCCTGCGTGCGGCAGATCGAGGGGGATGTTGAAGTAGGGTGCCATGATGCGATGGTGGGGAAGGGAATGAATCGCGCAATGGGTTTTGAAGGTGCGTCCTTCACTGCAAGTTGTGCTGCCGGAAAACGTCGAGATAAAATTTCAGCGTGCGCTCGATGAGGCGTTCCTCGGTGAACTCGTAGAGTATCTTCTGTTTTCCGGCGACCTTCAGTTTCTCGCGGAGTGCGGGATCGTCCATGATGCGAAGCATGGCGTCGGCGAGGGCGACTTCGTTCCCGGATGGCACAAGGAGGCCGGTTTGTTCGTGGGTGACGGAATCGGGAATGCCGCCGACGTGCGTTGCGACGACGGGAAGGCCAACGCAAAGTGCTTCGAGGATGGCGGTGCCGAGGCCCTCCGCGCGCGATGCAAGGACGTAGGCGTCGATCGAATGAAGGAGCGCGGGGACGTCCTGGCGGAAGCCGAGGAAGCAGAGCGCGTCGGGGCCGAGGCCGAGCGCCTTGGCCTGGAGTTCGAGCGCTGCGCGGTCGCTGCCGTCACCGGCGATGGCGAGGAATGCGTCGGTGCGCTTTTCGCGGACGCGGGCGAAGGCCTTCAGGAGGACGTCGAAGCCCTTCTCGGAGCGGAGGCGGCCGGTGCTTCCCCAGAGGAATTTTCCGGGCGCGCAGCCGGGAATTTCGCCGCGGATGGAGTTGCATGGCTTCTCCAGCGCGGTGCGATCGGGTGCGGAGGGAATCAGGATGCGCGGCTTGTCGCCAATGCCGGGGAAGCCGGCGACCTGCTGGTCGACGAAGCTGCTGATGGAAACGAAGGCGTCCAGGTGTCCATACATCCACTTGTTGGCGCGGCTGGGCTTCCATTCAAAGATGTTGTGCTTGGTGCGGATGATGGGGGGGAATTTTTTCCCGGCGAGCGATTGAACAGCCACGACGACCCAGGTGTCCTGGCTGCCGTGGGTGTGGATGATGTCCGGGTACCAGTCGTCGATGATGCGGCGCATGTCCTGGATGTCCTGCCAAAAATTCCAGACGATGATGGGCGAGCGGAAGCGGAAGTGGGGGAATACGGTGAGATCGGCCAGCTTTCCGCGCACGCCGAGTTGGGCATCGCGGGGCACGGCGAGGGCGACGTCATGGCCGGCGCGCCTTGTTCCGGTGGCTTCCACAAGGATCCGGTTGGATTGGCCGCCCCACCCGCGTAGCATGTTGGTGTGCAGGATCCTCAAGGGGCGCTCCGGTGCTTGGCCTTCCAGCGGTTGCGGTTCTTGCGGGCGTGCACCCAGTGATAGAGGGACGAGAAGAGGTAGCGGAAGGAGGCGCCCGTGCGACCGGGTTGCACCATCACGCGCTTGAGGCGGAAGCGGTCGGCCCCGCTGTTCACGTTGTCGCGGATGGTGGAAACGGCGAGGCGGTAGCCGGCCTCGTTCACGAGTTCCAGCACCTGTGCGTCAAAATTTCCGTAGGGATAGCAGAAGCTTGTGACCTCCACGCCGAGGGCATCCTCAAGCCTGGCCTTTGAATCAAAGACCTCGCGGCGGAGTTCATTGGCGGTGAGGCGCGCGAGCCTGGGGTGTGTGAGTGAATGGGAGCCGATGCTCATGCCGGCGTCGATGGCCTCGCGCAGCATTGCAAGGTTCATGTAGCCGGGTTCAGCGGACAGGGCGCGCTGTGCGATGACGAAGAAGGTTGCGCGCTGCTTCGCCTTGAGCAGGGCGGGGAGGGCGATGGTGTAGTTGTCGAGGCGGCCATCGTCGAAGGTGAGCCAGGCGGTTTTCGCGAGCGCGCCGAGCGACAGGCCTGCGTCGTACTCCTGCGGGGAGACGGTCTTGATGGCGCTGCGGGACAAGTGGCGAAGCTGGGCGGTGAAATCGGCCTCGGGCACATAAAGCGGCGCATGGCGGCCCGCGTCGGTGGGGGCGGCGCCCAGATAGTGGTACATCAGGATGGTGCTCATGGGCACGGAAGGAATCGGGCAGCATCGGTCCCTCCAGCAATACAAATTCGTGGTTGGGGAACCGGCGCGGACTTGGCTTGTCAAAGGAGGAGGGATGGTGGATTCTTTAGAGTAGAGGTGCAGGACGATGGTCAGGCAATTGGCAACGAGCCTTGCGCTGGCGGCTGCCTCAGGCGTGGCGGCGCAGCATCACGACACCCGCGTGCGACAGACGCCGCTGCCAGCAATGACGCCCGTGGCAATCCATGGGGCGCCGCAGGCGCCGGGACTGCCCGAGATGCAGCACCTGCCGCCCGTTGCCCATCCGCAGGGGCCTTCAACGGTCACGTCGCCGCCGGTGGTTCCGGCGCAGCCAACGCCGGTGCGGGCAGACACCATTTTTGAGCAGAATCGGCAGACCGTGTTGCGGCAGCATCACAACACGAACGGGCATCGCGACACCAGCAATCGCCACCGTGACACGAGTGATGACGATCGGAACGCGGGCGATTACTTCTTCGATGGAACGTGTTGGGTGCGGCGGTCTGACGGGGTGAGGTTTTACGGTTCGCAAAAGGGGTACTATCGGGACCATGCACCCTTCGTCACCTTTGACAGCAGTTCCTACACCAGCAGTGGGGTGACGTACCTGGGTGCGTCGGCGGTGCCTGTCGTCACTTATGGCGACGGGGCGGCCTTCACCGAAGGGTATTCGACCGAGGTTGAACTGGCGGACCCTGTGGCATGGTGCGAGCCGATTTCAGTCACGATTGATTCGGACAAGGAGACGTACTTGCAGGGTGAGGATGTGCGGTTGACGGTGAACGTGAACCGGAACGCGTACATTTACGTCTACAGCACGGATCGGAACGGCGTGACGCAGCAGCTTCTGCCGAACTACTACGAGCGCAGCAATTTCCTGCGTCCTTCGCAGACGATGATGCTGCCGTCGGCGTCGTATGGACTCAAGGCGGTGGGAAGCGGTTGGGATGACATCCGTGTCGTGGCGGTCAATACGCAGGGAAGCTGGAACAGCCCGCCGGTGACGCTTTCCTACAACGCGAACAAGCCGTTCGTCGCGTTCCGCGACGGCTACGACAGCGCGCGGGGAGAACTTTGCGGCGAACTGGCGGAGAACCTTCGCAGGCAGCATGGCCGGGCGCCGGGCGGCAATGGGGTGATCGTTGTTCCGGGACGCAGGCCGCTGTGGGGTGAATCGTCCACGCGCGTCTTCATCGTGGATCCCGGCGTGGGGGACGCCTCCGCGGTTCCGCCGCCCATACCGGATGCGGAGCAGCCGGGCATATAATCGGGGATGCTAAAACTGCATGTCGGGAAACAGCGCCGCGACCATGACCAGCGCGTAGTTGTGGATGAAGTGAATGATGACGGCGGCCTTTAGCCCGTACTTCAGGCGCGCGTAGCCAAGCAGGAGCGCGAGGCCGAAGATTTGAAACTCCTTCACTCCGGCAGGTTCCATGAATTGCGAGTGGCCGAGCGCAAACAGGAAGGCCGCGATGACGACGGCGAGGGATGCGGGAATCCTTGCGATGCGCAGGAGGGAGATCAATCCGCCACGGAAGACGATTTCCTCCAGTATCGCGACGACCATCGCGAAGAAGCAGAGCGACAGGAACACGAGCGGGTCGTCGCCTTCGGCCAGTGAGGTGATTCCCTGCTGGTTCATCCTCACGTCCACAAGGAGGGTGGTTGCATACACGGACAGGACGGACCATGCGAGCGAGGCGGGGACCAGGAACAGAAGGCCGCGACGGAAGGAGTTGGAGGGCGGTGAGGGTTCGGGGTGGGCGAGGATGGCGATGGGGTAGCAAAGCGCGGCGGTGATGATGGTCACGACCAGGGTGGCAATCATTCCCACGAAGATGGGATTCGAAGGCGATGCATCGCGCAGGACCAAAATGCTTCCGCAAGCAAGCGCGGGCAGGCTGAAGAGTCCAATGGCGAGCCACAGGGAGCGGTGTTCGCGTTGCAGGAACACCCGCCAGGCATTGGGGGTGAGCTTCAGGTAAACCGCGCCGCCAATGGTCGTCACAAGAATCGCCGTGAAGTAGGAAAGGACGGCGACGTTCTGGTAAATCTGTTCGGCGGTGTCGTGCAGTGGCGGGAAAACCGTTGAATGTGTGGGGCTGCGGCGGAAAAACTGCCCACAGCATGGACGAACAGGCGACAGACTCAACGGAAGAAGAAAAACGGGACGACAAAGTTCCCGGTGGGCGCGGCCCGTTGACCTGGGTTGCAACGCCGGGGGTTCCCGTCTATGGCCACACGCCCGCCACGCTGCCACCGGACCTGGAAGCCGCGTGGGTGGGGCAGGGCCACGCCCCGGCAGCCGTGATGCCGGCGGCAAGCGTCTATACATCTATCCAATCCATCGCCCCGATTCATCCGGTTCACAGCGCGCCCCCGGCGTCGCACCCGATATCCGCGTACCCTGCCCCGTCCGCCGCGCCCGCGATCCTGAATCCGGCAACGGGCGAGGCGCTGACGCCGGAGGCGCGCGCGGCGCAGCTCGGAGTCCCATACCCACCCGCCGGCCGCCCACCCGCTGAATGATGCGCCCCACGCGCCACGGCGTCCTTCGCGCATCGCAGTTGGTGATATCCGTTCTCGCGACAGCCTGGCTGGCGCTGGTCACGATCTATTTCCTTCGAAGCAACCTGCCGCTGATTCACAACGAGCAGCAGCCGTTTGGCGTGTTCAGCGGGCTGTTCGGCGCGTGGTCCTTCTCGCTGGCGAACACGCCGCCGGTGGCATTGCTCTGCGCGGTGATCCACGCGCTCCTGACAGCGGTGTTTGGCGCGCTGGTGCTGTTGAATTGCCGCGTGAGGGCAACGCTTGCGGCATTCCTGGCGCTGAGCTTCACGGTCGGCTTCGGGCTGTCGGGGGTGGCGTTTGTCCTGCTGACGATGGCGCACGGCCTTCACACCCCGCTGGTGTGGTTGGGCTGGATCGTGATGATTGCAGTTCTGGTCATTGCGGGACGTCGACGCGGGTGCCTGTGCTGGCGCGATGCGATCGTTCGCGATGATGCGGGGGAGTCGTTGGGCATGCGGGTGTTGTGGTGGTGCGCCGCGACGATAGTGGCGCTGATCACGGCGGCCACGTTCTGGCACGCGCTTTTTTTCCCGGAGACGTACTGGGATTCGCTGATCCTTTACCTGGGGTATGGCAGGATGACGTTCCTGCAACACGCGTTTCCCTTCAAGGCGGAGGCCCAGGTGGGGATCGGGCTGGGTGCGAACTATCCGCACCTGTACTCAAATTATTGCGCGGTTGCATCAACGATGTTCGGCCAGTGGAACGACCTGCACGCGCGGTTGGCGGCGCCGCTGGCGGGATTGGGCGCGACGGTGCTGACCTATGAAACGACGAGGCTGCTGTGGAAGAATCGGCTGCACGCGATCATGGTGGCGTTGTTGTTTCGCGCACTGCCGAATGGAATTGCGTACTCAACGTATGCGTCGGATTACGCGTTCGCGATCCTGTTCGCGGCGGCGTTTCTTTGCTGCATTGCGATGTATGCGAAGACGGGCGGGCGCGGGTGGTTGCTGCTGACGGCGTTGATGCCCGGCATTGCGATGAACCTGAATTACCTGATGGGGGTGCTGTGGCCCGTGTGGTTGGTGGCAATCCTGCTTGTGAATCACCTGCGCGGCAGGGCGGCCGTTGTGTTGCTGCGGGACAGGTTCCTGTGGGTTGCATTCGCGTGCGGGCTTGTCGTCGGCGCTCCTTGGTATGTGAGGAACACGGTGCTGACGAACAATCCGGTTTACTCCTTTTTTCCGCAGGTTTTCACGGGCAGCGTGAGGACAAACCGCGATGTGCTCGCTTCGGCGAACCTGGAGTGGTTTCGCAATGGCGACGGGATCGGCCGCGTGGCCGAGTTCATGCATGACTTTCGCACGGGTGGTCCGGAGCGTGACGTGAATTCGGATGCGTTCACACGCGAGGCGACCCTTGGCGACCGAGTCGCGTCCAGCTTCCTTTATTGGGTTGGGTTTGAGACGGTGCGGTTCACCGATTCGGGAGGCGGTCTGACCGTTGGGTTGTGGCGGGATCGGTTGGTGCATTTGCTGAAACTTTTCAGCGCTGATCCGATGCAATCCCGGCGGGAAAGCGCTTCGCTTTCCATCCTGCGTTGGCAGCACAGCTACAAGATGATGGTGTTGTTTCCGGCGCTGTTGGGGCCATCGATGCTGCTGCTGGCCCTGATGGGTTTGTCGCGGGCGGGGGCGCTGCGGAATCGCGGGGAGGATTTTGTGGCGAGGGCGACCACGATGGCGGCGGCGGCGCTCCTCGTGATGGGGCTTCTGGCGTATGAGTACCTGCTGGCGGATTTTTACCTGTACCAGATCATCGCGGTGATTGTTCCCGCGGCCATCATCGCCTCTGTCCTGTTCCATGTGATATCGCGCCACGCAAGGTTGTCGCGAATGATCCTGCCGGTCGTGTACGGGCTTGTGCTGGTGCAGGGCATCGCGCCGGGGCTGGCGTTTGCACTGATGGGGTTCAAGTTCACGGGCGCGCAGGTGTTGCATGGGGAGCTGTTTGCACAGACAAACCTGGCGGCGCTGCGTCATGCCGGAATGAGCAGTGCGGAATTTTATCGCCTTCAATACGGCGCTGATCCCGACATGTGGGACTTCGTGAACAGGAACCTGAAAAACCAGGCAATCCTGACGCACGAAAACCGCCATTACGTCTTCGATCCCTCCATCACGTTCATTCATTTGGACGATTGGGAGATGCAGCAGGGATATGACCTGCCAACGGCGCAGGCGACGATGGATTTCCTGAAGGCGCACGGGCTGCGGTATTACCTGCGCACGCGAAATGAAGCGAACCACAAGATCACCATGCGGCTGCACATGGATCGCGTGATCGACGGGAGCCACGCGCGGGAGTTGTTTCGCGCGGGTGACAATGTGCTCTACGAACTGGAACCCGCCACCGGGGGTCCGTGATCAAACCCTTGTGCTCGTTTCGCTGTCAGTCATTCCATCCCCAAAAGGACGTCCGTCCTCATGAAACGCATTCCCGCCGTCACAATCCTTGCAGCACTGGCCTCCGTCACACTTGCAAAAAGCCCTGATTCGATCGACCTGAAGACGGACAGGGTTGTCGTGTTCAAGGACGGCTACGGCTTGTTCATGAAGAAGGGGAAGGCGCACACCGATGAGAGCGGGCGCGTGTTCACGAACGATGTTCCACGGGCGTTGCTGGGAACGTTGTGGGCATCATCGGCGGACGGCACCCCGGTGGGGGTGCGGGCGGAGTTGGTGGAGTCGGTGCGCAGGAGCACCGAGACATTCCCGGCGACAAGCATGCAGGACCTTCTGCGGGCGAATGTGGGGGGAGAGATCAGCGTGACCATGGAGAAGGAGTCGCTTGAGGGAACGCTGAAGCAACTTGTCGAGCCTGGCGCGGAGGCGAAGGACTTGGAGGACCGTGTTGTGACGATCGTTCCCGACAATCCGGAACCGGCGCTCGATCCCTACAATGCGTCGTATTCCGCACGGATTTTTCCGCCGCTTCCCACACCATCCCCGGCGCGCCCATCGGGTGAGGCGTTCGCAGTGATCGTTGGCAAGGATGGGAAGACACACGTGATAGCCGTGCGCGACATCAAGTCGTTGAGCGGCACGACTGTGAAAACGGAGGCACCGGCGGCGGGTGTGGAGGCAAAACGCACGAAACGGCTCACCTTTGAGTTTGGCAACGCGGCAGCAAACAAGGATGTGGAAATCAATTTGCTGTACTTGCAGGAAGGGGTTCAGTGGGTTCCAAGCTACCGGCTGGATGGGGACCTGAAGCAAACCGCGACGATGGCGTTGCAGGGGGAGTTGATCAATGAGGCGGAAGACATCGAGGGCGCTTCGGTTGATTTGGTCGTCGGGGTTCCGAATTTCAAGTTCAATGACCGTGTCTCGCCGCTGGCACTGGATCGGGAACTGCGCCGGACGCTGACGACGATCGATCGAGGCATGGGAAACAACGCGCTGTCGAACCGCATTCTCAATTCGCAAATGGCGTATGTGGGGGGTGATGGAGGAGGAGGGGCGCAGCCGGGAATCGCGGGCTTCTTTGACGCCTCCATGGATACGCAGGCCGGGCAGGACCTCTTTTTCTACAATGCCAGAAATGTGTCCCTGAAGAAGGGTGGGCGCATGATGTTACCGCTGTGGTCGTCGGGGGTGACTGTTGGGCACTGCTACCGTTTCAATGTGGATGTGGGGCGATTGCTGCGGCAGGGGCTGCGTGACGCACCCATGCAGGGAGGTTCGTTCGGCTCTCCAGCTTCGCCGCCGGCGAGTCCGTTGGAGGTCAGCAGGAACGAGGTGTGGCACATCGTCGAAATGAAGAACGAGACGCAGACGCCGTGGACGACAGGTGCGGCGCTGGTGTTGCAGGAGGGGATGCCCATCAGCCAGGACGTGCTGGCCTACACGTCGCCCGGCGGCACGGGTTCACTGCCGATCACGGTGGCGGTTGATGTTCGTGGGGAATTCAGGGATGAGGAATCGGCGCGGAAACAAAGCGCATTCCAACGCAATGGCGCGGAGTACGACAGGATCACGAAACGCGGCACAATTACGCTGACGAATTATCGCAAGGAAGAATCAAAGGTTCAGGTCAATGTGTCAGTTGGGGGGAAGGTGACCACGACATCCGATGGTGGGACCATTCGCCTGAATGATTATCGCGCCGGTGATTGGGGTGAAAATCAGGGTATCGCTGCCAACCAGCATAGCGATGTGCACTGGGAGCTTGCATTGCAACCGGGGGAGAAGAAGGAGATTACCTACAACGTGGAGTTTTTCGGGCGATAGGCGTTCGGTGCCCAGCGCAAGGGTGTGTTGGGGTTCTTCCGGGGGACCTACGCGGTAATCCTCTTCACGCCTTCGAGCAGAAATTCCATTTCCGCTTCGCTTTGGTAGAAGTGGGGGGACACGCGCAGGTAGCCGCGACGGCTGACGACCCAGACTTTGGATTGTTTCCAGAGTTCCGCGGCCAGCTTCGTGGGGTCTATCCCCTGCTTCCAGGTGCTGACAATGGAGGATGCGTTTTTTTCATCCCGTGGGGAAATGATTGTCCAGCCCTGGGCGGCGAAGCCTGATTCCAGGATGCGGCACAGGGTGCGGTTGCGCACGGAGATCCTGTCGATTCCGACGGCGGCCAGAACCTTCAGCGATTCGCCCATGGCCATGACTCCCGCCACGTTGGGGGCGCCCTCCTCAAAGCGGCGCGTCGCGCGGTCGGGGGGTGCGCCAAGCTGGTCGTAGTTCCAGAAGGCTTCGCGTCCGTACCAGCCGACGAGGGTGTCATCGATCAGGCCCAGCTTGTCCTTGGCGCAGTAGAAGATCGCTGCGCCCTCCGGTCCCATGAGCCACTTGTGGCTGTCTGCGGAGAGGAAGTCGATGTGGCACTTCCTGACATCGATCGGGAAGACGCCCAGAGTCTGGATCGCGTCCACGCAATGCAGCGCGTGGTGCTTTGCGCAGAGGGCACCGATGGCTTCGAGGTCGGCGCGGTAGCCGGTGGCGAAATTCGCGGAGGTTGCGGCGACAAGGCGGACGCCGCCCTGCTGCAACCGGGCCTCCAGATCCGCGATGTCATAGCGGCCATCGCGCTCGGGCCAGAACCAGAGGGTCGCGCCGCGCTTTTCGGCGATTTTCCAGGGGTACCAGTTCGCTGGGAAGGTCTTCTCCTCCACGACGACCACGTCGCCCTTCTTCCAATCAATGCCTGTCGCCACCAGATTGAGGCCGGCGGTGGTGCTTTTCGTGAAAGCAATCTCCGACGGGTCACTTCCCACCAGGCGGGCCGCGATGGCACGGGTTTCCTCCATGCGTTTTGTCCATGCGTCATACACGGTGGAGGCATGGCCGGAGGCCTCATCGGCGAATGTCTTCAGCATGTTTGCGGCAGCGCGGGTGATCGGGGCCGTGCCGGCGTGATTGCAATAGATGAGGTTGTCGCGGATCGGAAACTGCGAAAGGTCCAGCGAGAGGGGGTTGGCGTGGGGTAGGGGAAACATGGGATGGATTGGATGACAGGGGGAGGGGGCGTGGCCATCGCAATTTGGCCCGCAGGGGAAGGTGGTTCCCCGGAAGTTCAGATTTAACGCAGCGTGAGCGGCTGCGGGCCGGCAAGGCAGGCTGGAGCGGCCCAGTTTCTTGGTGAAAGGGGGCGATGGTCCACTTTTCGTTCTGGACAGGGTATCCCGGCCGGCGCTTTGCTACACCTTACATTTATCGGGAACGAGGCGTGTGGACCGGCGCCTGTTCCACCAAGGGACCCAATGGAATCGTTTGAATCCGCCCTGCTGCCAGTGCTTCCGCTGAAGGAAACCGTCGTTTTCCCCGGCGCCATCACGCCACTTTTTGTCATTCGCGCCAGCAGCCTGGCGGCCGTGGAAACCGCCCTGCGCCTGGACAAGCGCATCTTCCTTGTCTGCCAGCGGGATGTGGAGGTTGAAACGCCGGAGAAGGGTGACCTGTACGCGGTTGGCTGCGTGGCGGAGATCCTACAGGTGCTGCGGGTGCCGGATGGTTCCGCCAAGATCCTCGTGGAAGGTTTCTACACCGCCCGGGCCGTGGACCTGATCGACGGGAAGGATTCGTTGCAGGCGCTGCTGGTTCGGATGGATATCACGGGTTTGGAATCGCGGAATACGCAGGCGTACATCCGCACTGCGATGAACCTTTTTGAGCAGTATGCAAAGACGTCTGAAAAGGTGCCGGAGGAGCTTTTCCTTTCCATCAAGAACCTGGATGATCCGTTGGCGATCCTGCACGCGATAGCGAATTATTCCGGCATCAAGGCGGCGGAGAAGCAGAAGGTCCTGGAGTCGTCCTCGCTGGAGGAGAAGTTCATGCTCCTCAATGCGAACCTGGAGAAGGAAAACCAGATCCTGGAGTTGGAGGACCAGATCGTCACGCAGGTGAAATCGCAGATCGGGCGCTCCCAGCGGGAGTATTTCCTGAACGAGCAGTTGAAGGCGATCGAGCGCGAGTTGGGTGTCGGCGCGGGGGGGGACGAGAACGCGGAACTGGATGAGCTTCGCCAGGCGATTGAGAAGGCGGGAATGACGGAGGAGGCCAAGGGGAAGGCGACGAAGGAGTTGAACCGGTTGCTGCGAATGGCGCCGTTGTCCCCGGAGGCCACGGTCGCCCGCAGTTACATCGAATGGATGATCGACATCCCGTGGCAGAAGGCCACGGAGGACAGCATCGACCTGCGCAGTGCGCAGCAGGTGTTGGACGAGGACCATTATGGCTTGTCCAAGGTAAAGGAGCGCATCATCGAGTACCTTGCGGTTGCGAAGCTGTCGGGGCGCGGAAGCGGCCCCATCCTGTGCTTCGTCGGGCCGCCGGGGGTGGGTAAGACGTCGCTGGCGCGCAGCATAGCGCGCTGCATGGGGCGCCAGTTCGCGCGCATTTCGTTGGGGGGGGTGCGGGACGAGGCGGAGATTCGCGGCCATCGTCGCACTTACATCGGTGCCCTTCCGGGCAAGATCGTGCAATCAATGAAGAAGGGGGGAACGGTCAATCCCGTGCTTCTGCTGGATGAGATCGACAAGATGTCCAGCGACTTCCGGGGCGATCCCGCAGCCGCGCTGCTGGAGGTGCTCGATCCTGAACAGAACAAGACGTTCAACGATCATTACATCGACGTGGATTATGACCTTTCGCGGGTGCTGTTTATCACGACCGCGAACACCACGCAGGACATTCCGCTGCCGTTACAGGATCGCATGGAGATCATTCGGCTGTCCGGATATACGGAGTTGGAGAAGTTGGAGATTGCGAAGCGCTACCTGATTCCGAAGGCGGTGAAGGGCAACGGCCTGAAGCGCGGCCAGTTCAAGATCACCAAGCCCGGGCTTGCGTTCCTGATCCAGGGGTACACGCGCGAGGCGGGGGTTCGAAACCTGGAGCGTGAAATCAATTCAGTGTGTCGCAAGCTTGCCACGCGCCTTGTCACCGCAAGTGATGAGCGCAAGGCGGCGCCGATTCCCTCCATCACTCCGGACCTGCTGAAGGAGTTGCTCGGTCCCGAAAAGTTCCGGGACACGGCGGTCACGCAGGCGCCGGAGGTTGGCAATGCGATCGGCCTCGCCTGGACGGAGGTGGGCGGCGAACTTCTGCACGTGGAGGCGCGCACGATGCCGGGCAAGGGGCAGCTTCTCCTTACGGGCAAGCTCGGTGATGTGATGAAGGAAAGTGCGAATACGGCGCTGAGCTACATCCGCGCACATGCGGAAGAGCTTGCGATCGATCCCGATTTTGCAAAGAATTTGGACATCCATGTGCACCTGCCCGAGGGCGCGATTCCAAAGGACGGACCCAGCGCCGGTGTCACGCTTGCCACGTCGCTCGCGTCCGCGCTGGCGAAGAAGCCGGTGCGGCAGGATCTGGCCATGACGGGTGAGCTTACGTTGCGCGGGCGGATTCTCAAGATTGGCGGGCTGAAGGAGAAGGTGCTGGCGGCGCACAGGTACCGCATCAAGCACGTGCTCATTCCGCGCGACAATGAGTCGGACCTTCACGAGATTCCCGATGAAGTGAAGAAGAAGATGACCTTTCACATGGCGAGCAACCTGATGGAAGTTTACGAGGTCGCCTTCGACACGAAACTTCCGCGTAGTGAAAAGAAGAAGCCCGAGGCGACGAGGAAGAAGGCGGCGCGGCGCAGCCACGGTCGCGGTGCGCCGATGATGGAATAGTTGCGCCCGGTTGGGGGTGGGCAATTACTTGCCCTGCAAGCGGCTCAGTACAGGGTCCACCCCGACACGGTGCTCATGCTTGAATGGGGGATCGTTGCGGAGGTTTGCTGGCTGATCGCCCAATTGTAGTCGCCCTGGTCGCGTGGCTTGCGGAGCCGCCCGAGGTAGGTGCGCGACTTCATCATCGTGCCGCCCCCTTCGGTGAAGTATTCGTTGCGAATGCCGATGCCATTGGTGGAGCCCTGCGAGCCCCAGTAGCGCATCCCGACAATTTCGCCTGATGGATTCCGAAGCCAGGAAAGGAACATGGGATTGTGGCCGCTTCCGCTGGTGCGCCAGAGCTGCACCCAATCCCCCTCCTGTGCCTCCTCGAAATCCGTGATTTCAAGTCCGATGCCAAATTGGGGAATCGCCTTCGCCGCGAGCTTCTCCGCATCCGTGACGCCGTACCACACAAGGCGGAAGCTGTTCATCTGGGATGTTGTCATCGTCCCGATGGAGGCATGGCCGTAGGTGGTGTTGTATTCGTTGAAGGCGGTGATCGCGCAGTCAAAGGCGAGGCCGCTGCAATAGGTCGTGTTGCCGCTCGGCTTTGGCGCGATGAGCGTGCCCTTGTAATAGATGTCCTGTGTCACGCCGTAACCGCCGCCGCCCCACAGGTATGTGAAAGTGCCGTCGGCGGGATAGGTCTTGTACTTCTCAACGACCTTCCTGTTGAGGCTCCACGGCACCGCGTAGAGCTGCACATTCAGCGGCTGCGTGCCTGTTGGGGGACATGTCAGGGATACGGCGATGTTTTGCCCCGTCCCCGTGTAGCCGTTGTTTGCATTGTCGAAAATCTTCTTCGCGATCAGCGCGTTCGTATTCGCGTCATGCAGTTCCGCGAAGAACACCACGCGCTTCTCGTCGGTCGTCGCCGGCTTGTTGTAGGTGAAACTGAAGTCCAGCGTTCCCGGATTGCTGTATGCGGCATCCAGTCCGTTGATGGAAAAGTCCGCTGCGGCGCCGACACCGGCGCTTCCCAGAAGAACAAGAGAAAGTATCAATCGGCGCATGGTCGGGACGGACACTCCAAGAGCAGTGGCCTGCAAGCAATGGATTTCCTTCCCTGGCGAGGGGCCTGCCTACTTCCCCGCGCTCACGTTCACACCGAACACCACGGGCGCCCATAGCCACATCAGCAGCGTCGTCAGCAGTATCCCCGCAAGGTTGATGAAGAATCCCACGCGGACCATGGATTGCATCGGCACGCGCTTCGTTCCAAAGACGATGGCGTTCGGCGGGGTTCCCACCGGCATCATGAACCCCAGCGATGAGCTTAGGACGGCGGGAATCATCAGCACAATGGGGTTCATCCCCATCGCTGCGGCGTTGGCGGCAAAGATCGGCAGAACCACCTGGGCGGTTGCCGTGTTGGAGGTCAGTTCCGTAAGGAATGTGACCAGGGTTGCGACGCCAAGGATGAGCACCATGGGGTGGAGGCCACGCAGGCCCCCCATCTTCTCGCCCACCCACAGCGACAAGCCTGACGATTCGAAGGCGGAGGCGAGCGCGAAACCGCCGCCGAACAGCAGCACGACGCCCCAGGGAATCTTCTCGATGGAGGATTCCTCCAGGATGCGCCGGGAGCCCTTCGCGCGCGATGGAATCAGGAACAGTGGAATGGACAAGGCCATCGCTGCGGTTCCATCGGTGAGGAGTTTTTTGTTCTCGAACAGGGATGACCAGCCCGGAAGGCCAATCTCCGCAATGCCCTCGCGCGTCATCCACAACAGGGCGAGGATCGCGAAGTCCCACGCGACCACCTTCTGCGCCCAGGTCATTGGCCCCAGCGCCGCGTGCTCCTTCTGGAAAAGCGTCTGGTCGACGGTTCCCAGGTTTCCCGTAAGGCGGAAGAACACCGTAAGGATTCCCCATGCCGCCAGCAGCATCGCCATCGACAGTGGGGTCGCAAACAGCACCCACTTCATGAAGGAAATCTGTGCTGTCTTGTCCACCATGGCATCGTAGATGCGGAAGAATACCAGGTTCGTGGGTGTTCCGACCGGCGTGGCAAGCCCGCCAATGCTGGAGGCGTAGGCAATGCCGAGCAGCAGGGCTGTTCCGTAGCGCCTGATCTCGTCGCCGCCGGTCAGTTCCTCGAGCTTCAGCAGGATCGCGATTCCGATCGGCACCATCATCATTGCCGTGGCGGTGTTCGAAATCCACATGCTGATGAAGCCTGTAGCGGTCATGAAGCCGAGCAGGATCATGCGGGGCTTGAACCCAAACCAGAGCAGGACCCGCAATGCTATGCGCCGATGCAGGTTCCAGCGCTCCATCGCAATCGCAACAAGGAATCCGCCAAGGTAGAGGCAGATGACATCATCGAAATACTTTGTCGCGACCTCCTTCCCGCCCATGATGCCCAACAGCGGAAACAGGACGAGCGGCAGCAGGGATGTCACGGCGAGGGGAATCGCGTCCGTGATCCACCACACGGCCATCAGCACCGCGACGGCGGCGGTGGGCGCCAAAACGGGCCGCGATGGATCGATGTCCGCGAAGAAATAGATGAGGAGTGCAGCGACGGCCCCGCCCCACAGGCCGATCTTCTGGTGAAGCCCGAACGACTCCCCTTGCGAACTGTCCTCGATGCTCATTTGCGGCGATCAATGCAACCAGGCGCGGGCGCCGCAATTCAAACATCACGGGATCGTGCGTTAGGCGGGCTGGGGGGAGGCACGCAGCGCTGCAGCGGGGAGGCATAGCCCAGCACCCCGCTGCGCCAGCACCGGCGACAGGTACCACAGTGCAATGGGTGCCAGGAAGTGTGATGTGCGAAGCAGCACCTCGTAGGTGCTCCACGCGCCCGACGCCGTCACGCGGGACAGCGCCGTGATCAATCCCCAAAGCGCCAGCTCCATGATCAACCAGCGCCAGCGCCCAAACATCAGGAGCACCCCCACGACCACATCCACCGTGCCGATGACTTTCAGAATTTGCACCGCCTGCCATTCCGTGGGCCTGAATCCCACCCATCGATTTGCGCTGCCGATGATCAGGTCGATGAATTGCGGGTGTTGGTACAATGCCTCAAGCCCGTGGGAGATGAAGACCAGTGCAATTCCCACGCGCATGATCCATGCGCACGCATGGTAGCGCACGCGCCCCCAGCGTTCGTCCTTTGGAAGGGCGATCAGCGCCGCAAACGCGAGTGGCAACAGGTAGCGCAGCGACGAGGTCCAATAGACCCACGATGAGAACGGTGCGCCGCCGAAGCGATACTGTGCGGAGGTTTCCAGAAAGATCGCGCCCGCGACGAACAGCGCGGCGATCACCGTCGGGTGGACCAGCAGCGAACCCGCCACGCCCAACACCAGTGCGATGACGAGTTTTTCCCCGGCAGCAACACGTTGATCGTCGAAGCCGAATTCATTGAACAGGACATTGCCGACAGAAGTGCCGCCGCGCGATGCTATGATCCATAGTATTCCGCACAGGTGTGCGACGATCGCGATGCGAATCAGCCACGAGGCCACCGCCACCGCGCGCGCGGGATCATCGGGGTGCCTGAACAGTTTCTGCAGAAGCATTCCAGTCTCTTGTGTCGAATGCGGGTACGTGGTCAGATTGGTTTTCGAGTTGGGTAGGTTAGCGTTTCCAATCGGATGGCCTGCTGACGACAAACCCACTACTTGTTGTTACGGTATCAGGGAACTGGCAACGCGACAGAATTTCATGATCAAGGATTCTGTCACTGTTGGCTGATATTCTAAGCAGTTTTGAAACTCTGCAAGGTGGAAAGACCACATGCATTTCGATGGCCGGATACAGCCTTTTTACGCTTGAAATTGCGGGTTCAAGGTCACTGTCTCCCGATATTATGTAGCCCTTGTCGTATTTCCCCAAGGCAGCATTTTCCAGAATGCTAACAGCTATGTTAACATCTGTTTGTTTTTCCTCTTCGATGTTCCAAGTGGCAGAGCACATTCGACATGTTTTCGTCTTGGACAAGTACTGCCCCCGCGTTATTTTTACGCTTGGAGTCGATGAAAGTGCGTCAATGTAGGAAATTTGTCTGGCACTCTTCTGCTTATCACTTCCGGGCTTGATCATGGCGGTAAAGTATTCGATATGGGTTGCTGCGGAATAGCCGTTCAAAACATAGCAAAGGCTGTATAGGTCGAGCCAATACAGTCGTTTCCACTGTGCTTGTCGCATGCCGTAGAAGAGATTGAACCCGTCTATGAAAAACGCGGATGGCACTTGACGGCCCCCATACTTATGAAGATTGTTAGGGTACTTCCCCAGAGATAGCATCTCTGGCCCCGCGCCACCTCCCTAGGGGGTGGCGCTTTCTTTTGGATACGGTTCAGTGTGTGGCCAGAGTTGGAGGTGTCAATGCGGCCTTGTCCCAAAAGGTTAACGGTATCGATGCCATGCCGCAACCAGCCAAGCGCAAACCTGCCGGATCAATCCGCGTGCATCAACGAGTCAGATTTCACTTCTCGTGTCAATGATGCTGCCGTGGAACATCAAACTGACCCACTTCCCCGAATGCGTTGCGATTGAGCGCGCAGGGGGCGTACCGGGGTCGTCCGCCTAATGTTTCTTCGTGGCTTCCGCAGCGAGCGCTGCCAAATCCCGTGGCTTTGCCGTGTAGTCGTCAAGCACCTCGCCGTTCATGCCGATGGCCTGTACCCGAAGGCTCTCCTTCGTGAACTTGAGAGTGTGGACGTGGTGGGCGGCCTGCGCGATGCCCGGGGGTTGCAGCCACCAGCGGGTCGTGTCGGGCTTGCGCTGTGGCACGCCAAGTCCTCCGTCGCCGAAGTACACGATGCCGCTCTTCTCATCCACGGCAGAGGCGCGGATGGGCACGGTGCGCTTGAGCGCATGGTCATGTGATTCGTAGGCGATGTCGATGTTGTTGGCCTCGAACAATGGTGCCCAATTGTTGCGGCGGCCCGCGCCGTCCTGCACGTCGCGCACGCTGGAAAACAGCGGCCTGTGGTAGATCGCAAACAACCAGCGGTTTGCGTTGCGCATGGCGGGGAGGGTTGCAGCCAGCCAGTCGCGCTGGTCCCCGGCCACGCTGATTTCCGTGTTCAGGGTCACGATGCCAACCTTCGGCGAAAGTTGTGTCTTGAAGTAAAATGGCTTGTCCAGCGTCGGGTGGGAAAACATCTCCTCGAAGCCGATGGCGGAGTCGTGATTGCCGCGAGTTGGCACGACTGGCAGCAGGCGCCCGTCGGCGGTCGTCGTCAGTTCGTGGTCCGTCATCCAGCGCTCGATGTGCCGCCACTGGGCCGTCATGCAGTAGTCGCCGCCGTGGACCAGGCACAGCACGTTCTCATCCTTCGATTCAAACAGCGCGCGCATCCGTTCATTCATCTTCCGCCGGTCCACGTGCACCGTCGGGGTTTCCTTGCCAAGGCGTGAATCCCCGCCCGCCAGTGCCGTGAAATCCACGTCCTCAGCGGGTGCCGTGCGGAAGTGGAACTCGCGGGAGGCGTCGCCGTCGCTGGCATAGACAACGTGGTAGGTTGTGTTCGGCTTCAGTCCCGTCAGGTGGGCATGGTGATAGAATCCCGGCTTCGCGTAGGCTTCATCGGCCTGCACATACTTGTACTGGCCATCCTTGAAGGTAGCCTGTTTTTGCGCGTATGCCTCCAGCTTCCCCGCGCGCGATTCAGTGTCGTAGTAGACCCGATGTTCCTTCCCTGCCGCGCGCGTGGTCCACGACAGCACGGCCTCCGTCGATGGGTCCCCCATCCAGGTCACGCGATGGTGGAAGGTGGGGCCTTCCGTTCCCTGCTCCGGCGGGCGGCCGCCGGGCGCATTCACCGGGGCGGTTTCCTGCGAAGGGAGCCACAGGGGAACGGTCGCCGTCATCAAGGTTCCTGCGATCAAGAACTCGCGTCTTGTCAGCTTCACATTCATTGCTCCTTCTTGGGAATCCGTCGCGAAAGCGATCCTTGTTGCAGGAAGGATCGAGCGGGGGTCGAGGATTGTTGTGCGATTTCCGCTCCCGCACAAGGATCAAGAGGCGCCCACGAGGGCGTTTGTCTTCCGTTTTGTTGGTCCGGCTCCCTGCGAAGCGGGCGGAGTGGAGGGGGAGCCCAGCAATCGGAGGCCGTTGAGCACCACCAGCACGGTGCCGCCTTCGTGTCCCACCACGGCGAGGGGGAGTGGCAGTTCGAGGAAGAGGCTGGAGAGAACCAGCGTGATCATTGCTCCGATGGCGAAAGTCAGATTCTGCCGGATGATACTTTGCGTGCGGCACGCGAGGCGATGGGCCACGGCCAGTTGACGCATGTCCTCCGAAAGCAAGGCGACGTCGGCGGCCTGCAATGCCACTTCGCTGCCGGCTGCTCCCATTGCAATGCCGACATCGGCGCGTGCCAGGGCGGCGGCGTCGTTCACTCCATCCCCGATGAAGGCAACCTTTCCTTTTTCGGTCAGTTCGCCGACCAGCCTGACTTTGTCCTCTGCCAGCAGGTCCGTGTGTATGTCCTCCGGGGCGAGGCCCAGTTCCCTGCCGATGCGGAGGCCCACGGGGCGGCGATCCCCGGTCATCATGACGATGGCTTGCGCCCCTTCCGCGCGAAGGGCGGCAAGTCCGGCGGCTGAGCTCTCGCGCGGGCGGTCGGCGGCGCAAAGCGCGCCAAGAACCACGGGGCCGCGACCTAGCCATACGATGGTCTGCGCTCCGTCGGCCAATGCGGCGAACTCCGGGAGGTCGATGTTTGCCCCCATGCGGCTCGCCATGCGCGGGTTGCCCGCCCAAAGCTCCCCCTGATCCGTCGTTCCGACGATTCCCTCGCTGGGGATCGCGCGCGCGTCGCGCACGGGGGCATTGACAATGCCGCGCGCGGTGGCCAGGCGCCGAATGGCGGCGGCGACATGATGCTCCGATTGTGCTTCGACTCCGGCGATCAGCGAGAGGAATTCCTCCTCGGGAATCAATGGCACGATGTCGGTGACCTCTGCCCGGCCGGTGGTCAGTGTCCCCGTCTTGTCGAAGGCGAAGGTTTTCACCTGTGCCAATGTCTCAAGGGCGATGCCGCCCTTGAAGAGCACCCCGCTGCGTGCGGCTGCGGCCAGGGCGGACAAGATCGCGGCGGGGACGGAGATGACGATGGCGCAGGGGCTGGCCGCGACCAGCAGGGTTGCGGCGCGGTAGAGCGCCTCCCCGGTGGGTCGGCCCACGGCCAGTAGTACTCCAAAGGCAAGTGTGGCACCCACCAACACCGCGATGGTGTAGCGTTGCCCGAACCATTCACTGAATCGTTCCGAGGGCGCGCGCGCCGCCTGTGCCTCCGTCACCAGCGTGATCATGCGTGCCACCGTGCTGTCGGCAACTCCGCGAGTGACCCTGAAGGCCAGGACGGCATCCAGATTGACGGTGGCTTCGAAGACCTGATCCCCGGTGCCCTTGAGAACAGGCTCGGATTCCCCGGTGATGGTGGCTTCGTCCAGCGCTCCCGTTCCCTCGATGATTACTCCGTCAACGGGGACACGCGCCCCCGGCCTGAGGACCACAATGTCCTGTGGGGCCAGGACCTCGACGGGAACCTCCGTGACCGCGCCATCCGGTTCGCGCCGAAGGGCGGTGTCGGGCCGCAGTGTCATGAGGGCTTCAACCGCGCGACGCGCCTTGCCCATTGCGCGATGTTCCAGGGTGGTGGACAGGCTGAAGAGGGTCAGCAGGACGGCCCCTTCCAGGGCGGCCCCCACGGCGGCTGCGGCGATGGCCGCGATCACCATCAACAGGTCTATGTCGAGGACCCGTTCACGCCGCAGCGCGGAAAGTGCGCGCCAGGCTGCCGGGACCCCGCCTGCAAGATAGACGAGGACCAGGCCAACCACCCCCCAAATCCCGGGGACGATGAAGGCATCCACCACCGCAGCGATCATCCCGATCACCGTGATGCCGGTCAGCCTCATGAGGAGGGAATCCGAGTCGGGGTTGATGGTCGCTCCTTGCCAGTTCCCGAAGATGAATCAATTGGCCGCCAGAAGATTGTCAGGAGTCCATCCGAAAAAGTCATGCCCAAGCACCATGTTCCGGAGGCGTGGAGCGCCTCACGATCCCTGCAAAGCAATCTTGACATCGTAAGGGTGGGAGGGCGATGGGTGGGCGGCTTTCGCCTTTTCTTTTTTTCCGGAGCCGTGTGCATGGGGTCGTCTGCCTTGCCGTTCGTTCATCTGGGGGCTCGTAGTGACGTGAGCCTTGGGGAGTCCATTGCGACCGTGAAGGAGTTGTGCTGGGAGGCGGCGCGGGATGAGCAGCCGCTCCTGGCACTGACGGACGTGAATTCGCTGGCGAATGCTCCGGCGTTCGCGGTGGCGGCGCACCATGCGGGAATCCGGCCTGTGTTCGGCGCAGAACTGACGGTGCTGCCCGATGGTGAGGAGCGCTTCCGTGGCGTGGCGTTCCGCACGCGGGTGTTGGTGGAGAGCGAGAAGGGATGGCAGAACCTTGTGCGGCTGGTGAACAGCGCGCGGGCGGCGGAGACGAAGACGCGGCCGCCACACATTCCAATGTCGGCGCTGTGGCAGGATGCGCGGGGGCTGATTTTCCTGCTGGGTGGCGCGCGTGGGGAGTTGACGCATTTCGCGCGGGAGCGCGCCTATGAAAAGATCGAGAAGCAGCTTGAGCAGGCGATCAATGCGGCGGGGATTGACAGGGTCTTCCTGGAGTTGCATTCGGCGCGGGATGGGGTTGCGACGGAAACGATCGTGGCGGTGGCGGGATTCTATGGGTTGCGGACCGTGGCCGTGCCGATGGTGCGGTGCGCGCAGGATGCGGATGAGTACGTGCTGAGGTTCTTTGAGGGGGCGCGCACGCCGGAGGGGATTCCGCCGCGGACGCTGGCGGATTTGGAGAAATGCGGGGAGGAATCGACGACCTTGCTTTCGCGCGGCAAGGTGGTGGAGCGGTTCCCGCGGCATGGTGATGCGGTCGCGGCGACGCTGGAGGTGGCGCAGCGTTGCAGTGCGTTCAGTCTTCCGGTGCACGAGCGCCAGTTTCCTGTTCACGACTTCACCCGAGGGGTGGATGCGGATTCGTACATCTGGAACACGGCGTTCACGCGCGCGGCGGAACGCTACGGTGATTTGCCGACGCGGTACAAGGAGCGGCTGAACCGGGAGTTCAAGGACATCGTGGAGGCGGAGTTGGCGAACGCGATTGTTTCGCTGGTGCGGTTGGATGAGGAGTTGGAATCGGAGGGGGTGCAACGAGGCCCGGGTGCGGGGTTGCTGACGAATTCGGTGATTGCATCGTTGCTGGGGCTGACGCGGCTTGATCCGCTGAAGTTCGACCTGCCGTTTGAAATCACGCCGGGCTTGTCAAAGGGGTCGTTCCCGCTGATGCAGCTTTCAATTCCCGCGAACCAGGAGGTGGGCGCGGCGAACGCGTTGCGGGCGCTGTTCGACAAACAGGTTGTGATGGTGGGCGAGTGGAAGGCGTGGAAGTGCGGGCCGGTGATGGACTGGATCGCGGAGTTGCTGGGGCGTGGGGGGAAGTGGGCGTCGACGATGATGAGGAGCGATGCGTTCACGCAGGAGCGGGAGCGCGTGGCGGAGCAGCCCGCAACGTACCTGCCTGATGTCACACTGGCGATGGAAAGCGTGGAGGTTGTTGCCTGGCTGGCGCAACGGATGGAAGGGCGGGCGCGCGCGATCAGTCCGGCGCAGAGTGTCTATACGTTTTCCGTGGATGCGCTGGACACGACGATTCCCTGCCGCGTGGTGCATGGTTCGCGCGGTGAAGCGGTGACGGCGGTGAGCGAATGGGGAAGCGAGGAGCTTGGCAGGCATCGATTGGGGCGGATCGAGTTCCTGCACGCGCCGCTGCTAGACCTGATTGGCGAAGCGACGGCCATCGTGCGGGAGCAGGGTGAGGAGCATTATTTCCCGGAGCGTGTGGCGTCGGACGACGGGGCGACGTACCGGCTGCTGGCGGCGGGGCTGAGCGCGGGGATTGAGGCGCTGGAGTCGCCCGCGGTCCGGCGGAAGCTGCGGCAGGGGCAGCCAGCCGACCTGCACAGCCTGATCCGGTTGCTGGTTTCAACGGACAGGAAGCGGTCGGAGGACACGCTGGACCTTGGGACGATCCTGCTGTGCCACGTGGCGGCGGCGATCAAGGCATCGCGGCCACTGCCGTTCTATGCGGCGGCGCTGGGGCAGGCGAGCGGCAATCCGCGGCGCATGGCGCTGTTGCTGGAGGAGGTGCGGCAGCGGGGAATCCAACTGCTGAACGTGGACGTGAATTACAGTGATGCACGGTGGAGCGTGGAGCGGGATGCGCTTCGCGCTGGGTTCGACGCGGTACGGGTGATGACGGCGGCGGCTTCGCGCGACATCATCGCGGCGCGGAAGGAAATGCACTTCAGCAGCCTGACGGATTTTTGCAATCGCACGGATCGCCACCGGCTGAAGCCCCATCAGGTGCGGGCCTTGATGAAGGCGGCGGCGTTTGACGGGCTGGGCACGGTGCGTGGTGAGTTGCAGCAACAATTGGATGAAATCTTTCCGAGGGCTTCCGCGCGGCGCGCTGCGGACGGGGATGCGGGGTTCTTCGATCGCGAGGCTGGGTGGTGGACGCGTGAAACGGCACCGGACGATGGGGAGAACGTCATCGTGCCGGAAGCGCACGCGGAGGATCTTGCGGCCCAGCAGGTGGAGTCGTGCGGGTTCGCCCTTCATGATGAGGTGACGAGGGAGGAAGAGAGGTTTTTCAAGGGGGCGCGCATCGTCGAGGCGGACCGCATCCACCAGAAGCTGAACTTGCAGGTGACGACGCTGGCGGGAATGATCACGCTGGTGCAGGATGATCCGGGTGCGCGGGGCAGCGTGCTGCTGGACGTGGATGGTTGCCTCGTCCGCGCGCGCGGGGCGGCGGCGAAGCTGCTCGCGTCGGACGGGTATGTGGGAAAGCGCGCGTTGTGCACGGGGATGCTCACGCGCGAGGCGTTCCAGTGGATCATGGATGCGGAGTCGGTGTGCCTGCTGGAGGAGGCGTTGCTGCTTTCAGAGCGGACGACGTCGTTGTCGCTGGATTTGTCGAACACGCCGGAAAGTGCGCTGAAGCCGCTGGTGGCGCTGCTGAAGGCATTTCCCGGAAAGTCACAGGTTTCGATGCAGTGGATGCCGGTGCGCCAGGCGCGCGTGCATCACGCCATCGCGGAGCGGGGCGTGCTGCTGTGTCCGTTGTTGCAACAGGGCCTTGATACGCTGGTGGGTGCAACAGCGTGGCGCGCTGATGACACGCCACGCGAACGGCAGAGCCGCGCGGAGGTGATGATCTCCATGCTCGGCAGGCGTGTGCCGGTGTTGCAGCGGTTGCTGCCGGGGAAGAAGAGCGCCGCGTAGGGATTCGCGGGCGTGTGCTACCTTCTCATGCGCGCAAGGATTGATTGGGCGGCGATGCGGCCGGTTTCGGCGGCGCCGTTCATGAAGCCTTGGAAGTCCATGCTACAATGTTCGCCAGCGAAGTAGACGTTGCCGACGGTTTGCGCTTCGGTGCCGCGGATGGTCGTCCACTGGCCGGGGCGGTAGGCGGCGTAGCTTCCCTTCATGGTGGGGTAGGTGGGCCAGTGGAAGCGCTCGACCCTGCCATTGTAGGACTGCTGCACGCCGTTGAATGTGAGATCGAGTTCGGACAGGTATTTCTGGGCGAGGACGTTGAGGTCCGTCTTGCCAATGGCGAGGGCGTTTTTTCCACCGGAGTAGCAGGTGAGGCCGCCGGCGATGCTGCCCTGGCCCCGGCCGTTGTCCCAGGCAAGCTGGTAGCTTTGGCTTGTATAGACACTGCCTGAATAGCCCTGCTTGCGCCAGGGGCGGTCAATGAAGCCGAGGAAGACCTTGCTGTTCATGCCATAGCCGAGTTCGGCGATTGCGCGCTTCTTGATGGAAGGCATGTCGTCGATGAGGACTTCGACCTCGCGGAGCTTGGTGAAGGGGAGCGCGAGGATGACGACTTCCGCGGCGACCATTTTCGCGGTGCCGTTTTGTGTGCGGAAGACGAGTGAGTAGCCGTCGGCCTTGCTGCGGATGGATTCGAGGGTCTGGCTCGTGCTGATCTGGCCGCCAAGGGCACCCGCAAGGGCACTGATGATCTGGTCGTTGCCCCCCTTGATCTTGTAGCGCTCGTCGCTCTCGCCGAAGATTTCGAAGTCGTCCAGGCTGGAATCGGTGCCGATCATTGTGAGCAGGTTGAGGGCGGATTGCTCCGTTGCATCGAGGCCAAATTCCGTGACGTAGGCCGTTTCGAGCAGCTTGCGCAGCCAGCCGGTGACGCCGAGTTTTCCGAGATAGGTGGAGAGGGACAGGTTGTCGATCCTCTTCGCTTCGCCGGGGTCGGCGGCGCTGATGACTTCGGGAAGGAGGCCGCGATCCAGCTCCAGCAGCGAGGCGATGGGGCGGAAAGCCTCGACGACTTCCGATGTGGAGTAGGTCAGGCCATCGACTTCGTACATCGTGGCGAAAATCTTCTCGTCGTCGGATTGCATGTCGAGGAGTTGGAGGTTGAATTCGCCGACGAGTGCGAGCAGGTCCTCGTGGTTGCTATCAATGAATTCACCGCCCATCTCGGTCGTCAGGTCCGGGGAAAGAAGCCCGGTGCGCGAATAGATGCGGCCTCCTGTGCGCGTGGAGGCATCGAACACCTGGGCGATGATGCCATTCTTCTTGAGCGTGTGGGCGGCGGCAAGGCCTGCGAGGCCGGCGCCGACGATGGCGATGCGAGGGGCACCGGAGAGTGCGGAGTCGATGGTCGCGATGTTGGATTTTTTTGCGAAGCAGCCGGACAGGGTGCCGGTCCCGGTGGCAAGAGTTGCGATGGCACCGGCCTTTAACAGGTCACGCCGGGTGGGGCGCCACTGCTGGCGCTGCCCGATGAGCTCGGGGGTGGAGACTCCGCGATGGTTTGCGAGTTGCGCCATTCGGCAGGCGCGGCGCAGTGCGCGAAAAAGCGGGGTGCGAGACATGGAGTGCCGACTTTCAAACGATGATGCCGCAAGGGTCTTTGACTGGCGGGAGCGCTGCAAGGGGAAGAGGTCGTGGAAGGACAGGTTCCCGTGATGGGAGATGTGCTTGTCCTGCTGCGTGCCTGCCTGCTGGTGGAATGTGGGTGATCAGCCGCGACCGATGGCGAGGGAGGAGGCGCGGACGATGAGTTCGGCGGGCTGAAGGAGTTGGGCTTCCTTGGGGTGGCCGCCGTTGGTGACTTCAAGGAAGAGACGGGCGGCGTTGCGGCCAACGGCTTCGCCGTCATGAGTGACGGTGGTGAGAGGGGGATTCATCGCGATGGAGAGGGGGTGATTGCCGAAGCCGACGACCTCCATGTCGCGGGGCACGGAAAGGCCGACGTCCATGAGGCCGCGCAGGGCGCCGGCGGCGATGTCGTCGCTGCTGCAGAAGAGTGCGGTGGGGCGATCCGCGCTGGTGCAGGCTGCCATCAGCTTGTGGACGGCGCGGCGGCCGGTTTCAAAGCCGCGCAGGAAGTCGCAGCGGACGATGTGCAGGGGATTGATCTCCAGGCCGGAGCGATTGAGGGCGTGGGTGTAGCCCTCCTCGCGAAGGTCGGCGTCGCGTTGTCCCTGTTCGCAGACGAGGGCGCCGATGCGGGTGTGGCCATTCTTGACGATGTGCATTGTGGCAAGCTCTGCACCGAGGAGGTTTTCCGTGCCGCTGGCCATGATGCCGTCCCACTGCTCCCAGGAACGTTCGGGGTAGGCGTTGACGAGGACGGTGGCCGTGGGACTTTTCTGGATGACCTCGACAAGTTGCTCGGTGATGTAGTTGGTGAGGAACAGGAGGCCCGCGAGACGGGGGTCGGCGAGGACCTTGCGCATGGTGGCGGGGACGAGGGAGGGCTGGTGGTAGGAGGCGACAAGGAGGCGGATGCCCTGCTGGCCAAGTTCTTCGTCGATGGACTGGAGGACGTCGAGGTTGCCGTCGGTGCGGAGAACGGAGAGGTTGGGAACCATGAGGGCCGCCATGTCAGGCTTGCCGGTGCGGAGGGCGCGGGCGGCGGAGTTTGGAACGTAGCCGAGTTCGGAGGCGGCTTTCTGGACCTGTTGGCGCAGTGTGAGCGAGATGCGGGGGTTGTCCGCCAAGGCGCGGGAAACGGATGCCGGCGAGACTCCAAGTTTCCTGCCGATGTCGTGGAGCGTGGGCTTTTTCAAGTGTGCAAAACCGGGTGAAATAAGGCGCAAGGCCCAAGGTTTGCGAAGGGGTTGTGCAAAGCGCAAATGCTTTTTGCGCTTTGGTGTGGGGTGCAAAATCAGGAAGGCGTTTGCCCAACAACGATGCAGCGCGGGCTGTGGTGAATGGAAAAGGGGTTTGCGGAGTAATCCCCCCAGCGTTGCACAATGCTCATTCCCTGAGCTACAAGGAGCTGTTCAAGCTCCTGACAGGAGTAGAGGCGAACGCTTTCATGGTAGGTGGTGCCGGAGGGTTCCTCGACCTGTTTTTCGGCGCGCCTGCCGTCGGGGGTGAGGTGGCGGTGAATCCTTGCGACGGTTCCGTTGGGGCGAGCTTCGGTCTGCCATTCCGTATTGCATGCAAGTTTCTTCCCGACCAGGTGGGCGTTGAGGAAGTCGAGGAGGAACCAGCCGCCGGGTTGAAGGATGCGTGCGACCTCGGCAACGACGCGGCTGTTTTCCTCGTCGCTTTCGAAGTAGCCGAAGGCGGTGAAGAAATTCGTGACGAGTTGAAAGGAGGAGGGGGCAAAGGGGAGTGCGCGCATGTCGAGGCGAACGATGCGTGAGTTTGGAGCGGATGCCTCGCGCAGGAGGGGGAGGGAGAGGTCGCCGCCGATGATGTTGAGACCCAGTTGGGCGAGAAAAGGGAGGTGACGGCCTGCACCGCAGCAGAGGTCGAAGGCGGGTGCGCCGGGGGTGAGGGGGAGGTTGCAAAGAAGCCGGACGCTGCGGGCGGCCTCGGCCTCGTCACGATGGGCGTATCGGTCGAGGTAGGCCGCGTCGAAGGCGTGTTCGTACCATTTTTTCTTTGCGGAGTGGGGCAAGGTGTTGGACCGGGCGGCGTGCTCAGGAATGGGTGCCTGGAGGGCGGCGTTTCCGGGAATGATGGACGCGTTGCGTGCGCGCAAGCAATCGGCGTTCGCGCCTTGCAAGATCGTTGAGGGCTGAGGACAGGACCTTCGATGGGTCCAGGCCGCGGAGGGATGCAAGGTCGGCTTCGAGTTCGACCTGCCTGCGGCATTGGGAAACGAGGGCGAGGGCGGCGGCGGGGTCCCTGCGGATGTGTTCCTCGTATTTTGCTGTTTCGATCCAGGCGGGAAGGGACTGGGCGATGGGGCGGGTGCGCAGGTGGTGGAGGATTTCGAGGGCTTGGGGCCAGGCGCGGCGGCGCTTGTGCAGTGCGGCAAGCCTTGCAAGGAGTTCCGGTTCGCGATCGCGGTCGTTGTTGATTTCGAGCGCGCGTGTGATGGCGAGGGCTGCGCTGTCGAGGTCGTGGGATTTTGCGAAGCGGCGGGCGGCGGAGGCGAATTCTTCCGGATGATTGAGGAGTCCGTGGCCGAAGGGGTTGTTCTCAATGAGGGTGAGGTGGCTGAGCAGCGCACCAAGGGTGATGATGTCCTGGGCGTTGTGGTCCAGCACGGCAGGCATGCGATCCGCGCGGCCTGTGCGGGCGAAGTGAAAGAAGACGCCGGGGATGAGCGCGCTGTCCAGGTCCGGTCCGCGATCAATGCCGAGGATCTGCTTTTCCACGGTCTTGAGTGACACGGATTCGAGCATCCTGCGCCACCAGCGGCGTGAGGAGTGGAGCAGGTCGATGTGCTTGAGGCGGAAATGCGCGGGGGGGATGCGGTGGAGAATGCCGCGGGCGCGGAGGAGTGGGAGGTCGAAGGTCTTGCCGTTGTAGGTGCATACTGCGCGGAACCGGGAGAGCCGCGTGACGAGGCGTTCGAGCATGTCGCCTTCGTGGCAGAAATCCTCGATGAGGTATTGCTCAAGGCGGAAGTGCCAGCCGCCCGTTGCCGTGTCATGCTCCCAGTTTCCAAGGCCGACGAGGAAGGGGACGGTGCCGGTGCCGCCCATGAGGCCGGTGGTTTCCGTGTCGAGAAAACAGATGTCGGTGGTGGTGAGTGGCTGGACGTCGGCGGTGATTTCGGTGCTGAGTGCGTGCAGGACGGGAGCGGCGATGGGATGCGTGGTGGCGCCGGTGACGGGGTGGGGGAGGGAATACTTGTGGTCGGTGGCTTCGCCGCGGGGGATGGTGATGGAGCGGAAAAGTGTCTGGCCGTGCTCACCGCGAATGACGCGCAGGTCGGGGATTTCGTCCAGCAGGTGCTGTTGCCTGGGTGGTTCGAGTTCCTTCCGGCGAAAGAATTCGGAGCCGTTGACAATGCCGTCATACTTGCCGGAGCGCAGGTCGTCGATGATCCTGTTTCGAGTTGCCTTGCGCTGATCGAGGGCCTTGAGGCGCTGCTGTAGGGAGGTGGGGGGAAGGCTCATGGAGGGAACGGATGCTGATTGTGGGGAAGGAAATGCGAAACAGGGATGTCGCGGCAATGGAAATTCCCGGAATGAAATCAAGATGGGGAGCGATTAGGCTTTACCTTGTGGCGCTGTGGCGGCGCGGTTAAGTGCATGAGATGGAATGAAGCAGCGGCGATGATGCCGCGCCTTCGAACTTTGCGGGAGTGCGTACGCCATGCGGCTGACCTTTAAACTGAGCCTGACCACACTTTTCGCTGCTCTGGTGTTGTTTGCAGCAGGCTGCGCCAAGGGACCAAAGCCGCAGATCACGGATCAGGATTCGTACCAGGAAGTTTCGATTGGGCCGATCCATTATCAGGTGCGCGAAGGCACGACGGTTTCAAGGAAGGGGCCGGGATTCGTGGAGCATTCGTCCGATCGGCTGCCGGGCTTGAAGATTCGTGTGGAGTACGATTCGAATCCGCCGGTGAGCCTGAAGCGGGACGCGGATGTTGCGGAGCGGCGGTTCCTGCGGCAGATCGCGAAAAATTCGTGGCTGCGCAGCACGCAGTACGACGTGGTGGACAACAAGGAGGTGCTGAAGTGCTTCGTGGAGGGAGAGACGAAGGACAAGCAGCACGTGTACGGGTCGATGATGATGCTGCGGAACCAGAACAACAAGACGGCGCGCATCATCGTGCAGGGGCCGTTCGAAATGCGCAGTAACATCGAGCGGGTGATGAACCGCATTGCGGAGAACATCGTGGTCGGCAACGAGGCGGTCGTCACCGCGAAGAAGTAAGACCGAACAAGCCAAAAAAAAGAATCGCGGGAAGGCGGGCGAGGATGGGCCGTTGTGTCTAGATGTCTAGACACGCGTGGGTCCTTGTTTTCCCGAGGCTACAATTCCCTGCTGATGGTGCGGAGGATGCGCAGGCCCGTGGCGTTTGCCTGAAGGGCCAGGGGGGAGGAAAGGGATGCGGGCAGGTAGAAGGTGTCGCCGAGGCCGAGTGGTTCGCTCCAGCGGGCGCCGCGAAGTTTTCCGCAGCCACCGACGACGTTGATGATGGCTCCCGTTTCGTGTGCGAGGGGAAGGTGTGCGTCCTGGCTGGCGGCGACGTCGTGGCGGGTGATGGAGAAAAATTCGTTCTCAAATGTTGAGGAGGAATTGCCGGAGCCGATGCCGCCGAATTTTTCAACGGAGGCGCGCACGTCGCGGTCCCAGTCGGTGACGTGCATGGATTCCTCGATGTGCAGGGCGCGCGCGGGCCTGCGGTCCCAATCGTAGAGGCGGAAGGTCGTGTTGGAGGATTGCTGGATTTCGCAGACAAGGGTGCCTGCCATCATGGCGTGGACGGTGCCGGGTGGGAGGGGGATGAAGTCGCCGGCTTCGAGGCGCCATTCCTGAAGGATGTCGCGGAGGTTGTTCCGGGCGATGGCGTGGCGCGCGGCTGCTTCCGTGGTGCCGGGTCGATATCCGGCAATGATGGTGGCCTGCGGATCAGCGTGCATGACGTACCAGGATTCGCTCTTGCCGCGGTCTTCATGATTGTGGGCGCGACACCAATCGTCGCCGGGATGAACCTGGATGGAAAGGTCGTCGGCGGCGTCGATGTATTTGACACGGAGGGGGTAGCGGGCTGGGGCGTGCTCGCGGCCGATCATCTCGCGGGGGTGGGAGCGGAGGACTTCGCCGAAGGTCCTTCCATTGAGGTCGCGATCTGCGGAGATGATGCGCGAGGGGCCGTCGGGATGATCGGACAGCTCCCACGATTCGCCAAAGGGTTGCGGGGAGGGGGGGAGGTTCTTGTGCAGGACTGTTTGCAGCTTCGTCCCGCCCCAGGGTCGGGGTGACAGGTGGGGCTGGAGGCGGATGGGTGTTTGAAAATTCATGGGGTGAAGCGGTTAGTCGGTGATGGGTGAGCGGTGATAGGGAAAAACGGGAGACTTGGGGTGGATTCGTGAATGAGGGCTGACAAGAGGGAGTGGCGGGGCCTTGCGGCGAAAACCACCCAGGTATTTTAGGCGGTGAGGTGAGGTCTTACCGTGAAGGAATAGGGCCGGCGATGCCATATATGGCACTTTGATATATCAAAAAGTGCTATTAGGGCACAATCTTTGGTTTTTTTTCTAGAGGAAGAGCTAATAATGTGCAGCATTTCGAGTATTTGTTTAGCCTCTCCATCGGTTTGTCTGGTTGTCTCTGGGAACGCTGCGCGAAGGAGTTGAACCAAGGGTCTGGGACAGTTTGTTGTTACTGAGTTTACCGCATTGGAGCGGTAGGCGCTTAAGAGGTCGGGTTTGCAGATTGTGAAATTTTTCACAAAGGCTGTTGCCAGATTCGACAGCAATGTTCCAAGGTTCGTTCGCGCTCACATCATGGATCGTCTGGCAGCAAGCATCGAATGATTCGTCAGTACTGGAGAGTTTTTGCCCTCACCTTCGCCATTATGGCGGTGGGTGCCTATCAGCTATACGGCGTGTTTTCGAACAAAGGCTACGAGCCGGTTCAGCCGATCAATTACAGCCACGTGCTGCATGCGGGCGTGATGCAGATGGAGTGCCTGTATTGCCACAGTCAGGCAGAGAAGGGACCCAGCGCGGGCATTCCCGGCCTTGACGTGTGCATGGGTTGCCACGCGGTGGTTCGCACCGACAGTCCGGAAATCCAGAAGATGGCAAAGTACTATGCGGAGGGGAAGCCGGTTCCGTGGGTTCGGATCCATAGGATTCCTGATCACGCATTCTTCAACCATCGCTGGCACGTGGAGGCGGGTGTTGCCTGCCAGACCTGCCACGGTCCCGTACAGAACATGCCGGTGGTTCACCAGTGGACGAAGTTGGAGATGGGCAAGTGCGTGGAGTGTCATCGTCAGGGGCAGTACGCGGGGCAGATCGATCACCCGCCGACGTTCCATGAGCCGGAAGTGACTGCCGCGGAAGTGGCAAGCGCGCCGGAGGGGTTGACGCTGGCAGGTGCGGAGGAGAACCCGCAGTGGGCGAGCGCGGCGGCCGAGTTCAAGAAGTATCATGACAGC
The DNA here is from genome assembly GCA_020848155.1 of Candidatus Sumerlaeota bacterium. GTDB lineage: Bacteria > Sumerlaeota > Sumerlaeia > SLMS01 > SLMS01 > JADZDZ01. The sequence continues at coordinate 42,485 of JADLAR010000007.1, forward strand.
AGCGCGATGTCACCGGACGACACGAAGGTGATGCTGACGCGGCTGAAGCAATACCAGGAAGACATTTATCAACACGGCCGGCAGTACCAGACGCGCGGCAAGAATGCCTCTGTTGAATGCAGCACGTGCCACTACTGAGAGATGATGCAACGCGATGACCGCCCATAACCACAGCCACGACCACCGCCATGACGATGCGCCGCAGGGTGCCGCGATGGCCACGCCGCCGCTGTATTGGTCCACACTTTCGCAGTTGGACCAGGATGCGGAGTATGTTGCGCAGGTAGGTGAGGAGTTCTACGCGGATGCGAAGCCGGAGCGCTTCTTCGAGGCCGATGGGGACGAGGAAAAATTCATGTCCCCGTTCAGCCGGAGGACGTTCCTGAAGTTCAGCGCGTTCTCGGCGCTGGTGGCGGCGGTGAGTGGCTGCGAGCGCCCGGTGCAGAAGATCGTCCCCTATGTGGCGAAGCCGGAGGAGATCAACTACGGCGAGGCGAACTACTACGCGTCGACGTGCCAGGAGTGCTCCGCGGCGTGCGGGTTGATGGTGAAGACGCGCGAGGGGCGCCCGATCAAGCTGGAGGGCAATCCGGACCATCCCGTGAATCGTGGCTCGTTGTGCGCGAAGGGCCAGGCGGGGGTGTTGAACCTGTACAACCCGGACCGCCTGAAATATCCTGTTCGTCCGCAGCGCAAGGGGAACCAGATCGAGTTGTCCGCGAATGGCTACGCGAAGATGGCGGAGCTTGACTTGGAAATCGGCAAGGCGATGGCGGGGACGAAGGGGAAGGTTGTGCTGCTGACGCCGACCATCACCGGCCCGGCGAATGAACGGTTGATCAAGGATTTCCTGAGCACGACGACGAACGCGCAGCATGTGATGTATGACGCGCTGGAGACGGGCGAGGAGCGTGAGCTTTACAATGCGGTGTTCACGAAGCCCGTGACGCCGCGCTACCGCTTCCAGAATGCGAACGTGGTGGTGAACATCGGCGGCGATCCGCTGGGGCAGAATGTTTCGCAGTCGGAGATCCAGAAGGATTGGGCGGCGAAGCGAAACCCGGCGATTGAGTCGGGAATGTCGCGTGTCTATACATTTGAGCCGGTTCCGACGCTGACGGGGATGAATTCCGATTATCGGCACGTGGTCCGGCCGGCGGACTTGTTCCGTGCCGGGCTGGTGATTGCCGGGCTGGTGTACCGGCAGTTGAATGGTTCGTCGTCGGCGAATGGCGTCGTGAAGAGCACGGAGACGGCGAAGCTGCTCGGTGCGGTGGACACGGAGGGGCTGGCGAAGGAGACGGGTGTTGCGCTGAAGGAGTATGAGCGGGTTGCGAAGTCGCTGGTGGAGAACCCGACGCGCAGCATCGTCTATACAAAGGGCGCTGCGGCGGACACGGCGGATGCGAGGAACCTGCACCTGCTAGGCATTCTGCTGAACGCGATGCTGGGGAACTACCAGAACACGATCGATGTGCTGGTTTCCACGTCGCGGCAGTCGCTGGGAAGCACGGCGAACATCCAGAAGCTGATCGCGGAGATGAAGGCGGGCGCGGTGGAAGTGTTGGTCTTCCACAACGTGAACCCGGCGTACACGCTGCCGGTGGGCGCGGGCTTCGCGGAGGCCGTGAAGAAGGTGAAGCTGGTTGTCTCGTTGAACCTGATGATGGATGAGACGGCAGCGCTGGCGGACATCGCGATTCCCGCGGTGCATGGCCTGGAGAGCTGGGGCGATGCGGAGGCGCAGACGGGCGCGCTCAGCATGCAGCAGCCCGTGATCAATCCGATTTTTGGCGAGACGAGCGCGGACACGCGCTTTGCGACGCGCGCGTGGCAGGAGTCGCTGATTGCCTTCATCGTGGCGTCGGGCAGTCCCGTGTTCCGCCGGGTGCCGTCGAAGGAAGACATTGCGCGGTTGATGGAGGAGCAGGCGACGACGGACACGTTGAAGCTGGATCCGAAGTCGCTGCAGCCGTACACGATCACCTGGTACAATTACATCCGCGAGACCTGGCGTGACGGGGTCTACGCGAAGACGCCGTTCGCGTCGCCGACGTTCGATGCGTTCTGGACGTCGCTGGTGCAGAGCGGTGTGCTGGACACGGTGGGTGCGGCCGCGCGGAACGGGGCGCTTGGGGCGCCGAACATCAATCCCGCGCTGATGGGAATGATTGGCCAGCCTGCACAGACGGAAGGGCTGACGTTTGTGGCGCAGCCGTCGCAGGTGCACGGTGACGGGAAGTCTATGGTGAATCCGTTCCTGCTGGAATTGCCGGATTCAGTGAGCAAGGTTTGCTGGGACAACTACGCGAGCATCGCGCCGTCACTGGCGAAGGAACTGGGCGTGGAGGATGGCGATTATGTGAACGTGACGGTGAATGGCGCGACGGCGAAGGTGCCTGCGTACATCCAGCCGGGCACGCACAGGGACGTGGTGAGTGTTGGGCTTGGGTGGGGACGAAAGCTTGATGGTGCCGTGGGTGACGGTGTTGGCGTGGATGTGTTCCCCTTGGTGCAGGCGACGGAGACGTCCCTGATCACGTCGGGATTGCCGGCGAAGATTGTGAAGGCGGGGGGCAGCACGCGCCTGGCGAACATCCAGGGGCACAACTACCTCTTCTCGCCGTCGTATTTGGGCATGATGGTGAACAAGCGGGTTGGGGATGTGCCGGAGGGCGCGACGAAGAACGAGCAGGGCACGGCCGTGTGGGAGCGTCCGGTCATTGGTGAAACGACGTTGCAGGAGTGGAAGGAGAATCCGGCCAAGGGATATCCGAACCACGACGAGTTGAACCACGAGATTCCCTCGATCTGGCTGCACAAGCACAAGTATGAGGGGCATCACTGGGGCATGGTGGTGGACCTGAACGCGTGCAATGGCTGCAATGCGTGCATGGTGGCGTGCTCCGTGGAGAACAACGTGCCCGTGGTTGGGAAGGCGGAGGTGCTGAAGGGGCGCGAAATGTTCTGGATTCGCATCGACCGCTACTATCGTGGTGATCGCGAGAATCCTGACTTCGTGCAGATGCCGCTGATGTGCCAGCACTGCGGCAATGCGCCGTGCGAGACGGTGTGCCCGGTGATTGCGACGATGCACAATGATGAGGGGTTGAACGTGATGACGTACAACCGGTGCGTGGGCACGCGCTATTGCGCGAACAACTGCCCGTACAAGGTGCGGCGCTTCAACTTCTTCCAGTACAGTGATTTCCGGACGGGGCGGCAGAACAACGTGAAGCGGGTGTCGCCGCTGGAGTTGGTGCTGAACCCGGATGTGTCAACGCGCACGCGTGGCGTGATGGAGAAGTGCAGCTTCTGCGTTCATCGCATTCGCGCTGCGAAGGACAGGGCGCGGGAGGCGGCGCTGCCGCTGAAGGATGGGGACATGGTGACGGCCTGCCAGCAGACCTGTCCGGCGAAGGCGATTCACTTCGGCGATAGGAATGATCCGGATTCGGTTGTGTCGAAGATGTGGAATGATCCGCGAAACTATGGCCTGCTGGCGGATTTGAATACCGATCCATCGGTGCGCTACATGGCGTTGGTTCGCAATCGCGATGAGGCGTCGCCCTATCGCACGATGTACCAGGCTCATCGCGTGGATCACCACGGGGCGGGCCACGAAGGTGGTGGCGGGCACGAAAAAACGGAAGGCGAGGCGCCGGCAGCACACGCGCCCGCGCACTGAGCGGGGATGGACCAGGTGAAGCGATGAAACAGTTTCTTGAAAAGGAACAACTGAACGAAAAGGCCCTGCTTAGTCCGAAGATTCGGATGGAGCATGTGACGAATGACGTGCTGGCGCCGATGGGCCGGTTTCCGTCGCTGCCATGGCACATTGCCTTCGGCATCGCCCAGACGATGGTTTTGTTCTTTCTGGTGCCGGTGGCGTACCAGATGTTCATTGGCCTTGGCAAATTCGGCATCATGAACCCGGTGGGCTGGGGTGTTTACATTGTGGACTTCGTGTTCTGGGTGGGTATCGGCCACGCAGGGACGTTGATTTCCGCGATTCTGTTCCTGTTCCGCCAGAACTGGCGCACGGCGATCAACCGTTCGGCGGAGGCGATGACGATCTTTGCGGTCATGGTGGCGGGTCTTTTCCCGTTGGTTCACGTTGGCCGCACGTGGGTTGCCTACTGGTTGGTGCCTTATCCGGCGGAACGTTCGTTGTGGGTGACTTTCCGCTCACCGCTGCTGTGGGACGTGTTTGCGGTGACGACGTATTTCACGGTGTCGTTGCTGTTCTGGTACCAGGGCCTGATTCCGGATTGGGCGACGGCGCGCGATCGTGCGAAGAACAAGTTCTTCCGTACGGTGTACAGCATCCTGAGCTTTGGGTGGACGGGTTCGGCGCGGGATTGGAATCATTACGAGCGGGCTTATCGGCAGTTCGCGTTCCTGGCGGCGCCGCTGGTGCTCTCGGTGCACTCCATCGTGTCGTTTGACTTTGCGGTGTCGCTGATTCCCGGGTGGCACACGACGATCTTCCCGCCGTATTTCGTGGCGGGCGCGATCTTCTCCGGCTTTGCGATGGTGCTGACGCTTCTTGTGGTGATGCGGAAGTTGTATGGGTTGGAGCATTACATCACGCTGAAGCACCTGGAGTTGATGAACCAGGTGATCCTGGCGACGTCGCTGATCGTGGGTTACTCCTATATGTCGGAGTTCTACATCGCGTGGTATTCCAACCATGAGTACGAGCAGTTCCAGTTCCTGGATCGCCCCTTTGGCGTGTACAAGTACTGTTTCTGGACGATGATCACCTGCAACGTCATCATTCCGCAGTTGTTCTGGGTGAAGAAGATTCGCACGAATATTCCGATCATGTTTGTGATCTCGATCTTCGTGAACATCGGGATGTGGTTCGAGCGTTTCAACATCTTCATCATTTCGCTGCACGATGATTTCCTGCCGGCAAGCTGGGGTGTCTACTGGCCGACGTTGTGGGACATTTCGGTGACGATTGGTTCGTTCGGGGTGTTCTTCACGTTGTTCCTGGTGTTCAGCCGCGTGTTCCCAACGCTGGCAATGGCTGAGTTGAAGGCGACCCTGCCTTCGCCGTCCAACGGTTCGCGCCTGCATGGGCATCATGAGTCGGATGATGCACACAGTGGGCAGGAGCACGGGGAGACGAAGCAGGCGTCGGAACTGGCGGAGGTGCACTGATGGCGCGAATTTCTGTTCCCGCAGTGCTTGGCTTCTACGACGACGCGCATGATCTGTTGGATGTGACGGAGCGGGCGCGTGTGGATGAGAAGTTTGCGAACCTTGACGCATACACTCCGTATCCGGTTCACGGGTTGGAGGATGCGCTGGGGTTGAAGCGCTCCTGGGTGAGTACCGCGGCGCGTTTCGCGCTGCTGGGGGGGTGGTTCCTTGGATTCCTGTTCCAGTCGTGGACTTCGGCGATTGACTGGCCGGTGAACATTGGCGGGAAGCCGTTCATTGCCTGGCCGGCGTGGATTCCGGTGACATTCGAGTTTGGGGTGCTGATGGCGTCTTTTACAAACCTGCTGTGCATGTTCTATGCGTGCGGGCTTTATCCGCGCCCGAAGACGGTGGTGCTGAGCAAGCGCATCACGAATGATCGCATGGTTCTGGTGATTCCCGTGAAGGGTGATGAAGAGGAGCGGCGTGCGGTGGAGTTCCTGGGCGCCAACCATGCGTTGAAGATCAAGATCATTGACGGGTTTGATGCCCAGAGGCAGCGGTTGATTTTCCGTGCCACGCCGATGACGGGGGAGGTGACGCGATGAGTCGCTTCCCGGTGTTCCAGGGGCGGTGTGCGCTGTCCCGTGTTGTGAGGGCATTCACGCTGATGGCGGTCGTGGTTGGCCTTTCCTCCTGCAAGCCGAACACGGAGCAGCGGGAAATCGAGTGGATGCCGGACATGTATCGCAACCAGGCGGTGAAGCCGCAGGAGGAAAGTGATTTCTTCAAGACGGGATCGGGAATGCTGATGCCGCCGAAGGACACGGTTCCGGTGGGTTTCACGCGCTATCCCTATCGTATCACGGAGGGTGTGAAGGCGGGGGATGAGCTTGTGAATCCGCTGCCGCGAACACGTGAGGTGCTGGAGATCGGACGGAAGTATTTCGATATCCATTGCATCGTGTGTCACGGGCCTGTGGGAAGTGGTGATGGGCTTGCGACACTGGCGAAGCGGGAGAACGGGATGCCGGTGCCGCCGCAGCTTTATTCAGAGAAGATCCGCACGACGTGGAAGGATGGCCAGATTTACCACACGATCACGATGGGCCAGGGGCAGATGCCGCCCTATGCGTCGCGCATCGAGCCAATTCACCGCTGGGCGATTGTGCATTATGTGCGCGCGCTGGGTGAGGCGGCGGCGCCGACGGAGGCGGACCTGAAGCTGGCGGAGTCGAAGGGCCTGAAGGCGAAGGACGAGGATGCGAAGTTGAGCACGTTGAAGCCGGAAGGGCGTCGCGAGTTTGAGTCTGTGTTCACGCTGAAGAAGTTTAACAAGGAAGAGAAGTAAGCCGTCATGCACGGACATCGTTTCGAACGAATCGAAGAAAACTCGCCGCTGCGGATGTCGCCGCTGGTTTCGATCCTCATGATCGTGGCGGCTGTGGTGGGGTTGGGCGCATTCGCGTACGGGGCCTTCATGGGTCCTGCGGAGGATCGGGCGCGGGCCTGGACGGGCATGCTGGTGGCTGGGACGTTTTTCTGGTTCCTGTCGATGGGCGGCGGGTCGTTCCTGGCAATCAATTACATCGTTGGAGCGAAGTGGTTCGTGGCAGTGAAGCGGCTGCCGGAGTCGCTGGCGCAGTTCTCCTACCGTGGCGGCTTCCTGTTTGCGCTGCTTCCCCTGCTTGGGATAGGCTCGTTGTACGCTTGGGCGCATCCCGGGTCCGATTACCCCTACGAGGGGACGTTGAAGCGTGTCTGGCTTTCGCCGGGCGTGCACTATGCGAAGGTGATCGTCTATGTGGCGATCCTGACGGTGACGACGTTTGTCCTGGTGTCGAAGTCGCGGGCGGCGTCGCGCAGTGCCGATGATCCGGCGTATCGTGGGCGCTACCGTTTCTCCATCGCGTACATCATTGTGTTTGGCCTGGCTTTTTCCTTCTTCTCCTGGGACGTGCTGATGTCGCTGGAGGCGAAGTGGTTCTCCACGATGTTTGGCGTCTACTGCTTCATCGGCGCGTTCAACAGCGCGATGGCGCTGATGATGATGATGATGTTCTACCTGCGTGCGCAGAGCAAGTACGTCCAGGATCGCCACCTGCATGACATGGGGACGTACGTGATGGCGTTCGCGACGTTCATGATCTACATTGGATTCTCGCAGTTCATGCTGGTCTGGTACGCGAACCTTTACGAGGAGACGTTCTACTTCCTGAACCGTTATCGCGGCGGGTGGTATGTGTTGACGATCCTGCTGCCGATCCTGAAGTGGATCGTGCCGTTCCTGATCCTGATGCCGCCGTCGTTCCGCACGAACCTGAGCGCGCAGACGGTGGCCTGTGTCTCCATCCTTGTGGGGCAGGCAATGGACATCTATTGGATCGTGCAGCCGGCGTTGTCGCCAGAGGCGATCCTTCCGTCGGTGATCAATGTGCTGACCTTCGTGGGGGTGGGTGGTGTGTTCGGCTACACGGTGATCAACGACCTGGCGTCGCATTCGAAGCTGCCGGCGGAGGATCCGGACCTGATGTCGAGCGTGAACGGGGACTACCTCCATGCATAGTCCGGTTCCCATTAAAAAAGAGCGGGCGAGCCTGGTTGCCTTCGTCGTGCTGGTGTTGCTGGCGGTGTACTTCCTCTATGCGTTGCTGAGCACGATGTACCATCATGGCGTGATGGAAGGTCGGCTGGAGAATACCTACGCCGTGCCGAAGAAGCCACAAACGGACGAGGCGGAGGTTTTCGACCAGCGCCAATTGATGAAGCCGAGCGATGAACTGATCAAGCTGGGCAAGACGCTGTTCACGAATAATTGCGTTTCCTGCCATGGCGAGGACGGCATGGGCGATGGACCGTCCGGAAAGAATCTGAACCCGCGGCCACGGAATTACCACGCTCCCGACGCGGATTGGAAAATTGGCACGTCGGTGCTCAGCATGTACCACACGCTTGAGAAGGGCGTGAATGGAATGCCGAACTTTCCGGTGCTGAATCCGAAGCAGAAGTACGCCGTGATCCATTACGTTCATGCGACGTTCATGAAGGAGCGCGGCTATGCGGAGGACACGCAGGCGGCGATCGATGCGCTGCCGAAGCCGGGTGGCGCGGTGGCGATGAAGATTGATCCGTATGCCGAGACGCGCGTGCCGATCATTCAGGCAATCGAGAGTTATGTGGAGAAGGAGCAGGGCGGGGTGCCGGTTTCCAAGGCCCTGGATGACCTGCGTCCGGGCATGAAGATCACGGTGGGCCATGCGCTGTACGCAAGGCATTGCCAGAGTTGCCACGGGCCAGGGGGCGGGGGGACCGTCCCGGCTCAGGTGAAGTCGCCGCTGCAATTGAATCAGTTGGCGTGGGGCGCATCCCGCTTGAACAAGGAGGGGGTGTGGGTGAATGATTATGACCGGTTCCGTTCGATCGTGTCGAAAGGGCAGCCAAACGGGGTGATGCCCGGCTTTGCGACCCTGACGGATGAGGAAACGCAGGCGTTGCACAAGTACATCAAGTCGTTGGTCAAGGAATAAGGCGGGCACGACCTCATGGCGAAGAAAGACATCAAGATTATCGTCGGTTTGTGGGTGCTCGCGCTGATATTGTCGGCGCTGACGACGTGGGCGTACATGATTTCGTACAATCCGGCAACGGCGACCCACGGCCCAGCCAGTATCTCGGAACCGACGACGCATTGGCTTTTCCAGCCGGCCTCTTCGGTGGCGGAGAGGGTTCGCACAGAATCGGCGTGGATGGTGTTTATCATCATGCCGTTCCTGTATGGCCCATTCCTGATGCTGTTCTATATCATTTCGCGGTTTTCCAAGAGCCGCCATCCGGTGGCTGACAAGCCCAATGAGAACCTGACGCTGGAGGTGGCGTGGACGATCGTTCCGGCGCTTGCGCTGATCGTGATGGCCGTGCCCGCCTATGAGGCGTTGCGCTACATGGAAATACCACCGGCGCGGCCCGATCAGGTGATCAATGTGACAGGGGCGCAGTTCTACTGGCAGTATGAACTGCCGCGTTATGGCCTGACGACGACGGACAATGGGACGATTACGATCGATGCCAAGACCGGGAGGGCCACGGAGGAGGATTCCTGGCTGCACCTGCCCATCAACAAGACGGTCCTGATGAATGGCCAGTCCTTCCAGGTGAACCATGCGTGGTGGGTGCCGGCCTTCGGCGTGAAATTCGACGTGATCCCCGGCCGGATCAACACGGTGTGGTTTGATACGAAGAAGAAGGGATATTTCAAGGGGCAGTGTGCGGAGCTTTGTGGCACGCTGCACGCCTACATGCGTATTCAGGTGGTGGTCGAGGAGGAGAAGGACTTCTACGAGTGGGTGCTTCGCAAGGGGGGGACGATCCCCGAGGAGGAAGAGGCCCGTGTTGTGGAATTGCTTGGGGCGGATTACCGGGAGCGCTTCGCGCCAAAGGACGGCGCAAAGCCGGCTTCACTTCCTGCGGCGACGGAATCAGCGAAATCACCCGTGCCGGCAACGGCAGGAGCCACTGAAGCGACGGGTTCGAAATAATTTGGTTTGAAGGGGGGTGCGGTTCCCCGGCATGATAGACCGCATAGATGGAGCAGCAAACGATGAGCATCGCAACACCACCAAAAGAGCCGCAGGGCGGCGGAGTCATCGACCTCGACGTTTATACGCCGATCGAGGAGCCGCGGACAAAAACAACGCAGCACAAGGGTATCCTTCGCTGGCTGACGACGGTCGATCACAAGATGATCGGCGTGATGTACTTATGGTTCGCCGGCTTCTCGGTGATATTTGGCGGGGCGCTGGCGGGATTGATCCGCACGCAGTTGGCCTTTCCCAACGGTATTGGTGGCAAGCCGCTGATGACGCCGGAGTACTTCAATCAGTTCATCGGCATGCATGCGACGTTCATGATGTTCGGGTTCGTGATCCCGGCCTTTGCAGGGTTTGGCAATTACGTCATCCCGATCATGATAGGGGCGCGGGACATGGCGTTCCCGAAGATGAATGCCTTCGCGTTCTGGATTCTGGTGCCGTCGGGACTGTTGATGGCATCAAGTTTCTTTTTTGGGTCAATTCCCGGCGGATGGACGAGCTACGCGCCGCTTTCGACGAAGACGTACGCGCCGAACTTGGGCGTGGACATGTGGATCTTTGCCATTCACCTGGCGGGCGTGAGTTCCATCCTGGGGGCGATCAACTTCATCGTGACCATGAGCAACATGAGGGCTCCGGGGATGAAGTGGTTCCGCATGCCGCTGTTCTGCTGGGCGACGTTGGTGACATCCTGGTTGCAGTTGATTGGGACGCCGGTTCTGGCGGGCGTCGTGACGATGTTGCTGACGGATCGCATCCTCGACACAGGTTTCTTCAACCCGGCAAAGGGCGGTGATCCGTTGCTGTACCAGCACTTGTTCTGGTTCTACAGCCATCCCGCAGTCTACATCATGATGATCCCCGGCTTTGGCATGGTCTCGCAGGTCATTCAGACGTTCAGCGGGCGGCCGACCTTTGGGTACAAGGGAATGGTCTACGCGACGGCCTTCATCGGCGTTGTCGGTTTCCTGGTGTGGGGGCACCACATGTTCTCCGCGGGCATGGAGCCCTGGCTACGTGCATATTTCGGTTTCATGACGATGCTGGTCGGGGTGCCGACGGGGGTGAAAATTTTCTCCTGGCTGGCCACGCTGTGGGGCGGGTCCATTCGCTTCACGACGTCGATGATGTTCGCCCTGGGGTTCCTTGGGCTGTTCACGATCGGTGGAATTTCCGGGGTTTTCCTGGCGAACGTGCCCTTCGACGTGCAGGTGCATGACACGTACTTCGTGGTCGCGCATATCCACTATGTGATGTTCGGCGGCGCGGTGATGACGATCTTTGCGGCGTTGTACTACTGGTTCCCGAAGATGTCGGGGCGCTACCTGAGCGAGCGCCTTGGCAAGGTCATCTTCTGGCTGATCTTCACGGGAATGAACGTGACGTTCCTGCCGATGCACTGGCTGGGAATTGCGGGCATGGCGCGGCGCATCTACACCTACCGGCCGGAGTTCCACTCACTGAACATGATCGTCAGTTCGGGTTACCTGCTAATGCTGACAGGTGGGCTGCTTCTGGTGGGAAATGTCTTCTACACGCTTCTGGCGAAGCGTCGCACGGCACCGAATGACGCTTGGGGCGGCAATGAAGTGCAGAACACGCTGGAGTGGATGACGACGTCTCCTCCGCCCGCGCACAACTTCGACCGCGTGCCGAAGATCGTGCCGATGGCCTACGAATCCCTTCACCACTGACCGCGTTGAAGCGATTCGCGCATCAATCGTCCTGACGCTGCCGGAAGCAAAGGCTCTCCGGCGCGGCACTTGAAGAAAGCAGACGCACCGTCGGAATGAATCCATCGCTGAAACTGGTTCGCACCACCCTGATCATCGTGTTTGTGATGTGTCTGGGAATGGTGACGTTGGGCGGGTGGGTCCGCCTGAGCGGATCGGGCTTTTCGATCCCGCAGTGGCCCCTGTTCACCGTCAGCGAGACGATCCTGCCGAACGGGGAGCTCGTCGAGGAAAAGTCCGTGTTGCCGCCAAGCAACGTGGAGGGCTGGGAAAGGCTGCGCGATATTTTCGTTCATCACGAGCCGACGCAGGCCGGGATTCACGTTGATGATTTCAAGAAGTTGTTCTGGGTGGAATGGAGCCATCGCGGGCTGGCCTCGTTGATCGGCCTGGCCTATTTGGTGCTGATGGTCGTGATATTTCGTTCGCCCGAGGCGCGCAAGTCGATCGGGCTGCTTTGCATTGCCGGTTTGTTGATGTTGTTTTCGCAGGTGTTGATCGGTGGCGTGGTTATTTTTCTGGGAGTCGCGGCCACAGCGGTGGCGTTCCACCTGATCGCGGCGTTCTTCTTCATCTCGATCGTGCTGTGGATGTTGCTGAAGGTGATGCATCCGCCACTGCCGGAGGAGAAGCGAACGCCGAATTCGATCGTGAAGTGGGCGGTCGTCATCTACGCGCTGATCTGCGTCCAGATATTCTCAGGTGGGTTGATGGCGGCCAGCAAGGCGGGCTACCAGATGACGACGTGGCCGCGCATGGGTGATTACTGGGTGCCGCCGGGGTTGCAACAACGGGGCTTTTCGATTGTGCGGAATTTCACGGAGAACGTGATCATGATCCAGTTTTGGCACCGTTGGTATGCCATGGCGGTGGCGCTGGCGATCCTGTTGTTCGTGGCGCGCTGCATGACGGTGCGCGTGTCGAGGACGGGGCGATGGGCACTGCGCGCGTTGTTCGCCACGGTGATCCTTCAGGTGATCCTGGGGATCATCACGCTGCTGACGGGGGTGCATCCGCACATTGCGCTGACGCACCAGATGGTGGGGTTGTTTGTGATGCTGATTTCGCTGGTCACGATTTATGAGACGAGGAATCACGAGGTTGTGATGGAGATGGCGCTGGCGGAGGAGCAGGAGCGCATGGCCGCGGGCGGAAAGGTGGCCGAGCGTGCTGCGTAGCTACCTGTCACTGACGAAGCCAACGATTTGCCTGCTGGTGCTGATCACCGGCGCGGCGGCCCTGGTGTGGGAGGGTTCCTTCCTGAGGGAGCCGCTGCATTTCCTGATGGTGATGGTGGGGTTGTTCTCCACGGCGGGATGCGCAAATGCGCTGAACCAGTATCTGGAGCGTGACCGTGACGCGTTGATGAAGCGCACGGCGAAGCGGCGGCCGCTGCCGACGGGGCAGATCACGCCGCGCAGTGCGCTGGTGTTCGCGATCACGACGGGGGTGCTGGGCGTGGGAATTTTCGTGGCCTGGTTCAACCTGTTCAGTGCGCTCCTGGCGCTGGCAACGATCCTGTTCTATGCGTTTTTCTACACGTTGTACCTGAAGCCGCGCACGGCACAGAACATCGTGATTGGCGGGGCGGCGGGGGCGATGGGGCCAGTGATCGCCTGGGCTGCGGCGACGGACCTTTCCGGGATGACGTGGGTGCCGTGGGTGATGTTTGCGATCATCTTCTTCTGGACGCCGCCGCATTTCTGGGCGCTGGCGCTGTGCCTCCAGGATGACTACAAGGCGAATCCCCTCCCGATGATGCCGAACGTGGCGGGGGAGCAGAGCACGCTGCGCCAGATGCTTGTCTATACGATTGTGCTGGTTGGGATCAGCCTGTCGCTGGTGTGGGCGGATGCGGGGTTGGTCTACATTGTGAGTGCGGTGATCTGCGGTGGGTTGTTCCTGTGGAAGTCGATCGTTTCCATGCAGGTGCGCGAGACGAAGCAGTATTGGGGGTTGTTCGGCTATTCGATCGTCTACCTGTTCGCGCTGTTCGGTGCGATGATGGTGGACGTGATGTTGCATTTTCCGGTGCTGAAGGGATGAGTGGGGTGATGATGGATTCCTGCCAACCCAGCGCCACGGACCGGCGGGCACGTTGCAAGGAGGTGTCCGCGTGAGCGAGTCCACCAAGCAGCCTCCCGCTGTCGTTTCAGAGCGCATGCCCACAAAGACGCGCATGAAGATTCGCAAGCAGGTCATCATCCTGTCGATGATCGGTTTGGGGATGTTTGGATTTGCCTATGCGAACGCGGAGTTCTTCGTGCTGCTGTGCCAGAAGGCGGGGCTGCTGACCAGCAGCCCGAAGCAGGGCGTGATTTCGGAAACGAAGGGTGGGCGACCGATCGAGGTGTTCTTCACGGCGAATGTGAATGACAACCTGCCGGTGGTTTTCACGGTGGAGGAAAGCCGGAAGAAAATGCGGCTGGGCGAGCGAACAATGGTGAACTATCGCTTTACCAACCTTTCGAACGAGACGATTTACTTCCGGCCAACCCATGATGTCTCCCCGTCGGCGGCACAGAAGGACGGTGTTCTGGTGCTGGAGCGATGCTTCTGCTTTGATGAGCAGAAGATCGAACCGAAGGCGAGCTACACGCTTCCGGTGCTTTTTACCTTCACGGACCAGCTGGATGCGGGCACCGGCACGGTTTTCATGCGCTATTTCCTCTGGCGCAGCACGAAGGAGCGGTACGATGCTTTCTACGCCGGAAAGAAAACGGCGCCGCAGGTACCGCAATGAAACAGGCAGAGGAACTGAGCATCGAGCAGGTTTCGCCGGAGGACGAGGAGAAGCTTCTGGCGGAGCAGCAGCGGCAGAACAAGATTTTCGCGCTGGTGTTGGTGGGGCTTGTGTTGTTTTTCTTCGTCATGACGTTCTTCATCGTGACAAAGCTTGGCATTATTCCAATGGAAGACCAGGATATTTTCCGGAGCACATGACCGATGTCTGACGTGGCAATCACCACTCCCGATGCAGCGCATGCCCACAGCCACGAGCATGCGGAGCACATTCACCTTCCTGATCCGAGCCTGTGGCCATTTTTGGTGGCCATGAGCGCGGGAATTATCCCGGTGGGGATTCTGCTGCTGATCGCGGAAAAGTCGATGGGCGGGGCGGTTCTGGGCATCGGGATCGTGTTTGTGATCATTTCGGCGCTTGGCTGGTGCACGTCGGTGATCCGCGAGAAGCCGACGTTGGACAGCGCGTGGGCAAACCGCACGTTGTCCATGGGGTGGAAGTTGTTCCTTGTTTCGGAAGGGGCGATCTTCGGAGCCTTCTTCGGGCATCTCTTCTATATCATGTACCATTGGCACAAGGGGGCGGCGTGGCCGCCGGCAGGAACCCCGCCGATTTCGCTGATCATTCCGGCGATTGGAACGGGCCTTCTGGTGACAAGCTCTGTGACTTGCGAAATGGCGCACAAGTTCCTGCTGCTGGGACGACGGGGGGCCTGCAAGAGCATGATGGTCCTGACAATGGCCCTTGGCCTGATCTTCCTGACGCTGCAGGCCTTGGAATGGGGTGTCTTGGGTGGTCTTAACTTCGCCCCGCATACGAACATCATTGGAACGTTGTTCTACCTAATCACCGGGTTCCACGGTTTTCACGTGCTGACGGGCATGATGTTCCTGTTCCTGGTTTATGCGAGATTGGAGTTCGGCAGTTTCGATCGTTCGCGTCACTTTTCGATGAATGCGGCCTCGTGGTACTGGCACTTCGTGGACGTGATCTGGCTGCTGGTGTTCTTTACGTTGTACGTCGGCATCCAGCCGGCGGCGCACTGATTTGAAGTTTTCATTTTTTTCGCAAAGGATGGAGTCCCATGTTTCAACCTGATGTCAAAGTCGGCGCGGTCGTTCGCCATAAGAAGTTCGGAGTGGGCAAGGTCAGCGTTCGCTACGGCGAGGATGAACTGAGCAAAGTGATCGTGAAGTTTCAGGAGGAAGGCGAAAAGAAGCTGGCGCTGAAGCAGGCAAAGCTGGATGTGGACCTGCCGGAGCCGGAGCCGGTGCCAGCCGCGCCTGCGGAAGGCTGATCGATGGCGATCACGATTGCAGACGTGGAGCACGTTGCGCTGCTGTCCCGCTTGGAGCTTTCGGTGGGGGAGAAGGAGCGTTACGCGCAGGAGTTGTCGGACATCTTCGGCCACGTTGAGGAGTTGAACAAGGTGGACGTGACTGGCGTTCCGCCAACGGCACATCCGCTTCCCTTGAAGAATGTGTTCCGGGAGGATGTGATACAGCCCAGTCTGCCCAATGCGGAAGCGCTGGCCAATGCGCCGGCGAAGGAAGGGCCGCTGTTCAAGGTTCCGCAGATCGTTTAAGTGCGGGCGAGGCATTTGGAGGTGGAGGCGGGGGAACAAGATCAGGCCCCTGCGAGCCTCCCGACTACCCGCCCGGGGTTTTCAGTTTTTCTCCTTTGTTTGATCCCCAACCACTGACCATTTATCCTTCGTCCATCATGCATCTTCCCACTGCCCACGAACTTTCCGAACAGTTGAACCGCGGCGAAACGACGTCGGTGAAGCTGACGCAGCAGTACCTCGAAAAAATCGAGCGTACGGAGCCGAGGTTGCATTCGTTCATCACGGTGCTGGGGCATGAGGCGCTGGCGGCGGCGGAGGCGTCTGATCGCCGGCGTGCGTATGAGTTGCCGAAGTCGCCGTTCGACGGCGTGCCGGTGGCGGTGAAGGACAACATGATCACGAAGGGAACGAAGACGACCTGCGCGAGCAGGATCCTCGACAATTTCGTTCCGCCGTACAATGGCACGGTCGTGCAGAAGTTGCAGGACGCGGGGATGATCGTGATTGGGAAGGCGAACCTGGACGAGTTCGCCATGGGAAGCTCGACGGAAAATTCCGCGTTTGGCCGTTCGAACAATCCGTGGAATACGGACCTTGTTCCCGGCGGCAGCAGCGGCGGTTCGGCAACATGCGTGGCAGGGGGGCAGGTGCCGTGGTCGCTTGGTTCCGACACGGGTGGATCGATCCGCCAGCCGGCGGCGCTGTGTGGCATCGTGGGAATGAAGCCGACGTATGGCCGCGTGTCGCGCTACGGGCTGGTGGCGTTCGCAAGTTCGCTGGACCAGATCGGGCCGATGACGCTGGACGTGGAGGACACGGCGCACCTGCTGAAGATGATTTCCGGCTATGACACGAAGGATTCAACGAGTGCAAACCTGCCAGTGCCGGACTACGCGGAGGAGATGAGGAAGGGGTCGCTGCGCGGCAAGAAGGTGGCGAGGCCGAAGGAATTCTTCACAGGCGAGGGAATGGACGCGGGCGTGGCGAGGGTTGTTGATGCGGCGGTGGAGAAGCTCGCAAGCCTTGGCGCGGAAATTGTCGACGTGTCGATGCCACACCTGAAGTATTCGATCTCGTGCTACTACCTTGTGGCGACGGCGGAATGTTCCAGCAACCTGGCGCGTTATGACGGCGCGCAGTACGGCTATCGCACAGAAGGCGCGAAGAACATCGTGGAAATGTTCAGCAAGTCGCGCGCGGAGGGTTTCGGCGCGGAGGTGAAGCGTCGCATCATGATGGGCACGCATGCGCTGTCGGCGGGTTACTACGATGCGTATTACTCGAAGGCACTGAAGATTCGCACGCTGCTGAAGCAGGATTATGATGCGGCGTTGAAGCAGGCGGACCTGATCGTTGCGCCCACCAGCCCCATCCCCGCGTTCCCCGCAGGGGCGAAGGCCGATCCGATGTCGATGTACCTGTGCGATATTTTCACGTTGTCGCTGAACCTTGCGGGCTATTGCGGCATCAGCCTCCCGGCGGGCTTCACGGCGAACGAAGGACTTCCTGTCGGCGTTCAGCTTTTCGCGGGTGCATTCGAGGAAGTGAAACTGCTACAGGCGTCGTACGAGTTTGAGAAGGCTCTGGGCGTCGTTGGCAGCAGGCTACCGGCGGTGGTCGGCTGAGGGGCCGTAGAGTTCGATCCCGTATTTGTGGTCCATGGTCCTGACAAAGCCGGGAAGACGGGTTTTGTCGGGAAGCTGCCTGTTCCAAAGAGCCGTTTGCAGAAGATATGATGGTGCGTAGATGACAGGCGCTGATGAGTCCGTCGTGTACCCTGAAATCTTCTGGAATGGCTTGGAATCGAGGGACCCCCAGACCGAAATCGTGGGCGTGTTTTCAGAGAATGATTTCGTATTCAATCGCGGCGTCTTTTTTGGTGGGGCGTTGCGTGCCGTCAGCGTGATCGCCGTCGCTGCATCCGCCAGAACCAGGGGCTGATCGAGCAAGAGTTTCTGCGGGCCCATGAAGGGGCGCGTGAGATTAGCTCCGCGAATTGTTCCCAGTGCGACGGATGCCCCGCCCTCAGCCAGTTGGATGTCCAAGTCCGCAGCCCGTGGCCAACCGGCCGGGTCTGCATTTACGAAGAGGTGCGTGATTGTTGCGCCGGCGGGGATCGCCAGTGGGATGGTGACGGACTTGTCGATCCGGGTGGCGCTGGTGGTGGCTGTCGCCAGTTCACTTACAAACAGTCCGAGCGCTGCGCGCGGGGGGAGGAATGAGGGAAAGTTGTCGTCCTGATTCCAGATGAGGAGGCGCTCGCTTGCTTCCAATCTTGTGAGACCACCGGCTGGATATGGACGCAGTGTGACTGCGGGTGCGATTTCGAGAATGGAAAGAAGCCGGTTGAAATGCTCCGCCACGAAGTCTGTATAGACGACAATCTTCGCGTTGGGGTTTTCCTTCCTTAGCTTCTCCGCATAAACAGCCGTCTGCCAGATGGTGCGTTCGTAGTTCGCGTAGCTGCGCAGGTTTTCACGGGTGTAAAGTAATTGCATCGTCCCGTGGAGAAGCAACGTTGCGGCTACAGCGAGGGCTGAAAATAACGACAGGCGATTCGGGGTTCGCGCGGTCGCTTCAGCAATTGCCGAATACATTGGAATGAATCCAGTGAGCAAAATCAACATGGCAAAGGACAATGTGAACGGAATCGCTGGCATGCCCAGGTACATCGGGAGGGTTGCAACAACGAAAAGGAAAGCCATCAGGAGAATGCCAAAACCTTGCAATGCGCTTGTAAACTTGGACCAAGCCACGTCTGAGAAAAAAACACCCACGAGCGGGCACAGCCACGGCGTGAAGATGATGGCATAGCGCGTGAAGATGAGCGGCCACAGGCATTGGATCGCGAAGCCGCTGGCAAAGAGCATGAGGGGAAGGATGTATCCACGATGGCCACGGAAGGCGCGGATGCCTGTATAGACAAGCGCGAGGATCCAAAGGGGGCCGAGCGCTTCCATGCAGACCGACGCGTACCGGCCTGCGATTTCCAGGACAGCGCCCGGCGTTCGCGGCAGCGGGAGGTTCTCGTAGCCGAAGACGGGATTGCCTTCCCACACGCGAAAGAACAGCAACCCCGGAAGCGATTCCATGAAGACGAGAAACGCATCGATCCATTTACGATGGAGCAGGAACCAAAGCATCAGCGATGCGGTGAAGTGCACGGCGGTGGCCTTCGTGAGCGCGCACCACGCGACGCACAGCGCCAGCAGGACGCGCTGCCTTGACGATGAGCTTGGCGTCATGCGAAGCGCGAGCACGGCGGCCCACAGCGCCGCTGGAGTCATGATGGAATCGGTTGTAAGCAGCCGGGCGAAGTTGATGAAATGTGTTTGAAAGTCGGGGTGGAAGCTCGATGCGCTGAAGAAGGTGAAGGAGAGAATGGCAACGACTTGTGCGGCAGTGGTGCCTTTCAATTCGCGCACAAATTCGCGCATTCCCCAAATTGTGAGGAAAAAGGTGAGGATCTTCACGAAGTGCCAGGAGGCGGACCACTTGCCGAAGACGATCCACTGGACATGGACGTAGATTCGAACGGCCGGTCCGAGGTTGTTTTCCTCCCACCGCATCAGCGAGTCGATGGCCTGCATGTAGTCGCCCGTTGCGAAGTGTTGCAGCGTCTCGCGCGCCTGAATCAGGAAATAGGGAGTGTCATCGAAGAACGACCAGGGCAGCGCGAGCGTCCATCCGTACACGGCAAATGAAAATGCGAGCAGCAGCAGTGGCCAAAGCCACGGCCTTGCCGCGCGCGATTCACTCATTGCTTTGCCGTTTTTGTTCGGCGGCGACCATCTCTTCCAGGATGGAATCGATGCCGCGCTTGATGCTCCAGTTCGGGTAGTCGCGTTGGAATTTCTTCAGGCAGGAAATGTAGCAGATGTGATCGCCAATGCGATGCTGGACGCGATATTCGTGATGCACCTTGCGGTGAAGGATCTTTTCGAGCTTTGCAATCGCTTCAAGGATGGAGATGCTGTTCGCGCGTCCGCCGCCGAGGTTGTAGACCTCGCCGGGGCGTGGAGCTTCGCGAAACGCCTCGAAGGCGGCGATGACATCGCTGCTGTGGATGTTGTCGCGCACCTGCTTTCCACCGTAGCCGAAGATTGTATAGTGGCCGCCGGCAACGGCGACGCGCACGAGGTAGTTGAGAAAGCCGTGCAACTGCACGCCGGAGTGGGCGGGGCCGGTGAGGCAGCCACCGCGAAACACGCCGACCTTCATGCCGAAGTAGCGGCCGTACTCCTGGGCAACGATGTCCGCGGAGGTTTTCGAGGCGCCCATCAGTGAGTGGGTGCTGCGGTCGATGCGTAGTGTCTCATCGATGCCGTCGTGGTCCTTCGCGTCGGCGTAGTCCCAGCGTGTGGGGTGCTCCACCAGCGGCAGTTCGTTCGGCGCGTCGCCGTACACCTTGTTGGTGCTCATGTGGAGGAACACGGCGCCGGGGGAATGGAGGCGGGTCGCCTCCAGCAGGTGCATGGTGCCGAGCGCGTTGACTTCAAAATCGAGGACGGGGATGTCGCGGGCCTTGTCGTGCGATGGTTGCGCGGCGCAATGGATGATCACTTCGGGCTTGTGCCGGGCGAAGAAGGCGAAGACGGCGTCCTTGTCGCGGATGTCGATGCCGTGGTGGTCGAAGTTTCTTGTGCCGGCCTTGAGGCGTTGCAGGTTCCATGACGTGTCGCCCTTTGGCCCGAAAAATTCGGCGCGCATGTTGTTGTCCATGCCGAAGACTTCGTGGCCGTGTGAGTCGTAGTGAAGGACGGCTTCGCTGCCGATGAGGCCGCTGCTGCCGGTGACGAGAACCCGCATGAAATCTCCTACAAGATGTCGACCAGTTTTTGTTCGCGCGCGGCGAAGAACCTGATTCCCGCAACGAGCAGCAGGAGCGAAACAACGAATGAGCGCGCGAGCAAGGAGAAGTCCAGCGGTTGGGCGAGCAGGATGGCGCGGTATGACTCTATGACGCCGGCCATTGGATTCAGGGTCATGAGGAAGTGAAGGGCGGGGTGGATGCCCTTCCAGTTGGCGAGCGGAACGAGCACCGTGACGAACATGCCCGTTTGCAGGAGGAAGGGCACGGCGTACTTGATGTCGCGGTATTGGGCGTTGAGGGCGGCGAAGAAGAGTCCGAGGCCCCAGCCCGCCATGCACTGGATGAGGAGGAGGGGGGGCATCACGAGGATCAGGAGGGGCGAGAATTGCCCAGCGATGAATGCGGCAATGAGGAAGACAACAAAGGTGATGGCGAAATCAATGACGGAGCCAAAAATGTACGCTCCGGGAATCACCAGGCGGGGGAAGTACACCTTGCTGATGAGGTTCGCGTTCATCTCCATGGAGTTGGAGGCCATCTGCACGCCGTTCTGGAAGGGCGTCCAGGGCACCAGCGCGGCAAGGTAGAAGACGACGCCCTCCAATCCGTGAAAGCGTCCTGACAACATCCCGAAAACGACGGCGAAAATGACGCCGGTGAGAAGGGGCTGCATGACGACCCAGGCGACCCCGAAGAAAGTCTGCTTGTAGCGCACCATCAGGTCGCGCTTCACGAAGGCGTAAAACAATTCGCGATACTGCACGACGTCGCGAAGCGTCTGCATGAACCGCACGGACGCGCGGGAGGAAATGATGGTTTCGGGCAGGTGCGCGCCGTGGTCAGACATGCGGAAGATTGATGGGGTGAAAGTAGCCGGGTATCATCCTCGGATTCCGCACGCAGATTTGAATGTGGTCGAGGGAACGAATGCCTGCATTTTCGTGGAGGGGCCTGCCTTCGATGAAAAAGGCGCGAATGGTGTCGAATGGCGACTGTCCTTCAGATTGCCGAAGGGTATGCATGTTTCAAAAACCGCACAATCCAGATGACGAGCCTTAAAGTCCTTGCCGGAATTCTTCGCGACCGGCTGATGGAGCCTTTCGCAGGGTGTGATGTCTTTCCGAGAGTTCTCCTCCACGGGGGACAAGGCGTTAGCTTCCATAAGATTCAGGCAGTTTCCCAGATCAATGACGGCTCCGATCACAGCAGGGTTTTGGGTTTGGGATCGGGTTTCGTATTTGGCGCAATGCGATGCGCGTTCGGCGCTGTGTTCCCAAAAATAAAGATCATGGCCCAGCCAGTCATATTCATTCTTGCTGGCTAGAAGCTTTTTTTTCCCGGTGACGACTTGCTGCGCCAGGTGTTTACCGCAGCCGTGATACGCGACAACGTATCTGTTCCAAGGCATTAGTTGGAGTCGCGATAAGACTTCGCGAGTTCTCCCTTTTCATTGAGAACTCCAGCCTTCTGTAAAAACGCCCGGGCGCTTTTGGGGGACTTCATGGCTTTTGCATAAGCGCGATTCAAAGTGGCCAATTCATCCTTCAGCCATTCTTGCTGCGAAGCCGGAAGCGTTGCCTTCGATGTTGTCTTTCTTGCCCTTGCACGCGCGGCCATTGAGCGTTCTCCACTTACGATTTGGGCATTCTCCACGATGGTCGGGGCACTGGCAAGGGCAATGGTCCCGGCGGCCCTACTTGGCCTTGCTTGTTGAGGGGGTCTGGTGCAGCGATTGTTGCATACAAGGGACGCTGACAAGACCGCCAAGGATTTATACTGCCATTGCCGCAAACAACCGCTGAAAAAATCATCACGTTGGAACAGAGTGAGGTGGCTGACTTTTCGAGCCGCAGTGAGGCCAAGCTGAACGAAGTCGAGAAGCAGTTCAATGCGCGGATCGTGCTGCGCGGCAACGTGCTGAAGATCATCGGGAGCAGCGAGGATGTGGATCGCGCGGCCGCGATGATCAATGAGATACGCGATGTGCAGCGCAAGGGGGGGGAACTGTCCCAGCAGGAGTTCAAACAGGCGGTTCGCCACGCATCGCACCGCGCGAAGCCCGGTGAGGGAACGCAGGGCGGTGGGTATGATCGTCCGCTGTCGGAGTTGTTCCTCGATGGGATAGCGGTTCCGCTGAAGCGGCGGCGCCTGTCACCGATCACGGCGGGGCAGAAGCGCTACATCGAGGAGATTCGCAACAAGGACATCGTGTTTGGCATCGGCCCGGCGGGCACGGGGAAGACGTACCTTGCGGTGGCGATGGCGGTGAGCGCGCTGATGGCGGGAAAGGTGAGCCGCATCATCCTGTGCCGCCCCGCGGTGGAGGCGGGGGAGAAGCTTGGCTTCCTTCCCGGTGACTTGAAGGAGAAGCTCGATCCCTATGTGCGTCCGTTGTACGACGCGCTGTATGAAATGATGGACGCGGAGAAGATCCGGCAGGCGCTGGACACGGGCGTGATCGAGATTGCGCCGTTGGCGTTCATGCGCGGGCGGACACTGAACAATTCCTTCGTGATCCTGGATGAAGGGCAGAACACGTCGCCTGAGCAGATGAAGATGTTCCTGACGCGCCTGGGTTTTGAGTCGAAGGCGGTGGTGACGGGCGACGTGACGCAGATTGACCTTCCGCGCGGGACGGTGTCGGGCCTGGTGCACGTGCAGAAGGTGTTGAGCAGCATCGATGGAATCGGATTCACATTCTTCGATGAGCAGGACGTGGTGCGGCACGACCTGGTGATGAAGATCGTGCGCGCCTACGAGCAGCACGACAATTCGGGGGAGAAGGCGAGATAACCATGGCGGCGTTTCGCCCACCGAGGGAGCGGATCGACAGGTTGGCGGTGATGGTCGAGGCGGCACTGAAGCAGAGTGCGGCGGTGACACTGAAGAAGCCGGCGGAGGGGCGGGCGATCTTCTCCAACGCGCTGGCGGAGAACCTGCGCATTGAGCACGACATCGAGCAGGAGACGCTGGCAACGCTGCAGAAGCATGGCCAGGCGATCTACCAGCAGAACGCGGACTTCCAGGCGCTCCTGAACCAGGGCAAGAAGGTCATCGCGAAGAAGCGCGGGTTCGTTTTGTAGGGCGCGTTCAGCTTCTGATTGCGCGAACCGTGATGGCTGGCAAGATTCCCGCAGGATGACCTTATGATTGGCAGATTTCTTCCCCTGTTTGTGTCACTCGCGCCGGTGGCGGTCCTTGCCGGTGGCGTGGCGATTGACCTCAAGAATCCCCCTGCGGGAACGACGGGGATGTATTTCACGGATGCAAATGGCGGCCAGCGGGGCGTGCCGATTCACCCCGGTGATTTTGATGGCGATGGAGACTTGGACACAGCAGTCTCGCCGTTTTCCGCGAGCACGCTTTCGCGGGATTCAAACGGCGTCGTGCACATCATTTTTGGCGATGGCACGCTTGGGGAAACGATCAACCTGGCGACATACACGGGCCGCGTTCTGACGATCCACGGCGCGGAAGATTCCTCGCTGCTGGGCTTGGAGATGGGTGTTGGGGATTTTGACAAGGATGGCTACGATGATCTGGTCATGGGGTCATCGCACGGGAAATTCCGCTCTGTCGCGGAGCAGGCGGGCGAGGTGGTGGTCCTTTACGGCCGTGCGGAGTGGGGGACCAGTGCCACAACGCTGGACATCAAGAATCTTCCGGTGGACCAGCGCGCGAAGTTCATCCTGGGCGAACGCGGCGGGGCCGGTGCGGGCGATCGCCTTGGCAGTTGGATCACGGTGGATGATTTTGACGGGAACAATGAGCTGGATTTGATGATGGGGATGGATTTGTCGAATGGTCCCGCGAACAACCGTGCGAATTGCGGGGCGGCGGCGATCCTGTGGGATATTCAGACAAGTTTTCCCGCGGCGCCGTACCTGCGGGTTGGCGATCCCGCCACTGCGAGTGTCTTTACCGTGATTTATGGCCGGGATGCCTTCGATCAGTTCGGTGCAACGCATGGATCGGGTGACCTGGATGGCGATGGCAGCCGCGATCTGGTGATCTCTGCGGGTGTCACGCGATCGGGGTTGTCGTATTCACCGAACAACTACAGTGGAAGCGGGGGGGGCGATGGCCCCGCCAACGATCGGCCCAATGCGGGCGAATCGACGATCTTCTGGAATGCAGGGACTCTTCGATCCCATGCCACGGTGGATACGAGCGGAACATTGCCGGGTGGCGTGGCGACGACAATCCTCTACGGTGAAACCTCCAGTGATTATTTTGGCGAGGAGGTCGTCATCGAAAATTTCGTTGGTGATGCAACGCCTGACCTCGCGATTGGCGGGCTGACGGCGAACGGTGTCGGCAGTGCGTACATCTTCCCCGGCGGTGCGTGGCTGCGCTCGCAGACCTCAATTGATACTGCGACGCCGCCGGCAAACCAGATTCATGTGATAGATGGGTTGCAGTCCGGCGGGATTGCCGCCGACACGCTTGAGATTTTCGACGTGAACAACGACGGGTATTCGGATTTCTTCAATGCGGCGCCATATGGGAACGTTGGTTCGAGGTCGCGGGCGGGCTACACGATGGTGATTTTCGGCGGCCAGACCCTGCCGCTGATGCCGGCGAGATTGAAGATGAATGGCCTCTACACGATTCCATCGCTGTATTGCGTGCCGATCAACGGAGCTGATGCGAACGACTTCTTCGCCTACTCGACCAACAAGGGTGACTATGACGGGGACGGCTACATGGATTACGTCCCGAATGCGATGCAGGGTGACGGGTTTGCGGAGGGGTATCCGGGAGCGGGGGAGAACTACATCCTCAGCGGGCTGACGATTTCACAGTACGCCTCCGCGCCGACAAACCTGGCGGGGACGAACAACGTGCCCACGGGTGGCATTGTGGCCTCGTGGACGGCATCGCAGCCGATCCTTGGCACCGTTGTTGGCTACGAACTGACGTACCTGCCCACGGGTTCGGCGATTCCCATGGTGCTCACTGTTGCGGGCACTTCCGCCGTGACGGGTGACTTTCCAACCGATGGCACGCTGCTGACGATCCGTGCGAAGATGGAGCGCGGGGCGGAAACAAACTTTTCACTCGTGGTGCCGTTCACTCCGCCGGTGATCATCCGGCCGGTTGCGTCTCCAACGCCTTCGCCGAGTCCGTCGCCATCGCCAACGCCGTCACCTTCCGTTTCTCCGACAGCCTCGTTGACGCCGAGTCCGGTGCCGACGGCGGCGCAGCAGGACGGCTGGCTGACCAACTAATGAGCGAGACAAGGCGCCGGGTGATCATCCTCCCGATGGAGGGTGAAGGGTTTTCGGCATTCCTGTCGCGTGCCGCGGGGAAGGCGAACTGGCCGTCGGGCTCGCTGGTGGAGGACATGACGCTGTTGCAGCGCCTGATGGAAGACATCGCGGCGCCCGATGCCGCCATGCAGGGCGCTGCGCTGATGCTGCACGCGATCCGCTTCACTGCGGATCCATCGATGGCGCTGCGGAACCTGGATCGGTACCTGCGCAGTTGCGATCCGGGTGCGCGCAAGGAACTGCAACGCTTGCAGGACAACGCGGAGCACCGACACTTCCTCTGTTCGCTTTTTGCCTTCAGTGACTACCTGAGCGAGATCGTGATCAGCCATCGCGAGTTCCTCCCCTGGGCCATGACGAAGGGGAAGTTGAACCGGGAGAAGAAGCTGGAGCAGTATCGCAGTGATGCGAGGCAGTGGGTCGCGAATGTGGAGGGGCGCGCGCGGCGTCGCGCGGCACTGACGCGGTTCAAGAAGCGTGAGTTGCTGCGGATCGGCATTCGCGATTTGCTGGAACTTGGTGCCACGGAGCCGCTTTGTCGCGAGTTGTCCAACCTGGCGCAGGCGATCCTTGAGGTGAGTTACAACGACGTGCGCGGGGACCTGGTGGCGCGCTTCGGGGAGCCGGTGAGCGAGATTGATGGCGCGCCGAGTGAGTATTGCATCTACGCGATGGGCAAGTTCGGCGCGGGGGAGTTGAACTTCAGTTCCGACGTGGACCTGATTTTCCTGTATGATGACGAGGGGCTGACGTCCGGGTCGCCGGAGGGGGTCGCGACGAGCGCTGGCCGCCAGATCACGAACCACGAATTTTTCAATCGCCTGTCGCGCGAGATCATCCAGTACCAGAGCGATCACAATGAGGAGGGGTTCCTGTTCCGCGTGGATGCGCGGCTGCGCCCGGAGGGGGCAGACGGGCCGCTGGCGCGCGGGAAGTCCGCCTTCGCGGCGTACCTGGGGAGCGGGGCGGCGCTGTGGGAGAAGATCGCGTACCTGAAGGCGCGCTTCGTCGTCGGCGACGTGAAGCTGGGCGAGTCACTGGATGTGTATATACAGCAGTTCGTGTTCATGGACAATGAGCCGTCGGAGCTTTTTCCGGAGGTTGCGCGGCTGAAGAGGCGCATCGATCATGATGCACTGACGCATGAGACGCGTGCGTTGGACATCAAGCGGGGGACGGGTGGCATCCGCGAGATCGAGTTCATCGTGGCGGGGCTGCAACTCCTTCACGGGCAGACCATGCCGGAGTTTCGCATCCGGCAGACGCTGGACGCGATGGACCTCCTGGCGCAGAAGGGCCTGATGGAGCGCGCAGTGGCGGTCCGGCTGGAGGAGGCGTATCACCTGTTCCGCCGCATCGAGCACACATTGCAGATGATGCACGAAAGCCAGACGCATCGCATGCCGGATGATGAGGTGGGGCGGCGGGCCATGGCGCTGCGGTGCGGATTTGCGGATGAGGACCTGTTCGAGCGGATCCTGGGCGATCACCGGCAGTTTGTGCGTGCGGAATTCGAGAAGCTCTTCCACGAGGGGGTCGGTGCGGAGGAGATGCTGCTCGTTGACTACCTGCTGACGGACCAGAATCCGCCGGAGGACATCCTGGACCAGCTTTCCTCGGTGGGGCTGGATGGCATGGAGGGAATGAACGCGCTGCGGGAACTGGCGGTGGGCACGCGCGAATTTGCTCCGAGTGCGCGTGGGCGGCTGGAGTTCATGAAGCTGCTGCCGCTCCTGTTGTTGGAGCTTCCCTATGTGGCCTTCCCGCGGCAGGCGATCCGCAATTTTGACCTGTTGCTGCGTGCGGCGAAGGGCTTCACATGGGTGTACCAGCTTTGCCTGAGTCATCCACCGATCCTGAAGATGCTGATGCGGACGTTGGGTTTCGGGTCACTGCTGGCGCGGCAATTGGTGGCGCATCCGGAATGGCTGGATGAGATTTTCGAGAGCGATGGATTGAAGGAGTCTCGCACGGAGCGGGTGCTGGCGGGGCTTCGCAATCGCATTGAAGCCAGCGCGCCTGCGGCGGCGCTGGCGGGGTTGCGGTCGGTGAAATCGCTGGAGGGTTTCCTGATCGCAACGCAGGAGGCGCTGGCGATTTCGTCGCAGCAGAGCGCGGCCTGGCGCATGACGCTGCTGGCGGAGCGGGTGATCGAGTTGGTGGCGCGCATGGGGGTGCAGGAGGTTGTCACGAGGAACCAGTTGGAGTCATTCCCGAGGCGCTGGGTGATCCTTGGCCTTGGCGGCCTGGGCGATGGGCAGGTGCATTTCGGGGGCGACCTGGATGTGGCCTTCGTGGTGGAGTGCGGCGATGATGACAAGGCGTTGAACCTGATGGACAATGCGGCGCAGTTCTTCGTTTCCAGCATGTGCGCCGTCGCGCCGGAAGGGCAGCTTTGGAAGATTGATGCGCGGCTGCGCCCCGATGGCGCGAGCAGTCCGCTGGCCGCGGCGGAATCGCGGTTCCTGTCGTACTACCGCAATGAGGCGGGGCTGTGGGAGTGGCAGGCGCTGACGAAGGCGCGTCCCGTGGCGGGGGACATTGCCTTTGGAGAGGAGTTGCTGGGCGACCTGTACAAGCTGCGGGCGGAGTTGGGCGAAGTTCCCAACCTTGCCTCCGAGATTCGTTCGATGCGTTCGCGCATGGAGGCGGGGGTGAAACTTCCGCGCTCCGCGCGTCATGACTTAAAGACGGGTCCGGGTGGAATCGTGGATGCGGAATTTCTGGTGCAGTACCTGACGCTGCGGCGCCCCTCGGAGGCGGCGCGCCTGTTTCCGCTGACGACATTGGATGCAATCGAGGCGTTCCGGGGGCTTGGTGACCTGAGCGGGGAGGATGCGAATTTCCTGCGCGACCACCTGCTCTTCCTGCGCACGGTGCAGCGCCTGGCGCGACTGTTGTTTGAAACGAGCAAGGATCATTTTCCCGCCGACGGGGAGCGGCTTCAGGCGTTGCGGCGGGGGTTGCGCGACCAGCTTGGCCATGATGGGATGGCGGGGTTCGACGCGATCGACGATGGATTGCAACGCATGCGCGAATTGTTTATCAGGATTGTGAACAACGAGTAGTCACGTGGAGGATTAAGGCATTTGGGCCGATTGATCTCTTTCGCGACGCGCCTGCGGGATAATCCCATTGTGAGGTATTACCATCCCTTTTCGCTGCGACGAAGACGATGGGTGGGCACGGCCATCTTCCTCCTTGTTCCTGTGTCGGCCCTCCTCTTTGGGATGAACCTACTTCTGAAGGCGTCGCGTTTTGGCTATGGGCCAGGGTTTCTGGCAGGATTGATACTGATCCCGCCGATCTGCTTTTCCGTGTACGCACCAAGGCACCGCGACACGGAACAATTGGAGGAGCTGTCGCTGACGCGCATGAGCAGGCGTGAAATCACGGTGGGATTTCTTGTTCCGCCGATGCTCATGGTGGTGCTCCTGGAGGTGCTCATCATTGTGCCCGTGTATCTGGCGCTCGGTCCATTAATTGGCAATTCAGCCGCCTTTTTTGGTGGCTTTGACCCACGGTTCCTCGTGATCGCCGCGCTTGTTTGTGCGGCTGTTGTTGGCCTGACGACGACGATTCAGGTTTGGACGGCGCATCCAACCTCCCCGGCGCGGATGTGGATCGAGGTTCTGCTGATTGGCTTCGCGCGGGCCTTCTGCATCGTGTCGGTTGCCATGTTGGTGGAGAAAGGCAGTTCGTATCTTGTGGCTCCCATCAGCCTCCCGCTGGGACTTGGGGCCGCGTTGTTGATGTTGTATTTTCCCGTGCGGGCGGCGGCGCAGTTTTGCGTGCTGCGATTCTTCAGGAGCGTGGATCCACATGCCTACAGGGAGGTAAGCTGGCTTGCAAATGAACTGAAGCCGGCGCGGAAGAACCGGGATTTCCGCGAATTCTTCCGCAAGACGGTCCGCTTGATCCTGCATGACTATCGTTACGTCGTGCGCGCGTTGGTGCCGACGATGGGCCTCATCCTGCTTGCAACCGTGGTGGCATATTTCGACCCGGAGGGGGTCTTGTTGAACCGACGGGCCTTGTCGTTCTATGGGCAACCAAGGGATTTGGTGCGGCGCGATGCGGCAATGATGGCGTGTGTTTCGCCGCCGGTTGTTTTCGCGGCTCCCATGATCTTCACATTATTTTACCTCTATTTCGGGGCGCGCAAGAACGCCGACAGGGCGCTGACGATCATGGCGGGGGGAATCGTTCCCACGGTGGTCGTGACGATGATCCCCACGACAATCTTCCACGCCTTGTTGCTGGCATTGATGACAGGCGCCATCGTCGCTTTTGATGGAGTGTGGCCCCCGGGGGAAACGGTCTCTCTCATTTCACTCTCGTACCTGTTTTCGATCATCATGGTGATGATGTTGCTGCCGCGCCCGCGGAGGTGGTTCCCAATGGTTGTGATGGGATGCATCGCACTGCTCGCCGCCGTGGTTTCTTTGCAGGAGTGGTCAGGGGCCCGCCTCCTGGCACCAGACTCCTCATTCTGGAGTGGGCTTGGAACGGACGTTTTTCTCCCACTGCTTTGCTGCGCGATCCTGGGCGACGTGATCCTGCGCAGGAAGTTTCTCCTCGTGAGGCTCCTTGCGCTGGCGTGGGTGTCGATGGTCCTGACAGCCATGCCGCTAAAACACGCGCGTGTTCTCCACGCCAACACCATCCTCTTTGCGTTGGGATGTTGGTCATGGTTTGTGCTGTTCGGCTTCAGTCTGTTTGCGCAGCGCGTTCATCGCCTGGAACTGGCGCATCTTGAGCCCATGACGACGAACCTTGAGCAGATTCGGCGGGCCGAACGATGATTTCGTTGCTGCGTGACAATCCGATCGTGACGTATTACTCGCCACTGTCGGCGCGCGGACGCCGGCGATGGCTGTGCCTTTCGTTGGCGATGGCCTATGTGGCCCACTCCATTGTGGGATGGGGAATAGCCGCCGATATGTGGGGAGGGTTTCATGACGGAGGGCTCTTCTTCTTTTCCATGCTGCAAATGCTGTCGTACGTGGCGTTGCCGTCGTTGTGCTTCCTGTTCTTCGCGCCGCGCCATC
This sequence comes from Candidatus Sumerlaeota bacterium, assembly GCA_020848155.1. GTDB lineage: Bacteria > Sumerlaeota > Sumerlaeia > SLMS01 > SLMS01 > JADZDZ01. Next base: position 73,405 of record JADLAR010000007.1, read on the forward strand.
GTTCGCGCGATGTGCTGGAGGAGTTGACGCTTACCCGGCTCAGCCGCCGGGAGGTCGTGGCGGGCTATTGGCTTCCTCCGCTTGCGGTTTTCGGTGTCCTGTTCGTCGTGAATCTCGCTTCGTTTCTGGTCGGCACGTTCATGACGATCACCCGGCAAAGTTCGGGAGTCATGGAGCCACTGATTCTCGCGACGGTGGCACATTTCTCCATGGGCGTCATCGCGGCTTCAGCCGCGACAAGGAATTGGACGGCCTATCCGAACTCGGTTTTTCGGGCGCTCTTCCAGGTGCCCATCATCATTGTGGCGCAGGCGATTGCGGTGGTGGTCATCGCTGTTTCCGCTGCCCTGGCGTTTTCCAGCATCGGCCCCCGCGAATGGAGTGATGAGGTGGGAACAGCCATCGGGTCCATGGCAATGCTGGTGTGCGCGGGATTCGGGTTGCGCAAGGCGGTGCGATTTGCGCCTGCGCGATTCTTCCGGGTGGTCGATCCGGCGTGCTATCAACGGGCTTATTGGGCGGCGAATGAACTTGCGCCGTCGCGAAGAAGCCCGGGAGCCGGCGCCGCTTTTGGTCGCCTACTTCGACGTGTTCCGGGCGACTTCCGCCAATCGCTGCGTGCGCTGATGGTGGTGCTGGTGATCGCACTTGGTACCGCCTTGTATGCGTATCACAATCCACGACTCTTCCGCAGTGATGACCTTGCGATTGATGGCGCCCACATCACGCAGCAGGACAAGAAGCTTGTGGCGTTGCGGGTAGTCACCGATTGGCATGCGGTGGGTGCGATCCCGCTGGTGTTCACGCTGCTGCACATCTTCTTTTGCGCACGGAAGCGCCCTGACCGCGCGATCACGTTGATGGCGGGAGGCATTGTCCCGTCCATCGTGTGCTTCATGATCCCAACATTCACGTTGCAGGTTGTGTGTGTGTTGCTTCACCTCGAGGCGCGTCAGTTTTTTTTCTATGGGAGCAGATTTGGCGACAACGACGAAGCCATCATGACGTCGATAGGAATGTTTGGAATCTGTGTTTTGCTGGCGCTGGTGTTTCTGCCGCGCCCGCGGCGCACCGTGCTCTTCACGATGGCGTCTCTCATTTTGCTTCTTCTCGTGTATATACTGCTGGGACACATAATGCAATACAGCCCCAACGTTTCCAGTATTGTTGGCGCGCTTTGCGCCGTTGGCATGTTGACGGGGATGGTTTTGTCCCGCGTGATGAAAGAACACCGGCACCGCGCTGTCATTGGGATGGGCGGTGGGCTTGCGATCACAGGCTTCCTTGGTGTGCTTGCGGTAGCGACGCTGCGTCAGACACCCAACTACTACGGAATGTCCCTGATTAACCGCCCCCTGCAGATCGTGATGTTTTTCGTCACGGCAATAGTGGTTTGGCTGGTTTTACATGGATTCGATTTTTTGGCGCAGCGCATGCACCGGATGGAATTGGCGCATTTGGAGCCGTTGACGCTAAACGTTGAGGATGGCGCTCCGCGTGTTGGTGGATGATTTTTTTTACGAGTTGCCGGAGGAGTTGATCGCAGCCTGGCCTGCGGAGCGGCGGGATGAATCGCGGTTGTTGGTGATGGAGGGCGATCAGCCGCTGCGGCACCGCGAGTTTCGCGACCTGCCGGAGTTCCTTCGCGCGGGCGACCTGCTGGTGATGAACGACACGCGCGTGATTCCCGCGCGATTGCATGCGGCGCGAAAGTCGGGAGGGCGGGTGGAGGTCCTGCTGCTGAAGGAGGAGGCGGATTCGGCCCCGGGCAATCCGCGCTGGCGTGCGCTGATGAAGCCGGCAAAGAAGGTTGCGGTGGGCGAATCGTTGCAACTTGGCGGGGGTGATTCCGTGCGTGTTGTCGCCGTGCACGAAAGCGGAGAGCGCACTGTGGAATTCACGACGAAGGATTTTCGCGCGTTGCTGGCGGCGCACGGCGCGATGCCAATTCCACCCTACATCGTGAAGCGCCGCGCCAGCGAATCGAATGAATCGGGTGCGGATGACCGGCAGCGCTATCAAACGATCTATGCCAGGAGCGATGGAAGCGTGGCTGCGCCGACGGCGGGGTTGCACTTCACGGAAGGTTTGCTTGCCCGGCTTCGCGGGACGGGAATCGGCATCGCGTTCGTGACGCTTCATGTGGGTGCGGGAACGTTCCAGACGATGGAGCCGGGAACGGATGTGAGCGCGCATGTCATGCATGAAGAGGTCTATGATGTTCCATCAGAGACGGCGGATGCGGTGGCGCGAACGCGCGCGGCGGGGGGGCGGGTGGTCGGCATTGGGACGACGAGTGTGCGCACGCTGGAGTCAGCCTGGGACGCCGGGCGGGGTGCGGTGCGTGTTGGACCGGGGGAGACGCGGCTGATGATCGTGCCCGGCGCAAAGCTCAATGTTGTGAATGGTCTGGTGACGAATTTTCACCTGCCGCGGTCCACGCTGCTGCTGTTGGTGAGTGCCGTTGCGGGGCGGGAGCGCATCCTTGCGGCCTATGGGGAGGCCATTCGCCTTCGCTATCGTTTCTACTCCTACGGCGATGCGATGTTGATCCTGCCGTAGGTGCGCTGGCCCAATCCTTGCCCACGCATCCAACGTCTGATGGTGTGGAATCACTAAACAACGGGAACATTCCGACGGCTTACCTGAAAGGCCCCCACTCATGTTGAAGTTCAAGGCTACCCTGTTCGTGGTATTTGTCAGCGTTTGCGGTTTTGCTGCGGCGGCGCCAACGCCAGTGGCGAAACCGAAGGCGGTCATCCCGGTGTTGGAGGTTGGCGGCGACATCGTGGAGCGAAAAGGCCCGCTGGGATTCCTGGACACGGAGAAATCCACGCTGCGCGACATGACGGAGTCGGTGAGGCAGGCGGCGCGGGATTCGGAGGTGGTGGCGCTGATCGTTCACTTCGACCAGCCTGGCTGGGGGTCGGCGCAGGCGATGGATTTCCACGATGCACTGAAGGATTTTCGCAAGAGTGAGAAGCCGTTGTATGTGTACGCGGACAGCATGTCGTTCGGCACCTACACGGTGGCGACGGCGGCATCCGAAATCATCCAGCCGCCGGTCGGTGGGTTGGATGTCTACGGGCTGAACTTGTCGCTGTATTTCATGAAGGACCTTCTGGGCAAGTTGGGCGTGGAGGGCGATGTGGTGAACACGGGGCCTTTCAAGGATGCGATGGAGCCTTTTGTCTCCAACGAGATGGGGGAGGGGACGCGCACGCAGTACACGGCGATCCTGAATGATGTCTTCAAGACGGCATCGGAAACGGTTGCGGCGAATCGTGGCATGCCGTTGGAGGACGCGCAGAAGTTGCTGACGGGGGGGCCCTACACCAGCAAGGACGCGCTGGCGAAAAAGGCCATCGATCGCGTGGAGTACCTGGATGATTTCACGGACAGCCTGTATGGCGAATACAAGGACAAGGACCTGGAACTGGTCTACGACTATTCGGCTGGTTCAAGGAAGAAGCCGGAAGCTCCGAGCCTGATGTCGCTGATCATGGGCGCCGCCAAGCAGAGTGCAAGAAGTGCGGATGCAAAACCGAAGATCGCCGTTGTCTATGCGCTTGGCAACATCGTCGAGGGACGCGTGGACCAATCAAATCCCTTCTCGCGCGAGAACGTGATCGCGGCGCTGGATTTCATCGACGTGCTGGATGAGGTGGCGGAGGACAAGGGCGTGAAGGCGATCGTGCTGCGGGTGAGTTCGCCGGGCGGAAGCGCCATCGCGAGCGACATGATCTGGAAGCGCCTTCAGGACATCCGCAAGGACGACATTCCGATCGTGGTGTCGATGGGTGACGTGGCGGCCAGTGGGGGCTACTACATAAGCATGGGCGCGAACAAGATCGTTGCGGAGCCGACGACGATCACCGGAAGCATCGGCGTGATCGGCGGGAAGTTTTCGCTGGCGGGAACCTATGACAAGGTTGGCCTGCACAAGCAGTCGCTGAGCATCGGCGAGAACGTTGAAATCTACAGTGAGACGAAGAAGTGGGACGAACGGGAGCGCGGGATCCTGAGCCGGTTGCTCGATGACGTTTACAATGAGTTCACCAGCAAGGCGGCTCTGGGACGTGGCAAGACCCAGGATGAGATCAAGGCCGTGGCGGGGGGACGCGTGTGGAGTGGGATGGCGGCGAAGGAGCAGGGCTTGGTGGATGAGCTTGGCAGCCTGGACACAGCGATTGCGGAGGCGCGCGAACTGGCCAACGCGCCGGAAGCGCCCGTTGTCGAGTACCCGAAGGAACTGACATTCCTGGAGTTTCTGGAAAAAACGCTGTCGGGCGAGAAAACCGCCACCCTTGGGGTCCACTCGTCGAGCGGCGGAACGATGACGGCGCTGCAACACAACCCGTTGGTCCAGGCGGCCGGCGCGATGCTCCCGCCGAAGCAGCTTCAGCAGGCGTTGTTCATCGTGGACAGCCTAAGCGCCAAGCCGGGGGTCATGCTGGCCATGCCCCAGGCGTTTGAAATCAAATGAGCGGGGGGCAGGCCGCATTCCGGTGTGGAATCCCCCTCGGGATCACGGGAAGGCGACGCTTGTCAGGTTTTCCCGTTCGTTAAACGAGATTTTTGCTAAAATGTTGATGATGCGGTCCAATCCGCAAGAGGTGCGGCTCAAAATCCTCTTGTACCCCATAGGCTGCCTGTCGTCCTTCATCCGAATGCCGGACGCGTTGGTTACTCGCGCAGATGGCCCATGCTGGTGAACTTGCAGCATGGCATGGTCTGGACGGACCATTCGATGGAAGTAACTCGAAATTGTGGCAGCGGTCTTTCCGCGCCCCAGAAATAGAGCTCCTCGCTGTGAAAGGATTTCCCTCTACGCTTATGAAATTAACATCACTACGTGCGTCTCACCTCATTGCTGCGTTGATGATTGTTTCCGCACCTGCAGCCATTCTGGCGCAGGAGGAAGGCGGCGAACACACGCCGACGCATTCGCCGACCCCTTCACACACGCCGACGCATTCGCCGACGCCGACGCATTCCCACACGCCGAGCCCGAGCCCTTCGCATTCGCCGACGCCGACGCATTCGCACACGCCGAGCCCGAGCCCTTCGCACTCGCCAAGCCCGAGCCCTTCGCATTCGCCTTCTCACACCCCCTCCCTGACAGCGTCGCCTTCACATTCGCCGTCACCCAGCCCGTCTCATTCACCGTCCCACACGCCTTCGCTGACAGCGTCGCCGTCGCCTTCGCACAGCCCGTCTCATTCGCCGAGCCCGTCGCCTTCGATCTCGCCGTCGCACAGCCCGTCACCAAGCCCGTCACCGTCTCATTCGCCGAGCCCGAGCCTTACGCCAAGCCCGACGCATTCACTGACGCCAAGCCCGTCACCATCGCATTCGCCGTCGCCGTCGTTGACGCCTTCGCTGACAGCGTCGCCGTCGCCTTCGCACAGCCCGTCTCATTCGCCGAGCCCGTCGCCTTCGATCTCGCCGTCGCATAGCCCGTCACCGAGCGCATCACCTTCGCACTCGCCGACGCCGACACCGAGCCCGTCGCCTTCGCACTCACCGTCGCTGACACCTTCCCCGAGCCACACTCCGAGCCTGACGGCATCGCCGTCGCCGTCGCACAGCCCATCCCATACGCCAAGCCCGTCGCCGAGCGCGTCACCTTCGCACTCGCCGTCACACACACCCACGCCGCATCCGACGCATACGCCGACGCATACACCGCATCCGACGGCGACGCCGCATCCGACGCATACACCACACCCGACGGCGACACCGCATCCAACGCATGAGCCGACGCACTCACCATTGCCGACTCACACGCCACACCCGACGGCGACACCTCACCCGACGCATACGCCGCTTCCGACGCATGTGGCGACCCACACACCGGATCCGCATCACGCCACACGCGATTGATCGCGTCACGCTTGGGCAATCAGGAACCGCTCCTCTCGCGAGGGGCGGTTTCTTTTTCCTGGGGGATTGCCCCGCACCGCCTGATGGTACATGGTGATCCATGCGCGCATTTTTCGACTGCCAATAGCCCTCCCAATGTCCCTTCACGTTGCGCTCGTCCACTTTCCCATCATTGACAAGAACGGTCGCGCCGTTTGCACATCGGTAACGAACCTGGACCTGCATGACATCAGCCGCGCCGGCACCACCTATGGCGCAGCGGGGGTTTGGATCGTCCATCCCTACGAGGCGCAGCAGCGCTTCATCCGCCGCGTGATGCGTCACTGGACGGATGGCTGGGGGGCGGGATATAATCCGTCGCGGCGCGAGTCACTGGCGGCGACCCACCTTGTGGCTGACCTTGGGGAGGTTTCCCGCCGCATCGAAGCCGCCGAAGGGATGCGTCCGCTCTTCGTCGGCACGCACGCCGCGCCGACGGACAATCAGGTGAGCTACCGGGCGATGCGCGAGCGCCTGGGCAGCGAACCGAAGACCCCGTTTTGCATCGTGTTCGGCACTGGCTGGGGGCTGCATCCGGAAGCGATGGAGGCGATGGATCTGATGTTGGAACCTGTGTACGGCGCGGGGGAGTGGAATCACCTGTCAGTGCGTGCGGCCATCGGCATCATCCTCGACCGGCTGGCGGGGCGCGATCACCCGTTGATGGAATAGCTTCCTTTTGCATTCACTGCCTATTCTGCGGGGGCTTGTGGGATCCGTCAGCCCTTCAGATTTCATGCTGTTTTTTCTTGCCAGTGTCATCACTCGGCGGGCTTGCTAGCGGGAGCCTCTACCGAAAGGCGCTGTATGCAGAGCAATTCTCCCTTCCCGCGAAAAGTCGCACTGTTGTGCGGCGGGCAATCGGCGGAACACGTCGTCTCCCTAACGTCTGCGCGTTGCGTGGCCCACGCGCTGGACCGTCATCGCTATCGCGTTCGCGTGTTCGCGGTGATGGAGGATGGGTCGTGGGTGTGCCCGGATGATGAGTGGGATGGCAGCACGGTTCCGTCCCGCATTGAGAAGCTTTTCGACCTGCTGGATAATCCGGAGTACTGCCCCAGTGGTTACTTCAAGGTGCGCCCGGCGGTGGATGGCATCCGGCGCCTTTGCGAGTGGGGGCCGGCGATCGTGCTACCGATCATGCACGGGACCTTTGGCGAGGATGGCAGACTTCAGGGGATGCTGGATTTCTTGGGGGTGCCGTATGTTGGAAGCGGCGTGATGGCGAGCGCGCTGGCGATGGACAAGCGCCGCGCGTCGAACTTCCTTGGCGCACAGGGCGTCCGCGTTCCGCGCCACGTGATCCTGCGTTCCGCAGCGCCGCGCGCCCACCGGGAGGACCAACTTCAGGGGGCGGGTACGCTGCTGGGCTGGCCGATCATCGTGAAGCCCTCGCGCGGCGGAAGCAGCGTGGCGACGGCGCTGGCGCATGACACGGATTCGCTTCATCGCGCCGTGGCGCGCGCGTTTGAGATCGATACGGAAGTCTTGATGGAGGAGTACGTGCGCGGCACGGAGGTGACCTGTGGCGTGCTGGACTTGGCGGAAGGCTATGGCGGCCGCATCGTGTGTCCGCCCACGGAAATTCGCACGCGCAATGGGGAACTGTTCAACTTCGACAGCAAGTATCGCCCCGGCGCGACGGAGGAGATCACCCCGGCGCAATTGCCGGAGCCGGTGATCCATCGCATCCAGACGATCGCGGAGAAGGCGCACGAACAGATTGGCTGCACGGGGATGTCCCGCACGGACATGATCGTGCCGGAGGACGGCCAACCGGTGTTCCTGGAAACGAACACGCTGCCGGGCATGACGTCCACGTCATTGTTGCCGCAGGGCGCTGCGGAGCTAGGCATCAGCATGACGGCGATGCTGACGGGCCTGGTCGAGGGTGTTTTCGAGACAATGATTGAAAAGAAGGCCCGGGACGACCGCTTCTGACACGGCTTTGACTGAAGTGTCGCGGGATGGAAAACCACCGTGCCCGTTGAACCACGAGGGACAGATCTTAATCGGCCGGCGAGCCACCCCCGCGCGAGGAATCGCGCGGGGGGATTATTTTATGTGATGTTCTTGCCGGATTCAGTTGAGATTGAGCGAAAAATCCACCATAGAATACCAGCAACAGGGCAAAGAGATGATGGATGCGCACGAAAAATCAGAACGGCTCATCGAGGCGGCCACTGCGATTCTGGCCGCGGCACCCAATCATCGCCTCAACACCGTTGTACTTAACAAAGCCCTATTCTATCTTGATCTTGCTTCCCTCCGTGATGACGGAAAAACGATGACGGGTAATTCTTATATCGCCCTTCAGCAAGGACCGGTTGTGGCGAAATATCAGGAGCGGTTGATCGGCCAGTTGCAAGCACGTGTCATTGCAGAACAGTTGGACGAATGGGATGGATCGAAGCCGATTGTCCTAAAGAATGGTACCCTGCGTTCCCATCATCTCGATGCATCCGCAATGAGCAGGGCTGCTGGCATTACCGCCTTCTTTGCGAAACAGACGTCCCAGCAGGCGTCCGAGTATTCTCATGAAAATCCCGGTTGGCTGCTCGCTTGGGCGGAGTATCGCAGGTCGGGAAAGCCGTGCGCGATCGACATGCGAGTGGCGATGCAGCAGATCCTTCAAGACGATCCGTGGATGGATGAGCCGTTGATTGGCGATGAGGACATTCTGGCCGCAGACGACGCGGAATCCGGAACGGATTGGTGACGCGTTACTCGCCTGAAGATGGAAAATGGCAAATCGGCGCAAAGGCAACATTGCTGATCGCTTTGCGCGAGCGAATGCTTCCAGAAGAATACGAAGCGAACAAACAAGCATTGAAAAGGTTTCTGTGCGGTTACTTTTCCTCAGGGGAATGCCAATCGCCGCAAGGTAGTTCCATCTGTCCCGTGAAGGCGACGCGAAAGGGCGGAAAGGTTCTCAAGGTTCGCTGGGCATATCCGGGGTGCGGCAAGAGCGGCAGCCTGCGATTGGTCGTTGTGGCGTACTGCAAACAACGACGGGTATTTATTGCAAAGGCATTTGATCGCAGAGAAGGTCCCTCAAGTGAGGATATTGTAAATGCCGTTGAGGATCTTTGATAATAGAAAAATGAGGATAATGCGTAAGGGAGTTGATAACTATCTCAGCACCCAGCCTATATTCCGATAACGTAGGAATTTTTTCGCACTTTTGGGAACCTCTGACCTGACTTCATCTGTGCCTTCCTGCTGAGCGACAACCGTTTTCATCTCAGGGCGCGTTTGGCCGTCGTGCGGCGCGTTCGGGAGCACCCGATTCGCGGCTCAGTGGCGATTTTGTCCCGCTTGTCGCGCGCTGTTCCTGCATCAGGCATGCTTCTCCCTCAGGTAGTGTCCAGAGTTTTTCGCACATTTGTTTGGGGCAGACCAGTACAACAATCGCCGGCCGCACTCGGCGCTCGGCTACTTGACTCCGGCGGCGTTTGCTGCCACACAACACGTGCCCAACACGAGCGGAGGGGAGGCCGGCCCGGCCACCCGCAAGGCCCCTCCTTTTCGTTCAAATGTTGGGGTGGATTCGAACCGGGAAACTCTCATAGCGAGTGGTACATAAAATGGGGGCAGGCCACCACGGATCCTGACTGTAATGCGAGCAAAGTTACAAGAGATTCCCTGCAATTTTTGAAGAGCGGAAACATATGAGACTACCAACCCTCCTTTTTCTGTCGGCCCTTAGCATCGCTTTCTGTCCCAATCTCGTCTTTGCCGACGATGGTTCAGTGAAAGCTCCTTTGTCCCAGGTAGACTCTCTGACGTCATTCACATCTGTGCGGGAGTTTGTGTATGGTCTTCGCATGAATCCAGAATTCGCACAGTATGCCTCCGTCTCCGGGTCCAGCGAGCAACGCCTGTTCGTTTATGAAGGCCGGGAGCAGGCATTTGAAAGAGCGAAGGTGACTCCGAGGACTGAACCAATGCGAGGCTTCGACAACACAGTAGAACTTGGTCCACTGGTCAGAAAAAAACACCAGAAGCAAATCCACTTTAATCAAGCGTTAGGGCTCACCGAGCAGAATTTGAACACGGCATTGTCCATGGCAGCCACCCATGCCACGGTGAATAAGGAAAAACACTGGATATCCGTATCGGATGCGGATTTGCAAACAGACACATGGCCTCTTAACTGGGAGCTGGATGTGTATGCGGCAAGGCCGTTGACGGCGGCAGAGATCAATCAGCTTCTTCGCAAAAAATATTTGTGGGATGATGGAACAACCAACACGGCTGCGCGCTATCAATTTGTGAAGAACGAAAACAACCAGATATGGGATGGAAATATAAAAGACAAAACGGTTCGCGACCTTGTCTATACCCTGCTCGATGAGAGCCTTAAGGAACGAACAAAGGGCCGGAACATACATGGTTTTGCATTTCAGATTCTTCCCGTGGACGTTGATTCTTCCGGCGTTATGTCGTGGAATGTTTTGCTGCTGTAGTCTTCTGTATGAGGGTAGTGTCCAGAGTTTTTCGCACAAAGGAACCTTGAGGTGGTCGACCCCCTTTGGAAAAAACCGGCTCTCGATAAGTTAGTAGTACCCGTCTCACGAGCCCCATGTTGACCAACCCCTCTGTGGCTGCGTAGGCTGGCCTTTCACTTCCACTTTGGAGGGCAGATCAATGGCGTCGGATAATGACGTTGGCGACTCATTCAGGGCATGGCGAAGTGTAGCTCACTCCTTCACCCGCTCCCGATTTTTTTCTTCTCCTTCATCCTCTTCCCTGCCGAATTGGTCGTCGAATTCGACGCGGCTGGCGGCGTCGTCTGCGTCGGTGTCGATGAGGCGTGCGGGACCGAGGGTTTCCTCGAAATACTTCATGAGGTCCTTCACGCGGCGTGGCGGAAGGCCGTCGACTTCGATGAGGATTTCGCCCTTCTTTGTGATGCGGACGGTGAATTCTTCCTTCGCCATGGGGCCGTTTTCCCTTTACCAACGGGCGTGTATCTTTTCTCTTTCACGGCGCTCTGCAACGCCTTTCGCGCGGGGGCAGGGAGCCAATTCATTCACGGGTGGTACCAAGGCCATGACAAGAGCGGAACTGATTGATATCGTTGCTGAGAAGAATCCGGGTTTGACGAAGGCGCAGGTGGCAGAGGTTTACGATGCGATCTTTGATACGATCACGCGGGCGTTGAAGGATGATGAGAAGCATCGTTTCCTGGTGAATGGTTTCGGGACGTTTGAGTTGAAGCATCGCGCGGCGCGCAAGGGGATCAATCCCGCCACGCGCGAGGTGATCGACATCGCGGCGTCGACGACGGTGGGCTTCAAGCCGGCGCCGGCATTGAAGGATGCGCTTGGCAAGTGAGGGGTTGCAGGCAGGTGTGAGAAAAAGGGAAAGGCCCCCGGTTCATCGGGGGCCTTTTGAGTTTCCTGTTTTCTTCAGGGCCGGGTGATTTTCCGGCGCCGGGGCCTTCGGCCACAGCTGCTCCTTAGTAGGAGCGTGATGTGGGGCCGGAGACGCTCTTGGATTGGTAGGTGCTGGGGTTGCCGACGGCGGGGTTGCTTGCGCCGTAGTCGACGGCGTTTTCGATGGAGCCTGCGGTGCCCTTGAATTCATCGCGGTAGAGCGGGAGGCGGTCTCCCCACACGGTGGGAAGGACGAATTCGGGTTCCATGATGACTTGGTAGTCGCTGGGGACGGGGAAGGGGAAGCTGATGATTTCGTAGGCGCCGACGAAGGTGCGGGCGACGGCGATGACGACGCCCTTGAAGACGCCGAGGACGGTGCCGGTGATGGGGTCGGTGCGGGTCCATTCCTTGGCGATTTGCTTGGGGATTTCGACCCATCCGGTGAGGACGTTCACGACGCCGCGGCCAAGTTTATGGAACATCTTGTAGATGTCGCTGCTTTCGCGCTCCAATTCGGTGGATGCGACGGGCTGGGCCGTGGCGACATTGGTGGCAATGGGGGTGGCGATGACCATGAGTGCCATGATGAGTGCGACCATTGCTTTTGCAAACTTGGGAAGGCGAACCATTTCCGTCAAATCCTCCTGGGGAGATTCCGTCACAGTGCGGCGCGTGGCCGGTTATTGCACTTCGTCGATGAAGGGGAACTCTGTCCGCTGAATCGACTGATAGTTGTTTCCGTAGATATCAATGGGGAAGGTGACGACGTCAACAACGCCGAGCACGAGCCGCTGGCCGGTGAAGTAGAGGCCGCGGAAGAACCCCGTAAAGGTGCCGGACGTTGGGTCCGTGTTTTGGATGCCGTGGTTGATTTCGTAGGGAAATTCGACCCAGCAGAATGCGATATTGCCGACGCCGCGGCCAAGTTTCGCGAAGATCTTGCTGAAGTAGGTGCTGCCGTACAGGGGGCCCGTGGCGCGGGCGGAGTCTTGGGCGGAGAACATCAGTGCCGCCACAAGGACCGCGAGGGAAACGGGTCTGCCAAGCTTTTTGAGCAAAGCCTTCATCGTCATAAACTCCTGAATCGGTCAGGGTTGGACACCGGGACCGGCTTTCGGGGACGCCTTACGCTTCCCGGCGTCCAGTGGCTGGCGCAACGAAAAAAGGATGGCGCGGTAACGGTCTGGTGCCGGGGCGGAGGGGTATGGGTTTCTGGGGGGTGATCGTGGAAGAGGAGCATGTGTTGTGGGGAAAGCGCCGGGAATCCTTGGAATTCAGGGGAGGAGGCCCTCTTCCCTGCCTTCGTTTACCCTGCCTTTGCCGTCAGGATCGAGGCTCGTTCGACGGCTTCCTGAAGGCGGGCTTTGTTGGTGTGGGTGTAAATCTGGGTGGTGGCGATGGAGGAGTGGCCCAGCAATGTCTGGATTTCGACAAGGTCCACGTCGTTGGCGTGGAGCATGGTTGCAAAGGTGTGGCGGAGTTTGTGGGGGGAGAGGGAGGCCTTGGCGATGCCGGCGATCTCGACGTACTTGTCGACGATTTTTTCGACCATGCGGCCGCTGAGGCGGTGGCCGAAGCGGTTGACGAAGACGGCGCGTTCGCCGTCGGCGGGAACGCGGTGGGCGAGCCATTCGCGCAGCGCTGATTCGACGTCGGGGTTCATGGGGATCAGGCGTTCCTTGCTGCCTTTGCCGAGGACCTTGATGGATTGGCTTTCAAAGTCTGCGTCGGCGAGGTTGAGGCCGACGAGTTCCTGGAGGCGCATGCCGCAGAAGGCCATCAGGACGAGCATGGCGCGGTCGCGAACGCCAAGGGGGCTGGCGAGGTCTGGTGCCTCGAAGAGGCGTTTTAGCTCATTATGGACGAGGTAGACGGGTAGTTTCTTGGGCTGGCGGGGGTTCTGGATGCCGGCGCAGGGGGTGGCGCCAAGCTGTTGCTGTTCGACGCAGAAGTCGAAGAAGACGCGGATGGAGGAAAGCGTGCGTGCCAGTGTGGTGGCCCGGTATTCCAGTTCCTCCCGCAGGTAGCGGATGTACTCGCGGATTTCGTCGGTGGTGATGGTATCCGCGCAGAGTTGTTCCACGGTGGTGGCGTGAAGGCGCTTGGCGGCAAACTCCGCGAACCTGTTCAGGTCATAGGCGTAGGCGGCGCGGGTCTTGGGGCTAAGGTTCTTTTCAACGCGAAGCCAGGTTTCAAAACGCTTCAGCGAATCAAGGAACAGGTGCGGCATTGGTGGATCCTCTGCGGGAACGTGTGGAGGGGGGCTGTCGGAACCACGAAAACGCTGGCCGCAGGGTTTTCACACCGGCAAGAAAAAAGTGAAGGGCTGTGAAGGATGATGGGCAAGGCGGGTGCGTATAGATATCTATACGATTTGCCGCCCGCCAGCGGGTGACGGGCGTCGCTGGCCCTGAAAACCCGCCGTTACAGCGCCCTCCTCAGCCGGCGGGCGGCGATGTCGACGAGGAAAACGCCCAGGGCGATCGTGAAGACCCTGTTGATGAGGGACGCGCCGGTGCCGGGTGTCTGGCCCGGGGGGGCGATGAAAGGGTTGTGAAAGGGAAAGAACGGCGATGGGGTGCCGTGAAGGGAGACGTAGATTGCGGCTAGGAGGGCCGCGCCCACGAATCCGCCGGCCCAGGATTGCGGAAGGAAGGTGCTGACGAGTGTCATCACGCCCAGAATCAAGTAGGTGTTGGTGATGAGAAAGAGGGTTGTTTGGGCGATGGGGAGCGGGGCGGTGGCGAGCTTCGACGCGATGAAGACCGTGGGAACCTGCAACGCGGCGAGGGCGATCATCATGCCCACAATCTTGAGGCGGAGGAGGACGCGCTCCGACCCGGTGGCGAGCCAGAGGAGTTCGAAGGTGCCGGCCTCGCGTTCCGCACTGTAAAGCGAGGCCCCGCCACCGATGGCGGCGATGCCAAAGATGACCTGTAGGATTTCGAAGCTGCCGGCTGTCGTGCCGCCGAAGGCGAAGACAAGGTAGGCTGCGGCGCCGGCGAGGATCACGAGCGTGAGGAGGAACTTCCATCCGGCCAGTGCGCGCAGGTTGGTGATGAAGAGCGTGATCAGGTCCCGGCGGTAATGATCCTGCCGCAGCAGCGCGATGAGGGCGCGTTTCTGTCGAAGCCATTCGGCGATGGTGTTGTGGGGCTGGGAGATCATCAATTGAGGCAGTGCACGGACCAGCAATTCATGCGTCCCAAGGGGAGGCGCAACCTATGGTCGGTGGTGTCGCCGTGCCCGCCACCGGCTACAAGAGGAAAAGCCTCCGTTCCTGTTCCCATTGGCAGGGCCTCAAGGGTGGCCGTCATTGAAATGCCGGGCTTCCTGTTTTCCTTCTTCTGTGGCGACCTGTTTTGCTTGCTATTCTTTTCGGAACGAGGCTTGCTGGTAGGTGACTGAAGCAAAACCGGACGGGCTTGCTTCAGCGATGTGCCCAAAAGCTTCGTCGGGATCGACGGGGCCGAATACAGCAAGGAGTTGTTCTCATGCCGGTGCGAATCACCTGCCGAAACATGGAGTTATCTCCCGAAATGCATGACAAGGTGGAAAAGAAGGCGCATAAGCTGAAAAAATTCTTCGATAAAGTGGACAAGATAGACATCATCTTCAACGCTGAGAAGCATCGTCACATCTGTGAAATCAACGTTCATGCGGGACATTTCAACACGACCGCCATTTGCGAGAATGGGTCGGACATTGCGGCCTATGAGAAGGCCCTGAAGACGGCGATTCGGCAGATCAAGGAGTCGAAGGATCGCATGATCACCCTGAAGCAGGCGAGTGTGAATCCCGACAAGGGGGGCAATCGTTCGGGAGGGCGCATGGCGCGGCCGCCGGTTGAGGCGCCGGCCTGACGGTGGTGGCGGTTTTGCGCAGTCTCTTGCTGGAAAACTCTGGCCTCCTTTCACGGGAGGCCAGAATTGTTGTCATGGGTATTTGCTGCGGCTGGCGTGAAAAGGCAGAATGCTTGGGACGTTTTGCCATTGCCGGGAACAATGAGGTGCGCAAGATCGTCACAAATGCTGGAGGCTGCGCCGAGAGATGGATGAACTGAAGAGGAAAATCGCGGCGATTCGGTTTCGGCTGAAGCTGTTTCGCGCCATTGACTGGGCGCTGTGGGCATTGATCGGGGCGCTGACGGCCCTTTGCCTGACGTTTCTGATTCTCAATTTGTTCTCCAACAGTGTTGACCGCGTCATTGTGGCATCGTCGTTGGTTGGCGGTGCGCTGGTGGTCGCGATCATCGCGGGATTGTCGCGGCGGCTGACGCTGTTCGAGGCGGCGTTGCAGGCCGATTCGCGGCTGAAGTTGAGGGAGCGGATTTCGTCCGCGGTGTTGTTACGGGAGGTCCACCAGGACGACACGGAAGCCTATCGTGCGCTGGAGGAGGATGCGAAGCGTTACGCGGCTGCGATCAGGATCAGCAAGGATTTCCCCTACAAATTTCCGCGGCACGGATGGCATACGGCCTGGCCGGCGATTGGCCTTATCGCGTTGTACTTCATGCCGCAGTTTGACTTGCTGGGGATGGCCAACAGCCCCGCTGCGAAGAAGACCGAGCAGCCGACGTTGACGGCGGAGGAGCGGAAGAAAAAGGCGGAGCCGTTGCAGGAGCTTGCAAAGAAGGCGCGCGCGCAGGAGGCGGAGGAAATCGCCGCCGCCAAGGATGACCTGAAGCTGGCGGACAAGCTGGAGCGGTTGGCGGAGGATGTTTCCAAGGGTGCGAAGAACGAGAAGGAAGCGCTGGCGGAAATGTCGCGCATGAATGACGACGCGAAGCTGAAGCAGCGCGAGATGAACGCGCAGATGCAGCCCTTCAAGCAGATCAAGGGGTTGCAGGATGCGAACCAAACGCGTGAAATGCAGAAGGACTTGAAGGATCAGGATTTCAAGGCTGCCGCGGAGAAGATGCAGCAGTTGGCGCAGCAGATGATGAACCCGGAGCAGATGTCCGCGGAGGACAAGAAGGAGCTGGCGCAGGAAATGGAGAACCTGGCGCAGCAGTTGAAGGACAATCCGCAGATGGCCGATGCGATGCAGAAGGCGGCGGAGGCGATCAAGCAGGCGGCCGATCAGCAGTCGCAGGCGCAGGGTCAGCAGAAGGAGGATTCTTCGGGCGCCACTCCGCAGAATCAACAGGGGGGGCAAAAGGAACAAAAGCAGACTGCGGATGGCGGCCAGCAGCAGAGCCAGCAACAGCAACAGGCGAATCAACAGAACGGCGGGCAGTCATCGAAGAGCGACGCGGCTTCGCAGCAGAAGGCGCAGCAGGCGGCACAGGCAGCGCAGGCGGCACTGCAACAAGCAGCACAGCAGATGCAAAACATGCAGGACATGCAGCAGCAGATGCAGCAGTTGTCTGAGATGCAGAAGCAGATGGCGCAGACAATGGCGTCATCGATGGCTGGTTCCAGCCAGTCCCAATCGGGCAGCCAGGGCGCGAATCCACAAAGCGGGCAGCAGGGATCGCAACCGGGTCAGCAGCCAGGCGGTCAACAACCGGGACAAGGGCAGGGGCAGAGTTCTTCGGGACAGGGGCAGGGAAACATGAATGGTCCCGGTAATTTTCAGAAGGGCATGAGCGATCAGCAGGGCCAAAACGGACCCGGTGGATTGGGACGCGGTTCCGGATTCCGTCCCGACAGTGGTGCGGCGGCCCAGGGGTTTGTTGATACGTTCATCCCCGGCCAGAAAAATGAAGGGCAGATCATCGCCGTCTTCGACGTGGATGCGCCGGCGCCAAAGGGGGAATCGAACCTGCGCTATACCAGCGTTCCCGCCGCATACCAGCAGCGCGCCGCCGATGCGTTGACGGACACAGAAATCCCGGTTGGCATGCGCAATTCCGTGAAGGATTACTTTGAGCGGATCAATTTTGGAAAGCAGGGTGATGGCGCACCGCCGCAGCAGTCTGCACCCGCGCCGCCGCAGCCCGCCAAGACACAATAATTCATTTCCATTGTGCTGACAAACGCGTGGAAAAGCCAGTGCGCGGGCTTCCGGTTCGTGTGGTGGAGGAGACTCGTGGGGTCACTGGTGGGAGATGGAGCACAAGACAAACCCGGGAAGACCGAATGAGCAGGGGTGCCGTAAATCGTTGTTTCCGCAGGGCGTGGTTTTTGTCTCTCGTCCTGATTTGCCTTCTGGCCGGTTGTGGCCCCAGCGGCTCGGAGACGGGGAACTTCCGGGGGGCGATGGCGTTCGGCGAATCAGGCCGGCAGCCTGCCCAGTTTTCCCGCCCACGCGCCGTGACGTTCACAAAGTCCGGCCTGATTGCGGTGATCGATCGCACGGGGCGGTTGCAATTGTTCCGGAAGGAAAATTGGGAATTTGTGCGGCAGTGGCGCTTCCCGCAATATGGCAACGGCACGCCCACCGGCATCACCACGGATCCCACGGATGATACGCTGTGGGTGGCGGATACGCATTACTCACGCATCATTCACTATGACCAGGAAGGCCGCATCATCAAGATGTTTGGCAAGGCGGGGGAGAATCCGGGCCAAATGATTTTTCCAACGGATGCGGTTGCTGATCCCGATGGGAAGACGTTGTGGGTCTGCGAATATGGCCGCCGCAATCGTATCATCAAGATGGATCGCGAGGGTGTGTTCGAAAAGGAATGGGGGTCGGAGGTTTTCGATTCCGGCGATTTGGGACGGCCGATGGCGATTTGCCTGTCGGATGATGCGCAGCGGCTTTACGTGATCGACGCGGGAAACAATCGCGTGGTGGTTTATGATCGGGACGGGAAGGAACTGAAGCGGTTTGGCAGGGATGGTAACGGGCCGGGGGAAATGATCTATCCTTTGGACATGGCAATGGCGCCCGATGGTTCGCTCTACGTCATGGAATATGGCAATTGCCGCGTCAGCCGCTTCACCCAGGATGGCAAGTTCCTTGGCGCGTGGGGGGAGCCGGGCTATTCCTTGGGGCAGTTGTATTCCCCATGGGGCTGTGCGGTGTCGCAGGAGGGTGACCTGTTGATGGCGGACACGAACAACAACCGGCTACAGTTGTTGAAGGATCCCACGAAGTATTTTCACAGGGACATCGCGCCGGGCACCTATCGCGCGCCGGTTCTGGAGAATCCGCTGAAATGATCCGTTTCGCGGAGCCGGTCTTCCTGTGGTTGCTGCTGATCATTCCCTTGGTGTGGGTTGCGTCACGCAGGCTGCGGCTGATCGAGCGCGGACGCCGCTTCACGATCATTGCCCTGCGCACGTTGCTGTTGCTGCTGGTGATCCTTGCGCTGGCAAAGCTGGAACTCCGCAAGTCGTCGCGCGACCTGAGCGTCTTCTACCTGCTGGATGTTTCGGAGTCCGTTCCTCCGGACCAGCAGAAGAAGGAAACGGAATACCTTGCGGATTTGTCGAAGAAGAGGACCAGCGCCGACCAGACAGGCGTGATTGTGTTCGGGGAACGGCCGTCGATTGAAACATCGACGGTGAAA
This sequence comes from Candidatus Sumerlaeota bacterium, assembly GCA_020848155.1. GTDB lineage: Bacteria > Sumerlaeota > Sumerlaeia > SLMS01 > SLMS01 > JADZDZ01. Next base: position 92,176 of record JADLAR010000007.1, read on the forward strand.
AACTATGAGTTCGAGGGGAAGTTGCTCTCCACGGTGGGAGGGGATCGCACGGACATCGCGTCGTCGCTGCGGCTTGCAATGGCTGCGTTCCCAGTGGACAGCATGCGCCGCATCGTCCTGATGAGCGACGGGAATGAGAACTTCGGTTCGGCGCTGGAGGTTGCCCGCATTGCGAAGAACAATGGCATCCCCATCGACACGATCGCGCTGACCTACGAGTCGCGCAATGACGTGCAGTTGGAAAAAATCGTGGTCCCGGAACGCACGACGAAGGATGCACCGTTCGACATCAAGGTTTTTGTCAACGCGGAGCAGAACACGGAAGCGACGATTCGCATCTTCGAGGACGGGAACCTGATCCTGGAGGAGAAGCGCGGCGTCGCGGCGGGACGAAATCCCCCCTTCGTGATGCAGCACCGACTGAAGGAGGGTGGCTTTCACAACTACACGGCGACAGTGGAGGCGGCGGGGGACCAGCGCCCCCAGAACAATCAGGCGAATGGCTTCACGTACCTGAAGGCGGAGCCGCGAATCCTTTTCGCGGAAGGCGGTGACCTGCAATCGACGGCCTACATGCGCAGTGCGTTGCAGTCGGAGAACATCATCGTGGATGTGATTCCTCCGGGCCAGATTCCCACGGCCATTGAAACGTTGCAGCGATACGACAGCATGATCCTGTCGAACGTGCCGGCGAATGAAATGAGCCAGGCGCAGATGCAAATGATCGAGCGCGCGGTGCATGACCTTGGCATCGGGTTGATCATGATCGGCGGTGAGAATGCCTTCGGCGCGGGTGGATACATGGACACCCCGATTGAGACGGCGTTGCCGGTGTCGATGGACATCAAGCAGAAGAAGGTGCTGCCAAACGGCGCCCTGGTGATCGTGCTGCATACCTGCGAGATTGCCGATGGCAATGCGTGGGCGCGGGAGATATCCTCGGCTTCGTTGAATGTGTTGTCGGCACAGGATTACTTTGGCATCGTGTACTTCGGGCCGACGACTTCGACGAGCACGAAGGGGGGCACCAACACGACGGGGTGGGGTGGCGCAGGATGGGGGGATAATTTCCTGTGGGATCCCGGCCTGCAATTGGTCGGTGACAAGAAGGCCATGCGCACCGCGATCAAGGGGGTCCAGCCGTCGGACATGCCGACGTTCGATCCGACGATGAAGATGGCGGCGGAGGCCCTGATTGCCGTGAAGGCGGAAACGAAGCACATGGTGATCATCAGCGATGGCGATCCGCAGCCGCCGCAGAAGAGCGTGGTGAATGCCATCCGCAACAATGGCATCACTGTTTCCACGGTTGGAATCTTTCCGCACGATCCGTCAACAGTTGCGACGCTGGAGGAGATGGCGCTGTGGGGCGGTGGAAACTACTATTATCCGAAAACGAGCAAGGAGTTGCCGCGCATCTTCACGAAGGAGGCGACGGTCGTGCGCAAGTCACTCATCCGCGAGCAAACCTTCGTGCCACACACGACGGCGCCAAGCGAGGTGTTGATGGGCATCAGTGGCTTCCCGCAACTGGATGGATACGTTGTCACGTCGATCAAGGACCTTGCGATCGAGGCACTGACGACGGAGTGGGACGATCCGCTGCTGGCGCACTGGCGTTACGGCTTGGGCAAGACAGTGGCGTTCACGTCCGACGCGAAGGACAAGTGGGCGTCGAAGTGGGTGCAGTGGGGGAGCTTTGCGAAGTTCTGGTCGCAAACGGTGCGCTGGTCGCTGAGGGAAACGAACAACTCGAATTTTCAGGTGCACACGGAGGTGCAGGGCGGCGTTGGCAAGGTGACAATCGACGCGGTGGATGAAGCGGGAAACTTCCAGAACATGATCAACTTCGATGCGAATGTGATTTCGCCGGAGTTTGGCGCGGAGAAGTTGCATGTGCAGCAGGTGGCGCCGGGCCGCTATGAGGGGACATTCCCGGCGTCGAAGGTGGGCACGTACATGCTTTCCATGAGCACGGGGCAGAAGGATGATAAGGGGAATCCGCAGTTCCTGACGAGTGGCGTGTCGCTTTCCTATTCGCCCGAATATGAAACGAGCACCAGTTCCGAAACCTTCCTGGAGAAGATTTCGCAGGCCTCCGGCGGCGTGGTGGTCAAGGACCTGGCGAGCTACAACCCGTACCTGCGGAACCTGGCGCCGGTGCGCAGGCCGAATGTGTTGTGGCCGTGGCTGCTGTTGGCGGCGACACTGTTGCTGCCCGTCGATATTTTCCTGCGGCGTGTGTACCTGAACTGGATGGAGATCGGCGGCTGGATCAAAGAGAAGTTGTTCGGGCTTATCCCATCGCGGGAAAAGAAGGAAGCCTATGCATCGCGCATGGAGGGACTTCGCGCGGCCAAGGCGCGCGCGACCGCGGACAAGGATGCGGAGAAGGAGGAGCGCGTGGCGCGTGAGGCGTTCCGCGAGCGCCTGACACAGAAGGAGACGCAGGGTGCGACGGGTGATTCCGTGTTCACGAAGGAGGACGAAGGGAAGAAGCCCGTGGTTCGGCGCGAGAAGCAAACCTACACGACGGATACCGGCGCCGTGCCTCCACCGAAACCGGGCGGCATGGGCTCGCTCATGGAGGCGAAGAAACGCGCCCAGCAAAAAACAAAGAAGCAGGGCGAGCAGGGCAATGAGGAGGAGAAGAAGTGATGACGCTCACATTCGATCATGCTCTTCATCATCGCCCGGGTGGAACATCGCCTCAACATCACGAGCGCCGTGAAGGACGCGGACGATCTCAATATAAGAGTCTTTTTGAGAGTAGAAAATTACGTAGTTCCCTTTTGGTAAGGAACGTAATTGTCCGGAAAGTTCCTGGCGATATCTTCCAATGCCAGAATTATTTCCAATGGCTCGGATTTGAGCACGCAGGTTTTGGTCGATCTTCAATGCTGCTGCAGGATTTACAGCCGCGATATAATCATAAATATTTTCAAGATCATCCAGCGCTTCAGGAGAAAACCTTACCCGCGCTGGTTTCATTTCTTGATCTTGGCCGTGGTACGTTTGAGGGCAATGCGTCGATCAAGTTCCGCGAACGCTTCCTCCATCGGAATCCCTTCACCGCGTGCAAGGGAATCCAACCCTTTCTGAATTTCCTTCCGAAGCTCATTCAGCTTCAGTTCGCGGTTCTCCTTCTGTTGTTGAAGAAGGCGAAGGCCGTCGCGGATGACTTCGCTCGCCGTGGCGTAATGGCCGTCGGCGACTTCGCGCACGATGAACTCTTCCTGGTCATCGGCGATGGTGATGGAACGTTTTTGCATGGTCTGAACCCCCGTCGTTTCCGTGGTAGGATTAAATCCTACCGTTGTCAAGCAGCCTCAAATCAGCCTATTTCCTCATTTCAACCCGCATAGGAGCATTGTCCCATGGCAGACATCCAACAACAGGCGGCGGAGTTTCGCCGCGTCTTCGAAGGCCTTCTGGCGGAAACGCAGAAGGTGATCGTCGGCAACAATGACATCATTGAGGGGGTGCTGATCTCGCTCTTCGCGGGGGGGCATGTGCTGCTGGAGGGCGTGCCGGGCCTCGGCAAGACGATGCTGGTGAAGACGCTCGGCCAGGTGCTGGACCTGCCGTTCAACCGCATTCAGTTCACGCCGGACCTGATGCCGTCCGACATCGTGGGAACGAACGTCGTGCAGGAGGACTCGGAAACGGGGCGTCGTTCGCTGGTGTTCGAATCGGGGCCGATCTTCACGAACCTTGCGCTGGCGGACGAAATCAACCGCGCCACGCCGAAGACGCAGTCGGCGATGCTGGAGTGCATGCAGGAAAAGCAAATCACGGTCGCGGGAAAGCAGTATCGGCTGAATCCGCCGTTCTTCGTGCTTGCCACGCAGAACCCGCTGGAGATGGAGGGCACGTACCCGCTGCCGGAGGCGCAGCTGGACCGCTTCCTGTTCAAGCTGCTGGTGCCGTTTCCGAAGCGCCAGGAATTGTCTGTCATCCTTGACCGCACGACGACGGCGGCGACGCCGCAGCCATCGAAGATCCTGGACGGGGCGGCGATCCTGCAATGGATGGAGTTCGTGCGGCAGATCGTCGTCGCGCCGCACGTGCAGGATTACGCGGTGCGCCTTGTGCTGGCAACGCATCCCGAGAGTGAGTTCGCGACGGACATGGTGAAGCGCTACGTGCGCTTCGGCAGTTCGCCGCGTGGGGCGCAGTCGCTGATCCTGGCAGCGAAGATCAAGGCCTTGCGCGCGGAGCGATACAATATCGCGTTCGCTGACATCGCGTCCGTGGTGCTGCCGGCGCTGCGGCATCGCATCATCCTGAATTTCGAGGCGGAAGCGGAAGGCTTGAATGCGGATGCGATCCTGAATGACATGCTGAACAAGCTTCCACGCGAAGTCGCCGACTTCGCAGCGCGGTAAAGAAATGAATCGAACAAAGAGTTAAAGAGAGAAAGAGAATGAGATGGCGGTATTGAACCAACAGCAATTGGACAGAACATCGGACGCAATCATCGGTGCCGCCATCGAAGTGCATCGGGAATTGGGTCCCGGATTGCTGGAGAGCGTTTATGAAGTTACCCTGGCAGAAGAGTCAAGACAAAGAGGATTTGATGTGAAGTGCCAAACTCCGGTCGCGGTGCGGTACAAGAGTTTGCTGATTGAGGCTGGATTTCGGATCGATCTTCTTGTGAATGATATTTTTATCATTGAGTTAAAGGCCGTTGAAGAACTTGCCCCCATATTCAAAGCCCAACTGATTACATATCTAAAATTGGCCGATAAACCAACGGGACTTCTGATTAACTTCAATAGCGTCCTCTTGAAAGACGGTGTTGTACGATTGTTTAACAAGGGGATGACGACGTGATCTCTTTATCTCTTTTACTCTTTGTCGGATTTTGTGATGCCTAAGATCGATCCACGCACGATCCTTGATCCGGCCCTGATGGCGCGCCTTGATGCACTGGAGGTGCTGACGCATCGCGTGTTTCGCGGGCGGCAGCGCGGTGAGCGGCGTTCGCGCAAGAAGGGCATTTCCGTGGAGTTTGCGGATTATCGCAATTACGTGCGCGGTGATGACACGCGGTTCATCGATTGGAACATCTTCGCGCGGCTCGAAAAGCTTTTTGTGAAGTTGTTCCTGGAGGAGGAGGATCTCGCGTTTCACATCATCGTTGATACGTCGAAGTCGATGGATTTCGGATCGCCGATCACGAAGTTCGAGTATGCGCGCAAGATGGCGGCGGCGCTTGGCTATGTGGCGCTGCGAAACCAGGACAAGATAGGGGTCACGGCGTTTAGTGCGCGGGGCGAGGAAGTGTTCCGGCCGGCACGCGGAAAGGGACAGTTGCCCAAGTTGCTGAACACGCTGGCGGGCATTGAGATTGGCGACCGCACTTCACTGCGCGATTCGCTTCGTGATTTCGTCACGCGGAGCACGCAGCCGGGCATCGTGGTGCTGATCAGCGATTTCCTTGATGAAGGCGGATTCGAGGAGGCGTTGAAGCTCTTCTTCCTTCGGAATTATGAAGTGTATTGCATCCAGGTGTTGAGTCCGGAGGAGCGGAATCCCACGGACGTTGGGCACCTTCAACTGATCGATTCGGAGACCAGCGAGGCGCAGGATGTGACGATCAGCGACCAGTTGCTGAAGCAGTACCAGCGCACGGTCGAGGTGTACTGTGCCTCGGTTCGTGATTGGTGCGTGGGGCGCGGGATGAGCTACCTGGCGGCGACGACAGACCAGCCGATCGAGTCGATGTTGCTCAGCTATCTGCGCGTGAAGGGGCTGTTGCGATAATGGCGTGGCTCACGTCCCTGTTCTCGCCTTTCATCGCGCCGTGGGCGTTTGCGCTGCTGGCGCTGGGGCCGCTGATCGTTGTCTTTTACCTGCTGAAGTTGAAGCGGCGGCCGGTGAAGGTGCCGAGCACGCTACTGTGGCGACGCTCGGTGCAGGATCTTGTGGCGAACGCGCCGTTCCAGAAGCTGCGGAACAATCTGCTGCTGTGGCTGCAATTGCTGATCCTGCTGCTGCTGGTGGTGGCTCTCACGCGGCCAATTTTCAAGCTGAGCGGACTGAAGGGCGAGACGGTGATCCTGCTGCTGGACCAAAGTGCGTCCATGCAGGCGAAGGATGAGGACGGACAGGAGAGATTCGAGAAGGCGAAGAAGCTGGCACTGGATGCTGTCGAGGGACTGAGTGCGGGCTCCGTGATGGGCGCGCTTGGCAAGCGTGACGAGATGATGGTGATCGGGTTTTCGAACAGCACGCTTCCCCTCCAGCCGATGACGAGCGACAAGGCGTCGCTGCGCAGCGCCATCCAGGCGGCAAAGCCCACGGATACCGAGACCGACCTTTCAGACGCGGGGTATATCCTCCAGGAGCGTACGATGCTGCGTGTGGAGGGCGCGATGCAGCCCAATCCCGATGCGCGCGTGGTCATGATCAGTGATGGTGGCCTTGGCGCAACGGCGTCGTCGTTGGCGGACGTGCTGAACCTGGATTACAGCGTGGTGGGGGACACGGATGACAACGTCGGGTTCACGGGGATTGATGTGCGTGAATCCTTCGGCGGTAATTTTGAGTACCAACTTTTCGCGACGCTGTACAACAGTTCCGGTGAAGCGAAGAAGGTGATGGTGGAACTTGGCGTCGGGGATGAGGTGCTGGACCTGAAGAGCGTCGAGGTCCCGTCACGCGCGACGCAGGCGGTGGTCTTCACGCTTGGCGAAGGGGTCACGGGCCTGGCGACGGTGAAGCTGAACGACAACGTGGATTCGTTTCCCCTGGATGACATAGCGCGGGCGAACATTTCGCCGCCCACGGAATTGAAGACGATTCTTGTGACGCGCGGGAACAGTTTCCTTCAGGGGGTGCTGTCCACGGATCCGCGTGTCAGCCTCAGCATCGTCCGCCCCGGTGACTACTCGCCGCGTGGTGACGCGGACATCACGATCTTCGATGGCAGCACGACCACTGGCGAATTGCCGCCCGGCAATTACCTGTTCATCAACGCACTGCCACCGGAAAGCATAGGATACTCGGCTGGCAGCGCGCGCGTGGAGCGGCCGGAAATCATCGATTGGAATCGCGTGCACCCGATCACGCGTTATGCGAATTTCCAGCGGGTGCTGATCCAGGATGCACTCAAGCTGGAGCCTCCGAAGGGCGCGATTGCGCTGATTGAGGCTGCGGAGACCGATCTTGTCTCCCTCTATGAACAGGAAACGCGCCGCGTGGTCGTCATCGGCTTCGACTTGAAGTCCAGCTACTGGCCGGTGGACGTTTCGTTTCCGATCTTCTTCTCCAACCTGATTGATTACTGGTCGCGTTCGGGCCGCGGGATGAGCAAGGCGGCATATGCGACGGGGGAAAGCGTTCCCATCGCGCCGCCGCGCGAGGCCAAGACTGCCACAGTGACCACGCCGACGGGCACCAAGATCAGTTACAACCTGGAAGGATTGTCGACTTTCTACCTGACGGATACGGCGAATGCAGGTGTCTATACAGTGGATTTTGACAAGGGGTTGCAGCGGCAGGTGCCCGTGAATCTGCTTTCCGTCCTTGAGAGCGACATCAAGCCCGTGGAGGAGTTGAGCATCGGTGGGCGGAAGCTTTCGGGGGCGAAGGACACGGTTCGCACGCGGCAGGAAATCTGGCCGTGGCTGGCGCTGGCGGCGTTGGCTGTGCTGCTGGTGGAGTGGATGATCTATTGCCGCCGGACGTTCATGTAAAATCCGCCGCGCGCGTTCCTCTTTTTGCCATCGATATGGCGGGGTGGACCAGCGATTCCCGGTTGCGTCTGGAGGGAATGGGATTCAAATCCTCTCCCCTTAACCGAACCGATCCAACACATGGTCACGATTCACTATCATCGCTACGACGCCGACTACGATGGCGTTGCCATCTGGACGTGGGACGGTCATGCCCCGGGAACGAAATGGGATCGCGACCTTGAGCCTGTTGGCGAGGATGAGTTCGGCTCGATTTTCAAGTTGGATCCGGCGGACTACCTGGAGAACAGCGCGACGCCACGTGTTGGCTTCATTCCGCGAATTCATCATGATTGGAACTGGAAGGACGGGGGGGATCGTTTCTGGACTCCGGAGCTTGGTGACCAGTTGTGGCTGATCGCCGGTGATCCCATCGCCTATACGCATCGGCCCGATGTTACTCCGCGCGTGGAATGGGCCTATCTGGATGGGGAGCGCATCATCACGCTTCGCCTGACGCATCCCGCCACGCTGGGGAGCCTTGTCCCGTCCCATTTTCACATTCTGGATGCGCAGGGAACGAAGTGTTGCGATGTGGTCAGCGTGCGCGCCCTTGATCCCAATGAGGGGCGTGCGCACACGCTGGAGCTGACGACGTTCGAGGCACCGGAGTTTCGCAAGGATCTTTTCGTTTCCACTGATGAGCATCGCGCGGCGGAGTTGACGCCTCGCCGTGTCCTGCACGATGGGGCGAAGTTGTTTCGTGATGTGGAGTTGGGCGCCATCTGCGAGGATCATCAGACGACGTTCCGCGTGTTCTGTCCCTCCGCGCGGGCTGTGGATGTGGTGCTTTACAACAATGCCCAGACGAAAAAGGGGCGAACGCTTCACCCGATGACGGATCGCGGGCTTGGCATCTGGGAGGCGGTGATCGCCGGAGACCTGGATGGAAAGTACTACATGATTCGCGCGGACAACGTTGGCTCCCACGTCTGTCGTGAAGCGGTCGATCCCCATTCACGTTGCAACGGGAACCTGCGCGGGCACGGTCGTGTCACGAACCTGCGCCGCACGGACCCGCCCGATTTTCGGCCCGTGACGCGGCCCGCCACGATGGAGAAACCGACGGACGCGGTGATTTATGAGGTCAGCGTGCGCGACTTCACGGCGGATGCGCATTCGGGTGTTCCGGAGGAGCTTCGTGGAAAGTTCCTTGGGGCGTCGCTCCGCGGGACGCAGATGCCCGGCACGCTCCTGAGCACGGGAATCGATCACCTGGTGGAGCTTGGCGTCACGCACGTGCAGTTTCTTCCCATCCAGGACTTCGACCTTGATGAGGAAAGCGATGAATACAACTGGGGCTACATGACTGCGTGCTTCAACTCGCCGGAAGGCTCCTACGCAACGAACATCTACAACGATTCCCGTATGATGGAATTGAAGCAGATGATCGCCGCCTTCCACAAGGCGGGGATTCGCGTGATCATGGATGTGGTGTACAATCACACCTCGCCGTTTGCGACGTTTGAGGCGCTGGCACCGGGCTATTTCTTTCGCCAGCGGTGGGATGGCTCGTTCTGGAATGGGTCGGGATGCGGAAATGAATTCCGCACCGAAGCGCCGATGGCGAGAAAGTTCATCGTCGATAGTTGCCTGTACTGGATCAAAGAGTTCGGCGTGGATGGTTTTCGTTTCGACCTGATGGCGCTGGTTGACCTCGATACGATGATTTATCTTCGCGATGCGCTGCGGAAGATCGATCCGACACTGCTTGTGTATGGGGAGCCGTGGGCGGCGCAGGGTCCGGAGGGGTGCGGGATTCCCACGCTGACGACGAAGCATGTGCTTCGTGGCACGGGGATCGGAAGTTTCAACGACCACTTTCGCAATGCGTTGAAGGGTTCACCGGATGGTGGTGAGCGCGGTTATGTGCAGTCGGGAGAAGGGCGCGACCGGGTGAAGCAGGGGATCGAGGGCGCGATCCACGATTGGGCGCAGGATCCGACGGAGGTGATCCAGTACGCCACATGCCATGATAATTTGACGCTGTGGGACAAGCTGGCCATTTCAACCGATCGCGCGCCGGAGGAGGCACGCCTGAAGATGCAGGCCCTGACGGCGGGTATCCTTGCGGTGAGCCAGGGGGTTATGTTCCTGCACGGCGGCCATGAGCTTGCGCGCACGAAACAGGGGCATCACAACAGCTACAATCTTCCCGATGAAATCAATCGCATCGAATGGGAGCGCAAGGATCGCTTCGAGGCGTTGTTCCTGTACATGCAGGGGATGATCGCGCTGCGGCGCGCGCATCCGTTGTTCCGCCTGGCAACGCGCGGGGAGGTCGAGGCGCGCCTCGCCTGGCGTGATGACTTGTGCATGTCGCCGCATTCGCTGGTTTTCGAGATCAATGGCGAAGGGGTCGCAGGTGAATCGTGGAAGCACGCCCTTGTGGTGATTAATCCCGACGGCCGCGATTATCAATTCAACCTTCCGCCCGGTGATTGGCAGGTACATGTGCAGGGGCAACTCGTCACCGGCAGGATGCTTTTCAAGGCGAGTGGAACAATCTACGTTCCCGAACGAAGCCTCGTGGTGCTCGCGCACTAAAACTTCTTCCAAATTCTTTGACCACTCCGGCGACACAGATTGCCGAATGTGGTGGCGTCTGCCCGGGCTGAAGATTGCCGGGGGGCGGAAAAATGGGCTTGACCGGACATGATCGTGTCGTGATTGATACGATCATGTCTGGCGCATTGAATAATTCCCTGAAAACAAGGCGTGAGGGTCGCGGCTGGAGTCAGGCGGAGCTTGCGGAGAGGGCGGGGCTGTCGCGCTCCGAAGTGAGCGCGATCGAGGTCGGCCGGCTCGTTCCCTCCACCGCGGCGGCGATCAAGCTGGTGCGCGCGCTCGGATGCACGGTGGAGCAGGTCTTTTCGCTCGAACTGCCTCTGGCGTCCGAATGGGCGTGGGTGCCCACGGACGCAAATCGCTTTTGGTCCGCTGCTGTTTCCGGGAGGCTGGTGCGCTACCCCGTGGAAAGGATTTCGACGGGGATAATTCCCTCTGACAACCTGGCGGAAGACGCCGATCCGCATCGCACGCTGGCTGTTGCCGGGTGCGATCCGGCGGTTGGGTTTCTGGTGAGCGCGCTGTCGGTTCGCGGCATTCGCGTGCTGCCGTTCACGCGGTCCAGCAGCGCCGCGCTGGAATTGCTTCGCCGGAAGCATGTTCATCTTGCGGGGATTCACCTCGGCGAAAGTTCGAGCGAGAATGCGGCGGTGGTTCGCAGGAAACTTGGCCCCGGGTTTCGCCTGTTGCATGTGGCGTGCTGGGAGGAGGGCCTTGCGGTCTCTCCGCGCATTTCTGCTGCGGGTAAATCCGTGGATTCGATCCTGCGTTCGCGCATTCGCTGGGCGGGGCGCGAGGAGGGAAGTGGTGCGCGGCGTTGCTCCGACCAGCTCTTCGAGGGTGTTGGCCGCAGCAGGAAGCCGGAGGGATACGATCATGCCATTCGTGATCACGACGCGGTGGCGGAGGTGATTCGCAGCGGTTGGGCTGATGCGGGAATCTGCGTTCGCTTTGCGGCTGAATCGGCTGGGCTTCGCTTCCTCACGATCCAGCGGGAGGCCTACGACTTTTGTTACGCGGAGGAGTTCGAAAACGATCCGCGCTTCGCCGCGTTGGTGGCAGTACTTCGTTCAAGGAATTTCACTGGTTCGCTTGCCGCACTGCCGGGATATGGGGTTCGGCAAACGGGTGAAACCATTTCAATTTCATGAAAGGCAGTCCATGAAGCAAAGATTCCTGGTGAGTTTCCTGTCGGTGGCGGTGCTCGCGGCGGTGCTTGCGATGACCGTGCAATCGCCGGCAGAGAAGGAAGCAGAAAAGAAGGAGCAGACCATTGCGGTCCGCGGGGACGTGTCAAAGGAAGGGGTCGTAAGCACCGAGGCGCTGGAGGGACTCGGCGCCGAGGAGTTTGAATGGAAGCACAAGGATAGAACCTACCACTTCACGGGTGTTCCCCTGGAGAAGGTGCTTGTGCGTTTCGGTCTGGGTGAGGGGGTCATGAGCAACGAGATGCCGAGGAGGGAAAAGCTGGCCGGCTTGAAGAAGGTGATCGTTGCTTCATCGCCGGATGGTTTTCAGGCGGTGTTCTCTTATGCGGAGCTTTCCACGTTCAACGGCAATCCAACGAAGGCGTATGTTGCATGGAAGCTGGATGGAAAGCCGCTGCCGGAGGAAATGGGCGCTTTTCGAATCGTCGTTCTTTCGGACAAGGAGGGTGCGCGTTCGCTCTATCAACTGGCGGCGCTTCAGGTGGTTGACATGAGGGAAATCGTCAAGCCACTGGAGCCAAAGAAATGAAGAAGGCGTCTGCGTTTACCCTGATTGAATTGCTGATTGTTGTCGCCATCATTTCCATTCTGGCGGCGATCGCAGTGCCGAATTTTTTGGAAGCGCAAACGCGCGCGAAGGTTTCGCGCACGAAGGCGGACATGCGAAGCGTTGCCACGGCGATGGAATCGTATCGCGTCGACACGAATCACTATCCTCCGCCATTTGGCAAGGTCGTGGACAACAGCAGGGATTCGTGGGCGGTACTCAGCACACCGATCGCGTATATCACCGCGGCGCGCATGCAGGATCCCTTCACCCGCCCCAGCGGTAGCGTGGGCCAACGGACGCTGACCTATGAGGCGTGCAACGCACAGAATCTGATGCTGGAAGCTCCTCCAACGGCGCCCAGCATTTCGCCGGATGGACAATCCACGGTGTGGTGGTGGATTGCCAGCCGTGGACCCGACAAGCGCTATGGATTTCAGAATCCGTCGAATGATCCCGAGGCTGCGATTCGCGTCAAGTTCACCAACAGCGACAGCGACAACGCATCCTGGTTGACGGTGGTGTATGATCCCACGAACGGGACTGTGAGCCTGGGCAACATCTACCGCGCTGGCGGCCAGGTTGGCGGGTTTGCGGGCAGGACGATGCAGGCACAGTAAGGCGTGTTTGGCACTAGCACCAAACAGGAGATGGGAGTTGGGTATTGGGGAATGGAGAAACAAGCTCTATTCCCCATTTTTCTTTTCGCGGGCCCACCATGAAAAAACCTGCCATGACATTTGCGAAAAACGTTTTCCTTCTGCTCTTCACATTCTTTACGCTGGGGACCGCGAACGCGGGGGAAAAGAAGGCGTTGATCGCGGTTGCATCGAACTTCACCGAAACAGCGAGGGAGTTGGCGGTTGCGTTCGAAGCGGAGACCAGCGGGACGATTCAGTTTTCCTTCGGAAGCACGGGAAAGCATTTTTCGCAGATCGAGAATGGCGCGCCGTTTGACGCGTTCCTGTCGGCGGATGCGGAACGCCCGAGGCTGTTGAAGGAAAAGGGGAAGGCCGTGGACGGCGTGGTGTTCACCTATGCGATGGGCCGCCTTGCGCTGTGGTCCTCCAGCGGCATCCTGAGCGGTGGCGGTGAGAATTTCCTGCGCGCGGGGGAGTTCAAGCGCCTCGCGATCGCGAAGCCGGAACTCGCACCCTACGGCGCCGCGGCGAAGAAGGTGCTGATCGGGATGAACATGTGGGACAAGGTGCAGGCGCGCCTTGTGTATGGTGACAACATCTCGCAGACGTTTCAATTCGTGGAAACCGGGAATGCGGATTTCGGATTCGTGGCGTGGTCGCAGGTGAAGGAGCTTAAGCAACCACGCGGGTCGTCGTGGCAGGTGCCTGCGCGGCTGCATGATCCCATCGCGCAGGACGCGATCCTCCTGACGGACAACAAGGTCGCGCGCGACTTCCTGAAGTTCATGCAGTCGCCGAAGGGGAAACAGATCATAGAAGCACATGGCTATGACCTTCCCTGACGGAGCGGACTTCGCATCCATCGGCATTACGCTGAAGCTTGCGACGGTTTCCACGCTGCTGCTTCTGGTGATTGCGCTGCCGCTGGCGTGGTGGCTTGCGCGCACGCGGGCACGATGGAAGGTGTTCGTGGAAGCCGTTGTCGCGCTGCCGTTGATTCTTCCGCCCACGGTCCTGGGATTTTACCTGCTGATCGCGCTGGGCACGAACGGACCGCTGGCGAGGCTGACGGGTCATTCGCTGGCGTTTTCCTTCACGGGACTTGTGTTTGGGTCGATCATCTATTCACTGCCGTTTGTGGTGCAGCCGCTGCGCGACGCGTTCATCGCCGTGGGCGATGAGGTGATGGACGCTGCGGCAACGCTTGGCGCTTCGCCGATGGATCGCTTCATGACGATTGCGGTGCCGCTTGCGCGACCGGGATTCCTCACGGCGGCGGTGCTCGGTTTCGCGCACACAATCGGGGAGTTTGGCGTGGCGTTGATGATCGGGGGGAGCATTCCGGGCCAGACGCGCGTGGTCAGCATCGCCATCTACGAGCAGGTGGAGGCGGGCCGCTACGGCGGGGCACATGTGCTGGCGGGGGGATTGATCGCCTTTTCCTTCGTCGTGCTGGTTGCAGTGTACACGCTCAATCGCAACGCGAGTGCGGTTCGCATCGGATGATCTGCTGCGACTGCCGTGTGTCGAAGGGACGCTTCGCGTTGCATGCGGCGCTTGAGGTTCCCGCGCAGGGATTGACGGGGTTGTTTGGTCCGTCCGGGTGCGGGAAGACAACGTTGCTGCGCTGCATCGCGGGATTGGAACGATTTTCGGGATTTGCAAGGTTCGGCGGGGAAGCCTGGCAGGACGCACCACATGACGTGCGTGTGCCGGCGCATGAACGCGGCATAGGCTTCGTTTTCCAGCACGCAGCGTTGTTTCCCCATCTGGACGTGGAGGAAAACATCGCGTATGGGCAGGCGCGCCGCGGAGGGAGGGATGGAATGGCGCGAAGTGAGGTTGTGGAGCTGACCGGCATTTCGCACCTGCTGGAGCGCTCGCCGAAGACATTGTCGGGCGGTGAACGCCAACGCGTGGCGCTGGCGCGTGCGATCCTGTCGCAACCGCGCCTGTTGCTGCTGGATGAGCCCCTGGCGTCGCTCGATCTGGACAGTCGCGCGATGATCCTTCCGTTGTTGCAGCGCCTTCGCAGTGAGCTGAAAATCCCGATGATCTACGTGAGTCACTCCGCGGAGGAGGTTGGAAAGCTCGCGGACCGGGTGATGATGATGCAGGCGGGTGCGATTGGGCGTGTGATCACCGTGGAGGAATTTCGCCAGATCAAATCCCTGTGAACTTCATCGGGAGCAGCCGGGAAATCAGCGGATCGTGGCCAATGCTTCGATTCTGTCACCGGGAACGGTGGGGGACAAATCCTTCGCGAGGCGAATTTCCCGTGCCATGTCGAGGTCCTCATTCGACGCGAGGGAATCGGTTCCCAGCAGCACGTTGACTCCCGCATCCAGCAACCGCGGGAGGGGAAATGCCCCGCGCCCGAAATAGACGTGCGTGCCGGGACAGACGACGACGCTGGCACCACGTTCGGCGATCAGCGCAATTTCGGCATCGGTGACATCGTTGCAGTGCACGAGGAGCGTGCGATCATTGAGGCAGTTGCAGGAATCCAGGTATTCTATCGCGCGCTTGCCGGGGGGCTTCCATCCGGCTGGCAGGAAGGGGTTGAGGAATTCGCGCAGCGACCCCGCTCCCTTCTCCAGCATTTCATTCTCCTCCGGTGTTTCGGCGGCGTGAATGCAGAGGGGAAACCTGCGGCCCCGTGCGATTCCCGCAGCAGATCGCAGAAGCGCCGCGGAGGTGGTGTAGGGTGAATGCGGCGAAATCCCGTGGTCCACATGCGTTCCGCAGACATCCATGGCGTCCGGCAGGTACTTGGTGGACACCTCCGCAATTGGCGCAGCATCGACGGGATCAAAGCGAATCAGCTCACGGTAGATCGTGAGCGACTGCAATGCGAGCGGTGTGGTTTCCGCCTGCTGGACGAGGTGTGGCGTGACGCCCAGCGAGTCGATGTCCCACAGGACCGCCGTGTGGGTTTCGCGCAGGCGTTCCAGCGCCTTGCGTGCGGAATCCAGAAAATCGTCGGGCTTCGTTGAGCGCTTCAACGCGACGATTTTTTCGAGCCAATCAACGAAGGGAAGCCCCGGCTTGATCGCACCGCGCAGGTGCGAAAGTTCCAAGTGGCAGTGGGCGTTGAGGTACAAGGGCGGTTCTGGTTTATGGAGAATCGATCACGGGTGATGGCGTGACGGTGCAGCCCCCGCCCATGACTCATCACCCTTGGACGGGACTACTTCTTCACGACTCCATTGGCCAGCAGGATTTCCGCGATTTGAACGGCATTGAGGGCCGCGCCCTTGCGGAGGTTGTCGGAAACGACCCACAAGTCGAGCCCGGTTCCCGCGGCATTGCTGATGTCCTTGCGGATGCGGCCCACGAAGGTTTCGTCGCGACCCTCGGCGTAGATCGCCAGCGGGTATTCATTGCGGGAGGGATCGTCAACGACCTCCACGTTTGGGGTGGCGCGCAGCATTGCGCGCGCCTGCGCGACGTCGACGGGCTTTTCAAACTCCACGTTCACGGCCTCGCTGTGGCTGCGGAAAACGGGCACGCGCACGCATGTTGCGGTGACTGAAATTCCGGGTGCGCGCATGATCTTGCGCGTTTCATTCATCATCTTCAACTCCTCCTTCGTGTAGCCGGTGTCGGTAAAGGAGTCGATGTGGGGAATGACGTTGAAGGCAATCTGATGTGGGAATTGCTTGGGGGTGACTTCATCCCCGCCGTTCAGCAATGCGGAGGTCTGCTCCTCCATTTCGTCCATCGCCTGCGCGCCCTTGCCGCTGGTGGACTGGTAGGTGGAAACGACGATGCGCTTGATCCCCCAGGCCTTGTTCAGCGGGTCGAGGACGTGCACCATCTGGATCGTGGAGCAGTTCGGATTTGCGATGATGCCCTTGGGGGGGCGCTTCGTGAGGAGGTCGCCATTCACTTCCGGGACGACGAGCGGCACGTCCTCCGCCATGCGGAAGTGGCTGGTGTTGTCGATGACGATGGCGCCTGCCTTTGCGGCGATGGGTGCCCATTCCGCGGAAACGGATCCGCCGGCGCTGAACAGGCCGATCTGCACGCCGTTGAAGGATTCGGGCGTCACGGCCTTCACTTCCAGCAAGCGGCCTCGGAAGGGAATTTTCTTCCCGGCAGAGCGTGGCGATGCCAGCAGGAGCAACTCGTCGCAGGGAAACCTGCGCTGCTCCAGTGTCTGGATGATCTCCTGACCAACTGCGCCCGAAGCGCCGAGAACCGCGACCTTGACCATGTGAGTTCTTGAAGAATCCTTCCAACGGGAGTAAAAGGAAGGATTATTCCCGCCTGCGGGCGTGAGTAAACGGCAGAGTGCCGCGGAAGCGGCCTCGCGAATATAAAACGAACATCAGGCGGACAGCTTGGCGCCGGCAGCGCGCAGCGCGCTGAGGATTTCATCGGAGCAATAGGACTCCAGGCGGCGCGCCTCCAGTTGTTGGTCGGCCATCTTGTATCCGCAGACCGCAAGGAAGTCCGCGATGATTCGATAGCGCTTGCGCGATGCTTCAGCGGCCTTCGCACCAGCGGGCGTAAGTGTGATGCCGCGATACCGTTCATAGTTGGCGTAACCAAGCTGCGCCAGACGCTGCATGGCACGCGTCACTGTGGGGCGGCTCATGCCGAGGCGCTCGGCCAGTTCCACACCGCGTACATACCCCTTCTCGTTCAGCAGGTCCTGGATCAGGAGCACGTAGCTGCCGAGTTCCTGAGGGATTTCCTGATGATCCTTCTTGGAGCCGTGATTGCGCCCCTCGGAGGACTTGGTATCAAGAAAGGCGTTTACGATGGAGTCTTCCTTGTGAGATTTGTTGTGAGAAGAGTTGTTCTGCATGGGTTCCAAATCCTTGGATGAAACTTGGTGATGTAAGATGCCGACTTGCTATAACTTCGCCGCTGGCATTGTTTGGCTGCAACTAGTGCCAATCAGGGGTATCCGCACTTTGCCCCTGTCCAAGGAGAGAATCACGCTGGGACAACCCTCATTGCAAGCCATTTGCAATGCGAAATAGAATTATTGGCCCAATTGTTTCGTCTCGTTTTGAGACTCAAAAGGGCGGTTTGTTTCTCAGGGGAAACCCGCGGTCGCTTTCTCAGGTGAATTGTTGAAAAATTGACACCGTGTCCTGCTTCGATCTCTAAGATGCAAAAATCCACGTCTCCGACATTATCGAATCTGTTGTTCTGGACCGCGGTCTGCGGTGTGGCGGTGGCATTGCGGATGATCGTCGTCCTCAGGACGAGCATGTGGATCGATGACGGTGCGACGCTGCACACGGTTGCGCTTCCGTGGGGTGAGGTTGCGGCGGAGCGTTTTCGCATGGGGCATTTTCCGTGGTTCTTTTACGCCTTCAAATTGTGGACGACACTTACCGGCGCATCATCCTTGGTACTTCTTCGGCTGCCGTCCCTGGTTGCGAGCGTGGCGATCATCCCCGTCATCGCAGGTTTGGGAAGACGGATCGGCGGTGAGCGCGGCGCGGTGGGCGCGGCGCTTCTGGCGGTGATCCACGGGACGCTGCTGCGCCATGGGGCGGAGTTGCGGATGTATTCGTGGATGGCGCTTGCGGGGGCGGCGATGGTGCTCGCAGCGCTTCGCCTCCTTGAACAGCCGACTGCAAGGCGCGCTGCGGTGCTCGGCGTGGTTCATTTGGTGTTCCTGCAATTGCAGGTGAGCGCGATTGTCTGGGCCATTCCCTTTGCGGTCCTGTTTGCGGCGGTCGTTGCGCGGCGAAAGCCTGGCGCGGGTTTCTGGCGGGGGTTCGCGCTGGCAACGGCGCTGCCGCTGCTCATCACAATTCCGCTGCTTGTGTACCTGCGCACGCAGGTGGACATGCGCGAGTTCGCAAAGTTTGATCGCGTGCCGTCATGGTGGCTGCTGGTGTGGGATCCCTACGAATTGATCGTGTCGCTGGGGACGACAGCGGGCCGTGGGCACCTGTGGAAGATTCCCGCAGCACTGGTGCTGCCGTTTGCGGCCTGCCTGATGATTGGGCGCTGGGGCGGGAAGGAGAACGCGGTCGGAAGTCGCACCGGCCTCGCGCCACGGGAGACCGCGTGGTTGGCGGTGGGTTGCTCGCTTCTGCCGCCGGTGCTGGCGTTCCTGATTTCGCGTGGCGGCTTTCCCATTCTGGGTGAACCCCGTTACTACATCGCCGGAACGGGGCCGCTTGTGGCGCTCATCGGCGCCGCTTGTGTCACATGGCGCTGGGATGGGAGCGGCGCCGGGCGCGGGCTGCTTGTCGTGGCGGGGATTCTGGCGGCGATCACGGCGGAGCGCACCTACGATCGTGTGCGCCGGGTGCTGACACGCGATGGCGTGGGGATCAATGCACTTGTTGCGGCGATCGAAAAGCAGGTTCCGCCCGGCACGCCTGTTTTCCTGTGCCATTCGGTTTCATTCCCGGAAATCGCGGAGTTTTATTTCAGCAAGCCGTTGAAGTATCCGCTGATCCCAATTCACCGGGATTGGAACGCGGAGCAGATTCATGCGAGCGTTGATCCCGCGATCAAGGAAGGTTCAGGCGCGGTGCTGTTTCTCTACAAGTCCGTTCCGGAGATGCGTGAGGGCGAGGAGCGGACCGAGCAGGGGGAGCTGTTCCGCATCGTGGACGAAAAATTCCCCGGCGATGGCGCACAGGTTCGCAGCAAGAACGATGACCCCGGATACTTCTGGTTTCAGCGATGAAGGCAATCACGTCCATCATTGCGCCGAAGAAGCGCAGGGAGCTTGCGGCAGTCGAGTTCGATGACGGCGGGAAGGCGGAGGTGCGCGTGGAGACGATCGCGCGGTTTCACCTGCGTGAAGGGTCGGAGGTCACCGAGGCCCGGTGGCAGGAGGTCCTTCGGGTTGATGCGACGGAGCGTTGCCGCGCGCAGGCGTGGAAGCTGTTGTCGATGCGCATGCGCAGCCGCAAGGAACTGGAGCGGGGATTGCGGCAACGGAAATACGATGCGCCCGTGGTTGAGGACGTGCTGGGGGAATTGGAGGCGAAGGGATACCTGGACGACAGGGCCTTCGCGACGCAGTTCGCACGTGAACGGGCTGGCCGAATGCAGGGGATCCGGCGAGTGGAACGCGACCTTGTGGCGCGGGGCATCAAGCGCGAGGCGGCGGGTGAAATCGCACGGGCTGCCACCACGCCTGACCATGAGGAGGAATCGGCGCGTGGGGCGCTGATGAAGTGGAATCGGCGGAAGAAGCCGGAGGATCCGCAAAAACGTGCGCAGGCTGCCGCATCTTTCTTGCTGCGACGCGGCTTCGATGGCGATCTTGTGTGGAAGCTCATGCGGGAATTTTTCAAGGCCTGACCTCAAGGAATGATCCAATGCGTCTCATCAAACAGTCACTGCGTGCGGCATTGCTCGCACTTGTGGTGCTCACAATGACATCCACTGCCAACGCGGGAACGGGCATCGACGAACAGATGGCGCAGTTGCGGGCGCTGGTGCGTGGGAAGCGGGTCGGCATGCTGACGAATCCCTCCGGCACGGGGGAGGACCTGCGGCAGACGGCGGACATCCTCTGCGAGGATGGCGACACGACGATCACGGCGTTCTTTGCACCGGAGCATGGCCTGCGGGGCGACCAGCAGGCGGGCGTGAAAATTTCCGACTACACGGATGCCGTGACGGGCATCAAGGTTTACTCCATGTACGGCGCCCAAAAGGCACCGTCTGATGAGCAACTTTCCAACATCGACGTGATGGTCTTCGACATCCAGGATGTTGGGGTGCGTTTTTACACGTTCTCGTGGTCAATGACCTACGCGATGGAGGCGTGTGCAAGGAATGGAAAGCCGTTCATCGTTCTCGACAGGCCGAATCCGGTGGGCTTGGACGTTGTTGAGGGGAATCCGAACACGCAGGATTACGGAATCGTGGGCCGGAAGTGGGAGGGCGCACCGTTTGGCGTCGCGACGCGATCGGGACTGACGCTGGGCGAGCTTGCGCGGTTGGTGAATGGCGAGTGGATGAATCCCAAGGTTGCCCTGACCGTGATCCCGGTGCCGGGTCTGAAGCGCACAACGACCTGGGAGGAAACGGGCCGCCCGTGGGTGATCCCCTCGCCGAACATGCCCTCGCTGACCACGGCGCGCTTGTATCCGGGCACGTGCGTCTTTGAGGGAACAAACCTGAGCGAGGGGCGCGGTACGACCCTTCCCTTCGAGCAAATCGGCGCTCCCTTCATTGACGGGACGAAGCTCGCTGCGGTGATGAATGCGAAGAAGCTTCCGGGTGTGCAGTTCCGCGCGGCGTGGTTCACGCCGACCTTCAGCAAGCACAAGGACGTGCGTTGCGGCGGTGTGCAAATTCACATCACCGACGCGGGGAAATTGCAGCCGATCCGCACCGCGTTGGAACTCCTCCAGGCAACATACCAGCTCTATCCCGAACAAACGGAGATCAAGGAGTGGGCGGGAAAGATGATGGGGGACGCGACCCTGCCCGAGGCGATCAAGTCGAAGAATGTCAGCGACATCATCAAGGGCTGGGAGCCGCTGCAGAAGCAGTATCTTGATGTGCGGAAGAAATACCTGATTTACAAGTGACCTTCAATCACGCCTTGAAGTCGTGCTTCTCCCGCTGTGCAAGAAGGCCGAAAATCCCGCCGGTATGGATGAAGACAATGGTGTC
Source organism: Candidatus Sumerlaeota bacterium (assembly GCA_020848155.1). GTDB lineage: Bacteria > Sumerlaeota > Sumerlaeia > SLMS01 > SLMS01 > JADZDZ01. Next base: position 113,501 of record JADLAR010000007.1, read on the forward strand.
GCTGCTGGTGAACCGCCCCTTGGCGATTTCCTTCAGCATCCCGTTGAACGCCTTGCCTGTATAGACAGGATCAAGGATGAGGCCTTCGAGGCGCGCGACCATCTTGATGGTTTCAAAGACGTCCGGGGTGGCTTCGCCGTAGCCGGGGCCGACGTGGCCATCGATGATGTTGATGGGAAGTGATTCGACATCGAATGATTGGTGGTAGAGCTTCCTCCATTCGGTCATGTCGTCGGTGATCTTGTCGCGGAACCATTTCTCGTCGTCACAGATGTTGATGCCCACGATGTCCTGGGACAGCCCGTGCAGGGCCTTGCCGAGGACAAGCCCGCTCTGCGTGCCGCCGCTGCCAGTGGCGCAAATGATGCAGGTGGGTTCGATGCCGTGCGTGGCAAAGTCGCGCTTCAATTCCTCTGCTGCGTGAATGTATCCCCAGCATCCTATGCCGTCACTCGCGCCGCTTGGGATGAAGAAGGCTTTGTGTCCTTCGGCGGCATGCTTTTCCTTCAATGAATTTGCGATCTCGCAGAGGTGCCTTTTGTAGACGTCGCGCGCGTGGTAGGAAATGTGGGCGCCACCGACGTAATCCAGGAGATTGTTTCCGTCCGGCTGCACAGGCTCCTCGCCGCGCAGGATCAGGTGGACCTTCATGCCGAGTGATGCGCATGCCAGCACCGTGGCGCGACAATGGTTGGATTGCACGGCACCGCATGTGATGATCGTGTCGCATCCTTGGGCCTGGGCTTCGGCGATGGAAAATTCGAGTTTGCGAACCTTGTTTCCCGTGAGCCAGGATCCGGTGAGGTCATCACGCTTCACGTAAATCCGAGGCCCTCCCATTTTTCTAGTGAGGCGTTCCAGGAAAACAAGTGGCGTGGGAAGTTGCGCGAGACGAATACGGGGAGGGGTTTTGGTCATGGAAACCATTTGGGTTGATTGACCTCTGAAAATCAGCTTGTTGAACTCTTTCTTCTGTTGGTGAGTGGTCGAGCCCAAATCGAAAAGGCCTGAATATGTCCCGTCCGCGCGTTGCCCTTGAATCGACTGTCATTTCCCACGGGTTGCCATATCCGGAGAATGTGAAGGTGGCGCGTGCACTGGAGCAGGTGGTTCGCGATGAGGGGGCCGATCCGGTGACGATCGCGATACTTGACGGGAAGGTCTTGTACGGCCTGAATGACGAGCAGCTTGAACGGCTCGCGCGGGAGGGGAAGGCCGTCGCGAAGCTGAACCTGTCGAATCTCGCATCGGGCGTTGCGTCGGGAAGGCCCGGAAGCACGACGGTGGCCGCGACGATGTTCCTCGCGAAGGACAGGGGGATTCGCGTGTTTGCGACGGGCGGCATCGGTGGGGTGCATCGTGGCGCGGAAACATCATTCGACATTTCAGCGGACATGACGGCACTTGCACAATTTCCCGTTGCGGTGGTCTCCGCGGGTGCGAAGGCGATCCTCGACCTGCCGAAAACCGTGGAGGTTCTGGAGACGATGGGGGTGCCGGTCTACGGATGGCAGACGGACGAGTTTCCCTCCTTCTATCGGCGCACGAGCGGGTTGAAGGTTGATGCGCGCTACGACGACATGAAGGAGATGGCGCGCGCCATCGATCAGCAGTGGAAGATGGGGTTGAACGCCGGGGTGTTGGTGTGCAACCCGATCGAGGCGCAATACGAGTTGGAGGAGGGTGTCTATACGCGTGCGCTTGGCGCTGCGCTGGCGGAGGCGGATGCGGGGAAAATCGGTGGGCGGGAGCTGACTCCGTTCCTGTTGGGCCGGATGGAAAAGCTGACGGCGGGGCAGAGCGTGTTTTCCAACGTGAAGCTTTTGGAGAACAACGCGCGCGTCGCCGCGCAATTGGCCGCGGCCCTTGGCTGAAGTCGAAAAGAAACGGGCTTCCGATCGCGGCGGCAGGCCCCTGCATCGTCAATCAACGATTCGGAACTGCTGGAACTTCCTGATCTCCTTGTAAAACTCTCGTGCGGGATTTTCATCGGCCGCCAGCAATGCTTCGGCGGAACGAAATCCCATGTGGATGGAGTGATCCATGTTGTTGTGAAGGAACAGCCCCTGCCGCCCGGTGTTGATCAAGCGGGGGAAGTTTTCCAGGTACTTGCGAATTTCATTCAGTCGCCTGCGGTATCCGAGATCATAGATGGGGTAGGTGTGGGGGATGCGATGGACGAGCGACATGCGGACGTCGGCTTTCCTGAAAAGCCCCACGCGCTCCGCGCCGCGCAGTGCCGCCGCGACCAGCGCCTTGTCGCTGCGGTGCCAAATCCTGTCGCCGTGATGGCAGGTGATTTCGAAAACGACGAGTGTCTCGTTCGCTGAACCCATCGATGAATGAAAGTTCTTCGGGAGATAGGCGCGATTGAAGACGGTGTCCGGGCCGGGAAAGTACAGCCATTGCGAATCCGTGACGTCGGCTTTTCCCACGACGAATGCGACGAGGAAGTTGGCGATGTAGTGGAGGTCTTCGCGGGCCTTCACGACAGCGGGCGAAGGGGCTGGTCCCGCACCGGAGAAGAGCATTGAAAGCAAGTCGGGCAGTGGAATCGTTGAAATCACATCATCCGCCTGGTAGGACTCCGCCCTGCCGGACGCCTTGTTTTCCGCACAGACCGTTGCGCGCCCATTGAATCGGATGGCGTTCACATTGCGAACGAGGTTGATGCTCCCGCCGCGTGACTCCACGCCTGCGCGCATTTTCCTGACGAGTTGCTCCACGCCGCCGGCCATGTAGTAGAATTTCCTGACGGCGGTGAGCGTGCCGGGCTTCTCGGGGACGAAGAGTTTCTTGACCATCTGGTCCAGGCCACCTGCGGAAACGCGCACACGCGCGATGTCCGCGTGAATCCGGCGCGGGGACATCTTCCAAACCTTGCGGGCGTAGGGCGCGACGAGCAGTTCGTAGAGTTGGGGACCGAACGCGCTTGTCATCAGCGACTCAAAGGATTCGCGTTCGTTGCCGCGTGCGCCGAGGAGTTCGGCAGCCTTGTTGAGGGCGAAGCTGGCGCCCGCTCCCGCCAGTGTCGTGACGCCAAGGTGGCGGGTGACCTCAACGGGCTTTGGTGGATATTCGATCCAACCGCCACGCAGCCACATTTGCGACGCGCGGCGCACCGTTTCCAAATCCTCGCCGGCCAGGTCGTGGAGGAAATCCTGAACGTCTGGAAGCTCCGTGAAGATGCGATGGGGGCCGAGGTCCGCGATGTGGTCGCCGACGATGAGCGAGCGCGCGAGGCCACCGGGTTCCTCGGCGGATTCGAGGATGGTTACCTGCAACGAGGAGTCCTTCTCGAGCAGGCGCCAGGCGGCGGCGAGGCCGCACACGCCCGCGCCGAGAATGAGAATGCTGCGGCTCAAGCGCCCAGCCGGAAGAGTGAACCAACGCGGTGAATTTTCTCAGCGACGTCCAGGCACTGTTCGCGTGATTCGGGAAGTTTCCACTCCTGCTGCACAAGCCGGTCGAGGTGGACGCAGATCTCCATGGGCTTCGCGCCCTTCTTCAGGAGGACGATGATCGGTCCGACGTGGTCGCTGTAGGCTGTTTCGAAGCCCTTCAAGCCCCGCATGGCCAGCGGATCCCAGTTGCACAGGATGCGATTGATCTCCTGGCGGATGGTCTTCATCGCCATCTTTGCGTTGTTTTCTTCTGCGTTGGCGGGCTGCGGGGGCTGCTTTTCCTTCTTGGACATCTTTATTTTGTGCTCTCGTAAATGCTGCGTTTCAGGACGCCGACATAGGGGAGGTTGCGGTAGATTTCCGCGTAGTCCAAGCCATAGCCGACGACAAACTTGTCTTCGATGTCGTAGCCCTTGTACTTGATTTCCACCTCGGAAATGCGCTTGCTGACTTTCTTGTAGAGGAAGGCGGCCACTTCCACGCTGGCGGGATGATGCACGCGCAGGAGGTCGCGGATGGCGGCCAGCGTCCGGCCGGAATCGTAGATGTCCTCGCAGATGATAACGTGCTTGCCGCGAAGGTCAACTTCCACGTCCTTGGTGATTTGCACGCGGCCGCTGCTCGTGGTGGAGGTTCCGTAGGAGGACGCGCCCACCATGTCAAAGGAGTGTGGGATTGAAATGGCGCGCGTCAGGTCGGAAAGGAACACGAGGCCGCCGCGCAGGATGCCGATCAGCGCAAGCGGCTTCCCGCGGTAGTCGTTCTCGATCGCCTTGCCAATTTCCGCCACGCGGCTGGCGATGTCCTTCTGGGTCAGCAACACTTCCTCGATGTCATCATCCAGGTTGCGTGAACCGCGAAGTGTCGTGGTGCTGCCGGGGGACTTTGTTGTGGTGGCGCTCATCGCCGTTCGTACATTCCTTCCATGCGTGGTTGGGTTTCTTCGCGGGTCAACTTTCCGTCGGTGAAGTAATACACCTTCCCCTCGTTGTAGTACTGGTAGATGGTCACGGGCAGGCGGCGGACATCCACGCTGGACTTGATTTCCTGTGGATCGCCGTATTCGCAGATGATCCTGATTTCATCGGGGAGCGTGCTTTTCTCCGCGCCCTTCTTGGTGAAGGTATAGACCTCGCCCTTGTCCTTGTAGACCCAATCCATGGTCAGGTCCTTCCCCTTGGTGAAGCTCTTGAGGTCGCGCTTGCTCTTGTCCTTCACGAAGAGCATTTCGGTGACCTCGCGGCGGGTGACGGGTTTGGCATCCTTGCGCCAGCGGAATCGGAAATAATCGGGTGCGCCTTCGCGTTCGTAAACGGCCTGGCGGACTGCGGCTTCTGTTGGGTCGACGGGCCAGTCCTTCTTTTCCAGGGGCCAGTCATCGGGAACGGCCATCACGTTGAAGGAATAGTTGATGTCGGGAAACAGAACGCGCTGCTTTGGCTTGTTGTTGCACCCCGCCACAAGGGCGCAGGCGCACAGGATGGCGAATGACACGCCCAGTTTTTTCATGAAGAAGGTCACGGCGTCTCTCAGCTCTTTCCCAGCAAGTCCTGAAGCTGCTTTTGCAGTGCCTCAAATTCCTTCTGGTTTTCCGCCCAGGCGGCGGCACGTTTTTGCAGGTCTTCCAGTTTTTCAGTCAGATCCATCAGTTGCTGCATCTGTTCGAGGATGACCTCCTCTTTTTCCTGCAAGGCCTGTTCGTCCTCTTTCGCCTTCGCTTCCGCCTTCTCCAGCTTTTCGGTCATCTCCAGCAACTGTTCCATCTGTTCACGGATGACCGCTTCGCTTTCGCCGGTGCCATCCCCCTGACTTTCGAGGCTTTTCTGTAGCTCTTCGATCTGGCGTTGTTGTTCATGGATGACCTCTTCCTTTTCAGCGAGCTTCTCCTGAACCATTTTTAGGAGGTTGCTGCCCTCGATCATGGTGTCATTTTCTCCATCTGATCCTGCCCGGAAGGGGTCACTTCGCCCCACAAGCAACGGCGCAAGTGCGCCGATGTCAAGCCAAGCAACCCGGTGATTTTTTCGCAAACTTTCGCCAATTAGTACTTGAAGCTGTTTGGAACATTGTGGCCGATACGCCTGCAAGTGGTTCATACTCCTACCGTATGGGCGGCGCGAATCCTGCAAGTCCCATTTTTGGTAGCACACTTCCACGAGGTGGTTGGTCCTTGAAAAAGGTGTTCGTAACAGGCGCGGATGGCATGCTTGGCACAGAGGTGATCAAGTCGCTTCGTCGCGATCCCGCGATCAGCGTGGTGACTTCCGTGATTGCGGACATGGACATCACCGACCTGGCGGCGGTGCGCGCCTCGCTGGAAAAGCATCGCCCCACGCATCTGATCCACTGCGCCGCGTTCACGTTTGTTGACACGGCGGAAAAGGAGCCGCTTCGCGCGTTTGAAATCAACGCGGAGGGGACGAAGAACCTCGCGTTCTTCTGCCGCGAGATGGACATCGAGTTGATCTATCTTTCCACCGACTACGTCTTTTCCGGCGACAAGCGGGACCCCTATGTGGAGAGCGACCCAACAGGTCCCATCAATGTTTATGGCAAGTCGAAGCTGCTTGGCGAAACCTACATCCAGGCGCTTCTTGAAAAATACAAGATCGTGCGGACCAGCTGGCTGAACGGCCTGGGTGGTGACTACACGCGCAACTTCATCGAAACGATGTTGCGCATCAGTGAGACGCGCTCGACGCTGTCCGTGGTCAACGACCAGACAGGCAGGGCGACCTTCACGTTCGATCTCGCTCCGATGCTGGTTACGCTGCTGGACGTGAACGCCTACGGCGTGTTCCACGTCGCCAATGGCGGCACGTGCACGTGGTACGAACTGGCGAAGGAAATTTTCCGCATTGCGGGCCGCAATGATGTCACCGTGCATCCGATCCTCAGCGATCAATTCCGCTCCGCTGCAAGGCGCCCCACGTATTCGGTGATGAGTTGCAAGCGCATCGAGCAGTTGGGGCTGCGGCCACTGCCGGATTGGCGTGCCTCCCTGCGCGAATACTTCCGCCGGCGTGAGCTGGTTGCGCAAAACCTGAACCTTCCGCCGCAGGTGGCGCCGTCCCCGCAGGCTATGCGGTTGTAGTCTTCCCCGCTGGTCCGGGTTTTTTCCTCGTCAGGTTCGTGATCGCAACGCCCGCAAGGACGGTTGCTCCGCCGATGATCATTGGCGGGGAAATCCTTTCGCCCAGCAACATCGTGCCGACCAGGGCCGCGACGACGACATTCAGGTAGGTCGTCGTGGCGACAACCTGTGGCGGCATCTTCAGTGTGCAGTACATGTAGCTGACGTATCCCAGCCACGATCCGATGGCGATCAGGTACAACACGGCCCACAGACTGCGCATGGTGGGAGCGAAGGGTTGCGTGAAATCACCATGGAGAGCTGCGATCGCCATCGCGCCGAGGCCGCCGAGGAAGGTCTGTGTCGCCGCCGTCATGAAGGGGGTCGATGCTGCGGGTACGCGGATGGCGGTGATGGTACCTGCCGCCCAGCAGATGGGGCCGAGCACCAGTGCCCCGACCGCCCACCAGAAATGGGATTGCCGTGGCGCGTCGATTGGTTGTGCACCACTGAGGAGTTCGTACAAGCTTGGGAGGATCAGGACGAAGACGCCGAAGAATCCGATGAGAAGCCCCAGCCAGGCGCGCATGGAGACCTTCTCGCCAAGGAGTGCGCTTCCTCCCACGATCATCAACGGGGCCGTGTTCACCAGAAGTGCCGCAAAGCTGCTTTCAAGGTACTGTTCCGCCCATGCCAGCAGTCCGTTGGCACCGGCCAGCAGCAGGCATCCAACGATGCCAAGCCTTGCCCAGTCGCGCGCCTTCGGGAAGGGATGCCCCATTGCGTGGAATGCGAGCATCATGCATGCTCCCGCCAGGGTGAAACGAATCCCGGCCATCAGGAATGGAGGAATCGACTCCACGGCCACGCGCATTCCCGCGTAGGTTGTTCCCCACGCGATGCTGACGGTGGCGAAGGCCAGGATGGCGGCGGTGTTCGTTTTCTTGTTGGAGGCGGCGGGCACGGATGGGAATGGGGAGCGGGAAATGGAATGGGAAAGCAGGTGTGCCTGTGTTCACTGCCCGTGATCGGCTCCCCGTTCCTTCATCATGCCTTGCAGAGGAACGACGTGATGTCCTGCACGCCGGACATTGCGTTGCGCGTGTCGACGATCAGCCTCGCGCGATTGCCAAGGGCTGCGTAGTCGATGTCGGAGTGGTTGGTGGAAATGATCACGGCATCGTATTCACCGGCCTTCTCGATGGGCACGCTCTTTCGGCCCAGAAGGTTGGGGTGCTCGCGCGTTTCCTTCATCTCCGCGATGTGACTGTCATGGTAGTCTGCAACGGCGCCGCGTGACTCAAAGAGTTCGATCAACTTCAGTGTCGGGCTTTCGCGCAGGTCATCGACATCCTTCTTGTAGGCAAGCCCCACGAGCAGCAGGCGACTTCCCTTCAGGGCCTTCCCTTGGTCGTTCAGCGCTTCCATTGTGCGATTCACGACATAGTAGGGCATGGCGGAGTTGATTTCGCCGGCAAGCTCGATGAACTTGGTCGGCATGTCGAACTCGCGCGCCTTCCACGTCAGGTAGAAGGGATCGATGGGGATGCAATGTCCGCCAAGGCCGGGCCCCGGATAGAACGGCATGAATCCGAAGGGTTTCGTCTTCGCGGCCTCGATCACCTCCCAGATGTCGATGCCCATGCGCTGGAAGACCATCTTCAACTCATTGACCATGGCGATGTTCACGCATCGGAAGATGTTCTCCACGAGCTTCGTGGCCTCCGCCGTTGCGGCGCTTGACACGGGCACCACGCGCCTGACCACGCTGGCGTACAATTCCGTTGCCAGTTCCAGCGCATCGGCGGTGTCGGCCCCAACCACCTTCGGAATCAATTCCGTGGTGTAGTTCTGGTTGTTGGGATCCTCGCGCTCCGGCGAGTAAGCCACGAAGAACTCACGATTCGCAACGAGCCCCGATTCCCGTTCCAGGATTGGCACGAGCACTTCCGCGGTGGTGCCGGGGTAGGTTGTCGATTCGAGCGAGATCAATTGTCCGCGTCGAATGAAGGGACCGATCGCCTGCGCGGTGCGTTCGATGTAGGTCATGTCGGGTTCGCGATTGCGCGTCAGCGGTGTGGGGACGCAGAGCAGCACAGCGTCGCAGTCGCCAACGAGGTTCGGGTTCGTTCCCGCGCTGAAGTTTCCTGTTTCATTCAGGGTCGTGATTTCAGACGGGGAAATATGCTCGATGTAGGAATTGCCCAATCGAAGCTGTTCGATTTTTCGCGCGTCCACATCAATGCCAACGACGGAAAATCCGCGCTTGCTGAAAAGGAGCACCAGGGGCAGGCCAACGTACCCAAGCCCGATGACGCCCACGGTTGCCTTACGATCAGAAATTTTTTGGAGAAGGGCTTCTTTCGACATGGGGAAGAAGATTCGATTGATGGGCGGGTGCCGCAACGCGGTTTTGCAGATAACGGACATCAGGTTATACGGTGTTTCATGGGGCTTTAATCGGTGTTGTTGTCTTTTAAGTTGTTAAATTTCAACAATCCACATAAATGGCGTTGCATTCCTTGAACCTGTTGTCGTATCTCGCCGCGCGCTTCGGGGCCCAATGATGCCCCGCCAACAGGAAACCGCCGTTCTGCGCTGCTGGGCTTTCAAGCAGTTTCCCTTTACCGAGAGGCATCTCGCCAATGTACGTTGAAGTGATCAAGACCGTGGTGAAACACGGGCAGGCCGAAGCGGCCCGCCGCACGCTCGACAAGTGGATAGCCGCCGCGCGCAAGTCGCCCGGCCACCTTTGGGCATCCTATTTTTCGCCGGAGGACGTTTCGCAGGAGGCGTTGGACTCATTCCAGATCGAGGATCCGGAGCGAACGTTCTTTGTGACGATGGCGTGGGAGAACGATCAGAGCGTCCAGGAGTTTTACCGCAAGTATCACGCAGGCCCGGTGAACCTTCTTCCCGGCCAGGAAGTCTACGTCAGCGGCCATTTCGCCGGTTAGGGTGTTGGTTCGGATTTCGGGATCGAGGTTTGGAAGAACCGGACTCCCGCTGGATTGAGACATGAGAAGGACGGAGAGCGTGGCGCTTTCCGTCCTTCCTTAATTTTTACAACTTCCGATTTCGCATCATGCCGACGAATGTTCGGGGGAGGAGGGAGGCGGTGCCTTCTCCTGCCTCGCCTTCTCATGAATTTCCTCTGCGCGTTGTGCGCCCTTGTCCAGCTTGTCGATCATGATGTCACCCAGTCGCTGGCCGGCCCGGATGAATTCCTTGTGTGCTTCTGCAAGGTGACGCGTGACGTCCGGGGGAAAGATGGAAAGCAGGCAATCCTCGACCTGCCTGCCAGCGTCGCAGGCCGCCTCCTTCACGGCTTCCGCCGTGACGCGGAATTTCGCGGTGGCATCCTTGTCGAAAATGTCTTCAGGCGTCCTGCCGGTTTTGTTTTCCGTCGCTGTTTCCATGCGCATCTCCTTCTGTGATGGAGGAAATCATGTCCGCTTCCCCCCATCAAGCAAATCCCGTGTCGCGGTGGGAGTTTTCCACAGGAGTCTGTGGATAAGGTTGTGGACAAGGTTGGGGGTAAAAATGTGAGGGAAAATATTCTCGAAATCCCCTTTACGCAAAGCGGCAATCGGCTTACGCCCAACGCCCCACTTTTTGAGGTCACGGACGTCCTTACTCATGGCTTTTCAATCGGGCGGCCTCAGCGTTCGCCGCTATACAGTGCTGGAGGAAATTCCGAAGTCGTTGTCGCAGACCGCGACCCTGGCGATTCGGCGCTATGTGTTCCGCCCCATCGATGATGCGCGCGGTGAGAAGGAGAGCTTTGGCTGGGTGAATCCGCGCAACGTGCTGGAGCAGTCCTTTTCGTACGACGACATCGTGGATGGTCCGCACATGCTGCTGGGGGTTCGCCGCGACAAGAAGGCTTTCTCGCCGGTGCTGTTCAAGGCACGCCGGCGGGAGCTTTTCGAGGAGACGAAAAAGGCGCGCAAGTTGACGAAGCTGTCGCGGCAGCAGCGCATCGCCCTTGAAGAGCAACTCACGATTGAAATGCTGAAGGAAACGTCGTCGCAAAGCGCCTTTGCGGAACTCGTGTGGGACATGAACAGCAACATCCTCCTCATGGGGGCGACGGGCAATGCGCTGTGCGAACGGATCCAGGAGATGTTCGAAGCGACCTTCAACTTGAAGCTGCGGCCGATTTATCCCGCGCTTGTTGGTGCGCAGTACATCGCGCAGCAGGGACTTGAGGAAGAATTTGCGCTGGCGAGTGCGGCGGGTGTTGCTGCACCGGTGGCTCCCGTGGGTGAGGATTGATCATGCCGGAACAGCTCGCTCCCCTTGAAGCATTCCAGAAATACGCGGCACTTGGCCCGGATTTCCTGACGTGGCTGTTGGTGCGCGTGTTGGAAACGGACCTACCCGGTCCGCCGTCTGAGCCGGCGCTGAAGGTGGACATCCAGGGTCCGTTGCTGTTCGCATCAGAAGGCGGTGAGGCGCGAAAGGTGACGCTGGCGGGGGAGGAAGCCGCGGCTGCGCCGGAGGTTCAGTCCGCCCTGCGGCAGGGAAAGCGGTTGGTGCGGGCGCGAATCCTGTTCACCGCCCATGAGGACACCTGGGCGTTCACGCTGGATGCGGAGACGTTTGACATCAAGTCGGCCAAGCTGCCGGTTCCCACAATTGCCGACGCCAACCAGTTCATCCAGATGCGGATTGAGAGCCTTTCGCGGGTTTATCACCTGCTTGATGAACTTTACGAGCAGTTCCTGTCCTTGCGCCTAGACCCGGTGACGTGGAAGAGCGAAGCTGCCCGATGGAAAAAAATCGCCAAAGCCGCTTCCTGATGCGTTCCACCATACTTCTCCTCACGTCCGTCCTTCTTCTTTTTTGCGCCGCTTGCGAACGCAGCGAGGAGGAGTCGAAGCAGTGGAGCCGCTGGACGGACGCTGCGAGGGAGATGTGGGAGACGCCCTCGCTTGCGGACTCCAAGAAGGCGAACTTCGCCGGTGCCTTCACCGGGGAAAAAGGGCACTACTTCATTTTCGACATTTATCCGGGCAGGCCGAACCCGAAGCTGGATGATACGCCGAATTCGCAGGTGCGAAAGGAGGAGGTCGATTTCCACGGCGACAAGTTGCCGCTGAATATTCGCTGGACGATCGACCCGGACAAGAAGGCAACGCCGCGCCTCATCATGACGTCGCCGATGGCTGACGAAGATATTCGTGACAAGTATTATCTGGTCTTCATCTATTCACACACGCGGGTTGAACTCAACGACGAGGACAAGGCCGACATCGAAGCCGAAATGAAGCGGAACATGTTCGGCTACTTCGACATGATGCGTGAGCATTCCGAACGGCGCGACCGTGGGAAGAAGGAAAAGGAAGAACGGTTGAAGCGGGAGCGCGACGAGCGGGAAGACGAGAAGGCCGAGAGGGAAGCGGAAGAGTCCGAGAGACCGAAAGTCGGCTACGACGAAAGCCCGCAGTGAGGGCGTTTGCCCGGCCGTGACGTGCTTGCCGCCCCAGGAGCATTTCGATCGCGTCATATGTTTACATGACCGTTCCCTCGCGCCCATCAATCCGCGTGGAGAAGGACTTTGCGGCCCAGTGTGGCGGCGCGTGGGTGGCGGGAGTCGATGAGGCGGGGCGCGGGCCGCTGGCTGGGCCGGTGGTGGCTGCGGCGGTGATGCTGCCGCACGATCAATCAAGGCGGCCCGTTGGGCTTCGCGATTCGAAGGAACTGACGCAGGAGAAGCGCGAGAGGCTTTTCCCGAAGATCACGCGCATGGCAATCAGTTACGGGATTGGAATCGCCACCGCGCAGGAAATCGACCTGTACAATATCCTGGAGGCAACGCGATTGGCGGCGAAGCGCGCGATCGCCATGCTGAGTCCCGTGCCGGGTGCGCTCGTCACTGATGCACTGACCTTTCCCGGCGAGGAGCGCCCGGTCCTTCCGCTCGTGAAGGGGGATGCGATTTGCGCGTCGATTTCCGCGGCATCGATCCTGGCAAAGGTGACGCGCGACCGCTTGATGGCGGCCTACGCGGAGGAATTCCCGCAGTATGGCTGGCTGTCGAATCGCGGTTATCCGACGGAGGAGCACTATGCGGCGCTGGCGGCCCATGGGCCAACGGTGCTGCATCGCATGACGTTTCAGGGGGTCGGTTTCTTTGCCGAATCGCCCCGTCGTTCACCGACGTTTCTTTCCATCCGCGATCGTTTTTCCCGCATCCGCGGCGACCATCAGGACAACACACCTGAATCCTGGCGGCGGGTCCTGGCGGAATGTGAAAATCGGCTGCCGCCGCCTGATCTGCTTGAGTTGCAAACACTCATCGAAGAACGATTTGCCACAAAGGAACCAAGATGATTTTTCGCGCGCGCATACATGTGATGCTGAAGCGGGACGTTGCTGATGTGCAGGGAATAGCGATCCAGCAGTCGCTGAGCCGCCACGGCTCCCCCGTCAGGGAAGTGAAGGCGGGGAAGTATTTCGAAATCGAACTGGACTGCGCCGACGAGGCGATCGCCCGCGCGAAGGTTGAGGAACTGGCCAACGGGACCTTCGCAAATCCGGTGATTGAGCGGTACTGGTTCGACCTTATCGCGGATCACTGACGCGAAGCAGGGCGTGGCTGTCGCCTCGTCGGGCGATTCGGGGATTACTTCAGCGACGCGTGGATGTACTGCTTCGCGTTGTCGAAGAAGGAAACGTTCATGGCCTTGCGAATGGTTTCGGGAACCTCGCTGAAGTCGGCTTCGTTGTGCTTCGGCAGGAGCACGTTGCGGATGCCGGCGCGATGGGCCGCGAGGCACTTCTCCTTGATGCCACCAACGGGCATCACACTGCCGCGCAGCGTGATTTCGCCGGTCATGGCGACGTAGTCCTTCGTGGGGCGGCCGCTCATGAGGCTTGCGAGCGCCGTTGCGATGGCGACACCGGCGCTGGGACCGTCCTTCGGGGTCGCGCCCGCAGGCACATGGACATGGTATTCAAACTTCTTGAAATCCTCGGCCTCCAGCTTGAACTCCGTGTGGTTTGACTTCAGGTAGGTCAGTGCGGCTTGCGCGGATTCCTTCATGACCTCGCCGAGTTGTCCGGTGAGCTTGAGGGCTCCATCGCCGGGGTAGCGGGCCGCCTCGATGAAGAGGATCGCGCCACCCACCTGCGTCCAGGCGAGGCCGATGGACACGCCGGGGCGGCCCATGCGCTCCGCGACTTCCTGGAAGCTCTTCTTCTGGCCGAGGTACTTTTCCAGGTTCTCAGGGGTGATGGTGACCTTCGTGGGCTTCTCGCGCTTGAGGCTTGTGGGTTTTGTGGCTTTCCGTGGCCCCTTCTTTTTTTCGCTGAGCGGTTCCTTGCGTTCCTCGGCGGATTGATACTCGGCGACAGTCATGGCAACCTTGCGGCAGACCTTGTTGATCTCGCGTTGGAGGCCGCGAACACCGGCCTCGGCCGTGTACTCGTGGATGATTTTCTTGAGGGCGGGTTTCGTGAACTGGATGTCCTTGGAGCGAAGGCCTGAATTTTCCTTTTCCCGTGGCACGAGGTAGCGCGTGGCAATCTCCTGTTTTTCCAGGTCCGTGTAGCCGGCAATGCGAATGATTTCCATGCGGTCGCGCAGTGGCTCCGGTATCGCATCGATCGTGTTGGCGGTCGTGATGAACATCACCTTGGACAGGTCAACCGGCATGTCCATGTAATGGTCGGTGAAGTGAAAGTTTTGTTCGGGGTCCAGCACCTCCAGCAGCGCCGATGCGGGGTCGCCGCGGAAGTCGGATCCGAGCTTGTCGATCTCATCGAGCATGATGAGGGGGTTGTTGGTGCCGGCGTCCTTGAGGCACTTGATGATGCGGCCAGGCATGGAGCCGACGTAGGTGCGGCGGTGGCCGCGGATTTCCGCCTCGTCCCGCATTCCGCCAAGCGAAAAGTTCTGGAACTTGCGGCCTGTGGCGCGGGCGACGGAACGCCCCAGTGATGTCTTGCCGACACCGGGCGGTCCGGTGAGGCAAAGGATGGGGCCTTTGAGGTTTCCCTTCTTCAGGCGGATGACGCTCAGGAATTCGAGGATGCGCTCCTTCACCTGTTCAAGCCCGTAGTGATCCTCGTCGAGGACCATGCGGGCTTTGTCGATGTCGATGTGGTCGTTGCTGGAGGTGTTCCAGGGGATGTCGAGAATCCATTCCAGGTAGGTGCGAATGACACCGTATTCGGCAGCGGCGGTGGGCATCCCCTGCAAGCGGTGCAATTCCTTCTCCGCCACCTTGCGCGCGTGGTCGGGCATCATTGCTTCCTTGATGCGCGCGGCGAGCGCGTCGAGTTCCGCCTCGTGTGGGTCGGTTTCGCCAAGCTCCCTGCGAATGGCTTTTAGTTGCTGGTTCAGGAAGAAGGAGCGCTGCCCGCGATCGACTTCCTCGCGAACCTCGTCATTGATGCGGCTCCCGATTTCGAGCATGTGGACTTCGCGGCCCAGGAGCGACTGGGTCTTGCGCAGGCGCGACTTCGTGTCCGCTTCCTCCAGGATGGACAACATGTCCGTCGGCTTCACGGGAAGGTTCGACGCGACGAGGTCCGCCATCTTGCCGGGTCCCTCCACATTCATGGCGGCCACGGCCAGTTCCTCCGACATGGCGGACAGGCTGATGGCGCGCTGGAGGTTTTCCAGCGTCAGCTTCATCATGGCCTCAACTTCGGGGTCGCCCGCCTTTGGTTCCTTGTCCTCCGCGACCTTCACGCGGCCACGAATGAACGGTTCCGTGGTCAGGATTTCCTCCAGCTTCACGCGGCAAATGCCATGAAGCAGCAAGCGCAGCGAACCATCAGGAATGCGAAGCATGCGCAGGACGCTGCAAAGGGTGCCCGTCTCAAAAAGGCGGGGGGTGGTTTCAGCAGCACCATTTTTCCCGTTTTCAATTTCGGGAGCGTCGGGCTGATCCATTGGGTGAAAGAGCGCGACCATGCGATCGGTCTTCATGACGCTTTCGATCACCTGTTTTGCGCGATCCTCGGAAAGGACGATCGGTGCGATCATGAGCGGAAAGACAACGACGCCCTCCAGCGGCAGGATGGCCAATTCGCCGGGGATGTCCGGTTGTAACAAGATGGGCGACGGGACGCTGGTTCCTTGTGACACACTATTGGGATCGAACTTCACTGAAATTCCTTCACTTAGGGGCAGGTGGCGGGTATCGGATCAAAATTCGCGCCACCACGCAAGCAATAACCTGAGGCTTGCAAATGGAGATGTGGCGTGCGTTCGCGGGGTGTCGGGCGCCCTTCCTTGTATAGACAGATAGACATCTATACATATTGCCCAGGGCGATTTTTCTGCTATCGCTGGGTTTCGGGGCTTGTACCGTGGAGCCATGCCGAAGCTCCTGCTGCCAATCATGGCCGTTGTCGCGATGATCGCCCTGATTTACTGGCTGGGCGGGAGGGGGTTTGGCCGTGCGCAAAGCCAGGCGTGGATTGACCGCGTTCGCAACCGTCCGCGCGTGCATGCGTGGCTGGAGCGCCACCACAGTCATATCCGTGCTTCCGCGCATTACTTCGAGTTTGGCGGCCTGTTCCTCATCCTGTACTGGTTGTGGGATGTGGCGCTGGGCGGGGGCTTGTTCCGCTTCCGGATCCTGCCGGTGATCGTCATCGCGCCGATTTGTGCCCTTGCGGCTCATCTGGACGAGCTTCATCAGCTTCGAAACGGGGGGCGGCAATATCGCCGGGAGGATTTCATCCATTCATGCAGAGGAATTGCGCTGGCGGCAGGGATTGTGCTGCTTCAACATGGCATCCGGCGCCTTGGCGGAACACTTTGACATGCCCAAGTCGTGTGTTGGGAACAGGACACCTCCAATCCGCCCTTGCAAACGTGGGCGGATTGTTTTTAGCCTCCTCTCCCCACTGTGCCGCCCTATCATAATCCCCTCCCAACGAGCCTACGTCCATCCATGTTGCCGAGTGGCGCCACCACGGAAACGCTTCCCAGCGAGCAACTCGCCACGCAGACACAGGAAGCGCCCCTTTACGAATTGATCCTTTTCAACGACGACGATCATTCCTACATGTATGTGATCGAGATGCTGGGGAACCTGTTCGGCATTGGCCCCCAGGATGCACAGAATATTGCCTATGACGTTGATTATATTGGGCAGGCCGTCGTGAAGACGTGCCCGCTGGAGGAAGCCATGATTGGCCGGGAGCAGATTCACGGCTACGGGCCGGATCATCGATTGGAGCACAGTGGTGGCAGCATGAAAGCCGCAGTGCAGGAGGCGGGCCAATGAGTTCGCAGAGCACCGAACACCATCGGCGCGAAGCAGCGAAGCTTCCGCCCGTTTCCGTCGCGATTCTCACGATCAGCGACACGCGCACGGAGGAGACCGACGAGTCCGGGAAGCTGATCCACCAGCTTCTTGAAGCGGCGGGCCATCGCATAGATGTTTATATAATCCTGAAGGATGACCCGGAAATGATCCGGGAAACCGTCGCGCGGCTGGCGGGGGAGCTTCCCCATCCAGCGCAGGTTCAGGCGATCATCACAAACGGGGGAACGGGCATCGCGCCACGCGACGGGACATTCGAGGCCGTGAGTGAGCTCCTGTCGCGGGAGCTTCCCGGTTTCGGGGAGATTTTCCGCATGCTAAGCTACCAGGAGGTCGGTGCGGCGGCGATGCTTTCCCGCGCCATCGCCGGGCTTTGCGAGAAGACGTTCGTGTTTTGCATTCCCGGCAGCGTGAACGCTGTTCGCATTGCCATGGAAAAGCTGATCATTCCCGAGCTGGCCCATTTGGTCTGGGAAGCCAATCGCAAGAAGTGACATTGTCCCCCGACGGAGCTCCCGCATGCGCAAAGCGATGCTGTTCCTACTGTTGTTCACGGCCTTCAGCACGATGGTTTCCGCAGAGACGGCGGATGAGTTCCTGGATCGCAATGAGGCCAAGGCAAAGGCGCTGAAGTCCTACGAAACGGTCAGCGAAATGACCGTGGTGACGCCGCAGTATCAAACCGTGACTCAGAGCACCACGGAAGCAAAACGAACTGCGGATGGAATGAAGACCAATTCCACCACGAAGACCACGATCACCATGCCCAACAAGCCACAGATTGTCACCGAAGGCAGGATGGTTTCGGACGGCAGGTTGTTGTACATGGAGACGAAGCAGGCTGGAAGGACCACGGTTTCAAAGGCGAAGGCGCCGGCCGATGAAACGGGCTATGGAAGCGTACGCGATGCCATGAAGAAGGGGGGCGCGTCGACGGTCAGGCCGGCGGAGCAGGTGAATGGGGAGGCATGTGGTGTCCTGGAAATCGCCTACACGGACGGAACGAACAACCACACTTACACCTATTGGATCAGCGAGAAGAACGGCATCCTGATGAAGATGACGGGAGCCAGCAAGCTCTATGGCGATGTCACCCTGAACGTGAAGAGCGTAAAGACGGACATCGAAATCGCCGACAGCAAGTTCGTGTACGAAGCGCCCGCAGGGGTTGCCGTGCAGGACTACACGGGAGCAGGTGCCGCGTCGGCAGCGGCTGCTGGGGCAGCCACCGCAACGAAGTGATCCAGGTCGGGTCCCGCCACGGTGGGCGGTGTGGCTTGGGAGAGTCTCCTCCTGCGGGAGCGCCGTCTCATTTGCATTGGGCTAGCGCCCCCGGTTCGCTTCTGCGTCATTGCTGCCGCGTTTCACCAACCAACAAGGGAACCCACTTCCATGAAAAAGATAACAGCGAAACTTGCCACGATGATGGTGGCTGCGGCGTTCATCGCGATGCCGTGCCTGCTGAAGGCGGAAACCCCGGAGGAACTCCTCAAGCGCATGAAGCCGAAGAGCGAGGCGCTGAAGAGCTGGGAAATGAAAATGGAAAATTCCATGAAGTCGCAATTCATGGAAACCAAGGGAACGATTTCCACCATTGCCAAGCGCGACGGCGATACCGTGAAAAGCTACTCGGAGATGACTTCCGAGACAAAAATGCAGGGCCTGCCGGAACCCCAGAAGTCCGCGAGCAAGATGGTCTCCGACGGCAGTACGCTGTGGGTGGAGATGAAGATGGGCGACAAGGTGACGGTGATGAAGTCACCCTACAAGGTCGATCCCACCAGCGTCGAGGCGATGGCGGATTTGCTGAAGGAAGGAAAGTGGGAGGTCAAGCCGCAGGAGACGATTGATGGGGAGGCGTGCAGTGTCCTGTCGGGAACAACGGGGCAGCCTCCGCAGCAGATCACGACCACTTACTGGATGAGCGACAAGACAGGACACCCCGTGAAGATTGTCGTGAGTGGGGGACCGATGGGTGAGAACGTGACGAAGGTGACCTCCTTCAAGGAAAACCCCGCCATTGATGACAGCAAGTTCGCCTACACACCGCCCGCCGGTGCGGAGGTGATGGACACAAGCGCCCTTGGCCGTCGTCCGGACGCAATGGCGCCAAAATCCGCCGCGCCGAAATAAAAAAACTGGCGCTTGTTTCGCGCCGCATTGCAGTCTCTTCAAATGATGACGAACCAGCGCCCCGCGATCCGCCTTTTCCTCGCCGGGGCGCTGTTGTTTTTGGGCGCGATGGCGGGCTTCGCCGCGCCACCGACTGGTGGTCGCGTGGAATGGCGCAGCGTTTGGGTGACGCGCTTTGAATGGACGAAGGGGAATCGCCAGGAGATTACTGCGCGGTTGAATCGCATCATGGATGATCTTGGTGCCGCCAGGATCAATGCGGTGCTGTTTCAGGTGCGCGGCCAGGGGGACACCCTCTACCCTTCCCGCGAGGAGCCGTGGTCGCCGCTGATTTCGCGGTCCGCGCGCGATTTCGATCCGGTCAATGTGGCCATCGCGGGTGCGCACCGGAACGGGGTGCAATTCCACGCATGGATCAACCTGTCGGTGATCTGGCAGTCCAGTGGGAAGAACCTGCCGGACGACAAGCGTCATCCGCTCTATCGATTCGCGAACGCAGGGAATGCAAGGGCGCGCCTGGGGCTGATCCACGATTCCAATGGAAGACCAAGGCAGTTTGGCGCGGACGATTATGTGTGGCTTACGCATGGCAATCCGCAGGTGAACGCCTACCTGCGGCGGCAGGTGATGCTGTTCCTTCAGGATCATACCGTGGACGGAATCCATCTGGATGATCGCACGGGAATGCCGAACGGGGCTTCGCGCGATCCCATTTCACTGGAGCGCTTCAAGGGGCGCGGAAATCCGGGAAGGTTCAAGGACCTTGGCGAATGGCAGCGCGATCAGTTGTCGCGATTCCTTTCAGACCTTTATGTGCAATGCAAGGAGCGCGATCCCCGGCTTCTGGTGACGATTTCCCCCTTTGGCATCGCGGATCGAAACCGCATCCCCGGCTACGGAAAATTCAGTGATGCGGAGCGATTCGGCGTGGAACCGGAAAAGTGGCTGCGGATGGGCGTGGTCGATGCGCTGATCCCGCAGATCTACTGGGATGACGTCGATCCCGCGCCGAACTACAGCACGGTGCTGAAGGACTGGCTGAACAACAATCGTAGCGGGCGTCCCATTTGGCCCGGCTCGGCGCTGGGGAAATACGGGAAGGCACCGCAGCCGCTGAGTCCCGTACAGATGCGCTACGTCAACATTTCGCGCTCGTTCAATGCAGGTGGAAATTCCTTCTTCAGCTACGGCGGTGCGACGTCGTCGCAGTGGCGTGGCTCCGGCCTGTACAAGGACAGGGCACGCGTTCCGATTCCCGCGCACATGCAGCCGGGTCGCTACGGACAGATCGCAGGAACGATCGCGGACGGCGCGAGGCAGCCGGTCACGGACGCCTGGATTCAGGTGCAGGGTGCGCAGATGATTTACCTGTCCGGCGCCGATGGCTTCTTCGGCATTCCGAACGTGAAGCCGGGAAGCTACAAGCTGCTGGTCACGATGCCGAATGGGGCGAAGACAACCCGCGATGTTTCCGTAAGCGCTGACAGAACGACGCGCGTGAATCTCCCGTAGAATCAGACGAGCATTCCTTCCGCTGCCATTGCTTTCAAAAGCCGATCGGCGGCCGCGCCGCGCACATGGTCGCGCAAGGCCTTTTGCCTTCCTGCCTCGCCCATGCGCGCGCGAAGTTCCGCATCATCCGCCAATCGTGCGAAGCATTCCTCCAACTCCGCGCCCGGCACTGCGAGCAATCCATCGATCCCTTCTGCAACCAGCGACGCGCTTGGCCCGCAGCGCCGGTTCACGACAACGGGCTTCCCCTGATGCCACGATTCCGGAATCACCATTCCGAAGCTTTCGCTTTCAGACATGAGGCTGAAAACATCACACGCTGCGTAGGCGATTTGCAATTCGCCCTCGTCCAGCGCGCCAAGCCACTGGCAGTTGGCGTAGTCGAAGGGGCGCTTGTCAGCGTCGGGTCCCACGCCGATCATCTTCACGGATTTTCCTGCACGCGCCAGATTCGCAACGGCCTTCGCGACGGCTTCGTAGCGCTTCTCGCCGCTCTTCCTGCAAACCGTAAGGAACAGGACGTTGTTGTCCGCGATTCCATGCTTCGCGCGAAAGGTACGGATTTCATCGGTCGTGACATTCCTTTCAGGAATGGAAAGTGGCGGCCCGACGAAGTGCGCGCGGATTCCAAGGTTGGGGAAAAATTTTTCCGCGGTGTAGGGAGTGTTGGCGAGAACGAACCTCGCGCGGCGCAGTCCTGCGATCCAATGCTTCCAATAGTAGAATTCGTCATCCACATGCCACAGCGGCATTGCCAGGTCGCCCTCACGAATTTGCGACATCGTTGACCAAGGCATGTTGCAGACGATGTTCACGTGACCCGGTGGGCATTGGCGCATCGCGCCGGGAAACGTGACGGGGCCGCGCAGCAGGTCAATGAGGGTTTGGTAGGGCCACGGACGTTGCTCGCATCGCCGCAGGAGGAAGCGCTGCCACTCCCCGGGGTTGCTGCGTGCGTGATCCGTCAGGTCTGCGGACAAATCCGCGCGATGAATCTCCCTGCCGTCCTGCTCGATGGAAATGGAATCGATGAACACGCCAAGACTGCGAAACTCCTTCATGGGCCGCCAAGGGGCGACTTCGATCTGGATGAAGTCGAACGCCGGTTGGTTCATCTGGATTCGGATGTCGAATCCATCCTTCGCCAATTTCGACGGGGTATTTGCAGGGATTCCGATGGAGCCGAAGATGCGCAGTTCCCGCTCCACCGGGTTGTATCCCGTGAGGCGCAAGACATAGGGTTGATCATTGCTGGGGCTGACGGCGATCGTTGCCCGCGGATGGGACCACCGCATGGGATTGCCATCGCGAAATTCGGGGTAATGCCAGCCCTGCGCGAGCCAAACGCCGGCGGGCAATAACCGGGAGTCGAAGAATCCGGCCACCTCGGTGCTCTTGATCTGGCGCACCTCCCATTCGTAGCGCCTCTGGACAATTTTCGCCAAGGCACCAAGGATCGGTTTTGGGCAGGGAAGGATCGGCTTTCTCGTGATTGGAAACTGGCTCGGGCTCCTGCTTGTCAAGGTTTCCCACGAGACGCCCCAGTGGAAAGAGTTCTGAATGTTGCCACCATTTGTCGTGAGAACCCTGACCTGATGCCCCTTGTCCATGAGTTCCTTTGCCAAACGACGGTGGTGAAGCTCCGCTCCACCCATCAGGGAGTCATCCCAACGGTAGGTGGTAAGCTGAAAATTCACGGGATGCCTGCTTCGAAAGCACGCAAGCGGGTTTCGATGGCGACGATCAGGGTGCTCCAGTCCCTGCCGCGCGCGAACTCCTGTCGGGTAGCCTGTTTGTCAAATGAATTACTTGACAACAGGTCTTCCGCAGCCATCAGCCAGGCTTCCGGCAGCTCTGTCCGCACCACTTCGGGATAATATTTGATCACATCGGGAACAGGGGTTGATAGGACCGGCAGGCCGCACGCCAGGTATTCGAGTGTCTTCACCGGATTGATCGCCTTCGCCGCGTCATTATCTGCGAAGGGCATGATGCCCAAGTCGCAATGCTGGTAGTATCCGGGGAGTTGCTCATGGGGCTTCAGGCCCAAAAAATGCAGATTTTTTGGGGATTTCTTGAGGGCAAAGGTGCCATGACGCGGGCCAACGGCAATGATGGAGCCGTGAGGAAAATGCTCCGCCAGAAGGGTGAACAGGTCGGCGTTCAGCCTGTCATTCATCGTGCCAACGTACAGGATGCGCGGATGAGGCAGATCGGCAAGATCCTGCGGTTCCGGTTGAGAGTGAGTCATGCTGCTGAACCTGACGCCACTCGGAAGAAACTGAAGGTTGTGCAGGTGGCCTTCATACTTGGCTTTTAGGTATCCGGTGCCTGCAAAAGCTAGGTCAGCCATGCTGATTAGCTTGCATTCCGACTCTCTTCCGTTCTTCGGCGCCCATTCGAAGGCGCAGAAATCGTCGATGATGTCGTAGGCGACTCCGTCTGCCTTCAAGTGCTCTGCCAAGTAGGTGGTAAAGGGGCTGTTTGTCATGTAAAGTAACTTGTCGTTGGCCGCAAGATGGCGTGTCACCAGCTTCATGATCCAACGATTGATGGTACGGATGGTGGCGCTTCGGTATTCACCGGACAGGATGAGCGGTGAGAGGACGATAAGACGTCCGTTTTCAAGGCGGCGAAGGAATGACCAGCGTCCCTTGAGTCGGAGCACTGCCTCGTGAATTTGCACGGGAGAAATGAAGACAACGGGGCGTGACCTGCTAAGGCCCAGGGCTTCTTCCTGGGGCCGCTGCCAGACGGTGTCCCACGCCACTTGGGAATAGAACACCAGCGGGGTTCGCTTCGACTTTGCGGGGATGAGGCGCCGCAGGCCGGGGTGCAGGAACTGGCGTACAAGCTCGCGATGAGCCTGTAGGACACCCTTCGCATGTTCGGTGAAGTTGGGCAAAATCGCCTCTTAGACCTTGCTGGAACCCTGTGGCTTGCGCAATCGTGCCATGAAGGAAGGACAATGGAGGGAGAAGGGTCGAGTCGCATTTCCATTCCCATGTCGAAGTGGAAGAAAAGAAAAAGTTCCAGCCTGCCGATTAGCTGGCAGACGCTTCTGGTCGTTGCCACGGGACTCATCTTTGCGGGCGTGATCTCGGTACTTGGGACGGCGTACACCGTCAACCGGCTGAAGAACAAGTTGGTGGAGTCGACGCGCGCGGACATGCGCCGCATGATGGATCGCGTTGGGAAGCAGGTGGCGGAGATCATCCGCGAACGTGGGGTCGATACCATCGCCGACATTCAGGATGATCCTGAATTCAAGAGGGTGCTTGCCGTCATCTCGGATGAGGAAACGGTGCTCAGGCTTGAGTTGTATGATGCGGACAACTACCTAATTCGAAAATACAACTATCCGCATCATGACAAGAGCGGAGAACTTTCGCGAATCGACCTTCTTGTGCCGCAGGATGAGCCCAAGCCGAAGGGCGATGTGATGTCGATGCCGATCAAGTCGGGCAACTATCTGCGAGGGCACATCATCGTGGAGGTGGCGCCGGAGCTTGCGACTGGTGGCGTGCAGACACTGAGCGACCAGATTTCGCGGAGCCTGCGGATGATGGTGCTGAACGTGCTTGCGATCATCCTGCTCACGATCGTCGTGCTCTATTACCTCCTGCGGCGGCAGATGGAACTGCAAACGCGCGCGGCGGAATCGGAGCACCTTGCGAATCTTGGGACGCTTGCGGGCGGTCTGGCGCATGAGATTCGCAATCCACTGCACGCGATGAACCTGCACCTGGAATCCGTGAGGGAGGACTTGGAGGATCCCGCCGCGCCAAATCCCGCCGCGGCGAGGGTGATCGGAAGTGTGCAGCAGCAAATCGAAAGCCTGAACAGCATCGTCAGCAATTTTGTGAACCTTGCGATTCCTGGTCGCGTGCAGCTCCAGCCGATGCGCTTCGACCAGAAGGTGCGCGAAATCGTTGCGTTCCTGCGCCCGGAGTTTGACGCGCGCGGTGTTGGCATCGCCGTGAACCTGAATGAGGAAATGACGATTCTGGGTGATTCCCATGCGTTGCACCAGGTGCTCATCAACCTGCTGCAGAACGCGAGCCAGGCCGTGGAGAAGACCGTGGATGGCCGCGTCGTGATCAGGGGCGAGAGGGATCGCAAGCACCTGCGCCTGATCGTGGAGGATTCCGGTCCCGGCATTCCCACCGGCGAGGAGGAGAACATTTTCAAGGCTTTCGTTTCAAAGCGCAGTGGGGGCACGGGGTTCGGCCTCTACATTGCGCGCATGATCATGGAGCGCCACAACGGACGCATCTACGCGAAGCGCAGCGAGTCATTGGGCGGAGCGGCGTTTGTGCTGGAGTTTCCGGATCATGGCGCCTCCGTGGCCGCTGCTGGGCAGAATCCGGTGACTGTCGGGTAAAGGAGCAACCGTTGGCATCAGTGGACGAATCGCCCTCCGCATACGGGGCCCCGCGGGCCGGCGGCATCGGCAATGCACGCGGGAAATACTTCCTGCTGTTCGGCATCCTGTTTCTCATCCTGAACCTGGTGAACCTGGATGTTGAAAATCGTTCCGATTACGGGATGGCGCGAATCGAGCGGATGCAGAGCGGAAGCAATTTCTTCGGCAACACGAGGCTTTCGGATGAGCCATCCTCGCAATTTGCCAAGGAGCTCAATGTCACGCAGGATGAATTGGACACAGCGGATCGTGTCGTGGACAAGTTCATGGAGAGGCTTGATGCGCGCGGCGTGGATTACTGGTCGCGTGTCTCCTACTTTGAAGTGGGGGACTATCGCTTTCATTTTGGGGCGAACTTGTTCGTGAACTTCCTAGTGGCGTTTTTCATCGCCACGGGATACCATGTGCGCGAGCGGTTGGCGATAACCGAGGACCTGGTTGACTATCAGCAGCGGCGCTACCAGCGATTGGACCAGCAGCTTGAATCGAGGATCGGCGAGATTTCCCGCATCCTCGATCACCTGAACAAGTTGCAGGACAAGCTCTTCGAGGCGGAAAAACTTGCCTCCATTGGCCGATTGTCCGCGACGCTTGCGCACGAAATACGCAATCCCCTGACCATCATCAAGGCGTCCACCGACATCATCATGGATGACCTTCACGAGCAGGGCGGTTCCGCTTCCGCCGTGGGGCTGATTCGTGATGAGGTGGGCCGCATGGATCGCATCATCACGGACCTTCTCAACTTTGCGCGGCCAAAGAAGCCGATGCTGGAGCAGCATGAGCTTTGTGTGCTGGTGCGGCACTGGCTGCCGCCCGTGGTGGAGGAGTTGGAAAAGGTGGGAATCCAACTCGTTCCGCGCTTGGACAAGTTTTCTGGTCAGGTGAGGGTTGATGCGGATCAGCTCTACCAGGTTTTCCTCAATCTGGTGTGGAATGCGCGCGATGCCCTGGCGGGCGTTGGCAACCCGCACATCTTCGTCAGCGTGGATGAGGGTGGTGACAGCCTGAACCTGATCATCCAGGACACAGGCCCCGGAATGTTGCCGGAAGTGCTGAAGCAGGTGCGCGAGCCGTTCTTCACGACAAAGGCGCAGGGCACGGGCCTTGGCATTCCCGTGTCCGTTCAGTTGATCGAAGGCATGGGTGGAAAATTCGTCATGGAAAGCGAGTTGGAGTTTGGCACGACGGTGACATTGATGCTTCCGCGCGCCGGGAGGCGGGGAGTGCCCGATTCGATCGATTCGCAACTGGATGAGCACCTGAAGAAGGTGATGGCGCAAAGCTCACCGGGAATCGCGGAGCACGGGCAGGGCAGTTGACACGGCCATCACGGGGAGGGTGTCTGGAAGCATGAGTTTCAGTCCGCAGTTGCGGCAGACTTTCACAAGGTCATGACACAGTAAGCGCCAATGCCACGCTACCGCCTGTTGCTTGTTGATGATGAACCGCGCATGACCCAGGTGCTCGGCATCCTTGCCGACCGGTGGGGCTATGAGGTGCGCACGGCATCCAACGGGGATGAGGCGTTGCGGGTCCTGCAGGATTATCCTGCGGAGTTGATCGTGACGGACTTGAAGATGCCGGGACTTGATGGCGCGGCCCTGCTGGACGCGGTGAAGGCGCGGCATCCGGAGGTTGCCGTGATCATCATGACGGCGCACGCGACGGTGAAGAGCGCCGTGGATGCGATGAAGGCGGGCGCGTACGACTACATCATGAAGCCTTTCGAGAATGAAGAGCTTCGCCTTACGGTGGAGCGTGCGCTGGACTACTCGCGGTTGAAGAAGGACAATGCGTACATGCGCCGCGAGCTTGGCGCGAAGTATCGCGTGGACAAGATCATCGGTGATTCGCCGCAGATTCTTGATGTCCTGAAGCTGATAGAGCGCGTGGCGCCGACGCGCGCGACGGTGCTCGTCACGGGAGAAAGCGGCACGGGAAAGGAGCTTGTCGCGAAGGCGGTGCACTTCCGCAGTGGCCGGTCGACGGGTCCCTTCGTGCGGGTGAATTGCGCGGCCCTGGCGGAAACGTTGCTGGAGTCGGAGCTTTTCGGCCATGAGAAGGGCGCGTTCACCGGAGCCGTGCGCACGCACCACGGAAAATTCGAGGAGGCGGATGGAGGAACGATTTTCCTGGATGAGATTGGCGAGACATCCAACAACTTCCAGACGAAGCTGTTGCGCGTGTTGCAGGAAGGCGTGCTGACGCGCGTGGGTGGAATGGCGAACATTTCCGTGGATGTGCGCGTGATTGCCGCAACGAACCGCGACCTTCAGCAACGCGTGAGGGAGGGACGCTTCCGCGAGGATTTGTTCTTCCGGCTCAACGTCGTGCCGATTCACCTGCCTGCGTTGCGGGAGCGATCCTCGGACATTCCGCAACTGGCGGAAAACTTCATCCGCAGCGCGGCGCAGGCGAATGACCTGCCGCCGAAGCAGCTTCGCGATGACGCGGTGGAGGCGCTGAAGAACTACGATTGGCCCGGCAACGTGCGTGAATTGGAAAACACCATCGAGCGTGCCATCATCCTGTCACCGGACCGCACGATCACCGCCGCTGATTTGTGGATCCCCTCCCCCGCGCGGGCCGATTCCACGCCCTCTGCGGCCGGTGCCGATGCGCAGGACGCGGGCGCAAGGTATCACGTCCCGCCAGAGCTTTTTGGGAAGCCCCTGGGTCCGTTCATTGATGAAATGGCGAAGGTGCGTGTGCTGCATGCGCTGGACCAGACGCGCTGGCACAAGCAGGAGGCGGCCGATGCGCTGGGCATTGACCGCGCCACGTTGTACCGACAGATGAAAAAGTTCGGCATTCAGGAATCAGAGGGGGAGGGCGGGAAGGGATAGTGCGGCAAAGTCGAATTGTTTGCGAATTTGTGTGATTTTGTCCATTGCCCCGAAATTGGATCGGTTTGTTGCTGGTCGAAACTCAATCGGGGTCTTCACTTTTCCATGTCACTTGATCGTCGCCTTGCGGGCGTTCTCCTTCATCCCACCTCGTTGCCGGGCCGTTTCGGCATCGGCGATTTGGGACCGGAATGTTATCGATTCCTTGATTGGATGCGGGATGCGGGGCTGGCCTACTGGCAGGTGCTGCCGCTGGGTCCCACCAGCTTCGGCGATTCCCCCTACCAGTGCTTTTCCGCGTTCGCGGGAAATCCGTTGCTGGTCAGCCCGGAGGAACTGGTCCACGACGAGTTCCTGGCTCCCTTTGATATCACTCCACCGATCGATGTGAACACGGCCAGGGTGGACTATGGTCCGGTGATTGAGTGGAAGACAGTGGTGCTGCGCCGCGCCTTCAACAATTTCAGCAACAACAAGAAGCATCCGAAGGCAAAGGCGTTCGCCGCGTTCCAGAAGCGGAAGGAAATCGTGACGTGGTTGGATGACTACGCGCTGTTCCGTGTTTGCAAGGACCTGCACGGTGGGCGTGCCTGGAGCGAGTGGCAGGCACCACTGAGAAAGCGCACGGCTTCGGCGCTTGAGAAGGTGATGAAGGAGAACCAGGAGAACTTTGTGTTCCACAAGTTCTGCCAGTTCCTGTTTTTCCTGCAATGGGATCGCGTGCGGGAGGCGTGCAGGATGCGGGGGATCACGATCATTGGTGATGCGCCCATCTATGTTGCCTATGACAGCGCCGACACCTGGGCGCATCAGAACCTGTTCGATCTGGACAAGAATGGCCATCCGGTGGCGGTTGCGGGTGTCCCCCCCGATTATTTTAGTGCCACGGGGCAGCTTTGGGGGAATCCGCTCTATGACTGGAAGGCACTGAAGGGGGATGGGTATCGGTGGTGGATCGACCGGCTGGCTGCGGTGTTCGCCGCGGTGGACCTTGTGCGGCTCGATCACTTCCGCGGCTTCATGGGCTATTGGGCGGTTCCCTTTGGCGAGCAAACCGCGGTGAACGGGAAGTGGCAACGCGGCCCGGGAGCGGATCTGTTCAAGGCACTGCAGAAGGCGTTCAAGGACCTGCCCATCATCGCGGAGGACCTTGGTGAGATCACGCCCGATGTGATCGAGGTTCGCGACCAGTTCAAGCTGCCGGGAATGAACATCCTGCAATTTGCGTGGGGTGCGGCGTCGGTGAATCCGCTTGTTCCCGATCCTGGTTCGCACTTCACGCCGCATCAGCACGTTCGCAACAGTGTTGTCTATACGGGCACGCATGACAATGACACGACGGTTGGGTGGTGGCGAAATTCCTCCGCCCCGCAGGAAAGGCACCACATGCAGGTTTACCTTTCCACGGACGGGTCGCTTGCGAACTGGGACTTGATCCGGGCGGCGTTTGCGTCCGTGGCGAATTCCGCAATCATCCCGATGCAGGACTTCCTGGGGCTGGACAGTGATGCGCGGATGAACTTCCCCGGCAAGGCGGAGGGCAATTGGGCGTGGCGCATGAAGGGTGGTGATGCCAAGTCGCAACTCGCATCACAGATTCGTGCGCTCACGCTGCTTTACCAGCGTTGCAGCAACCCGCCGGAAAGCGCCCTGCCCAAGGCCGATCCGAAGAAGATCAATTACCTGGCGAATGCGAAGTAGTCCCGCCCCGGGGCGGGATCACTTGGACGGAAGTTTTGCCTATTGGATGTCCACGAAGGTCAGGATGTTCTGGCGTGGATTGTTGTAGACGAGGCGCATTCCCTTCAGGTTGCTGTACAGCTTGATGGGAAGCCGGATCACAGCGCGGTCATTCGGCTTCAGGGTGACATTTGTGAACTGCGAGAGGTCTGCCGTCACGGGATTCACCACCATGAGGTCGCGCCTGCGATCAGGTCCTGTGATAAGTGCCAAGTCCTGCGGGAAAATCGTGACGTCCATGTCCCCCTTGTTGCGTGCGGAGATGAGGAGCAGGTTTCCCGAACCGGATGCATGGAGTCCGAAATTGCTGCGGTCGTAGACGCGCGGTTCCTGGAAATCCTTGTCACTGTTGAGTGTGACAGCCGAACTGGTGGAGACGTAAGTGACCTCGTCCGGGTTTTTCAGCAGCGATTTTTCGGGGGCCTTTTTTGAACCACATCCCGCAGCCAGCATAAGGCTCGCGGCGAGTAGGATACGTGAGTTCACGCGGATTCCTTTCAGAGTATCTTTGATCCCAGGAAGAGGAGGGCGGCAATTCCCAGGATGATTGCCACGATGACGGCGGCAATCATGGTTGGCGATTTTGTTTTCTGCGGTGTCGGCCTGTCATTGCGGGAAATGGGCAACGGCGTCAGGTTCTTGTTCGCGATGCCCTTGTTCCATCCCTGGGGCATGCCCTTCACGGGTGCCGGGGTGAGCATCTTCGGCTTTGCGGTCTGTGTGGAGGAAATGGGTGGGTGCGATCCCGTGCGGCTCTTCTTTGCGTCTCCGCTGCCGGGCGGTGTGGAATTGGTGAAGTCGGCGCCGGTGTAGAGCGAACTGGTGTTTCCGCGCACATTCAGGATGGCGGAAATGTTGAAGCTGGAGTCCTTGAGCGCCCGCAGCAATTGGTCGCAAAACTCGCGTGCAGATTGGTAGCGTTCGTCACGATCGGGCGCCATTGCCTGATAGATCACGGCGTCGACGGAAACGGGGATTTCCGTGTTCACCAGTGATGGGGCGGGAAATTCGCCAATGGCCATCTTTCGTGTCAGCATTTTGTAGAATGCCACCGCCAGCGAATAGATGTCCGCTCGGTGGTCCACGTTTGCCGCGTCGCTGATCTGCTCGGGAGCCATGTAATGGGTGGTGCCCATCTGCCGGCTGGAGGTGGACATGTCAACGGTCTGGTCGCCGGAGATGATGTGCGTGATGCCGAAATCCGCGAGCTTCACGCGGCCGTCCTGGGTAATCATGATGTTGGAGGGCTTGATGTCCCGGTGGACCATCCCGCGCTTGTGGATGTAGTCGAGCGCATCGCCGCAGGCGTTGATGATGTCACGCCAGAGTTGGGAGTTCAGCTTGTTCGCGATGATCTTGTCATCCAGGCTTTCGCCATCGATGAACTCCATGACGAAGTAGTAGACCTCATCCTGGATGCCACGGTCGATGATGCTGACCACATTGGGATGGGACAGGGTGGCAAGAACCCCTGATTCGGCCTCGAAGCGCTTGACGAATTCGGGATCCTTGGAAAGTTTGGGATGGAGGGCCTTTACCGCGACGGGCCGGTTGAGGCTTTTCTGGTTTGCGCGGTAGACGATGGCCATGCCGCCCTCGCCGATCTGGTTCACGATCTCGTAGGAGTTGGCAAGGGTCGAGCCGGGCTGCAAGACCATGCGGGTGGGGCCTTGCGACGAGGACGACTTGCGGTCACCCGGTGGCGGGGCGCCGACTTCGGGGCTGTGCGATTGGTCGCTCATTGCTTGATCGTCTGTCCGTTCGCCAAGGCGGAAACTCATTTTGCTCTGCGGCCCCATGACCGCGTAAACGACTTTTATCGGCCAAGTTGAGATATGCGGTAGTTGAAACTGTATCAATGATAAACGGGCTGGATGGCAGGGCTCCCTTGCCCCAATTTTGCAAATGGCAACGATGCCCGCATACCCGGATGCGATGGGCCTGATGGCAGAAGTCTATCATTTCAAGTATTCAATGGATTTCGCAGTCCCCGTCCGGGACGCATTTGAGTATTTTACGGATCTGGACACCATCGCGCGGACGGCGCCCGCGTCGCTGAACGTGCGCGTGTTAAGAGGGGAACTGCCCCTGAAGGTGGGTTCCAGGATCCTGTTCGGTGCGAGGCCCCGCCTCGTTCCGTTGGAGATGAACTGGTTGTTCCAAGTGACGGATTTTGTGCCCGACAGGGTCTTTGCGGACACGTTGCTGAAGGGGCCGGTGGAACGTTGGACGCATCGCCAGGATTTCATGGCGCTGACGGAGGCAAGCTGTCGGGTTGGTGATTGGGTGGAATTCACCCATCCCACGGGGATCATCGGGAGGTTGGTGCCGCGGGGCGTGATCGAAGCGGGCCTGCCGGATGTGTTCGCCAAGAGGGAGGCGATCATCAGGCGCGAATTGGAAGCGGATTGATTGATAATCCCAAACGCCGCCCCGCCGGGAGCACAAAGGGAAAGTGCATGGATTCGGCGGGCTTTCTATAAATGGTTCAACGCTTCGTCCGCTGCGTTTGTCGCAATAATAAATTGTGCCCTTTTGCAAAGGGGGCGAACTTGCATCGAAAAGTTTGGGAATCCCCGTTTCGAGGAATCGTGAATGCTGTTTCGTCAAGTGGTTGGGCTTCTGGTGGTGATGCTGGCTCTTCTGGCATCCTCCCATGCGCAGTCGAAAAGCACCATTGCGATCAGCGGCTCGGACACGATGCTGGCGCTGACACAGAAGCTTGCCGAGGATTACATGAAGGCAAATCCAGACGTGCAAATTTCCGTCACGGGTGGGGGGTCCGGGCGCGGAATCGCCGACACCAGCGAAGGGCTTGTGGAGATTGCGCAGTCCTCGCGCCAGATGAGTCAGAAGGAAATCCAGGCTGCGAAGGACAACGGTTATGATCCGCAGGAACATGTCGCGGCGCTGGATGCGATTGCCGTGGCCGTGCACAAGGACAATCCCCTGAAGGAAGTTTCCCTCGCGCAGCTTCGCGCGATCTACACCGGCGCCGTGAAGAAATGGAATGAGATCGATCCGTCGCTTCCCGCCCGGGACATTGTTTTGTACAGCCGCGAGGCCAACTGCGGGACGTATGATTTCTTCAAGGAGCATGTGTTGCGGAAGGGGGACTTCGCGAAGAACACCAGCTATCTTGCCGCCACCGCCGCCATCGTGAACACCGTTGGCATGGACAAGAATGCGATAGGCTTCGGTGGGGTTGCCTACTTCGTGCACGGACAGAACCTGCGTGTGCTAGCCGTGAGGGAAATAAAGGGGAAGCCGGCAATACTTCCCGTGACCGCGGACGGAAAGCACGTCGACTACGATGTGGTGCAGAAGGGGATCTATCCCATCAGCAGGCCGCTTCAATACTACACGCGGGAGGCCGCAGCGGGTGAGGTGAAGAGTTTCCTGGACTGGATCAAGGGACCGGAAGGTCAGAAGATCGTGGGCGAGATGGATTACATTCCCCTTCCCGCTGCGGCGAAGTAGGGCGGGCGGCGAGTGGCGGCACGGGGCCTTCGTGAATCCGCGGAATTTCGCGCGACGTCTGCGGCGTTGCGGGCGCGATTACGCAGGCCGGTTTCCCTGTTTTTTCGCCTGAAGGAGCGCGTGATAGAATGGTTCCTGCTTGCGTGCGGAATGTTGTCTGCCATCGCCGTCGCGCTGATCTTTTTTTTCCTGTTCAAGGAGGGCATCGTCGCGCTGCGCATGGTGCCCCTCTCCCAGTTCATTTCCACGCTTTCCGACGTCACGAAGTACGATCCCGTGGAAGACGTGACAACTGTTGTCGGACAGCAGCGCGACTTCATCTGGCAGCCGGTGAGCGAGACCCCGAAGTTTTCCGTGGTGCCGCTCATGTGGGGGTCATTCGGGATTGCGCTGATTTCCGCGTTCATCAGCACCCTGTGTGGCGTGGGGATTGGAATCTACCTGTCAGAGATCGCGACGCGGCGCACGCGTGACATCATCAAGCCGATGCTGGAGGTCCTGGTCGGGATTCCCACGGTGGTCATCGGGTTCTTCATGCTTGCGGTGATCGCGGAGCCGATTCGCGCACTGGCGTCGGGTGGCGTTTTTTCATGGCTCCACATTCCATTCTACAATCGTTCGTTGAACATGTTCGTTGGGGCGCTGGGCGTCAGCTTTGTCATCATTCCGGTGATCGCATCGCTGGTGGATGATGCGCTGCGCGCCGTGCCGAACGATTTGCGGGCGGCAAGCTTGGCGGTGGGCGCCACTCGCTGGCAGACAACGTGGCGCGTGACACTGCCCGCAGCGGTTTCGGGCGTGTTTGCCGCGCTGATCCTTGGGTTTGGCCGGGCGCTGGGTGAAACAATGATCGTGATGATGTGTGCCGGGAATGCGCCGGTCATTCACCTGAATCCCTTCGAGCCGGTGCGAACGATGACCGCTTCCATCGCCTCGGAGATGGGCGCGGCGCAGTATGGGGGGCTGCACGCGCACGTCCTGTTCCTTGTGGGTGCGCTCCTTGTGACAATGACGTTCCTTTTGAATGTGGTGGTGGAGATCGTGATCAACAAGTATCGAAAGCGCATTCGCCTGTGAGCGCCGCGCCCCACCAATTCCTTGGACGCGCGCGCGAGGCGGTGAAGAGCCGCAGCCGGGCGCCGCTGTGGGCGCTCCTCTTTGAAAGCATCGTCCGGGGAATTACGGGGGTCGTGCTGGTCGCACTGCTTTACATCGTGATGACGATTGTCTGGCACGGGGCGCCGCGCCTGGATTGGGAATTCATCAGCCAGGCGCCACGCAATGCGATGATGGAGGGCGGTGTTTTTCCCGCCATCTTCGGGACGGTCTTCGTCGTGCTGTTCATGATTGTGATGGCACTGCCACTCGGTGTTTTCGGTGCGGTGTATATGGTTGAGTACGCGAAGGGGGGCACGTTTTCACGCATCACACGCGCCGCCGTGAACAATCTTGCGGGAGTTCCGTCGATTGTCTTCGGGCTTTTCGGCCTTGGCTTCTTCATTCTCTTCATCGGGAAGAATCTCGACCACTACGCGTTCGACATTCCCCGCAATGAGGCGGAGGCGAAGGTGTGGGAGCAGCGTGTTGCACCGCAGGTGAAGGCCGCCCGCGACGAGGCGGTCAGGCTGGCGGACGAGAAATCGCTGCACGGCGGTGATCGAGGTGCGTTCATCAGGGATTACGTTTCAGGGCACGCCCCGGTGATGCACAAGAAGGTGTTTGGCCAAGGCGCGATGTTCTGGGCCGCGGCGACGCTGGCGATTCTGGTGCTTCCCGTGATCATCGTCAGCACGGAGGAGGCCCTGCGTTCCGTTCCGCGCAGCATGCGCGAGGCGGCGTATGGCCTGGGGGCAACGAAATGGCAGGTCGTTTCCACGGTGGTGCTGCCGCAGGCGCGTACCGGCATCCTGACCGGGGCGATCCTGGCGGTGGCGCGCGGCGCGGGGGAGCTTGCGCCGATCCTGCTTGTTGGCGTGGCATTCTCCATGCCCGGGTTGCCGCTGACGGAGCCGGTCAACTTCGGGTTTTTCAAGATGCCTGTCGTGAATCCCTTCAGCGAGTTCATGCACCTGAACTATCACATCTACACGATGGCAACGCAGCAGACGAATCCCGAGCTGTCGCGGCCAATCCAGTTTGCCACGACGCTGGTGCTGTTGATGATCACGCTTGCAATGAACCTTGGTGCGATCCTGTTGCGGCGCCACTATTCAAGGAAATAACGAGCCGATGGCCGACGCGACCGCGCGCTCCCCCAACGA
Organism: Candidatus Sumerlaeota bacterium; assembly: GCA_020848155.1. GTDB lineage: Bacteria > Sumerlaeota > Sumerlaeia > SLMS01 > SLMS01 > JADZDZ01. The sequence continues at coordinate 148,671 of JADLAR010000007.1, forward strand.
GGCTGATTCAGCCCCCTACTACGTCGAGTTGCGGCGCCTGAATTTCTTTTACGGGGAGAAGCAGGCGATCTATGACGTCAGCCTTGGCGTTCCCAAGAACAGGGTGCTGGCGCTGATCGGCCCCTCCGGCTGCGGGAAGTCCACGTTGATCAAGGCGGTCAACCGCATCTCGGAACTGACGCCGGGCACGCGGACCGAGGGCGACATCCTGGTGGGCGGTGAATCGATCCTTGCCGCGAATGTGAACACGATCGAGTTGCGGCAGCGGGTCGGCATGGTTTTCCAGAAGCCGAATCCTTTTCCGAAATCCATTTATGAAAATGTTGCGTATGGACTGCGCATCCACGGCGTTCGCGACAAGGCGACGCTTGATGGGGTCGTGGAGTGGGCGTTGAGGCATTCGGCGCTCTGGGATGAGGTGAAGGACCGCCTGAAGGCGAGCGCATTGGATCTTTCCGGCGGCCAGCAGCAGCGGTTGTGCATCGCGCGGGCACTGGCGGTGCAGCCCGATGTGCTGTTGATGGATGAGCCGTGTTCCGCGCTTGATCCCATCGCCACGGGAAAGATCGAGGATTTGATCCAAACGCTGCGGGAGGATTACACAATCCTGATCGTGACGCACAACATGCAGCAGGCTGCACGCGTGAGCGATCACACGGCGTTGATGTGGATGGGGAAGCTGATCGAGCACAATCGCACGGAGGAGGTCTTCACAAACCCGCGCGAGAAGATCACCGAGGATTATATCACGGGCCGCAGCGGGTGAAAAAAAACCGGCGCCGGAGTGTTCCGGCGCCGATTCGTGATGCTGCGGGGGGAGTGGTTTACTTCGTTGCCGTTTCCGGTTGGGGTGCGGCGGGTTCCACCGGCTTTTCAACGGACACCAATTCGATGTCGAAGATGAGTGCGGAGTTCGGCTCGATATCAGGCGCGAAGCCGTCCTCGCCGTAGGCCATTTCGGGGGAGATGAAGAGCTGCCACTTGTCGCCGGGCTTCATGAGTTGCAGCGCCTCCGTCCATCCCTTGATGACGCCGCCGACGCCAAACTGCTGGGGGCCGCCGTGCTTGGCGGAACTGTCAAACTCCGTCCCGTTGATGAGCGTGCCGCGGTAGTTGGCCGAGACGACATCCTTCAGTGACGGGCTTTTTCCTGCCGCGTCGCCACTCTTGATGACCTTGTACTGAAGGCCGCTGGCGGTGGTCTTCACGCCTTCCTTGGTCTTGTTTTCCTCAAGGAACTTCTTCGCTGCGGCAAGGTTCTCCACCTTCTTCGCGTTCATCTTTGCCATCTCGCGCTGGCGCGAATCAGAGCGCAGTTTGTTCAGCACCGCCATCTGATCCGCATCCGAAATCTTGGAGGGCGCGCCGGAGGTGTGGTCCTGCATTCCCTTGAGGAACTCATCGATGTCCAGGTCAACGCCGCTATCGTGGAACTGGCGGGAAATCTGGCCGCCAAGGCCGTAGCTGATCTTCTCCTGATCGGCCTCGCCCTTGAGGCCGGCCTTGAATCCTTCGATGAAGCTTTCGAGTTTCACTTCCTGCTTTCCGCGCTTCATTTCCTCTGCGATCTTGTAGCCAAGCACATAGCCCTGCATCTTTGAATCCACCGCAGCGGGTGCGGCATTCGTGGGCGGTGCCGTCGCGGCGGAATCCTGCGCCTGCAACGTCGCGCCGCAGGCCAGAAGGGTCGCGAGCGCGATCTGTTTAAACATTGTCTTCATGAGTGAACCTTTCGGTGGTAATGAAATGAAGGTGAGTGGGCGGAATCATCGCCACAAGTGGATTTCAGCCGCGGGGGCTTGCGCGCAGGATGGTCGTTCGTTCGAAGCTGACGACGGCCAAGGTCACAAACACGATGGTGACGATGCCGAGGGGAAGAATAAATCCGGCAGTCGCAATGCTCTTGACGAAGGTTGCCAACGTTGCGGCAGCCGTGAAGTATCCCGTTGAAAGAATCTCCGTCTTGTCGGGAATGCGTTCCCTGCCAACAAGGATCTGTGCAAGGAGGCGTCCGGCGATGGCGCCGATCAAACTGCCGCAGAGCACCTGGCCGGGAAAGGATTGGTTTGCGGCGGAAGGCACGAACACCATGAAGCCGATGACGATGGAAACAAGGGAGGCCAGCAACGGAACCGTTGCACAGATTTCGATCATGCTGACGAAAAGAAAAACAAAGGCCACCGTGACCAGCAAGGCGGCCACGGGGCCAAGGGTGTGAACCCCCATGCCGGGAATCGCAAAGAATGGAATCCTTAGCCCGCCCGCGTAGAGCAGCGTTGCACCGGCGATAGTGCCGATGAAGTGACGGCGACTGCTGGGAAGCTGCACGTCCGTGCGCAGCGTGAAGACCATCAGCGCCACGGCTCCCGCAACGACCATCGGCAGCGCCCAGGGGGAACCGGGTTCGAGCGGCGCATAGTTCGGCGCGCCGACGAGCTGCATTCCGATGGTTCCCAGCAGCAATGCCAGCGCGATCACGGGCCTTGGGCGGCGCGGCGCCTTCCCGCGCACCCTGCCGAAGATCGGCACGTGGAGTAATTCCAAGAGGAATGCGATCGCCGCCGTGAGCAGGAGCGCATCGGTGCGCGCTGAGATCATGCAGCGTCGCCCTTCAGCTTCATGCCGGCCAGCATCATGCCGCAGCGCGCCTTGATCATCGTCCAGGTGACGAGGTCGACGAACATCAGGCTGCGGCTGTAGTGCTTCTTGTAGAAGCGATACATGGAGCGATGGCGTTCCCTGATCGTGAGCGCCCGATTCCTGCGGGAGGATTGCCCGATCAGGTGCGTGACGCGTGCGAAGGGAAGGTACACGACGCGGTGCCCCGCGGCCCACACGCGATAGCAGTAGTCCACATCTTCGCTATACATGAAGAAGCGTTCGTCCAGGCCGCCGATTTGCTCATGAATTTCCCGTCGCAGCATCAGGCACGCGCCGCTCACCCAGTCGACATCCTGAATCCTGTCATGGCGAAAGTCGGTCATCAGGTATTCGCGGGAGAACTTGTTGGCGGGGAAGATCCTTGTAAGGGCGGAATGGCGGTTGAACAGCGCCTGGCTGAAGGATGGAAATCGTCGGCAGGACAACTGTAGTGAACCGTCCTCGTTGAGCAGCTTGAGTCCCGCGGCGCCCGCATCGGGGTTCCTGTCCATCCAGGCGATTGCTTTTTCAAACGCGGCGGGCAGCACGCGCGTGTCATTGTTCAGCAGCAGCATGTAGCGGCCGCGTGCGATTTCAATTCCCTGGTTGTTGGCGTGGGTGAAGCCGCGGTTGTCCGCATTTGCGATGAGCTTCACATGGGGGAATTGTTCGCGCACCATCTGCGGTGCACCGTCGCTGCTGGCGTTGTCCACGACGATGATTTCCAGTTCACGTTGCGGCGCCGCGCCGGCAAGCGATTCCAGGCAATCGCGCAGCAGGCCGCGGCAATTGAAGTTCACGACAATGACGGACAGGTCGGGTCGCTTTTCCTGCGCGTGCCCGGCAATCGGGGGAGGATTGTCCGGCAGGGATGCGGCGGCGGGACGATTCGGCCACGCCCAATTCAATCCCTGATGACGTGTCTTCCACCAGAAGCGCAGGCCGCTCTTGAGGTGTTCCACTGCCATCTTGTTCCAGCCCTTGTCAGACAGGCGCTGCACCTTATGAATGATGCGTGCGTAGGGATTGAATGCGATGCGCCAGCCAAGCCGCTTCGCACGCCAGCACCAATCCACGTCCTCAAAGCCGAAATAATAATTCTGATCGAACAGGCCAACTTCTTCGATCGTTTCGCGTCGCATGCAGAAGCATGCACCCGCCATCCAATCGCCGTAGAATGGCTTCTCGTGATTCTTGTCCTTCATCAAATGGCGTGTGGTCCACGGATTGTCAGGCCACCATTTTTGAATTGGCGAACGACGCACGACAACCGTCGTAAAATCATAGAAGCGTTTGACATTATATTCCAATTCGCCATTCAGTCGAACGGTGTGCCCGCCGCAGCCACCAACACGCGGATGCTTGTCCAGAAAATCGGTCAATCCATCCAGGCAGCCCGGCTTCAATTCCGTGTCGGCATCAAGGATCAGGCAGTAACGGCCCTGCGCCGCACGAAGCCCAACATTGCGCATCTCCGCGATTCCAAAAATGTCATGCCTGATCAGTCGCACCCATTGATACTTCTCCGCGACCAACTCTTCCGTGCCATCTTCCGATGGCTTATTGACCAGGATCGTTTCAATGCGACACCGGTGCTTGTGCTGCTCGATGCATGGCAACACCCCCGCCACGTCCTTCCCCATTCGCCAATTGATCAGGATAATGGAGAGGTCTGGTGGGGCGTCCAACGAGGGATCGGATTGTGGAGGTGCGGTTTCGTTCATAATTTCCCGGTCAATCAGCCATTCCCCGTTGCCGCTGTCAACGGCGCCTGCCGCCCTGGCGGTGGGAATGCCGGTTTTTCCGTTCCTGCGATGCTCGTCGTTGACTCTCTTGCCGGGCATCACTAATGAGTGGGGAAAGTTTCCACCCGGAAGGCCGAAGGGGCGCGCGTGCAGGAAGAAGAACAAAAATTGCTGGACATGGCCGTGAGCAACCGCCTGCTGACACGTCGGCAGGCCGAGCAGATTCGCGAGGAAATGCAGATGTTTCCCGGCGAACGCGTTGCGAACCTTCTGCTGCGCCATCACTATGTGACCGACGATCAGCTTCGCGAGTTGAAGCAGCAACTCACCGGCCAGCCAGCGGCGGAGGTTGCGCCTCCGACGGTGGAGCAGCGGCGGGCGACATCACAGGCCGCGTTGGCTGCGGCTTCCGCCTCCGCCCCCGGCGCGCAGCAACTGAGCGTCAAGGGGATGGGCCGTGGCCCCTCGATCACGCCGTTGCCGGTGGACGGGGGGGCGGCGCGATCGGGGCCGATCCCGCGTGAGTTCACGGCGCAGGAGAAGGAGTTGGCGGCGCAGGCGCAGTCGCCGATCACCAGCCATCCGAAGACGCTTGTCGGCTTCCTGCGGCTGGCGCGCCACTGGGGTTGTTCCGACCTGCACCTTTCCGTGGGGCGCCCGCCATTCGTGCGCTTGAACGGGCAGATTCGCTACATGGAAACGGACGTGCTGACGGCAGAGCGGTCGGAGGAGTTGAATTTTTCCGCGCTGACGGCGGAGCAGCGTGCGCTCGCGCTTGCGGACCAGCAGCTGGACTTTGCGTTGGAGATTCCGGGCGTTGGGCGCCATCGCTGCAACATCTTCAGGCAGCGGCTTGGCTGGGATGGCAGTTACCGCATTGTGCGCGGGGCGATTCCCACGCTGGAGGAGCTTGGCCTGCCACCTGTGCTGCGCCGCTTCACGGAGTACCAGCAGGGGCTGGTGATGGTCACGGGGCCGTCCAACAGTGGAAAGACCACGACGTGTGCGGCGCTGCTGGAAATCGTGAACTCGTCGCGCCACGACCACATCATCACGGTGGAGGAGCCGGTGGAGTTCATCCTGCCGCCGAAGAATTGCCAGGTCACGCAGCGCGAGGTCGGTCGCCACACGAACAGTTTTGCCACGGCGCTGCGCGCTGCGCTTCGCGAGGATCCCGACATCATCCTGGTTGGGGAAATGCGCGACCTTGAAACAACATCCATTGCAATTTCCGCGGCGGAAACGGGGCATCTTGTCTTCGGGACGCTGCACACCGGCTCCGCGATCCGCACCGTTGCGCGCATCGTGGACGTCTATCCGGTAAGCCAGCAGCAGCAGGTGAGCGTCATGGTGGCGGAATCGCTGCGCGGCGTCATCACGCAGCAGCTTATTCCGCGTCGCGACGGCAATGGCCTGGCGCTTGCGCTGGAGATCCTCGTCAATACGTCCGGTGTTGCGATGCAGATCAAGGAAGCGAAGACGCACCTGATTCCATCGCTCATGCAATCAGGCAAGCGCCAGGGCATGATGATCATGGAGGAATCGCTGGCGGCGTTGCACAAGGCGGGCCTGATCACGGGCCGCGAGGCGTACCGGCGCGCCAACAACAAGCAGCCGTTCGAAGCCATCAAGGACGAAGGGTGACGCGCGATGCCTGTTCTTGACAGAATGTTTGACCGCATGCTGGAGAGTGGCGCGTCCGACCTGCACCTGTCGGAGGGCCAGCTTCCGAAGCTGCGCCTTCACGGCGAGGTTCGCCCGATGGAGGATTTCGGCTATCTGGAGCGCGACCACCTGCGCTCAATGCTCAGGGAGTTGTGTGACACGAAGCGCTTCGAGCAGTTCGAGCAGCGCGGCGACCTGGACTTCGCATACGCCTATGGCAGCAAGGCCCGGTTCCGCTGCAACTACAACAAGCAATATGCGGGGTATGGGGCTGTCTTTCGTACCATCCCATCGCGCATCCTGACGCTGGATGAGTTGGGCGCGCCGCAGGTGCTGAAGACGTTCACGACGTACAACAAGGGGCTTGTGCTCGTCACCGGCCCCACCGGCTCGGGAAAATCGACGACGCTGGCGGGGGTGATCGATCACATCAACACGCAGCGCGCCTGCCACGTGATCACCATTGAAGAGCCGATTGAGTTTGTTCATCCGCTGAAGAAATCCACCATCGTCCAGCGCGAGGTGGGGATCGACACGCCTTCATTTGCGGATGCGCTGATGGGCGCGACGCGGCAGGACGCGGATGTGATGCTGGTGGGTGAGATGCGTGACCTGGAAACGATTTCGCTCGCTGTTTCCGCAGGTGAGACGGGCACGCTGGTGTTCGGTACGCTTCACACCAACAGCGCCACGAAGACCATCGATCGCATCGTCGACGTCTTCCCGGCGGACCAGCAGATTGCGATCCGGCAGACGCTTTCCGTGTCGCTCCGCGCGATCTGCGCGCAGTTGCTGCTCAAGCGCAGTGGTGGAAAGGGGCGCATCGCGGCACACGAGGTCCTTGTGCAGACCCTTGCGGTTTCCAACGCGATCCGCGAGGCAAAGAACAGCGTGCTGACGCAGGCGATCATGTCCAACAAGGCGCTCGGCATGCAGTTGATGGATGACGTGATCGCGGGTTACCTGAACGAGCGCATCATCGACGGCGTGGAGGCCTACATGAAGGCCCTCGACAAGGACCGTTTCAAGCAGTACGCACCGATTGCAGAATGAAGCGCGTGCAATTGCGCGAGCATCGAAAGGCAGACGCGGCGCCGAAGGCGTCGGCTGGTCCTGTCGTTGTCCTCATCCACGGGTTGAATGTGCCGCATTTGGTGATGTGGCCGCTTCGCTGGCGGTTGCGCTATCGCTATCGCCGTCGCGTGGAGATTTTCCGCTACGAGAGGTTTCACCACGATGTCCCGCAACTGGCGGAGTTGCTTGCACGCCGCCTGGCGAAGCAGGGCATCAAGGAGTTCGATGCAATCACGCATTCGATGGGGGGGATTGTCCTGCGCTGGGCGATGAATCACCAGCCGATGCCAAAGCTTCGGCGTGCGATCATGATCGCACCGCCCAACAACGGCGCCTGGATGGCGGAGTACCTGTCGAAGAAGCTGGGTCTGTTTTTCCGCTGGATTTTCGGCCAGGGTGGCTTGCAGATGCGCCCCGGCAAGCTTGGCTTGGCGGCGCGTGCCGGCCTTCTTGACGGTGCGGAGGTGGGGATCATCGCCGGTGGGAATGGCACGGCGAAGGGGAAGCGGAACTGGTTTGGCATTCCCGGTGATTGCGATGGCACCGTGGCGGTGGAGGAAACGATCCTGCCCGGCATGAAGGACTTCATCCTTCTCGACTACAACCACAGCCACATTCTCTTCGCGGCGCAAACCGCGATGATGGCGAACCTGTTTCTTGAGCACGGCGTCTTTCGGCCCAAGCTCAAGAAGAGCCACTGAACCGGGCGTATCAGTAGCGCATCATCCCAGGTTCGGCCTCGGCGGCGTAGCGATCGATTCCACCCACCAGGTTGCGAACATTTGTGAAGCCCTGGTTGATCAGGAACCGCTGGACGTGGCCTGAGCGCACGCCGTGGTGGCAGTAGACGATGATCTCGTCATCGACATGCTTTTCCAGCTCCGTCAGGCAGGCGGGGATTTCCCCCATGGGTATTTTCAGGGAACCGTTGATCTGGCATATCGCCACCTCCTCCGGTTCGCGCACGTCGATCACGATGAACTGCTCGCCGCTATCCAGTCGCCGCTTCAATTCAGCGGGGATGCAATCATTTCGGTTTGTCATGAAAAGAGCCACTTCGTCGCGCTACACAGCGATCTTGTCCGGATCCGGCGTGACGTCGGTTGGTGCCGGGACCTGTCGGCTGACACGCACCTTGTTGCCGTTGCCAATGTACTCAAGGGCATCGAACTGGAAGCGCGCGAGGAAAATCCCGCGTCCATTCAGGCGTTCCTGATTTTCCGAATCGAGGGGGCTTGGCACGCCGGCCCAATCAAATCCGTCGCCCTCGTCCTGGATCACCCAATCAAGTCGGTCATTGGTTTGATTGAATTCCACCGTCACCTGGCGCTGGCCGTAGATGGGATGGACCATGCGGCGTTCGACCAGTTGCTGGAACTGATGCGGCCCCTCGGAGAGGGCGCGATGCTTTTCCTCATAGGTGATTGCAAGGTTCCCGTGCTCCACCGCGTTGGTCAGCAGTTCGTGCAACCCAAGTTGAATCCCGAACTGTTCCTGTTCGTTGAGCCATGGGGCTGCCTCGCGCACCAGGACCTCCACGGCGCTGCCAATGATCTCCAGTCGCGAAGGGAGCACCATCCGAAGGTCGCGCCGGACCACCATGCGGCTGACCTCGCCGCGTAGGTGAGTCACCTTCAGCCGCTGGTCGTACTTCTGCAGCAGGGACTTGATGAGCTCGACGCGAACCGGCTTGTGGAGGAAGTTGTTGGCCTTCAGTTGCAGTGCCCGCACGGCAATGTCGACAGATCCAAGGCCCGTGACGACGATGAAGATCACATCGCTGTTCCGCCGGCGGATTTTTTCCAGCACCTTCAGGCCGTCAATGTCGGGAAGGTGAACGTCGGCGAGAATCAGGTCGGGCGCGAAATCCGCATAGCGTTGCAATCCCTGCTCCCCGGTTTCGGCGGATGCGGTCTCATGTCCCGCGGCCTTGGCGACCTCCCGCAGGAAGAGGTTCACAGATGGGTCGTCTTCAATGACCAGAATCTTCATTTTTCGCCACGCCGTTGAATGGGATGCTCAACATCTGGTCTACCGTGGAGATGGATGAAAGATGACATTTCGGATGACGAAGTGCAAGCTGGATTCCTGTTGCGGTGGGAGTGAAGTACGTCGGGAAGTTTCGCATGACCTTCGCATACACCATTGCTGCTTCATGTGGCGCAGCGCGTGCCAGTGACTTCACGACACCACGGGGCGTCGTTCGCACGCCCTGCTTCATGCCGGTGGGAACACGCGGCACTGTCAAGGGGATCACCCCGCGGGATTTGCGCGAGGCGGGATCGCAAATCATTCTCGCCAATACGTTTCATCTTCACCTGCGTCCGGGCGAGGACTTGATCGAGCGCCTTGGGGGACTTCATTCGTTCATGGGATATGATGGCCCGATCCTGACGGATTCGGGAGGATTCCAGGTTTTTTCGCTCACGGATTTGCGGAAGCTGACAGAGGAAGGGGTGGCCTTCAAGTCCCCCATCGACGGTGCGGATTGCTTCTTGTCGCCGGAAAGCGCGACGAGGATCCAGCGCGCGCTGGGCGCGAATATTGTCATGGCGTTTGATGAATGCCCGCCCGCGACCATGGAGGGTGCGGCGCTGCGCGACAGCACGGAGCGCACGCTGCGCTGGCTGGAGCGGTGCCTTTCCGTCGAGTTGAAGCCGCATCAGTGCCTGTTTCCGATCGTGCAGGGTGGGATGGATGCGGCTCTGCGCGTGGAATCGGCGCGGCGCACGCTTGCCATCAGGGGTGATGCGGTGGGCTACGCGGTGGGTGGCCTGGCGGTGGGGGAGCCGAAGGACGTCACCTATCGCATGTTGGAGGCATCGATCGCGGAACTGCCGCAGGGCATGCCGCGGTACATGATGGGCATCGGCACGCCGCTGGACCTTGTGATGGCCGTTGATCGTGGCGTTGACATGTTCGATTGCGTGCTGCCGACGCGGAACGCACGCAATGCGCGCGTCTTTGTTCCCGGAGGGGCGATCAACCTTCGCAACGCGGAGCATCGCGAGAACCCCGCGCCGATGATGGAGGGCTGCGATTGCCACGCATGCAGGTCGGGCTTCAGCCGCGCGTACCTGCATCACCTGCACAAGAGCGACGAGATGCTTGGTGGCATCCTGGCAAGCATCCACAACATCCGTTACCTGATTCGCATGTGCGAGGAAATGCGCGCCTCGATCATCGCAGGGGAATGGGACGAGTACAAGGCCCGGTTTGAAGAGCAGGCACACAAGCTGGGCGAAGCATCCGGGGCGTGAGCGGTGGGAGGTGTAGTTTGCCGCGAGTTGTGGCACAAAGTTTACCCTGAGTTGTGGCACACCGTTGCAAAGTGAAACTTTTAGGCCAAACAAGAGGGTGAAAACCAGATGGATTCAAGTGCTCGCGAAGGGTCGTAATTCAAGCCGCCAGCCGCAAGTCCGCCCTGCCGTTTCCATCGAAATTCCGTCCAGGACGAGGGCATTTTGTGCTCCTTTTGATGCCCGCAAAGGGCGATCCTGAGCCACGGCTTTTCGTTCTCCAGCGCCCATTCCCGAACCTCAATTGCGGTGTCCCTTATCTCGACCGCGTAGGTCAGCCGTTCGGCCTTGTAAGGAGGGTCGAAGAAGATGCCTGTAATGCCGTTTCTTTGGTTCACTTCGCCCTTTGAAACGGCACGCCGCCAATCACCCGTCAGAACCCTTACCTTGGCCAGCCTGGCCGACAAATATTCGAACCAGCGGACCACGTCATTGAGGGTGTAATTCTTCATCAGCCCGATCGCCAGAAGGCGCGGCTTTGAAGCATCGGTTTTCAGTTGTGGAGCGATAGAAGTGTGAATCGTCCAAGCCCACCATGCTGCGATCTGCGCGTCATAGTAATGAGGGTCTGACGCGAGGCGCTTGGTGAACTCTTCCTTTCCACTCATAAGCGCTGTTCGTCGCGCGTGAAGGTCTGACTCAAAACAGGGCTGAAGAAATTGGTGCGCGACTGCGAGAGGATCGGAATGAACAGCGCGCCAGAAGTTCGCGACATAGCCGTCCTTATCGTTTACAGTTTCCATTGATGGGAAATCAGGCCTTCCGAGGAAGGCAGCCAGGCTGCCCGCAAAAGGCTCGATATAGAACGCGGGATTTCCGAATCTCTTCCACACTTCCGTGGCTACTCTACTCTTACCACCGAACCAAGGGAACGGTGACTTCAAAGGCCACTCGGTTGGCAACGCGTTCCCGCGCGCTGATCGTATAACAACACCACTCATGTTTGGTTTCGCCTCCGAAGCAAATGAGGCGAAAGGAGCGCAAACTGCGGACGCCACAGTCAATATAATAGCGAGCGTCTTGAAGCACTTTTTCAAACACGTTGCAATGGTCGTGCAGGCATCACTCATCCTTCGAGTCCCTGCTCATTTTCGATCAGGGCGATCTCTTCGTCTACGTCACCAACCCCCATTGCCGGTCCAATGAAGCGTACAGCTGCCTTTGCGCTCATGATGCCGGAGTTCTTGGCCGTAGACGCAGCTGTTGCCATTGCTTGTTTCTCGGCGGGAGAAATATCAAAGTACGGTCCCCAAGTCACCGCTATTGGACACACATCCTTTGTATAGACAGGAACCTTCCAATCCTTCGCCGTCGATCCCAGCCAAGGGTGAAAAAGCTTCTGCATGGGCTGGACACTTGCCGGTGGCTGCGTGATGGCGGAAATGGCGTCGTCGATGCCGGGGATGCGAACAATGTCCCCACGGTTCTTAAGGACCGCGCAGGCGAGCAATACCTTCGTGAGAAATTCAATCATGGCATCTTGCCACGGCGTCTTTAATTCGTCGGCAAGGTCGATCATTGGCTCATAAAGTGTGCGAAGCGCAAAGCCACTCAATTGCTGACCCTTAACCGCGTCGGGATCGGGCAGAACAACACGAGCGATTTCCAACGCTCCCTTGCGCAGTTCGGAAACGGTCTGCCCCTGCATTTCGAGACCCTTGCCTTGAATTTCCAAGTAGGTGACTTTGCCGTTTTTTCCGAGTAGCCATGTTCCTGCAGGAGACTTCGCCAATGTCTTCACCGTGTCGGCGGGAACGTCGTCGTTAATCACGGCCTGCGGATCGGATGAATATCGCAGCGCGCGCGACCTTTGTGACAGTGAATAGTCGATCTCTTCCTGAAGTTCAGGAATGTCCTCCAGGAGGCTTTCCCCATCGGCGCACTCGCTATCGTCGCTGAGGTGGCGAATCCAAATGGCGGGGACAAAACCGAGTTCGTGTTTTACCACGTCGATCTGAGTCCACACATCTCCAGTCGCCGAGGCGTCCTTCCGTTCCCACAATTCCTTTTCGCTATCGAGCGTCATTCGAACAAGGCAGGGCTTTCCATCTGCGGGATCAGTTGAGCGGTATTTCACGACCAGCGCGAGAAGCTCGTCCGAGTCGTCAAAGATGGGCTGCGCCAACGTCCTGGCATAAGTCCGAACCTTTAACTTCCCACGGCGAAAGCCAAAGACAACCGCAGCGCTTCCCTGCACACATGCCTTTCGCAGCGCATTGGGAAATCGCGCGCGCATGACATAATCCCTGAGCCATTCAATCGCGGCGGATGCGCCCTCTGCGGAAGTGGTGAATGTCGGAAATGTACCGGCTCCAAAGAGAAACCCAACGATGCGATTCGGGATCGCCCGGCACAGGTTGTAGCGGACGTTCGGCGCTCGGTTGCGCGTCGGGATAAAGTTCTTCTGATCGTCCCTTTCATTCATGAACGAAGTCAGTCCACGATACTGCCTACCTCGAAAATACTTCTCGAAGTACTCTGCCCTCTTTACGGGATCTTCCGGAGGCGCTGCGTCTCTAAAGTCCACTGATTATTGCTCCGTAGCGGCCATGACTGGCGGCTTGAAATAGAATGTGCTGCCTTCACGGTCGTGTGGTGTGATGTTGAGAACAATGGCGCCGCTGCCGCGCACCAATCGAGCGCTTTCTTCCACTGCCATCGCCAGTGCGTCGGGTCCGTCATCGTGGCGTCCGTCTGGGAACTCCTCAAGCTGCCGACGCAGCAATTTGATACTTTCGTCCTCTTCGTCTTCCGGAGGGAAAAGCAATCGTCCGCCTTCGGCTATTGGGGCGACCTTCGAAATGCGATCATACTTCGCCAGTCTGTTCTCGACCGGGAAAATGGGCAGCTCTTTACCTTCCGAAGCGCTACGTTCCTTTACTTCATCACTGAACCATTCCTGGAAGCCGTTTATCTCGATGACAAAGCTAACGATGGATTCGAAGCCTATCGCATCGCTGAAAGTAAAAAGCCGGTTCCCAAGTTCAGTGCGCGTGCGACGATTGATGTCGGCTTTGAGAATGTAGATTGTTCCTTTGTCGTCGCGAACGATTGCGACCATTGCCTGGAAGTCGCTCCGCTCAGACTTTCCCTTCGACAGGTCGAGTGCGGCAATTACGCGAAAGGCTGTCTGTGCCAGTTGCTCACGCGTCCAACGCCTCCTCAGCCATTCCTCGCGAAATGGACGGGATGATTCCGAAGGCGGGTTGTTCTGATATTCGGTTTCAAATGCATCGGTTCCGATTTGCTCACGGATGGAGGACAGCTTCTCCAGCGTCCACATTTCCGGCATCAACGGTGTGCCGTCTTCCAGGACCGCGCGGAAGACGAGCGATGCGAAGCCCTTCATCTTTAGGCATTCGGTGAGCAGAGTGTAGCGCGCGATGATATTGCCGACGACGAACACACGCATGCCAGCTGCGCCCTGCAGGCCGAGGACCACGCGCTTAAACCAGCGGATTCTCTTATCGACGCGATCCTTGCTGGCCGCTTCCTCATCCTTGTCAACATCGTCCAGGATGATGCGGTCGGGGCGTTTGTCTTTGTGCTTCGCACCACGCAAGCTTTGGCCACAGCCGCGCGCGAGAATGCGCGATCCATTTGCAAGGGAAAGATCGTCGTGACGCTGGCCACGCGGCTGCCTGGGCGCACCATCCACCCCCTCGCCCGTGAGCAAGTCGCCGAAGTCTTCCCGAATACGCTCATTGTTTTCGAGTTCCTGGCGGATTTCTTCAATGCGATCTGCAGCGGCCTTATGTGTTGGGCCGATGTAGATGGTGAAGAGGCTCTCGCCAATAAGAAGGTCGCGAAGCGTAAGGGCGAAGCTGACAAAAGTCGTCTTGCCATGACCGCGCGGCGCTGCGACCGCAACCTGCGGTTCTGTCTTGGCAAGTTTGTGTGTGCGCTCCTGCCAGTCGGCCAGGCCGGTAAACTTCCCCGTCTCTGGATGACTGAAGAATTGACGGAGATAGTATTCGCAGAAGAATTCCGGAGACGATTTCGCGCGCTCAATTCTCGCCTTGCGCGCGGCATCCTTCTTTTCTGATTCGGCGCGATCCTTCTGCGCGTTAGAAGCGTCTTGGACCTTCCACCCTTTGCGTAGGTCGCTCACGTTCTTTCGACCTCCACAAGCCAGCACTCATTGCCTTCAATCCCTTGGTATTTGACAGCGACGATTTTTGAACGCACGTCACCTTCCTGGAACATGTCACCGGCCACGGGCCGCAGATCCTCGCGTGATGAAGTTCCCCACGCGGTCCTGCCCCAAAACTGCGAGCGATTCCAAGCAACAACGACGGTAGCAGGATTGCCAGATGCGATGAGGATTTCCGCGCGGGAGCGAGTTTGAATTCCGCCATTCGTCCAGGAGCCTGTCTCATTCTTCAAACGAATGAAGTAGCTGCGAAGCGGCCATGATGTGACGACCGGCGGCGTCGCAGCCTCACCCATCTCGCTGCGAACTGTCGTAAGCGAACGAAAAAGATACGAGTTGGCCGCAATAGGCAGCAGAGACATCTGCGCCTTGTGGACCTGCTTTTCCATGAGTGAAGTATTCAGCGGCACAACAAACCCCTATACGACTAAATCTGGACCTTGCATTGCGCTGGTTCCAGCAAGCTCGGCCTCCAACTGAATCTTCCGACGCCGAAGCCATTCGATTCGATCAGTGTTGTTAATCGTCTGGCCGTGAATTGTGTAGGACGTAGGCATGTCGAGCAGTTCACGAAGGTTGACGACAACCTGGTCGAGTTCGATTTGGATTTCTTCGGATGATCGCGCCACGATTTGCCGCCTTCAAAATTTCGAGCGGCAACCGGGAGTGTGAGGCCCGGTTGCCGCTGCTGGTGGGAGGGATGCCCCGCCGCTGTTGTCAGCGGCGAAGAGTTGAAGTTACGCTTCTACTTATTCCGCATCCGGATCGACGATTGTCGTATCCAGGTCGCTGATGAGGCAGGAGGTCTCACCGAACGAATTGAACTCGGCGGTCATTTCGGCAACACCGCGACGCGAAACGAAATCCGCCGCCTTCGGCGCAGAGTCCTCATCAGTCATTGGACGCTGATCGACGAGCTTGATATTACCCTTCGCGAAGATCGAGATTTTGTCCGGTGGATAGTTCGGATCGACCACGATGGTAGAAACGTATCCTTCAATCGGCATGTCCGGCTGAACACGCAAAATACGATTTCCGAGTGTCGTATCCTCGCGCAAGATCATAAGCTTGCCGGCATAGAGAGCGGAAATGTTTCTCGCTTGTGCAGCACCACAGAGAATCGTATCCAGCTGCGTGGCTCCACCATCGAAGCACTTTTGGAAGGCATCGCCGAGCATCTTGCGAGAAACCGGCGCGCCTGCTGCAGCGACGTTGTTGCCGCCGACATGATACTGGAGAATTCCGCCCATTGTTCCGGGGATGCTTGAAGTCCGTTCAGAACGACGACCGTGGATCAAGGAGTTGTTAATGCGGCGGCTCACGCCGACCATTTCCAACTGAACCTTGAAGTTCAACAGATCGCCGACCGGATCAGTGCTGTCTGCGCTGACACCGTACAACCGTTCCTTCGATTTTGAAGCAACGGCTTCGAAGTCGAAGATTTCAGTATAGTTGTAGTTCATCGCGGGGGCGGTTGCGTTCTTCGTGAATTGCGGCACAGAACCTTCGTGTTTGGGTTTCGACACGACATAGACCCGCTTGCCGGAAACGACAGCCGCGGCGGCTGTTCCACCGTACCCGCGAACGATGGTCATGCTGACAGTATCGGCGTTCGTGACGCGCGCGATTTCATCGCTTCCTTCAAAGCGAATGATCGTGTTCGCGACGAAAGGCGCGTTGCTGACAACGGGAAGCGTGGTAGCGGAGTTCGTGATGTCCGCAGTTGTCGTGGTGGATTCTGCGGCGAGCGCGAGTTCCGGCCATTCGAACTTGTGAGACTGGGCGCGATACGGCGCGCGCTCAATGATTGAAACAAGCGTGGGCTGGGACTGCGTGACCAGTGCAAGGACGCTGCTAACATCGCGTCGCTTGTTCTGGTAGAGGTAGTTCAGGTCTACTGCTGGTTGTTCCATCTATGGCCTCCTTCAGGGCCGTGAAAGCGTCGAGAATTTACAGCAACGAGAGTTCTGTTTCGAGTTTCAGGACTTTTCCAATGTCCCTCGCCTTCTTCGCATCTTCAAGCTGCTGCTGAAGTTGCGCCTTCTTGGTGGCGTTTTGCGCCGGCGGATTTCCTGCGGTGGTGTTTGCAGGAGTCGGGGCAGGGGTCGGAGTTCCACCGAAGAGTTCGGCGCGCTCCGTTTTCAGTTGCGCCGTGAATTGCGTGAGATTGAAGGCCACGCCCTGTTCCTGCTTCGCGCGACCGGCGAGATAGTTGAAGTAGTCGGGGTCTTTCGCACCTGCGCGGGCGGCCTCGCGAAATGCGCTGGTTTCAAACTTCAGACTATCCTGTCCTCTTTCCAAATCCGCAATGCGCTCATCTGCACTGCGCTTGTCAGGCTTCGCTGCAGGTGCCGGTGTCGGAGTGGGCGCGGGTGCGGGTGCGGGCGTCGGGGCAGGCGCGGGTGAAGGCGTTGGCGTTGGCGTCGGGGACGGGGCAGGTGTTGGCGCTGGCGCGGGTGAAGGCGTTGGCGTCGGGGACGGGGCAGGTGTTGGCGTCGGCGTCGGTGAAGGCGTCGGCGTGGGCGGTGCAGGATTCGGGTTTGTCATGTTTGTCTATACGCTCCGTGAGATTGGCGAGAGTTCAGTTACTTGACGCCGACCCAAACGAGGTCGAATTCCCTGACGGAACTCGACGGCGTCACGGTCAGCTTGACGATAGCTTTTCCGTCTTCTCCAAAGGCTCCGCTGATTCCGGTGGAAGCGATTGTTTCGGCGGTGATGTCGCCATCAGCCGGGATGAGGAGAGCGACGACGCGGATGGATTTGTTCTTCGCTTCCAGATCCTGCGAAAATGGAGCGACAACAGCGTCAGCAGTGATAACGAGATCGCTGCTATCCAGAACAGGACGAAAGGGTTTCTCGGGCTGCGGTTCCTCCGGAGCCGCTGGCAGCGTGACGCGGAAACGGCTGACTTCGCTGATGCTGGTGGATGCGTCCGCAGTTGCGGTGGTTTCGGAACGCGCAGGAGTTGGGGCACCGATCATTGCCGCGCCCGCGCAAATCAACATTGCCAGGCCGACAACGCGCCCGATGATGCCGAACTTCTTCGTACTCATAGTTCTTTTCCCTTTGGGAGATTTGTGTGACGACTAAGCGTCGAACGCGTATAGAGAAGCTGCGCGCCACCCCGTAAGTCCCGCACTACTGCAACACGATCAAGCATGTCAGTTCGCCTTTAGCGGTCGAATCTGCGGACTGCGCGAGCGCCTCTTCGCGATCTCATCCGTCCACGCGAAAGCGATTCTGTTCGGCGATTCCCCGCGTTCGAATTGCTGTTGGACGTTAATGTCGCCGTAGATGTTGATGTTGTTGATCGCTGCCGCCGCTGCCATTTGCTCATTCATGTTCTGCTGCAGCGACGTCTTCGCGAACTTGTCCGCGACCTTATCCATGCTGAAATTGTTATAGGAGTACTTCGCTTCTTCCCACGCTTTGCTCAGGCTTCCCGTCATGAGAAGGTTTCCGATAAAGCCGGAGATCGCGGCGATGACCCCACCGATGAGGTTGATGGCGCCGTTCAGCAGGTCGAGGACCTTTGAAAGGCAAATGGCGAGGATCGAAACCAGCGGAACCAGGACAACGCCAAGCGGCCCCGCGAGCGCCATGAACAGACCGCCCAGACTTCCGCCCAGCCTGGTGAATGAAGCCCCAAGCTGCCCCATCGAATTGTGGAAGAAAGCGCCGAGGCCGAGGATGTTGTTTTTGATCACGATGAATGCGCCGTAGACGGCGGCGACACTCGCGACGATGAGAAGTATTCCAGGGAGAAGCACAGGCAATGCCGCGCCAAGTTTCGCGAACAGTGGGACGATAGGAGCAAAGGCTGTCATTAAGATGGCGCTGCCCGTACTTCTACTCACAAGCCCTGCAAGAAGTCCTGGGAGTAGAAGCAACGGCCCCAATATTCCCACGCGCGCCGCATTGCCCAGGAATGCGCCGCCGCCAGTCATTGCGGTACCGGCGACCACGCTGGCCGTCATCATGCCCGCGTACATTCCACCGCCACCGCCATAAGCGGTACCTGCAAGCGCGGCGAGTTTCCATGTGGCCGTGGCCGCGCCAATCGCGACGGCGGTTTTCAGGATGTCCTTCTCATGATCGAGAACGAATTGCAAACCGCGCGAAATGGCATGAATTGGCGTCAGGATGAAGTCGGCAATGTCTTCACCGATCTCGCGAACCTTCGACTGATTCCGTTCGAACCAGCCATTGAGATTCGCCGCCTCCGCCACGAGGCCCGTCTTCATTCTGTTCCCCGCGTAGCCCAGCAATCCCACAACGCCCGTCAGATTGTCTTTGAGTGTCGAGAATTGAACGGCGGAACTGCCCGCAATGGCCGCCTGAAAAGCTGGATTGCCAACCAGCCTGTCAATGGCTTCGAACGTGACGCGCGCGCGCTCCCCAATCGGCAACCTATTGAACTGTTCGAATTCCATGCGGAGCATGCTGGTCGATTTGAGGAACATTGCGACAGGGTTGTCCGCGCCCGCCTGTCCCTGGAGCATGCGGCTGACCTGGTTGCCCACGTCGTCGGGCCGCGCTCCTGGAATGACCTGCGCCATGATCGCCACCGAGGCGGTTTTTGCGAGCAACTGGTCCAGTCCCTGATTCGCGGCGAAGAGTGGCCCGGCAATCGCTCCCGAGATCCCGACGAAGTCTTTGAACTCGCCGGGCAGTTCAGCGCTCTTTCGCGCCAGCTTTTCAACGTAGCCGTGTGCCAAGAGCATTGACGCGGCAAACTTCTCGCCACCTTGCTTTCCGGCCATGCTGAAATTCGCGTCGATCAGTGCCGCCATCGAGAGCGCCGACGTTTCCACGTCGATCTGATCGCCCACTGCTTTCATGGCGAGGCGGGCCGATTGTTGAAGCCCAAAGAATGCCGCCGCCACGCCGCCTATTTTGGCCAATAGCGGGCCTGCAGCCGATCCGACGCGCGAGAAGGCGCTGACACCCTTTCCTTCGAAATCACGGGCTTCCCTGCCTGCACGTTGCATCATGGCGGGGATTGCCGCGACCGATGCCGTGCTTGAATTCGCGGCGCTCTGGATCGCGCCCGCCATTCCCACAGCGCCGGCCTTGACGCTTTGCTCTGCGGCTGCGGTTTTCAGCAGCGCGTCAGTCATCGTGGTCGTGTTCCGAATTGCCTGCCCGGAATCGACCAGGAACCGCTGCTGAATGATGTATGTGGTTACGTTGCTCATGCGCGCGCCAAACGTCTATGCGAACGCGGCATGCCTTGTGCAGCACACCTGCAACAGTCTTTCAGGCGCGGGGATCGAACAAAAGGCTCTCGTAATAGGCGAGCGCGGCGGCGGGCGTGATCAGTTTGCGATGCCGGGTTTTCGGTCCGTCCGTTCCGCCGTAGCAGAGTACGGAGCCCTCGGGGAATTCGCCACGGTCGATGCGACGATGTATCTCGTGGCGGCTCACTCCGATCAATTTCGCAAGTTGCGTCACGCCGATGGGGTTTTTTCGCTTCCGGAGAATCTCTTGGGCGTTCACTTCGAGGATAGTTTGATCGCCGCCTTCTGGAACTGGAATATACCAACGCCAGGCTCCGCCTGGTTCCTGAATGCAAACCGCGTTCGGATACCTGGCAATCTCCTTCTTCACTGAAGAAGGGTATCGTTCCACGACGCGAATTTTTTCCTTTTTGGCGCGCGGCGGCTTGCCCGTATCCACGCCGAAGAGATCAAGCTGGCGGATAGGCATGTCGGCGCGAACCGCGACTCTGTCGCGCGCCCGAACCAACCCTTTCTCTATCGCCTGATCGATCTGCACTTGCGTGTCCCTTCTACACCTTGCGCGGCGCGATTCCAAGTTGCCGCATGATTTCGAGTGCTTCTGATTCGTGGAGCTTCTCTTCCGAATCGGTTTCCTTGTTCGTCGCCTGAAGGACCGCGTCGCGAAGTAGCGACCAGGGGATTTTCCGCCGCTTCATTTCCTTCCATATCGCATACAGCAGCGGCTTCGGAGTATTGATCTGCCAGCGGTGCTTCTTTTCCACGGACAGGATCGGCTCTGTTTTCGTCGCGGGTGGGGCGTGTCGCACGGTTCGTAGATCGTGCGGGATCGGGGCCGGTGGATTTGCGATCAAAGGCTGTGTGAATAAATCCGTCTGCATTTCACGCCTCGCTTAGTTGCCCAACTTCACGCCCGTCTTTGTCTGCTGAAACTTGTGAACCTTGACCGGCACACCGAGTTGCCGCGCGAGGTCGGTTGCTTCCGCCTGGCGCAGATGCTTTGTGGAATCCGTTTCGCCGTTGGTCAGCTTGCGCACGGCCTTGCGCAGATCCTCTTCGGAGATCGCCTGCTGGCGAACTGTCGTCCAGATGGAGCGCAGCAAATGCTTTGGCGTGCTGACCTGGTCGCGGCTTCCTTTGCCGTCGAGACGCGTCCGCACTTCCAGGAGGGAGCCGATCAGTCGGCGCGCCTTCGCGGAATTGAGCGCGAAGATGGAGGCTTCGATTTCTGACCAGGCATTCCAAAATTGCGGGCGCGCGGACATGATGTGGCGATTCAGCAGCCCACCCATCCACGCGACCAGGTCCGCATCCGTCTTGCCGCCCTGCGCGAGGAAGAGGCGCGAGACATCCTTAAGCAGATCGCGGAGGAATTTCTCTTGGTCAGGTGTCATTATCCTCTGCCTCCCTTAGGGCCAACCTGATAGCGCGGTTCAAATCGTCCAGCGCATCGTTGATGTCTAAGCGGCGAGAATGGGATAGCCTGGCCCAATGCACGCTGCACATAAAAGCGTCCGGAAGATATGACAGGCCGATGTTCTTGCACTTTGCCACACGGCACTTCGGTTTCTTCGATCTTTTCATTTGAACTCTCCCCGTGCGATGTATTCGCGAAGATCATCAGGAGCGCTGAAGAGAGCCTGTCGGCCCACCATCGGGAAAGGATCGCGGAACTCGCGAAGGTTGATGAACCGCCATGCAAAACGTCCTTTTGAATAGTTGCCGAAGTAACCTTCCTTCTCGATGACATGCGGCGAGACGTTCTCCGTGGGAATACAATCCACAAGATCGACGAGGCACACGGCCTTGCCATAGGCCAATTCGCGGTCAAATAACGCAGCGACCGTGGCCGTGCGCGGGATGCGGCTGAAGAACAGAAGCGAAGCTCGATCTGCTTTCCGCTTGGCGGCGTGAATCACGAGCGGGCCTCGGTAGTTCGTTTTCCAATGACGCGTTTCGTGCATCTTAACACCCATTGCGACGAGCGATGCCCACGGTTCCCAAAGCGAGATCACTTTCATTTCAGCCTCCCGCTTCGTTGAGAACGAACTCGGTGGCATGCTCCACGGCCTTCGCCAGATTGGAATTCTCATCCGCCTCAAGTACTTCAGCGAAGATCATTCTCTGCGCGGCAATGTCGCGTGCGGTAAAGCCAGCCTGGCTCGACTCCGCCACAAGGATCGCGAGCGCGGCCTTCGTGATGCGCTGCGCGACTGGCAGGACGTGGCGCTCCAGAAGCGGAAGCACCATGCCCAGCATCATTTCTTCCCCGCACAACTGGCAGAGTTCGAAGGATTGGAAGCCTATCCCCTCAAAGGCGCGCTCGCCGATGAAGCAAAGCTGTGTCTTCTTGTCCTGGCGAATTTCGATCTGCTTGGCGCAGACCAAACCGAACACGATGCAGTTTTCGTCCTCGTGGACGATTTGCCAGTCGAGCAAAGGCTTCTCGCCCGCCAAGTGGCGACTGGTGGCTTTAGCCAGGATAAGAGTTTTGTCTGCCTGATTCATGAGCGGTCCTCGCGCCAACGCTTCCAAATCCAAAGCGCCGCGTTCTCGATAACTTGCTTGCGTGAAGTCCATTTGCAAATGCGGGCGTCGTACATCTTCCAACCGCGATTGCCTTGCTCATTCGGATTGAAGCGATAATCCGTCATCACTCCGCGAATCTCCCGCGCGAAATTCTGGCGCGGCGCTTTCGCGTACTCTTCCTGTATGATCTTCAAGTCTGCGATGATCGCTTCGACTTCCGCGCGTTCGTCGCGTTTCGTGGGCATCCCGTGCGCCATGTTCAGCTACCCTTCTTCGTGTCGAAATTGACCAGCCCGCGCACGCGCTTCTTCGCGTGAGCTTCTTCTTGGCGCAGATATCGGTCGAGTTCTGCGGCGATGAGTGCGCCGCCTTTGACAAGGCATCGCGCCGGGTCGTACGTCGGCTTCCACCATTTGGGGCTGAACGGCCACCAGGAGACGGGGCGCGATTTCGTGCGCTGGTTCATCAGCAGCATGTTCGCGCCGTGGATGAGATAGCACAGGCCCGCGCGAATCAAAACGCCAGGCGCGCATGCGTCGTCGCGCTCCGCGTCGAAGCCTTCCTTCTTGATTTGTCGCTCGCGCTCTTCTGCGATTAGCTGAATGGCCGTTTTTCTCATGACGCGAGTTGCTCCTTCTGGCGCTTTGAATCCAGGAGCGCTGCGGCGAGAACGTCAGAGCATTCCTTTAACTTTCCCCACGCGCGCTGGAACGCGGGCAGGCGATTCTTTACATCGCGAGGCCACGTGATCTTGCCGATGGCTTCAGTTGCTGACACGATGACTTGCGCCATTTGCCTTTGGTCGAACACTTCATCGTGGACCACGTCACCTATTTCGATAATGCGATACAAAGCCTTGCCTTCGCGCGACTCGTAACCGTAATCGCCGGGCGGGCCTATTGCCTCAATCACGTCTACGCCGGCGTCATACCAGGCGAGGAACGGCTTCAATGTTTCGTCCATTTCCAGCTTTTCCATTTTACGTCTCCAGTTTATTGGTCAAGGTAGCGGTCGCGCATCTTGCGCAGTGTTGCCGCTTGTTTCTGACTGAGTGGTTTTCCCGCGCGTAGATGCGGAGGATTGAATCGAGAAAATCCGCTTCCCAATCGGTGACCTCGCGTTCGCCCTTGTCCAACTGCTCGGCGATTTCGAGGAAGTCTTCGTCGTCAGGAATTGTCGCAGCTGGCATCAGACGATGGGCCTTTCATCCACAGCGATCGTTTTAACCCGTGCGCGCTCGATGAGGCGCTTGGCGCTTCCCATGAGTTCCATCGCCGTCTGTCCACGAACGATGTCGATGGCTCCAGATTCCATTTCCTTTTCGCACTGCTCGATGGCCCGTTCCATCTTCGACTCGATGGATGTCGTGAGCACCGGAGCCGCTGGCCTGGGCGCATTCCCTGGTGGAAGTGACGGAGGGAAATCCGTGATCATGACAGACTTTCCCAATTGATTTCGTAGCCGAAGGTTTCCTTGCGGCTGCGTTTGCAACCGAGCGGGGCCAGTTCGGTATCAGGAAGCCGCTCAAGCGCCTCCTTGTTCGGAGATTCCTTCGTCGTCAGATACATTGACGCCTTCTCGCCGAGCATTTTCTTGATCGCCGCGACGGGGTTGCCCGCGTTGTGGATCGTGAGGCTTACGGAATCGCGGAATGACAACTTGCCAAAGATGAGTTGCTTGCTGCGTGCGTTTCCAAATTCCGAGCGGTGCTCGCGACAGAAGGCTTCCAGGTCTTTCTCCTTGGATTCCTTTTCTTCCTGCAGCGGCTTCACTTCATCAGCGTAGCCCTGCTTCATCGCGTCCATCTTCGCGTTCATGGAAGACTCCTTCCCGTGAATCGCGCGCTCGATTTCCGCAATGCGCTTCATTGATGCGTCGGCTTCGTCCCATGACTTGATGGACGACGCGCGTGGCGTTACCTTCTTACGTGCCATGATTGCTTTCCCTTCTGTGTCTGTGGTTAGGCGGCTTCGTCACGCAGGCGGCGTCCGCAACGGTTCCAAACGCCACGCACGATTTTTGCGCTGAGTGCGGTGCCCTGCTTGATTCGGTTCGAAGTGAAGAAGTAGCGCGCGTTCTTGATGAACACGCCCACGGCGCGGAGGTTTCCATTCTCCAGGTCAACCTCGCGCTGGGAAGCGCGCATGATGTCCTCGTAGCCCTTCACCCATGCAGACCAGGCTTCCAGGCTTACCTTGCCGAAATGCGCGATAAGAAGCGCCCGCGCTTCGATCAGGCTCGCACCTGGCAATTCCTCCTGCAGGCGAATACGATTGAGAAGCATGTCGGCCCATCCACGGTTGCGCGGATCGACTATCATCTGGTGAAGCGACGCGGTCCCGATGAATACCAGGCCGACCATCGTTTCGTCGTTAATCTGTCGCAGCATGTTGACGATGCGCGCCGCCTTCGATGGCGTCCGCTCCAGGTTGTTCATTTCATCCACGATGATCAGCGTGGGATTATGCTTGAGGTGCAGGACAATCCGGTCAAAGAGCCGCTCGACCTGCCCGCGCGAATCGACTCCCAACAGATCCGCGAGACGCTGCATGACCGAGCCTGCCGAAGCCGTCAGCGTGATTGTGAGAATGATGGCGCGCCTGGCATTCTTGCGTCCCTTCGATGATAGAAGGAAACGGCGGAGCGTGTCCGTTTTGCCGATGCCGCTTTCACCGTAGAGAACGGTGAACCATTCGCTGGCAACTGAATCGGCGAGCGCCTCTTCAATGATGAGCGAAGCTTGCGTCCTGATGAGTACGCCGCGCCCTGAACCAAGAATGCGGTTCATCGCATCGCCGAAAGCGAACTGCACCTTCTCAAGATCGCCGTTGTATGTTCCGCCAAAGACCTTCGAAACAACCGACGCGTCGTAGCCGACTTCCCGGCCCACTTCCGTCAGGCTCCAGCCTTCCTTTTCATTCAGGGTGCGAAAGAACTCGATAGGATCATCTTCACCCGCGCGAACCGGATAACGGACAATCAATCCTTCCGCTTCGCGATTCGCGGCTTCATTTTGCCGCTCGGCATCCTTGCCGATTTCTACGATCTTCTCTGCTGTCGCCGTCATGGCATCCTCACACTTTTGAAATCACCGCGCAACCGCGCGGGTTGCACACTTCATCCACCATCTGCGCTTGCCGCTTCTTCGCACCTCCATGATGTGAATTCACGCTTCGGCTTTCTGAGTCCGAATATGTCGCGGGTCGTGTCGGCCTCGACCGTGCCTTCCGTCTGAATGACTTCATCGCGCACGCTGATGATCGGTGTGACGCGCTGGCCGTTGATGCTGATGATTTGCCCGCGACCTGTTTCGCGACCGTGGCGGGAAACCTGCGCCGCTATTTCCACGAGTGGACTTCCGACCATTTCGGAACTGATGTTGCGAATGCGGGCCGACTCTGCGCGCCTCGCGCCACGAATCAAGTTCATGGCTGCTGCGATTTGTTCCGCCGACGCGTCTGCGGAAATCTTCTGCACTTCCATGATGCGCAGTGGGGCGGGCAGCGTTCCTTCGCCCAGGATTTGTTCGACGAGAATCGAAGAGGAATTGATGCGCGAGAAGCGGACGACGACCTCACGTCCGCTGTATTGGAGAAGTTCTTCCGACCAATAGGCGCGGCGGTTGATGCGAATGACACCGCGATCCACGACGCGCTTTTCAGGAACCATCGACAGACGTTCCAGCATTGCCTGGCTTGGAACGCGGCGCGATGCTGCCAGCTTGCCCCACAAGGCGAGCGGTGACCAGGTACGACCGTCGAATTGCAAACCCTGCGCGCGGGATTCTTCGCGCGCGGCCCATTGCCAATTCCACGCCTCAAACTTGTCGGAGAAGTCTTCAATCAGAAGGTGGCCGACTTCCGCCGCAAGTTCGGCGCGCGTGCATTGCGCCTTCACCAGGCGTTGATGCTGGTGGCGCATTTCATCCGTCCGCGCTGGCCGCTCTTCCGGCTTCGATCCGACGTAGCCAGGGACAAGCATGTCAAAGCCGCGCGATATGTCGCGGAACGTGCGCTCTACGATCTTCGCCTTCGCGTTGTAGGGAATGGCGTGACGGACGCGGGCGCCTGTTTCATCGAGCACGCCCAGGACAAGCTCGCGCTCCGGACGCGCATCACCCAATTCACCGTGCGCGGAGCCGATGAGTTCGCGCGCCTGGTCGATGGAGAAACCCGAAATTCGTTTGTTGCAGAAGTCTTTGCCGTTATCGACAATCCACAAATCGGGAACGCCGCAAATGATGTCCAGGACTTCACCGGCAACGGCGTTGTATTCGTTGCGAACTTTGGGAAGCATGGCGGCGGTGATTGTCGCCATGACGCTGTCCCCGTTCGCGGGGCTTTCGAGAATCGACCAGCCGACTGCAAGGCCGGTGCGATGATCGACGACGCGGGTCAGCCAGGGACGAACAAGCGAGCCGTTGGAAGCGATGACCTCGCAGTCGAATTGCCGGTTGTCCATGACGTACTGCGAGCCGGGAAGAATCGTCGT
The DNA here is from genome assembly GCA_020848155.1 of Candidatus Sumerlaeota bacterium. GTDB lineage: Bacteria > Sumerlaeota > Sumerlaeia > SLMS01 > SLMS01 > JADZDZ01. The sequence continues at coordinate 175,510 of JADLAR010000007.1, forward strand.
CTTATCGACGTGGATGTAAGGTCCGCCGAGAAGCATTCCCTTCTTTCCCTTGTGCGCTTCCGTCATGAAGAGCGCATCGCGGCGAATGTCGGCGACGACGCGGCGCGTCCACTTCGGCGAAGGAACATTGAGGCCGAGGCGATTCGCTTCGTTGCAGACCGTCTTGTGCAAAACGGTGACATAAGTTGAAACAGGGAGCGTGTGCGCGTAAGACGTGAGGATGGCGCGAAGGCGCTCTTCCTGGTCAGACAAACTTGTTGAGCGGCGAAGCGCGTGCTTTGGCTGAATGTGGCCGAGCAATCCGGCGCCATCGCCCTGCTGAACGCGCGCGGCAATTCGGTAAAGCGCGCGGCGCGATGTCGGCTTCGCTTCGGAATTCCAGCGCTGGAGAATGGCAGGCTCGCCGCATGCCCAGCGATTGCAAAGCTCCTGCATCACATCGTCATTGCGAGTGTAGGCGAGTTGCAGGAACTCCCGAACGATGGAAAGGCGGCTGCGAACAAGCTGCCGGATCGCGGCGCGCGCCTGGTCACTGATTCCACGGATGGAGAAGATGACGCGGTCTGTCGCCTCAACGATGCCCGCCTCGTCCAGCTTCTTCGCGAGCGGAGGAAGTTTCGCGTACTTCGGCGCTGCCGCGACTTCCTCCTGGAGAACGATGCCAAGCTGCTCGCGCTCCGCCTCCGTCAGGCATTTCGGATCGATGAGACGTGGAGGACGGCCAAAGGACGTGACCGCCTTGCACGACGGCGGGAGTTGCCGCAGCGTTCCCTTCTCGATTTGTTTCAGAATTGCGCGCACGCTAACTCCACGAAGTTCCGCGATGTCCTTGATCGTTAATAATTTCATGCGGTCGGTTGAATTCTCCCGAATCGCGTTCCAGTTCGCCGCTCAACGCGACGGCCCGGCCTGTCGGCTTTGCCTTCTGGTGTTCGCAGAACATGCTGAAGGTATTTCGTGAAAGGACAGTCGGGGAAAAGTTTCGTGACTTCCTCGGCGGTGATGGTTTTCGCCGAAGCAATCGGCACTGTGCTTCCCAAGCCACAGAAGACTTGTACCCCATAGATCCCGGCACGAGTCGGCATTTGCCCGTGGAAGTAGTAGGAAACGTGGAGGCGACGAAGCCGTTTGCAGGCGCTGCTAAACTCAATCGCGCTACGTCCGTCAATGACGCAGCAATCGATGCCGTTGTTTCGCAGCAGTTGCACAATGGCGATGCCGGTGACACCCGCGCCCAGGACGGCGACCGCTCCCAATGTTTCGCGAGTCGTCACTTGGTGCGCGCCCTCGCTTCCAAAGCTCCGATGCGGCCCATGAGCGCGATCTGCTTGCGCTCAAGTCTCTCGATCTGGCTTTGCAGATCGCCGAGCGCGCACACGATGAGCGTGACGACAAATCCGATAAACAAGACGAGGAGGAAAGTTCCGCCGAGAAGAAAGAGCGTCATTGGTCCGCGCTCTGGCTTCCGGGAAGATCAACCACGGCGACTGGCGAGTGACCCCACCCGCCTACCTGCAGCCGCCGTGGCTCTGGCTTGCCCATGTCATCCCAAAGCATGAGCAACGCGCCGAGAAGTCCGCAGAACTTAATGAATGCGATGTAGATCAGAAGTCCGATCATGCGCTTACTCCAAGTTTATTTAGGCCGCTTTCAATTCGGAGAACGATCTGCCAAGCCGGGCGTCGCGTTACGAAACGCGAAACGTGACTAAGGCAGGTGAGTGAAACTCCGCTGGCTTCTTCTATTGCCGCCAACGTAACGCCTTGGCTTCGAGCGCTGCGAAGGCGCGCGATGATTGCAGCGCGGCGCTCCGCTGTTTCGATTTCTGCGAAGGCGCGCTTCGGAACTCCTGGATTCAGCGCACATGTTACCGAGTAGCGGATCGGCCCGTGAGCACCGATGCGACTGGCGACGTGTTTCACCAGGTTCGCGATAGCCTCTTCCGTCATCATGCGGCCGTCCTCCCTTCGCGCTTTTCGTTTTCGATGCGTGAAAGCGCCTTTTCTAAACGGATTGCAGTCGTCAGTCTTAGGCCGTGCTTTCCAGCCCTGAGCTTTGAAATGGCTGCAGGAGTAAGGTCGGCCTCTCGGGCCACCCTAGATTGGGGAGTTCCCTGCTTAATCACCCGCCTGAGCCTTTTGAGAACATCAACATCCATAAACGATTGCGTCCGGTTCGTGGAAACACGAGGACCATTAACTAAAGTTACGAAGAGTCAAGGCCAATAGTAACTTTAGTTACGATTCTTGACGGAGCTTTAGCGGGGCTGGTTAACTTAAGTTACGGAGAAGTCCTTTGAACGCCCTGAAGTTCATACAGGAAACGATCCGCGATCTGGAAAGTCGCGGAAAAAATCGAATAGAGATCGGCAAACTCCTTGGGGTAAGCGGGCCGATGATTTCGCGTTATCTGAGTGGTGCAGATGATGCGGAAGGAAAACGCGCGTATCCCGAACCGGGCATTTCCGTTCTCGAATCTGCGATCAAACTTCGCGGCGGAAACTTCGCGCGCGCATTGCCTGACTGGAATGAGGACAAACAGATTGCTCAGACGTTTCCGTTAGTCGGCGCAGTAGATGCTGGCGAAGTTACTTACGCAGACCACACGGTTGCCATGCAGGTCGACATTGTCGAGCACGCCTGGAAGCGCAGCATCTTCTGGAAGTTAACGACAGGCCCTGTTGTTTGCCTGGAAGTTCGCGGTGCATCGATGAGTCCGCGTTATCCTAACGGAACATTGATCGCATGCCGCCAACCAGCCGACGTCCGACAGCTTCCGTTTAATTCGCCTGCAATTCTTCGGTTCAGGGATGAGCACACATTCAAGCTGCTCGGGCAGGGGCCGCCTGGTTTCTGGGCGGCGGCTCCAATCAACCCGGAATTCAAAACCATCTATATGAAGTTTGCAGAAGCTACCGTAGAATATGTCGTCGTCGGGTCCGCGAACGCATCAATACCAGACGACAAAGAAGGAAGCCACCTACTATTGCGAAGCAGTCGCGGCAAGGTTCGGCCCGCCGTCGATCTGATCACTTAGAATTCACAGCTTCGGGCTGCTCTCTCTGACGCTCCATTGCTTCCAGGTACGGTTTAACGAGACGGCACCTTATTTCTTCCTTTTTTGCCTCCTTCATGGGGAATTTGGGGTTAGGGTCGATTCCGCGAAGGAACATGCTCATCCCGGACCGGCTAATGCCGCATCTTTTCGCCAGCATGGCGGCACTGATGCCAGAGACGCCTTTTTTCATCCGAGTCACTTGCTGCGCCCATCTGTAGGCGGCCTCGCTAAGGTCGGCGCTGTTCAGTTTCTGAACTCGGTCCTTGAAGATGAGTAAAAGGTCATGAATTTGAGCGGCTCGATAAATCTCGGCCCGCGAGCCGCCTCCAATGAGACCTTTAAGGTGGCGCTCCATTTTGTGCTCAAGCCGGGCGATCTCCGCCTCGGTCTTTTCCATAAATTCCGCGTAGCTGTTCAGAATAGGAACTGACTCGTAGGTTCCCTTGTTTTTGGGTTGAATGGGCATTGGTGCCACCGGAGGGCTAGAAATGGTTAATTTATGTTTACAGCCGCCTCGTTGCGCGGCTTGTGGTCAAGAGTGAAGTGCCCCTTGATCAACTTGAGCGGGCCACCTAAGCCTAATGCCCGGCAGGTCATGCGGTCAGGTGGACTGAAGGCCATTTTCAGGGATCGGTGAAACCATGAAGAAGCAACTGGCTTTGGCGGGTGTTGGGGTATTGCTCTTGGCTCTTGGTTTTTTCAGCGGTCGCGTTTACGAAAAGGAGAAATTCAAGAGTGAGCTTCGGGCGGTTTTTGCCCGGAACGAAAGAACCACCGAGGAGCTGCGAGCCGCCCGTGAGGCGAATGAAAAGTTCGCCGCTCAGATCCAGGCCGACATTGCCGCAAGCCGCAAGCAGGCGGAAGACGCGGGGTTGGCCGTTTCCACTGACCCGGACCTGACGAAGCGTTTCCTGAACCCGGAGACTCGGGATGCTGCCATTAGGGAGATGAACAGCAGAATGTACAACGCAACGCATCAATAACGTGTTGTCGCAGCAGTGCTAGTTTTTCCGAGCCCACGTCGCCGACAACGGCGGCGTGAATCTCGAACAGCTTCTTCAAAGACAGACCGCGCTCCTCGGCAACCTCGAACTGGACCAGCTTCGACGGCTGAAACCAGTCTTCGAAGAGGCGCGCGACGGCCTTCGCGACAAACTGACCAAGCTCCATGAGCGTAATCGCGGCGAGGCGTTCAGCGCCGTGGCGATGAAGCGTTCCCTTGCGCAGGTTGAAGCAGCGCTGCGCGACATCCAGTCGAAGCTCGGCAACATCGTCACGACCGGAGCCGTCGAGGCCGACAAGCTGTCGCTCAATCATTTGCTGGAACAGGACGTGATCGCGAGCCAGCAATTCGGCGCGGCGCAAAGCATCGATGCCGAGGGCATTGAACGCCTCACGCGTGACAACTCGCTGCTGCTGGATCGCACATCATCACTCACGCAGGAATGGACGACGCGCGCCATCAACCAGGTGCGCGGCATTCTCTCCGTTGAAATGGCGCAGCAGACGCCAATCTCCGAAGTGATCGCGAAGCTATCCGCGAAGGATGGCCCTCTTGAAGGAAGGCGCTCGGATGCACAGCGTCTCGTGCGGACGGAAATCGCTCATCACTACAACGAGCGAACCTTTGAGAGAATGCAGGCGGCGGAGAAAACCGCCAAGATCAAACCGCGCAAGCGCCTGGTGAACGTCATTGATGCGCGAACGGGCTTGGACTCGCTTGCCATTATCGCGGAGCCCGGCAACCTGGTGAAGGATGTTGATGAACCATTCTATGACCCCAAACGCGGTCGATGGTTCCAGCATCCTCCAAATCGCCCGAATGATCGCGCGCGCATCGTGATGTTCTACGATAGCGAGTGGGAACAGAAGGCGGTCGCGGCGGAGCAGAAGAAGGCCGAGGGCTTCCGCGATGCAGCTGAGAAGAAGGCCGCGTTGCAGGGAGAGAAAAAGAAGCGGCTGCCGGAAGGAACCGGCGAGGCGAAGTCGGCAAGCAAGCCGGTTGCAAGGTCCGCGCAGGTTCTTGAGGGAATCCACATCGCGCAGTTGAATGCCGGTGTTGTCTCGCGTCCCATCGCGGCGGCCACCGTTGACGTGCTTCGCGAGAAGAAGCTGCTCACCTTCCTGCGGGCGCATCCGCTCGGGGAAATTTCTTTCGTGGAGCAAATTGGCGCGGCGAAGTCGCGCGGCTCCGTCATCGCGGGCGTCTATCGTCCAGGCACAGCCGCCATCAGAATCATCAAAGCTGTTCCGCACGGCGAACCGTGGAGGCCGCTGCAAACGTCAACCGTATCGTCTGCGGCTCGGAGCGCGATTGAAGCCCGCCAGGCTGTCTTGCTCCATGAGTTCGCGCACCACTTGCGCGCCACGGCTGGTTCGCGCGAGCAGACACTGATTCTGGCGGAAGCATTCTCAAACACCGGCACAGCATTGACCAGGAGGGCACTTGCAAATGAAGAGGAATACTTCGCGGAGTCCCTGACGGCGTGGTTTATGCGTAAAGAATCCTTGCGGAAAATCGATCCGTTGGGCTACGACATGATTCAGCGTTCGTTGAAAGTGATGGGTGTCCAGAAATGATACCGCAAACCACCTACCAAAAGATTCTTCGCGAAGTCGGAGACCTAAGCCGCGCCGGTGAGTTGACAAAGGAACGCTTTGCCGAACTCGCGGGCGCTGCTGAAAAAGAAGTAAAGGATTGGGCCGACATGGAACCCTTCTACATCTTCGCTCCTGACGCCTGGCTTTTTGAAATGGGCTACCTTCCTTGATGTTGCAGTAGTGCTTCCGCTTTCATCGCGCCTTCGCTGATCCTCCCCGCCATTCCCACGGCGGGGTTTTCTTTTGTCGGACTTCACAGTCATTCTTCAAGAATTGGTCGGACCGATTCCACTTCGCATCGAACTGGAGAACACATCGATGCCGGAAGGTGAACTCGTGGAGAGGTTGGCGCGGGTTACATCGCGCCACGTCTATCCCGGCAATGAGGAAGCGACTATCCACGTCGTCGCGAATGATCCAAGGCCCATCGTCCTAAAGGGACTTCTCTCCGACTGGGAAACAAACGTGTCGGGATTTGCGGATTCCATGCGTACCGCTTTGCGCAGTCTGTATCTGCGCGCCCGCCGCATAAGGATGAGCTACCGCAATCTGATGGTGGAGGGCGTCATCACTCGTGCCGAATTTCGCGAGCGGCGTGAACAGGAAGTGAAATACGAAATTGAAATCGAAGTAGCCAAGTATCCGCTGAACACTCCGCCAAATGTCTTCGATGTTCAAATCAAGACGGTCTTTGTCGCGGCATACCGGAAGAAACTCGACGACTTGCAGCTTCTCTACAACACGTTCGTCGATGAGATCGCAGCGCCGCCGCCTGGTAGCCTGGTCACGGAAGAGGACATCGAACAGTACCAGACCATCACGCCCGTCGAGTTGATTCTCGATCCTTGGCTTGAATGGCGCATCCAGTATGAGGAATTGCAGAAACGCCTGCGCTCGATCCTGATACTGGCCGGCAATGAAGATGTTCTCAACATCGACGATGCCACGCAGTTCGGAATTCGCACGGGATGGATTCTCGCGAACCGCCTTCGCCAGGGACTTGATGCGTGGGACGGGACGGGCCTCGGCCTGCTCGACCAGCTCACGCAGATAGAACTTCTCAATCAGGTGGCGTCGTCGCTCGACGCACTTCGCCTGATGCTGGACTAACATGGCCGTCTACTACCCGCGCGCAGTTATCCGTTTTCTTTTTCAACTCGACCGCAGGGTCGACGCGCTTGTTGCAGCGTTGCTTCCGCCTGGCTGGGAGAAGTTCGCACAAGCCGCCGGTTCTGTGGTGAATGCTGCTGCAGCGTCTAACGGAGTGCTTCAAGGCGACTACATGGTTGATGTCGTTCCACAGCGCCTTCGCGTGAAGTGCAATTCCTACCACGAAGCCGACGAGGCATTTGCAACGATTGATTTCGCGCGCTTTCCCTTCGATCCGCGGATTGCCAAAGCAGTTACCATGCAGATCCACATGGGTGCAGTTGGAAGCGTGGACGAAAAGCTAAAGCTGTCGAAGAAGACGCTCCTGTTCACCGGCTACGTGGACGAAGGCGACTGGCAGCAGGACGATGACTCCACCATCAAGTTCGATGCGCGCGATCAAACAGCGCTCATTCACGGTCGGCCATTCTCCGGCCAGCAGGTCGATGTCACCAAGCCGCTCATTGAAGTCATTCAAGCCATTCTCCAGGAACATCCATCCACAGCGCCCATGAAAGTCGAAGCGCGCGGCGTTGATGGTTCTATCGTGATTGCCGACTTCAAAGGCGACATTGGCGGTCAGAAACACAGCGGCGAGACGACGCAGAGCGCATGGGAAGTCATCACGCATCTTTGCATTGAGGTGGGGTGGATCTGCTGGGTTGAGCAGGACACGGTCGTCATTGCCGAAAGCCAGGCACTCATCGGTATCAAGGGGCCGAAGTTCATCTACGGTCAGAACTTGAAGGAAATTGGCGTCAAGCGACAGGTCGGCTGGGCCAAGGCCGCGCCCATCACGGTTCGTTCCTGGAATCCCGTTGAGCGCAAGACGATCTCCGCAACGTGGCCGAAAGAGATGAAGCCGGAAGTTCAAGGCGACGGGAAGCCAAAACCACCCGACGCGAACCTGTACTGCCTCAGCAACGTGAAAGATGTGGCCGCCCTTGAACGCGCGGCGCGTTGCATCTGGGTGCGCCGCCAGTCGCAGGACATCTGCCTGGATTTCACAACGGCGGAAATGAAGGGCATCGATAACGAGGAGTTGCTGCAACTCAGAGCCGGGATGCCGATCCAGGTACTCTTTACGCGCGCGGAAGAGCAATTCCTCTACGGCAAAACGCTTGGCGAAGCGACACGCTATCTTCTCGGGCAAGGTTATCGCCCAGGAGTCGCCGCCGCGATTGCGGGCGCTTATCAAGACATCACGGCACTCTACCAGGTCGATACAGCCGAGCACTCGTTTGACGAGCAGAAGGGCTACCAGCTTCGCGTCAAAGCGGCGAGTTACATTCAGGCACAATAGTGTTTCAGTAGTGCGGGACTCTTTAAGGAAGTAGCGCTCGTATATACGCGCGCCGAATGGCGACCAAATCACAGCAGGAGACTCCCGCATGGGAAAGAGGACAAAGAAGGACAAGCACGCGGAAGACGCGCACGCGCATCACGACACGAAGCCGCTGCCGCACGGCCATCATGACACTTCGAACAAGAAAAAGGCGAAGGACCCGAAGCCGAAGAAGAAGACGAACAAGTCCAAGAAGTAAGGAACGGCTTCACCGTTGAATGATTCACCCCCCACAACGCACGTTGCCATAGCGACCGTCAACAAAGGCGGCGTGAGGATTTTGTCGTCCGCCAACGCGATCATTCTCAACTGTACGATTCAGCCTTTGGGAACAGTTGTCGATCTGCGTCTGTTCATGCCGTATGTCGGCGGCGGGACGGCTGAAACGGGCGGCGGCTTCGGCATGACCGTCCTGCCGAAAGAAGGTGACGAGGTCGTCGCGATGTTCCCGCAAGGGGACATCAATCTTGGCATTGCGATGTGGGGGTTGTTTAACGGCGTCGATAAACTTCCGAAGGGAACAGCGGAAGGGCTTATCCTGGTCGAAGGCCGTCCAGGAGAAAACGTCCGCATGCACATTCGCGGCAATGTCTCTCTCGAAATCGACCAGAATGAAATGCGCACGGTGGATATGAACCGCGACACGCTTATTGGACTAAACGACCAGCGCGTTGTGGGGGTGGATGACACCGAAGTTGTCGGCGGCAAGCAAAGCTCCTTCGTGACAGAAACGCGTGACGCGAGAATTCTCCTGAGCGATTCAACGGAAGTAGGCATCAGCAAATCGACAACGGTCGGAGTGAATGAATCCACAACCGTTGGCGCGATGCGCGAAGTCACCGTGGGCGGCAGTGAGACGAAGGCCATCGGCGGCAGCCAGGTCGAAACCGTTGGAGCCGTCAAAGACGTGAATGTTGGCGGCGCTCACATCGAAGCGGCGGGCGGTCTGCGCCTGATGACCGTGGGCGGTGTCCTCACGATTAATTCGATTGGGCCGATGACCCTGATGTCCGGGACGGGCATCACGTTCGAATCATTCCTCATCCAAGCCGTACTCGCTGGCGTTGGGCAGCAGCTGTGCAATTCGACGTTCTATGAATTGGTCAAGAATCACACGCATCCAGATGTCGATCAAAGCGAAGAGCTGCAAGACTCGGAAGAAGAGGACTGCCTCACACAGGTTTTCCGCGCCCAATGACAAAACTCCACGACATCGCCTTCAAAGAATTCGACTGGCAGATCGCACCGGGCGGCGACCTCGCGTGGGTGGAAGAGCTCGCATCGTTCCGCGACCTTCTCCTGCGATGGTTGCTCACGTCGCCTGCCGAAGAAGTTCCCGGCATCACAGACGAAGAGATGGAACTGCGGCGGCTCTACAAAACCGACGACGACCGCGCGAGCGAATACGATCCGCCAGCAGGTGACCGAATGAACGCCTGCCTGCCGTGGGCGCCTACGTGGGGCGCAGGCATCAAACGCTTTCAGAATCTGCCCATCACGCGCGCCCTCGTCGTTGAATTGCAGAACCACATTCGCGCGGGACTCGCAACGCTGGAAGGTGTTGTCGAAGTCATCAGCGTGTCTGTTTCCGCAGTTGGTGAGCAGCTGACGATCGCTCTCCAGCTTCGCACGGAATTCGGCACTCTCACCGCCACTTATCAGATTCCTCAATAGGACGCGACGCGATGGACCTCAAACTTTTACGCACCTACGAAGAAGACGTGGACCTTGTCATCGCCGACATTGAAAGCCGCGTTCCGAAGTTCGATGCCAAGCGACCTGGAACAATGGTGAATACCATCGGCGGCGTGGTCAGCATGGCAAAGCGCGACGCACAGCGCTTCGCGCTCCGTGAAGTGATGAAGACGTTCTTCCGGAGCGCCAAGGGCGATGACCTGGACATCCTGGCAAATGACCATCTGGACCTGCAGCGCCACAAGGCATCGGGTGCGCTCGGGGAAATCGTTCTCAACCGCGTCCAGGTCACGAACTTCTTATCCGTTCCAGAAGGCTCAATGTTTGTCGATTTGACCGGCGCGCAGTATCTTTCCCAGCGCCGCGTTGATGTTGTCGGCCAGGTCGCGCGGATTCCCGTGCGCGCTGTCGCGACCGGAATCGAAACGAACCGCGCCGCGAATCAGAAGTTTCTCGCCGCCGATCCGACGTGGATGCGCGGTGAGCCGGTGGATCTGTTCAACCAGCAACCACTTGCCGGTGGGAACCCTGCCGAAACCGACGATGAGTTCCGGCGACGTTGCGCCGCCTGGTGGCGTTCCCTTCGCCGCGCCACAGCGAGTGCCATCCGTTACCAGGCATTGTCTGTTTCCGAAGTTCGCCGCGCGACATTGGACGAAAGCAACGCGCGTCCCCATCGCGGTGGCTATATCACGCTTTTCGTAACTGACGCGCAGGATGGCTGGAACCAGTTGATGCTCGACCTGGTCAAGCACTCCGTGGACCGCGATGGTCGCGCCGCTGGCATCGTCGTCAATGTGCAGCCTGGCACGGTCATCTATCAGCAAGTTCGCGTGAAGCTTACGCTTCGCCCTGGCGCGAGCGATTCCCTGCTCACGCGGGTGGCCGAATCAATTCAGGCGACAGTGAACGCCCTGCAAATCGGCGAGCCGCTTCAGGTGTCGCGCCTCGTCGCGGCGGCAATCGCTACAAACGACCGTGAAATTGCCGACGCGCAAATCACGCAACCGCTTACGGATATTCAACCGCTTGGCTATCAGCTTCTTCGCACGCGGCCTGAAGACGTGACGGTGGGCTGATCATGCCGCAGGCGCTTCCGACTTCCTCCGACCTTTATGCGGACTGGCATCGTCGTCTGCCATCGTGGGTCTTTCGCAACCTATCGCGCTATCCGAAGAACGTCGGAGCCATTCCCTTCGATGGGATAACCTTCGATGAGTACGTGTTCGAAGAGGACTATCTCGCGGATGAAGTAACGAACAAAGACCCGATCTACGGAACGGTTTCCGACCGTTTTGAAGAATACTACCAGTGGCTTGCAAAGCTTTTGCAGGAGACGCGCATCCTTGATGCACACGGCGACTGGCTGGAACTTCACGCGCTGGATCGCGGGCTATACCGCCGCCACCAGGAGAGCGACGATGCACTGCGCGTTCGCATCCGCAATTTTCCCGAGGTTGCAACTGAGCGCGCGATTTTTGCCGCCGTCTACGATGTTATGAAGCCGGGCCTTCCTTCTGGTTACTCGCGTTGCTATTGGGATGGCACTTTCTACGCGAGCACGCGTGTCGCGCCCGACCTTTCCATCGACGTGTTCACTCTGCGGTACCGGTTCATGGCATGGACCGATGGAGTTCTCGCGAACAATCGCCTTCGCGCTTGGGGGCGGGGCGGACTGTGGGGATGTAACACATTCCCTGATACACTTGCCCAGCCGAAGAAATCGTGGTTCTGGCGCATCGGATTCTGGGGAGCGGGAACGTGGACGAACGCAAATCAACTACGCGGCGAGCGTGAATTGGTGAACCCTTTTGCTGTCGCAGTAGTAGTGGTTCCTCCTCAACTTCTCTATGTTAGGACATTCTGGAACAGCGGGCGATGGTCACTTTCATTTTGGGGCGGCGTCGCACCGAACCTTCCAAGGTACCGCGCAATTCGCGAAGCAGTTGAGCAAGTGCGCGCAGCTGGGGTCGAAGTTCAAATCTGGATCAAAGGATAAGGCAAAATGCCAGTCGTCGGACGTAACTACAATTTCACGCAATACTCCCTGGCGCTTCAGTCAGAAGTTTTCGATGCGATCAAAATGGGTGTCGCGAAGGGCGTGGAAATCTTTATCTGCTCAGTCATGGGCGATCCAAACCCATCAGCCAACCCGCAGCAGTATTCCTCGAAGCGTTGCTTCTTCCGGCATTCGGAACTGATGATCGTTCCGAAAAGCCCGGCATCGATGCAGGTCCAGATGAGTGAAGGGGCGGGATGGATGAATGATGGCGACGCCCACGCAGGTTCCTGGTATCACGTCTTCGCGGCCACCGGAGGCAAAACCGTCACGCTTGCGGCATCGCATCCAACGCTCGACCGCTACGATGTCATCTACGCCGTCCCCAAGTTTGTGGGCGCGAACAATATCACGCGGCAGGTAGTTGATGCGCAGGGCAATGTCTCCAACGTAACCGACTACCAACTGAAGTATGACGACTTCGACTTGCTTGTTGCGCAGGGAACTGCAGGCGCGGGATTTCCGCAAGTCTCCGGCGTGAACATCAACCGCGCTACTGCCTACCAGTATCTTCCCGCAGGTCAGATTCCGATTTCGGTTGTGAAGGTTCGCGCGGGTGCTACGACGGTCATCAACACCGACCTTACCGATTTGCGCGAATTGTTTATCTGGCGAACCTATCCGATTTCCTACAATGAAGTTCCCGCCGATGTGCAGCAGCAACTTGGCATACTTTGGCCGAACAGCTTTGGCATGCCGTACGTTCTGCTCGATGCGGCACAGGCAGGCAACATTCCGTTCGGCACTTTCTACATCGACAAGAGCGGCGGCTCGCCTGGCATCCTGAAATTCCGCAAGCTCGACGGCGCGGTTGTTACTCCCACGGTGACGTGACGAGAATGGCCTCGTCGTATCCTGAAAGCATCCCCAATTACCCGACATGGGTACCATCCAATGCGGGAACTCGCGTCACTGATGAAGTGGTGAAGGTTCCCGCTGTTTCTCCATTTCGCACGCATCTTCTGCAGAAGCCTCGCGAAGGTGATGCTGTAGTTGTCCGCGTCCAATCGACCAGCGAGGAGAGGAAGCGCGTTCCGTGGGGTTCCTCCATCACTCCTGGCACGTATGCCCTGCGCGACAAAGACGCAGCGGTCGAGTTTCATCCCAACGACTACTCGAAGAACATGCTTTTCACGTACGTCGGCATTGGATCGGTGGTTCGCGCGGATGTTCTGAATGCCTTTCAGGATGACGTGAAAGCCATCATGCAATGGCTTGGTGCGGGCGGTGGGAACTTCATCCGTCTGGGCGATGTCGATCCGAGCGAGAATTCACTTCTGCGATTCGATCCGGATGGCGGCATGTTCGTTCTTCCCGCGAACATGTATCAGGACGCGGAAGGATCGATGGTTGCACTGAACAAGGTTCAGGCACAGCGCGGTTCATTTGTGCGAGGTCAACGCTACGGTTCAGGCGGATCGCTTAGCCTGGCAACAGGATGGAATCGAATCCTGACCGTCAGTCCCTCTCCAACGCCGGTGCACGGCCTTTTCGAAGTCGCTTACACTTTGCCAAGTTCCGTGCGCGGACGACTTCTGTTCGCGGTTTCCGCCAGTGAAACGGGACGCGCGCAAATCACCATACTGACGCACACCTGCTCGGCAACGAATTCTGTTTTCACGTCGATGCGGATTCTGAAACCGAATTCGGGCGAAACGGCGGCGGCGGTGGAAATCTATCTCACAAGCCCCACCTCCGTTATCCTCGAAATACGCCAGATCGAAGGCACCGTGTTCGACTCGGCGAATCATACATCCGCCTGGGCGTTTGTAGTTCCTGCCACCGCTGGTTCTTTGACCGGAATGACGGGCTACGAGTTGAATGTTGCCGACGCAGTCTTCGCGACGAACTGCAACAACAATGGCTTCGCGGTTTCATCGTCGGGCGGCGTTTGGTTTCAGGGACCGTATGGCGTTGTCATGACGTCGCAGGCATTCACTCCAACGCTTGCCGGAACGGTCACACTTGGCACGAGTTCCCTTCCATTTGGAACAATCTACTGCTCGATGGCTTCGGTCGCGCCTGGCAATCAACCCGTGGTGCGCTACGACCCTGCAGTAAACGCTTTGGTCACGGACGATGCAACGACCTATGCGAACGGCACTTTCAACCTGATGGACCCCATCACCTTGGAAACGGTGACCGTCCAGGTTGTGAATGGAATCATCGTTCACATGGAGGGCGCAGAGGAATGAAGGCGATCAAGTTTCGCACGTCGCGCGCCCTGTACGATCAGCTTGGTGAATTTCCGAAGCGCCTGGAATCGGAGTTTGCGAAGCGCGGCGTGAGACTGCGCGTCGATTTTGTTCCGGACTTCCACCGTTGGGAATTTGCCATCGGCGAAGAAAAGTTTCCCGACCCCGACACGCGCATCTTCGCACGATCCAAGATGCTGTTCCATCAGTTCCAGCGCGATCATGGATTCCGGTTCCTGCTCACAGAGCGCCTGGATGACTTCGCGCGCTTGGAAGCTCTTCTTGGCCTCCCTTTCGTTGCCAAGCCTGACTCTGGAAGCAATGGCCGCCACATTCGCCTGGTTCGTGATCGTGAGGAATTCGATGCCGCGAAAGCGAATCGTTGCAACATCGCCCAAGAGTACGTGCCAAACGGTGACGAAGATTACCGCTTCACTGTTGTCGGCGGGAAAGTTGTGGCGGCGATTCGTCGCGTGGCGCGCAAGGGAGAATTCCGCGCGAACATTTCCCAGGGCGCGCGCTTTGAGAAGTACTATCCCATGCCCGCAGAAGTTTCCGACGTGGAGAAGCTGGCGGCGGCGATGCGCATTTCAATCGGCGGCTTCGATGTCTTCAAGAGCGGATTGATCGGCGAGGTCAATCTGGCCGCCACGTTCAACCACACGGAAGTGGCCACGGGCATTAACGTCATCGGCGCGATTGCCGACTATCTCATTCTCAGGAGCCAGGCATGACGCCTCCAACCATCACAGACCGTTTGACGCGTGACTATATCGGCATTGCGGTGCGCATCGCGGCAGCGGCCCGGCTACTTTACAGCGTGCAGCGCGACTTCTTCGTCGAAGCTGCTTCCGCCCGTCCTCCTGGAATCAACCTCGCACTCGCGGGAGTCATCCGCATCTACGTCGAACGCAACCTTGCGCGCAAACAAGTGGATCTGGCGCTCCGCGAACTATTCCGCGTGCTCGGCGATCCTTCCGCTTCCTGGGCATCCATCGGTGTTTCGCAGGATGACCAGGCTGAACTGGAACAAGGCGGTGCTTCCTTCGAAATGGTGAAGGCTGCAGTGCATGAAGTCCTTGTCAGCTATGCGACAGAGGTACTCGAAGCGGCCTCGGAGCAAATGCTCGAAATCTCCATGATCGTAGATCCACCGCCGCCCGTTGAAGACGACGAAGAGGACGAGGGAGGCGGCGAGAACAACGACGCGCCGCAAGACCCACCCAGCTAAGATACCCTGTTCAAGAGGGGGCGAAATCCTGCACGAATGCTTGCTAAGTGCAGAAACACCGCAGATGCGTTGCAAGCATCGCAAATGCGCAGCCCCAAATTTTCAAAACGGCACCAACTCTACCTGAAAGGATAAGCCATGGCAGTGAAGGCGAAGTTCAAGTGCGTTTCCAAAAAGGAAACCGCCTACTCGACGGAAATCGAGTTCGAAGCCGTGTGCGCCGATGAGATTCCCGAGAATCAGCGCTACCATAAGTGGACGCCGAGCGGGAACGTGAAGATCGCTGTAACGAATCCGGATGCCATCGCCAGTTTTTTGGTGAACAAGAAGTACTACCTGGATTTCACGCCCGTTGATGCCGCTAACGAAAAACCCTCTGTGTGAAAGTAGAAAGCGACACCTGCCGAACCGCTCAGATGCTTTCTGCCTGCAGCCGGACAGTTGACGCGGGGGGAAAATTATCTCTCCCGCGCTTGTATATACCACCACAGATGTTGTTGCAGTAGTGCTGCCATTTCGACCGCAGACCTACTTAATTCTCTTCCACTCTACGAAAGGAGTCACCTTTGGAAATCTCGCTTTATGATCTCATCATGCTGGCGATCTACCTTCTGCCTGTCGTCATTGCGATCTGGCAGGCAATCCGTGCCAGCGACTATCGCCGCGTTTCGGACGTGTTGATTCAGACGATTGAAGGCGCGCCGCCCACGATCAGTGAAGTCATGAAAAACAAAGTGGCCCTTGAGAGCAAAGCCCGCGGCCAGGCTGACCTCGTTCACAAGGTCGTCCAGAAGGCTGTGAAAGAAATCACTCCCACGGAGGTGGTCACAAAATGAGTAAACGAATCTCATTCCTCGGAGTTATCGCTTGCGCCGTTGCGTTGGCGGGATGCGCCGCATTCCCCAACGACATGGCAATTGCGCAATCCAAGCAATCCGCCCTGGAAGCTGCGGAACTTCGGCACCTGAAGGAAGACATCGCAGCAAAGGGTGTTCCGAGCGAGGCCGACATCACGAATGAAGATCGCCGTCTGGAGTCGGAATTCTGGGATGCCTACGAAGACGACTGGAATAACGTCCAGGCAAACAAGCTTTCGAAGCGCGACTTCTTCTTCAAGTCGAAGGACTCCTACGAAAACACCTGGCAATCCGAAGTTGAAGCTTTGCGCACGCGTCGCAATTCCGTCCTTGGTGCGCTCGACCTCTCTGCGAAGAGTCGCGACGTGGAACAGACCGCCTGGGAAGAGGCACAGAAAAAGGCGGCATCGGCGAAACTCGACTTTAGCGATCTTTCCGCCCAATAACCGGCAACCCTCACCTAATCCGACAAAGGCTTAACGATCATGGGCTTTGATGAATACAACGAAAAGAATCGCGGTCGCGCAGCCGCACCATATGTCACACAGCGCGGCGCGGAACAAATCGAGCAGTTCGGTCGCGACATGGCGAACGGCCTTCAACAGATCGACAGCATCAACGATCAGGTTTTTGCCGCAGCAACCTTCCTGGGCGACGTTGTTGTTGCGGGCGCGGTTCTCGCCAATCCCGCCCTGGCTCCTGCAGGAGCGCTTGTTGATGAAGTTCTCGGCGGCCTTAAAGACGCCGTTGATGGAGACGGAAAGTTCGACAAGACCGTCATTGCTCGCATCATCGAGAAGGCCTCTGCACTGGATGTGAAGGAAGACTCCAGCGACTCGCCGCAGAATTCCGACAACGCGTCCACCCCCCACTCGTCTTCTTGAAGCAACTCATCCACTAAGGAACTGTTAACGTGCAAGACGCAACTTGGATAGATTGGGTGTTGAGAGGCCTGATGGCTTTGCTGGGATTGGCTGTGCCCATCATCGGCTATTTCCTCAAAGGCATGATGTCTGAACACAACGAAATGCGCACCGAACTCAATAAGAGCAAGGTATTCGCCGCAGAGGTTGTGAAGGACGTAGGCGCCCTTCGTTCCAAGGTTGATGATACGAGCAATAGTCTCGTGCGTGTTGAAACGGTGGCGCAGAGATCAATGGAGGCGATTCATCTCAAGCAGGAACGGCAAGATGATCGCCTCATTGACATTCAAAAAATGCTCTCGGGCGTGATGGCGCTCATGAGCGGATTGAAAGAAGTCCAGCGGGACGTAACTCTCATTCGCGAAAAAGTCGCAAAGATGGAGGGGCATAGCGAATGAGCGCCAGGTCCCGCATGAAAACTGAAATGATTCGGGCGCTTCGAGGAGCGCTGTTGCGCGCTTGCATGGAACTTTACCCCGGCCCAGCAATGCTGAGTACTCTGCGTTGGATTGGAGAGACGTTCGGTTCTACACTTAGCGAGATTGAAGTTCAATTAGCATACTTCGAAGGACATGGATGGATTCGCATCGTTAATGTCGAACTGATCGGCGTCCCTGATAAGCAAATCACGCTCACTCCTGCAGGCGTGGACGTTGCCACGGGCATTGATCCGGAGAAGCCCATTCTCTGAACCATGCCTACTGATCGTCGCAAACATCATAAGGTTGTCTCACTCGGCCTGGAGCGGATCGTTACCGAACTGCTGGCCGCTGGGAAAACCTATGATGAAATCGAAGAGCATCTTCGCGGAATGGGGAAGGAAATCGGTGCTTCCAGCATCCGCCGTTACAACAACGACATCCAGCGCAAGCTGGTGAAACTGCGCCAAACGAACGAAGCCGCGAGCGCTATCTGCGACATGATGAAAGAGAACGGATCGGGCGATGTCGATTCGAAGATGTCCGACATGCTTGTTGGGCTTCTGCAACATACACTCATTGAAAAGCTCGGTGACGATGAGCTTTCGACAAAAGACATTGTCGGCTTGGCACTGGCAGGCGCGCGCGTTGTTGGTTCCAAAACTTCTCTCGAAAAATTGAAGGATACAGAAAAAACGCGTTCCCGCAAAGCGTGGGAAAAGGTCATGGCCGAATCCAAGACACTCCTGGAGCAATCCGGTCTGTGGGCTCAGGTCGAGGCGGTTCTCGTTACCGGCATGAATGAGGCGCTGGAATAATGGGAACGACGCGCGAAATCACCATCAAGGATTTGCCAGGCGCGCTTCGCGCTGATGCCGACCGCTTGGAGTCGCTCACACTGAATGGAATTCGCAGCGCGGCAAATGAATGCGAAGCTCTTGTCGTCACAAAGTCCGCCGACTTCGCGGACCTCGGAACTTTCATGCAGGCATGGCAGGTCAGCGAAACTGAATCTGGCGCGCTGCTGACAAACTTCGCACCGCATGCCGGTGTTGTGGAAGAAGGAAGCCGACCACACTGGCCGCCCTTTTTTCCGATGTTAGATTACCTTGCTCGCAAGCAGGGAATCTCCCTTGTTGGTCTCAGCGATCCGGGCACGAGCGGCCCATACGGAATGGCGGGAAACGACTGGTTTGCCCAGAGTCCCGAGCGCGAAAAGCTACGGCTGCAAGCGCTCTCCGTCTGCCGCGCCATCGCCGCGCACGGTACCAAACCGAAGCGTATGCTTGGTTCGTCACAAGACGACTTCGCCCGGATCGTTGAGCGCCATGTCTCGCAAGTTCTTAATGGAGCGGGCGCATGACACTTCTTGCGAACGATGAACTCGTAGCCGCCGCGCTCGTCGCATACTTGAATAGCGCCACGAGTTTCACGTGGAACATTTCCGTTGGTTGGGTCGGCAATGAACCTCTTGATGAGAACAAGCCGACGCTGGCCATCGAGCCGCTCACTCCCAGGAACGATTTCGAGAACGCGCGCGTTGATGGCTTCACGGTTCCCGCCGTCGATGCCGATCCTGTCACAAATGTGAAGCTGGACTTCGGCAGCACGGTTCTCGGCCTTACCGGCAACCTGTATATGCGCTCGGAGAGGAACGGAAAGACGGAGCGCGCAAAAGCGCTTCGCCAAATCGAACGCGCCTTTGCTCCACGGGAACCGGGCGTTCCTGCAGGAGTCGTGCTTGTCCTGGGCAATGACGAGCACACACGCGCGCACATAACACTTGAAGACATCCAGCGCGGTGACAGCGCAGAAGGCATTCGCCGCGATGAGTGGAGAGCAATCTTGAAATTCGAGGCGCGCTACGCCCTTGAAACAACCGTGCAGAAGCCCTTCTGCAGAACAATTCAACTTGGCGATTCGGCTGATAACCTCACGCCCATCGATACTCTTCTTGGAGAAGAACCCTAATGGACCCGAGATTCATTTCCAGTCTCACCGAGGCAATGCGCGTGGATGGTGTCTACATTTACGAGATCGATCCGCCTGGCTATATCACGGGCGTTGGCACTTCCGTTGTCGGCATGGTCGGCGATTTCGAGATGGGACCGATTGATCAGGTCATCAGCATTGGAAGCTCTGCGGAGTTTTCCGACAATCTGGGTGGTTACGGAAAAGCGCCTTCGGGATCGGAAACAACGTGGCGCGGTTACTCAGGATTCCGCGCAATCTCCGGCAAAGCCTGGCCTGCAGGAATTCGCATCGTCCGCCCGTCGCGCACGGCAATGGCGAAGGCCACCGGCACTTTCAATATTCCGAGTTCAACCGGCTACAAGACGGTCACGGCCACTGCAAAGTGGATGGGAAACTACGGAAACGGAATCGTCCTTAATTTTTCCGCCGCCAGTGATTCATCACTGACAGACGGCTTCCGCATCACTGCCTCTTGCGGCGGGAAAGCTGACACGCTCGACAACCTGTACGCGGGAATGTCGGTCGGCGAATTGCAGGAGCGCACAAAGAACACGGTTCTCGTGGATTTGACGATTGGCGCGCAGACGGTGGGATCACCCGACACGCTTCCAGGCGTCGTCACGCTGGCATCTGGTTCCGATGGAACCGGCGATGTGCTTCTCAACTGGACGAATGCAATCGACAAGCTCTTCGGCCAGCGTGACCTGAATATCCTTTTCTACGCGGAAGCGCCGGGGTCTTTGGTCACCAATGCCGCGCTGAATTCTTACATCAAAGGGAAGCTTGTTCCCACGGGAAGCGCCGCGCAGTTTGTCGTGGCGGTCCTGTCGGGTCCGGTCGGCGACTCCATCGACACCGCCGCAACGGCTGCCGCTGGACTTCGATCTGACCGCATCATCTACTCATGGCCTTATCGCAAGCAGGTCTATGCCGACGCTTCACCGGCATTTTCAAATGGCAGGCTGACAGTTCCTTCAAGTGATGCCATCGCTTCCGCGCTGGCAAACATCGATCCCATCTACGATCCTGCAAGCCGGTTCGGCACGAAGTTCATCAACGCGGCCACGGATGGTTTGGAATTCGACAGCCTCACGCGCGAGACCTACGTGAAGGCGAAAGAGCAGGGAATCTGCGCGCTCGAATATGACCCCGATATGGGCTATCGAGTCGTTTCGGGAATCACGACTGACCTGACGCCTGCCAAGGAAATGATTCATCGCCGTCGCACTTCCGACTACCTCACTCGCAGCGTTTCGTCATTCCTCAAATTCTACGAGAATCAACCAATCACGCAGGACTGGAAGGACGATGTGTACGGCGCGGTTTATGAATTCCTGAAGAAGGAACAGGAACTGAAACCGACGCCCCGAATTCTCGGCTTCGACCTCGACATAATTTCCGTCAATTCCGCCAACACTGAGGCGCAGGGAATCTTCAACATCCTGATGAAGGTTCGTATTCCTGGCAGCGCTCGCTTCATCGTCCTTATGGCGCAGGTCGGAACCACGGTCGAAGTTAAAGTGCTGGACGATTTAGCGGCATGATTTCCTCGCCAATTCTCTGAAAGGCTACATCATGGCAGACCAAATTCAAGGGCGCGAAGTAAGCGTCAAAATCTATCAGGCGGGGAAGCTCATCGCGGGCATTCCCGCGAAGACATTCAGCCACGAGGCTGATGCGGAAATTCGCAAACGCGAACTCCTGGGCGAGCGCCGATCCGCCAAGCAACTACTGATCGACGGATTCAAAGGTAGCATCGGTTTCGACGTGGAGTCGAAGCGGCACATGGAACTCGACCGATACCTGAATGAATCCGACAAGTCGGGCGCGCCCGCTTATGTTTTCGCGATTCAGGTTCGCGAGCAATATCGCGACGGGAGCGCGAGCCGCGTTCGCTTTACGGATGTCATTTTCATGCCGCCGA
Organism: Candidatus Sumerlaeota bacterium; assembly: GCA_020848155.1. GTDB lineage: Bacteria > Sumerlaeota > Sumerlaeia > SLMS01 > SLMS01 > JADZDZ01. The sequence goes on from JADLAR010000007.1 coordinate 196,939, forward strand.
AAATCAACGCCAAGGGACGCCGCGACGACCTCGAAGGAACCCTTGATTGGGAAGCCAAAGACAAGTCCTACCTAGACTGACGAAAGGCGCTCATTAGCCCATGATTGCGAACAGTCACTCCACTCAGATTTCCGGTAAGGAGATCACGTTCGAGGAACCATCAATCGGCGCTGTTGAGCAGATAGCGCGTGACTTTGAAGGCGATCTTCGACAGCCGAATATCTACGCGCATTTCATGCGCGACATGGCCGCAATTGCCATTGTCCAGATCGACGGCAAGCCTGTTGACCATGGGACTTTCGATGCCCGCGAAACCTTCCCGCGCATTCGCGAGTGGCAGAAGCTTCAGAGTGCATACAACAAGCTCATGGGCGCGGATGAGTTGGCGGTTTCTTTACAGGAAGCCTTGAAGGAACTCCGCTCCAATGACTACTCCGAATGCACGCTGAAACTTCCTTCTGGCAAAGCTGTTCTTCTTCGTCCGTTGACCATCAAACAGGATGAGGAAATTGAGAAGAAGGGACACTATCAACTGAAGGACGGCCTGCGCGCCTTGCATGACAAGATCAACGCCGCTATTGTCCAGGTGGATGGCGCGGCGGTCGATCATTCCACGTTCAACGCCAGGGTGGCTTTTCCCTTCTATAAGGACTGGCAACTCCTGACCTCAGTTTACCCCTTTTTCGACCAGGATGAAGAGTCCATCGAAAATTTCTTGCGAGGCGTCCTTGGCTTAACGTCTACTACCGCGAAATAGCCTTTCTGATGCGGTACGGAAACCAGCCTTTCAGTGAGATCACTGGAACGCCAATGACGCCTCACGAGCGCAAAATCCTTTTCTACCTGATCCACGAGAAGGTTTTGCAGGAGAATCAGACGGGGGATGGCCCTCCGGATGACACGGAATGACGGCTGCAGGCCTCCTGCATCGGCCTTGCAAGCGTTGGTTCCAAAAGTAACCCCCAGCCGGGAATGGCCTTTTTTGCCCCTTTCCCGGTCGATCTTTGAAATCATTGTGTTTAGGTGTTTATGGCCGGTTCCATAAGTGTGCCAGAACTCTCGGCTACTTTTGGAACCTCGAAAAGTGACTTTTGGAACCGGTCGGCAAAGGTCAGGAATCGCGAAATTCCTTGTGTTTCCGCCGCTTTTCGCCGCGATTGGCCGGGTTGCGCCGGACCCGGTGCCGTTTGTGCCACTACTCAGGGAATCTTACAGGAGGCCCTTCGGCCCGCTTCAGGTCAGTTGTTTTTTTTTGCATCCGGCGCAGTGGTTTCGCCATCCTGCGCGCGCGGTTTCTTCACGTTGGTGCGTGAGAGCGTGCGATGCTTTTCGATGCCGACGCCCCGGCTGAGAAATTCCGTGACGATGGGATTCCTGGAGGCCTGAAATTCTTCCGGTGTTCCGGATTCCGCGACTTTTCCCTCGTGGAGCAGGTGCAGCTTCGTACCAACGGTGAAGGCGCTGATCAGGTCATGTGTGACGACGATGCACGTTGCGCCCGTATCGCGATTCACCTGCTCGATGACGTCGTCAACCGTTGCGCTGATGGGTGGATCCAGTCCCGCGGTTGGCTCGTCGAACATGAGGCATTCCGCATCCTGCGCCAGGGCGCGCGCGATGGCGACGCGCTTCTGTTGGCCGCCCGACAGCGTGGTCACTGCCTGCGTCTCGCGACCTTCCAGGCCGACGAGTGTGAGTTTCTCACTGACTTTTGCGGCGACTTCCTTCCGATCCGCGCCGCGCAGTTCAACCAACGGAAGGCCCACATTGTCGGCAACATTCAGCGACTGAAGCATTCCGCCGTTTTGAAAGATCATTCCGAAGCGAATGCGAATCGGATAGAGTTCCCTTTCGGAAAGCCCCACGATATTCTGTCCGTCGATCAGGATCTCCCCCTGATCCGGACGAATCAGGCCAACAAGGTGCTTCAGCAGGACGCTCTTGCCGGTGCCGGAGCGCCCCATGATCACGGAGATTTCGCCGGCTTCGATCGTGAGGTTAAGCCCCGTGAAGACTTTCAGTTTGCCGAAGGATTTGTGGAGGTCGCGGATTTCGATTTTCATGGGGGTTGAGGCTTGAGGGCCGGGGTTTGGAAGGAGAAGGCTTCCAAGGGTGTGTCGGTTCTTCCGCAAGACTCCATGCGATGTGCTGCCTTCAATCGTTTGCGGGTGGCTCTTGGCGCGTCAACGGCCAAGCTGGCGGTCGTGGGGCTTCGTGCGAATCACCAGGAACACGCCATCCGCGAAACGAACCGGCTCCCATCCGGGCACGGGCGGTTCCTGCTTCAGTGTGTGCACTTGATAATACCATCCATGAAATTCGCGGATGGCGCGATGGTCACGCGGGTCAACGAAGAGGCGATGGGCGCGGATTTTCTCAGCCTGTTTCACCAGGTCCACGGCGGAAGTGTCGGCGGGCGCCCAAATGAATTCGTGCCGGTCCTTCCCGTAGAAGACATGCATGGTGTTGATTGCCAATTCCGCCGGGAGTGAGGGCATGGCGTAGGCGTTCACGGCGCTTCGCTTCGGAAAGGCCAGTTGGCCTGTGGTCTCGCGTACCGCGTCGATCAGGTTCAGCCGCATTTTCTCGCGAATGTCGGCCTGGTCGAATTGAAAGTTCCTGAATTGTGGCACGGAGGCCCCCAGGGCGAGGAGCACGAGCACGGGCTTCAACCAGGCGGTGCCGCGGGCATCCAGAAAGGCAAGAAAGCATCCGGCGATTGGCAGTGACATCAGCACGGGGACTGCCACGAAGCGGTCCAGCGGCAGGGGTGAGAATGTCCCCGTCAACGCCGTTGCGAAGAGGAAGGCAAAACCAGCCAATGCGATCATGAGTCCGGGAAGGGCGGCGCGATTGCGCGTGATGATCGCAGTGACAATTCCCGCGATGGCGATGAGCAGCGGTACCGATGGACTGGATTCGAAGTATCGGGTAACGCGCATGATCTTGTCCAAGGGGGTCATCCCCTCAAAGTATCCCTCATGAATTTTTGCCACCGCGGCATAGTGATGGAAGGGGCTTCCGTGAGCCAGCCAGGCCCGCAGCAGCCAGGCGGCGGGGATCAGCGCCAGCACCAGCAATGCCGCCGTGGCCTGGCGTGCACGTGCGCGCTCTCCGCGCGCGACTGCATGAACCATCAGGGCGATCAGGCAGGGGAGCACCGTGACCCACGCTTCCATGCGGATGGTTTCCGCCAGCGCAAAGAAGAAGACGGCCTTCCACAAGGCGCGCCCGAAGTTCATGAGCATCGCTGATGTCAGGAACCGAAGGCCCGCCAGCATCATCGCCAGATAGATTGGCTCGCCGTGCGCCGATGCGCTGAGTCGCAGACCAATCGGTGAGAGTGCAAACCCCACCGAAACCACAAGGGCACCCCAGTGTCCACCCAGCATCAGGGCGGTGTTGCGGGCGAAGAGGAACGCTGCCAGATAGGCCATCAGGCTGGAACAAAGGATCGCATTCGGGAGCGACAACGGCAGGATGCGCGCGAAGGGCGCCTGATACAGCATCACCCCCGGCAGCCATTCGCCCCCCCATTCAATGGGCAGGACCCCGCCCAGCAGCCATTGCACGTGGCGCATGCGAAGGATGTCATCGACCCCAACCCACAGGTTGCCTGTGTGGCCGGCCCAAATCCAGGCCAGCACGATCCAGAGGCCGGCCAGGAGCGCCATGCCGCGTTCCCCAAGGGAAACCAGCAGGCTGGGCGTGGTGTTGTTGCTTTGGGGGGTCACGGCGGCGTTTTGTAGTCCGGGCGTCTCGCCCGCGCAACAGTTCACCATCAACAGATTTCGGGGGATTGGCTCCTGCGATGATAAAATGCCCGGGATACCGGGGCTTGGCGCTCTCGGACCAATGTTACAGCCAAATAGATCTTGATGCTGTTCAGGTCACTTTGGGAGTCTTGTTCCGACTATCCCTCGGAGGATTTGGATACGATGGCCGACCTGACATTCACGGACGACGCCGCAGATTTGCCCCGGCCACGACGGCACTTCCGCGAAAATTCCCTCACGTGGGAAATCATCGCCGTCGTGATCGCATTGTTCTCCGTGTTCCTCATGATCTCGCTGCTGGTGGGGCCTGACGGTGATTCGCTGATAGGTCCCGTGGGAACGACAACGTCGCGGGCCTTGCGCTTTCTTTTTGGCAACTTCGTCGCCTTTGCGATCCCCGCGTTCGTCCTGTGGTTTGCGTTCCAGCTCTTCTTTGGCTATCGCGCGCGCTGGTCGCCGACGCGGTCGCTGGGAATTTGTGTGCTGGTGCTCGCGGCGACGGGAATGCTGGCGCTGCCGCATGCAGACAACGTGGACTTGCGCCCGGAGACGTTCGCGCGGGCGGGCGCCATTGGCACGTTCATGGTGGAATGGGAGGGGCTTCGCCTCGTGGGCACCTTTGGGATGATCGGCGCGGCGATGGTTCTTGTGGCGATGGCGATCGTGGGATTCGTCATGATCACGCGGGTGAGTCTTTCCGATGCAACGATCAGGATGGTGGCGAAGGTGCGCGAGCGGCGGGCTGCGGCGCCGCGTGTGATCGACGTGGCGCAAAGCGTGCCTGTGCCGTCGCTGTTTTCCCGCCAGCGTTGGACGAAGGCCGTCCCTGCGGAGGCCCCCGAACGGGTGACGGAATCGACGGATGACGTCCCCACACAGCCGACCCCGTCCCGTTCTTCGCGCGCCTCGCGCGATTCAGGAATGTTTGGAGGCATTTTTGCCCGATCGAAGGATGGGCTGTTGTCGGAAGCACTGCCTGAGGAGCAGGAGGAATATGAGTTCAACGCCGGCTATGATGAGGACGCGCTGGCGGCATCCCGTGCACTTGAGGAGGCACGCATTGACGAGGAGTACGAGCGTGCGCTGATAGCGGAGGAAAGCAATCCGGCCGTGGCCCTCGCCGATGACGAAGACGAGGGTGAAGACATCATTTTCCACGATGGGAACATTGCCACGCCGATCCTGGAAGGCAATCCAGCGAACGAAGAGGATGATGACGACGCCGTTGGTGACGGCTTGGCGAAACTGTTCCCGAAGCGGTGGAAGAAGAGCGCCGATGGCGCGATCAGCCGCCGGAAGAACATCAATGACATCGATGAGGCGGAAGTCCGCGACCGGGCGGAGTCCCGCGCGCTGCGTCAGGCGAGTGATGACCTGGATGAAGTACAGGACGATGATGAACTCGCCGATGGCGAGGCGGGCGAAGAAAATGATCCACTGTTTGATGAATCACTGGACGCGCGCCCCGCAGGCCCCATGGCTGCGAGGCAGGCCGCCGCGATCAGCGCCGTGGAACGGGAGGATGAAGTTGCCGCAGAGCGCCGGGAAATCCTGGGTGCCTACAAACTGCCGGACATCCAACTGCTGGACGACCCGCCGCGCGTGGACACGCGCATGTCCCGCGAGGAGATGCTCGAAATCTCCCAGACGCTTGAAAGAACCTTCGCCGATTTTGGCATCGCCGTGAAGGTCATTGAGGTGAAGCAGGGCCCCGTGGTGACGCGCTTTGAACTGAAGCCGGCGCCGGGTGTGAAGGTTTCCCGCATTGTTGGCCTTGAGCACGATGTGGCCCTCGCCATGCGCGCCAGCAGTGTCCGCGTGGTTGCGCCGATTCCCGGCAAGGCCGCCGTTGGCATTGAAATCCCGAACAAGAATCGCGCGGGCGTGTATGTGAAGGAACTTGTGAGTTGTTCCGAGTTCTGGGATCACTCCAGCCCGCTCGCATTCGCCCTCGGCAAGACGATCGAAGGCCAGCCGTACTTTGCCGACCTGAAGAAGATGCCGCACCTGTTGATTGCCGGCGCCACCGGCGCGGGTAAGTCCGTGTGCCTGAACACGATCATCTGTAGCCTGCTCTATCGCCAGCGTCCTGATCGCGTGCGGCTGCTGATGGTTGATCCGAAGCGCGTGGAGCTTTCCATTTACCGCGACATTCCCCACCTGATTTCACCCGTGGTGTGCGATGCGAAGCGCGCTGCGGCGGCGCTGAACTGGGCCGTCGAGCAGATGGAGGAACGCTACAAGAAGCTCGTGGAGTACAGCGTTCGCAACATCGATGGCTACAACGAGATCGTCCTGAACCCGGACAAGCAGGCGAAGCATCGCGGCAAGAACCTGGAACTGATGCCGCACATGGTCATCATCGTGGACGAGCTTGCGGACCTGATGGTGGTCGCGAAGGCGGAGGTGGAGGAAAGCATCCAACGGCTGGCGCAAATGGCGCGTGCCGTGGGAATCCACCTGATTCTCGCAACGCAGCGTCCCTCCGTGAACGTCATCACCGGCATCATCAAGGCGAATTTCCCGACGCGCATTGCATTCCAGGTTTCACAGAAAGTCGATTCGCGGACGATCCTCGATTCCAACGGCGCGGAGACGTTGCTGGGGCGTGGCGACATGCTTTTTGCACCGCCCGGCGCGGGAAAGGCGATCCGCATCCAGGGGGCGTTCCTCAGCGATGAGGAGGTTGAGCGCATCGCGGATCACTGTCGCGCGATGGCGCAGCCGATGTATGACGTTGATGAGTTCGAGCCGCTGCTCAGCGAAAAAGAGCAGCGCGAAATGGCAAAGTTGATGGGCCCGATGGACATGTTCGATGACCTTGATGCGCAGGACCGTATGGTGCGCGGCACGAACAAGACGATGGGCAAGGTCAGCGCAGGGCTCTTTGTCCCGCATGAAGGTGGCAGCGCCGGCGCCGACGACGAAGAGATCGACGAAGCGCTCGTGCGCGCTGCTGCGCGCATCATCCTTGAAGGACGCAAGGGGAGCACGTCGCTCATCCAGCGCCGCCTGAAGGTTGGCTTCGCGCGGGCGGGGCGCCTGATGGACATGCTCCAGGAGATGGGCATCGTCGGGGAATACAACGGCAGCAAGCCGCGCGAAATTCTGGTTGATTGCGACGCAGCGCTGGATCAACTCGACAGCCTTGAAAAGAAGATCCGCGAAACCGGCGACAGCAAGGCTGCGGCGGCGGAACTGGACGACGAGGAGTAGCTGGCAATGGCTGAACACAAGGCAAGAATCCGCTGGAAGTTCCAGGGTGGCGATTTTGTGGCGGGAAAGTACTCACGTGAGCACACGATCGCGTTCGATGGTGGAGTCACCGTCGCGGCGTCGTCGGCTCCGTCCGTGGTGCCTGCGCCGTATTCCAACGCTGCGAACGCCGACCCGGAGGAAATGCTCGTCGCATCGCTGTCGAGTTGCCACATGCTGTCGTTTCTCCACGTCGTGTCGCGACACAAGTTCCAGGTGGAGAGCTACGACGATGAGGCGGTGGGTACGATGGGGAAGAACGAGCGCGGCGCGTTTTGGGTGAAGGCCGTGAAGCTGCGCCCGAAGGTTGTCTATACAGGCACCCAGCCGTCGCGCGAGGAGCAGGAACACATGCATCACGAAGCGCACGAGGCCTGCTTCATCGCGAACTCGGTCAAGACAGACGTGACGGTGGAGCTTTAGAGTGTAAGGCCGATGCAGGACAGTATAAAGCATCCCAATATTTAGCCTAATAGAAAATTCAGCCCCCGTTGAATTTTCCTCATAATTTATCGTTTTCCCTTGCCAAGAATTTTTTTAAATTCGATCATATGCAAAATTCGGCAGTCGCTGAATTTTGTAAAAACATGCGAAACAAATCAGACAAAACCACAATTACACTCAATCTCGCTGAGCAATTGCGCACGCATCTCCTCAGAATCCCCTCTGTGAGCCTTGTTGGAGATCAGCACAGCGTGCGGGAGGCAAGCGCCGCTGCAGACATCATTGTCCAGTCTGCCTTCGGAGGGGTCACCCAGATAGTCCTGAAATCGCTGCTGAGTGCATCGCCCCGCGACGTGCGAATGGCTGCTTTTGAGTGGAAACCCAAAAGCTACAACCAAACGCCCCAATACCTGGTGGTTGGAGCACCATATCTTTCAGAAGCGGCATTTGCGGTCTGCGAAGAGGAAGGAATTGGAGCAGTCGATCTTTCCGGAAACTGCCACTTAACCTTCGATTCTGTCTATATGTCTATACATGGCCGAAAGAATCGTTTTCCGCGCAGCGTGGAGAAAATCACACTTTCATCAAGAAAGACGGCGCGCATTATTCGCGTCCTTTTGAATGATCCCAAGCGTCCATGGATGGGAAAGGACTTGGCGAAGGAAGCACAAGTCAGTCCGGCATTTGTGACATCCGTTCGCGATTACCTGCTGAAGCAGGAATGGATATCACAGGATTCGCGGAACTGGAGGCTGCTGAGACCGGAGGGACTGCTGCGGGCCTGGGCTTTTGAAGAAGAAAAAAGAAAACCGGTGCGCGCCCAATTCTACAGTTCTGAGGGCCCGGAGACGATAAGCATGCGAATGGAGCAAACAGCCAGGCAGATGAATGCGACGTTGGCATTCACCGAGTTCGGTGGACTTCAAATGTTCACTCCGTATACAACCTCGTCACGGGTGACAGCATACCTTGATCTTGAACACAGCAAATGGCGCGATTTCGAAAATGGCGCGGGATTGAAGCCTGTAGGTAGCGGCGGGAATGTCCACCTGCTTAAGCCTTACGATGCGGGAGTCTTCTATAAACTCGATATCGTGGGGGAAACCAGACTGTGGGTGTCACACATCCAGCATTACATTGATCTTATAAGGGCGGGTGAGCGCGGTGAAGATGCCGCAGAATACTTGCTGGAGGATTACATCAAGAAGACATGGTAACCGATTCGAGCTACGATATCCGCGCCGTCACAGCGGTCGCTGCCGTGCTCAATGATCTGCACTCACTTTTCGCAGGAATGGGCCGGGCTATAGTTCTGATCGGAGGCTCATTACCAGCACAGATGTGTTCTGCCGGACCTGCCCACAAGGGCACTATCGATATCGATCTCGTTGTCAGCGAGGTCAAAGGTGAAACGATTCCGCCACTCGATTTCAGAACAAAGCTTCTTAACAATGACTTCGCAGAAGGGGATTCAAAAAACAAGTTTACTCGCGAAACGAGCAACGGCGATCGCGTGCTTGTTGAGCTTCTGGCTGGTGAGACTGCATGGAAGGCGAGTCAGTTCATCAAGGTGGGAGATGCACAGGCTCTCCGTGTCAAAGGAACTGAACTTGCATACCGCTACAATGAACCGATTGATGTTGGAAAACTGCGGGCGGCGGCACCAGTCGCGTTCTTGTGCTTAAAGGCATTTGCTGCGAGCGACAACAACCGAAAGAAAAGTCCCAAGGACTTCTATGACATAGTCTACTATGTGAAGTACTATCGGGCTGGCCAACGTCGCATCGTTGAAAGCATTCGAGAAGCATCGGATGATGCCTTGGCAACAGAAGGAATTTCCAGGCTCTTCGATCTATTCAAGAATATTGACTCAAAAGGGCCGACGCAATATGCCCGCTTCTTTACCGGTGGAAATGTGGGGGAGCTTTCACGAGACGTATTCGAAACGATCGGATCTTTGCGAATTGCTGTAGGCAGATAAAAGAGCGCAGAGAACGATGTTCAGTTCTCTGCGCTCTCTGTGTCCCCTGTGGTAAATCTTTTTGTTACTTTGCCGCCACCAGCTTGGCGACCTTTGTTCCCACGGCGTCGGTTCCGATGCCCATTTGATTCACGCCAAGGCCTGGTAGTTCGCCCGCGACTTTTTCCACGGCGGCGTCGATGGCGGTGGCGGCTTTCTTCTCGCCGAGGTGATCCAGCATCATTGCGCCTGCGCGAATGCACGCGAGCGGATTGATGACGTTCTGGCCGGTGAACTGCGGGGCGGTTCCACCAACGGGTTCGAACATCGACACGCCGTTCGGGTTGATGTTGCCCGATGCCGCCACGCCGAGGCCGCCCTGGATGATGCCGCCAACGTCGGTGATAATATCGCCGAACATGTTGTCCGTCACGATCACGTCGTAAACTTCGGGCTGATCGATCATGTACATGCAGCACGCATCGACGTGGTGATACGCCGTCTTCACCGTCGGATAATCTTTTGCGATTTCGTTGAAGGCGCGTGTCCACAGGTCGAACGCGTATGTCAGCACGTTGTTCTTTCCGACAAGGTGGAGTTGCTTGCGCTTGCGCGTCTTTGCGACCTCGAACGCGTAGCGGATGCAGCGCTCCACGCCCTTGCGCGTGTTGACACTTGTCTGGATGGCGACCTCGTCCGGCGTGCCCTTTTTCAGGATTCCACCGCTGCCGGCGTAGAGGCCCTCCGTGTTTTCACGCACGACAATGAAGTCGATGTGCTCCGCACCCTTGCGTGACAGGGCGGACTTCACGCCGGGGAACAGCTTGCAGGGGCGCAGGTTGATGTATTGATCGAGCACGAAGCGCATCTTCAGCAGGATGTCGCGCTCCAAAATACCGGGGGGAAATTCCGGGCTGCCAAGTGCCGAGAGGTAGATGGCCTGGTAGGTCTTCAACTCCTCGATGGTCTTGTCGGAAAGCGTTTCGCCGGTGCGCTTGTAGCGGACGCCGCCGAGGTCAAATTCCTTTGTCTTCAGCGCGAAGCCGAATTTTTTCGAGGCTGCCTTCAGCACCTTCAGGCCCTCGCGCATGACTTCGGGGCCGGTGCCGTCGCCCGGCAGGATCGCAATTTTGTACGTCTTCATTGGATGCTCCAAATTTTTTGTTCAGGTGGGATTCAACGCATCGTGAAGCGTGGCGCAATGGCGTTTAATTCTTGCGCTGCGGCCCAGCATCGCGCACTCACTGCCGCGAGGTTTTGGAATGATGCTTCTCGCTGCGGCCCTTACTCACGCGCACGTCCCCATTTTCCTGCTCAGTGTGGCACTGATGCTGGGGCTGGCGCGGTTGTTTGGTGAGGTGGCCAAGAAGCTGCGTCAACCTGCGGTGCTGGGTGAAATCCTTGCGGGAATCCTGCTTGGCCCCACAGTTCTTGGTGAGGTGGCTCCCCTGTGGTTTAACCAGCTTTTTCCCACGGATAGTCCCGTGGAAGCGGGGCTTTCGGCGCTGACAGGCTTGTCCGTCATCTTCTTCCTCCTGGTTGCAGGAATGGAAGTCGACCTGTCGATGGCATGGAAGTCGGGCCGCACCTCCCTGATCGTTTCCCTCATGGGAATCTTCATTCCGTTCGCTTCGGGGTTTGTGCTCGCGTTCGCGTTTCCGGGTTTCATGCGCGTTCCTTTCGGTGTTGATCCAACGATCTTCGCGCTGTTTTTCGGGACGGCACTGTGCATCACGGCCCTGCCTGTGATCTCCAAGATCCTGCTCGACCTGAACCTTTTTCGGACAGACATCGGCGTGATCATCGTGGCTGCCGCGATCGTCAATGACCTGGTGGGTTGGTTGCTGTTCGCCGTGGTTTCCACGTTGATGGGAGTTGATGGCAAGGATTCCTCCAGCATCGGGAAGGCAATCGCGGGCACGCTGATTTTCGTGGGTGTCATGCTGACCGTGGGGCGTGTGTGCCTCCATCGCCTGTTGCCGTGGTTGCAGGCGAACACCAGCCGCACATCGGGCGTGATGGGCTTCGCGATGGTGGGTGCGCTGCTGTGCGCCGCGTTGACGGAGTGGATCGGCATCCACGCGATTTTCGGGAGTTTCATCTTCGGCGTCGTCCTTGGTGATTCACGCCACCTGAAGGAGAAGATTCGGACATCCTTCGAGCAGTTCATTTCCTCCGTGTTTGCGCCGTTGTTCTTTGCCAGCATCGGGTTGAAGGTGAACTTCCTGCAACACTTTGATCCGGTTCTGGTCGTCGTCGTGCTGGCAGTGGCAACGGTTGGGAAGGTTGTGGGCTGCGGTTATGGTGCGGTCCTGGGGGGGCTGCCGCGCCGGGCGGCGCTGGCGGTTGGCTTCGGAATGAATGCGCGGGGTGCGATGGAGATCATTCTTGGCATGCTGGCGTTGCAGGCGGGCGTGATTGGCGAGGACCTGTTCGTGGCACTGGTGCTCATGGCCCTCATCACGTCGATGATGGGTGGCGCCTGCATCCAGAAGTTGCTCGTACGCAAGCGCGAGTTGGATTTTTCCGAACTGCTTTCGGCTGGCATGTTCAAGCTGCGGCTATCGGGCCATAGCCGTGATGAGGTCATTGCGGAGCTTTCGGCACTCGTTGCCGCGCGGATCCGGATTCCCGCGGAGCAGATCGCCGGTTCCGTGCTGGAGCGTGAATCCGTTGTGCCAACGGGAATCGGCAACCGTGTGGCGGTTCCTCACACGCGATTGCCGGGAATACGCAAATCCTGTGTGGTTGTTGGCATGTCAGAGAACGGCGTCGACTTCGACGCGCCGGACGGTGAGGCGGCGCGGATCATCTTTCTTGTCATCACCCCGGAAAGGGACACGGGTGCGCACTTGCAGATCCTTGCGGCCATTGCGAAGGCTGCGAATGAACCAACCGTGGCGGAGGAATTGTCCCACGCAACGAACTATAGTGAGGTTGTCTCGGCGTTGCGAAATATTGAGGAGTTGCATTAGCGGCGGCCAGCCGAAGGATCATCGGCTGGCCGCGCCGCCAAGCATCAGATGTGGATCGCGGCGCCTTCGGCTGCGGCGGCGGCTTCCATGATGGCCTCGCTGAAGGTTGGGTGCGCGTGCACCGTGTGGTGGATGTCCTCCAGCGTTCCTTCCATGGCCTTCGCCAGCGTCAGTTCCGCGATCATTTCCGTCGCTTCACTGCCAACGATGTGGGCGCCGAGGATTTCCCCGTACTTCTTGCCGAAGATGATTTTCACCATGCCGTCCGGTTCGCCCGCGGCCACGGCCTTGCCAGACGCCATGAAGGGGAACTTGCCGATTTTGTATTCCAGCTTCTGGTCCTTGCACTTTTCTTCCGTGAGACCGACGCTGGCGATTTGTGGCTGGCAGTAGGTGCAGCCGGGGATGTTCGAATAGTCGATCGGGTGCGGCTTCTTGCCGGCGATGGCTTCCACGCAATGGACGCCTTCGGCGCTTGCCACGTGCGCCAGCCATGGCGGGCCGTTCACGTCGCCGATCGCATAGATGCCGGGCACGTTCGTCTTGTAATCCTTGTCGACCTTGATTGCGCCCTTGGCCGTTTCCACCTTCAGGTCCTCAAGGCCGATGTTTTCGATGTTGCCGGTGACGCCAACCGCCATGAGCGTCTTGTCCGCCTCGACTGTCTCTGCCTTGCCCTGGATTTCGTAGGTGACTTTCGTGCCCTTGCCGGTTTTCTCGACGCTCTTCACGGCGGCGCCGGTGATGATGGCCACGCCGCGTTTCTTAAGGGATTTCGCAACGACGGCGCTGCATTCACGGTCTTCCACGGGGAGGATCGTGTCCAGGTATTCAATCACCGTCACCTTCGTTCCCAGCACCGCGTAGAAATAGGCGAACTCGATCCCGATCGCGCCGGCGCCGACGATGGCGAGCGACTTCGGAATCTCCTTCAGGAACATTGCTTCCTTGCTGCTGATGATCTTGTCGCCGTCGATCGTGACGTTGGGTAGTGAGCGTGCGCGTGCGCCCGTTGCGACGATGATGTGCTTCGCGTCGACGACCTCCTTGCCGTCCTTCCTTGCGACCTCGACCTTGTTGCCCTTCAGCAGCTTGGCCGTGCCGATGATTGGGGTGACCTTGTTCTTCTTCATCAGGAAATCGATGCCGCTGGACATGCGGTCCGCCACGCCGCGGCTGCGCTTGATGACACGCTCGAAGTCGATGCTCACGTTGTCCGCCTTGATGCCCCACTCCGCGCCGTGCTTCAGGTGGTCGTAGATCTCGGCGTTCTTCAGCAGCGCCTTCGTCGGGATGCAGCCCCAATTCAAGCAAATCCCACCGAGCCGGTCGCGCTCGATGACGGCAGTCTTGAGCCCAAGTTGCGCGGCGCGAATCGCGGCAACATATCCGCCGGGACCACCGCCGATGACGACAACATCGTATGAAGAAGCCATTACAGAAACTCCTGAAGATTTGTGGTGTGGCGATGGGCGTTGGTGAACGCGCCACCGCCTTCTTGCTGGTTAGCGGGGTATTGGTGGACCGTGCCGGTGGTGGGTCAAGCGGTCAGGCGACCGCCACATCCTCCCGCAGCCGTCCGTCGTGCATGTGGAGAATCCGCCCGTCACGCCACGAATCCAGGTGATGGTGACTTGCCAGGATCAGCGTGCGCCCCTCCCCCGCAGACCAGTCGAAGATCTGATCGAGCAGCAACTGTGCCGTGGCATCGTCAAGTTGCGCGGTTGGTTCGTCCGCCAGCAAGATCGTTGGCCCCGGCGCAATTGCGCGTGCAAACGCAACACGCTGCCGCTGTCCGCCGGACAAGTTCTGCACGGGACGGCGGTGCTCCTCAGGACTGAGTCCAAGCAGGGACAGGTGCTCCCGCGCCTCCCGCAGCGCCTCCGCCGGTGAAAGATCGTGAATCCAGAGGAGGGGAGCGGCGACAACCTCCTCCGCCGATAATCCCGTCGGCAGGAAATGGTGCTGGAAGACAGTGGCGATTTCGCCACCACGCCGCCGCGCCAGCAGGCCTTCGCCCATCTTCATCATGTCCACGCCGTTCACGTGCAGCACCCCCGAATCCGCGCGATCCAACCCGCCGATCAAGTTCAGCAGCGTGCTCTTTCCGGAACCACTCGGCCCCGTCAGCAGCACGCGCTCGCCTTCCTCCACACGCAGGGTCACATCACTGATCGCGGCACGCGACGCACCGGGGAAAGTGCGCGTCAGGTTCCTTGTCTCGATCGCAAGCGGCATTTGTCAGCTAAAAAGACACCCGGCTGTCTTCACAGCCGGGCGATCGTTTGAATTGCTCACAAGAAGGTTCAAGATGGAGGAGGAACGGTTTTCCATTCCCCATTCCAATTCCCGATTAGGACTTCTTCTCGCTGCAGCACCCTGCCTTTGCTTCCGTATCGGCACCCTTCGGCGCCTCCTTCTTCATCTCTTTCTTCATTTCCTTTTTTCCCGCCTTGGAGGCAGGGGCCTTCATGGCCTTCGATTCCGGCGCCTTTGCAGCAGGGCTGGCGGCGGATTTTGTCACCGGCTTTGCCGCGCGGGCGCGATCATCACGTTCCTCCCCGATCGAGGGGGCAAAATCGCCATGCGTCCATTCGAAGTAGGTGCCCTCCTGCTCCGGCGCGGACTTGTGGCCAAACACGATGTCCATATCGGGCTGCGAAACCACCCAGTGAATCGGGCGCATCACCACGTATTCCAACGCCAGGCCAACGGGGTTCAGCACATAGCCGAGTATCCGCATCGGATTGTCACCGTGCGCGCGCGTGTAACGATCCGCGTTGCTGGTGGCAGTCGCCGCCAGAACAGCGGCCAAGGCAAAGGCAACAACGAGTTTCTTCTTCATTGCGATTCCGTCCTTTTGAAAGCGTCTCTTGGTGCGAAAGTCCCAAGAAACAGGCAATCAGGTCAAGAAGGAAGCACCGGGCACCTGGCGATCCAAGGTTAAATCGTGGGGAGAATCATGGTTCTCCATACCCCGGGCACCGCCTTTTTTCCTACCTTTTGCGAGGCTCACGACGGCCTCGATCAAATCCGCATCTGGCAAACCCCGATGGCGCTCTTGAATTCCACGCTGAGAGTTTCGCAGGGAGGGAGGTTCATGGGGAGCACCCCGAAGGCAAATTGGTGCGGAAAATTCTCGAATCATCATCGTACAGGCTGAAGTGTTCTCCAGATTTCCCCACTGCCTCCCGAGCGGAGTCGCACAACACCCCATCGCCCGCAGGAGGCGCACGGCGGGAGTCCGCGAGGAAACTTCTTTGTGGTAGAGGGGGAGTCGGTCATGTGGTCGTGATCGTCAGGTGCGATGGAAGCCAACCAATCACGACCTGACGGTGCTCATCGTCCCAGTAGAAGTAGATTCTGAGGCAATGCCTCGCTTCGCGCGAGTTCCCCTTTTTCAGGTCCCGTTCGAAGGCACGCTTCTTCCCAGAACCGAACGGGTCGAAAATCTCATACTCATCGGCGTACTTCCCACGCGACGTTTCCGATACTGCATTCTCACACTCCAGACCAAGGTTAACGAGCTTCGCCTCCCACAACTCGTTGGAATTCTCCTTCGCGCCCAATCGCAAGTCTCTATACTCGTGCGCCAGTGCGGCCAGTCCCTTCCAAACAAGGTCGAATTTCTCGTACACAGCATCCTTGAGACCTTGCAGCGCTCGCGGTGAGAGAAGGAGGCGTCCGGAAAAGTGCAGAACTACCCAGTCCGGCAGGTCACCGTAGTCCACAGGAGGCGGAATCTGATTGTCGGGATCCGCGCCAAGTTTCTCCGCCAACTGCATTCGCAGTGAGTCCAACGCGAAGGACATCTGTCCGTTTTCTTGCGTCAAGCGCTCGCACTGCTCGTCAAGTCGTTCGTGCTCCTGAAACCAGTTTTCGAACTCCTTGTCCTTCTTTGCGAGATCCTCCTGAAGTTCTTGGACTTGGGCTTTGAGCGTAGTCACAAGTTCAGCATCATTGGAGGACTGCAGCACCGCGATGTGGCTTGCCTCCCTACGTGCCTCGCTCATGAAGAGAAGAGGCTCCCAGTTGATGCGCCTGTAGGCGGCATGGCGAGCCGCCATGTACACGAGGTACTTGCTGAAGGCGCGGGAACCGGTGAGTGTCCCGTTCACCCACGCCAGAATCGAGTCCGGAAGCGCTCTGGGATGACTCAACGGGCTATGGTCATTCCACCGCAGCCCGGGGTTATAAGTGCGAACAGCGCCGAGGTACACCGACCACGGCTGGCCCACCCTCGTCGTCCAGGCCCGGGCTCCCGGAAAGGAGAGGCGAACGACAGTTCCGAAGCCTTGTAGCTTTCTCGCCAGCCAGTCGGGATCGACAACGCACTCGCCAGAGTAGTCTTCCGACACCGCGATGACGGGAACAGTCCGTGCCGTTGACAGAAGATAGGTCTCGAGTTCCTCGACATCCGCGTCCGTAGAAATCACCCAAGGGACGCCCAGTAGCGGCCGAGCGTCGGACATTCCTAGCCGGCTCGACAGGTCGAGGACGATTCGCGGTCGCGTCAGAGAGATGCCAGCTTGAGAGAACTCGTGAGAAGTACACAGGACACGCAATCCGAAGTCCGTCACTCCCTCAACCTCGCGAAGCGCAACCTCGGTTGCCCAAGCCCGCCCGGCCACTGCGGGCCGCTCTCCAAATGGAAGATCAGGATGTTCGAGGCGAGCACACCAACTCATTCGCTGGGTAAGCGTCAGAATCTGGAGGCGATAGCCTCCCGGACTCTCCAGTTGGATTGTGGACTCTCCCGGCAGTGGTATCGGAAGCCCTTGGCCGGTCATGCGTCGCCAAGAAGTCTTCACCCAGGTGAGAGCAATGCCGGTCGCCTGATCCATGACCTCTTGCGACGTTAGCGAAGCGCACCCGCTCCCCAGTTGGGCCTTGATCTGGAAGGTCGGCCTCGTGGTGGGCCTGAAGTCCTGGGCTGTCCGCATGGTAAACGTGGGTAGTTCATGATGATCACCTGACTCGACTTGGCTCATTGCGCTAGCTCCTCCGATTTGACTGCATGACAGAATCCGTCGGTTGCGCCCCGCGCCTTCCCCGTCAGGGGCACCTGCATCAGTCCCTGCTTCTGCCTGCGGGTGGCGGCGTGACCAGCTTCCATTTTATGTACCATTCGCTATGAGAGTTTTTGGGGTTTGGCTCTTTCGAGGATTTGAGCGAAGGGGAGGTGCCGGGCAGGGACGGGGGCGGCCTCCATTGCGTTCATTTTGGGCAAGGTCAGGGTGGCAGCAAACGCTGCAGGTGTCAAGTAGCCCAGCCAAGAGTGGGGCGGCGCTGGGGCGGCGTGCCACCTGCCCCGCCTTTTTCGTTGGCTTTCGCTGCGGTCTTTGCACGATGTCCGTTCCCCGGCGATGGTTGTGAGTGCGGGGTTTTTTCAGGAGCGTTCCATGTCTTCCCCGGTAGCGATGCAGTTTCCCCTTAGCGCCCGTTCGGCGCGCACGACGGATTCCCCGATTTCCTGGCTGATGAAG
This sequence comes from Candidatus Sumerlaeota bacterium, assembly GCA_020848155.1. Classification (GTDB taxonomy): domain Bacteria; phylum Sumerlaeota; class Sumerlaeia; order SLMS01; family SLMS01; genus JADZDZ01. The sequence continues at coordinate 214,835 of JADLAR010000007.1, forward strand.
CTGGCGGTTGAGGATCCGGAAATCCTGTCACTGGCGGCGGGGTTTGTCGATACGAAGACCCTTCCCAATGATTTGACGAGGGGGGCCATCAATCGCCTGTTTGACAAGGGTGATGATGCGAAGAATGCCCTTCAGTATGGCCTGACGGCGGGGCTGAAGGACCTGCGCTTGGCGCTTGCCGCCCGGCTGGAAAAGCAGGGGATTCCGGATGTCGATCCGGACTGCATTGTGATTTCCAACGGTGGCCAGCAGGGCCTTTATACGATTACGGAAGTGCTCTGCGATGTGGGCGATGTGGTGCTGGTGGAGGATCCGACCTACTTCGTGTACATGGATGTGCTGAAGTCTGCGGGGGCGCATACGCTGGGCATCAACACCGATGAGGAGGGGGTCATTCCCTCCGCGCTGGAGGAGCGTTTCGAGGAGCTTCACCGCGAGGGGCTGCGCGACCGGCTGCGCATCCTGTATGTGATGAGTTACTACGCGAACCCGAAGGGGAGCAACATGTCCACGGAGCGGCGGCGGCAGATTTACGACATCTACCAGCGCGAGTTGCAGCGCGGCACGCCATTCGTGCTGATTGAGGATGCGTCGTACCGGGACCTTTGCCTTGAGGGGAAGGATGAGCCGTTCCTGAAGTCGTTCGATCCGGAGAATGAGTTTGTCTTCACGACGGGCACCTTCAGCAAGGCGTTCGCGCCGGGATTCCGGCTGGGTTGGAGCTACATGCCGCCGGACCTGCACAGGGCGATGTGCCGCCAGAAGGGGAACCAGGACTTCGGTTCCTCCAACATGAACCAGACGATTCTGGCGGATCTGCTGCGCAGCGGTGATTATGACACGGCGGCGGAGCGTTTTCGGGATCGTTATCGGGCGAAGCGCGATGCGCTGCTGGCGGCAATGAAGGAGTTCTGGCCGTCGGATGTGGAGTTGGTGTATCCTTACGGCGGGCTGTATGTGTGGGCGAAACTGCCGGGGGTGAACACGGACCCGGGGTCCGATTTCTTCAACGCCTGCCTGGAGCAGAAGGTGATCTATGTGCCGGGCTATTACTGCTTCTGCGACAAGACGCAGGACCCGAAGCCGGTGGATACGATGCGGATTTGTTACGGTGTGATTGACATTGATCCGATGCGCGAGGCAGTCCGGCGCATGGGAGCAGTGATTGAGCGCTTCCGAAAGAAGCGATAATCCAGCCCGGACACCACGATGGACCGCATACAATCCATATTCCAGTCCATCGGCAGCGTTGACGTAGCGGATATTTTCGTCGTTTCGCTGATTTTTTACGGTATTTTTTTCCTGCTGAAGGAATCGCGTTCCTTCACGGCGCTGCGCGGGTTGGTGGCGGTGATCTTCGCGGGGCTGTTCCTGTGGGTGATGGCGAAGGCGTTTGAGCTGACGGCGACGGTGCGGTTGCTGGAAAACTCGCTGATCGTGATCGTGATCGTCTTCATCATCCTTTTCTCGAATGAACTGAAGCGCTCGCTGACGGATTTTGGCCAGACGTCCGTCTTCCGGCCGTTCCTCCAGACGAATCGTTTCGAAGTGGATGAGATCATCAAGGCGGTAAGCCGGATGTCGGAAAAGCGCGTGGGGGCGTTGATCGCGATCGAGCGGCGCAACACGCTGCGTCCCTACGTGGAGGTTGGGACGGCGCTGGACTCGCGCGTGACGGCGGAGTTGATCCGCACGATCTTCCAGGTGGGGACGCCGCTGCATGATGGTGCGCTGATCATCCGCAACAATCGCGTTGCCGCGGCGGGTTGCCTGCTGCCGCTGTCGGAGAACCCGCGCCTGTCGAAGGATCTCGGGACGCGCCATCGCGCGGGGATCGGCCTTACGGAGGAAACGGATGCGGTGACGATCATCTGCTCCGAGGAGACGGGAAACATTTCGATCGCGCATGAAGGCAAGCTGGAACGGAGCGAGTCTGCGGAGGGCCTGCGGGCGAAGCTGAAGGCGCTTTTCGACTTCGAGGAGGAAGAGGATGCCTAACGCTCCCCTTGATCGCCCCCTCTTCACACAAGCCTTCATCATTTCCGCGTCGATCCTGTGCGGCTTTGGCCTGTGGCTGATGACGCAGTTGCGCGAGAAGAAGGAGATTTCGCTGTATATTGCGGTGCAGCCGGTGAACGTGCCGCCGGAGGCGAAGCTTGCCATCCGGCCGCAGCAGATACTGGCAAAGTTTTCCTATCCGTCGATCGACGAAGGGAAGATGAGGTCCGACAACTTCTACATCGAGGTGGACTTCAGCGACCTGAAGCAGCGCATTGGGCGTCGCCTGGAGGACAAGGGGGACCGTTCACTTTCGCGGGAGCAGGTTCGCGACAGGATCGACGCGGGGCGATACAACATCACGACGGTCGACCTGCTTGAGCCGCAGGTAAGTTGGGAGGCGTCGCTGCGCAACACGCGCGCCCGCATCGAGCCGGTGCTGACGGGAAAGCCCGCCGATGGGTTTGTCTATACGCAGCGTTCCGCTTCCGACGAGCGGGGGCCGGAGGTCACGGTGCTATTGTCAAAGGACCGCGAGGAGCAGTTGATGCAGTCGGGCGGTCCCCTGGTCGTGAAGACGAAACCAATCGACGTCACGGGGTTGTCGGGGTTGGTGCGCAAGACGACGGAGTTGGACCTTCCGGCGGGCATCAGCCTGCTTCCCGAAGAAGCGGATCAGATGACGCGAACGGTCTTCGTCGACATTGAGGAGCAGGAGATGACGCGGACGCTGGAGAACGTGCCGGTCACCTACCAGTTCATTTCAGCGGCACAGGGCCTGCAGGCGGAAATCACGCCTCCAAGGGTGAATGTGATCATCACGGGCCGCACGAGCGTTGTGAAGGGGATCACGCCGGCGATGATCAGCTTCGGGCTTTTTGGGGTCGTGGAGCGCGCCGGTGAAACGCGTGAGGTTGCCATCGACCCGATGATCGCGGAAAGCGCGCTGCGACAGGAGAACTTGCAGATCAAAAGCGATCCACGCACTGTTGTCGTGAAGGTGATCAGTGATTCGGCACAGTCCCCGTCACCGACGGCGACGCCGGCGGCGGAGACGGCGCCCACGCCTGTATCGGAATCGCCCGCGGCGCCGACACCCGCGCCGACGGCCACGCCCTAAGGGAGGAACAGAAGCGGATGCCTGCGAAGTTGTGTGTGAACATTGACCACGTTGGAACGGTACGCAACGCACGGGGGGAAGGTGAGCCGGACCCCGTTCATGCGGCCGCGCTGTGTGAAAACGCAGGGGCCGTGGGAATTACCGCGCACCTTCGGGAGGACAGGCGTCACATCATCGATCGTGACCTTCCGCTGCTGAAGGAGGTTGTGAAGGGGCTTTTCAACCTTGAGATGGCGTGCACGAATGAGATGGTCCGTATCGCGATGAACCTGCGCCCCGACCAAGTGACGCTGGTGCCGGAGAAGCGTGCCGAAGTCACGACCGAGGGTGGGCTGGATGTGCGCAGGAACATGAAGGTTGTCCGTGCCGCGACGAGAAAAATGTTGGGCGCGAAGATCGCCGTAAGTCATTTCATCGATCCCGACGAGAAGCAGGTGGATGCGGCGGCGGAAAGCGGTGCGACGCATGTGGAGTTCCACACGGGCGCCTATGCGCGGCTGTTTGACCGCCAGAATGCCAGGGCGATGGAGGAGCTTGGGCGCCTTCGCGCGGCATGCCTTCAGGCGCATGCGCTGGGCTTGATCGTCAATGCGGGGCACGGATTGAACTATCGCAATGTCGTTCCAATCGCCACACTGCCGCACATGAACGAGTTGAACATTGGCCATGCAATCATCGGGCGCGCGATTTTCTGCGGCCTGGATCGTGCCGTGAGTGACATGGTTCGCCTGCTGAGGCATGCGCGTTGAGCAAGAATTGCATTTCCCCACCACCCCGAACCAATCACTGCTAGCGCCACTTTGAAGATTCTCTATGTCTGCGGTGATCATGGAATACCCGCCTTTGGCCGCAAAGGCGCGTCCACGCACATGCGTGAAATGATCGCTGCCTTTCGCAAGCTGGGCCATACGGTGCTGCTGGCGGCGGCAGACACGGGAGGTGACCGGCGTCCCGATGAGGACTTCGAGGTCTCCCGGCTTCCATGCCCGAGGTCGCGCATGCTGGGGATTGACGGGCGGTACCTGCTGGCAAATTTGCGTGCGCGCGCGGTGCTAAGGCAGATTGCGGATCGGTTCCGGCCGGACGCCATTTACGAGCGGTCGTCCCTGTATTTCACGGCTGGAGAGTGGCTGGAGAAGCAGACGGGCCTGCCGCGCATCCTGGAAATCAACGCGTTGCTGGCGGATGAGCAGCGCAGCCGCCTGCACTTTCCGTCAATGGCGGCGCGCTATGAAGCGCGAATTCTTCGCAACTCGCGTGCGACATCGGCGATCTCCGAATGCCTGAAAAGCATGATCACGAAGTTGAAAGTGGATCCCGGAACCATCCGCCTGTTTCCGATGGCAGTGGACCCAGCGCGGTTCAAGCTGTCGTCCGAGCCAAATTTCCGTCGCCGCGAATTGGGATGGCCTGATGACGTGACGGTGATTGGCTACGTTGGTTCCATGAACACCTATCATCGGCCAAATTGGTTCATGGATTTGGCGGAGAAGATGCTGCGTCGCGATGAGAAATCGATTCGCTTCATCGTGTTGGGCGGAAGCGCCGTGAAGGTGCAGCGGCATCGCAGCCGCCTGTACAAGTTCGTCGAGGAGGGCTTGGTCCATTTTTGCGGAACGGTGCCACAATCGGAAATGGTGAGCTGGCTCAGCGCGATGGATGTTGTTCTGGTTCCCGGCGCCGCACCGCAGGCCACTCCCACAAAGATCTACGAAACCGCCTCCGTGGGGCGTCCACTGATCGCGCCCGCCACGGATCCCATCATCGAGTTGTGCGGAAGGGATGCGCCGAACCTTTTCACGCCAAACGATTTCAATTCCCTTGAGGATCGCGTGCGCGACTTCCTTCAGAGCCGCACGAAGTTTGACGAGTTTGCGGCAGCACTCCGGCAGAAGGTCACCACCGTCCACACGTGGGAAAACAATGCGACGGGCATCATCAACTGGTTCCATGAATTGGGCGCGAAGACGCGCGGCTGAAGGCCGATGTCCAAAGAGCAAGCCGACAGGAAGGTCTTGATTTCGGTGCGCGACGCGGCGCGCATCTTCAACCTTGGCGAGGTCACGGTCCCCGCGCTTCGCAATGCGTCCATCGACATCTTTGAGGGGGAGTTTCTCGTCGTGCTTGGGCCGAGTGGTTCCGGCAAGAGCACGCTGCTGAACCTTGTTGGCGGAATGGATCGTGCGTCGTCGGGGCACGTCTTCTTTCGCGATGAGGATTTGACGGAGAAGACGGACAATCAGTTGACGTTGTATCGGCGCAACCAGGTCGGCTTTGTCTTCCAGTTCTACAACCTCGTTCCGACGCTGACGGCGCTGGAGAACATTCAGGTGGCGACGGACATTGTTCCTGATCCGCTGGATGCGATGGAATGCCTCGCAATGGTCGGGCTGGAGAAGCGCTCCCATCATTTTCCGTCGCAGATGAGCGGCGGTGAGCAACAGCGCGTGGCGATTGCCCGCGCCATCGCGGGAAATCCCGCGCTGCTGCTGTGCGACGAGCCGACAGGCGCCTTGGACATGAAGACCGGCAAGGATGTGATCGCGTTGTTGCTGCGCCTGAATGAGAAGATTGGAAAGACCGTTGCGATGATCACGCACAATCCGGGCTTTTCGGAGATCGGGCACCGCATCGCGACGTTGAAGGACGGGCAGATCGTTTCCATCGTGGAGAATGCAATGCGCAAGTCCGTCGAGGAAATCGACTGGTGAGCCTGATTCTCCTGCGGAAGATCCTGCGGGACCTTCGCGCGCGGCGCGCCTCGCTGGTTGCGCTGGTGTTCATCATGGCCTTCGGGATTTCCAGCTTCATCTGCTTCCTGTCGGTCTATCGCGACACGGCGCGCGCCAAGGACAACTATTATCGGCAGAATCGCCTCGCGACGTTGATCGTGCGCATGAAGCGAGCGCCCGCCAGCGTCCTGGAGGAGGTGCGCGGGCTGCCGAACGTGGCCTCGGCGCGCGGTCGCATCAGCATGGCCGCTGTCATTGGGATTCCAAGGAATGACAGTCCGATCAGCGGCATGGCGATTTCGCTCCCTGCGAAACACACGCCGATCCTCAATGACGTGGTGCTCCGGGCGGGCACCTGGTTTTCCCGGGATGGCAATCGCGAGATCCTGGTCACGGAGGAGTTTGCGAAGACAAACGGCCTCATTCCGGGCGATCACCTGAAGGTGCTGTTGATGGATGAGCAGCACGATTTCCTGATCACCGGCCTCGTGTCCGCTCCGGAGTATGTGTATCTGGTGCCGCCCGCAGGCGGGCTTGCGCCGGATCCCGCGCGCTTTGGCGCCGTGTATCTGCCGGAGCGTTTCCTTCAGGAGGCATCGGACCTGGATGGTGCATTCAACCAGATCCTCATCAGCGTGGCTGATGATTCGAGCGGCGCGATTCACACGTTGGAGGAGCGGTTGAAGGCGCATCTTGACCTGTATGGCGTGTTGCAGGTTGCGAAGATGATCGACCAGCCTTCCCCGCAGTTCCTGAACAACGAGTTGGAGAACGTGCGGAAGTCGAGCACGATGACGCCGCTGATTTTCCTCGGTGCCGCGGCGCTGATTCTCAACGTGCTTGTCGCGCGGCTTGTGAACCAGCAGCGCGGTGTGATTGGAACGTTGAAGGCGATCGGCTACACGTCACGCCAGGTCTTGTTTCATTACGTTGGCTACGGGGTTGCGATAGGGACACTCGGTGCGCTCGCCGGCGTGGTCCTTGGCGCCATTTTTCACAACCTGATGCTCATGCTGTATCGCAAGATATTCTCCATTCCCAACATTGAGCATCACTTCTACCCGGATCTTTTTGTTGGGGCGTTCGTCATCTGCATTCTTGCCGCGGTGGCGGGAACGCTGAAGGGCGTGCGCGCGGCGGCAAGGCTTGCCCCCGCTGCGGCGATGCAGCCGCCTCCGCCGGAGAAGGGGCGCAGGATCGCGCTTGAGCGAATCGGCTTCATCTGGCGGAGGATGAGCTTCCGCACGCGCATGATCATGCGCGACATCTTCCGAAATCCCTTCCGCAGCCTTGTCAGCATTCTCGTCGCGACGCTGGCCATGACGATGATGGAGGGGGCGTTCTGCATGCGCGACGCGCTGATGTTCCTCATGCGCTTCGAGTATCAATTGGTGATGCACAATGACCTGTCGCTGTCGCTGCGTGATCCGCGCGGGCGGCACTACGATGCGGAGGAAAAGAACCTTCCCGGTGTTGCGCAGACGGAATCGCAACTGAACGTGCCATGCGACCTGATCAACGGAAACCGCACGCGGCTTGTCAGCGTCACGGGGATCGACGGCAATCCGACGCTTTACACGCCGGTTGATCGCCAGGAACGCCCGGTGCCGATTCCGGCAAGTGGAATCATTCTCACGAAGAAGCTGGCGGAGATCCTCGACGTCAGGACGGGTGATTTCATCACGTTGCATCCGCTGGTGGGCGAGCGGCGCAAGACGAGCGTGCGCGTGGAGGGAACGATCGACACCTACGTGGGGCTTTCCGCCTATGCGTCGCTTCCCTACCTGAGCCGGTTGATCGGCGAGGAGTGGGCTGCGAACACGCTGCTGATCAAGAATTACGGGAGCGGAGCGCCGCGCGCATTGATTGAGGAGGTGAAGGAACGCCCACAGGTGACGGCGGTGGGGGAACGGGCGCGGGCACTGGCGCAATTTGAGGGGACCTTCGGGAAGGTGAATGCGACGATCATCGGGATCTTCGTCCTGTTCGCTGGCCTGATCGGCTTCGGCAGCGTGCTCAACTCGTCGCTTGTTTCGCTCAGTGAACGGCAGCGGGCCGTTGGTACGCTTCGTGTGCTGGGATACACGCCGGGACAGATTGCCGCGATTTTTGCGGGTGAAAGTGCCATCCTGTACACCATCGGGTCGCTGATAGGAATCTACACGGGTACGCTTTATGTTCACCTTCTCGTGAAGGTCTACAGTTCGGAAATATTCCGCTTTCCCGCTGTCATCCGCCCGGAACGCATGGTGCAAAGCGTGATCGTCATGACCTGCTCAATGATCCTGGCCCAATTCATCGTTTATCGGTTGATTGCGAAGATGAACTGGATCGATGTGCTGAAAGTGAAGGAGTAGAATGAAGATTCGAAGCTTGGTTACCGTCATCATCCTGTGTGCCGCAGCGCTGCTCGCGGCCTGCGGAAGCTCCACGGAAGTCCGCGCAGCGAAGGTGCGGAAGGCTGCGATCACGGAATCATTCTCCGAAGTCGCGCGCACCCGGTTGGAGGATCGCTACCGAATCACCATGCCATTGGATGCGCGCATCGCGCAGGTGGAGCTGGAACCGGGCGCCATCGTGAAGAAGGGGCAGACGTTGGTTGAGGTCGACCGCGTGCCGCTGGAGCGCGCCGTTGGCGAGGCACGCGCCGCCGTGGAGGAATTGCGCGCACGGGTGGCGTTGATGAGGGACACAAGCGTCGAGCAAAAGACCCTGGAGAACGCGGAGGCCACCGCCACCGCGATGGAGCAGCAGAAGAAGTCCTTCGGCGCGCTGATCGAGGCGGAGAAGTGGCGCGTGACGCGGACGCAGCGCGAGTGGGAGCGCCTGAAGGGCCTTACAGATTCGAACGCGGTGTCGAAGACGATGCTGGACACGTCCGAGACGGACGCGGAGACGGCGCTGATCGAACTGCGGCGTCGCGAGTATGAGGACGCGATGGCGAACGCGCAGCTTCAGTCGTCGCGGCTGCATGCGGAGGAGGTTCGAAAGATCATCGACCGCAAGCCGCTGGAGACGAGTGCGATTGAGCAGCAACTGAGGGCTGCGGAAGACCGGCTCGCCGTGGCGCAGCACAACCTGGAGCTTTCAAACATCACCTCGCCGATTGATGGGTGCGTGCTGGAAAAGTACGAGCTCGGCGGAGGCCCGCTTCCCTCGGGCAGGCCGTTGCTACTGCTGGGAAACCTGGACGAGTTGGAAGTGGAATCGGAAGTCTTGTCGCAGGACGCGATGTCGCTGCACGAGGGCACGCGCGTGGAGTTTTCCGTCGCGTCGTCGGACAAGGTTATTCCGGGGAAGGTGCGGCTCGTGCGTCCCGCGGGATTCGTGAAGTTGTCATCGCTCGGCGTGGAGCAGCAGCGCGTCATCGTGCTGTGCTCGCTGGAGGAGCGCCCGGAGAATCTTGGCGTCGGGTTCCGGTTGCAGGCGCGCTTCATCGTCGACACGAAGGAGAGTGCCCTGCTCGTTCCGCGTTACAGCGTCCTTCAGGCGCCCGATGAGTCCTACTTCATTTTTCGCATTGATGGGCGCCGCCTGCGCAAGCAACGCGTGAAGCTGGGGCTTCGCAGTGACCTGGATATTGAGGTCGTCGATGGCTTGAAGGAAGGTGACGTTGTTGTTGCAGCGCCTGATTCCGCGATGGCCGACGGCGATCGCGTTTCCCCAAGGGAGTGACAAGATGAGTGACACCGCCACGCCGAAGCGCGCCCCGGAGGTCCGCATCATGGACATCGTTTTTCCCGCGGATTCCAATTCGCTTGGCACGATGTTCGGTGGTTCGCTGATGGCACGCATGGACAAGGCGGCCGTGATGGCGGCGATCCGTTATCACCGTGGCCTGTTCGTGACGATCAGCACGGACGGCCTGCAGTTCCTGACGCCGATCAAGCAGGGCGACATCATTGAATGCATCGCGCGCGTGGCCTTCGTGGGGCGCACCAGCGTCGTCGTGAAGGTTCAGGTCCATCGTGAGAGTCACTTCTCGGAAGCGAAGGAGCTTTGCACGACGGGTTGGTTTGCGCTGGCCGGCCGCGGGCAGGATGGCAAGCCGGCCGCCATCTCGCCGCTGCTCCTCGAAACCGACCAGGAGCGGCGCGATTGGGAGGAAGCCAGGGCCTTCCGCGAACGTTCGCTGCAAATGCGGAAGTAATTTTTTTCACTGGCAACGCCGCGCGGACTGTGGTGTTTTCTATCCCATGAGCAAACGCCCATGAAAATGATAGAGATGGATCTGGTGGAAATCCAGGTCACGAATGACGCCCCGCATCAGGTGATCATCCTTCAGGAAAAGGAAGGCGGCCGGCACTTTCCCATCTACATCGGCAACTACGAGGTGACGGTGCTGGACAGTGCAATTCGCGAAATGACGCATGAACGGCCGCTGACGCACGATTTGGCGCTGAACATCGTCGACAGCCTTGAGGGGAAGTTAACCGGCGTTGTTGTCGATGAGCTTCGCGGCAACACGTTCATTGGCAAGCTGCTGGTGAAGAATGGCCACGGTGAGATCACGCGGGTGGACACGCGCCCATCCGATGCCATCATCCTTGCGATGAAGCGCCGCGTTCCCATCTACGTAGAAGAGGAAGTGCTCGCCTCCACCCACTTGGAAGAGAATGAATCCGAAAGCGACGACTCCGAAACCGGAGACTGAGCCGCCTTCCTTCCGGCGGGGGAGTGGATGGATCGCGGGGGTCCTCGCGTTCGCCTTTTTCACCGGGTATCTTTTCTGCATCGCCGTTGTTCCGATTCGTTCGGACAACGACTGCTGGTGGCACGTCAAGACGGGCCAGTATATCAGCGAGCATGGCATTCCGAAGCATGATGTGTTTGCCTACACGGCGGCTGATCACGTTTGGAACAATCACGAGTGGCTTTCCCAGTTGGGCTTCTACCATGTGTGGAAACTTGGCGAGGACGTGGGGTTTGGTGGATGGCGGGCCGTGATAGTGATGATCGCGGTGCAGCTGTGGTTGACTTATGGGCTCGCGTTTTTTCTCGCGGCGCGCCTGTCCGGAAGCTTCTGGATCGCACTTCTGGTCGCGGCGATGGCGGTGGCGATTGGCCGGCGCATGTTTTACCCGCGTCCACCTGTTGTTTCCAACCTGCTCATGATGGCGGAGATTGCGTTGCTTGTCGCCGTCAACGAGCGCTGGATACGCCGCGCGTGGGTCTTCGTCCTCATTCCGGTGATTGCATTGTGGAGCAACCTGCACGGGGGATGGATGGCGGGAGGCTTGATCCTCGCGGCGTGGATGTTGGGTGAAGTCCTCAGGCGGGTTTGGAGTTTGGGGTTTGCTGGGTGGAAGGGGCGGAATCCCGATGCCAGGGTGGAGGACTTTTTTCCGATTTGGTGGCTGGGGATACTTGGCGCCGGATGCGTGATGGCCACGTTCGCGAACCCCTTTGGCATCGAATTGTACAAGCTGCCCGGGCGCGTGATGAGTGACAAGTTCCTGGTTTCCGCCATTGGGGAGCTGGCGCGGCCCAACTACTACTTCGTCATCGATTTTGGAATCTTCGCGGCAGCGATCTTCATCATGTTCCTGGTGTCACTGCGTCGCCAAAGGGTGCCGCTGTGGGAAGCCATCATCTGGTTCTTCTTTCTCTATCAGGCGATGATGCACGTGAGGCATTTGTTCCTGTTCAGCGTGGCGATGGTTCCCCTTTCGACGCGTGTGCTTGCCGGGTGTTGCTCCATGGCCGCGGGAAGGTTGCCACTGCGGGCGCGCGGAATCCTGCCGGGGGCCACGGTGGGCCTCGCCCTCTATGCGATGTGCTGGGTCATCATCAACCCGCGCGAGGGGGGAGCGTGGCTGAATCCCATGTCGCCACGCAGCTATCCGGGTCGCAACGCGCAATTTGCCCATGGTGATGGCTACAATCACGACGCGTATCCAAAACTCGTTTGCGATTTCATCGAGGAGGCCGACCTTGAAGGGAACATGTTCAATGAGAACTACTACGCGGGCTATTTGATCTGGCGATTGTCACCGGAGAAGCACCGCGTGTTCAGCGATTCACGCTTCGACATCTTTGGGAGCAAGTTCCTGCTCTACGAAAAGGTGATCGCTTCCGGCGCTTCCGTCCAATTGGAGGATGGAAAACGGCTTCAGTGGGATGAGCTTCTGGCCCTCTATGATATTCAATGGGCAATCACGCGATCGGACACGGGGCTGCACGACCAATTCATGGCCAGCAAGGATTGGGGGTTGGTTGCGCGGTGGCCGCAGGAGCTCGGAGGCTGGGAAATCTGGGTGCTGCACACGCCGAAGAATGAGGCGATGGTGTCACGCGCGAAGAAGGCGGCCGCTGACGCGCTCGCTTTCGCGCCGCAGTAAGGCGCGCTTCGTTTCCGTGCCCCAATAATATCCTGTCAGGTTGCCGTTGCTCCCCACCACGCGGTGGCAGGGCACGATGAGCGAAATGTGATTCGCACCGCAGGCGGCACCAACCGCTCGCGCGGCCTTCGGCCTCCCAATTTTCCGCGCGATCTCCGCGTAGGTGAGCGTGTTTCCCAGGGGTATTTCCAACAGTGCGTTCCAGACTTCGCGCTGAAATTTGGTGCCGCGAAGTTCCAGCTGTCCGCCAAACTCCCCGTCACCTTCATCAACGAATCTTGCAACCATGGAAGCCCACGGTGTGATGTCGGCAATCTCTTCGACTTCGACTTTGGGAAAGCGACGCTGCAAGTCTCCGCGGAGTTCATTCTTGTTCTCGCCAATCAGCAGCGCGCACAGTCCTTTTGCGCTCTTCGCGACGAGCAACTGGCCCGTGAAACTCTGGATGAAGGTGTACAGGATCTTTTCTTTTTGTGACTTCATGGGAATTTCCTTCCTAAGACGAATGTGCACAGACCCTACGAAACGTCGATTCCAAGTCTCGCCGTTTTCGGACGGCAAAGAATAGGGGGCCTGTCTCCCACGATGGTTCCGCAACGGCCCAGAATTATTCGATGGCCGGAAACGGCTGGACAGATTCATGGATGGTGTTAGTGTCGCAACGATGCCGCCCGACTTTTACAAGGCTTATGCCAGCCGTGATCCGCTCTTCGATGGAGTATTCTTTGTCGGGATAACCTCCACGGGAATTTATTGCCGGCCGGTATGCCGTGCGCGCACGGCGATGGAGGCGAACTGCCGGTTTTTTTCCTGCGCCGAGGATGCGCGCAAAGCGGGGTTCAGGGCGTGCCTGCGATGCCGCCCGGAGCTGGAGCCCGGCAGCGCTCCGATCGATGATTCACGTCGCATTGCAAGCCTGATCGTGGCGCGGCTTGCAGAGCCGTTCGCAGTGGAAACGTCAGTGCGCGCGATGGCGGAGGATCACGAGCTCAGTCCGCGTCAGATTCGGCGCATCGTGCGCAAGGAACTCGGATTGTCGCCGCGGGAGTTATTGAACAAACAGCGCCTTCAACTTGCCAGAAAACTTTTGAAGGAAACCGACTTGCGAATCATTGACGTCGCGTACGCCAGCGGTTTTGCCAGCCTGCGGCGTTTCAATGATGCCTTCCGGCGTGATAGCGGACTATCTCCAAGTTCCTTCCGAAAAACGGAACGGCTTGTGAAACCTGGCAGTCAATCGGCACGGCAGCACGGCACATCAGGATTGGGGAACGATTTCCTGCTGGTGTGGTGCCCAGCGCTTGATGATGCGCGAACCGGAAGTCATGCCCCAGGCGATCACATAAAGGAGACTGCCCATGACGACCATGGCGCCGGCCACGGAGCAATCCAGCCAGACTGAAAGGTGATAGCCGAGCAGCGCGCTGGCGCAGGAGTGGAGAAAGGTGAGAAGGAAACGAATCGGCAGGCGCCGGGAGAGCTGCGCGGCAAACATGGGTGGCACGATGAGCATTGCGACGACCATGATGGCACCAACGGCCTCGAAGGCGCTGACAACGATGAGCGACAAGGCGAGCATCAGGCCGTAGTGCCAGACGTTGGCGCGGATCCCCATGGATTTTGACAGGGCGGCGTCAAAGGACGTGATGAGCAGTTCCTTGTAGAAGATCATCACGACAAGAAGCGAGACCAGGGAAATGACGGCCATCCGCAGGACGGAGGCGGGGCCGAGTGCCATTCCTGCGAGGTGGACCGGAGGCTCCAGCGCGACGAAGGCGATTTCGCCGTAGAGGATGCATTCCGCGTCGATGTGCACCGCGCCGCCGGTGTTCAGCATCTGCGTAATGACAACGCCAAATGCGAAAAGCGTTGTGAAGACGATGCAGATGGCCGCATCGACCTTGATGCGGGATCGTTTGTGAATGAACTCGATGAGCGTGATGGTCGTGACGCCCGCCGCAAGGGCTCCGGCAAACATCGCGATGGTGTGGGTGGAATTGAAGACGACGAAGGCGATCACCAGGCCGGGAAGGATGCTGTGGCTGATGGCATCGCCAATGAGCACCATCCCACGCAGCAGCAGGTAGTTGCCAACCCATCCGCACGCCGTTCCGACAAGGATTCCCATGACAACGATCCAGATCGTGATGGGAAAACCCGTGGTCCACGGTTCGATGAAGACGCGTTGGAGGTCGAAGCTGGGAAGCATTGTGATCATGCTGCCGTGGGTTTCGTTCGCGAAATCCCGCCCTCGATGTCTTCCCTTCCGGGGATCAGCCTGCCGTGGGGATCGCGTCGCGCATGATTGAGAAAGCTTTCCAGCTTGTGAACCGTGTCCTCGCCGAGCATGTGCTCAATTTGTTCTGCGTCCTCATGCACATGATCCACCGCGAAGTGGGCGGCGCGCGTGAGATAGAGCTCCCAGAGCCGATGGTTGCGAACAATCTCGCATGCCCTTCGCCAGCCGGCGGGAGTCAGCGAGAACGTGTCATCATTGGGCGCGAGGACAACGAGGCCCTTGCGGCTGAGGGCACCGAGGCTGCGGCGTGATTCACCCGGCGGCTGGCGTCGGCTGTTGGCGTAGTCGTTGAGGGAAATGTGTTCCGTGCGAAAGTCGCCGTCTTCCAGGACGCGATAGATCGCCTTGAGTGCGTTCTCGCGCTTGATGCGTCGTGAGCGGTTGGCGTGGCGAAGTATTTTTGCCAGGATTCCGTGGCGCGGAGCGAAGAAAAGAGCCGCAGTGAACACGGTGGAGGCGGACAGAACCATGAGCGGCCCCGTGGGAAGGTCCCGGCCAACGTAGGAGAAGAAGGCGCCGGTTGATCCCGTCGTCATTCCGAAGCAGGCGGCCAGAAGCAGCATCGGGCCAAGGCGGTCTGAAAGGACGAAGGCCGCGCACGCCGGAATCACAAGCATTGCGGAAACAAGGACCACGCCGACCGCTTGCAGCGCGGAGACAACCGCGAAGGCCAGCAGCAGCATCAGAAGATAGTGGAAAACCTGTGGGCGGATGCCGACGGTGCGGGCGAAGGCGTTGTCGAAGCTGGTGACGGTCATTTCCTTGTAGAAGACAAAAATCATCCCCACGACCAGGAAGGTGACAACGGCGAGGAGGATGAGGTCCGTGGGGCCGAGCGCAGCGGCCTGGCCGAACATGAACTTGTCCAGACCTCCCTTGTTTCCACCCGGCATGTTCTGGATCATTGTCATCAGGCAGACGCCGGTGGCGAAGAAGGCGGAGAGGACAAAGCCGAGCGCGGCGTCCTCTTTCTGTCGCGTGGTGCTGCGGATCGCCTGCACCAGGCCCGCGCCGAGCAGGCCGCAGAGCGTTGCACCGATGAAGATCGCAACGGGGTCACGCGTCATGTTCCACAGGTAGCCAAAGGCGACGCCGGGGAGCACGGCATGGGACAGTGCATCGCTCATCAATGAAAGCCTGCGGACCACGAGGAAAACACCCATCATGCCGCAGCTAATGCCGAGCAGGATGGAGCCGCCGAGGGCGTAACGGAGGGAAGGGTCCTGAAAGCTGAAAAAGCGGATCGCGCGTTCCGTGGCAGTGCTCTCCGTCAACTCACTGACGCGGGCTGCGTGGGCCGTGGCCGCAAAGACCAACAGGAGAACCATCACGACCAGGGCGGCGGGAAAGGTGCGGCGTCTCATGGAGGCGAGTCCTGATGCCGCATCGAGGCGGCTTCCGTCAGGATGGTCAGCCGGCCGCCATAGGTTTTCTGGAGCAGGTCGGGGTTGAAGACCTGCGCCGTTGGGCCGAAGGCCGTGAGGCGCATGTTCAACAGCATGAGCATGTCAAAGTAGGTGGTGGCGGTGGTGAGGTCATGATGGACCACCATGACGGTCTTGCCGTGTTGCTTCAACTCGCGCAGAAGCTCGACGATGGCTGCTTCGGTGGCGGCGTCGACACCGGCAAAGGGTTCATCCATGAAGTAGATGTCGCTTTCCTGCGCGAGCGCCCGCGCGAGGAAGACGCGCTGCTGCTGCCCGCCGGAAAGGTCACCGATCTGGCGATTGGCGAGAGGGAGCATCTGGACTTTCTCCAGGCACTCGCGGGCGATCTCCCGATCCCTGGCGGTGGGACGCTGGGCCAGGCGCAGGTGACCGTATCGCCCCATGAGGACGACATCCATGACGTTCACGGGAAAATCCCAGTCAACCGATTCGCGCTGGGGGACGTAGCCGACCCTGCGGCAGTTTTTTTCGTAGCTGTCCCCGAAGATTTTCACCCAGCCGGTCGATGGGCGCAGCAGGCCAAGGACGGCCTTGATGAAGGTCGATTTTCCAGCCCCGTTCGGGCCGATGATTCCAACAAGTTGTCCCGCGGGCACGGAGAGATCGATGCCATAGAGGACGGGCTTTTGATGATATGCCACGCTGAGGTCGTGGACTTCGAGTGGCGGGGCGCTGGAGTCGCTCATCACCGGAGCGCTTCGACAATGATGGTGAGGTTGTGTTTTACCATTCCCTCGTAGGTGCCGGTGTCGAATCCCTCCCTCATTGCCCCGGGCGCGCCCATCGCATCGGAGAACAGTTCGCCGCCAACGCTGACGCCGGCATCCTTCGCGACGCGGCGAATGGCTGCGGGATTGACGCTGGATTCCACGAAGATCGCCTTCACCTTTTCCTTCTGGATCAAATCGACGAGGGCTGTCATGTCGGCCAATCCTGCTTCCGAGACCGTGGAAACGCCCTGAAGGCCGACGACCTTGAAGCCGTAGGCACGCCCGAAATAATTGTAGGCGTCGTGGCTTGTGACCAGAATGCGTTTTTCGCGTGGAAGCTCCTCGGCTTTCTTCCGGCACCATTCGTGAATCTCTTTGAGTTTTGCCTGAAGCGCGGCGCCGTTTTTCTCAAAGGTGGCCTTGCTCGCGGGGTCCGCTTCGCTGAGCCCCTTCACGATGGTCGGGACTGTCTGGGCCCACATGGAAACGTCGAACCAGATGTGGGGATCGTAGTGACCTTGAAATTGAGCGGGTTGTTGCAACAGGGAACGATCGACAGAATCGCTGGTTGCGTAGGTCTTCTTGCCGGCGCTGGAAAGGCGCTCGAAGAGGTCACCCATCCGGCCCTCCAGCATCAGCCCGGAGTAGAAGATCACGTCGGCACTGGCCAGGCGACTGGCGTCGTGGGCTGTCGGCTTATAGAGGTGGGGATCGACACCAGGCCCCATGAGGGTGTCCACGACCACGCGCTCACCCCCCACTTGTTTCACCAAATCCGCCACCATGCCGATGGTTGTGGCGACCTTGATGGGGGGACTGTTGGGGTCGGCGACGGTTGGAACGGGTAGGAGCGCGATCAGGAGGAGCAGAAGGAGTGCGCGAAGCGTGACTTGAGGGGGAAAGTATCGTGTCATGGGGGTATGTAGCCATGGGTACATTTGGTACGTCAAGCTAATTTCTGGCGCCCTCCTGCTTGTTCACGTTGCGCGGGATCCACCAGGGAGGATAAGTGGCCGGGTATGAGGCTTTCCAATGACAGGATCCGCGCCCTATCCCGCGCTGTTGCGAAGGAGATGCTTGCGCGCGGGGTGGTGGAGTTGAAGGGGCCGGAGTATGCGCTGGCGGATTTGATCGCGCGCGTCTTGCAGGAGGACCAGGACTTGGATTCGGTGCTGGATGCGGAGGCGCGGGCGGCCGTTGCGCGGCAAAAGTCGCTGCCGCCGCCGGGAAGCGGAGAGTATCAGGCTGCCTTTGCGCGGGAGAAAAAAGCCGCCGCTGCGAAGCGCGGCCTGAAGGATTGGTGAGTCAGGCGTCCTTCGAGGCCAGCGCCCAAATTACAGGACACACCATGAGGAATGTTTTTTGTTTCGCCAGCGCCCGATAGGCGGAGGCGGTGCTCTTCAGCGCGAACAGGTCCCTGCCGAATTGCGCGGGCACCATCGTGATGGTCGTCGCCCCGGCCTCATCCATGATGCACTTCAGTTCGTGCGAGCTTAGAAGGCGGATGAACTCGTACGCCTTGCCGCGCAACAATTGAACCATGGGCTTTGCACTGCCGCGCGGCAGCATCCCCAACAGCGGTATGTTGAAGTGGGGATCGGGCAGCGGCGCGAAGCGATTCGGGGTGGAGAGGAAGAAGAACCCCTTCTGCCGTGATGAGACGCGAAGCGCGTCGCGTGCAAACGCAAGCTGATCACTGTGGTCATTCTGGTGTTCGATCACGTTGTCGGCCACGACCGCGTCGAACGAGTCCGAACGGAAGGGAAGGTGTTCCGCGTTGGCGCAGACAAGGCGAACATTCAAGCCCTCGTGTTCCGCGGCGAGCTTCGCGATGACCAGCCAACGGTAGGCGCGATCAACGCCGGTGACGTTCTTCCAGACACGTTTCAGCACGGGAAGCATTTCCCCCGCGCCGCATCCAATCTCCAGGCAGGAATCCCGGCCTGCGATGGCCTTCCGCTCCTGCAACCACGTGACGATGGACTCCGCGCGCAGGCCTCCGCGGAGGACGGTGGCAACGAACTGCCTTGCGCGGTTTGCCTCCACATTCTCCGTGATGGACCAATAGAATTGCAGCAGTCCTGCCAAGCTGCGGTCGCGGCATTCTCGAACGATGCGCGCACCCTTTGCACGGTCATCGGGAATGTTGATGTAGGGATCGTCCTCCAGTCGAAAATCAGGAATGCCAAAATCGATGGGAAATGTTTTTCGGCAGTTGTTGCAGAAATAGGCCGCCGTGTCCTGCGCCAGCAGGCCGTGACACGTGGGGCAGCAATAGTCGTCCGTTGCGACGGGAGGTGGTGGAAATGACGTGTCGAAACTCATTCAGTAAACCTCTGCGACGCTGTCTCCCGGGCCTGCAATGAAGCCACAAGCCTCTCCCAACGCCCATGCTGCATATATGGCTAGGAGGTGTGGCGCGAGCAGGATCACGCGTGGCGCGAGGGAGTCCCTTGTCCGGGCGGAGCAAAGCAGGCGAAGGTACATCACGATGGGGACGCCAATGAAGCACAATGCGCGCGCGTATCGCGCGGCGGCGGACTTGTTCCCGCTGCGCATGGAGGCAAAAACGCGCGCGTGGTGAAACGTGCGGCGAAGAAAGCCACGAAAATTGTAGGGAGGATGATGGAGGACGATGCGGTCGGGCTGCTGTGTGATTATCGCCCCCTGATTCATCTGGGATTCCATGAAGAAGTATTTCCAGAAGCCGTCGCGTTGCCATCGGGAGATCGGTTCGAGGAGCGTTCGACGAATCATCACGTTGTTGGTGGTGACGCCAACGCGGGCGGCTTCACCACAGGGCTGCATGAAGGGTGCAAACTCGAACAGTGCGCTCGCCCAGCCGGGCGCCGATGTGTTGTCGGAAACCGCCACTCCGCCGCCGATGATCCCTGCATCGGTTGTTGCCGCGTCGTGGAGCTTCCCGACGAAATCCCAGGAGAAGGTGCAGTATGGTTCCGTGAAGAAGAACCAGGTGCCGGTGGCGGACTCCATGGCGCGTGCGCGCAGCATCGCATGGTTCGCGCGGCCTTCGACATTGAGGATGGTCACGTTGGGCGCCGTGGAAATGACGCCGGGATCCTGTGGGGGGCAGACCGCGGCGATGATCTGAAGCTGGTCACCTCCGCGGGCGGAGAGAAGTGACTGGATGCACCGCCGAAGGGGCGCGACATCTCCGCGATTCCAGAGGATAACGGAGATCGTCATGTGCCGCGGATGCGCGATTTTCCGCTGCGAATCATGCCGCGAAGCGACAGGTAGGCGTTTCCACCCGGCGTGAAGAGGCGTGTATAGACAGGCTCAACCCGCAGGTCATAGGCATCAACGCGGGGAATGTTCATCAGGTTGGATTTCGCGCGCACCTTGCCGACACGGGTTCCGAAGCCGACGACGAACTTCGCGCGGGCAGCCTCTTCAACATGTGGTGAAACGGACCCGTAGGGATATGCAACCGAACGGACCCGCTTGCTGCTGGTGAGTGCCTGCTGCATGGCGGTCGTGCAGTCATGCAGCTCGCGCTCGACAGTGATTTCGTCGCATTCCGCCAGCCGTGGGTGCGTGGCCGTGTGGGCGCCGAATTCGATTCCGGCATGATGCATTTCGCGTGCCTCCTCCCACGTCATGATCGGGAGCGACGGGACGAAGGAGGGCTGCCCCGGCCATTGGTTCGTTTTTCCCATGAACTCGCTCACGAGGAAGACGATGGCGGGAATCCCTTCCCTGCGCAGGAGGGGGAATGCGTTTTGGTAAACGGACCGCAGGCCGTCGTCGAACGTGAGAAGAATCGCGTTCTGCTCGACGCGCTGTTCACCATGAACGAATGCCAGAAACTCCGACAGGCACAGGAATCGTATGCCCTGGGATTTCCACGTCATGATCTGGCGTTCGAACAATTCGGGTGCAGTTGAGACCACGCTGCCGCTGGAATCGATGCCGTGGTACATGACGACGCAGACGTTGGTCACCGGACATCTCCACGTCGCGCGATTTGTTCCTCGCAGATGGCAAGATACTCCGTCAGGTGCGCATCCTCCGACCATTTGGCGCGATAACAATCGTGGCCATTTTTGCCAAAGAGGGCGCGCTGGCCGGGGTTGTCCATCATGGCATCCATCGCCGCGATCAATTCCTGCGGGGTGGAATACATCAACCCGCCACCGCTTTCCTCCATGACCTCTGTCAGCACGCCCCAGCGGTGGGCGATCACGGGGGTCTTCTGTGCGAAGGCCTCGATGATGATGATGCCGAAGACCTCGTAGCAGATCGATGGCACGATGACAGCAACTGCCTGCTGGTACAGGGCGCGAAGCTCCTCCTGGCTCTTGCGGCCAAGGAACTTGACGCGCGAAACATCCGCGCCAAGCGCGCGCAACTCCGCGCCGTAGTCACCTTCACCCGCGATCAACAAGTCCGCGCGGGCGTACTCCTTGAACAGGGGAATGACATTCTGGATCCCCTTGATCTTCTCCAATCGTCCCACGATGAGGAAGAAGGGCCTGTCATGCTGGGGCTGCGATGAGACTGCATCGGACGCAAGCTCCGGCGGCTGGTAGTAGTAGGGCAATCGTCGCATGGGAATCGGCAATGCGCCCCATTCGGTGTGGCGCTTGAGGGTGAAGGTGCTGGGCGAAAGGAAGAGGTCGATTTGTTTCAGCGCACGCTTCAGCAGGCCGGTGTAGCGCCACAGTTGCACGGGGCGCTTGCCGGCAATCTGGCAGCGAATGCATTCCCTCGTGTCGCACGCCTCGCGATTGTACTTCCAAAGGACGTGCATGGGGCACACGAGCCAGTGTTCATGGGTCGTGTAGAGCTTCACGGCGTTGCCGAGAAAGAGGACGCCCGGCCCGCCGACGAGTGAGACGTTGTGAAAGTTGATGACATCGGGCTTCCGGGCGCGCAGGACTGCGTTGATCTTTCGGCGCTTGAAGTACGGGTGCCCTGTTTGTTGGGTGGCGAGCGCGGAGAAAAAGCCGGCACTGCTTTTCAGTGCATGGACTTTGACGTTCTCGTGATTGGGAAAGTTTCCCGGCGGCGGATCAGGATGCAGCAGATGATACGCGTCCTGGTCGCAGATCACGTCGACGGTGTGGCCGCGGCGCGCGAGCGCATTCGACAGGCGGTAGATATGCATCGCGTCCCCGCCAAAATGCCATGGTGGGTAGAATGTCGTGATCATGCAGAAGTGAAGCGGGCGGGTGCTCATGCCGAGGGCGCCACCTTGCGAAAGCATTCGAGCAGGCGCCGCGCCGATGTCTCCCATGACAACGCGGTGGCGGCCTCGCGCGCGCGCCCTGCGAAGGTTGCGCGACGATCAGCGTCGTTCATCATCACACGCATGGCTCCCGCGATCTGATTATCGCTGTCGGGATCGACGAAGATTCCGCCGCCGTCCAGCACGTTCGGCAGCGGCGAATGGATCGTCGCGATCACGGGCGCACCCGCAGCGGCGGCCTCCACGGCGGGAAGGCCGAAGCCCTCGCGCTTCGAGGGGAGAAGCAGCGCGATGCAATTGGCGTACAGGGCACCCAGTTCCTCGTCGGGCACGAAGCCGGGAAAGGAGACGCTCCGCTCCATCCCATTCCGCCCCAGCCATTCGCGGAGCGAGCCGTGGTTGGAGAAGAAGGAGTCGCCTTCGAAATCACCAACCATCACCAGCTTCGGCGCGTCGGCACCCGCATGCATGGTTTCATAGACACGAAGCAGCCGTTCGAGGTTCTTGTGGGGGCCGAATCCTCCGACATACAGGAAGAAACGCTCACCTTCGCGGAGGCTTACGCGCTTTCGCAGGGACTCGGTCAAGGGGCTGCCAAAGGATTCGACGAACACGTGGCCGGGTGCTTCCGACACGACCTCGATGTCGTCCTCACAGAGTGAGAAGACGTCCATGAGTTCGTGCTTTGCATGATCGGAAACCGTGACGAGCATGCTGGCATCACGCAGCGCCATTGCTGTCTTGATGTTCCAGAACAAGCGTGACTTTGCGTCGGGAAAAACGTCCCCGGGATGGCGTTCGGGAATGGCGTCGTGGATGATGAGGATGTTCTTTCCCCGGCCAAAGTAGGGGAAGTATGTATATACGGAGGGAAAGAGGAGGATGTCCGCATCGGCTTCGCGTGCGGCGGCGCCCAGGCGCATCATGTCGGTGATGGAGCGCGCGCTTCCGGCACCGGCGGCCTCGACGGGCTTCTGCCCCAGGCGAACGACGCGCGAGGGCACGTCGCGTGGAAAGTTCCCGTCCCCGGCGGTGGCCTCGTCGGCGATCATGATGTATTCATTGCCGTGGTCGATGCGCCACACGGCATTCATCAGCTCGCGCGCGTAGCGTCCATAGCCGCGGCGATTCGCCCAACAGGCACCGTCGATGGCGATGCGTGCCATCGTTGCGTCATTCCACCTTTGCGAGGCTGTCGCCGGGACCGAACACATAGCCCATGAACTCACCCGCTGCCCAGAAAAGGCTGAATGTAAGCAGGTAGGGGATGCTCAGGATTGCCTCCTTGCGGAAGCGCTTCTTCAGCATCGTCAGCTTCACCATGCGGTAGACGAGGACGGGTGGAAGCAGCGGTGAGAAGACGATGTAGAAGAGGCGCTTTCCCGGCGTGCTGATTTCGTTTCGCATGCCGGCATAGGATTTTCCGTAGTGATAGCGCTGCGAAAGGAACTCCCCGAAGCCGAAGGACTTCTTGTGAAGGATCACCATCTTCGGCGAACAGTAGATCTTCTTCTGCTTCTCCACAAGGCGTGCGTGCAGGAAGCCCTCCCAGTAGCCGCCCTCAAGAAGGTCGCGCATCACCTCCAGCACCGGGCGCTTGTAGGACGCGTTGTTGCCGGGGATGTCGTGGGTGTAGCCTTCCGGGATCGGATTCATGTAGCGCAGGTACTCGCAGAAGAAGACCGCCCAATCGATGATGCGGTTGACGGCGGCATTTTCGATGGCGCCTCCCGCTGCATCGCAATCGTGGGCTTCGTGCGCGTGGACCATCTGCTGGAACCAGTCGCGCGGGGCGATGCAGTGATCTTCCGTGATGGCAACGATGTCGCCCTTTGACTTCAGCATTCCGTAGGCACGCAGTTCGGGAATGGTCCTGCGTTCCTGAAACTGGGTGAAGTCAACGCCGGGAAATTGTTCCGCGGCCATGCGCGCCGTGGCGTCACCGCAACAGTCGGCAACGATGATTTCGGCGGAGATGTTTCCGTCCTGGTTCGTCAGTGATTCGAGGCATTCGCGCAGGCACACCGGCCCGTTCACGGATGCGATGACGATGCTTACCCTTGGATTCTTCTGTTCGGTCACGAAACGGTTCCGTTCTTCATCTGCGATGCGGGGGTGGAGCGCGGCGCGATCGTCCCCCAAATTTCCCCAAGTGTCCATGCCACGTTGAAGCCGATCAGGAGTGGCAGCACGGCAATCCACTCGCCGGTGCCGCGGCCCTTCGCGCGCATGCGGTCCAGCGTTCGCAGCGCGAGCACGATGGGGACCAGCGGCGACAAGACAAGGTATTTCGCGGCCCAAGCGGTGGTCACTGACTTTCGCCGGTCACTGCCGAAACGATGGCCGTGCTTCAGGCGCTGGACAAGGAAGCCGCCAAGGCTGTTCGTGGATCCGTGGGTCATCTGCGCGGCGGGTTCCAGTTCCAGCTTCCATCCGTTGGCGTTCATGCGTTCGTGAACGGGAGGCTCCCAAAAACCATCGTCCACCAGGTCCGCGCAGCAGCCAAGCGCCGCGCGCAGGTACGATGCGTTGTCGGCGGCCACGTCGCGGACTTCGATCCTGTCCAACGGGGGAAGGAACGCGCTGTAGCGGGAAAGGGCCACGGCACGGTCGACCAGCGAGCTCCCCGTGGCAGGTTCAATCGATCCGCCAATGGCGCCCAGTTTCGCGTCGGGGGTGGAATATGCGGTGAGGTGCGCCCGCAGCCAACCGGGTTCCGGTGCCAGGCCATTGAGCGTGAGGACGATGATCTCGCCCTCGCTGTGTTCGATGCCAACCTGCCAAAGGTGGGGAGTGAGCACTTCGCGCGGCTGTTTGATCAGAAGCGGCTCCCCATCTTTTTCAGAGAGGACTTCCGCCTGCGCCCGGGCGCCGTCCGCGTACACGGCGACAACCGTGGCGCCGCATTCATCGGCCTGTGCGATGAACTCCCGGCGATTTCGAATCGGCGAACCATCGGGCGATGCAATGACGACGACAGCCTTCATCGGGTGGCTGCCTTGCGCGCGAGGGCGAGGGTCGAATGCCCACGCGTGAGGGAGCGATCGCGGCGATGAAGGTACTTCGCCTCGGCCGCAAGTTCCGCATAGCGCAGCGCGTTGATCCACGACAGGTGCGGGGGAAGCAGGCGCAGTGGCAGGCCATGGTCAACATGGGTGGAGGCGATTTCCTTCGTGACCTTTCGGGGCCGGATTCGTTCACGCTGCGCGTCGAGCCAGTTCACATGGGTGATGCGCTCGATTTCGAAGCCCGCGCGGCGCAACGATTCCTCCAATTCCTGAAGGGAGTATCGGCGGTAGTCAACTTCCTGGGATTTGTCCGCATCGCCGATGCGACGGGCATTTGAGCGCACCAGGAGCAGGCCGTCCGGGCGCATCACGCGATACGCCTCGCGCAGGCCGTCAACATCGCCCAGTGGCAGTGGCAGGTGCTGAAGCACGTCCATGCAGGTGATGAAGTCAAAGGTCTCGTCGGCAAAGGGAAGTGCGAGCATGGATGCCTGTGCCATGAGCGGCTGGTTGCGCGAATGGCAGAAGCGCAATGCATCCATTGCGAAGTCGATTCCAAAGTGTTCGCCGTGGAAGCCAATGTGCCGCAGCCAGTCCAGCGTCGCGCCCGTTCCGCACCCGGCGTCCAGCACGCGCCACCGTGCGCGGTCGCGGAGATACGGCTCCATGATTTCCTCCGCGATGCGGCGCATGCCGCGGCACCACCAGTGTTTTTCCTCCACGTCATAGAGGCGCTGGTAGTATTCGTGGGTGAAGATTTTTGGTTTTGTGGGGGTCATTGGCGCACGGCGACTTCCTCGATCAGGATGCGCGTTCTTTCCGCGATCAGTTTCCAGTCATAGGCGGCGGCCCTTGCGGGGCCATCGCTTCTCATGCGCGCGCGCAGGCCATCATCCGTGAGGACTTCCCTCATAGCGCTGCGAAGGCATTCCGTGGTGCCGTCGCGTGCAAGCAGGGCAACGCCGCCCGCGAATTCCGGGAAAGCGGAATTGTTGAGTGCTATCGCGGGAGTGCCGCACGCCATCGCCTCCAGGACCGGCATGCCGAAGCCCTCGTAGGAGGACGGATAGACAAGGCACTCCGCCGCATTGTAGGCGAGGACCATTTCCTCGTGTGACGCGTATCCATTCAGCACGACGTCGCGTTCCAGGTTCAGTTCCCGAACCAGCTTCCCGACGGGCAGGCCGGGCAGGTCGGAACCAATGATGAGAAACTTGTGCGGAATCTTTTGTTCCTCCTTGATGCGCTTGAATGCGGCAAGCATGGCGGGAATGTTCCGCCGCCGCACGGGTTTTCCAACGAACAGGAAAAAAGGGAGGTCGGCGCCCAGGGTTTTCTCGCGATAGGCGCGCGCCTTGGCCTCATCCCCAAGGGGGCGGAAGAGGGCGGTGTCGACGCCTTCAGGAATGACGTGAACCTTGTCCGAAGGAATCTTGTAGAAGGTGGCGATGTCGCGCCGGCTGTTCTCCGACACGGTGATCAACAGGTCGGCGCGGCGGGCGCTGATGCGAAAGGATTGGAAGGACTTCCAGCGCGTCCACCAGGAAAATTCGTGAGGGTAGGCTTCGTAGGAGCCATGGTGGACGAGTGCGATGGGAGCTTTTGCGCGCACGGGGGCGACGTAACTGGGGCAGAAGAGAACGTCACTCGTTCCGTGCATCTTTGGCAGTTGGAACTGCTCCCAGGCGCCAAAACCGCCGCGCGGGGGAACGGTGATGTTCTCGCAGATGGGAGGGAGTTGGTCCCTCACTGGTGTCGGTGTATAGACACGGATCTTTTCCAGAGCGCCGGGCTTGTCATTCCAGCACCGCAGCACATTTTCAAGATAGCGTCCGACGCCCGATTTCGGAGTCACGAGGCGGATTCCGTTCACGCCGAGGTTCATGCTTCAAACCCCAGTGCGCGCGGGTCATATCCGGAGATTTCGATTTCGCGCACGAAGGGGCGCAGCGCGGCCATGACCTCCGCCTCATTCCTTCGCCAATCACCGCCTTCAAGGACATTGACGGCGCGGCCCTCCGTCATGAAGCGCGTCATCTCTGAATCGCTGGGTAGGTCGAGCCACTGTAGGAGAGGCTCAATGATCGCGATGGTGTCCGCCGAGTAATCCTCCAGGGAAATTTCACGCCAGCGTCCGGCGGGAACAAGGCCGCGGCCTTCGTGAAGGGCGATGACGCTCTGGCGCCATTGCTCCGCAGCGATTTCCGGGATCGTGCGAGTCTTGTAGTCACGCCAGTTCTCAACAAGGGTGAACGACCACTGATGGGGTCGGGTGTGCCCCGGCATTTCCAATGTCTCGGGAACGAAGTAGCTGCGGAAGCGGCCTTCGGGATGACGCCAACCGTTGATGAGCGAACTGACGACGGCGCGCGGATCGCGACGTATGATGACGAACATGGCGTCGGGAAAAAGCTCCAGCAGGTAGGGAATGCGGAGGCAGTTCTCCGGAGTCTTTTCAACGAATCGGGTTTCGGGAAAATGCGCGCGCAGGTAGCGCCTGACGAAGGAACGCTCCGCATCATTGATCGCACCGGCGCCAACCTTGTCGGACGTCCAGCCATTGCGACGGGGATGATGGTGCTTGCGCCACAGGTCGTGGCCCTCGCGCCAAAGCGAACCGAGTTGCGCGTGATGGCTGAGAAGGTGAAAGAGCGTGGTGGTGCCGGAGCGCGGCGCACCAAGGATGAAGATCGGGCGGTCGAACGTGACGTTCTGAAAGCGCGCGGCTTGGAAGCGCACGGCCTTCCGCATGTCGATGCGGCGCAGGGCGTTGATGACGCGCCAGGTGATCCCCCATGGATCGTCGAGGCGACGCAGCCATTCGGGAACCTGTTTCTTTTGGACGGCGGTGCTGCCGCCGGTGGGGGTTGTCATGCGGTGGACTCCGACGATGGGGCGCGGCGGGGAAGGAGCGCGTGGGCAATCATCATGACGTCCTCCTTCTGGATCACGCGGAGCGCTGCAAGGGCTGCGAGGTAGAAACCGCCGCCAACGACGATGCGCGCCACGACGTGGAGGCTGCTGGTGAAGTAGAGCACGGCGGCCATCATGAGGCAACAGATGAGGGGCCGCAGCAGGTAGCGCCCGAAGGCGATGCGACCGACGAGATAGCGTGTATAGATGTAGCCCATCGCGAGCATCACGGCCTCGCCAAGGAAGGTGGCGAAGGCAACGCCCGAGGCGCCGAAGCGGTCGATCAACGCGAGCGCGAAGACAACGTTCGTCATTGCCGCGGCCAGCATCATCTTGAATTCGGCGACTTGGTGGTTGAAGCAGATAAGGATGCCGCGAAACAGGCGGTTGATGAACAGGAGACCTGTTGCGAGGACGAGGATTTCAAATGATGCGATGGCCCCGTCGAACTCCGGCCCGAAGGCGAAGCGGATGAATGGAACGCCGAGCACAAGGCCCCCCGTCATCATTCCCATGGCGAGCGCCGTTGTCAGGCGAACCGACTTTCGGAGGAGTCCGGTGATTGATTCCAGGCCTTCGACGTAGGCACGCGAGAGCGTTGGCCGCAGGGTGAGATAGTAGGCTGCGATGAAAAGCGTGGGAACCCAGACAATGCGCTGGGCCGCGCCGTAGTGCCCCATGTGCTCCATGTCCAGCCTGATGGGGATGATCAGCGTGGCAAAATTTGCGAGCACCATGCCGATGGCTGCGGAGCCGCACAGGGGGAGCGCGTCCCGGAGCAGATGGCGAAGCATTGATGATTCCAGCGATGGCACAGGGAATCCGTAGAGGCGCGTGTACCTGCCCAGCACGAAGAGCATGGGGATGAACTGGGCGGCCAGGTAAACCATGGGAAGGAAGACCAGGTGCTCCGGCTTCGTGACAAAGGAGAGGGCGCCGATGGTGAGGATTCCCTGCGTGATGGTCTCCGCGACCCCCACGATCCACATCTTCTCCATTCCGTAGAACACCCAGCGCAAATCGAAGGCGGAGATGGGAAGCGCGAGGCCGTAGAGAAAGACAACCTCGCGGGTGATCAACGGTGTCTTCGCAGGCAGGACGAGTGCGAAGGCGACAAGCGCAATGAACGCGATCACGGAAAAGACGACCTGGATCCCAACGACGACGCGAACCATGTGATGCTGCGGAACGTGGGAGCGGGCGATTTCGCGCTGGCCCAACATCGTCAGGCCAAAGTCAGCGATAAGGTTGGCCCAGGCGAGGGCCCCGACGGCGAACACCATGATGCCGTAGTTCGTCTTGTCCAGCACGCGGGTCAGATAAATCGTGACAGCGACCGCCATCACCTGCGTGAGAAGACGAGCGACCGACAGGATGGCAAAATTTTGGGTAACCCGCCGCGCGCGCGACACGCTGCTAAACCGCCCGATGTCCGTGTTGGGAGTGCATCATGAACCGGCGGCCGGTGATTGCATGCGCCGGGGAATGCGGCGTTCCTCGATATACTCGGCGTTGTGATTCACCATCCAGGGATCGCGGTCATCGGTACCGAGCACGTTGCGCGCGGAAATCAGCGCCGTGAGCATGGAGTGATCCTGGTTGTTGTACTGGTGCATGGCGTTTCGCCCGGCAGACCAGATGTTCGGAATCGTCTTCAGCCACTCGCGAATCTCCGCGACGGCGGCTTTGTATTCGTCGTCGTAGATGGGGTAGGCCTTGGGCATGCGCACAACGCATCCGCCGGTGACATCGCTTTGGTTCACGAGGCCGATCTGTTCAATTTCCTTCTTGCCGAGCTTGACAAGGTCCTCATCCTTCGTGGTCCAAAGCCCATCGCCCTCAAAGCAGAAGTATTCAAGGCCGAGGAAGGTCACTCCCTTGTCGGGTACCATTTCCGGAGACCAGTTCTTGAAGTTCTGGATGCGGCCCAGCTTCACTTCCGGGTCGTGGATGTAGATCCAGTTGTCGGGAAAGCAGTCGTCCTTCTTTACAACAAGCCCCACGGTGATGAAGTCGCGATACTTCAGCTTTTGTGCGGCAGCCTTCACGTTGGCGGATGCCTGGTCGCCGAAGGCGTCGATCAATTCACGAAGGGGCATGGAACTGATGAGGTTGGAGCACGGATATTCGCGGTGCAGGCCTGTGGCATCGACGCATGTGACGCTGTGGACACGGCCGTCGCGAAGGGTGATGCGGGAGACCTTGCGATCCATTTCCACGGTGCTTCCCGCTTCCCGGATCATTTCCGTGGCGCGCTCCCAAACCATTCCGCACCCGAGGCGTGGGTAGTGGAACCTGTCGATGAGGGTCTTGACGTTGGGACCCGTGCCCTTCGGCATGATCATGCGCAGGATGATCTTCGGGATGGAAAGCCCCTGGATGCGCTGTGCGGCCCAGTCGGCGGAAATTTCCGTGCACTTGATGCCCCAGACTTTTTCCGTGTAACTTTCGAAAAAGGTGTGGAACAGCTTGTCGCCAAAGCGATTCGTCACCCAGTCGCGCAGGGAGCGTTCGGGGCGGATCGGAAACAGCTTGCGATGGAGGTGGCCCAGCACGGCGGTGAAGGAAAACCAGAAGCCCATCTTCTTGTAGGCATCAAAAGCCTGAAGGGGATATTCGAGGAAGTGTTTGCGGTAGTAAATGCGGCTCTTGCGGGGACGCTCAAGGAAGTCGTTGGGCAGGATTTCGTGCCACCATTTTTCAATCTCATCGCTCTTGGAGTAGAAGCGATGACCGCCGATGTCGAGGCGGTAGTCTCCGAACCTGGCGGTGCGGGCGATGCCACCCACATAGACCGGGTCGGCTTCCAGGACGCGGATGTGGCGATTGCGGCGTATGAGTTCGACTCCCGCCGTGAGGCCGGCGGGGCCGGCACCAATAATGACGATTTCGCCAGCGTCCGCGGGTTGCTCGGGACGCGTGTTTGATGGTGACGGCGTGGAATCGACGGAAGCAGCCGTCATTACGGAGGGGTCCAAGGGCGTTAAAGTTTACAATCCCGCCCATGGAACGGATGGGGCGGGACCGCGTCAAGGAGAGGGGGACGGGGAATGGGGAATGACATGAGCCAATATCCGTAGGGCCGTTTTATGAAAGGAAAGGGCGAATGGTCGGGGAGGCTTGGAAGGGATTTAACGCCCTTGGGTGTCGCTGGCAAAGCCCCTCCCTCTTGACGCGTTTGTGGGCTTTCGTGAAGTTTGGCGGTCTCTGATCATTGAGCATTGCGAGGATTGCTGTATCAACATGGGCGTTTCCGGCGCGATTACCAGAAATTTGCAGGGTCTGGGCATCTATCGTATCGATCAGTTGCTGGGCTTCAACGGCATGTTTGCGTCCTTCAAGGCGACGGAAACGAAGTCGCAGAAGCCTGCGTTGGTGGTGGCCGTGCACCAATCGTGGATCGCTGACGCCGGGCATTGGGATGCGTTCTCGAAATCGTTCGATGGCCTTGTTGGCACGGATGTGGGGCCGGGCATTTGTCCCCCCCTAAGGAACGGACGGGATGCGAGCCACTATTGGTGTTCGTATGGGTGGCTGGATGGAATGCACGTTGGCGCGCGGGTGCGGGACACCGGGCTGCCCTCGCCGGCCGATGCGTTTCGATGGATGGCAGAAGTTGCGCGGGGATTGGCGACGCTTCATGGCCGCAACCAACGTCACCAGATCATCAACCCTGCCTCGATTTTTCTGGAGGGATCGGGACAGGTCAAGCTGCTGCACGCGGGATGGGGCTCGCTGATTCGCGGATGCCCCGATGGCCTGCTGAATCCATCGTTCAGTTGTATTCTTCCCTTTACGGCGCCGGAGGTGGCGGGCGGCGGGGAGGGCGATGAATCGTCGGACGTGTACGCGTTGGGTGCGAACTTGTTCTACCTGCTGACGGGCGCACCGCCGTTCTGGCATGATGATCCAAAGCAGTTGTCAGAATTGATCGCAAAGACGCCCGTCGACTTTGGAGCGCTGCGCACGGCGCTGCCGCGACCGGCGTTTTCCGTTCTTGAGGAGATGCTGGAGCACTCCGCGGAGGAGCGCCCGGTGAACATTCCGGCGCTGGCGGACAGGTTGGAAGTTGCGGCGAAGGCGATCGAGGCGCGTGATGAGCACGAGCGCGAACAATCGCTGTCGCGCGCGAACATTCCGGTGCAGGTAGCGCCTGCGGTGTCGGCCACCACGCCGGCGCCGGTTGGGCACCAGCAACCCGCGGGCGCGAAATCGCCGGAGCGCGATGCGAAGCTGGGCGACGAGCGCTATGTGGATCACAACGTGCGGCTCCCGAATCCCATGCCGACTCCGTTGCCAGTGCAGCAGCCGCCGCAGGTGGAGGCAGAACCGTCGCAGGAACCTGTGCCCGCCGCGCCGTCGCGCCGCAGCAATACGACGGCTTTGGTGGTTGGCGGCGTGCTGTTGGTGCTGGTGGTGGTGGGTGGGCTGGCGGGGTTCCTGCTCCTTAACGTCCTGAAGGGAAAGCAGGAAGGGAAGAAGACGGTGGCAGAGGAAGTTGCCCCGGACCGCAAGCTGGGGGACGCGAGCTATGAAAAGTATTCGCAGACGGCGGCGCGATTGCGCATCCTTGGGCAACTGGCGAAGGGATATTTCAGGCAGAATGGCACATGGCCAAGTGATGTGACCGACCTCAAGGCGCTTGGCGCGAAGGATGAGGAGATGAAGGATTCCTGGAACCGTCCCCTTGATGCGCGCCGGGGAGGGTTCGTGGTGTCATCGGGTGCGAATGGAAAGTGGGACGACGATGATGACATCTGGTGGGATTCGGAACGGGGCGTGCAGGACGGTTTCATGCCGCCAAAACCGGCGGTTGCGAAACCTTGACGGATTGAGATGGTTCTTAACCAAGACACCTCATTAACATTTTGAAAGGATCGAGAGAATGAAACGGAAGGTTTTTGCACTCATTGGCGCGATGGCCGTCATGGCGTCGCTGCTGTTTCCAGGCGCGACCTTTGCGGATGATGCAAGGGACAAGGAGGTCATTGTTGGCTATGCCGACCGCGTGGATTGGATGCCGTTCAAGTTGATGGAGGAGGAAGGCTTCCTCGCGGATCGCTGCAAGGAATTTGGCGTGAAGGTGAAACTGAAGGAGTTCAAGGACTACAAGGAGGCTGTGAATGCGTACACCGCCGGCCAGTTGGAAGGGGTCACGGTGACGTCGTTCGACGTGTTGCAGCCGGCTGCGGTGGGAACCAAGACGGTTGCGGTGCTGCCAAACGCGGCCAGCAACGGCGCAGACGGAATCCTTGTGCGGAAAGGGACGAAGATCGCGGACCTGAAGGGGAAGAAGGTCGCGGTGCAGAAAAATTCCGTGAGCCATTACCTGCTGGAGAAAGCGTTGGTGGCGAACGGCCTGACGGAGGCCGACGTCACGATCGTGGACATGGGCGGGGATGAGGCGGGAAAGAACTTCCTGCTGGATGAGTCACTCGCGGGTGCCGTGACGTGGGAGCCGCACCTTGGCAATGCAACGACGGCGGGGAAGGGCGATGTCGCCTTCAGCAGCCGCGACATTCCCGGTGAAATCGTGGACCTTACGGTGTTCCGCGCGGAGACGGTGCGCGACAATTCAAACGCAGTGCGCGCATTGGTGCTGGCCTGGTTCGATGCAATGAACTACCTGGACGGCAAGGATACGCGCGACAAGGCGATCCAGGCGATGTCCGACGCGGCGGCGGTGACGCCCGAGGATTACAAGAGGGCGCTGGTGGGGGTGAAGTTCTATCGGGATGCGGACAAGGCCTCCAAGTTTTTTGACAGCCCGGAATTGAAGGACGCGATGGACAACCTGAAGAAATTCGCGGGCGAGAAGGACCTGCTTGCGGACAAGAGCTTCTCCATCGGCTGGGCGAAGAATTCCGACGCGCCATTGCAGTTGACGGGTCAATTCCTGGATACGGCCCAGGGGGAAAAGCGCGCGAACAAGATCGAGCGTGAAGGCAACAAGATCGGCAACAAGTTCAACAGGATGTTTGGCAGGGAAGAGAAGTAGTCGGTTGTGATTGATGGGTTATGGGTTTCGGCCCATAACCCACCCTCTCTTTTTAGGTGCGTTTGCGCAGCGCATCGCGGCGGGTGATTCAGTCCTCATCGTCCTTGTGGGGCAGATCATTGAAGCACCGTTGGAAGCGTTCCGTTTGGAAGGTGGAGGCGATGGGGAGTTCGTGGAAATGCTCCTTTCCCCCCTTTGGACGAGCATGAAGGACAATGATCCAGTGAATGTGGATGGCTGTGCCGAGCGTGCTGGCGGGATGGGGGGGCAGGCGGAGGCTGAAGGGGTGGGTGAATTTCGCGGGGACTCGTTCGCCACGTTTGCGGACGATGCTTTTTTCCGCGATGGCCTGGTCGACAGTGCCCCTGCCTTCCGTGCGCCACAGCGCCGCGATGGTGAAATTTTCAACCACCCACTCATCCTGGGAACGAACGGTGAAGGTGCCCGTGACGACATCGCCGGGCTTGAACACGCGGCGCCCATCGGTTGTTTGGACTTCAAGGGTAAGGGGAGCGGCGCTCATTTGGCGGCTCCGGGAGCGACGCGGAAAGAGAAACTGTCGTCGATGTCGGGTTTGCCGGGAACCTTGATCTTCAGGGTGATTTCCCACGTGATGGAATTTGCGGATCCGCGGAAGCTGGTGAGGGCATCTTCCGGAATGGTGATTGGGACCTCCGCGAAATGGCGCATTGCGCGTGAGTTCAGGTCTTTCGCCTCGTAGATACTCTTCTCCAGCCAGGTGACATGATCGGTGCGGGAGTTCTTGCCGCTGCGATAGGTGACGTGTTCCGCACACTTGATTGAAGCAGTGACCTCGGTGATGGCAACGTCGCGCTGGGTGTAGAGGTACACCTTGGCCTGTGCTCCGGGGAAGAGAGGCTCGCTGGACA
This sequence comes from Candidatus Sumerlaeota bacterium, assembly GCA_020848155.1. Lineage (GTDB taxonomy): Bacteria > Sumerlaeota > Sumerlaeia > SLMS01 > SLMS01 > JADZDZ01. The sequence continues at coordinate 249,504 of JADLAR010000007.1, forward strand.
TCTCCACCTCGGAACTGCCCGTCATGATAAGTTGTGCAATGCGATGAATGACCATCCAGATGATGAGCAGGCCGACGAATCCAAAGACGCCGAGGAAAATCTTGGCGGCGAACGGCGTATGCTGTTCCTTGAAGAGGATGGCATAGGTTGCGATGCCCACGATGCCATTCCAGAACAGGCAGATGACGATCATGACAATCAGGCCGGCGGCGACACTGGTTGTGAGGGGGAGGAGCACGGCGCCGCGTGGGCCGCGGCGTGCCCTCTTGAGCTTGGGAAGATAGGGCCATGATTCCGGACGCGAGCCTGGTGCGATGACCTTCAGCTTCGGTGCGAGCGGGTTATACTTCCCAAACAAGATCCGTCCGCCGTGCACGATCATCCACCCGCCTATGAGGATGAACACCCCGGTGAAGGGAATGGCAAAGAGAAGGGAGAACGGCTTGATCTTTCCTGAAATCGTCTGTTCGATCATGGCATAGAGCATGAACAAGCCCGCGCTAAGGAAAGGCAGGCCAAAAACAGTAAGGCAGCCGCCTTGCGTGCGGACGCTGGCTTCCGGCGTGGTCCCACTACGGGGGAGAGTCCATGAATGCATCATGGGCATTGGGCCATTTCTTCAAAATTTCGTGCTGATGGGAAAAATATGGGGGTTGCGATGCTGCGGCGCAACGCACATCCCGCTTGATGACACGGCTGTGATGCGCTGCAAATGGTGGTCATGCATGAAGAGCTTCGACATACGGTTGATTATATCTGGGAAAACCACCAGAGGAAGACGATCACGGACGCTGATCATCATGCGGTCCACAGGGCGTTGGAACTGCTGACAGCGGGTGAATTGCGTGCGGCGGTGCGCGGGAATGATGGCACCTGGCGCGCCGTGGAATGGGTGAAGCGGGCGGTCTTGCTGCACTTCCGCCTGACGCCCTCACGACCATTGGAGGCGGGGGCGCTGCATTTCTACGACAAGGTGCCCTTGCAGGACGGGTGGGGCGAGAAGGGAGTGCGCGTCGTACCGCCGGGAGCCGTTCGCCATGGCGCGCACATTTGCCGCGGCGTGGTGCTCATGCCGTGCTTTGTGAACATCGGGGCGTGGGTTGGCGCTGGAACAATGGTGGACACGTGGGCGACGGTGGGGAGCTGCGCGCAGATTGGTGAGCGTTGTCACATCAGTGGTGGTGCCGGCATCGGCGGTGTCATGGAACCGATTCAGGCGACTCCCGTGATCATCGAGGACGATGTCTTTATTGGTGCGCGAGCGGAAGTGGCGGAGGGCTGCGTCGTGCGCAAGGGTGCGGTTCTGGCAATGGGGTGTTTTCTGAGCGCCTCGACGAAGGTCATGGATGTGACAAAGGGTAATGCCATTTCCCATGGCGAAATTCCCGAGGGCGCGGTGGTTGTTCCCGGATCGATTCCGGCAGCGGATGGCACGCATTCGACGTATGCACTCATCATCAAGAAATACCGGGATGAGTCAACGGACGCGCGGACGGCACTGAATTCCCTCCTAAGATAATATCAGCATGGAGGACGTGGGCAACTGCGGGACTTCGAATCCCCTGCGGGCCTGTTCCCTACTGAAGATCCCGTTCGAGAATTTCCATGATTCGTGGTGATGCACTGCCGTCGCCGTAGGGTGTGCGGACCTGCGCCATCGCGGCGTAGTGGTCCTGGTCGCTGAGCAGCCTTCCGGCTTCGGCGACGATGCGCGCCCGGTTGGCGCCCGTGAGGATCACGCCGCCGGCTTCGACGGCTTCGGGCCGTTCGGTGACGTCGCGAACGACAATGACGGGCTTGCCGAGCGCTGGTGCTTCCTCCTGCACACCGCCGCTGTCGGTGATGATGAAATCCGAAAGCGCCATCATCTGCACGAAGGCGGGATAGTCCAGCACTGGTGCGAGGCGGATGTTTTCCAATCCGTTGAGCATGCGATAAACCGGCTCCTGCACGTTCGGGTTCAAGTGAACGGGATAGACGAGCAGGGCATCGGGATGTGCGCTTGCGATATCGCGAAGTGCAGCGCAAAATTGCTCGAACGGCCTGCCGAAGTTTTCGCGCCTGTGGCCGGTGATGAGGATGACGGGACGCCCCTTGTGGGACTTCCACTTCATTGCGTCGCGCACGGTGTCATTTTCGGGGCGCTGCTTTTCGAGCTTTCGAAGGGCGGCATGGAGGGCATCGATGCCGGTGTTCCCGGTGACGTGAATTTGCGCGCCTGTTGCCGCGATTCCGTCGCGCAGGAGCGCGGCCCTTGCGCGCTCGGTGGGGGCAAAATGCCATCGGGCAACCTGGCCGATGACACGGCGGTTGAACTCCTCGGGAAATGGCGCGTCAAGGCGGTCGGTGCGCAGGCCTGCCTCCACATGGGCGACGGGTATGCGCGCGTAAAACGCCGCCACCGCCGCCGCCATCGCGGTTGTCGTGTCACCCTGAACGATGACGACATTGACGGGATGGTCATGCAGTGTCCTGGTGATGGTGGTCAGGGTGCGGGCGTTGAGGTCGGCGAGGGCCTGGCCCGGCTCCATCAGTTGCAGGTCGACATGGGGGCGGATGTCGAAGAGGTGGAGGATCGATCCCAGCATTTCACGATGCTGGCCGGTGGAGATCAGCAGGGAGGAGAGGCGATCATGACGGCGTTGGGCCTCTGCGATGAGGGGCGCCAGCTTGATCGCCTCCGGTCGTGTGCCGAACACGAAGGCCAGTTTCATCGTTTGCTTGCGTCCTTATTTCCAGCCATGATGGTTAGTCACATTAGAACAGCCACAGGACGAAGCAGTGTCAACACACTCTCAAACAGTCGCAGTGACGGGAGCCGGGGGTTTCATAGGAAGCCACTTGGTGGAGGAGCTTTTGCACAGTGGTCGCACGGTGCGTGCGATGGTGCATTACAATGCGTTGTCGCGGGAGGGATGGCTGGAGGACACGCGAAAGCGAATCAAGAAGGATGAACTGAAGCGGTTGCAGGTGATTCCGGGGGATGTGTGTGACGCTCGCTCCGTGAGGATGCTGCTGGAGGGGGTGACGGAAGTGTTCCACCTGGCGGCGCTGATCGGCATTCCCTATTCCTACGTCGCGCCGCAGTCCTACATAAACGTGAATGTCTCGGGAACGTTGAACGTGCTGGAAGCGTGCCGCGACGCGGGGAACGTGCGCTTGATTCACACCTCGACATCCGAGGTCTATGGCACGGCGCAAACGACCCCAATGACGGAGCGCCATCCCTTGCAGGCGCAGTCCCCCTATGCGGCGTCGAAAATCTCGGCGGACCAGCTTGTGATGGCGTGGCACCGTTGCTTTGAGCTTCCGGTGACGATCCTTCGGCCATTCAACACGTATGGCCCACGCCAGTCCCTGCGCGCCATCATCCCCACGATCATCGCGCAGGCGCTTGCGCCGGGCACGCCCACGATTCGGCTGGGCGCGACCGATCCGGTGCGGGACCTGACATTCGTGACAGACACGGTGCGTGCGTTCCGCATGGCGGCAGATGCTCCGTTGGAGACGGTGAACGGGAAGGTGTATAATCTGGGAACGGGAAAGGGGCTGAGTATCGGCAATCTTGCGCAGATGATCCTGGACCAGTTGAAGGTGACGAAATCCATCGAGACGGTGGGTGAACGCGTCCGCCCGGAGAGCAGCGAGGTGCGCATCCTGATCAGTGACAACAACCTGTTCAAGAAGGAGCTTCCATGGAAGCCGGAGGTCGATCTGGCGAATGGGATCGCACTGACGGCGAAATGGATGAAGGATCACGTGGAACATTTCAATGCGGACCATTACACGCGATGACGACACCATCGCCGCGGGCTGTTGTTTTGGCGGGTGGCAAGGGCCAGCGGCTCGCGCCCTACACGACAGTGCTGCCGAAGCCGCTGATGCCGGTTGGAGAGCACCCCATTCTTGAGCGCGTGTTGCAGGGTTTGTCGCGGGCGGGATTCCGCGACATCACGATTTCCGTCGGGCACCTTGCCGAATTGATCCGTGTGTTCTTTGGCACGGGCGAGAAGTACAACCTGAGGATCGACTATGCGATCGAGGATGTGCCGCTGGGCACGATTGGCCCGCTGGCATTCATCGAGAACCTCGGGGAAAATTTTCTGGTGATGAACGGGGATGTGCTGACGGATATGGATCTCGCGGATTTCTGGAAGGACCACGTCGCCAGCGGTGCAACGCTGAGCATCGCGACACACGCACGGCAGGTGAACATCGATTTTGGCGTGTTGCACCGTGATGAGAAGAATCATGTGACGGAGTTCGTGGAGAAGCCGACGATCCCCTATGAAGTGAGCATGGGAATCTACGCATTGAACGCGCGTTGCCTGAAATATGTTCCGCGGGGGGAGTATTTCGGCTTCGACAAGCTGGTGCTGGCGCTGCTGGCGGCGGGGGAAGTGGTGCGCGCGCACCCGCACAGGGGACAGTGGCTGGACCTTGGCCGACCAGAGGACTACGAGGCGGCGAACAGGATGGTTGAAGAATAGACGTGCGCCGTTGTTGCCGCGCCTGAAGAGGCAGTAAAAAAACACGAACGCCACGGCGGGCGTGGCGTTCTGGTGCTCGGCGACTTTTATTTCTTTGCGGCTGTCTTCTTCGGCGGTGCGGGAGCAGGTTTCTTCTTTGCGTCCTTTGCCGCGGGCTCCGGTGCTTTTTTCTTCGCGGGGGGAGCGGCGACAGGCTTTGCGGCGGGTTTCGCTGCCACGGCAGCCGGGGGTTTCGCGGCGACCTTGCCATTCTTTGAGGGCGTTGCGGCTGCAACTGGCTTTGTTGCGACGCCGGCCTTCTTGGCGGGCGCAGCAGGCGGAGGCGGTGCGGGGACTGGCGGTGCGGGGGCGGGTTCCTCCACCTTCTTGTTCCGCAGGCGTCGGAAATCGTCGGCGGGTGGTTCCTTGAAGAAGTCCTTTGCTTCGATCATCTTGTCGATGGCGAGCTTCATCTCGCGGTAGACGCGCTTGTAAACTTCAAGGGTCATGCCCATGGGATCTGTGATCTGGTAGTTCTTCACATCGCTTTCGGCAAATTCCTTGAGAAGGAAGGTCTTGATCTTTGCCTCTTCGCTGCCACGCAGGGCGAACTGCACGTGGAAGGGGGTCATGCCGAGGATGATGTCAGCCTTGTGGATCAGTTCTGGTGTGAGTGGGGAACTGCGATGCTGGGAAATGTCGATGCCCGCGTTGCTCATGACCTGTGATGCTTCGGGGGTGGGAATGAGTCCGGGGATTGTCATCACGCCTGCGGTCTTCACGTCGACATGTTTGATGCCCTTTTCCGCGAGTGCATGGCGCATGTAACCTTGCGCCATGGGGCCGCGGCAGGTGTCCCCGGTGCACAGGAGGACGACCGTTCGTTTTGTTCTGCGTTTTCCAAGAAGCGTTGACATGAAGACTTTGACTCTCTAAACCGGGCCATATCAATGGCTGGGGAAAATGGAAGGGGGGTGACTATGCGGCAAGATACTCAGGAATGGTGTAAAAGCGTTGCAAGGCTTTTTGCGTGGACCGTGAGCGTGGAACAGAAGGGGGAAGCGCGTCCGGAGAGGTTTCTCAGGTTTTTCGGAAGAGGAGGGTCAATCAGCGGAGATTCCATTTTTTTTTGGGCGAATCATCTTCGGTGTTGGAAGGAGCGGCGTCGCTGTCGGCCTTCTGTTTCATGGCGTCGCCAAGGTCGGAAGCCGCAGAGCGCGAGAAGGCAAGGAGCGGTGGAACGGAGCCTGCGATTCCGGCGGCGAGCATGATGATCGCGCGGAAGGAGGAGCCGTACTTTATTTCAACGATGCCCACGACGATGGCTGCCATTGCCCCGGTGACCTTGATGACACGGGAGCCAGCGGGACTTGCGGCGGTCAGGATGAGGACCGCGAGCAGGCCCTGATGCGGAAGGGCTGCGGTGGGGGAGAAGAAGAAGGCCTTGATGAATCCCTGGGCGGGCCAGAACGGGAACCAAAATGCGATAATGTACCCGATGATTGTGAGCGCGGTCCAGGGCTGGGCATCGGGGATTGCGCGCCACTTTGGGTGCTCAACACCGAGAGCCCAGGCACAGGCGAGCATCATGGCGCCCGATGCGACAGCGAGGGCGTTCATTGCGACGATGGAGCCGGCAGTGGTAAACGCCCCGACCAGAAAATGAACGAGGAGAATGGAGGTGAGAAGCGGCGGGCCCTTCCTGTCGTTCCCAAACTGCACAAGGCACAGGCCAATCAACAGCGAGAGCTTCGCGACCACTGCGGTGGCGGCGTGCATGGAAAGGATGGAGATGTATTGTTTGTCGAGCATCGCGAGCATTTGGATGGGGGAAGAGGCGCGTGGCAGGCAAGTAGAGGTTTGGGAGTTGGTTGTGCATTAAATGTAAACGCGGGGATTGGCAGTGGGCGTGTGCCTGGCGCATCTGCGGTGGCACTCTGTTTTTTTCTTGCCGTTGTTCGCAGGGCTGTTCTCTGTGGCGCGATAAACCTTGGAGTGTCCCATGTCCAAAACCATTTCGCCAGCCCTGGCATCGTCGGTCGATTCATTCATTGCTGCCTACGGCCCCAGCACAAAGTCATTCGTATCATTCACAACAAACCGGGATTTTGATCCCGACATCAACACGCCGTGGCAGGAATCGGCGGAACGCCTTGCGGAATTGGTGGAATCGCGCACGGGATGTGATGGCGCGCGTATCGTTTTCGCGGGTCAGGTGCACGGCAGGAACGTGATGGCGTGCATGAACGCGCAGGCGGGTATCGATCGCGTGGAGAATTGCGACGCGCTGATCACGAACACTTCGAATGTGTTGCTTGTGATCCGCACGGCGGACTGCGTGCCGCTGGTGTTGTTGGACGAGCAGGCGCACATTTGCGCGGCAGTTCATGCGGGATGGAAGGGGACGTTGGAAAACGTGACGGCGGCGACCGTGGAGCACATGCAGCGGCTGGGGGCATCCGCAGGGCGCATTCGTGCCTGGGTGGGACCGGCGATCAGCGAAAAGTGCTACGAAGTGGGCGGGGACGTGTTGTCACAGTTTCAAAGCCGGCATGGAAAACTGGGCTGTTTCACCAACGAATCGAGGCTGGACTTGGCGGAATTGAACGTGTTGCAGGCAATTGAAGCGGGAATCCCATCGGAATTCATTGCGCGGTCGAACCTGTGCACGTACAGTTTGAAACACTTGTTCCATTCGCACCGGCGACAAGGCACCCTGAGGGGTCACCAATTCACAATTTGCGGCTTCCTGGATGATCGAAAATAACGCCAACTCTTCCGAATCCGGCGCGTCCACGTTGACGGGGCTGGCGGAGGCGGTTGTCGTCCAGATCGATGGGAACTCTCTTTCTGCGCTCTCGGGCAGGAACGAGAATGGCATCATCTACATTGATGCGCTCGAGCATCTTGAGCTGGACGAGATGGTGGAGGTGACGAAGCGTCTTCACCATCCAGTTTTCATGGACACGTACTTTCGTTGTTTTGCGGAGAAGGAAACAATCAGCCGGGTGCTGGGGCATTTCTTCCGCGATCCGATTTTCAAGCGCCCGGCGGTTGCGCTGCTAAGCCCGGAAAAGGCGTTGGTGGGGGAATTGAACGGGCCACCAACGGAGCGCTCGAAAAAAGGGCGGCAGGCGAAGCTGATCCAACAACTGCTGCCCATCAATCCTTACGACTATCCCTGCGCGATTCGGATGGAGGAACACGCGTCACAGGACGGTCGGCATTCCGTCACGCGAGTCACGCGCGTGCGGCTGGCGGACCTTCTGCCGCTGAACAAGTCGGTCGCCTCGCAGGCATCGAGTTACCATGGTGCCGTGATCGGGCTTCATGCCGCGGCGAATGTGCTGAATCATCTGGCAAAGCAGGGCACGGGTGGTGCGGTGACGCTGTGCGACGTGGGCAAACTGCGCACGCTGTATTCGACCGTGTTTCCCGATGGGCGGATTCTGCACAATGCGATTCCCGTGGGCCTGGCGGGCGATCACCTCAATTCGGTGCGCTCCTACACGCCGACGATTGAGCACCTGGTGAAACTCGACAAGGCGTTGGGAACGCTGCTGCTGTCGCCCGAGACGTCGACAACCTTTCCGGGCGAATCGAGCAAGAGCGGGGCACCGGGCAGTCCACAGGTGGATTGCACTCGTTTCACCAGCCAGATTGCGCGGTATCATCTGCGATCCGTGGAAGCACACCTGAGCACTGGTCCAAATCATTCAACGGCGGACGATGCGAATCAGAACGTGCACTTTATCGGTGGCAGGGCGAGTCGCCTTCCGGGGATGCGCGCGTTTGTTGAGGCGGTGATCGGCGCGTCGCTGCGGCGCTTGGATCGTCGCCCAATCCCGGGGATTGCGCTGGCACCGGGGATCAAGTGGTCCGATGTGGGGGACAATGCGCTGCTGCTGGGTGGTTTTCTGGAAGTCGTGAAGCCCGACGGTCTTCTGATTTCGACAGGCGAGTCGGAGTTTCACACCGTAAGTCCCAATGCGCAACAGGCCTGTTCCGTGAACGCCCTTTGCGAAAGCACGCTGTACGTTTTTGAACAGAAACTGGACGTCCTTTCAGCATAAACCCAGTCAATTCAGTTCAGCCACTTTTGGCAGGCTCCTTGCCCCGGAAAGGGCGTGCGAAAGGAGCACCCATGACGCTGCGATCCCTCACAACAATTTGTTTACTCTCCCTTTCAGGAGTCTTTCTGGCCCCGATGGGATCTGGTGCGCAGGAAAAGTCGGCTGCCGAGAAGTCCTGGAAGGCGGGCGACCCCGCAGCGCATGCTGAGAAAGGCCAGCGGCGAAAAGTCCGGCAGGGCGCTCCCGTTGCGGGAGATCAGAGTGATCCGATGATGGAGGCTGGGCCGGACGGGCCGCCTCCGCCACCACCTCCTCCTCCATCGGGCGGTGCACCAGATCGCCCCGTGCGGGACCTTCCGGGAACGGGGCCGCGTCTGGAGCGGCGCCTGATGCAGCTTCGCATGGAAGCGCAGCGACTTCAGAACGTGGATCGCGACGTCGAGCAAATGAAAGAGCGCACTTCCGCGATGAAGGAGCAGGGTACGCTGTCGGGGGAACGCGAAAAGCGCTTGGAGAAGATCGCCTCGCTTAAAAGGGAAATAAATGGTTTGGAGCGAGAGGAGTTTGTGGCCCGTACTAAAGTTGAGTGCGAGAATGCGCTCAAGAATGTCCAAGAAAGGCTTGATGGTGTGCAGGAAAAGGAGGCACCAGAGAGCGTCGCCCAATGGACGAGGACCCGCGATTCCTTGGAAAAGATCAGCAAGTCGACAGGGTCCTTCGAAACTTTGGTGAAGGCCTTGGAGGAAATGGCACCAGAATTGCCTACCTATGGCAACGAGGGGGGCCGCGATGTGCGCATGAGGCGGGAAGTTGAGGTCCTGCGAAAAAGGATCGAGAACCTTCAGCGGGAGTACGGAGAGTTTGAAGGGTCCGAAAGGATGGATGAACCACCGATGCGGCACCCAAGGCCGCGCGTGGGAATAAATGGAAACGATGATGGTATGTATCAGGGCCTCGATGCCCAGCCGCCTGCGGCAAGACGCAGGGACAGCCAAGCCGGAGAAGAGAAAAGCAGGGACAGTGAACAAGGAAATGCCAACAAGTAACGTACTGATCGAATCGGAACAGGATGCCTCGCTGGAGAACATCGAGCGGGAGATCGAGTCCTGGCGTTCGAACATGAAAATCCGCAAGCAGGTCTATGCGGAGGCGGCCGAGAGGCTGCGGGCGCGGCTGCGTGCACACAAGGCTGAAGCGAAGTAACGAAATCATCCCCACATTTGACAGGGCATGGCGGGAAAGCCAATCAATGCTGCGGGTGCACGGATTGCTGCAACCGCCCACATGCCTGATGTCCCTTGAGAACGCACGGCACCAAGGGTTTCGTCGGCGTTCACGAAGTCGAAATGATCGCGACCAGCAGGGAGTTTAGAATGTCCATGCGGATTTCCCGATATCTGGCACGGTGTGGCATCGCTTCGCGGCGTGACAGCGAGGCGGTGGTGCTGGCCGGCCGCGTGAAGGTGAATGGCGTGAAACAGACGAACCTGGCAACGCAGGTCGCCGAGGGCGATCATGTGATGCTTGACGGGCGTTTGCTGGAATTGCCGCCGGAGCACCTGACGCTGCTGATGAACAAGCCGACGGGTGTCATGGTAACGCGTGAGGATCCGGAAGGACGGCAGACGATCTATGATGTGCTGCCGCCGGAGTTTGCCCATCGCACGCGGGAATTGGTGTACGCAGGACGGCTTGATTACAACACGAGCGGCCTGCTGATCATGACGACAAACGGCGAGCTTGCAAACAAGCTGGTGCATCCGCGCTATCATGTGGACAAGACGTACCGGGTGCGTACGGAAAGGCAGCTTGCGAAGGATGCGCTGCAAAAACTGCGCGGTGGCGTGGCCTTGGAGGAGGGACGCACAAAACCATGCGTGGTGAGACAGCTTGGTGATCACGCCAATACCTTCGAGATTACGCTACAAGAGGGAAAAAACCGGCAGGTGCGCCGAATGGTGGAGGAGGTCGGCGGGAAGGTGATTGAGTTGGAGCGGATCCGCATCGGGCACTTGAAACTGCGCGATTACTTTCCCGATGGGAAGCCGGGCACGGTTGCCTTGGGCGAGAAGGACGTGAAGAGCTTCATGGGCAATCCGACCCAATGAGTGCCGCGCATGATGAAAAATGGATGCGGCGCGCGTTGGAGCTGGCTGCACGCGCAAAGGGGGAGACGCGCCCGAATCCGTGTGTGGGTGCCGTGATCGTTTCCGCCGATGGGCGGGTCCTGGGGGAGGGGTGGCATCGCAAGGCGGGTGAGCCACACGCGGAAGTCAACGCGATTCAGGATGCACAGAGGAATGGAAATGACACGGGCGGTGCGACGTTCTACGTCACGCTGGAGCCGTGCAATCATTTCGGACGAACGCCGCCATGCACCGCGGCCATCATCGCTGCGGGCGCAAGGAGCGTGGTGATTGCGGCGCGGGATCCCAACAGCGCGGCAGCGGGCGGGGCGCAGCGGCTGCGCGACGAGGGGATTGAGGTGGCGAGCGGTGTGTTGGAGGACGAAGCGAGGCTCCTGAACGCGGAATTCTTCACGTTTCATGGATTGAAGCGGCCGCTTGTGACGCTGAAATGGGCGATGAGCGCCGACGGTTGCACGTCGCTGGAGAATGGTGAGTCGCGTTGGATCACCGGCGAGACGGCGCGGGCGGAAGTGCATCGGCGTCGCGCATTGCACGACGCGGTGCTGGCGGGGATAGGAACGGTGATGCGGGACAACGCGCGGCTGACTGCGCGCGATGGGGCGTCGTCATTCAGGCCGATGCGGATTGTTTTGGACTCAGGCTTGAAGCTTTCGCCGGGGAGCGCCTTCGCAGGGGAGCGCGATGGTTCACGCGCGGTCGTTGTCGCGGCGGAAGATGCCCCGGAGGAAAGGGGGAAGGCCCTGAAAAATGTGGGGGTCGAAGTGTGGCGATTGCCGAGGAATGACCTGCGGGCGTTGTTGACGAGGCTCCACCAGGAAAAAATCCAGTCGGTAGTTGTGGAGGGCGGCCGCACGGTGGCAGGGAGCTTCATCGCTGCCGGACTCGTCGACCACGTGGAATGCTGGATTGCGCCAAGGATCCTGGGGGGCGGAGCAACGCACTGCGGGCCGATCGCGCTGAAAAACCCCCTGGCAGCGATGAGCGGGGCGGGAAGCCTGCTTCACACAAGGATGTCGCAGTTCGACGGGGACATCCTGATCGAGGGGTGGTTGTCGAACCACCTGTTCCATGAGGCCATCGTATAGACATCCATATGTCTATACGATGGTGGATGTCTTCTAGTTCAGGTCGAAGACAAGGATTTCCGAGTCCTTGATGCCTTCGATTCCCGCAAGGGTTTCGTTGCTGAGCGCGGCGCCATCGCCGACGATGAGCAGTGCCCCGTTCACGCGGACGGATCCCTTTGCGACCTGTATCCACAGGTGGCGACCGGGCGCGATCGGGACCTCGATCCTTGCACCAGCGTCGAGCAGGGAAGTTGACACGGTGACATCCTGGTGGACCGTGACGGACCCGTTGCGGCCATCGCGCGATGCGAGCACGCGAAGCTGGTTCCTGCGCGATTCGGCGGTGAAGTTCTTCTCCTCGTAGCTGGGCTCAAGGCCGCGCTTCTCCGGCACGATCCAGATTTGCAGAAGGTGCGTCTCGTCCGTCTTCGAGGGATTTTCCTCGCTGTGGAAGACCCCCTTTCCGGCGGTCATGCGCTGCATGTCGCCGGGGCGAATCACTGATCCGTTGCCCATGCTGTCCTTGTGCTGAAGCGCACCGCTGAGAACCCAGGTGATGATCTCCATGTCCCGGTGGGGGTGCATTCCGAAGCCATGGGCGGCGGCCACCTTGTCATCATTGATGACGCGCAGGGACCGGAAGCCCATGTGGGCGGGATCGTAGTAGTCGCCAAAGCTGAAACTGTGGTATGTATCAAGCCAGCCGTGGTTGGCATGTCCGCGTTGGTTGGCATTTCTGACGGTAAGCATATCGGCGACCTCCTTGTCGCAACGATTCATGTTGTAACAATTATCGTGCCCAATCGCATTTCTCTTGGTTCGGAAGCGCGCTAGGGGGTTGGGCAGGCCGCCGAGCACATTTTTCGGCTGGCAATACCACTTCCTTGATTATTAGCGTGTGGCACAAAGTCTGGCGAGGAAAAAGAAGCCAAAGGTTCGGGGAAACTCGTGCATGAAGAAGCTGCGGATTCTTGGAATTGTCGTGTTGCTGGTGATGGGTGGGGTGCTGATTGCGATGAAGCTGAATCGGCGGGCCGAAGTCATGGCCCAGAACGAGCAGACCGCCAGGCGCAATGCGGAGATTTTGGAGGAGAACGCCCGCGACAATGCTGCGGCGCAGGAGGCCTCGCCCGTGTCGACCGGTGGGGAGATTGTTCCCCAGGAGCCACCTGCTTTCATCGCGACCACGCCGGTGGCAAGGGATGCGCAGTTGAAACTGGCGGAGGAACTGGTGGCGAAGGCGGGGGAATTGTGGAAGGCGGGAAAGAAGGTCGAGTCGATTTCCGCGGGGAATGCGGCGCTGGACATCTACGATGCGCAGTATGGGAAGCAGGATGAGCGCACCGTGAAGCTGCGAGTGCAGATCACGAAGGCGAAGATGGAAGTCATGATGCCGAAGGGAAAGTAGCGTGAGGGGCCTTGCCAAGGTGAGGGGGATACGATCTTGGAATTTTGCCAAGCTCCCATTGTTCCCCCCAGTGGTGGCGCAATAGCATCACGGATCCATGGCTGACGTTCGCACATCCATTCGCCTCCAGCGGGAGATTCTTCGCTCCCTCGGCTTCGCCTGCGTGGAGGAGGAGCCGGATTTTTCCGCATTCGTGGGCGATGCGGATTCTATGGCCACAGCCCCAGGCCCGTCGGGCCTTCCCGTTGCCCAGCGGATTCACCCCCCGCGTCCTGCTTCTCCCAACATCCCCACACGCGACAGGCGCCCTTCCACCGCGTTGTCGCGCGATGCCCTTCGCAGTGAAGCTGATCGTGACCGCGAGTTGTCCTCCATCGTTGCGGAAGTGGAAGGCTGTACCCGCTGCGGGTTGCATGTGATGCGCAAGCGTGCCGTTGCGGGCGAGGGGAGTGGTTCCGCGCGGTTGTTCGTCATTGGTGAGGCTCCGTCGGAGGATGATGATCAGGCGGGTGCACCTTTCCGTGGCGGCGAGCTTGGGGAGTTGATGACGAACATCCTGAAGGCCATCGGCTTCGCGCGTGACGAGGTCTTCATCACCCACGCGGCAAAGTGCCGGCCACCCCGTGGGCGCGCTCCCGGCGACGCGGAATTGGAATGTTGCCACAATTATTTGGCGCGACAGGTGGAAGCCATTCATCCCGAAGTGATTGTCTGCTTTGGGCAGGCGGCGCTCCAATCACTGGTTGCAGACGGAGAGGACCGCACGCTTTCCAAGTGCCGGGGCCGCTGGCTGGATTATCGGGGGATCGCCGTCATGCCCACGTTCTCGCTTCCCTACATCGTGCGAAATCGCGACCGAAAGAAGGTTGTTTGGGAGGACTTGCAAGAGGTGATGCGCCGGCTGGCACGGCAATAAGGGTGTTCCGTTGGTACATTCGCTTGATTTGCGCCGGGGTTGCCCACTAACTCTTTTCTTTCGATGACGGACGCCTCCACATCACTGTCGCTCGATTCATTGCAGATGCAGCCGCTTGCAAGTGTGCGGCAGCTTCTTTCCTATCCGGCCAATTGCGACCTGCTGACGATGGAGAAGCAGAGCAACGAGAACTACCTCCTCTGCTTCGCCACATCGCAGAGGTGCATCGAGCGCGCGCAGCGCCTTCGCTATCTGGTCTTCAATGAGGAGCTTGGCGAAGGACTGGAGGAGTCCCGGATCAGCGGGCTTGATCGTGACGAGTTCGACGCCACGATGCATCACCTTGTCCTTCTCAATCGTGCGTCGGGGGAACTTATTGGAACGTATCGCGTGCATCCCGCCGCCCACGCGCTGAAGCACGGTCACCTCTATTCCGCACGCCAGTATGACGTGGAGGCACTCGCGCCGTACCTGCCGGACCTTGTCGAGGCGGGGCGCGCCTGCATCGCTCCCGTGCATCGCAATTTCGCAACGGTCATGATGTTGTGGAAGGGCCTTGCGGTGTACATGTCGATCTTCAACAAGCGTTGGTTGTTCGGTTGCGTGTCGATCACGAGCACCGATCCGGACGAAGGTTGGCGCATGCTGAAAACCATTCGGGCAGAAGGCGCCATGCACCCGGAACTTGCCCTGTCCCCCTATCCGCAATTTTCCTGCGGCGATGCCTCCCGCGAGCACGATCCTGACATCCGGGCCGTTCCGCTGACGAAGCTCTTCAGCGCCTACATCGGTGTTGGTGCGCAGGTGATTTCGCTTCCCGCGATCGATCGTGAATTCAAGTCAGTCGATTTTCTCATGATGCTGGACAAGCAGATCGTAAGTTTTTCCGCCTTGCTGAAGCATACCTGATCGCACGACTGTTCAACTTGCTCCCCGTTGGGTGGGTGCTCCCGACGGTCATCGGTTCATGATCCATTCCTTCGTTCGAACAGTGTTGGTCCTCATCGTGTCAGTCGCGATGTTCCCGGTCTATTTGCTTCTGCGCCTGGTCACATGGTCGCGCGGTACGCGCATCAGCCTTGCGGAAAACTATTCGCGACTTTGGTTTCGCATCGTGGTCGCCATTGCGGGAATCAAGGTCCGCGTCATCGGCTCGTTGCCGCCGCGCGGTGCGTTGCTTGCCCCGAACCACATTGGATATGCGGACATCCTCGCGCTTGGATCCACGGTTCCATGCACCTTTGTCACGCGAACGGAAATCCTTCGCTGGCCAGTCGTCGGATTCATACTCAAGTCGCTTGAGCAGCCGGCCGTGGAACGGGTGCAATCCCGCGACCTGAAGAGCGCGGCGGACTCCATGGGCGCGGGCCTGCGCGAGGGCAAGACGCTGGCGGTCTTCCTTGAGGGCACATCAACTGGTGGTGATCGCGTGCTTCCCTTTCGCACGCCTGTTGTGCAGGCAGCCATCGACGCCGGGGCGCCTGTTGTTCCTGTCGCCATTGTTTGGAGCACAACGGATCAGTGCATGGATTTGGCGGACAAGGTTGCCTACTGGAAGAAGGCGCACGATTTCGGCCCCCATGTGTGGGACTTTTTTTCCGTGAGCGGAAGACTTGCCGTCACGCTGACCTTCACCGAGGCGATTCCGGCGGATTTCGGTGACCGAAAGAAGATAGCGGCACTTGCCCGCGACCGGATCATGGCGATCACAAAGCTTCCCGCAGGGGAAACACTGCCCCGCGATCCCGAATCCTTTGCCTGATGGTTTCTTTCGGAGTCGGGCGGGGAAATGCCGCTTTGAGAAAATTTCGCCTTGTTCGCTTTCGAAATCCGTGGGTGGGTCTGAAAATTCCCGCGAGTTTGGGCTTTGCAATGGATGCCCGGCCGCGCATGATCGTTGCACTCTGCGTTGAATGGTCGAGTTCGACCCTACGCCAAACCCAGAAGGTTCCTTGAAAGTTCCGTCCTTGAAAACCCACAGCACGCTCGCAGCGCCCGGCACCGCCACACCCGACGGATGGACTCCAAAGTCCTGGAAGTCCCGCCCAATCGTGCAGGCGCCTGCGTATGCGGACACTGCCGCATTGGAGGCGGCTGCGGACAAGTTGGGCGTCCTTCCACCGCTTGTCACGAGTTGGGAAATTGAACGCCTGCGCTCGGAACTCGCCGACGCCTCGCTCGGAAGGCGTTTCGTGCTGCAAGCGGGCGATTGCGCGGAAACATTCAACGAATGCACCCCCGGCTATGTTACCAACAAGCTGAAGATCCTCCTTCAGATGAGCCTGTTGCTCACTGATGGAATCAAGCGCCCCATCGTGCGGGTTGGGCGCATCGCCGGCCAGTACGCGAAGCCGCGCTCATCGCCGATGGAAACCATCAACGGCAAGACGCTGTTATCGTACTACGGTGATTTGATCAACGGACCGCACTTCAACGAGGCGGAGCGCGCGCCAGATCCGCAGCGCCTGCTTCTGTCCTACTATCACTCCGCAATGACGCTGAATTTTGTCCGTTCGCTCATCGATGGTGGTTTTGCAGATCTGCATCACCCCGAATATTGGGATTTGAACTTCCTGGACAAGGCGGGTCTGACACCGGACCTTCGCGCCGCATACCTGCAACGCGTGAATTCCATCGGGAATGCGATTGAGGTGATGGAAATCATCGCCGGCCAGCCGATTGACAAGGTGAGCAGCGTTGATTTCTACACCAGCCACGAGGGCCTGAGCCTTCCGTACGAGAGCGCACTCACGCGCAAGGTCCCACGTCGTGCGGGCTATTACAACCTCGGTTGCCACCTCCCGTGGATTGGCGAGCGGACGCGGCAGCTTGACGGTGCGCACATCGAGTTTTTCCGCGGCATTCGAAATCCCGTTGGCGTGAAGATAGGGCCGAAGACGACGCCGGAGGAATTGCTGGCAACGGCCAACGCCATCGATCCGGAGCGCGAGCCGGGCCGCCTTGTCCTGATTTGTCGTTTCGGGCAGGGAAAGCCAAAGACCGTGCTGCCGCCGTTGGTGGACGCAATGCGCAAGGCCAACCGCCAGCCGGTGTGGATTTGTGATCCGATGCATGGCAATACGGTTTCGACTTCAACCGGCAAGAAGACACGCCATGTTGATGCGATCCAGAGCGAACTGATCGACACGATCGAGATTCACGAATCGTTGCAGTCGATCCTTGGCGGCATTCATCTGGAACTGACGGCGGAAAATGTCACCGAATGCCTGGGCGGCGCATCGGGCTTAAAGGAAACGGATCTCGACATCGCATACCAATCGCTGTGCGATCCGCGCCTCAATTATGAGCAGGCGATGGAAACCGCATTTCTTGTCGCGCGCAAAATGGAAGCGTAGGACCGCACCGAAGGCTTGAAACAAGAGGCTTTTCGTCGAAAGCGTCGGACTTCGGTCCGGCGCTTTCTTTCATTCCTGCCGGCGGGTCGTAGCTTGGCAGGTCGGTTCTTCTGTTGAGCCGTGGCTCCCGTCGCGCTCCAATTCCCCTATCCCAATTCGGAAAGCTCCATGCGCCTTTCATCCAAAAAAATTTGTGCCTTCCTTTGTTCGTGCCTTGCGCTCGCCATGATTTCCTTTTCGTCGGATGCATTCGCGGAGGAAACAGTGGAGAAGAAGGAGGCCGTCGCGCCGATCGATGCCCGCGGCATCGTGCCCGCAGAAACATTCAAGAAATCCGGCGACAGCGAATGGCTCTCCAGCGTCATCACGCCTGCGTTCGCCTTCGACGAGATGATCTATTCGTGGAAGCTCAGGATCCCTGATGGCGAGGGCTTCCGGATGTATCTGCAGTTCACTTTCGATGATGGCAGCAAGACCGAGTGGCAGTACGGCGGCTTTTGGGGAAAGGTGAAACCCTTCAGCGGCAAGCGCGAGAAGCCAAAGTTCGCGGAGGGGAGCATCGACCTCGACCAGGTGTTACTCAGCAAGAAAGCCACGGCGTTTCAGATCAAGGTCGTGAGCGAGGGTGACACCACACTGACAGCTCCCCCATCGTTTCATGTCATTACGACCGACAACAAGCCAACGAAGGAACTGTCCGAAAAATTTGCCGTCGTGCGCACCGCGCAGGCCTATTCGCCGAAGGTGATGAACCTGCCGCTGCGAAAGCAGAAGGACTCCAAGGGGGTTGACACGCCGGACCGCTGCCAGTCTGCGGCGTTGGCGACGGCGATGCAGTTTTTCGGCAAGCCGGTGAACCTGGAGGACGTCATCGCATGGACCAATGATCCCGAGTACGATTACCCGGGCATCTGGCCGCGCACCGTTGGGACTGCCGTGCAAAACGGTTTTGACGCATACATCGACCGCTTCCGAACCTGGGATGATGTGAAGGCCACCGTCGACCAAAACCGGATCATCCTGATTTCGCAAACGATGCCGCGCAAGCCGAAGGGCTATTACACGGATCCTCCGTATTCGCATTTGGGTGGGCACATCGTGGCACTCAACGGATGGACGGAGGATGGCCGCATCATCGTCACGGATTCCGCCCTGCCGCGCAACGACGAGGGTTACATGGTGCAATGGCTGCCGCAGGATTTGGAGAAAATCTGGATGGAGGCGAAGGGGGGCGTTGGCATGGTGATCGTTCCCCCCGCTGATGCAAAGATCGACTTGTTCACCGGCAAGCTGCCCGAGTTTCCCAAGGGGCGCTGGATTCGCCGCGACCGCGAGGAAATTGCACGCTATCCCGCCATCGAAGGGTTGAAGGTCCTTGTGGAGGGAAAGTCGCCGGAGGAAGCGCAAAAGATGAAGGACAAGTTCTGGGAGGCGTTCTACAAGGAATACAACGCAGAGTATGAGAAGGCGCTGCAGCGCGGCGAATAATGCCACCGCGCGCATCCATCAGCCAGGAGTGGAAGGGCGGCCCCCCCGCTCCCGGCTGGCGGGAGGTTCTACGTCGGGAATTTGCACGGGACTACATGCGGTCGTTGATTCGCTTCCTTGATGAGGAGCGCATCGATCATGCGATCTTCCCGGAACCAAGGAACATCTTCCGCGCATATTCCATGACGGATTATGATGATGTGTCCGTCGTGATCCTTGGCCAGGATCCCTACCATGGACCCGGTCAGGCGAACGGCCTTTGCTTCTCCGTGGGGGAAGGGATCGCGCTGCCGCCAAGCCTGCAAAACATTTACAGGGAAATCGAAGGTGACACGGGGCGCGCGCCCCAACGCTCCGGGAACCTGGATCGTTGGGCATCGCAGGGGGTCTTCCTCCTCAACACCTGCCTGACGGTTCGCATGCACGAGGCAAACTCGCACAGGGGTCGTGGCTGGGAGCAATTCACGGGGAGGACCATCGAGGCGCTTTCCGCCCGCAGGGCCCCGATGGTTTTTCTCCTTTGGGGGAAAAACGCACAGGAGCACGAAGCGCTGATCGACAAGTCGAATCACCTTGTACTGAAGGCGCCGCACCCAAGCCCCTTCTCCGCCGACCGGGGATTCTTCGGGTGCAGGCACTTCTCGATGACGAACGCATTCCTGGAGAAAGTCGGAAGGAAGCCAATAGAATGGTGACACGGATTCTCTTCTTCAAGGCGCTGTGGGGCATGAGCGAAGGCGCGACGCTTCGAGACAAGTTTCATGCCGCGAAGGAAGCGGGTTTCGATGGGATCGAAGCAGCCATCGAGTCGTGGAACCCCGATGAAGTGAAGTCGCTCTGCGCCGAGTTTGAGTTGAAGTTCATCTCGCAGATTTTTCCCGAAACCCCCGAGGCGATGGAACAGGGCATTCGCCTTTCAATGAAGGCGGGTGCGGGCAAAATCGTCTCGCACACGGGGCGCGACAAGTGGTCCTTCGAGCGCGGCTGCGAACTTTTTCGCACGGCCCTGGAGCTTGAACAGAAGCATGGGGTCGTCATCGCACATGAAACCCATCGGCGGCGCATGCTCTACTCGCCCTGGTCGACGGCGCGCTATCTGGAGGAATTTCCGGACCTCAGGCTGACGCTCGATCTCAGCCACTGGTGCGTTGTTTGTGAATCGTTGCTGGATGATGTTCCCGACTTGGTTGACCTGGCGCAGCATCACGCGATTCACCTGCACGCGCGCGTGGGATACGAGGAAGGTCCGCAGGTGCCCGATCCTTCCGCGCCGGAGTACCGTCGCCACCTGGAGGCGCATGAGCGCTGGTGGGATGCGTTGAAGTCGAAGCGGGAATCCGATGGCACGCGCGAACTGACGATCACGCCGGAATTTGGCCCGCCGAATTACCTGCACACGCTGCCGCACACGAACCAGCCAGTGGCTGATTTGTGGAAGGTGAATTTGTGGATGCGCGACAGGTTGAGGGATCGATGGCGCCTGCCGTGATCTGTCACGGCCCCATCATGGAAGCAGCGTCCGCATAGAAGTAGGAATTTGTTCCGCCGGTTGTTCCAGTGTGGCCGGCGCGCAGGAAGATCGTGATGCTGGTGCCCGTGGCCGTGACATTGGTTGTGCAGGTGTTCCACACGTTGTCGGTCGCGCCGGTGATGTCTGTATAGACAACGGACGCTGCGGCGGGGTTGGTGCCTCCGGTCAGGTCGTACCCGACCCGCATGGAAGTTCCCACCAGCGTGGATTGCCGCTTCATTCGCGCGACGATGCTGTAGGCCGCCCCGCTGTTCACGGAAACAACCTGATAAACACCACCGTCGAAGGCTGCGGTATCATTGCGGCTCCAGTACTGCGAGTAGGAGCCGTCGTACTTGTTCACCGACGCCTGGCCGAAGGTGATGGTGTTCGTGACCTGAAACTTTGTCCAACCATTGCCCACGCCGCTGGTGAAGCCGCCTTCGAAGCTTCCGTTGGTGAGCTGCTCCGTCGGCGCCGGTGTTGGTGATGGCGACGGGGAAACTGTCGGCGTTGGGCTTGGGGATGGAGACGGCGTCGCTGTTGGCGTGGGGGTGGGTGTCGGCCCTCCTGAGGTTTGCGTGACGGAGATGGCATCAAGGTAGAAATAGGCATTGGCCCCGCCCGTTGTGCCGGAATGGCCGCCGCGTGCGAAGATCGTGAGCGATGATCCCGTTGCTGTCGCCGTGACGTCGTAGGACACCCAGACATTGTCGGTGCCACCCGTGAGGTTTGTATAGACAACCGATGGGGCGGTCCCATCCGTTCCGCCACCAAGGTCATAGCCAAACATCATTCCAGTGCCCGTGAACGTGGATTGGCGCTTCATCTGTGCCTTGATGCGATAGGTCGCTCCGGGTGTGACAGTGATGACCTGGCGGACACCGCCGTCGAAGGCCAGCGTGTCGCCTCGCTTCCAGTATTGCGAAGACGCGCCATCCACCTTGTTCAAGCTGGCGGCCCCGAACGTGATCGCGTTCGATCCGCTGGCGGTCCAACTCGTCCAGCCGTTGCCGACGCCGCCCGTGAAGCCATTCTCGAAACTGCCATTCGAGACCAGGTTCTGCGCCCCCGGCAGTGGATAGGGACTCGGAACCGGATACTTGAACGAGAAGGCGCCCTCATCGCTCAGCAACGCGGCGACGCTGGAATCCGCGAGTGTGGCGGCCACCGTTCGTTCGACGCCATCGACCAGGATCGTGCCGCCAATCAGGCGGGTGCCGTGGCTGTAATCCTCGTACGATGCCTCGTGGATGGTGGATAGCGGCTGGATCGGCGAACCATTCAGTTGGTGCCATCCGTAAATGCAGACGCGCGCCGGGGATGGCCGCGTTGGTATCGTTGGCGAAAGGATTACGTCCTTCTTCGTGCCGCCCGTCAGCAGTCCGTTCGCGTATCCCTGGCGCTGGTCCTCGATTGCCTGCTGCGAGAGCCAGAACACCGGCACGGAATCGATGTCGTAGGAAGCGGGGCTGAAGGGATGCGGTGCGAGCTTCACCGCGCAGTTCGTGTAGACGTCATTCACGATCTTCCGCGTGGGAAGCGCGCACTCAAGGACGTCGGCAACCTGCTGGGCCAGCGGCGCCGACATCGGCATGCGGAAAAAGTCAGCGTCACTTCCAATCGCCATGTAGTCGCAGGTGACATGGTACGTCGTGCTGTGGGGCGTGCCATTGATGGTCGTATTCACGGTGATGGGCTTCAACGCCCTCAGGAAGTCAGGGATGTTTCCCGTGACGATTTCATTGATGATCGCCTGCTCGCGCTGGGCATCGGTCATGTTCAGGATGTGGTTGTAGAACTGGCTTCCTGTCATCGCGCCCGCAGGGCGCGGAGGAACCGGAAGCGATGTCGTCACCGCCGCGTGGGAAAGGGAGGCAGCGCAGGCCATCGCCATCATCAACAGGACAGACATCCATCGGGCGTTGCGGAAACGCGCCATGTTCGGCTCCTTGGCGGGAAGACTTCTTGATTTGATGTGCGCTGCATCAGTCCAAGGATCGCGCCAAATGTTCAAGCGGATTCTGGCGCGAATCACCACGTTATTGCATGCGATGATGCCCAGCCCTTTTTCGCGCATCGGGATGGGATCAAGGGGGTCGTGCGCAGCCCTACTGCACGATGCCCTTCGTCACCTGCATGAAGACGTCCTCCAGGTCGATTTCCAATTCCTTGACGGAGGTGAATTTGATTCCGTTTTCGACCATGATGTCGGTGACGATGGAGGTGTCCTCCAAGTCCAACGGGAAGTAGACGCGGATTTCGTTTCCCTCGCGTTCCACTTTTTGAACGCGCTTGTCATTCATGAAGACTTCCTCGGCCTTTTGCTCGAAGCCTTCCTTCACCTTCACCTCGACAACCTTGCCGCCACGCAGCTTGTCCGTGATGGCCTGGATGTCGCCGGAATAGAGGAGTTCGCCGCGCTCGATGATGCCGATCGTGTTGCAGAAGTCGGCAAGCTCCGTCAGGATGTGTGAGCTGATGAGGATCGTCTTCCCCATGTTGCGAAGTTCCTTCAGCAGTTCGCGCAGTTCGATGCGCGCGCGTGGGTCGAGTCCCGATGCGGGTTCGTCCAGAAGGAGCACCTGCGGGTCGTGGACGAGTGTCTTCGCAAGGCACAGGCGCTGTTTCATGCCGCGTGACAAGGCGTCCACCATCGCGTCCTTTTTTTCGGAGAGATCCGTCAGTGCCAGCACGTCATCAATGATTTGCTTCCGCTTTGCCTTTTCAATCTTGTAGGCGGCCGCGAAGAAGTCGAGGTACTCCCACACCTTCATGTCATCATAGACGCCAAAGTTGTCGGGCATGTATCCCATGACCCGTTTCACGTCGTCCGGTTGCGTGAGCACGTTGTAACCGCCCACCATCGCGTAGCCCTGTGTGGGCTTCAGGAGCGTTGCAAGAATCTTGATGGTTGTCGTCTTGCCTGCGCCGTTTGGCCCGATGAAGCCGAAGATGTCGCCCTTGTTGATCTTCAGGTTCAGATTCTTGACGGCGGTCAAGTCCTTGTAGATTTTGGTGACTGCATGAATTTCGATCATGTATCGTTCTCTTCCAAGGGTTGTGGGCCGGTTCCTTCATTGCTTGTGCGGGCGGCCTTCCGCAAGCCCATAGCGTTTGGGAAGGCCAAATCGTCGTTGTTGGGAATCCGTTGGGTTCACTACTCGCCTATGGTCCGCCCGCCACGGGCGGGCGGGCGTCAAGGAGTGTGCATTCCCGCCTGCATGGCATTGCGACGCAAAAAGCGTTGCCGACGGGTGCGAATCCACCAATCCTGACGACGGAGCATTTCGCCAACCCTGCCAAGAACCAAGGGATGCTGACACGCAGTCGCCAGATTGATGATTCACTCCTGATTGTCCGCCCGGAGGATCGCCTGTGGGGGCTTGCGCTTCATGCGCTGTGTTGGATTCCCGTCTGGGGGTTCATTTCCTGTGCAATCATCTGGCTCTGCTTCAAGAATCGCAGTCGCGAGATGATCTTTCAGGTCCAGCAGGCGGTGCAGTTCCAGATCGTGGTGCTCCTTCCCATGGTTGTGTGGATTTTTTGCGGCATTGTCATTCGCATCACGTCCATCCTAAGCCCGTGGCTGGGCCGCATCCTGGAGGTTGCGAACAATTTCCTGCTGTCGGTTGTCATAACAGGATGCGCTGCAGTGGCCGTTGCGGGCGCCGCGATGGTTTACCTTGGTCGTCCGTTCCTGTATCCGGTCATTGGAAGGCGCGTCCTGGAAGCTTCGATTCGAAAATTTACGGAGGAGTGATTTCCACGCATGGCAGCCGTAAACCAAACCCCGCTTCAGAAACGCGCCGTTGAGGCGATCATGGCGAAGATGCAGTCCTACTTGGACATGCGCTTCCAGCAGATTCGGCGCATCAATTCAAAGGTCGACGCCATCTGGGACGACCTGACGTGGCAGCAGCTCTCGCAGCTTCGCACGTCCCTTTCCGGGGACAAGGGGTTCGGGCCGCAGCGCTTCCATGTGGGCGAACTTTTCCTGAGCGATGATCAGCGGCGCATACGCGAGTTGCTCAGCGTCAAGTCGCAGAACTCGCTGCTGGGTGAGATCGTTGAGGAGAAGGAAAAGGACACGCATCGCACCGGCGGCGGGCTGGAGGTCCACGACATGCGCACGCTGTTTCACGCGATCGATCCGGGCTTGGACAAGATGATCGGCCTCGTGCAAACCTTCATCTGGTGGGATCTTGAGGATGCGGTCGACCTTGCCCGGTTCGAAAAGAAGGTGGGCATTGTTCGCGCCTTTGAGGAGAACGGGATAACCGATGAAATGGCCGACTATTATCGTGAACTGATCGGGGTCGACAAGAAGCCTTCCGCGGAGGAGGTCATTCTTCACGAATGCAGGATGCTCGCGCGCACGCTGGAGTTGTTCCGCCTGCGCCGGAACAGCGAGCATGGCTACCAAATGATCGTGAAGCGCGAGATGCAGGCGGCGGAGAATCCTGACGTGATCATCGAGGCCACGGCGAATCAGATGGGTATGTTGAGGGCGCTGCGCGGCGGCAAGGAATTGGACAGCGTGCTGAAGGAGCAGTTCGCCAAGGCGCTCGGTTGCGAACCGTCCGCCGTGACGACTGAGCGTGCCACGTCCTTCCTTGATTCCACGGTCCAGGCAAACAAGAAGCGGTTGAGGACGGGTCTCATGGGTTCGGGGAGCGGACAACCCTACAATGTGAAGCGGGCCCAATTGGAAGAAATGGAAAAACGGTTCGAGGAAACGGTTCGTGACCGAAGGGTCGAGGAATCATTAAACATCCCGACGCCCGCCATCACCTAGGACGATTCCTGAACACAACAGGTGCAAATGCCATGAGACATGCAGTCATCACCATCGTTGGTGCTTTCGCGCTTCTTCTTGCCGTGGGGGGCGCCTCCGCGCAGCCGCAGGAAATCATGAAGCCAGCGGAGACGGTTTACAGTCCTGCCGCCAAACCGTCGGTCATGTCTGCGCCGAGCAATGTGCGGCGCGCCGTTCCCGCTCCCGTGTCGGGACAGGAAGGCATCTACAGTGACAGCCCCTGGGGGATTGCCACGACGCGCCGCAATGATCCCACTTTTCACGGCATCATGGAGGGATTGCAGGAGGCGGCGAAGAAGAGCACGGGAAAAGGAATCAACGTGGCGCCCGCCAGCAAGGAGGCCTTGGATGATCAGATCAGCGACCTGACAGCCCAT
Source organism: Candidatus Sumerlaeota bacterium (assembly GCA_020848155.1). Classification (GTDB taxonomy): domain Bacteria; phylum Sumerlaeota; class Sumerlaeia; order SLMS01; family SLMS01; genus JADZDZ01. The sequence goes on from JADLAR010000007.1 coordinate 275,137, forward strand.
GGCGCGAACTCCATCATCATCGATGCCCCGCGTGCGGAGGATGCCCAGGGCATCGTTGGCAATTCCAAGTTCCTGAAGATCAACACCGTTGTGTTGGCGGACTATGTGCCCCAGGCGGGATTCCAGGGCGCGCCATTGATTGTGATCTCGCCCGCAGATTACGGGGCTGTTGGCGCTGAAGGCGCGCTGGAGATCCTGAAGGATGCGAAGAAGGGCCGCGTGATCTATCTTGTCAGCGGCCCCTACGAGGACGAAACGCGCACGAAGTTCCTGGAGCCGCTCAGTGGCAAGGATCAGTATCAGGTGATTCGCGCAACGGAGGAGGTCAAGATTGAGCCGTCCGACCTTCCGACCGCATTGGTTGCGCTGACGCCTTCGGATTCGTCCCGCCTGCAATCCTACGTTGGGTCGCTGCCGGACGTTGTCACGATCGCCAGCGGCGACAGCATCGGCGTGCGGCAGATTTTCGATATCGGCTTCGTGAGGTATCGCATCCACACTGATTACGAGAAGGTGTTCGCCGAATGCCAGCGCGTGATCGGAAATCCTCCCGGCGCACCTGTGCTGCTCAAGCCGACAATTGACAAGCAAACAAAGCCACCCGAAATGCCGGGCGCGCCACAGCAGTAACCACGCAGGACCATTCCCATCCCCTCTTCAATGGAAGCCATGAATCGCATCGAAAAAGACTCACTTGGTGACGTAAAAATTCCCGCAGGGGCCTACTGGGGGACAACGACTCAACGGGCGCTCGAAAGCTACCCCATCAGCGGACTGACCGCACATCCCAAGTTCATCGATGCCTACGTCATCCTGAAGATGGCCGCCGCGCGCGCGAACAAGAAGGCAAAGGCAATCACGGCGCGACAGGCTGGCGCCATCGAGAAGGCTTGCAAGGAGATCCTCGCGGGCAAGCTTCGCGACCAGTTCGTCGTCGATGTTTTCCAGATGGGCGCGGGCACCAGCTTCCACATGAACATCAATGAGGTGATCGCAAACCGTGCGAACGAGATCCTTGGCGGGAAAATTGGCGAGTACGCGAACCTGGACGCGAACAACCATGTGAATTTCGGCCAGTCCACCAACGACACGTTCCCAACCGCGATGCGACTCGCCGCGTTGCTGATGCTGCGCGACCACCTTGATGGTCCGATTGCAAGCCTGGAGAAGGCGCTTCGCGCGAAGGCAAAGGAATTTGACGGTGTTCTCAAGAGCGGTCGCACGCACCTTCAGGATGCCGTGCCAGTCCGGCTGGGCCAGGAATTCAAGGCCTATGCGGAAGCGATCAAGTACTCCTCGGCATTCATCAATCACGCGCGCAAGAGCGTGTGCGAGCTTGGCATCGGGGGCAGCGCCGCCGGCACGGGCCTGAACACGGCACGCGGCTATCGCGAGGCCATCATCAAGGAGATGAGCGCGATTTCCGGCATCAAGGACCTGAAGGCGTCGCCCGACATGTGCGAGGCGATGCAGAGCCAGCGTCCCATCGCGGAGTTGAGCGCGGGGCTGCGAAACCTGGCGCTGGAGATCAGCCGCATCTCCAATGACCTGCGGCTGCTTTGCTCCGGCCCCACGACAGGAATGGGCGAAATCATTCTGCCGTCAATCGCCCCCGGCTCCTCCATCATGCCCGGCAAGGTGAACCCATCCATCCCCGAAATGGTGAACATGGTGTGCTTCGAGGTGATTGGAAACGACACCGCCGTCGCCTGGGCGGTGGGTGCGGGGCAGCTTGAACTGAACGTGATGATGCCACTGATGGCGCACAAGATCAACACGTCCATCCATGTGATGGGATCAATGATGACGCAATTCGCGAACCTTTGCATCAAGGACACGAAGGCGAACGAGAAGAAGTGCAGGCAGTACGCGGAGGGCTCGATGAGCCTGGCGACTGCGCTGAATGCCTACATTGGATACAAGGATGCCTCCGCGGTCGTGAAGCAGGCGATCAAGGAGGAGAAGACCATCATGCAGGTTGTGCGCGAGCGCAAGCTGCTGACGGAGGACCAGATCAAGAAGATCATGGATCCCATCAAGATGACGGAGCCGGGCATCCCGGGGAAGTGAGAAGGCTCTACTTGTGTTCCAAGTCCTGCTTTAGCTTCTGCATTTCCTTGTCCCCCTTGCGAATCGTCAGAACCTGCTTCACAAAGGTCAGCGCATTGGCACTGTCGCCTTCGCGCAGGTAGCTGTAGACGATCTCGCGATAAATCTCAAACTGAAGATCGGGGATCACATCCCGCGCCGGCGATGCGATGATGCGCAGGGTTTCCGCATAGAACTGGCATCGCTTCGCCTCCGTCGCGATCACCTTCTTGCTCCCGATCTCAACGCATTGCTTGATTTCCGAAAAGATGAATCGAAGCAGGTCGAGCGGCAGCATGGACCTGATGGCCATGCGCATGACTTCCACCAGGAATCCGAACTCGCGTGGGTCGACCCAGTTGCGCGTCACCCATTCCTTCGCGTTCAGGTGATACTTGTATTCCAGGAGCGCGCGGCAATGGGAGGTCCACGATCGGTAGACCACCTTCACAATCTGATACTGCTCCGTCATGCTGACGTCTGATTCCTTCAGGATCCGCAGGTTCGGAATCCTTTTCACCAACAGCGCGGCCATTTCCTCGCACTCGTAAAGCATGTTGTAGGGCGGCTTGCTGGCTTCAAAATCGTAGTGGTTTGCCTGCACGATGATCTGGTTGAGGGCACGGGCAAGGGTAAGGGTGAGTGGATGAGCCACCATGTAATCCACCAGCACATGATAGGCGTCCTGGAACTCACCCATCTGGAGGTAGTCGTTCGACACGTCGATGGCCTCCTTTTCGGAGGCGGCGCGCTGCAATTCGCGCTGGTGTTGGATCTGCGCATCGGACGGCTTCATCGCATGGATGTCTTTTGAATAGTGGGTCCGCGCGGGTGCGATGACACTGGCGACGTTGACTTCGCCCGAAGGCGTTTGCCTGGTGCCTGATACGGGAACGCCGGTGCGCGGTGTCGTGAACGGCAGCGGTGTCAGCGGTGGCGGCGTCAAGTGTGGTGGTGTTGCGTTCAGTGGCGTGGCATTCAGCGGCGTTGCATTCGGCGCCATGGGAGTCTCGTTTCCACCGCCGGTCGCAACGGACTTGCGGGAGGAGGCGAACGCCGTCGGGGGCGGTGCCACGGGTTTTCCGACTGCCAGTGGGGTTCTCAGTGAACTGAGTGGGGAGGTTGGTGGTCGCGGTGCGGACGTGGAGCGGATAGGTGGCGGCGTGGTCACCGGGAGCGGAGTGCGGATGGGAAGCGGTGTGTTGATGGGAAGCGGGGTGCGACCGGAAAGGGGCGCCGGCGTTTTTCCGCGCAGTCCCTCTTCCCGCTGCTGCCTCAGTTTTTCGCGGCGTTCCAGGATCGAACGAATCTGTTCGACTCCTGCCAGCGACAACAATCGAATGATCTCGCGAAACTCCCGCTGGTCGGGATGAACATCCTCGCCGACTTCATCGGGGTGGAGGCCTGACAGGAATAAACTAAAAAAGCCGCGATCGCTCAGAAACCGATCCGTGGGGCTGGTGATGTTCAGGAGCCTGAGGAAGTGGACGCAGCGCGCTTCTTCCTCGGGCGTCAAGATCTTAGCAGGGCCCATGCGACCTGCTCCTCTTGAAAAGGTGTTCCCCGTCGATTCTCTCAACAGGCTGGCTAACCTTATAAGAGAACATTGTCAACCGTCGCGAAACACTGCTTGAGTATTTTCTTTCGGAAATCAGCGATTCCCTGAGGAAATCCCGTTGTTTCCGGGCCTTGGACCCCCAAGATCGCAGGCCCGATGCCCGTTCCTTCGCTCAAAATCAGCGTCGTCATCCCGAATTACAATGGTGGCGATCTCCTCCGCCGCTGCCTTGAAGCGCTCAACCGCGAGCGTGATCAGTTGCACGAGGTCGTCGTCGTGGATGATGCGTCCACGGACGGCAGCGTGGATCTGGCCCGCAGCTTGGGCGCCCGCGTCATGCGCCGTGCAGAGAACGGGGGTCCCGCAGCCGCCCGCAATGAAGGTGCCCTTGATTCATCCGGCGACATCATCTGGTTTGTCGATAGCGACACGGAGATTCGCCCCGGCGCGACGTCCGTTCTCCTCGACTACTTCGCCAGGAATCCCGGGCTGGCCGCGGTCATTGGATCCTACGACGACACGCCGTCCGCGCCCGCGGCGCCGTCGCAGTTCAAGAACCTCTTTCATCACTATGTCCACCAGCACGGTCCCCAGATGGTCTCCTCGTTCTGGTCCGGATGCGGAGCAGTTCGTCGTGAAGCCTTCCTTGCCGTTGGCGGGTTCGATGCGGAATACTGGCGCGAGCCGATGATCGAGGATATTCATCTTGGCTATGAGCTTGGAAAGCGCGGGCTGAAGATTCACATCCTGAAAACCCTCCAAGTTACGCATCACAAGACTTGGACGCTGAAATCCCTCATCAAGACGGACATCTTTCACCGTGCCGTTCCATGGACGGCATTGCTGCTCAAGCACGACAAGTATCGGAACCGTGAGCTTAACCTTGGCAACAATGCGCGCTACTCGGTGATCAGCGTATATGGGGCGATCCTGTGCCTCTTCGCCGCCGTCTGGCAGTGGTGGTTTGCCATTCCCATGATGCTCCTTCTTGCTGTCGTGATCCCGCTCAATTGGGGACTGCTTTCGTTCTTCAAGGAAAGGCGTGGCTTTGCCTTCTTCCTCAAATGCATTGCGTTACTGTGGTTGTATTATTGGTACTGCGGCTTGGGCCTGGTGCTGGGAATACTGAAGTACTTGAGGGAAAAATAGCGCTTTGCCGGGTGGGCTTGGCAAAAAAACGAAGGGACCGGGAACTTGGTTCCGGTCCCTTCGCATTTCAAGTTTCAAGACACCTGCTCAATGCCAGTATATTCCAAAAATGATGAATGACCAGGCGCAGAACGCCATCAGGTAGGGGAGCGCCCAGAACTTGCCACTGTCCCGCTTCTCGATCCATTGTGAGACCAGAAAAGCGCCACCGAAGGGAATCGCAGGCAAAAGGAAATGGATATACAGCGCCTTGACCTGGTTGAATTCGTTCGCAGGTGTCGAGATGACAAAGTAGAGGAAGAAAAGTAGTCCCACCACCAGCAGTGATCCAATCGGAACAAAGAGCGCCAGCGGGTCGTCTGCTCCCGCTTTCAATGCTTTTCGCGACAGGATCACCGCTCCCGCCAGCATGATTCCAAACGGAACAAGCGACGCCAGCATTTGGATTATCAGGGCGAAACGCCAGAATCCCTTGCTGATCTCCTCGTTGTTCAGGCGATGATTGAGCGTCCAGTACTTCCAATAGTCGCCGTACGAATCCGCGTACAGGATCGTATACCAGCTATTCAGTGTTGGCGCCTTCACTTTCGCCGTGCCACCTTCCTGCTCCTTTGACGTCAGCAATTGGTCGGGACTGTCATCACGATAGGGATTCAGGAGCAGGTTCATCGGCCTGATGCCGATGTAGAAGCTTAATGGAAGCTTGTTGAACATGGCCTCGCTCTGCTTTGGCCGGGGCATCGTCTTGCCGGTGCGCTTTCCATTGTATGCAAAGAGGCCCGCGCCGGCCACGGCGCAGATGGCGCAGATGATGCCGGCCCGGAGGGCCCAGCGCCTGCCACCGTTCTTCCAGATTACCAGTGCCACGATGAGCGTCAGGCCCCATGCTCCTGCAACAGCGAAGCCAAAGGGGCGCGTCCAGATTGCCGCCGCGCCCAGCAATCCCGCCACGATGGCCTGTGGCACCTGATACTTTGGGGGGAAGTTCCACAGGCCGACCAGCATCGAACCCCACACCATCACTGTCAGGAAGCTTTCCGGCGTGTACATGGCGGGATACTTGAACAGGGCGGGGATGGATAGGAGCAGCAGCAGATAGGCCGTCTTGCTCTTTGCTCCCAGCATGCGTCCGGACAACGACATGGCGAGGATCACCATGATTCCGACCAACACGCCAAGGGTGACCTTTGTGAAATTGCGCGCGCCGCCGAACTTCTTCTCACGCCGTTCGACGTCGATATCGTCGAGGTCCCTTCCAAGCGACCGCTTGGTTTTCGCGTCATCAGTGGCGGCCATCTCGCCCTTGATGCGGTTGATCTCGGGGGTCATCTTTGCCAGGAACTTCTCTTCGTCCTTGTTGCCACCCATGGCGACGGAAAGCCTGTTCAGCATCGCGGCATACGCGTAGAACAAAGGGGGGTTGTAGGAGACGTATGCCTCCTCCAGTGTTGGGATTCGATGTTCTTCCGCGATGACGTCAGCGAACTTCGTGTGCGATCCCGCGTCGAATCCGTGCCGTGCGCGGTATCGGGATCCGTTCCAGATGAACGCGCCGATCATCAGGACGCACAAGGTGATGCGTACGTACCTGTTCTGAAGGATTGCGTAGAAGTCGTTTTGGTTCCGTTCGGAACGCGAGCTAGTCTCTGTTTGGTTCACTGCCTTCGTCCTTGATGCCAAGTTTCCAGATGATGATGCTGCCATTCCCAATGGTTCCGGGAAAAACTTTTACCTGCGTCCAATTCTCCCTGAGTGAATCGGTGATCGCCGGATTCTCGATGCGAAGCGCGCGCATCAGCGTCGTCACCGCGTATGCTCCTTGTTCCCGGGCCATTGCTTCGTTCCTGCGAAAGGCCTCATCGGAACGCACCACCACCAGGTCCTTCTTCTCCAGCCCCAGCTTCTCTCCGTAGTATTCCATTCCGCGTTCCGCATAATGAATGACGATGATGGGTTCGTCATGCTTTCGGAGGGTTTGCAGGAACCGGATCGCGCCCGTATAGTCCTGCTTTGGGTGGCGATACAAGCGCGGCAGCGAGGCTGCGGACGCGAGCACCATCAGCCCAACCAGCGCCATTGCCGCACGGCGCGCACGACCATCGGGCCAGCGCAGCCGTGCTCCCGTCCATTCCGCGAATCCAAATGCGGCATGGACGGCCGTCATGAAGACCACGGGAATAGCGATCAGGAAGTAGCGGGGAGCAACCGGTATTCCCCTCCCCAACATGTATGCCATCATCAAAACGCACGGCATTGTGAGCATCAGCGCCACGGCACGGTTGCGGCGGCAGAAGAAATAGAACCCCGCTGCGCCTGCCAGAAGCAATGGAATGGCGCCCAGCATGAAACCGGGGCCGAAGCCTTCGCCAATGCCGCGAATCATTTCCGTGACGAATTCCAGCGTGAACGGGCGGAAGCCGGACGTTTCGTCCTGCTGGTAGAAGTACTTCTGGTAGTTGAGGAATTCCGGCAGGACGATGCTGTACATCAACACAGCGAAGGCAAGGATGCTTGTGTAGACAAGCGGCAGGCGGTTGAGGAGCAGCGCCTTCACCCTTCCGCCGTGGCGCCAGTGCAGGAAAATTTCCAGCAAAGCCACGATCAACTGCCCTGCGGTCACGAAGGCGCCGATCATCTGCGTCGCGAAGGACATCATGCTCAACAGGGCGAACCAGATCCACGATGCGGCGCGGTCACGCCGCAAGGCATCCACGAGCAGGCCGCTCGTCATGATGCTGAAGAAGATGTGCATCGAATATCCACGCGCATTTTGCGAGTATTCGACCATGTGGTAGGAGACCGCGAGGAGCAGTGCGAGGCACAGCGATTGAACACGCGACATTGCAAAGCGTGCAAACCAGTAGATTGCGGGGATGCAGGCAACGCCGAAGAGCAGCGCCGGCGTGCGGATGATCCATTCCCGCTCCCCGGCGATGGACACCAGCAGCTTCACCAGAAACGTGTGGAGTTGGTGATTTCCCGCCAGAAGATACGTTGTGAAGACCTGGTACAGCGGGAGGGGGCCGTAAGTGACAATGGGATTGATTTCATCCAGCCACAGGTCGCTGTTGATATGGTCAACGCGTAGTGCGAACGCCAGCGCGGAAACCCCCGCCAGCCACATCATCGCTGCCCTTCGCGGCAGGTCTGACTCCGCAGGCCGGGCCGAAGCCCCCAGCAACTCGTCGCCGGTGCGGTGTTCAAACTTTGGGGGACGGGCCGCCAGAAAGGTGAGGATCGCGGCCCAGGCCCCAAGCGTCCACTTCATCACCTTGAGGCCACTGAAACCGGGTGGTGGCAGATCGGAACGCCGTGGCAGCGCGGCATACCATGCCTCTGGCAGCGAAATCGCCAGCGCAATGCAGGTGATGGCCAGGATCACCAGTGCCACGCGAAAGGTTGTTGTTTGCGATGGATTCAAGAAAAACGCCTTTCATGCCTGCCAGCGGGGCATCGTGGTGGCGTTCTGCCGGGTGCGTACACCCAAATTTTCTTTCCCCCGGCATTCCATTGCGGGGAACTTGGGCTTCGATTTGATCCACCATTGTTCCCTATTTAGAGGTCCCACCGTTGTTTAAAGTTGCCGTCGTCGGTCTTGGAAATGCTGCACACAACCTGCACCTGCCCGCGTTGAAGGGCTTGCAGAATGTGGAGATCGTCGGTGGTTGCGACCTTGAGGAGAAACGTCGCTCCTCCGCCGCGGCAACCTTTGGCATCAAGGTCTTCGACTCCTTTGCGACGATGCTTGATTCCACGAAGCCAGAAGTCGTTGTCATCGGCACCCCGCCGGACAGCCACTTCGATTATTGCAAGCGTTCCCTTGAAGCGGGGGCGCATGTCATCTGCGAGAAGCCCTTCGTTTCCAGCCTGAGTGAGGGGGACCTGCTCCTTGAGGAGGAAAAGAAGCACGGCAAGCGCATTGCCTTGAATCACGAGTTTCGCGAGATGCCTATTTTCCGCGCGCTGCGGGACGACCTGGGCAGCCCTGAAACGGGTCCCCTCGTTTTCCTGCAAATCTGGCAACTGATGAACCTGCCGCCATGGTCCGAGCCGGGCTGGCGTGGCCGCATGTTGCAGCGCACGCTGTATGAGGCGGGCGTTCACCTCGTGGATTACGCCATGGCGCTCTTCCAGGAAAAGCCGGTGGCCGTGAACGCGAGCACCTCAACGTGCGGTGTGCGCGAGGGGGAAACGGATGCGGTCGCGCTTGCCACGCTGGAGTTTTCCCGTGGGCGACTGGCGCAGATCACGCAGAACCGCCTTTGCAAGGGGGACACGCAGTACTTTGAAGTTCGTGCCGAAGGAGAATCCGCCTCGCTGCGCGCATCCTATGGCGGGCGGGTGCGTGCGACGGTTGGCCTGCTTCGTAGCACCGCGCCCCATTTTCGATTTGATTTCGGGCTGACCGGCGTGGCGTGGCGCGAACAGGGCACGAAGCGGACCCCGCTTGCCCGCAACCCCAAGAACTCCGTGATGATCGCCACGCGAAACCTTTTCGAGCGCACGCTGGAGGCCTTCGAGAAGGGCACGCGTCCGCCGGCGACGATTCAGGACGGCATCGACGTGTTGGAAGTCATCGCCGCCTGCTATCATTCTTCCGCCACGGGGCAGCGCATCAGGATTGACAGCGAGGAGATGGCAAGGCTTCGCAGCATGCGCATGGGCGAGAACCCCGCGTGACACGGCGCGCCCGAAACCTGCGCGCCGCCGTCGTCGGCGCGGGGCTGATGGGGCGCTGGCATGCGCGCGAACTTACGCGCCTCGGCCACGAACTCGCCGCGGTCGTCGACACATCTGAAGAAGCGGCACACGACCTGGCACGGGCGCACGACGGCGCGCGCTGGTTTGCATCGCTCTCCGATGCGCTGCTAAATGATTCCTTTGACGTCGTTCACATTTGCACGCCGCTTGAAACGCACGCCACGTTGTCGACGCAGGCACTTGAATCGGGCGCCTCGGTCCTCGTCGAAAAACCGCTCGCTGCGGACGTTGCCACAACGCAACGGCTTCTTGATCTTGCATCGTCCAAGGGGCTGCTGCTCTGCCCCGTCCATCAGTTTGTGTTCCAACAGGGCATTGAACAGTCACTCAGGAATGTTTCGCGCCTTCAGGGGATCCTGCACATTGATTACATCGCCTGTTCCGCCGGTGCCGCCGGTCAATCCGATGCGGAGCACGAGAGGATTGCGCTCGAAATCCTGCCGCATCCGCTTTCCCTGCTTGCGCGCTTCGTCTCGGACAATTCCGGCGACTACGAATGGAATGTGCTGCGGACTGGTCCGGGGGAAATCCGTTGCTTTGGTTCTGCAAGGGGCACGGCGCTCTCGTTGATGGTTTCCATGCATGGCAGGCCCACGCTCAATTACATGCGGCTTGTCGGTAATCAAGGCACCATCCATACCGATCTGTTTCATGGCTTCAGCGTCACCGAACGCGGGACCGTGTCGCGCTTCCGGAAGATCCTGCACCCCTTCGCGCATTCATCCGCCACGCTCCTGAACGCCGGGCAGAACCTCGCGCGGCGCACCATTGAGCAGGAACAGGCCTACCCCGGCCTGCGTACTCTCATCAGATCGTTCTACTCGGCGCTGCACCGCCGCAAGGGACCACCGCTTTCCGCGGAACAGGTTCTTTTCGTTGCGGCAGAACGGGATCGCCTCATGAAGAAACTTGCGGGCTGACTCGCAGAGCCACTCGTCACCCAGTGCAGCCACAGGCGATTCTTGCGATTTGCGATTAAATCTTGCATATTGCCGAAGGAATGCTTGCGTTCCCGAAACGGTGACGGCAGGGTGTGCTTTGGATGGATTTTGAAATCCCATCCGCAGGGGCGGGACGACGGCGATATCTCCTCGAGGAGCATCACACCCTCATGCGCACACCTGTACCGATTGGTTCCAAGCCCGGAACCATGAAGCTTCGACTCGTCTACTTCGATGACCTAACCACGCTTCCCGTCGTTCATGACCTGGACAAAGTTGTAAAGTCTGCCAATGCGCGCCGCATGACGCTCCCCGAAGTTCGCAAGACAGTTGCCGCCGACGAATGCGACATAGCGCTCCTTCCCGCACCCGAGGCGCTTCGCCTTCCCAGTGTTTCCGTCATCCCTTGCAGTGCTGTTTCGCTGCTGGGCCCTTCGCGCCTTTTCATGATTTTCTCGAAGGTCGTTCCAACGGAAATCTCACGCGTGTTGGTTGATCAGGAGGATTACGGCACCACGCTGCTCGCACAGACCTTGTTCGCGAGGAAGATGATGATTCGCCCGGAGTTTGTCCGCAGCAGCCATCCCCTCGATCCACAAACCTATGACCTGTCCGGCAAGGACGGCTTTGATGCCTACCTGTTGTCCGGGAAGCACGCGATGGTGGTTCGGAAGGAGGTCTTCACTTTCACATGGGACCTGACGATGGCCTGGTATGAATATGCCAAGCTTCCCTATGTGCTTCATTGCTGGGTAGCGCGGAAATCCGCGAACCTCCTTCGCCTCGACAAGGAAATCGGCGATGTTGCCCGCCGCAATGAGGGCAGTTCGGACGTTGCCAGCCGCTCCGCGGATCGCGCCGGTGTCTCCTCGAGCGGAATGAGGACCATTTATGAGCGCGCAATACGCACAACCTTTGATGGCAACACGGTCACAAGCCTGCGTCGTTTCTCGCAGGAACTTCAGCAGGCTCGCATCGTCGCATTTCCACAGATGACAGTCTATACGGAGTCATCCGTGCGGCGTCCGGTCGGCATTTGATCCAATCAAGGGAGCTGGTGCTCGGCCTCGTCGCGTCGCTGCCCCGACTGAATGCGTTCAATGCCAACCTGCCACTGCCGATCCTCTTCCTTTTTCTTGGGTTTGTTGCCGCATCACTCGCAATAATTTCCCGGCGGCCGCCGCTCGCGCTTGGGATTGGGTGGGCCATCGCCCTCATTGGGTGCTCGCTCTGTCCGCCCGGGATGCTTTCCGTGTTGATTCTGGTGGCAGTAACCTTCTGCATCCACGCGTCGCTCGGCTGGCTTCGCGGATCGGGACTCTCCGGGATCAGGTGGCCGCGTCGCAGTCAACCGCCGCGAACCTCCACGCGCGTTGCCTGCGCCCTGCTCCTGCTTCTCAGTGGCCTGGCCTTCATCCAACTGGTGCGTTTCGCAGGTATTCCCCTCGTCAACTACGACGTCCTCAGTTATCACATTCCAATTTCTGCGCAGTACCTGTCGGGCGGTTTCGGGCGCCCCCTTGATCCCTGGTCTGCTCCACAAACATTTTACGAGTACCTTCCCCCTGTCGCCTTTTGGATTGAATCGCGCTTCATCAATGGCACCCCGTATACGTGTGGCCCCCAGCTTCTCATCATCAGTTGCATCGTGGCGGGTGCGAACTGTGCCGCCAGCATCGCCGCACGACTTGGAGGTCGGCAGGTTGCGCGCTTGCTTGCGGTGTTGCTGTACCTTCTTCATCCAATTGCCGTGAACAACGTCATGCAGGGCCTCATCGATCCCATCACGGCCTTGTTTGCAATTGCGTCGCTGGATGTCATGCTCCGGGCCGTCCCGGCCCGGAAGCTCCTGTTCCAGGCACTTCTCTTCCTGCTTTCGGGGGTACTGGCGGGCGCCAGCTTCGCGACAAAGTATTCCGCCGCTGGCATTGTGGTGGTTCCGCTGCTCCTCGCTGGCATCGGCTACTCGTTTTTCAACCGCAGGTCTCCGGCCACGCTCGCGATGCCGCTTGCCTACGCGCTTGGTCTCTCGCTTTTCGTGGTCCCGCTGCTCTGGCGGGCATATGCACTGTCCGGCAACCTGGCGTTCCCATTTGCGGGCAGCACATCAAAATGGAGCACCGGGCAGGCACGCTTCGTAGTCAACGCCCATGACCCCACAAGCCCACTCGGCGCAGCTTACTGGCACCATGCGGCAACGAGGATCGGGACGCTGGGCCTTGAGATTCCCCGCACGGGTATCAGCGTCCTGCTGCTCGCAGCGTTGTCGACGTTGTTCTCCCAATCCCGGCGAAAAACCGTGATCCCCCTGCTGGTGGTCGCACTTGGCTACGCCGCGTGGCTGCTGGTTGGACAAAATCCCGCGCGCTTCCTTTTTCCTTCCGCGGCAATCCTGATTCCGATCGCGTCTGTTGGCGCCACGCATGCCATCCGTCATCGCCTCGTCTCGCGTGCGGTGTTCGGCGCACTCCTTGCCGTGCTGCTCCTTGGCAGTTGGAGTATGGCGGGGACGGCGATCAGAATGAACGGCGCCTATACCCTTCGCGCGCGGAAGGAGGCGTTGAGGGACTATCTCGGCGGAAGCTTCATGAAGATGGTGGACGACACGCGCGGCTTTTCCACCGTCTTCTTCTTTGAGGCGCGTTCGGCGCTTTTCGGGCTTTCGCCCGGGCGAAGGATCGAATCGGGCAGCGTCTGGGACCTGCCACCCTACGCCACCGAGCTTCATCAGGCCAAGGATGCCGCCGAGTTTTCAAGGTACTTGCGCTCCCGCGGGGAATACGTTTTCGTCAACGAGTTTGAATGGGGAAGGCTCCTCGATTTTTATTCCAAGCGCCGGCTTCCGTCCGGAGCCAGGCATCAGGGAATGATCGGAATGTGGTCCCAAGCTCCAGCGATCGGCAGCCGCATTGATTGGCTGGCGGCCTATCCTCCCCATCAGTTCGCGCACTTCGATGAGCGTGAGTTGAAGATACTGGAACGATTCCTCCTCGTGTGCCGTAGCAAGGCCTCGAACGTCATGAAGGCTGGTCCGGGCGCCGAAATCTGGTACGCCAAAATCCCCGAAGAGTCGGAATTTCAATGAAGAGTTTTCTCGCCGCGATCGTCTCGCTGCTCCTGTGTGGCTCCGCGTTGCTTCCCGCCCAGAATTCCACGCCACGCATCCTCCGCGCGGAACTTGCCACAATAAATGGTGGCGAGGTTGTTTTGGCGCCTGAACCCGAAACCGCGCGGATCATTTCTCCCGGTGCCGTGCTGTACGATGCGGACAAGAAATTCAGCCCGGATGATTTCGGCGGTGTGGAAGTGCAGGTATCCGGCTCGACCACCGCAGAGTTGGAACTGATCGGCATCTACAACGGCACCACGCGATTTGTCATGGCGCGCCGTCCCGCACCCGCCAGCGATTCCATGCTGCGCTGGGCCGTTCCCCAGATCGACCAGTTCACCAGCTTCACGCTTTCCCTGCGCGGCGAAGGCCCGGCGCGCATTCGCAGCGCAAAGGTTGCGGATTTTTCCGGGCTCCCGCTGGGCGATCAACTCCTTGCGGCGACCAGCGAACCGTTGTCCATCGCTTCCACTTCCAATGAACGTGAACCGAGGAACCTCGAGATTCTTGTCACGGTTCCTTCCGCGCTCCGCTCCACGCTTTTCTCGAAATCCATCCAGGTCCGGTTGGAGGGAAACGGTCTGGCGGAATCAAAATCAATCACCATCCCGCCGCCGACATCGGACAACAAGGAGCAGAATGAGAGAGTATCATTCACGCTCGCGCAAGGGTACAGGGGCACTGCGACAATGACGCTCCTGGTGGAGAACAGCATCGTCTTTTCACGCGAGGTTGACCTGACACCGCTTCCAACGCCGCTCTACGAAGTCAAATCCCACAGCATCGAGGATTTCGGCGTCGTGGAACGAAACGGCGAACTTGCAGTTTATTCGCTGGTGGGCGCGGAGGGCTTGTCACGCGGGCCCTCCGGTGCGGCGCTCCCCGTTGAAACAGTCATGCTCGCAGTCGGCAATGGACTGGAATGGCCCGTGAACGAGCGCCTCCTGCGCACGTCGCGCAACACACCCTGGCTGGATGCCGGTGCGACGGCCTTCGGTGCGGGGCGCATTATCCCGAACACCTACGGCTATTTCACGACGATCGGTTCCGATGGTACGGAATCGCTCGGTGCCACGCTCGGCATCAATTCGCTGCGCCTTGCCACTTCAGCGAAGAACCCCGTGTGGTTTCCCACCACGACACGTGGCGCGGCGGCTCCGCTGTGGCGCGGCAACGCCTTCTTTGACCTCAATGGGAGCAAGATGATCGTGGGACTGCAAAAGCCTCCCGGTGGGAAGGCGTTCGCCCGCGCACTTGCCAGTCCCCTCGAAACACGATGGGTGGATTTCGGCGCGCTCCCGCTTCCCGGCCTTGATGAATCAAATAGTTGGCTCAGCAGCTTCACGGACGGCGGAAAGTTCTTCCTCATCGCGGGGCCGCACGTTCAACTCTTCAGCAGCGACAGCCTCCTGCGTGATTGGAAGCCTGGCACATTGCGCGTCCCCGAAGGCTGGGAAAAGCTTCAGGCGATCCGCTGGGACAATCAGCTTTGGTTGTTTGGAATCGTCCGGCGCAACGGGCGCGGCGTCGTGAGTTGGATGCCGCTGCGCGTGGTGGAGGGTGGCTTTGAAGCTGTTGAGGACTTTACCTTTTCGCCGACACCATTGAGAAAGGCAGCGACCAGTCCTGCGCCGGGCATTCCCATGCCCATCGCACCGAATCGCGAGAACGAAACCAATGTTCGATGAGAGCAAGATCATCAAGGCGATTCGCGAGTCGCGTTCGCCGGTCAACCTGGTGCAGTTGTCGCGCCAATTCGGCGTGCGCGCACCGGATCGACGCGCCTTCCGCAAGTTCCTGCGGGAGTTGGAGGAGCGCGGCGAGATCGCACGCGTCAGCGGGAAGAATTATTCCGCTCCCTCGGGGCGCAGTTCTCAAATTCTGGGTCGCCTGGAAGTCACCAGCAAGGGCTTCGGCTTCGTGCGCCCCGATTGGTCCTCGTTGAAGGGGAAGCCACCATTCTCCGGCGATCTGTTCATCGCGCAAAAGGACCTGGGCGAGGGCCTCGATGGCGACCTCGTGCGCGCCGAAGTGATGCGCCGCGCTGATGAGGGGCCTACGGGCCGCATCGTCGATGTCCTCGAACACGCGCACAAGAAAATGGTCGGCTGGTATCAGGCGATGGGGCGCAACGGCGATGTGATGCCGCGCAACAAGCGCATGGATCGCCGTGTCCGCGTACCGCTTCCCGCGAAGGAACTTGGTGTCGGCGACTTTGATTGGGTGGAAGTGGAAATCGACAAGTTCACGCCCGCGCCGGAGCCTCTTCAGGGGCACATCGTCGCCCGCATCGGATCCGACGAGGACAAGGGGATCGACGTCCTTCTCCTGCTGCGCGATCGCGGCATTGTGGAGGAGTTTCCCAGCTCCGTCGAGAACGAAGTCAAGATGCTTGGGTTCCGTGGCGAGGTGGACCTGAAGGGACGCCAGGATTATCGCAATCTTGTGACGATCACCATCGATCCGAAAACCGCCAAGGATTACGACGATGCGCTGTCGATCAACAAGCGCCCCGGCGGGGGCTGGGAGTTGTTCGTGCACATTGCCGACGTGACCCATTTCCTTCGGCAGGGCACCGCGCTCGACAACGAGGCACTGGAGCGCGCCACCAGCGTCTATCCTGTTGATCGCGTTGTTCCCATGCTCCCGCACAAGCTCAGCAACGACTTGTGCTCGCTGGTTCCGCACGAGGATCGCCTGACCATGACGGCCGTCATGGAAATCGGCACCGACGGACAGTTGCTGTCGAAGCGTGTCCATACCTCCGTCATCAACAGCAATCACCGCCTCACCTACGAACAGGTGCAAAGCTCCTTCGACGAGACCGACGGCAAGCAGCCCACGGAACCAACGGCGTTCTTCCAGGATGTCATGCCAGCGATGAAGGAATTGCGCGCATGTGCGCGTGCACTGCGACGCGCGCGCTTCGAACGCGGGGCGCTGGACCTGGACATTCCGCAATTGCAGGTCGTCTTCGCCGAGGATGGTTCCGTTGCGGACCTCAGGTTCTATCCGCGCTATGAAGCGCATCAACTTGTTGAGGAATGCATGCTCATCGCGAACGAGGCCGTGGCGCAGTACCTCACGGAAAAGGATGTACCCCTTCTCTACCGCATCCACGAGGTCGCCGATGAGGATCGCCTTGAAAAGATCATTCCTGCGCTGAAGGTTTTTGGCATCGGTCTCGGACGCGGAGGGAAGAAGATCAGGCCGCGCGACTTGCAGCAGGCCCTTGCAAAGGCCCAGGAGCATCCCGCCGGCCACATTGTGCGCCGCCTCATCCTGCGTGCGCTGAAGCGTGCGGAATACAATCCCGAAAACGCCGGGCATTTCGGCCTCGCCAGCGACTGCTACTGCCACTTCACGTCCCCGATTCGTCGCTATCCCGATGTCGTTGTGCATCGGCAGGTGCGTGCGCTGGAGGAAGGGATCACCCTTCCCTATCCGCGAGAGGACAACAACCTGGAGGAACTCGGCGAGCACACGAGCCAGCGCGAGCGTCGTGCGCAGGAGGCGGAGTGGGAGTCCACCACCATCAAGGCCCTGGAGTTCATGAAGCGGCACGAAGGTGATGAATTCGACGCCTACGTTTCCGGCCTGCAAACCTGGGGGGTCTACGTTGAGCTCGAACAGTATCCCGTAGAGGGAATGATGAAAAAGGCATCCCTCACGGCGGACTATTATGAGCTTGATGAGACGGGTGTGAAATACGTCGGCAAGAACACGGGTCACACGATCAAGCTGGCGGACAAGATTCGCATTCGCATCGACAAGATTGAACCACTGGAGCAGCGCATGGACGTCACGCTTCTCGATCAGCCGGAGCGCGCCCTTGGCTGTCGGGGCAGGACGGGCAGGCGTGGTGGAGCCGACTTCACGCGCAAGGGGAAGGGTGGCCCGAAGAAGCGTCGCCGCTGAAGTTCAGGATGCCGTGGCGCGACGATACGCGTCGTGCAGCATGACCGTGAACAGCGCCACCGCCACCAACGTTGGAACAGCGAACATGAGCTTCGTCGCGATGGCGGCGACCCCGTGTCCGGCAGGATCAACCAGCAACCTGTGGATTACACCCGCCGAATTGGGATCGGCAATCAATGCAAGCGCACACACAACTGCGGAAACTCGGAAAGCAATAACGCGCCTTCCATCCGTTGTGAAGCCCATGCAGACAACTGCGGGGAGGCAATAGACGCCGTAGTGTGCCCACGCGAGCGGAGTTGCGAAGGACAGGAGCGCCATCATCGCCATCAGCAGCGGCACCGTGCCCATTCCGCTCTTCCAAACCTTCCACGCAACAAGACAGCATGAGGCAAGGCATGAAGCGACAAGGATGGTCGCGGGCACGCGCGCCTGCGCCGGAGCAAACGCATCCCATCCCCCTGCGAAGTTCAGCGGAAGCAGAAACCTTCCGAGCATCGCCTCCACGGATTGATTGTACACCCATGGCCGTGTTCCTTCGTTCATCGCCGCCGCGATGGTTTGCCACGGGCCGATTGCGTCGCTGAAGACCAGGAGGGCCATCATCGCAAGAATCGCCGTTGTGATCAGCGCGGCGATTGCCTCCGTCCTTCGGCGTGCCACAACCAGCCACACAATGATCAGAAGCGGAAGCACCTTCATTCCCGCCAGCAACGCGATCACGGATCCGTGGGTTGCGCGAAGGACGGGTGATCGAAAGGAAAAATTCGCGGAAAGCAGGGCCGCCGCCACGAGCGGCGTCACCTGCCCACAAAGCAAGTCAAAGCGAATCGGAAATGCCAAGGTGCACACAGCGACTGTCGCGGCGACACTCATCGTCGTGCGTGCAATGTCCAGGTGGCCCGCAACCCGGCGCAGAAAGAACAGCAGCATGGTCATGAATGCGAACAGGCACACGAAGTCGAAGAGCAGGGCCGCGCGGAACCACGCCAGCTTCAACAGCGGCATGAACATGACGGCATACAGCGGATTGTAAACGTACACCGGCGGCTGGTCGCCGGGAAATTTCGTCGAGGCTGCGGCCTTTTCGAATTCTTTCCCCGGGAGGATTCGCAGCATTGCAAGGTCCCGCTTCGCGAAGGCTGGAACCCCCGCTGCGCGATCAACGGTGATTTCGAGTTTGTTCGTGCGGAAGTCATAAAGTTGATCAGCATTCCCATCCGAAACCATCGCTGCGGCGGTGTAGAATGCGATGAAGTCAACCTTCAGGTAAGTGTAACGCCCCGCTTCAAAGTCGAAGCGATAGAACCAACTCATCGTCGCTGCCCAAAGGCCCGCGACCACGAAAAGGGCCATCCTGGAGGCGTGTGCGCCGGGTGGGGATGCGCTCAGGACCACAAATCCCCACGAGGATGGACTTCACGCTTCCGAATCATCATGCGAATCCCCCTCGCGCTTGCGAAGCTTGTGCAATCGCTCCCGACTTTTTCGTGCATGATCGCGGATCGCCGGGGTGAAAATGATCAGCAACACCACCAGCACTGCAAATGCCACGCCGAGTGGCGACTGAAGATCATGCGACGTGGAATACACCGTGCGTTCAGTCCCCCTCCCAGAATCGGCGTCCGCCTTCGGCGTCATCCAATTCCGCAAGAATTGCCGCGGCCCGGCGCCGGACTCCCGCGGGATCAAGGTTTGGCAACTCCAACTGCAATTCCAACTGTGGCCCCGAAAGGTTGAACTGTTGGCGGAGCACGTCCCTCGGCTTCAGTTCCAACTCCTCCAGCCAGCGCAGCACCGCATCGGCGCTGACGCCGTAGTACTTTGCCACATGGTGGGCGTTTGCAAAACGGTACTCCCCGTCGGGATTCACGCCCAGGTAATAGAAGGCAAAAAGTTCCACGCGATCAGGGCGCTGTTTTTCCATGCCTGTTTTCTATTTCCATCGCTTCCAAAGGGAAAGCGGGAACTTGCCCAGCTCGCGCTGCCTGTCGTGGTTCTCCTCATCGCACGACTTTTCATTGCATGGCAGGGCGCTCTCACCGCTAATAGCTGCGCTGGGTGCGGGGACAAGAATCCCCTGAGACGCGGCTCCTGGTCATCGGTGCGTCGCGGTAGCCTTCGAACCTGATCCGGTTAGCACCGGCGGAGGGAAAGCGCTTCGTTCCGCCCTGTTAAGCCTCATCGCCGGCGATTCGACCAGCAGCCCTGGCCGGGGGCCGCGTGGTCGATCACCCATAGCCCATTCCTGTTTCCCGAAAGAGTGCCATGTCCATCGCGCCGGAAAAAGCTTCGCAGAAGAATCAGCCCATCAGGAACTTTGCGGGCGAACTCATCACGCGTGGGGCGCTACCCGGTTCGAGAAAAATCCACGTGCCGGGTTCCATCCATGAATCCATACGGGTTCCCATGCGCGAAATCGTCGTCGCACCAAAGACCAATGGCCCGAAGGCCGTGGTCGTGTACGATGCCTCCGGTCCCTACACGGATCCCGCCGCGGAGATTGATGTCCGCAGGGGGCTTGATGCCGTGCGTGCGCAATGGATCGCCGATCGTGGCGATAGCGAGCAGCTTGCAACCCTGACCAGCGAATATGGGCAGCGTCGCCTTGCCGATCAGGGCATCGATCACTTGCGCTTCGAACACTTGCGTCCGCCGCGCCGCGCGAAGGCCGGTGCCTGCGTCACGCAGATGCACTATGCGCGCAAGGGGATCATCACGCCTGAAATGGAGTACATCGCCATCCGCGAGAACATGCTGTTGGAGCGCGCGCTCGAAGCGCGCTCCGCCGAGCGCGGCCCGTGGAGCGGCGACTTTCCCCGCCCGGGCACGGGCGCAGCCGGTGTCTATACAAACGCGGGCTACGGCCCCGGCAGCGATGACCCGCGCGGCAACTACTACATTGACAACAAGGCCGCCAATCGTGCGCGTGACCACCGCGCAAGCTTTCCCGGCCAGCATCCCGGAAATCCCTGGGGGGCCGCGATACCGCGCAGGATCACGCCTGAGTTTGTCCGCGACGAAGTCGCCAGTGGCCGCGCCATTATTCCCGCCAACATCAATCACCCGGAATTGGAACCGATGATCATTGGCAGGAACTTCCTTGTGAAGATCAACGCCAACATCGGCAACAGCGCCGTCACCTCCAGCATTGAGGAGGAAGTCGAGAAGATGGTGTGGGCGATCCGCTGGGGTGGCGACACCGTCATGGACCTCAGCACCGGGAAGCACATCCATGAAACACGCGAGTGGATCCTGCGAAACTCTCCCGTGCCCATCGGCACGGTTCCCATCTACCAGGCGCTGGAGAAGGTCGGCGGCCGGCCCGAGGAACTCACTTGGGAAATTTTCCGCGATACGTTGATCGAGCAGGCGGAACAAGGTGTCGATTATTTCACCATTCACGCCGGCGTGTTGCTTCGCTTCATCCCGCTCACTGCCGACCGTGTCACCGGAATCGTGTCACGCGGCGGATCCATCATCGCAAAATGGTGCCTCGCCCATCATCAGGAAAACTTCCTCTACACGCGCTGGGATGAAATCTGCGAGATCATGGCGGCCTACGACGTCAGCTTCTCGATCGGTGACGGACTTCGTCCCGGCTCCATCGCGGACGCGAACGATGAAGCGCAACTCGGCGAGTTGTATGTCCAGGGTGAGCTTACCAAGCGTGCCTGGGCCAGGGACGTCCAGGTCATGAACGAAGGCCCCGGCCACGTTCCCATGCACATGATTCACGAGAACATGCAGCGCCAGCTTGACTGGTGTGGCGAGGCCCCGTTCTACACGCTCGGTCCGCTCACCACCGACATTGCCCCGGGCTACGACCATATCACTTCAGCCATTGGTGCTGCCATGATTGGCTGGTACGGCACTGCGATGCTTTGCTACGTCACTCCGAAGGAGCACCTGGGCCTGCCCAACAAGGACGACGTGAAGGAGGGGGTCATCGCCTACAAGATCGCGGCCCACGCTGCGGATCTGGCGAAGGGGCATCCGGGGGCACAATTCCGCGACGACGAACTTAGCCGCGCGCGCTTTGAGTTTCGCTGGGAGGATCAGTTCAACCTGTCGCTCGACCCCGACCGCGCGCGCGAATTTCATGACGAAACGCTCCCTGCGGAAGGCGCAAAAGTTGCGCATTTTTGCAGCATGTGCGGCCCAAAATTTTGCTCCATGGAAATCACACAACAAATTCGCGACTACGCCGCGAGGGGCATGGCAGAAAAAAGCGAGGAGTTCGTCAAGGAAGGCGCTGAAATCTACAGGAAAGTTTAAGGGCGCTCATGATTTGATGTTTCTCTCGTTGCGTTGTCTGCGCACAGGGCCGCTCCTTGGGCATTGAGGAGTAGTCCGCACGATGTCATCCCGTCCGAGCAGAAAACCGGAGGCCCGCCGCGCCATGGAGCGCATGGCACTCCTGATGCTTGTATCAGACATTGTTATTGGCAACGCTCCACTGTCGGAACAGATGCAAGAAATCGCGCGCCATGTTCATGAAGCCTTTGGCGTCACGGCATGTGTGCTGCGCGAACTGCACCATGATGGCCTGCACCTGCTTGCCTCCTCCGGTTTCCACATGGAATCGCTACCTGCGGTATTGGACCCACAAAAGGGCATTGCCGGGCGCATGATTGCGGACAAGCTTCCGCTGATCATCACAAATGTCCCAGCAGATTCATTGACGGCAAAGTTGCACGCTTCTGGCGGCCCGATTCACTTCCAATCTTTCGCCGGTGCCCCCATGATTGTGCACGGCGAGGTCATCGGCCTGCTCGGTGTCTACAGCGCTGAGCAGCAGCACCAGTTTACAGGCGAAGACTTGGAGCATTTGCAGCTCGTCGCGAACCACGTCGGCGTCTCCGTGCTGAATGCCCGCCTCTTTCGCGAGGTCACCAACGCCTACGAGCGTACATTGGAAGGATGGTCTGCCGCCCTGGAGTATCGCGATCCCGTCACCAAGGGGCACACCATGCGCGTCACAGAACTCACTGTCCGGCTCGCGCGCGAAATGAACTGGGACGAAAGCAACATTATCCACCTGCGTCGCGGTGCGATGTTGCACGACATCGGCAAGATGGCCATTCCAGACGAGATCCTGATGAAGCCGGGTCCGTTGACCAGGGAGGAAACACTCATCATGCGCCAGCATCCCGAGATCGCCCGTGAAATGCTTGAACCCATCGAGTTTCTTCGTCCCGCTCTGGACATCCCCCTCAATCACCATGAACGGTGGAATGGCTCCGGCTATCCGCGCGGACTTCGCGGAGAAATGATTCCACCCGCGGCGCGTCTCTTCTCTGTTGTCGATGTCTGGGATGCGATGTGCAGCGACCGCCCCTACCGCAAGGCGCTTGCCCCTTCCGACGCCCGTGACTACCTGAAGGAAAACGCGGGCATTCTTTTCGATGAATCCGCAGTGGCCAGCTTTCTCAAGGTTGAGGCTGCGGGGTGACATGGCGCTCCCGGTCTGGTGTCTTTCCCAATTCCCCCAGTTGACGCACCTGCTTCGGAGGCCAATACTATCGCGGTTGTGAACCTCCATGCCTTCGCCAAACCGACCTGCCGCCGCGGCTTTTCCATTCCGGAATTGCTGGTGGTGCTGGTCATTATCACGATTCTGACGACGACGGCGGTGCTGGCCTACGGCAATTTCCGCAAGGCAACATTCACAAAGGCTGGCGCGGAGAAGGTAAAGGCGGCGATTACGCAGGCCCGCACGAGGGCCATCGCCTCCAATATCCCCTGTTCGGTGGTCTTTGACCTGAACAATCATGTCATCTGGAGCGATGACATGGACATGCTGGGCAATGTGCGAAAGCCGAAGATCATTCCGGTGGAGGATCTGGGCGATGATGTCATCATTTCACAGGTTCAGATCGGCGCCAACACCTATACGACCGGGACGCGGCGCGCGACATTCCTGCCCGACGGCACAAATCCCCTCGTGACGGTCCATTTGAGGCGCTCCATGGACGATTCAACCGTGGATCAGAGCTATTATTCGGTGCAGATTTATCCGACCTCCGGGGAAGCGAGGGTCTGGGCTCATGTTCGCCGTTAAGCATTGTCCCCGCAGAGGTTACACGCTGGCGGAGGTGATCGTCGCCCTGGCGATCCTGCTGATCGGCGTGGTGGGTGTGCTGCAATTTTTTCCGGTGAGCCTGAAGGCGACGACAGAGGCCGCGTTGAAAAGCGAAGCAGCCCTGCTGGCGCAGCGAAAGGTTGAGGAGTTGCGCCGCGATGATGACCGGTTGGGCACCACGGTGCGGACGATCCAGTTGTCCGGCGCGCCAACGACGCCGGTGCCGTTTCCAGAGGATACGCGGCTGGCCTATCAGTTTTCCTCCCGCTCGCTGATTTATGACAACGTGGACACGGTGGGCACCCCGGAGGATGATTTCGGAGTTGCCCGGATCGTGGTCCGCTACAATACGGAATTTCGTCCATCGGCAGAAGTGCTTTACGAGCTACGGTTTGACCGCTAAGGGCGGTTGAATCAGGCATGGCAAAAATTTTTGAGCCGTGGATGGGAAAATGAGTCGCCACAAGGCTTGTGCTCCATACTGTGTTTCTGGTGGGCGCGCCGCGGGCGGGGCATTGCACGAATAGCGACAATTTCTGGGTTACGACGCTGATTTTGCTGATGTTATCAAGACACAACAGGTCGCATCGATCCGCCCCCGGCGGGCGTGGAGCCTCCCGCGCCATCACGCTGCTGGAACTTCTGGTCGCCCTGACGATCGCGTTGATCTTTGTGGGAAGTGTTTCCGTCGCCTTTGTCCAGATTATCAGGGCGTCCAACAGGGCCACTTCTGAGGCGCGGGCGAATGCATCCGCGCGGGCGGCAGTGGACAAGATTGCGCGTGAGATTCGACTGGTGGTGATGGACTCAAATCCCAGCTACCAGCAGTTTGTCCTGCAGGATGTCACCCTTCCCTACGGAAACAATGTGGATGAGGATGGCGACGGTGCGTTTGATGAGGACCTGATCAATGGCGTGGACAATGATGGGGGGTGGAACGTTGCCGCAGACCGCCATGTCGTCGTCGGGTCGCGATCCGAAAGGCCGGATTATGTCGGTTTTCCAGACCTCGGCGATGCGATGGTTGATGAGGATTTTCCGTTCTCGCGCGATCGCCTTTCCTTCATTCGTCCCGCCCGCATCATGCCCTTGGAGATCCTGCCACGGGAACGAATCACCTATCGCATTGGCACCTTCGATGGGCAGGATTTCGTGCTGCTGCGCGATGTGGAGGAGAACCCGCCCGTCGTCGGCACTGGAACAGTGGCATCGGAGCCCGTCGTTTTTGATGCCGTCAGCTTGGACATGCTGGCGTGGAATGCCAATGACAACGCCGTCGGCCCGGTGCCGGGGCGCCCATACTGGCAGTCTTCCTGGGATGCGTCGACCATCGCCTTCCCGGCGGTGCGGCCCATCGGCGCTCCGTTTGGCGTTCCCCCATTCAAGTTTCCCGCAGCGATGTATATCAGCGTGACGGTGAGCGCCGAGGGAATTCCGGTGAACGAAATTGGCGGCTGGCCGGTTGGCAGCCGCCCACTGAAGACCGTTACTCTCAGCACGGTGGTGAACATCGAGAGGACGATTCAGGACTCCCGTTACTTTTTCTACGTGCGACCATGACAAGACCATTCGTTCCTCTTCAGAACAGGCTTGTGCGCGCCTCCGAAGCGCGGCGCGGCTCAACGCTGCTGATCGTGATTGCATTGCTGTCGTTGCTGGTGCTGCTGGCCGCGACGATTGCCTACACGTCCAAGCTGGAAGTACTGACGACGCGGAACTTTGGCAAGGCCGTGCAGAACCAAACGGCCACGCTGACGGGGGTGCCCTTTGCGGCCCTGGCAACGAAGGCCAACCTGCCGCCCGGCGCGGTTGGAGTGCTGGATTTCACCTTCGACGCGAGTGAGTTGAAGTCGGCCGCCATGACCGTTGACGAGGATGCGGGGGTGCGGTTTGAGCGGGATCGCAATGCACGGGGCGCGGCGGCGGCGAACGCGAAGGCGCAGTGGGTCCTGAAGCGCGCCCGGCCCGGTGTCAGCACGGCGACCTCCACGGTGGATATTTCGGACACGGCATCACGCGTGAACCTGAACACGGCGGATGCGAGGCAGTTGGAAAGCATCATCACCATCGCGGCGGCGCGCGCCAATGTGAGCGCCGGTGATTCGGCGGCGATTGCGGGAAGTATCGTGGCCTACCGCCTGGGTCCTGATGGCGCACCGGGCGTTGCGGGCGTGGATGACAACGACAGCGAGGCGCAATCGCTCGACGGTGGCGCGGGGAAACGCACGGCGGTGGACTCCGGCTATCTGGGCAAGTCGCCGGGCGCCGTGCAGCGGCTTGCGAGCACCTGCGAGGGAAATGCAACAGACCGCCTGAACTTCATCAAGAACCTGAAAAAGGGAATTGATGAGCCGGATGAATTTATTTCGGACATCCGCTATCCGGCATTTGGTGATGACCGACGGTTCCAGTCCGCTGCGGATCTGCTGCGCGTTCCCGGCGTGACAGAGCGCCTCGTCATTGCACTCGTGCCGTATGTGACGGCGTTCAGCATCAGCCAGGAGGAACGTCCCGGTGATGCGGCGGAGGACCGCGTGCTTCTGGATCTCAACCGCGCCTCGGCGGAGGAAATCCACGACGCGCTGGCGTTGGAATATGGAAATGAAAAGGACGATGCCCTCCTGCGCCAGTTCGCAGTGAACATCGTGGATGCGCGTGATGAGGATTGCCGTCCCACGGTCATGAGCGACGGTGCGTCGGGCGAGGTGCTCGGCCTGGAGCGAACCCCCTTCATCACGGAAATTTATGCGGACTCCCGCACGGATGATGCTCGCGGGGATGACGGGCAGTTCGTGGAGTTGTTCAATCCTTGGAAGGAATCGTTCACGCTCACGGGCTGGACGCTTCGCGTGGGGGGACGGGACTATCCACTGACAGGGGTGCTGGGTTCCCAGAACTATCTGGTCATCACGGACGACTACAAGAACGACCGGGATCCCAATGCGAGCGAGGATCTGGAAGGCGAGGGGTCGTTCTACGACATCTTTAAGATCGTGTCCAACAACGGTTCGAAGCGCGTCCTGGAGATTGTGGATCTCAACCTGCCGCACACGCCCGCACCGCACACGGTGGAACTTCGGGATGACACGGGCGCGATCGTTGACCGCTTTGCCTACACTCCCAGCGCGGGGGCGTCGACCCTCAACAGCTTCCAGCGGTACAATCCGCTGATTCGCGACAGCGTGTTCGTGCGCGCGACGCCGTTCACGCGCGCGGTGGATGCGAGTGACCCTGTTTCCGACGAGGAGTTGGTGACGAAGCTTCGCAACGCACCGCAGGATGTTCCCTTCACGAGCGTGCTGGAATTGTTCGACGTGTTCGCCGGCTATTCGCAAGCGACGGGGAAGAAGGGGGAGCGCATGGCCTTCCCGGTGGTGGCTTCCACGGCCTCGCGCGATTCGAAGCGGCGCGACCTTGCCAGCAATTCGGGCCTGATTGATGCGCGGGTGATTGACCTGTTCACGGTTGAAACGTCCAAGCGGGTGACGCCGAAGCAGGTCGTTGCCGAATACTCCAAGAAATCCGGCGAGGTGCTTTCAGGGGTCCATGACGTGCCGGTGGGCAAGGATGCGGCAGTTTCCGCCCGCGAGGCGGTGGACGGCGCGCGAAAGGAAGCCGCCGAATTGGTGGACAGCAAGGGGAAGGATGCCCAGGCAGCGGCTTGGGCGCGCTTTGCCATGGCACCCATCGGCATGCGTCAGGGTCTCATCAACGTGAACACTGCGGGGGATGCGGTGCTTCAAAGCGCAGGCTTTACGAAGGCCCAGGCGGCATCCATCGTGCAGCGCCGCCGCGAGGTGGAACGCGATGCGCTGGCCCAAAAATCCTCCCAACGGGTCATCTACAACCGCCTTTCCGATGTGTTGGTGGATGAAAACCTTTGGGGAAGCGGAACGGACACCTGCCAATCGCTACGGGATTTCACGCCGGTTTTCGACCGGCTTACGGTGACCAGCAGGGCATTTTTGCTTGAGGGCCACGCGTTGGAAACGTCAGAGTCGGGGACTTTGCGAGACAACCCGGCGGTGGTTTCGGCAGTGGTTGCGATGGACAAGCCCGCGCCGGAACTGGTGGGGTTGAATTTCGTGCCTTGAGGCGGGGAAAAAACTGCCGCGACGGTTGACGTTAATTCTGGCAGGTCTCATTATTTGAACGACTGGATAGAAGCACACCCGCCTCGGCGATAACACACGAAGGAAAGCGATCAGGCAGACCAGTGATTTTGACCGGAACAACCTTCAGAGCAATGCCATCGCTGCGTCGCCGCAGAGGCTTTACACTGGTCGAAATGCTGATCGTGGGTGCGTTGATCGCCCTGTTCAGCGGTTTGGCCATCTTCGGGGTGCAACAGCAGTTCCGCTCCAACACGCGCAAGGCGGCGATTGGCGAATCACGGCAGATCGCAACCGCCCTTGAATTCGCCAACATGGACACTTCGATCTTTCCAAAGCTGTGCTGGCTGGCGGAAAGCAACGAAGGGCTTTTGTATTTTGGTGGGCTGATCAACAGCGGCAGCCCGCGGCTTCCATTCATCTTTTCGGACATCAATTCGCGTCTGGCGACGAATCCCCCCGCGGCGAATGCGTTCGGCGGCGGGGTGGAGCGCAACTGGAAGGGCCCGTACTTCGCAATGTCGCAGGGCCGTGCCGGTGTCGCCCAGGGGCGCGGTGGGTTTGTCTACATGCTGATTCCCGAATTGCAGGGGTTCGACGCCACCAATCCGAACAATGTGGATAGCTCGGAGGGCCTTCGCTGGCCCGCCGATCCCTACAACAACCCCTGGGTGGTTTACATGATGGACATCGACCGCTCCGATCCGGCGCGGCCGTTCCTGAAGTTTGTGAACGAGAAATCAGGCGCCTCTCCTGCAATCAAGGGCGATTTCGTGAACGCCGTGGTGAGCTATGGCAACAATCACTACCCTGGCGGTACGGAGGACGTTCGGATGGACTTTGGCACGGTGCCGGGCAACGACACGAATGTCGCCGTTGATGGTAACAACGCGTGGGGCCTGCGCCTGTACAAGGGATCCGTTGGCTATCGGCCCACAACCAAGGGCTACATCACGCACACCTATCTGCGTGGCGGCACGGGCGTGAACGGCGACACGGAGTTCACGCGGGCCAGGGCAAACATCTGGAGCAGGAAGTTTGCCTTGGACAACATCGGCTTGTTTTCGGGCGGAATCAACAGCCTGCCCAATGACGGAAAGAACAACGGGGCGGCAAGCGTTGTTGGCATTACCGACTCTGGCAGTGACGATATTGTTTTTGAGTTCTAGAATTTGTCCGGCGCGATGAAGATCAAAGGAGCAAGCATGCTCATGCAGGCGATGAGACGACAAAACCGCAGGGGCTTCACAGCCGTCGAAATCGCGATGGTTGCAAGCATTATCGCGATCATCGCGCTGCTGATCCTGCCGATCTTCCGTCAACGCGCCGAGGAAGCCCGCAAGGTAGCCGTGCAGGATGAGTTGCAGAGCCTGACGAAGGCACTGTTGCTTGTTGAGGCGGACATGCCCGGTGGTGGTTTCCTTCCGCGCCTCAATGATCTCGACAATCCGGAAAACACAGGCTTGACGGCGCTGAGCACGCCAACGCCCGGCTTCGACCCGCCGCGCGCGCGCTGGGTGCCAGGCACGCCGGGACGCTTTGATGTGATCAACCCGCCTGCCCGTTACTTCAGCACGGTGGTTCCCAATTGGAAGGGCCCCTACGTCGCAATGAAGAACACGATGTCGTTGCAGGAGGTCCTGACCGGGTTCATCCAGACGACGGACAGGCGTCAGGGCCCCATTGCCATCTTTGACACGACAAGCGCGGTGCCACCGGCAGACCAGATCGACGGTGACCTTGCGAACAACACGGATCGTTATCCGAAGGACCCCTGGGGATCGCCGTATATCCTTTTTGGGCCTGAGGAGACGGTGTACAACAGTCGTGCGGTTTATTCGATGGGGCCAAACCAGTTGCCGGGATTGCTTCCCAACCCCGCGCCTCCGGATTCGGACTATGACCGGCGCAACGGCGTGCTTGGCGCGCCAAACAGCGACGACTACTTCTTTATCTTCTGATCATGATGAATCTTCCTGAAAGGCAGCGCACGGTGTTGATCAAGCCACGGACATCCAGAGAGGCAGCGGTTGCATCGCGCCGCGGTCGCGCGGGCTTCTCGATCATCGAACTGCTCGTTGCCATTATCATCATTGGAATCCTGGTGGCTGTCCTGATTCCCGTGATTGCCAGCCGCACGGCGGCGGCCCGCGTGGCGCGCGCGCAAAGCGACATCACGAATCTGGGCGAGGCGGAAGAGCGCGTGGGGGTGGACACGGGGTTCTATGTTCGCCTGTTTGCCCTCAACGACGTGTTGAACGGCGATGGTGAGTCGTTCAATCGCGGACGGTCATTCGATCCCATTGATCGCGCCGATGGCCTGACGGATTACAAGATTGCCCAGACATATATCGTCTTTCCCGATACGAACAGCCTGTTCATTGATCCGAACACTGGCCTGTACGCGACGACAACGCGGCAGAATGTGATAGATCGCCTGAGCCGCAACGAGACGAACTATGATGGCACGGTGGCCTGGTTCGGGCCGTACATCAACTGGCAGAAGGACAGCAACATCGACAACGTTGAAACGACGACGTCACCAAATCCCGACGGCGTGCCGGACGATCCGTGGGGCAACAACTACGTCATCATGACGCGTCGCGGTATTGTGCTGGAGCCGCAGGGTGACCTGATTGAGACGAACGTGCAGCCGAATGTCGATGGCGGCTTCAGCAGCGGTGGTTCCTACCCGGCGCAGGTGTTTGACCGTTCCGTGATCCTGACTCTTGGGCCCAATGGGCTTCCCGGGGCGGGCAACGCCGTGCTGAACACAAATCAGCGCCCCGGTGACGTCTTGGGCGATGATTTCGGCGATGGCGACGATTTGTATCACGTATTCGGACGTTAAGCGGGTCTGATGAGTTGACGATGTGGGCAAGTTGAAGGACACTTAGACAGAGCGTGAAAGTCGGAACATCCCGGACGAAGAACCAGAAAAGACCAGAAAAGGATTAAGCCCAATGAAGACCTTGAGAAAGCGTTCAAAGCGAGCCACCACACTGACGGAACTGCTCGTCGTGCTGGCGATCATTTCCCTCCTCGCGACGCTTGCGGTCCCCGTGTACCTCACGCAGCTAAGTCGCGCTCGCATTTCCATTGCCCAGTCGGAAGTCCGGTCCATCGCAGAGGCGGAGCAGTCGGCGGCGATCGCGCACGGCTTCCTGGTGCCGATTCATATCCTGGACAACGTTCCGAACCGTGTCGCCGGTGAGCCTGTTGGCTCCATCGGCTCGCGCGATGATTTCGACAACCTGACACAGGCGGGAAACCATTTCCTGGTGGATGTCTATTCGACGCTGACGTCGCAGATCGGCAGTCAGCTCACGTTGAGCAGCAGCGACCGCCGCGTGACGCGCATGGTCAATGCGTGGCAGGGGCCGTTCCTGAATCCGCGCCGCGTGCGCTACGAGGGTGAGATCGTCAATGATCCGTCCTCGGGCGACATCACGATCGACCTGGTTGCTGATCCGTGGGGAAATCCCTATCGCATGTATTCGGACATGGGCCCCCTGTTCAGCGAGGATGCGCCAACAGGCTCGCAGGTTCTTCCTCCTCCGGACCTGCAGCAGGATGACATGTTCATCCAGCAGGATGAGGCGGATCGATTCGACCGCTTTGCCGTGATTTCCTTTGGTCCCGATGGTCGCAACAGCTGGCTGTCCTCGGATCCGCTGGATCAGGGCGATGACATTTACTACACGTTCTCCGTGATTCAGTCGAACGAAACGCTCTACAGCAACTTCTAAGGCTCAACCACGACGCGCCGCACGATTTCGCGAAGGGCACGGATTCCCGGTTTATGAAAAGCGTGAAAAAAAATCTGCAACGCCGACCCGCGGGGAACGCCCCGCGCAAGGCCGTGACGTTGCTGGAATTGATGGTGGTGGTTGTCATCATCGCGATCCTTTCCACCATCGCCGTGGGCATCTACACGAAGGAAATCGTCCGTGCGAAGTACGCCCGCACGCGGGCTGAGATTCGCACGCTGGAGATTGCGATCACGCAGTACCAGGTGGACACGGGCCAGCTTCCTCCGTCCGGTTCCGGCAGCACGTTTGCCCCTGCGGCGCTCGATGTTTCCGGCCAGGCAGAGCGTTCGGGCTACCTGACGATGTCGCTCCGCACGTCGCTGAACAACAACCCCTACCTTCCACTCAGCAGGCGTTGGCAGGGACCGTACATTGATTGGGATTTGAACAAGATCGGCGATGCCAACGGCACGCCTTCCACCGACACGGCAAACCTGACGACGAACATTCCGAGCCAGTTGTGTTTCCTGGATGCGTTTTCAACGCCGTTGCTCTACATCCGTGCGGACGACTATGTGGCGCGCGGTGGCACGGAGCTTCCGTCCACAAGCCCCTTCATCAACGAGACGTATTACAACCCGTCAACGTTCCAGATCATTTCCTTCGGTGCCAACCGCACAACGGCGGCGGCACCCTTCCGCGGAACTGAAATCGACGACATCACGAACTTCCGGTCCGTCGAGTAATTCGTCTCCGGTAATAAAGGATCGGCGCCCGCTCCCGCAGCGGGCGCTGTTGTTTTTTACGTCTTCCGTGTGGCGGCTGGACACGGTGTGGTGGTAGTTCCCTCCTTCATGGCGAAGACATCTGCGGGCAACGTTCGGCGCATCAGCGCGCTGAATCTGGCGCTCATGGCGCTGGCTTACATTGCCTTCGGCATGGTGACGACGCGCGGGATCTTCAACGGTGGATTCGGATGGGATGAGGGCCTGTCTGAGTATATCCCGTGGCGCGTGGAGGTGGGGCGCCAAATCGCCGCAGGGCATTTCCCCTTCTTCACGAAGAATGTGCTGGGGGGAATGCCGCTCTTTTCACTGGGTTATGTCGGAGTCCTGTATCCACCCAATCTGCTGTATGCGGTTTGCCCTCCGCAGGTTGCGAATTGGTTGCAATTGTTTCACTCACTGGTTGGCGGGATGGGGATGTTGTCCTATCTGCGGGCGCGGCGACTCGCGACACCGGCGTGCTTCATCGGCGGCTTGCTGTTCATTGCCAATTCGTTCATGATACTGCACGCTGGCCACATCTCCATGCGCGAGGCGGCGATGCTGTCACCGTGGGTGGCGCTGATGGCGCTTCGGGTGCTGCGGCATCGAACGGTGAGGGCAGCCATTGCCCTGACGCTGGTTCTTGCGTTGCAGATCGCGGCAGGCTACATGCAGGTCACGCTGTTCACCGTGGCGTGGATCGGTGTCGACTGGCTGGCAGCGGCGCGGTGGTCCCGAAGGTTCGCATGGGCAACGGGGCTTCTTGCCGCGGGCGGTGCGGCGGGGTTTGCGCTCATGGCCCTGCAAATCCTGCCGACAATGCAGCATGTCTCGCAAACGCCACGCGTTCACATGACGTTGGAAGGCTGGCAAACGGCGAGCCTGCCGCCGGTGCAGTTGCCATCACTGCTCTATCCACGAATCCTTGGAATGGACGGGAGCCTCGTTTCCTATCCGGGCGAAACGATCGTGACCATTCCGGCAGTGGGCTGGGTCCTGGCGGCGGTGCTCCTGGGCCTGGTGTGGCAGAGGCGGTTGGGATCGGGACGACGACGAGTCCTCGCGGTTGTCTATACGCTCGTGATCGTCCTCTGCGTGGTTCTCTCCTTCGGGAAATTTCTGGCGTTGAACGCAGTGCTTTTCCACTGGCCACCGTTCAACATGTTCCGCGTTCCAGCGCGATGGCTGTTTCTTGGGAGCACGCTGGGTAGTGTGTTGGCGGCGATGGGACTGCACCTCTTCATGCGGCTTGGGCCACGTAGCAGGGTGATCGGAGTCTTGTTGGGAATTTTCTTCATCGTCTTGTGCAGCGCGCCAGTTTTCGCCATCCTGAATCACGTGCATCCCCAAAAATTGGATGTTTGGGCGGCAATGATGCGGGGCACGGGTGTTGGTGACGGGCGCGTTGCCGCCTCATTGTTTGGTGAGGCGCGGCGGCAGTCGTGCTCCTTCGTCGATGCTCCCATTTTCCAAATGTTACTTTCCCTTTCATGCCTCGTCTCATTGATCTTTGTGCGAAGGCGTCCGCGAATTTCGCTGTCGGCGATTCTTTTGCTCCTTGGATTGGACAATTACATTTTGTCGCAATATGGAGTCAGCGCACCGATCCCGCGTGATCAAATCCTTTCGTTGGACAAGCAGCCCCTGTTCCGACAGGTGGACGCGTCGCAGATAGTCCGGATTTACGGGCTGTCTCCCCATGGCGACAATCTGGGGGAATTTGGCGCCCCACATGACACGGCGCTTTTCCTGGATCTTCCAACGCTCAATGGATATACGCCGCTCCTGAGCGATCGTATCTATATTACATTAGGGGTGGGGCAGAGCGGGGTAAGTCATCGTGACTTGGAATACTATGATCGGCCAACCCCCCTGCGGAATGTCGCTGTGTCGCATTTGATTGTCCAGACAAACGCGCTCTCTCCGGAAAGGAAAACCATCTATGAGAAGCAACTCAAGGCGGGGGTGTATTACGAACGCATTGCCTCGGCATTTGGATATGATTTGCTGATGCTGAAGGGTGCGAGGCCACGCTTTGATTTTGCACCGCAGTGGACTCCTCCGAGTGGGTCGCAATCGCAGTTGGACACCCGTGTGTTCCATAACAATCCCGGCAACATTGCGCCGGCGGCGATTCTTGAAAGGCCACGCTGGAAGTTGCTTCCACCAGCGGACACACCGATTCGCGGCGCGACCGCGAAGGTATTGTTGGACGATCCCTCCCATCAGAGGGTCAGGGTTCATGCACCAGAGGGAGCAGTTCTACTCATTCGTGACGTGCATTGGAAGGGATGGAAATACAAGATTGAAGGCTTCGATGATGCCTATCACACCGTGGGCCGCGCAGATGGCTTGATTCGTTACGTCCCGGTGCCGAAGGGTGATTGGGTAGTCGATATGAAGTTCGCGCCGCCGGGTTGGACGACAGGGTTGGCCATTTCGATGGTGACTGCCCTGCTTCTGCTAATGGGATTGGGCACCCAGTCCCAGTATGTGAAGGCCAGGAGAAGGTAATGCAATTACGGGGAGGTCTTCCCGGTGCGGTTATTCATATTTCCATGATGAGCGGAAGAATGACAGGGAAGCGACGCGTTTTCTGTTTCAGGAAACCGCGAAGAGCCTTCTTCACGTTGGCTTGAACAACGGAGCTCTCTTCCTTCCCCTCGGCATCGGTGTCGTTGTACGCATCCAGGACGATCTGGCGCGCGTCCTCCAGGATTGCTTCAGCGCCTTCTTCGGACATGAATCCGCGACTGTGAAGATAGGGTCCGCCGAGAACCTCGCCGTTGTCGCGGCTGACGCTGAGGATGACCATCACGACGCCATCTTCGCTGAGATACTTTCGATCGCGGATGACAACCTCTTCAACATCGCCGATTCCTTTTCCGTCCACGAAGACGCGTCCGTGGGGAATGCGGCCGATGACGTCGGCACCCTTGCGCGAAATTTCCAGGCAATCGCCGTTCTCAAGGTGGAGGATTTCGTCCTCCTGCATCCCTGATTCGATGGCGAGCGACATGTGCTCCCGCAGGTGGCGGTATTCCCCATGGATGGGGACCAGAAAACGGGGATTCAGCAGGTTGATCAGGTGCCGCATGTCGTCGCGGTAGGCGTGACCGGAGGCGTGGATGCCGGGGGTGTTCCCGCTGTAATGGATTTTGGCTCCATGCCGGAAGAGGTGATTGATGAGGCGGTAGATGGCCTTTTCATTTCCGGGAATGAGGCGCGCAGAGATGATGACCGTGTCACCTTCCTGGATGTCGATGGAGCGGTGGGAGCCGAAGGCCATGCGATACAGCGCGGAGAGCGGTTCGCCCTGGCTTCCGGTTGTCAGGATGATGCGCTTCTCCCGCGGGTAGCCCTTCGCCTTGTCCGCGTCGGGGACGAAGTCGCAGGGGATTTCTATCGCACCGATCTGGCTGGCGACGCGGATGTTCCGCTCCATGTTCAGCCCGGCGGTGAAGACCGTGCGACCATACTGTGCGGCGATGTTCAGGACTGTCTGGATGCGGTGTAGCGAGCTTGCAAAACAACTAATGATGATCTGGCCGGTGGCCTCGCGAATCAGGCGGGACAGAACGGGAATGACTCCCGATTCCGACGGACACATGCCGGGCCGGTCGGCGTTGGTGGAATCACCGAGCAGGAGCAACACTCCTTCGTCCGGTCCTTCCGCGTAGCTGCTGAAACCGTGGAAGTCGAAATTCACTCCGTCGGTGGGCGCGGGGTCGATCTTGTAATCACCACTGTGAATGACGGTTCCCGCCGGAGTCGTGATGGCCAGTGCAAAGGAGTCGATGATGGAGTGCGTGACGCTCAACGGTTCGATTGTGAAGTGCTCGCCAAGCTCAAGTTTTTCGCGGGCGGTCAGAAGCTTCAGGTTTGGAGCAAGGCCGTGCTCCTTCAGCTTTTCCTTCTGGAGCGAAATCGTGAGTTCGCTCCCGTAGATGGGTGTTTTTTCGGGAAGCTGAGGGATGATGTAGGGAAGCGCGCCGACGTGGTCCTCATGCGCGTGCGTCAGAACGATTCCCACGAAGCGATCGATGCGTTCCAAGACGTAACTGATGTCGGGAATCACATAGTCGACACCGAGCATGTCCTCGTCCGGCAGCATCTGCCCGCAGTCCACCATCAGGATTTCGCCGTTGTATTCAAACAACATGCAATTCATGCCGATTTCGCCAACTCCCCCAAGAGGCATGACACGAAGGACGCCGTCCTTCGGCTTCATGCCGTCCAATTTGGGGAGTTCTTTGCGATTTTTGGGCATTGTGGGTGCGTGACGTGTGCCAAGGGGGATGGCACTGCGCCAACCTATGCGCAACGCGTGGGTGTGATACAAGCCAAATGGGGCGCGCTGATGCGTGGAGCGCAAACGCACCTTGAAATGCGTCGATTGCCTGCGGAAGAATGGGGGCATGCCAGCGGAACGAACAAAAAATTTGATGATCGGTGCGGTGACGCTGATCGTGTTGGCCTCGGCGGCAAGCGCGGGATTGTTTCTGCGAATCCAGAAGATGGAGGGCGAGCGCAGCACGTTGGTCGTTGCCCGCGAGCATGCAGGAAACTTCCAGCTCGGCGACAAGCTTCCGGATTTTTCGCTTCCCGACAAGGATGGGAAGGTGCATTCACTGCACGAGTTATTGGATGGCGAGCACTTCGTCGCGGTGACGTTTCACCATCCGGACTGCCCCTGTGCGGCGAATTGCGGGAAGCTGATCAGTGCGATGGAGTCGCAGGGCTATGGGGACCTGCGCGTGCTTGGCGTTCTGGCGACGGGTTGGGATGATGAGCGGGTGCTTTCCGCATTGGCGAAGCAGCGCGAGGAGGGGGTCGTGACGTTCCCCGTTGTGCAGGACACGCACGGTGAGGTGCGAAAGCTGCTGGGGGCGACGCGCACGCCGGAGTTGTGGCTGCTGGACAAACAGGGACGTATTGCATATTACGGCGCGCCGGAGAATACCCTTTTTCCGGACACCCCCGGGCATCGCAACCTGCTGAAGGAGGCGGTGGATGCACTGCGGCAGGGCAGGCAGCCCGAGGTTACGCGATACGAGCCTTTCGGCTGCATGATCGAGTAGGGCGTGCGGGCAGGATGTTGAGAACGAAGTCGTGAAAACTCAAAAGGTGAAACAGCATCAGGTGACACGAGACAAGAAGGCAGTTGCCAAGAGCCGGGCGCCCGGTTCCCGAACCAAATCCTCCAGTTCAAAATCAAGGAAACCGTCGCGCCGGATTGCAGTCATCATGGCGGGAGGTTCGGGTGAACGATTCTGGCCGCTGTCGCGCACCAAAAGGCCGAAGCAGCTTCTGAAGCTGACGAGTGACAAGGAGACGTTGCTGGAGGAAGCGGTGAACCGCATCCTGGCGCTGATCCCGGCAAAGGACGTTTATGTGGCCACATCGCGGACGCTGGCCCCCGCGATTGCGAAGGCCGGCTTGAAAATCCCCCGGCGCAACATCCTGGCGGAGCCGATGAAGCGAAACACGACGGGTTGCCTGTGCTGGGTTGCGTCCGAGTTGTCAGCGCGCTTCCCGAAGGAGGATCCCGCCATCGCGATCCTGACGGCGGATCACATGATCGGACAGACGCCGAAGTTCCTTGCCTGCGTGAAGCGCGCGCTCGACACGGCGGAAAAGCATGATGCGCTGGTGACAATCGGCATCAAGCCGACACGCCCCGAAACCGGCTATGGCTACATCGAAACGAAGAAGCGAAAGCGTGGCGACGATGGGCCGATCCGCGTTGAGAGATTCCGGGAGAAGCCAAGCCTTGAACAGGCGGAGGATTTTCTGGCGAGCGGCAATTACACTTGGAACAGTGGCATGTTCTTCTGGCGGCTAAGCACGTTTCAGAATGAACTGGATGCTGCGTCACCAGTGGCAGGCGAGACGACGCGACAGATGATGACGCTTCTTAAGGGCAACAAGCCGCGCGCGGCGGAGATGGTTTTCGCGAACCTGCCGGACATTTCCATCGACTATTCACTGCTGGAGAAAAGCCGGCATGTGATGATGGTGGAATCGACATTTCCGTGGGATGACGTCGGCGCCTGGGATGCGCTGGAGCGGTCGCGCGAGCGCGACAAGGAAGGCAACGTGACCAGCGGCGCGCCGGTGCTGCTGGAAACGCGCGACAGCATCGTGCTGAACGAGGCACCGGGCAGGATCGCGGTCGGTGTCGTGGGAATGGTGAACGTCGTCGTGATCGTGTCGGACGATTCCGTATTGGTCGTGCCAAAGGAGAAGGCGCAGGAAGTACGATTGGTTGCGAGGGAGTTGAAGAAGCGGGGCGCGAAGCAGGTGTGAATGTTGGTGCCAAAAAAGAGAAGCGCCGCGTTTCAACGCGGCGCTTTCGGGAAATGCAATTTTGGTAATGCAGCTTAAAGTTTGACCAAATCGACGGACTTGATGTGGGGAAGGTTACGGAGCTGGTTGAGGACGTTCTCCGAAACTTCCGTGTCGATGTTGATGATGGTCATGGCCGTGTTGTCGGCGGGTTTGCGGCCCCAGGTCATCTGGCCGATGTTGACGCTGTTCTTTCCGAAGACCGTGCCGACGGCGCCGATGATGCCGGGGACGTCCTCGTTTTCAATGATGATGATGTTGCCTTCGGGGACGGCGTTGAAGTGCTTGTCGTTGAGGATGACGATGCGCGGCATCTTGCGGGTAAGGAGCGAGCCGGCGACGTAATTCCTGGTGCCGTCCTCCTGCTCAACCTCGATGGTGATCAGGTTCGTGTACTGGCCGGATTCGCTGAGCTTGGTTTCGACCAGCTCCACGCCGCGATCCTTCAGCATCGGTCCTGCATTGACGAAGTTCACTGGCACGTCGGATGCGCTCTTCACGAAGCCCTGAATAGCGGCGATGGTGATGGGGGTCGTGGGATGATCGAGAACGGAGCCGCTGTAGGTGATCTTCAGCTTGGTCGCGCGGCCGCGGCGATATTGTGAAATGAAGTGGCCGAGTTTTTCGGCAAGCTCCATCGAAGGTCCGACGACGGGAAGAATTTCCGGATCGAGCGACGGAACGTTGAGGGCGTTGCGAACGGGGCCGCCCTTGATGACGTCCACGATTTGTTCCGCCACCTGGATGGCGACGTTTTCCTGCGCTTCGACGGTGCTGGCGGCGATGTGCGGTGTGACGACGGCGTTGTCCAGCTTGCGGAATTCGTCATCGGCGGGCGTCGGTTCGCTGACGAAGACGTCCAGCGCGGCGCCGGCGATCTGCTTCGACTTCAGCGCGGCAATGAGGGCGGGTTCGTTGATGATGCCGCCGCGCGCGCAGTTCACGATGCGGGCGGTCTTCTTCATCATCTTGAAGCGGGCTTCATTGATAAGATCTTTTGTTTCTGGGGAAAGTGGCGTGTGGACGGTGATGAAATCGGCGCGCTTGCAGATGTCGTCCACGGTGCAGGGTTCGACGCCGAGTTGCTGCATGCGGTCGACGGGGAGGAAGGGGTCGTAGCCGAGCACCTGCATGTTGAAGGACTTCATGCGCTTGACGACTTCCTGGCCGATGCGGCCAAGGCCGAGGACGCCGAGCACCTTCCCATTCAGTTCAACGCCCATGAAGGATTTCTTGTCCCACTGGCCTTCGCGCATGGACTGATGGGCCTGGGGAATCTTGCGGGCCAGCGACAGCATCATGGAGATCGTGTGTTCGGCGGTGGAGGTTGTGTTTCCGCCGGGCGTGTTCATGACGATGATGCCCTTGCGCGTGGCGGCGGCGGTGTCCACATTGTCAACGCCCACACCGGCGCGACCAATGACGCGGAGCTTGTCGGCGCGCTCGATGATGTCCGCCGTGGCGCGGGAGCGGGATCGAATGACCCATCCCGTGTAGTTGTGAATTGTTTCCTTGATCTGGTCCTGAGTGATTTCGGGCAGGTGGTCGAAGGCGATGCCTGCATTTTGGAAAACTGCAAGGCCGTCTTCAGAGATTTTGTCGCTGATGAGAACTTTGTCTGCCATGGCGTGTTGAAAATCCGATATGAGAGGGGGAAATGTGGCTGTTTTCAAGCCGACACCCAGTCAAGAAAGAGCGTTGTCGGGCCGCAAGGGAGAATCCCGGCGAAATTGATGCGTGGAAGGGGGAAAACGATAATAGACCGCCGCTTTTTATTCTCATCGCAGGACCAAAATTGATGGGCAGAATGCTTTCAGCGTGCACGGCTGGTGATCAAGAAGGGCTTCGCGTTATTTTTCTTTTCCCTCCAGCACAGTCTTCACGCTGGGTGGCGGCGCATGCTCACCTTTCGCGACCCATTTGATGGCGTTCGTGAGCCAGTGATTCAGGTTTGGTGACAGCTCTGGATGAGGACCAAAGGCCACCACGCGTCCTTTGCCGAGCGGCGCGGCAATCACGGCATCGCGGCCGGTCATCATGCCCTTCGGCGCATCCTTCGCGGCAAGGTCGCTGACGTACTTCACAAGCGGTGTGTAATTGGGAAGTCCGTCAAGCTTCGCAGGCGCGAAGATGGGACCATTCTCGAACCACATGGTGCGTGAGGTGTCGCCGTCGTCCCCGTTGACGGACACGGCGATCATCTGCTCACCGCGCGCCCAGTGATCCGAATCGTAGAGCTCCGCATTCACGAGGTCGATGGCGCTGGTTTCAGGATTCCAACCTTCGGCAACGAGCCAGCCGCCGGCGCACACGCCGATGACTCCCTTGCCGTTCTTCACCGCTTCTGTCACCGCCCTGCCCCCTTCCACGCCAAGGGCCTTCGCTTCGCCGCTGCCCGTGCCGCCG
This sequence comes from Candidatus Sumerlaeota bacterium, assembly GCA_020848155.1. Lineage (GTDB taxonomy): Bacteria > Sumerlaeota > Sumerlaeia > SLMS01 > SLMS01 > JADZDZ01. Next base: position 316,131 of record JADLAR010000007.1, read on the forward strand.
GGAAAGAGCAGCACGTCGAACGCATCAAGGCTCGCAATCATCTCCTTCGCAGTGACCTTCCTCGCGGCGATTCCCGGGTCGGCAGAGATGACCTTCCACGCGGCCTCACGACTGCGTTCGTCGGTGCAGGCGGCATCACTGAGAAGTGCCACGCGAACGGGATTTGCGACTGCGGACATGGTCATGAGAATTCCAAGTGCGAGGAGTGCCGTGCGGAGGAGGAGACGTGCATGAATTTTCATTCCCTTGCGCACCTTTCGTTGGGGGGTAGCATTCAGCATGCTTCATGTGCGAGGCACGAGGAAGCAACTCCATTGAACGGCAATCCATGATCTCCTACGAACAGGCACTTGACAAGATTCTTTCGCTGGAATTTTCCCTGGGGAAGGAGACGGTGCCCTTGCTGTCGGCACGCGGGCGCGTGCTGGCGGCCGATATTGTCGCGCCGTGGCCGCTGCCGCGATTCGACCATGCAACGATGGATGGATTTGCCGTGCGTGCAGAGGACCTGCGGACTGCGTCGGTGGATGTGCCAGCCGTGCTGCCGATCAAGGGGGAGAGCGCGGCGGGGCATCCCTTCGCGGGGGAAGCGGCGCCGGGCACCGCGATTCGGATCAGCACGGGAGCCCCGGTTCCCGCAGGTTGTGATGCCGTTGTTCCTGTGGAGCGCGTGCATGTGGTGATGGATTCCATCGCCACCACACTCCCCGTGCAGGTGGGGGCCTCAATTCTCAGGCGTGGGACAAACATCACCCAGGGCACGACGTTCCTGGCGCGGGGAGCGATGCTTCATTCAATGCAGATCGCGGCGCTCGCGTCGTTCAACCTCCCGGAGGTGGACGTTTTCCGGCGCCCCCGCGTGGCGATCCTGACGAGTGGCGATGAGGTCAAGCCGCTCGGCTCGAACCTGGGCGATGCCGATGTCGTGGACAGCTCAACTCCCTATCTGTCGCTGGAGCTGGAGGCCTGTGGTTGCGAGACAAGATCATTCGGAATTTCCCCGGACGATGCGCAAGCGTACAGGCAGCGATATGAGGAGGCACTGGCGTGGGGCGACATTGTGGTCACGACGGCTGGGGTGTCCGTCGGCCCGCATGACATCGTGGCGGGCGTGCTTGACTCCCTTGGCGCGCAGTTGGTGTTCACAAAAGTCGCGATCCGGCCCGGAAAGCCCATGATGGTGGCGCGTGTCGGTGGGAAGGTGCACTTTGGCCTGCCGGGCAATCCGCTTTCCGTGCTGTGCAACACGGAGATCTTCGTAAAGCCATTCCTTCGCAACGCCTTTGGCATGAAACCGCAGATGCTTCCAACGCAGAAACTGCGCGTGACGCGGTCGTTCCAGCCGGACCGACAACGCCTGTTCTTCATCAATTCAGCCACAAGCGTGGTGAATGGCGAGTGCGTGGTGGCGCCGCTGCAAAACCAGAACAGCGCCAATTCCGTCAACGGAGGCCTGGCGAATGCGCTGATCGTCGCGCCGCCGGGGGATGGAAAAGTGGAAGAGGGAACCATCGTCAACGTGCTTCCCATAGGGCAAGGATTGTAAGCCGCGCTCGTTTGTCTTGCCCGAACATCCGGCGTCTGCGATTCAGCGGTCGCGACTTGATAGCGAAAGGATTTTGGTTCCATGGCAGATTTTTCCCGCAGAAGATTTCTTCAGTCCGTTGCCATCGGGGGGGCGGGTGTTGCCCTGGGTGGATGCGCGACAACAGGCACGCAGACTGGCAGGGCGCCGGGTGGTGACGGCGGCAACTCGTTCCGGTTCGTCCACCTGACGGACATGCATGTGCGCTCGAAGCGGAAAGGGAACGAGGGGTGGTTGGCCTGTGCGAAGCAGGTTCGTGAATCGGTCCCGAAGGTCGATTTCGCGATGATCGGCGGCGACATGCCGTTCGATGGAAACTACACGGCGAAGGATGAATTCACGCGCGCGATCGGGTTCTACAAGGCGGGCCAGGATGCGCTTGGCATGCCAGCGTACCAATGCCTTGGCAATCATGACTGCTTTGGCTACGGCGCGCGCCGCAAATGCCCCGTCGATGATCCGGATATCGGAAAAAAGTACATCATGGATCGCATTGGAATGCCCGCCCCGTACTACAGCTTCGACCACAAGGGGTGGCATTTCGTGTGCCTTGACACGATGTTTGACATCGTTGTGGAAAGCGGACCGACGTATGAGGCGAAAATCGGTGAGAAGCAGCTTGATTGGCTGGCGAAGGACCTGGGCAAGAACCACGGCAAGCCGACCGTTGTCATGATGCACATCGCCGCATTCTGCAACATCGGGCAGGTGAATGGAGACCGGGAGGCGAAGGCGATGAGCCCCAGCATGGTGGTGAGCGACAACAAGGAACTTCGCCTGATCTTTGAACGACATGGTGTGAAGGCGGTGCTTCAGGGGCACAGCCATGTTACCGAGGACTATTGCTATCATGGCGTGTGGTACCTTACCAGTCCGGCGGTGGGCGGCGCGTGGTGGTCCGGGAATTGGAACAACTGCATGCATGGCTACACCGAGTTCATCTGCGACGGCGACAAGCTGACATGGGAAAGGAAGACATTCCCGTGGGAGTTTTCCTTGGAACCGGAGGACAACCTGGAGCGCGAGAAGCTGTACGAATACAACAAGTTCCGTGAAGAGCAAAAGCGGCTGGCGGACCTGGAGAACATGACGTGATTTCGGCACTGCCGAAATGTGAAGGGGCAGGGACCCAGTGCCAGACACCGTAGCCCCGGCCTGAGGCCATGCGAGACCAACACCCTCCCGGTAAAAAAACGAACTCCCCTCCGGTGATGAGCCGGAGGGGAGTTTTGCGTGTGGCTTCTTTCTTACTGGGAGAGGATGATCAGCGTGTACGGTCCGATGCCGATGTTGGCGTTGTACGGCAGGCCATCCTTCGCGCCGGAGTTGGCTGTGGTGTTGTAGGAGTTCGTGTTGGCGAATCCGCTGTCGTAGCCGTTCCAGTCACTGTTGAAGCGGACGTTCCATGTTCCACTGCGCGGGAAGCCGATGTTGTAGCTGGTGTAGGAGGCGTTCTTGAAGTTCGCCACGACAACCACATCGTCGCCTGCACCGCCCACATCCCATCGGTGGAAGGCAATCAGCTTGTCGGTGTTGTTGACATGGAACACGTTCACGTTGTTGCCGCGAAGACCGCGCGTGTTGTTGTACCAGTTGCGGCGCAGCTTCATCATGTCCGTGTACATGTTGACGATGCCACCATTGGATGACGTCTTGTTCCAATCGATGGGATCGGTGTCGCTCCAGTAGCCGTCCTCCAACATTTCCTGGCCTTGGAAGATCATCGGGATTCCGGGGCTTGTGAAGACGAGGCCGGCACCCAGCGTGGAGCGCTTCTTCGACGCCCAGCTTGATGCGTTGCCCGGCCAGATTTCCTCCGGCACGCGGCTGTGGCCGTTGTTCACTTCGTCATGCGATTCGGTGTAGATCACGCGCTGCGATTGGGAGCCATTGTAGTTTGCCACGATCGCATCGCGCACGGCGTTCATGTTGCGATTGCTGTCGGTGCCTTCGATCACAGCGGCGCGGATCGGGTGAACGAAGCGCGCATCCCACTGCGAATCGAAGCCTGCGCCGCCCGCGCCCGTGGTCTTCGTGATGTAGTCATTGTTCTGGAGGTCTTCCGCGATGGAGATTTTCCAGGAACCGGCGGAATCGATATCGTTGTTGATCCACTGCATCAGGCTCCAACCGTCGGGGATGTCGCCGCCGCCGCCATTGTTCTGCGTGCGGATGTTGACCGTGGAATCCCAGCGCAGTCCGTCGCCGTGATATTCGTTCAGCCAGTACAGCGCGGAATCACGCAGGAATGTGCGGACTTCACCGCGGCCGTAGTCAGGACGCGACCAGCCCCAAGGGGTCTGCTTCCGCCAGTCTGAGAAGAAGTAGATGCCGCCATTGCCAAGGTTCGGGCCGTCGAAATTCCAGAGGGGAATGGCGGATTCGTTCGGGCTGCTGCCCATGTGGTTGTATACCACGTCGAAGATCACGGCGATTCCCTTGCCGTGGGCGGCGTCAATGAACTGCTTCAATTGCTTTGGCGTGCCGTAATCGGATTCCGGGGCAAACTGGCTGTGAGGGTTGTAACCCCACGACGTCATGCCGGGGAACTCCATGACTGGCATCAGCTGCACGGCGTTGATGCCGCGATCCTGCAGGTACTGGAGCTTCGTGTTGGCATCGTTGAAGGTTCCCGGTGTGCCTGAGGAGGAGCGGTAGAAGGTACCGATGTGTGCCTCGTAGATGATCATCTCGTTCCACGCCGGCATGCTGAAGCTGTTTGCCCAAGTATGCGACATGTCGGCGATGATGCTGTTGCCGCTGTCATTCGTCATGTCCTGCGCGCGGGGATCCTGCCGCCAGTAATTCGTGCCGCTGTACGTGATGTAGTACTTGTACTGGTTGTTGACGAGCGCACCGGGAACATCGACGGACCAATTGCCGCTGCCACCTTCGCTGGCGAGCGGGTGGCGATCCGTGAGCCAGCCGTCGAAATCACCAGCCACCTTCACGGCGCTGGCGTTTGGCGCCCACACGCGGAAGGTCGTGCCGCTGATGCTGCCGCTCGTGTACGGGATGGAGCCCATTCCGGAGCGGGAGGAGGCAACGGGAGTGGCGATCACGCCAGTCAGTGTCACGTCATCGATTGCGATGCCGTCGCTTGACAATTTTGTGTCATCGTACTGCTGGAACCGAATCACCGAATTGGGACCCAGCACGATGTTGTTCGCGGCGGCGGTGGCGGAAATGTTCACCGTCTGCGTGGAGAACGAGGAGCTTATTGCGGGAAAGGACCAGGTGCACTTGTAGAAGGTTGTGCCGTTGGCGGAAATGTAGACGCCGTCCTGGCTGTGCGTTTCATCCCCCACGTTGCGCATCTTGAACGTGAGTGAGAGGCTGGAGTAGCCGGCGAGGTTCTGCTTCAGGTCGAGACGCGACGTGGAGTATCCACCTGAAACAGAATCGTCGAAGGTAACGCCGTAGCCAGTGGTTCCGACGCGGTAGGTGGTGCTCGTCTGGACGCGCCAGTTGCTCGTGCCCGACTTGGTCCAGGCGCTGCCGAGGGTGGAGGAAGCGAAACTGTCGGTGAAAATGGTTGCTGCGTGTGCTCCCGTTCCTATGCAGGCCAAGGCGAGTGCCGTGACTGCAATGCGGGAAATAGATGTGCTGGGCCGCATTCGAGGTCCTTTCCAAAGGGTTTGTATCGGTTTAAACAGTGGCACGTTTGGACTGTTCCAACGGTGGTGTCAAGCAGGGATGGAACGTTTTATGGTTTTTTTTAGATCGGTTTGGGAGGGGAAGGGCAGTTGGGATCGGGGATGCGGGGCTTCCGCTGAGGCCCAAGGAAGCGCCAACTCCCAAGATTGAGCAATTTGAAAACTTGTTATTTGCGTAAATATTCCGATTGTATATCGGGTCCAATCCCAACAAGCCCGAAGTATCAATCTATCCGGAGGCTCCGTGTGCAGTAGCCACGAATCTGTGCTGCTGGTGCGAAGCACTTGCCGATGAAGCAGGGGGCGTCATGTGTAACGTGAATTATGATCCGACCCGTCCTCATTTTCTGTGGCAACCTGCCAAAATCATTTCCGCAGTTCGTCTTCCAGCTTCCAGCGCTCCCGCGACGGTGGCGTCCTGGCCGGTGGGGGCAGCGGCTTCGCCGCTGATGTGGATGGTGTCGGCGATGGGGGAGGCGAGGACTTCGCGGGCGCCTTCGCTGCCGACGCGCAGGTAGCTGTACGCGCCGCGCGAGAACGGATCGCGCTGCCAGTTCGCGACGTGTGCTTCTTCGATAAATTGAAGGAGTGGGGCTTGGTAGGAAGTTGGCATCAGCAACCCGGTCAGGGACTCGCCTCCGATCCTGATAATTTGCTGGTCGGTCAATTTCGAGAGCTTGTCCGCCGCCGGCCCGCCGGACCAGCCGGTGAGGATGGGGTCGCTGTCGGGGTAATGCGTCCACCATGTGGGGAATGGCAGGTGCGGTGCGTGGAGGAAGGTGACGTCGCGAAGTTTCTTCCTGGCGCGGCTGGGAATAATGTGGCTGCGCCAGAAGGCGGGCTTGAAACGAAAGCGCACTTTCACGACGCTGCTCATGGCGATGCGATCCAGCGCGCGCAGGGTGGTGGGCGGCAGCGGCGGATCGAAGGCGATGTGCCCGGCGTGGCCCCTTGGGATTTTCAGCACGCCGATGGGAACGGTGATGATCAGCCTGCGTGCGGTGTGGGTTTGCCGCCGGCCTTGTGATTGCGCGCCAGCCTCCACATGGCCAACGCGCCAGCAAACCTTTCGCGCGACGGTGTTGAGGAGAAGCTTGGCGCCATGTGCCAGCGCCCGATCGCGGAGGTGTTCCGCAACGCGCGCGTAGCCTTCGCGGACGCGGAAGTTCCGGGAGGAGTCTGGCCCGTTCCGGGTCTCGATCAGCAGGCTGGCGGCGCTGATGTCATCGGCGGGCGCTGCGTGGAAGCCTTCCACGAAGGAGCGCGCCATGCGCTCCGCCTCCAGGTCATGGGGGTGGATGCTTCGGCGGGTGGCGAGGAACTCCGTGAAGGAGAGGTCGGGGCGCTCGGGAAAATCAGCAAGCTCCTCCATGATCCCGTCCACCTTCTGCCAGTAGGGGGAACGGGTGGCATAGCCCTTCCGGCCATCGTCCCAATGCCAATGCGATGTTCCGAACCTGCGCAGTTCAAGTTTCGCATCGCGGGTGAGCTTGAGAAGCGCGCGCGGACGCCCGTGGATGAATTCCGCGCCAAGCTCGATGGGGAGAAAGGACTTTGCCGACCGGGGCTTCGGTGCGCCCACGGTATGAACGCGCCCACCAATGCGATCGCGCGCTTCGAGGATGATCACGCGCTGACCCGCTGCGGAAAGTTCTGCCGCAGTGGCCAGGCCCGCCATGCCCGCGCCGAGAATCAGGACATCGGCATTGGTGGCACTCGTGGTGGGAATCTTTTTCATCATGCCCGCAATTGTCCCGCACTGGGGTCCAAAGCGCGAGACCTGTTTCGGTTGCTGATGATACTTTGCGAAGGACTCGGATCCCGGCATCGACGGAGACATGGCTGAAGCCGAAACCGGCAAACTGCCACGCGGGATTGCGGTTGGAATCCCGTGCCCTTCTTTCCCCTTTCCTCATCCGAGGAGCACCTGCTTTGCTGAGTGCCTTCCTCGCGGCAGGTGCGGCTTGTGCATCCTGCGGTGATTGGTATTTTTAAGGACTGTGGCCGAGATGGATGTGAATGCGGTTTTCTCGCGGGTGTTGGCGGAGCGATCGACGCACCTGGCGGCGGTGCAGCGGCACCTGCGCGAGGATGAAAAGACCATCGTGCTGGAAATGCTGCCGGGGTCGTCGTTGCCGCTGGTGCTGGCGGAGTTGCTGCGCAGCGAGCGGCGGCCGATGCTGGTCGTGACGGCGGGGATGGAACGCGCGGAGGACATCGCGGGAGACTTGGAGTTCTTCGGCGTGGCAAATGCCATGCACTATCCGAAGTGGGAGGTGCTGCCGTACGATGAGGATGACCTCTCGCTGGAGGTGACGGCGAAATCGCTGGACGTGTTTGAGGCGATTGAGCGGCGGCGTGGCGATGTGAAGGCGGAACCGTTCGTGATCGTGGCGACGGTGGATGCACTGATGCAGAAGGTGTTGCCGGCGCGGCGCATCAAGGACCTTACTGTGCGCATCAAGTGGGGCGAGCGCGTTGACTTGGACAAGCTGGATGCGGCGCTCGTGGCGGCGGGCTATGAACGCGAGCCGGTGGTGGAGGCGCGCGGGGAGTTTTCCATCCGCGGTGGCATCGTGGATGTGTTTCCGCTCAATAGCGAGAACCCGATTCGCGTCGACCTGTTCGGTGATGAGATCGAGAGCATCCGCGTGTTCGATGTTTCAACGCAGCGCAGCCTGCAGGATCTGGGCGCGGATGCGGAACTGATCATCGCACCTTCGCACTTGAAGCAACAGGTGATGAGCTTCCTGGGCGAGGCGGACGGGGTTCCCAGGCTCGAAACGCTTTTTGACCACCTGCCATCGGAAACGCTGGTGGTCCTGGAATCGCCGGAGCGATTCGCGGAGGTCTGCGAGTATTTCCAGAACGCAGTGGAGCGGCAATATGACATCGCAAAGAAGACGCTGGAGTTCATCGCGCCGCCGGATGCGCTGATCCTTCGGCCGGATGCCGTCCCCACGGCGATTTCAAAGTTTCGAAGGATGGAATACTCCGCCAACCCGCCAGCGGCGGCGCGCGGCAGCGTGCACGTGAAGTTTGAGCAGACGAACTACGTGGGCGACACGTCGGAACTGGACTCGTGGATCACGCAGATCAAAAAGTTCCAGCAGAAGGACTACCTTGTGGCGGTGGTCTGCGACAATGACGGGCAGGTACAGCGGTTTGAGGAGTTGCTGAGGGAGAAGGAGGTCGGCGCGGTCGCGGTGTACGCGAGCGGATGGAGCGAGGGCTTTGAACTGAGGAATGTCCTGCATGGCATGCAGGATGTGCTGTTGCTGGTGGGAGGTGTGCAGACGGGCTTCGCGCTGCCGGACGCACGGCTGTGCCTGATGACGGATCGCGAAATCTTCGGAAGGTACAAGCGGCGCTTCGTCTACAAGAAGATCTACAAAGGAAAGCCAATCCATTCCAGCAACGAAATCCGCCGCGGCGACTTCGTGGTGCACGTGGATCATGGAATTGGAAAATTTCAGGGCATGCGCGTGCAGGAGTTGGATGGCCGCATGGTGGACCTGATCGAGATCGAGTACGCCAACAACGACAAGCTTCTGGTGCCGGTGGAAAAGATTCACAAGGTGCAGAAGTATTCGGCACATGAGGGGTTGGAACCGAACCTTGACCGCCTCGGGAGCAGCAAGTGGGCGAAGCGGCGTGAAAAGCACACGGAGGAGATCGAGCGGCTGGCGGAAGAGTTGTTGCAACTCTATGCGAACCGGCAGATGGCGCAGCGCCCGCCGCATGACGGGGACACGCGGTTGCAGCTCGAATTTGAGTCGAGTTTCCTTTATCAGGAGACGCCTGATCAGATGCAGGCGATTGTCGATGCGAAGAAGGACATGGAGCGGCAGCGGCCAATGGATCGCCTTGTGTGCGGCGACGTCGGTTATGGAAAGACGGAGGTCGCGATCCGCGCGATTTTCAAGTGCGTGCAGAGCGGCCGGCAGGCGGCGGTTCTTTGCCCGACGACGATCCTGGCGCAGCAGCACTTCAACAACTTCCGGGAGCGCTTCGCCGATTATCAGGTTCGCATTGAGATGGTTTCGCGCTTCCGAAAACCGCAGGAGGTCAAGGAGGTCAAGGCGCGGCTGAAGACTGGTGAGGTGCGGGTGGTGGTGGGCACGCACGCGCTGCTGGCAAAGGATGTCGCCTTCCAGAATCTGGGTCTTGTGGTTGTCGATGAGGAGCAGCGCTTCGGGGTGCGCGCGAAGGAGCGCCTGAAGGAAATGCGCACGGAGATTGACATCCTGACGCTGAGCGCAACCCCGATCCCGAGGACGCTGCACCTTGCGCTGAGTGGATTGCGGGACCTGTCGCTGATCACGACCCCACCGCCCGATCGCCAGCCGATCAAGACGAAGATCATCAGCTTCGAGGAAGCGCAGATTGCGGAAGCGATCCTGCGGGAACTGAACCGCGGCGGGCAGGTCTACTTCGTGCACAACCGGGTTGCGACAATAGAGGAGGTGGTGCGCAGGCTGAAGGAAATCGTGCCGCACGCGAAGGTCACCCACGCGCATGGGCAGATGAACGAGGAACAACTGGAGGAGACGATGCTGAGGTTCATCGATCGCCAGTTTGACATCCTTGTGTCCACGACGATCATCGAAAGCGGCGTCGACATTCCGAACTGCAACACGATCATCATAAACCGCGCGGATGCGTTCGGCCTGTCGCAGTTGTATCAGTTGCGCGGCCGCGTGGGGCGGGAGAAGCGGCGTGCCTATGCATACCTGATCGTACCCCAGGGGAAGGCGATCACGGAGAGCGCAGTAAAGCGCCTGGCCGCGATCGAGGAGTTTGCGGAGTTGGGCGTCGGATTTTCGATTGCGATGCGCGACTTGGAAATCCGCGGCGCGGGTGACATCCTTGGCAAGGCGCAGCACGGCGCGATTTCCGAGATTGGATTTGAATTGTTCTGCGAACTGTTGGAGGAAAGGGTCCGCGAGCGGCGCGGAGACCTGCCGCCGGCCTTCCATGACGTGGACTTGAAGTGGGATGCGAACGCCTTCTTCCCACCGCAGTACATCCCCATGGAGGCGCAGCGTGTCACGTTTTACAAGCGGCTGGCATCGGCGCGCACGGAGAAGGACCTGGAGGACGTCCGTGCCGAGTTGTGCGACCGCTATGGGGACCTCCCGGACCCCGCGTCGAACCTGATGCAATCCTACAAGGTTCGCATCGCCTCGCAGGTGCTGCATCTTGGCGCGATCCGCAAGAGCCAGAACAAGATTCGCCTGACGTTGATTCTGGCGCAGGCGCGGGAACGCGAAAAGGAATTCGTTGAAGCGGGAAAGAAGGTGCGGGGGATTCTCTCGGTGCAGGCGGACACGTTCGACCAGATCGTGCTGGCGATCAAACCGGAGGTGACGCCGATCGAGGCCTTTGGTTTGCTGTTGGAATTCTTCGCGGCGTTGTCAGTGGGACATTCCGTGACGGGAGAAAAAGCATGAGCTTGGATTTGATTGCGAAAACGGCAAAGATGAAAACCTGGGCGGTGGTTGGCGCCCATGACGATCCATCGCGCTTCGGGCATCGAATCTTCCGGCATTTGCTGAATCTGGGATACACGGTTTATCCGATCCACCCACGATTGAAGGAGATCGACGGACACCAGGTCTTCAAGGCGATCGGGGATTTGCCCGTCGTCCCGGAGGTGGTTGACATGGTCGTGAATCCCGAAACGGGCATCAAGGTGATGGCGCAGATCAAGGCCTTCGGCGTCAAGTATGTGTGGATGCAACCGGGGACGCGGAGTGAGGAGATCCGGGAGTTTGCGAAGAGGGAAGGGATTCAGTTGATCGAGGACTGCGTACTCGTCCAGTTGCACTAAGCTGTGGGGCGACATCCGGGCCGCCCGCTTGAACTGGCAATTCGAGGGCGCTTCCAAGGGATTTACCACCGATATTCCCAAAAAAAACTATGGTGGACAGGCCGCAGCCCCTGCAAGCTACCGCCCATGAGTTCTGGAAAAATTCAATCCATCCGCGGCATGGGTGACGTCCTTCCGGTCAGCCAGCAGCCGTTCCTTTATCAATCCGCCAACTGGGTTTGGCTGAAGCGCGAGTTTTCCGCCTGGTGCGAGTTGCACGGGTATCAGTATGTGGAGACGCCGGTGGTGGAGGAGCTTGAGTTGTTCAAGCGCACCAGCGGCGAGACATCGGACATTGTCGGCAAGGAAATGTATCTGGTGAAGCGATCGTCCGGCGAGGCGGGTGGCGATGACGCGACGCTGGCGTTGCGCCCCGAAGGAAGCGCGGGTGTCTGTCGCGCGGTGGTGGAGCATGGCCTTGCGAAGAACGCTGCGGGGCTGAAGTTTTACTACATCGCACCGATGTTCCGCAGCGAGCGTCCGCAACGGGGCCGGTACCGCCAGCACACGCAGATGGGCGCGGAGATCTTCAAGGAGGCGAGTGCCGCAGCCGACGTGGAAATGATCGCGATGCTTGCGGGATTCTACAATCGCATCGGCTTGGGTGACATCACGGTGAAAATCAACTCCGTGGGGGATGCGGAATGCCGCCCGCGCTATCGCGAGAAGTTGATCCAGTTCCTCGAAATTTTGAGGGACCAGATGAGTGAGGATTCGCGCAATCGGATGCATGCGAACCCGATGCGGGCGCTGGATTCAAAGGACGACAACGACAAGAGGTTGTTTGCAGATGCGCCGACCATCCTGGACCACCTGAACCAGGATTGCGCGGATCATTTTGAGGAGGTGAAACAGGGACTTGCGAAGCTCGGCATCGCCTTTGAGGTGAATCCGCGGCTCGTGCGTGGGTTGGATTACTACACGAAGACGGCCTTCGAGTTCGAATGCAATACGCTGGACGGGGCGATCAAGGTGATCGGCGGCGGAGGGCGCTATGATGGACTCGTTGCGCAGCTTGGCGGCCCATCAACGCCCGGCGTTGGTTTTGGTACCAGCATCGAGCGCACGCTGCTGGCGCTGGAATCGCAGAAGATTGCGATCCCGGCATTTCCCACGCCACGGGTGCTGGTCGCCTACATGGATTCAGGGGTGAAGTATGACGCCTTCAGGATTGCGGAGGATTTTCGCGCGGAGGACATCCACACGGACTTCCTGTACCAGGCAAAGAACCTCGGCAAGCAGATGAAGCACGCAGCGGAGCAGGGTGTCGAGTATGTGGTGATGGTGGGGGGCGAGGAGTGGGAGCGCGGCGAGGTGCGCGTGAAGAATTTCAAGACGCAGGAACAATCCGACATCCCGAAGGAAAGCGCCGTGCACTATGTGCGCGGGCGCATGGCGGGAAAATTATGACCGACGGAATGACAAAAAAATGAAGCCGAAGATTGGAATTACCTTCTCCACGAAGGACGACACGACAGACTCCAATTACTTCAAGGCCGTGGAGCGCGCGGGTGGTGAGGCCTTCGTGCTGCGGCCCGGCGATGCGCTGCCGGGGCCGGGCGGGATTGACGGGCTGCTGATTTCGGGCGGTGTCGACATCGAGCCGTCGATCTATGGCGAAGCGAACAATGGAACGGAAGAGATCGAGCACGCACGCGATGCGCTGGAGTTCGATGCCGTGAAAATGGCGCGCGAGCGGGGGATTCCCATTCTGGGGATCTGTCGTGGGTGCCAGGTCCTGAATGTTGCCTACGGCGGGAAGTTGATCCAGGACATGAAGGGTCATCGCTCCTACGCCGTGCCCGGCCAGAAGATGTTTCAGTCAGTCGTTCATCCGCTGGTCATCACGGACCAGGATTCCCGGCTGGCGCGTGCGTTGTCTGGGGCGAAGCAGGTCATGATCAACAGCCGTCATCACCAGGCTGTGCGGGAAGCGGAACTTGCGCCGGACATGAAAGCCACCGGGGTTTCTTCCGACGGATATATTGAAGTCATTGAATCACGCGATGATCATTGGGTGGTTGGCGTGCAGGCGCATCCGGAGCGAAGCAATGAAGTTGATCCGCGCTTCTCCCGATTGTTTGACGATTTCATCAACAATGCGCGGCCCCGCAGCGCAGGCGACGCGGCCGGGAAGAATGATGAGACGGTGCGCGTGTTGCTGGCGGAAAGGTCATACGACATCGTCATTGGCGAAGGTCTCCTGGCGCGCGCCGGCGAAATGATCGGCAGGATCGCGCGTGGCCGGAAGGCATTCATCATCGTTGATTCGCATGTGCAGCAGTATGTTGAACCGTTGTCGCGATCATTGCAGCACTCCGCGTTTGAAGTTCACACAAAGGTCATTCCCGGCGGGGAGGAAAGCAAGAACGTCACGCAGTTGGAAGCAATTTGGGATGAGCTTCTGGCCCTGAATCTTGGGCGCGACGCAGTTGTCATCGCCCTTGGCGGGGGAATGATTGGCGACCTTGCGGGCTTCGCCGCGGCGACTTACCTGCGCGGCGTGGACTTCGTCCAGATCCCGACGTCGCTGCTTGCGATGGTAGATGCCAGCGTGGGCGGAAAGACAGGCGTCAACCACGCGCGCGGGAAGAACCTGCTGGGCTCGTTCTGGCAGCCAAAGTTGGTGCTCGTTGACCTGGATGTCCTGCGGACGTTGCCAGAGAGCGAGCGCGTGAGCGCACTCGCGGAAATCATCAAGTATGGCGTGATCGATGATCCGGAATTTTTTGCCTGGCTGGAAAGCCACATCGGGCAGGTGCGCGGGATGGATTCGAAGGCGCTTCGTCATGCGATCCGCCGCTCCTGCGAGATCAAGGCGCAGGTCGTCGGGGCGGATGAGCGTGAAAGCGGGCTGCGCGAAATCCTGAATTTTGGGCACACCGTCGCGCATGCGATTGAAAATTGCGCGCAGTACGGAACGATTCGCCATGGTGATGCGGTGGCGCTCGGCATGATCGTCGAATCGCTGGCGGGCTTGAACAGGTCGCCAAACTGGAAGCAGACGGATCACGACCGGCTCGTGTCGCTGATCAACGCGGCGGGCCTTCCCGTGAGGCTTCCTTCGAGCCTGAGAGTCAAGGTGACCGATCTGCTGGAGGCCGCCCGGTTCGACAAGAAGAATCGCGGCGGTGCGACGAAATACATGGTCCCGCAGGCATTGGGCAAAGTGGAGGCCACGCGCGTGGAGAATGCTCCAATGGGGGAGGCGTTGCAGGAAATCAGCGCCGTTCGCGGCTAGCGTGATTCTCGACTCGTTGGTGAATTTTCACCTCCATGCGGCGCCGGGGACGCGACTGCACAGGGCGTTTGAATACTTGCGCGATTTTGATCCCGCGACTCCCGATGGACGCGTGGAGGTTGATGGCGACAACGTGTTTGCCCTGGTACAAGGTTATGACACGCGCCCCATGGGCAAGTGCAGGTTTGAAGCGCACAAGAAGTACATCGACATCCAGTATGTGTCTTCCGGCGGGGAGATCATGGGTTGGCGGCCCGCCCGCGATTTGGATGTTGCCGAGGAATACGACGAGGAGAGGGACATCGTGTTCTTTGAGCAGCCTTCGACGTTCACGCCCTGCGAAGTGACAGCGGGCTTGTTCACCGTCTTCTTTCCCCACGACGCCCATGAGCCGGGGATTCGAATGTTGGGGCATTCGAACGTGAGGAAGGTTGTGATGAAGGTGAGAATTTGACCGACGACTTCAATCACGCGACGTTTGAGGCTACTCGCTGACCTGCTTCACTTCCACATCAATGACACCTTCCTTCAAGTCAGCGAGTTGCTTGAAGGCCCCCTCGCTCAGGTCGATGATGCGGCCCTTGTGCCCACCAAAGCGGTCATTGATCCGCACGACGGTCCATTTTCCATTCTTCAAATTCGTCACGCGAACCTTTGTATCAAAGGCAAGTGATGGATGCGCGGCTGTCATGGCGTTCTTGCGGAAGACTTCGCCACTCGCCGTCTTCTTTCCGTCGAAGCCGGGGCCGTAGTAGGACGCCCTGCCGCGTTCGTTGTACGAGCTTGAATCCGTTGCAACGAGGGATGACTTGACTGGCCGTGGCGGGACGCCGCTTCCGGCGCAGGACGCCAGGGCCACCGACAAAACGGCGATGCATGGGATGGTGAGAAGACGCATGATGGCAACCTCCTACAATTCGTCGGCGAAGCGGCGGGAGAGCTTCGCAAAGAGTCTTGTCCCGATGAGCAGCACCAAGCCCGTGAACACTGTCGAGACAAGAAGCCCGATCAGGAGCGTGGAATCGTACACCTCCGGAACCTCCCGCAGGTAATGACCATAGAGCACGCGACGGTACCCGACGATGATTGGCGTCATTGGGTTGCAGAGGTACAGGTAGTAGAGCGCGTCGGAATCCGTGAAGCTCTTCAACTGGTCGCGGGCCTTTTGGATCGAGTAGATCACGGGCGTCATGTAGAACCAGGCGAGCACGACAATCTCTGCAATCGATCCGACATCGCGGTAAAAAACATTCAGCGCGGCGACGATGTAGGCGATGCCAAGCATCATCAGCGTCTGGAGGATGATAAGGAAGGGAAGGAAGACAATCTCCCATCCCGGCAGCAGTTGCGGGCCTTGGAAGAATGCAAATCCCGCGATGAAAAGGAACAGGATGATCATCGCCAGAAGCAGGTGGATGAGGTTGCTGAGCACCGATGCCGTCGGAAATGCCGCCGTGGGCAGATAGACCTTCTTCACCACGTTTGCGTTCGCGAGGATGGAATTCTGCGCCTCGAAAATCGATCCCTGTAGGAACAACCATGGCAACAGGGCGGTGAGAATGTGAAGCGTGTAGGGGATTTCCGTGCGAATGCCGACGATGTGTGAGAAGACCGCGGTCATGATGATCATCAGGAACAACGGCTTTCCGAAGCTCCATAGGAAACCAAGTGCCGATGCCTTGTAACGCACCTTCAGGTCGCGCTTCACGAGCGTGAGGACCAATTCGCGATTTCTGAGGAGTTCGCGGATCATTGCTTCAGCGTCAGCTTCGCCACGCACTCCACATGATACGTCTGGGGAAACATGTCAACGGGCGTGATCCATTCAACGGTGTAACCCGCTTCGATGGCTGGAACCAGGTCGCGCGCCATCGTCGTGGGATTGCAGGAAACATACGCGATGCGCGGCGCGCGGAGCGCAAGCAGCTGATCGAGTGCCTTCCGTTCCATTCCGCCACGCGGGGGATCAACGACCAAGCGGTCGATGCGCCCTTCAATCGAGTTCATCATCGCGGGAAGCGTTACGCGCATGTCACCAGGCATGAACATCGTGTTTTGGAGTCCATTGCACGCAGCATTCTCGCGCGCGTCGTGCACGGCATCCTGGACGAGTTCGATGCCATAGACTTCCTTTGCTGCGTTGGCGCAAAAAATCCCGATGGTTCCCGTGCCGCAGTACGCATCCAGCAGGCGTTCCCTTCCAGTCAGCTCCAGTGCCTCGCGTGCGACCTCATACAACTTCACGGCACCGCGCGAATTTGTCTGGAAGAAGGACGCCAGCGAAACCCGGAACGTATGGTCGCCCAGCTTTTCCTCAAGGACGGTGAGTCCGCGCGATTCCAGGATGTCGCTGGCGCGGGCCACGTCTGATTGCGCGGCGTTAAGCCCCCAGGAAACGCCTTTCAAGCGCGGCTCCACGCGCAGCAGCGCATCGGCAAATTCGTTGAAGTCGATGGCGCGGTCACCCGTCAGGATCAGCGCAAGAAACCCATCGTCTGCAACGCTGTGGCGAATGACAAGCTGACGAAGGGTCCCCTCGTGCGACTTCGGGTTCCACGCGGTCAGGTTCTGCCGCACGCCTTCCTCCACCGCCGCGCGAAGGATGCGCTCCATCGGCTCCGGCGCCAGCCAGCAATTTTCGACGTCGAGAATCTCGCGCCAGTTGTCGGGGCGATGAAATCCCGCCACCAGCCTTCCATTCGGCCAGCGCGCGAAGGTGAACTCCATCTTGTTGCGGTAGCGCCACGTGTCGGGGCTGGCGATGAGCGGATGAACGGCGATTGATTCATAACCGGGAATCGCGCGGAGTGAATCGCGGACGATGCGCTCCTTCCAGGTTCGCTGCGTTTCAATCGGAAGATGCTGCCACGAGCAGCCACCGCATTTCGTGAACAACGGGCACACGGGCGCGATGCGTTCCGGTGCAGGGTGGAGTACCTCGACCAACTCCCCTTCACCGTAATTTTTCTTCGCGCGATGGACGCGGACCGTGGCGCGGTCGCCCGGCGCGGCGTATTTGGTGAAGACCACAAAGCCTTCCCGGCGTCCCACCGCGGCGCCGCCAAACGCCAGCGCGTCGAATGACACCTCAACCGCCTCCCCTTTCCTGGGACGCGGCGCCCGCTCCTGCGCCTGTTCTGTTGTGGTGGACATCGCCGATTTCGCCTGTGCCCAAACGATGAAGGCACAAAAGTTCAGGTCAAGGCAACTTGCCCTTCAAGGAACGCTTTGTGGGCAGGGGAGTTCGCGTCGAGGAATGCATGTCCTCCCGGATGGCGTCCAATTCCTCCAGGGAGATCGAACCCGTCGTGGTTTTCCAGTCCGCATCAGGCGCCGCGTCGCGCCAAAGCTTGACGTACTTTTCCGCGCTGCCGGTTGCCTCATGATGTTCGAGAATGAAGTTGCGTGCTGATGCCCCGAGGCGCGCCCTCCGCTCGCCGTCGTTGAGCAGGGCGACGATCTGCGCGGCGGCTTCCGAATGGTTGCCGCGATCGACAAGGACACCAGTCTCCCCGTCAATGAGCAGTTCGTCGAGGCTGGTGGAACGGTAGGCAACCACTGCCGTGGCGCAGGCCTGCGCTTCCGCCACACGTGTGTAGGCGCCACCTCCGGCGCAAACGTGCAGCATCACGTCTGCGGACGAAAAGATCTTCGATTGAATCGACGTCATTGCACCGACCAGCGAGATGGAAGACGCGGCGCCGGAGCCCTCGATCTTCCTGCGCGTTTCCTCCATGGCGGCCTCGTCGGAAAAGATGAAGAGCCTTGCAGTGGGGACTTGGGCGAGCACCTTCCTTATGATCTCCAGTAGTTCATCAATTCCCAAATCATCGTGGGAACACATGCTGACGATCAGCGGTGTGTCATGCGGAAGGCCCATCAACATGCGATAGCGTGCACGCTTGTGATCGGGAAGCGGATATGCTTCCACGGCGTTTACGCCGGGGGGAATGCGCGCGATTTTATCCTCCGGAATTCCGGCGGCGAGGAGGGCCTTTTTCTCCCTCCGCGTTGGCGCGATGATCCTGAGAAGGTGGCCGCGCGTGCTGCGTTCGCGGAAAAGTCCCGCGACGCGAACCGCGATGGGCGATGGAGCGCCTGCCATGTCATCATTGAGGCTTAGTAGGAGCGGCACATAGGGATTCCCGCCGTGGAACAAGCGAGCGGGCATCGCCGGCCAGCGGCAGAAGGCCAGGACAAGGTCCGGGCGGTCCTTCGTGTAGAGATGTTTCTTCCCTTCGGCATTCAGGTTCATCACATCACGGCACGTCACAGCGGGCACAGGCTGCGTTCCAATTCCGCTCTTGCGCAGCAGATCCTCCAGCGGCCCGGCTGGGCCGAAGGCCACGGATGACATCGTGATCTGGCGCATGGCATGCCACCGTTCGCAATGCTGCACCACCGCCTGGGAAAAGGCGGTGATTTCATAGTCGTCGAGAAGAAGGAGGATTCGCACGGGATTGGTAAAAGGCTACAATGGATTGTTGCGCAGAAAAAGGAAATTCAGAACCAACGCGGCCCGTTCCCTGTTGCCCGGATTGTCAGGATGCGTCATCAAGGGACCATGTTACGCCACCCCCATCGTGAAGCGGGCAGTGTCCGCACAAAAATTGTCTGCACACTGGGACCCTCGTCGTCCACCCGTGAAATCATCAGCGGCCTGGTCAAGGCGGGCGCCGATGTCTTCCGGCTGAATTTCAGTCATGGCATCCACGAGGAACATCGGGCGCGCATTGCGCTGATTCGCGAGGTCTCCGCAGAGATCAAGCGCCCCCTTGCAATCCTTGCGGACCTCTGCGGGCCGAAGCTGCGCCTTGGTGAGATCAAGGGGGGCGAGGCGAAGTTGGAAGAGGGCGATTCGGTGACGCTCACGTCGGAACCCGCTGACGGCACCGCCAATCGTTTCAATGTGAACTTCGCGGGGTTTCATGAGGTCGCGACGCCCGGTGAAAGCATCCTGTTGGATGACGGGCGCCTTCACTTCAGCGTCGAAAGCGTTGCGGGCGCGGATGTGCGATGCCGGGTTGTGAACGGCGGGGTGTTGAAATCGCGGAAGGGCGTGAACCTTCCCGACACCAAGTTGCCGATTCCCGCGCTGACGGACAAGGATCGCGCGGACCTGCGTTTTGCGCTGGAAAACGGGGCGGACATGATCGCGCTCAGTTTCGTCCGCTCGCCGGATGACCTTGCGCTTGCGCGGGAGGAAATGAAGCGCATTGGCCGCGCGGCCCCGCTGCTCGTGAAGATTGAGAAGAAGGAAGCGGTCCAGTGCCTGGAGGAAATCATCCGTTCCGCCGATGGTGCGATGGTCGCGCGTGGTGACCTGGGGATCGAGCTTTGGCTGGAGCAGGTTCCCGCGATCCAGAAGCGCATCATCCAGTTGTGCAACCGCCTTGCAAAGCCGGTGATCACTGCAACGCAGATGCTGGAATCAATGATCTCGTGTCCGCGCCCCACGCGCGCGGAGGCCAGCGATGTCTACAATGCCATCCTGGATGGCACTGATGCTGTCATGCTGTCGGGGGAAACCGCCGCCGGCCAGTATCCCATCGATGCGGTGCAGGTCATGAACAACATCGCATGGGAAGCGGAACGCGACCTGAAGCCGACACGCGATTTTCATGACTTCGACGAGGCGGGGGGCACGCCGAACACCACGAACTCGATCTGTCATTCCGCCGTGCAGGTGGCCGAGCAATTGCGCGCCGATCACATCCTTGTGCCGACCCAAACGGGGTACAGCGCTTTCCACATATCGCGCTACAAGCCAAGCATGCCGATTCTGGCCTGCTCAACCAGCGAGGCTGCGGTGCGCTGGATGTGCCTTGCGTGGGGTGTTGTTCCACGCCTGATGCGGGAGTTGTCGAGTGAGGAACTCGCCCTTAGCAACACGGATGCGCTGGTGAAGGAGGTTATTCGCGTCGGGAGGGAAAACGCCGCCATTTCCGAAGGCCAGCGCGTTGTGGTGCTGGGTGGGGTTCCGATTGGAAAGACGCGGCACACGAATTACCTGCGTGTGGTGGAGGTTACGTGAAGGGAACACGGCATGTCCGGCTGGCCACCCACATGATTCACCTGATGGCGACACTGATGCTGTTCACGGGCTGCGGTGCGAAAGGGCCGGAATACCTGCGCAGGGACCCCCTTCGCGCGCGGGCTGAGGAAGTGGGTCGCTCCGTGGAGGGGCGCCCGCTGCGGGTCCTGACCTTGGGAAGCGGCCCCGAGGTGATCCTGGTCCTCGCCACAATCCACGGAAATGAAAACGCGGGGACTCCGTTGACGCTTGCGCTGATTGATTTCCTCGACAGGAATCCGGACCTGCTCAGCAATCGCACGGTCGTCATGATGCCCGTCGTGAACCCCGACGGATATTATCACGATCGTCGCTTCAACATGAACCGCGTGGACCTGAATCGCAATTTCCCCGCGTCCAATCGCGATGAATGGCGGCGAAGCTCCGGCCCACAGCCGCTGTCGGAACCGGAGTCCGTCGCAGTGAAGCAAGTGCTCGATCGCTTCAAGCCGGCACGCATCGTCTCCATGCACGAACCACTTTCGACGATTGATTGGGATGGGCCGGGTGAGGACATCGCCCGACACATGGGGAACTATGTGAACCTGCCGGTAAACCAGATCGGCAGCCGCCCGGGATCGCTTGGCTCCTACGCGGGCGTGGAACAGAATATTCCCATCATCACGCTGGAGTTTCCGCGCGGTGCGGGTCGCCGTGCACCGGAAGACTTGTGGCGTGATTACGGGCGTGTGCTGGTTTCCTTCATCACCTACCCCAACGAACCGCCCGCGGTCCTTCGTGGTGAGGACATTCTTCGCAAGGAGAAGCCGACAAGGCCGCCGCCGGGAGACTCACGTCGCCGCGACGAGGATGGTACCCGCGCTTTTCGCGAGGGATAAATTCAGTCAATCGCTGGAAGCATCTTCGGCGATTTGATCCGTCCATCCACGCATCACAAAAAAAAGGCACGAAGGAAGACCTCCGTGCCTGCAAGCATTGGGTGGTGTAGGGCTTTTTAGATTCGGTCGCCGTTGAACCCGTTCTTCTGGGAGTAAAGTATGTCCCCGTTGGAAATCGTTCCGTTGGTGGGATCGTATTGATTGTTGAATCCAAAAATATCATCGTCCAGATCAGGTCCCGATGAGAGCATGAACCAGCGACCGTAGCGATCCGCACGGGTCGAGAGGCCGAATGGGTCCGTGCCACTGATGTCCGACCCTCCGTTGCCCGCCATGGAGTTGGCGGGGATGCCAGCCGCAGGGCGGCTGACGACGCGGCAGTAGCGGAAGCCGTAGATTGGATGCCCAGGCTGAAGTCCTGCGGCGGCCAGCTTCTTGTTTCCGCGATTGAAGACATCCTCCGGAACAGCGGTCATGTATGCGATGGGTGTTGTGATGGAGCAGCCATCAAGTGAAAGGGCTGATGGAACCCATGATCCCACAATCGATCCGATGTTTGATATTCCGGGCGGCAGTGGCCCATGCTTGTATGGATACTGGTTGTTGTCCACTGCGTAGGCTTCAAGCGAGGTGGCAATGGAGCGCATGTCAGCCTTCGCGCGGCTGACCTTGGAGCGCGTTTGCGCCTCAAGAAAGTTGGGAACGGCAATTGCCGCGAGTATGGCGATGATCGCCACCACGATCAGCAATTCGATCAGGGTGAAACCTGATCGAAAAAATTGTTTCCTGACTGGCATGAACGGAACCTTTCCTGAACTGAGAATCGACAAAGGGATGACCTACATAGAATTAGGGCGATGGTTTCCGGTCCTTCAGGCCCTGTCAAGGAGGATGGCGGAGTGGGAAAAATAGTTGCCTGCAAATGGTTGCTATTGGTTGCCTTCCGAATCAGTCAACGGGGTTTACAAACACGCCATCCCTGCCCCAGACTTAATGCCTCTGCCGCGATCCCATCGCACTGGAATTCCCACGATATGCTTCGCTACCCCCTTTTGATTACTGTCATTCTGTTCCTTGCGGGAGTCGCTCCTGCCATTTCCTTCCAATCGCCGCCCTTGGTTATAACGCCGACCACGATGACAGACGTGCAGGTTTTCGCGGAACGGTATGGTGCCAACATGGGCCGCCTTCACGTCATTTATCGGGCAGTCAACACCTCCGGCGGCACCGGGGTATTTTACACGAAGGAAGGCGGTGTGGGAACCAACAGCTTTTCGGCGCCGCTGCTGGTTTCACCACTGGATAACAAGACCTACACGGAGCCGGATATTTCCGTGGATCGGAACAGTGTCGTGCACATTGTCTTCGTGGGGAAGAACCCAACGATCCCTGCCAACGATGCCGTGTTCTACGCGAAGGTTTCCGCAGGGGGCGCGCTGACCGCTGCGCAAAAGATCACCCCCGACACTGTGACGATTGCATTCTCCCCGCAGGTGGCGGCGGTGCAACACAGCGGGCGCTCGAACGTGCAGGCGCATGTTGCCTACGTCTCAAATGACATCGGAGGCGGGATTGACTCCGATGTTTATCTCCTCACGTCCGACGCGATCAACATCAACAACTTTGGCACCCCGTTGAACCTGACGAGTGACTCGGACCTTGGCGAGCAGAACGTGACATTTGACCTGGTGGAGGGATTGAACAGCGGCGGCGGGCCGACTGATTACCTGATCCAAGGGGCCTTGGTCTATCAGCGGAGCAATACGCTGCGGGCGATCATGGTCACCGCCGCGACAAATCAAACCATCTTCTTTGGTGCACCCGTGCAAATCGTCGCAAGCGCGCAGGACCCCGCCCTCGCCGTCCAGAGCGTTTTCCAGTCCGCGAATGGTTACGTTGGGCACCTTGCCTTCAGGCCCGTGTCCGGCGGCGGTGCACTCATCAACTACATCCAGTTCGCGCAGGCGGGCGGGACGATCTACCAGGAAACGCAGTCCAGTTTTCCTGCCGCCACATCCGTGAGCCACGCATCGATCACCGTGGAACCGTACCTTGTTTCGGAGAGGACGGGAAACAACTTCATAAACGCGCGTTTTGACAAGGATGTGACGGTTTCCTATGCGGATCAAAGTTCACGCAGCCTGAACGCGGCGCGAAATTCCGGTGGCATTTCCTCCTCCATCGCGGGCGGTCTTGGAATTGCCGGGAATGTTCCACTGACTCCGTTTACCGACACGGGTTTCGTGAGCTTCTTTCCCTCGACGTTCTTTTCCTATGGGCCAAAGGCCGTGGCGACGACGCGCGTGAGCGGAACGGACTACATCCGCGTGGGTGGCGTGCTCGACAACAACGTCGTGCTTGTGCAGGAGCTTGGCATCACCCCCACGCCCACCGCGACGCCCACCGTTTCGCCTTCGCCTTCAAGTGTTACGACCACCGTGACTGCAACCCCGACGCATTCGCCCTCGCCGTCGTCGACGAGTCAACCGACGGCGTCCGCCACGGCCACGCCCTCGCCGACGGCGGCCGGATCGGCGACGCCATCCGCATCCCCCACGAGCAGCCCGATCATCATACCCACCGCGTCGCTGACGGCCTCGCCGTCACCATCTGTGTCACCTGTGTTCACCATATCTCCGACTCCGTCGCCCAGTCCGTCTCCGTCGATTGGACCCACGCTGACAGCGACACCGAACATTGTAACACGCACGGAAATCATCGACACATTGTTGGGTTTGCGCCCCGCGCCCAGTTCCGCCCGCGTCGCCCAGCATGACACGGACGCCAACGGATTCTGGGACGCTGGGGATGTCGCCAGCTTCAACTTGGCGAGGTAAGCTTCGTCAACGCCGCCATCAGGTCGGCGTGGACTTGATGGCTTCCAGGAGTTCGGCCCGTTGCATCGGGTCGAACTCGCCGCCTGCGGAGGCGACAAGAATGCAGGCCGGCATGACTTCAATGCCTTCTGATTCCTTGCCGTCCAAGCCGACGTACAGGTGCACGACATCGCCGCCACGGGCCAGAATGCGGTGATTGTTTCCCCCGCTCTTCACTTCAAAGCCCGACTTTTCGAGAAGCGTGAGGTAGTGCTGGACGGCCTGTTCTGGAATGCGGGCCATCACGGGCGTCTCCACGTTCACGGCATAGTGGACATACAGCGTCACGAAGAGATGCCCGCCAAGGCGCCCCATCGGCGTGCAGAACTGGTGTGATGACGAGACCTCACAGGTGGTTGTGACGTTGAGCGTGCTGCCGAAGGCCGATGCCCCATGGACGCCACAAAATTCCCTGATGAGCGGCAGTGGCGCCAGCGGATCGGCCACCGCGCGCGCAAGCCCATGATCAGCAGGGACGTCGATCGCGAAGGGCAGTTGGCCTTCCTCCTCCTCGGACAGCGCAATTTCCAAATTGTTGAGGCGCTGGACTTCCACCGCGCCAAATGTGAGGTAGGGGACGCGCTCGCCGGAAAGAGGCTTCAGCACGCGTTCGTAGTCGTCCTCGTGAAAGGACTCCGCAGGTTTGTCGGAAATCCTCACCCACCATGACGCGCCATCGCTGAGGAGAAAATGCTTCAGCGAGGCGGGAAGTTCGCCATGAAGCCCTCCGCTGATAAGGCTCAGATCGTGGATCATCGCATCGACGTCGCTTGCCGCAGTGGGAAACCTGCGGGAGAAATCCTGATGGTGGCGCGATACTTCCAGGGCGCCCCTCATACGACCTGTCATCTGCTCAAAGGCGGAGCTGTGGATGCGCAGGCCAAGGCTTTCGATGTCGAATTCAAAGCGTCGCCATCGATACACATCGTGAAAGACGAGTGGCTGTCCCTGCGGCACGTAGATGATGTCGTTGTTGCCGAACATGGCTTACCTTCCGTGATCCGCGAATTTGGGGAACTTTGTGATGAAGCGATCGATGAGTGGGCGGTCCGGTTCCAGCAGATCGTACTCCCGCATCTGCTGCGGCGTCACCCAGGCGAGCGCAGAGTGGTCCAGCGCCTGTGGTTCCCCGTGCACGATTCGCGCCAGATAGAAGAGCAGCAGGATGTCGCCCCGCTCGGTGCGATGGAAAATGGTTTCGTAGATGTCGCCGACTTCGACCTCGCAGCCGATCTCCTCGCGGCACTCACGCCGGAGTGCATGGCGCGGGTCCTCTCCGGGTTCCACCTTGCCGCCGGGAAACTCCCACTTTCCCGCCAGTGGAGGTTTTCCCCTGCGACATGCGATGAGGATTTCCCCCGGATCGCGCGTCAGCAGGACACCCGTAACGATGATGATGGCGGGCCGTGGAGACATCTCTGCGACTGTCACGGCAGGAAGAAGGACTTGTCCTTCTGTGCAGGAAGGGTTTCCGCCGCCATGATGAGTTGGGCGGCATCGGGTAGTGACTTGCTGGCGGAATGGATGCGGCCATCGCTGCCGGCGACGAACACGGCAAGCGTGTCCTTCGCGCCGAAGCTGCGCGAAACCCAGCCTCCCGCGTCGGACAGCACCGCCACGTGAAGGTTTTCACGCATGGCAATCACGGAGTTCACGTTAGGCGAGTTGGGCGCGATGATGACCGGCTCGATGCCGCGCGAACGCAGCAGGTTGTTGTTGTCGCGCGCCCACGCATAGGCGGGTCGCGCCGCCGGCGATGCGTCCTTCGGAACCACGATGATCACGGCACCCTTTGAGGCGGTGATTTCGGACGCGCTCACCGTGTTCCCCTTTTGGTCTGGAAGCGCAAATGCGGGGACGGCGCCGCCGGCGGACAGCAGCGAATTGCGCGGCCTGAGCTCCGCGTTCTCAGGAAGCACCCCGGCGGGAACCTGCGGAGGCGCATCGTCCATGGAGAGAAGCGGGCCCTTCGCCTTGCAACCAGTGGCGAACAAGAACGCGATGAGGAGAAAGGAAAGGCGAGTGAGGAAGGGGAAATGGAATGACATGCGTGGATTGGGACAGTTGGAGGGCATTTGGGGCAAGCGGAGTGCCGCGAAGCACGCATGAGGCAGCATCACAAAAAAAACGGCGGGGAGATTCCCCGCCGTACCCAGTACTTGATGGATGAACAAGCTGCGGTGTGCCGCTTATTCCTCGTCTTCGGATTCGTCATCCGCGTTGGCGGCTGCGTTTTCGGACTTGGCTGCGGTGAGGGCATTGACTGCTTCCAGAGCCTCAAGCTCCTCGCCCTCAACGATCAGGCGGTCAATGTGCGCGTTCAAGGTGGCGGTGACGCCGGTATAGATGCGAACGCGAATGGCGTGATCACCCAGCGTGCGCAGGTTTTCCATGTCGATGCGGCGACGCTCGATTTCAACGTTGAGCTTCTCCTTGATGGCATCTGCCACGTCACGGGAGGTGACGGAGCCGAAGAGCTGGCCGCGGTCGCCGGCGCGAAGCTTGAACTCCAGCTTCTGTCCTTCGAGAAGCGACTTGATCTTTTCCGCGTCCGTCGTCTCGCGGGCGACCATCGCCTCAAGCTGCTTCTTCTTGCTTTCAACGAGCTTCAGGTTCGCCTGATTTGCAACAAGTGCCATGAGGCGTGGTTCAAGGAAGTTGCGGAAGTATCCGCGCTTCACATCCACCTTCTCGCCGGCCTGGCCAAGGTTGTCCACTGATTTCAGCAACACGACTTCCATGTGATTGTCTCCGTTGGCTTGGCGAATCAGCGATGATTCGACGTGTAGGGAATGAGCGCCATGTAGCGCGCGCGCTTGATCGCGGTTGTGACCAGGCGCTGGAACTTTGCGCTGGTGCCGGTCACGCGGCGTGGAAGGATCTTGCCGCTTTCGGAAATGAATTTCTTCAGGACGTTGACGTCCTTGAAATCGACCACTTCCGCCTTCGTGACGCGGAAGTAGCAAACCTTGCGGCGGGGAAAACGACGGCGGGGGCGCTCATCGCCGCGGCCACCGCGGTCTGACTGCGGCGCGGACTCGGCAACTGCCTCAAGCGGCGCGCTTTCCGCGGGTGCATTTTGAAGTGTTTCTTCAGACATTTTTCAGATCTCCGTTATGGTGAGCGAGTTGTTGTTGGTTGTCTTGATTGTTCAGAAAGGCAGGTCGTCGTCGGTGCCGCCACCTTCATGGCCGCGATCATCCTCGGCTGGTGCCGCGTCGCGTTTCTGAAGGGAGGGCTGCGTGCGGCCTCCGCCGCTGCTGCTTCCGCCGCCGTAGGAACCACCGCCGCCCTCGCCGCCGCGGGGCTTCGCGCCAAAACTGACGCGATCCGCGACGATGACGGGTTCCTTGCGGTCCGTTCCGTCCTTGGCCTTGTATTCGTCAATCTTCAGCCGCCCCTCCACGAGGACCTGGCTTCCCTTGGTCATGTACTGCGCGACCAGGTCGCCGGTCTTTCCCCATGCCTCGACACGAATGAACATCGTCGTTTCGCTGTCCTTGCCACTACGGCGATCATTGACCGCGATGCTGAACTTGGTCACGTTCAGGCCGGTGTTGGTGCTCCGGCTTTCCGGGTCGCGGGTCAAATTTCCGATCATCAAGACGCGGTTCAGATCCATGAGAAAGCTCCCGTGGTTGACGGTGAAGTTGCGTTACTCGGCGGGTGCGGCGGGTGTGGCTTCGGCCTGCTCAACGGGAGCGGCGGCCTGCTGCTGGACGTAATCGTCACGACGGCGGCCACGGGGCGGGCCGGACGGACGTTGATAGCGGTCTTCCTGAAGCGCGCGCGACGGATCACCCGTGGACTTGCCGACAATGGCAAGCGTCACGATGAAGCGCACGATGTCTTCATTGTAGCGGCAGTAGCGTTCGACTTCGTGAAGGACTTCCGTGGTGGAATCCGTGTCGAAGTAAACGAGGGCGTAGAAGCCATCGCGGCGCTTGCCGATCGGGTAGGCCAGACGGCGCTTTCCCCATGCTTCGTGGCGGTCGGTGGTTCCACCGTACTTCGTCACGACTTCTTCGATTTTGAGTAGGGTTTCTTCCTGCTGTTCGTCGGTGCGGACAGGGTCAAGAATCAACATTAACTCGTACTTGCGAGTTGCCAAGGCAACCTCCCTATGGTTTTGGCCCGGTCAGGTGGTCGCCAATGGACCGGGTCAGGGTATGTACGTCACGCAGTGCTCAGCGTAACGGCGCCGGGCGCTCCCAAAGGGGCTCTTCCCGGCAAAGGGCGGGGAGTGGGCCAGAGAGGATGGGGGCCAGTCAACGAGAAAACCAGAAAATCAACGCGAAAGAAATCCGAAGATTTTCCCTTTGGGCAGTTTCTTTGTGCTTTTGAAGAACTCCGTTTCCGTTATTTGTGTCGGCCAATCCAAGTTAACCGAGAGGACGGCTTCGGGTTCTCCCTTTAACAGAAGAGCGCCTATGACGATCAAATATCCAATGTCCCGGAAGAGGGCCTTGCGAGGATTTCGAACAGCTGAATAAAAAAGCAGAATCCTTCCCTCAATATCCGACCATTGCCCACCTTGTGTTTGCTCCAATAAGAAATATAAAACTTCAACCTGACGGTTTGAAACCACGCGTTTTCGAGGGGATTGTAGTCGCCCAAAAAGATCAGACACTGTGTTTCGGAACAGCGCCTTCTTCAGCTGTTCTTGAATTTCATTCAGAAGCGTTGAGCATTGCGCTTCGATCCCCTTCAGTGCAAATTCTAGAAACGGAGTTAGGTCGTGATTTCGCGCTCTTGTTTCGCTGAGGGCTTTTAAGTACTCAGCTTTTTCCTCATAGTAATAGTTGGACATCGCGATGAAGAGCGTATCCCGCAATCCTAGCCGCTGTAGAAGCAGCGCTTCAAGCGCTCGCGCTGTTCTTCCATTTCCATCCAGAAATGGATGCATCGCTGCGAAATGGTAGTGGAACGCGAGTGCCTGTATTATCGGATCGTGGGCGCGAAACTCCGTTCTGGCCATTTCCACCAGCTTCTGAATCCCACGCGTACACTCCTGTCCGCCTTCAATTCCTCGATGTATGGGGGAGCCAAAAGTTACATTGGCTTCCGGGCCACGCAGTATTCCGGGCGGACAGTGATCATCATCGCAATTTGAGACGATTCTGCGATGAATCTCGAACACGAGGGATTCGTCTACTGGCACATCCGAAGGAAGTCCTGAAATCCACCGATATGTTAGGAGAGCAGCAGCTGCCTGCTTTTGAGAACGGGTTTCCAACTGCTCCGGGCTTTGTATCAGTGCACGATCCAGTTCTTTTTCTGTGAATTCCGCACCTTCGATGCGTGAGGTACCAGCCACCTCTCGCTTTAACTGAATCCGTTGAAGTTCATCGGCCCACGATTTTTGCAGGGGCATCTTGGTTAAAGTCAGGATTGAGACCCAGCATCGGAGAAGAGATTCCTGCACTTTTCCCCGCTCATAAGCGATCCAGTTTTCGGGCGTTTTATAGTGAATCGTCAAGTTTTGTTTCCTGTTTCATTTCCTAGGTTATTTCTGGACGGTATTCAAGTAAGTCAATCAAAATCAGTATTTTGTAAATTTTGAATAGCGTCTTCAAAGATTTCGTTTCTCATTTCATTTCCCGTTTCATTTCCAAGTCAGGGCGTGGAAAATGCAACTGCTATTAGCCGTTTACATGGTCCCGAATACTGGCCGATAACCGTCGCGATTATGCCACCCTTGTCCCTTTCCCCTGAAAAACCCCAAATCGTCGGTGCCGTTGCCAGCCTTCGCGCGCTCGGTCCCGTGGACCAATTGCCGCTGGATGCCTTCGATGTGGTGGAGATTCGCCTTCATCAGGATGACACGAAGGACAACTCGTGGACTGCGATTCCGCGCGCCTTCGCGCAGCGGAGGAAGCCGACGTTGTTGACGCTGCGCGTGAAGGAGGAGGGCGGCACTTGGGATGATGCCACAAGGAAGCCGGTTTTCGCTGCGGGGCTGCCGCATGTCGCTGCAATCGATGTGGAGCTTGGCAGCAACATTCTCAGCGATGTTGTTGCCATGGCACGCGAACACGGCGTCACGGCCATCGGTTCCTTCCACGATTTTGCGGGCACGCCGCCGCTGGATCAGCTTCTGCGTTTACTCAGGAAAGCCAAAGACGAGAAGCTGGACGTGCTGAAGGTCGCCGCGATGGTGAACGGCGCGGATGACCTTTGGACGCTGACTTCATTTCTTCAGGAAAGCCAGAAAGAAATCCCCGTGTGCATCATCGGCATGGGACAGCGCGGACTTTCCACGCGTGTGTTCTTTCCATTGATTGGCTCCTGCCTGACGTATGGATACCTTGGCGAATCGACTGCGCCGGGGCAGTTGAGTTGCGTGAGGATGAGGGAATTGTTGAAAGAGTTGGGAATGGGCGGCAGGTAAAGGATTGAGGTGATCTTTTCGGAACCAGTCGCGGTTGTTTACGAACCATCACACATTTCGGGAATCAAGACCATGGATTTGGAACTGAAGGGTCACGTTGCGCTGGTGCAGGGCGCGAGCAAGGGGATCGGTCGCGGCATTGCGGAATCGCTGGCGGCGGAGGGCTGCCATCTTTTCCTCACGGCGCGCTCGCACGATCCCCTGAAGAAGACTGCGGAGGAAATCGCCGCAAAGCATGGTGTTCGCGTGCATTTTCACCAGGCGGATTCCGCGAACCTGAGCGAGATTCCATCGCTGCTTAAGGTCATTGAGACAGATTTCGGTCGATTGGACATCATTGTCTGTAACAGCGGCGGCCCGCCTGCGGGCGGCATCAAGGATCTGACGCCGGAGCAATGGTCGGAAGCGGGGAAGTTGCTGCTGGCCGCGCCTGCGTACATGCTGCAACTTGCGCTGCCGCTGCTGCGCCGCAGTCCCGCGCCACGCTTCTTCATCGTCACAAGTTCCTCCACGCGCGTGCCCGTCGCGGGCCTGACGCTGAGCAACACATTCCGCCCCGGCATCGTTGGCCTGATCAAGTCGCTGACCGATGAACTGGCGGCGGATCGCGTGTGCTGCCATTCCATTGCGCCGGGAAGGTTCGACACCGATCGGCTGTCGCACCTGATCAAGGTGCAGTCCGAGAAGTTCCAGAAAACGCAGGATCAGGTGCGCGACGAAATGGTGGCCGCAATTCCTGCGGGCCGCCTTGGTGATGTGGCGGACATTGGAAACCTTGTGGCGTTTCTCTCCGCAAGGAAATCGGACTACCTGCGCGGTGGGAACTGGCTGGTGGACGGCGGACTTGTGAAGGGAATCTGACAATGAAACGTTTTTCGAAGGTACTGTTCGTGACCATCCTGGCGTTTGCAGCGATAAATGCAAACGCTGCCGAAAATCGGAAGGCGACAACCATCACCGGGGCGAAGACGAAGGAAACGCCCGCGCCGCTGACGATCACGAAGGAGACCTTTGAAAAGGCCGCAAGGTATTCGCGCGAACACGAGGGCTTTGCGGTTCTGGTCGTGAGTGATGGAAAAGTCCTGTTCGAGGATTACGCGCCCGGAAGGACCCAGGACACGCCCGCTGAACTTGCAAGCGGCACGAAAAGCTTCTGGGGTGTTGTTGCGGTGGCCGCCCAGGAAGATGGATTGCTGAAACTGGATGAGAAAGTGTCCGACACAATCACGGAATGGAAGACCGACCCGGAGAAATCGAAGATCACCATTCACCAGTTGCTGACGCTGACGAGTGGCCTTCCCGGTGGTTCGATCGGTGTTCCGCCCGTTTATGCCGAGGCGGTGAACACAGATCTGGCTGCAAAGCCGGGTAAGTCATTCCAATATGGGCCTGTCCCATTCCAGGTTTTCGGAGAGCTTCTGAAACGCAAGCTTGCAGCATCCTCGCAAACCCCCGTGGGCTACTTGGAGACGCGAATTCTTGCACCACTTCACATGAAGGTTGGGGATTGGCGGAAAGGGAAGGATGGCAATTTTCAGATGCCTTCGGGCGCGAGGGTCTCGCCGCGTGAGTGGGCGAAGTTCGGTGAGTTCATTGTGCGTGGGGGCGTTGCAGATGGCAAACAGATCATTGCTGCGAAAGATTTGAAGGCGTGTTTCGAGGGGACGAAAGTAAATCCCAGCTATGGTCTGACCTTCTGGCTGAACGCGCTCGACATGGAGGATCGCTTTCCGGCGCTTGTCACCGGGAACGGCTTGGAGGGAATGGTGTCGCAGAAAATCGTTTCATCGCCGATGTATATTGCCGCGGGGCTGGGCAAGCAGCGCCTTTATATGATTCCTGATCAGAAGCTTGTCGTTGTGCGGCAGGGAAAATTGGCCGGCAAGTCCTTCCGCGATGATAATTTCCTGTCGCTGTTGTTCCACGGAAAGATGGTGGCGGAGGAGAAGGAGATTCCAAAGTCCGCTGACCAGAACACGAGCATTCCGGGAACGCGTGCCAATGCGGGTTCCGTGACGCCCGGCCCGATGTTCAAGCGCATGGACAAGAACGGCGATGGGAGGTTGAGCGCGGATGAGATTCCGGAGCGCATGAAGAAGCTCAATCTGGACAAGAACGGCGACGGCGCCGTTACATGGGACGAAATGCGTGCCGGTCGGCGTGTGGATGGTGGACGGCAGCGGCGGCGGGAAAAGTAGCGCCCTGCCCACGTCAATCAACCGCGGCGCAGCGGGGCGAGAAATGCGGCAACGTCCCTGCGGTTCTCCTCCTGAAGCCTTCGCGACACGAGGCCGGGCTTGCCGTCAGCGATGACATTATCGTCCAGCCGCACAAGTGGCATGACCTCGATGATGGCGTTCGTGAAAAACGCCTCGTCGGCAGTGAGAAGGTCATACGCCGTCAATGATTCCTCGGAGTACAGGAAGCCGAGGCGCGCGGAAATCATCCCAAGGCGAAGGCGCATGATGCCGGGCAGCGCACCATCCTCCACGGGTGGAGTAAGTATCTTGCCGCTGCGTGCGATGAAAATGTTCGTCATCGCGCCTTCAGCCAGCAAGCCATCCGTGTTCAGCATCACACCCTCATCATATCCATCGCGCTTGGCGACCATGCGGGCAAGCAGGCGCTCCTGATAGCTGGTCGAC
This sequence comes from Candidatus Sumerlaeota bacterium, assembly GCA_020848155.1. GTDB lineage: Bacteria > Sumerlaeota > Sumerlaeia > SLMS01 > SLMS01 > JADZDZ01. The sequence continues at coordinate 349,309 of JADLAR010000007.1, forward strand.
TTCACTTCGCTCAAGGGGGAGCGATGGTTGAGGGGAAATTGGACGATGCGCGCCGTCCATCCGCGCTCGCGTGACTCGTCAATCATGCGCTGATTGATGGCGTGGGCGCTGATGATCAGCGTCGGGGCGGTGGCGCTGGCGTTGATTTCCGGCGATGAGCCAAGCTCTCCACGCGTCAACGTGATGCGAATGCGGGCGGAATCCAATTGATTGGCATCCAGGCACTGTTGGCAGATCTGGAGCAATTCCTCGGAGTGCACGTTCCATGGAATTTCCATGATGCGCGCGTTGCGGCCCAGTCGCGCGAAATGTGCGCTGTGGAAGAGGAGCTGCCCTTCCTCGCACCGAATCGTCTCAAAGATTCCATCGCCAAGCAGGACGCCGCGATCGAGTGGATCGAGCGCGGCGTCCTGTTGTTCCACGAATTTTCCGTTCAGGTACAAGATCGTCATGGATCAGAACGGTGCTGCAGGCCGCGGGGCGGCGTCACGTCATTTCGGCGTGGGCGCCAGCGCGCGTGTCTTCACGGAGACCTGCTTTTCTTCAAACGTCACGGTTGAGAAGGAGTCGCCGAAATACTTCTCCGCAACTTCCGGTGCTGGAATCATGTCGGGGGTGAATCCTTCCAGCATGTTGAAGAATCCCTGGCTTGCCATTTCCGAAATCTGCCGCAATCCCGCGCGCACGGAGCCCTTCGGCTGGTATGTGAAGGCATAGAGGCCGTCCTTGGAAATGCCCTCAACGGTCTTCTTGTAGCCATCGGTTGCAGAGAGAGGCTCCGCGATCTTGCCGTTCAGCGCACGGATCACGTTCTGCAATTCCGCGTCGTTGTTCGTGTAGGCGATGGCGTCCTTGTTGAAGGCGATGACGGGCTTGAGCGGTCCGTCCTCGGCCTCGCCTGTCTTCGGGTAGACAACCGTAATTCCTTCCTTCTCCTCCATCGTGAACATGTCGGCCGTGGCGGGATCCTTCTTCAGGTTGGCCAGCAGCGTCTTCAGCGAAGCCTGCACCTGGTCACCGTTCTTGAGGCCGAAGTAACAGGCGTCACTCGTCATCAATGCGCCTTGTCCGGGGGGGAGTTGCTTCTTGATCTCCTCGCTGAGGGGGGAGGTGACCACCATGTGCTCGCCGGCGATGTTGCGGAGGATTCCGTTGACGATGTCGACCTCGTACTGCGCCGATGCGCCGCTGATCTGCATGGTCGCCATGGAGGCAAGCTGGGGCTGGAAGCCCTGCACGATTTTCAACGTCTCATCATACACTGCCCCAAGGTCGAGCGTGAAGGAGGAGAAAGTCAGCGCAGTTGCGGGAACATACTTTACCATCTTCAACGACGTGGGGCCACCCGCATAGAGTGCCTTCACGAGGCCGTTCTTTTCCGCCGGCGTGGAGACGGCAATGTCCATGTCCATGCTCTTCTCTGTCATGGTCATGATTCCGTGAAGCGCCTTGATGTCGAAGAGCCCGGTGGTGGGGATCTTCTCGCGCACCTCCGGTTCCACGTTGGGATCGTTTTCGATGAACTTGCGAAGCAGCGTGCCCGTGTCGACAAAGACGTGCAGTTGCGAATCGAGCGCCTGTGATTTTGATTGGGCCAGCTTCACGTCCTCGCGGCCCGCGAGGCCCTTCTCTGCGGAGGGAGCCTTCACCATGTTGATGGCTTCCTTCACGATTTCCTCATCCTTGGCGTCAGAGAACACGAAGAACTTGTTGTCGACCAAGGCGTACTGCATGGTTGTTTCGTTGAGGGCCGTGGCAGGCGTTGCGGCGGGCGAGGGGGTGGTGCCATCCGCCGCGGGGGGAACGGCGGGGTCCGGTGCCGGGGTGTCGGCGCCGCCGGCGGTCAGGCCCTTCACGCGGTAGACAGTCACGCCGTTTGTCTCGAAGCTGTCCTTCTTTGCGTCCTTCACGTCCTTGCCGAAGTCCTTCAGCTTTTCATCCAGCCAGGCTTTTCCTTTTTCGTCCACTTCGGCAATCGCCGTGAAGGTGAGATTCTTCGTGTCGAATTCGCCACCCTGTGGCTTGAGGTAGAAGCCGACGCCGCCCTTGAGCAGGTCGATGACTTCGCTAAGTTCTGTGAATTCCTTCTCGCCGCGTTCCTCCTGCATCTTCTTGAACTCGGCCTCGACGCGCTGCCTCACCTTCTCCATCGAAGGATCATTCCACAGCTTGCCGTAGGGGCTGACCTTGGCGCTTTCCCGCAGGGCATTTGCGTCATTCGTCCAACCCGCGATCAGGGCGTTGTTGGGAATCTGCTTGGACATGTCCGTCGCCGCGAACAATCCCGTTGGGGCGATGAGGGCGGCGGCCAGGACAGCGGTGTGAAGCTTCTTGACGGCGGAGCCAGCGAAGGCCCTTCCGAGCTTGATCATTTGAATCTCCTTTGGGGTCACCGGTGGCGATCTCCTGTTTCCAGACGGGTGGCTTGGCATCCTGTTGACATCGCCTTTTTTCCGGCCCGGCGTTAGTGACAGTAAGGGTGCCCCGGTTGGAAAGGCCAAAAACAAGCCGCCCGGTGCCCGCCCATCGCCCTTGACTTGGCGCCAGTGGCCAACCAAAACTCCGCGCCCTTGTAAGGAGATAATTTGCATGGCCCTCGAAACAAAAGCGAACCTTCCCGACGGTGACGGCACCTACATGATGGTCAATCTGGTGGCCCGCCGCGCCCGCGACATCAACAAGCAGCGCGTTAACTCCATGTATGAGGAAGACGGCGTGGAGCCAATGGATGTGGCGCTGAACGAGTTCAACAACACGCTTCTGGAATTTGAGTTCCGCCACCATCTGGTCGGCACGGGCGAGGACTATCGCTCGAACTGAGCATGCGTTTGGAATTCCGGGATGAGCTTTCGCCCGCCGGAGACGGCGGGCGTTTTTTTTTGGCGCGCCACGAGCAAAAAGCGAGTGGCACGGCAGGCCCGGCCGTGCATGGCTGCTCCGGATCATGACGCGGATTGGAACAGAGGCGAACGGACAGAATGCCCTTCCGGCAAGGGAAGCGGTGGGCGATCAGTCCCACCCCCCACACCATGATGGGGCTTCACCTCTTTCATCCGGCCCAAGAATCGCGCTCGTTCACGATTGGCTGAATGGGATGCGTGGTGGCGAGCGCGTGCTGGAGCACTTCTGCGCGCTTTTCCCCAAGGCTGATGTGCACACGCTGATCTATGAGCCGGAGAAGGTCAGCCCATCCATCCGCGCGATGAATGTGACGGAACTGCCGTTTGGGCGCCTCCCCGGTGCGAAGAAGAATTATCGGAACATGCTGCCGCTGATGCCGCTGGCAATCCGCCAGGTTCCCTCGGCGAAGTACGACTTGATTCTTTCCACGAGCCATTGCGTCGCGAAGGGGGCGTTCGCGCCTGCGAAAGGGAAGCACCTTTCCTATGTGTTCTCGCCCATGAGGTATGTTTGGGATCACTTCCGGGATTACCAAAGCGGCACCTGGTGGAAGGATGCGGCGCTGCACCTTGCGCGTGCGCCGCTGCAACGATGGGATGTGGGAAGCTGCGAGCGGGTCGATTCCTTCGCGGCCGATTCCGCTCACATCGCCAGCAAGATCCGGCGATTTTGGCAGAGGGAAGCGAAGGTGATCCTTCCCTCTGTCGAGCTTGGTCGTTTTGTTCCCAACTTCAATCCCCCCGATGACTACTTCCTTGTTGTTGCTGCGATGGTTGCCTACAAGAAGGTGGATCGTGCCATCAAGGCGGCCAACTTGACAAAGCAGCGCCTTGTCATTGTTGGCAAGGGCCCGGAGGAAGCACGGCTAAGGCAGATTGCGGGACCAAGCGTCGAGTTTGCGGGACATGTTTCGGATGAGGAGTTGCCACGCTACTACCAACGGGCGAGGGCCTTGCTTTATCCTGCCACGGAAGACTACGGAATCACGGCTTTGGAGTCGCAGGCGTGTGGCAGGCCGGTGATTGCTTTTGCGGCGGGTGGTGCCCTGGAGACGGTTGTGGAAGGAAGGACAGGAACATTTTTTCAGGAGCCTTCTGTCAAAGCCCTTGCTCGTGTGATGCTGGCACACAACGATGGTGCATTCGATCCCCGCGTCATCCGCGCACATGCGGAATATTTTTCACCCGTGCGGTTCCGGGAATCCCTGCGCCAATGGATCGAAGATGAGATGAGGTTTTTCGCGTGAGAAGGCGGTCCCGCGACCAGTTCGTCGTCATGCAGTACCTGAGCGATGCCATCGCCGTGGGTGGTGGGCTGTTGCTTGCGTATTGGATGCGCTTTCACAGCGGGGTGCTTCCCGGCGGAGTGATCGCGGCGAACTACCCGCAGCAATTCTGGTGGGCGTTTCTCCTGTGGATGATCTGCCTTCAGGTTTCCGGCGCGGTCACGCCACATCCACGCATCATCAGCTTCAACCGCGCGCGAAGGATGTTGCACGCGTCGTTACTGGCGATGTTGCTGATCGCCGTACGGAACTATTTCTTTCGCGGTGTGGATGTTTCCCGCATCCTTTATCCCATTTCCTTCGTCCTGGTTTCACTCCTGCTGATCGTGATGCGCACCGTGGCGCAGGGTTTCATTTCGCGCTTCCTGCTGACGAGTGCCGCCCGCACCCGCGTGCTGGTGGTGGGAACCGGGCCGGTGGCGCTGCGGTTGGCGGCGCGTTGCAAGTCACAGCCGGCACTTGGGTATGAACTCGTGGGATTCATCTCGCTGGGAGAGGAGCGCGTGGGGCAGACCATCGGCGGCGTGCCGGTGCTCGGCACCGAGGATGACCTGCGCCGGCTTATTCGCGACAACGGCGTGGAGGAGGTCTTCGTCACGCAGACGGACATCCCGAACGAAACGTTCTTCCAGCTTTTCCTGGACAGCGAGAAGGAAACAGCGCGCGTGAACTTCGTGCCTTCGCTGGTGGAAATGATGCGCAGCACGATTCACTATGACGAAGTTGCGGGGATTCCCGTTTATTCCATGCGGCAGACGCGGTTGCAAGGGGCGAAGGCTTCCGTGAAGCGCGTCATCGACATGGTGGTTTCGTTCTGTGGGTTGGTGCTGCTGTCACCGGCGTTTGTCGTGATCGCGACGCTGGTGAAGCGATCGTCGCCCGGTCCGGCGCTGTACAAGCAGACACGGCTGGGCATCGATGGGCGGGAATTCAACATCTACAAGTTTCGCACGATGCGGATGGACGCGGAGCAGGCGGGCCCCGGCTGGGGCGGGCAGGATGATCCGCGCAGCACACCGATCGGGCGGTGGATGCGCCGCTGGAACGTTGATGAACTGCCGCAGTTGTGGAATGTGATGCGCGGGGACATGTCGCTCGTGGGGCCGCGGCCCGAACGCCCCTGGTATGTGCAGCGTTTTCGGGAGCAGTTTCCGCGCTACATGACACGGCACAGCGTGAAGACCGGCATGACGGGTTGGGCGCAGGTGCACGGCCTTCGGGGTGACACGAGCATCCAGCAGCGGTTGCGCTATGATCTGTATTACATCGAAAACTGGTCGCTGTGGCTGGATTTGAAAATCATCATCATGACATTCTTCGGATCGAAGCGCCGTCGTCGCAGGACGGTGCCGCCCGCTGATGCGATGACGATTGAGGAAAAGCGAAACGGCGCGCCCGTGAGCGCGGTGGGGCAGAATGTCTGACGCCTCCGGGTTGGCACGAGATCGATGCTGACGCTTGCAGGTGCAAGTTTTGAAACCTTTGTCATCCATGGGGGTTGGATCCCCATCGTGGGAATCGCGATCGTCATTGGTGCATTCTTCATCAAGGTATTCATGCGTCCCAAGGCTTCATCGGGGAGCGACGACAAGGAGCCGCAGGGCCTTCAGGAGACGCTGTTTTCCGACCTGCCGGTGGAAGAGGCGAAGCGGCGTGTGCTGGAACTTCTGGCGATCCTGGAGAAGAGACAGGGAGCGCCGGTTGCGGGCGAACTGCCCATTGGGTTCTCCTCGCGGCTTCATCCCGCCTATCAGGATTTTCTCGTGCTGACGCGCGAACTGTCCTTCGAGGATGAGGATGACGGGAACCTAAGGATCGGGGGCAGGCATGTGAGTGGCTCCACGATTCGCCCAGGTTGGATGCGCATTGGAAATGAGTCGACGGGTTGTGAAATCATCCTGCTGACGCATCAGTTGGAGGTGAACACGATAAGGTTGAAGGATGGAAAGGAAAAGCTGGTGGGGCGCCATGCAAACCTCTACCACCTGCTGTTGGATGAGTTGGAGTATTTGCTCCACGATCGTCCTGACTTCCCGGAGATAAAGAAGATCCTGTACAAGGATTTGGATGTGGCCGGGTAGTGTGGTGATGGACGACCGCATCCTTCAAATTCCAAATCGATACCCACCATCAATTGGCAGTACTGCGCCGGTGGTGTAGTCATTCTCACAGAAGAAACGCACGGCGTGGGCGATATTGCGTGCTTCGCCGCGGCGACCAAGCAGTGTCGCGCGGACGTCCTTGCCCGCGGCCTCGCTGCTGTAGTTGACGGGAAAGTCGATTGGTCCCGGCGCGACGCAATTCACGCGAACGGATGGCGCGAGCGCCTTTGCCAGGCCGTAGGTCATGCTCACGATTCCCGCCTTTGATATTTCATAGGGGATGCACTCCACGCGCGGACGGTCGAAAGTAACGTCTGCGATGTTCACAATGCAGCCCCGCCCCTGCGCCTTCATCCTCAATCCCAGGTGCCGTGCCCAAAAGAATGGCCCGCGAAGATTCGTTTCGAGGGCGTTGTCGAAGTCCTCCAAGGTGGTGTGCTCCAGCGCGACCTTGGGCCAGATGGCTGCGCTGTTGACGAGGATGGTGACGGGTCCGAAAAATGTCGTGGCGTTTTCGCAGGCGCGTTCGATGGCGGCAGCGTCGCGCTGGTCGGCCTGAAGGAAGGCCGCACTTCCACCCGAGGCTGTGATCTGCGAAACTGTTTCGCGCCCTTCCAACTGGGAGCCGTTGACGTGCACGATGATGCGCGCGCCGGCGGAAGCGAGTTCCAGGGCGATGGCCCTTCCAATGCGCTTGCCTGCGCCCGTGACGAGGGCGACCTCTCCCGCAAGGGATTGTGAGGTGTGGTTTGATGCCATTCGGAACTCCGGGAACGAAGTATTGCCTTGCCAGTCGTCCGCGACTTCCCACGGTGGGGAAAGCCTTGAACGCATCCACCCGGAGAGTTCCATGGATTCAACGCCGCGGCAAGCGATGACATCGACAGTCCAGAGCGGATCAATTGCTGGTTGCCTGGATTCCTGCGCACAGGCGCGGGGACTCGTGGGTGCGTTGACGGCGGATCAGTATGCGGTCGCGGTGAGCGATCATTCCTCCATCGGGGCGCACATGCGCCATTGCATGGATCACTTCCTTTGTTTTTTTCGTGGGCTGGAGGATGAGGAGATAAACTACGACGCGCGGGACAGGAACGCGTTATTGGAAACGGACCCGCAGGTTTTTCATGACGTGGCAAGGCAGGTCGTGGATGCGCTCATCAGGTTGGATGGGGCGAACCTGACGCGCGTGGTGACGATTCGCCAAATTCCCGCACCGGGATGCGATGCCGTGCGCGTGACGTCCACGATTGATCGCGAACTGCTGTTCCTGATGAGCCACTGCATCCACCATGTGGCGGTGGTGAAGGTGCTGGCGCGCGCAATGGGAGTCACCCTGCCCGCTGACCTTGGTGTCGCCTACTCAACCGTGGCGTGGAAGAACTCCACCGGAAATGACAAGGCGTCCGGCTAACGCTGTCGCATCCAGACATGTTCGAACAGTTACTTGGAATTGTTGGCACGCTTGCGGATGATCCCGTCAAGCAGGCGGCGCTCGCGGCCTTTTGCACGTTCATCCTGGAGGATCCGACAACCATTGGCTGCGGGCTGTTGGTGGCGGACCACAGGATGGCGTTTGGAACGGCCCTCATTGGCCTCACGCTGGGAATTTCCATCGGCGATTTCGGCCTCTACGTGATAGGATGGATCTTTAGGCCGATCATTCTCAGGAAGAGATGGATTTCCGCCGCCCGGCTGGCGAGCGCGCGGAGCGTGATTGATGACAACCTCTTCGTCGCGGTGTTGCTGTCGCGATTCCTGCCCGGAACGCGCATTCCCACCTATGTGGGGGCGGGGATGATTCATGCGTCCGTCACGCGCTTCCTCCTTGCGACGCTGGCCGCATCGCTCGTGTGGACGACGTTGTTGCTGTACCTTGTCTCGCGCGTTGGCGAGGCGGTGCTGCCGTTGCTTGGCGAAATGAAGTGGGCAATCATTGGCGGGATCCTTCTGGTCTTTCTTATATATACATATATACAAAGGCGCCGAAGAAGGAAGGCTGCGACGGGTGTGGACGAACCAGAGGCCGTGGCCTCGGTCTTCGAATTCTGGCATCCGGCGTTGTTCTACATTCCCGTGGTTTTCTACTACGCCTGGCTGGCGATCCGCCATCGCAGCATCAGCCTCCCGTCGCTGGCAAATCCTTCGATCTACTCCGGGGGCATCTGCCGTGAATCGAAATCTCAGATCCTGTCGCTTGTTCCGGATGTTCATCGGGGTGTCATTCCCACATTCATCATCCACGACAAGTCGACCGGGGAGTCCTTCGAGGAGTTGCTGGCCCGCATGGAGTTGAACGGCCTGGGATTTCCTGTCGTTGGAAAACCCGATGAGGGACAGCGCGGCGCTGGGGTGCAGCGGATTGCGGACCAGCAGTCGCTGCGACGGTACGTTGATGGGCTTCCCGCGGGTGTGCTGATGCTGATTCAGGAGTTGGTGGCGTTGCCGCACGAGGCGGGCGTGCTCTATCATCGCTTGCCGAGTGAGAAGCGGGGGCATTTGCTGTCGTTGACGCTCAAGGAACTTCCCTCCGTGACGGGGGATGGAACGCGGACGTTGCGGCAGTTGATCGAGGCGGACAAGCGTGCACGTCTTGTCTCGGAACTTTACTTCCGGCGGCATTCCGAGGTGTTGGACCGGATTGTTCCGGAGGGGGAGGTTTTCCAACTGATATTTACTGGAAACCATTGTCAGGGAGCGATCTTTCGCGATGGGACCCCGTTGATCACGGAGGCATTGCGCGACGCCTTCGCGAAGATTTCCGACTCGATGCCTGAGTTTTACTTTGGCCGCTACGACGTGAAGTTTCGTGACCTGGAATCATTCCTCCGCGGGGAGAACTTCCGCGTGGTGGAGATCAACGGGGCCGCGGCGGAGGCAACGCACATCTGGGATGCGAAGATGAAGCTCACTGAGGCGTATCGCGTGCTGTTCCGTCAGTTTGAGATCCTGTTTCAAATTGGCAGCGAGAACAGAAGGCGCGGCTTCAAGCCCATCGGTGGCGTTGCCATCGTGAAGGATTTCCTTCGTTACAAGAAGGCCGCACGAGGCTATCCCGCATCGAGCTAGGTGTTGAGCAGGATGATGCGTGACTTCGGCTTTGCTTCCGCGCCGGACTTGATGAAGGCGATGCTGGCGAAACTGACGAGGCAGTTCTTGTCGGTCGAGTTGGCCTGATTGTACTTGAGGACCTTTGGGGTTCCCCGTCCGCGCATCGCCGCCAGCACACAATAGATCGTGCCGATGCTGCAAACCTTGAAGGCATTCAGGTCATCCCGGTAGACGTCGAAGAATGCGTCGGGGTCTCCTGATTCGATGGCCGCGATGGCCGTCATGTCGCGCGCCTCGACCTCCTTCACGCGTGCGTCATCGTTGACCTGCTCGTCTCCGAATTCAGGGCCGCAGTGCGACAGGTCGACGCCACCGATCAGGGCAACCTTGTCACCGTGCTTGTCCAGCACGTCGCGCAGTATCTTCGTGAAGCGCGAGATTTCCTCGTCCTGGCCGGGTGGTGAGCCTGCTGTTTCCAGCAGGTCGTCAAAGGATCCCACAAGGATCGGAACAATCCTGATGGGTTCATCGGCAAAAATCTGCTTCAGGTAAACGGCCTGCAACTCGATGGTGTGCTCATCCGCGTGAACATACTCTTCACGGAAAAAATCGTCGCCGTAGGCGGTTGCGATTTCATTCACCAGCGCCTGATCCGTCTCAACAACGCCGAAAGGTGTGTCGAAATTCTTCCTCGTTCCGATGAAGCGATTGTGCGTGTGGCGATGATTGGTGCCGAGAATGATGAAGGTGCGCGCGCCGGTGCCATGCTCCTTGAGCGCGCGGTAGGCCCATGCGTAAACCTCGCCGCCGCGCGCGTAGTCGATGTGCGGGCACAGGATGGCGTTCACGCTCCCCATGGGCAGGTCCATTGCTTGCGGTGGGGAAATGGAGCTCATGCGGTGACGGCGAAACTCATCGCCGACCTGCTTCATCATGGCCAGGCGATCCGCGCCGTTGGCCTGCATGGTCTTGCAGGGGCGCGTGGGTGATTCCATGAACTGCTCGTACTTCCTGATGAGGGCCGCACGGAACTTCTCCGACTGGAGCAGCAACGCGTCGTCCAACTGCTTGGCCATGCTCTCGAACATTCCTGCGGGAATGATCTGGCCTGTGTTCATGGTCGCCTTCTGCGCCATTTCCCCCAGCGTTGTCTGTCCGTCGGCCATCTGGAAAAAATAAATCAGGAGCGGGTCGGGCACGAGCAGGGCTGCACCCTCGATGACGCCGGCAGGGTCACGGACGAGGATCATGTGCTGGCCCTGCACCTGCACGGGAGTCATTTCAACAGCGCGAAGGGCAGGGGTTTCGATCGGGAAGATGGGAAGGTTGTCGAACAAGGCGAAATTCACCCGCAGCGGAAAGTCCCCCATGTCACTGCATGGGACCCGCGCTCGCAAGAGAAACAAATTCCCATGAAGCGCGTAGAAAGCTTGCGGCACACCTTGAAGTTTGCAGCGTAGGGGGCATCATGTCCGTGCGATTCCTGATAGGTCCATCGGGTGCGGGGAAAACGCACCGCTGCTGCGGGGAGATCGCGGCGGCCTGTGCGGGTGACCCGTTGGGGGCGCCCATAATCTACCTCGTGCCTGAGCAGGGGTCCTACGAGGCGGAGCGCACGCTGCTGGAAAGTGGCCTGCGGGGCTACACGCGGGCCCAGGTCCTCAGCTTCACGCGCCTTGCGGAGTTCGTCTTTGCACAGGTCCCTGCGCCGCAGCGCGCCCGCTTGTCACGGGTGCATCGCGACGTGCTTGCGAAGCTTCTGGTTACCAAGGCAAAGGCGGATGGTAGGGGGGCATTGGAGGCGGCGGAGGGGTTGGAAGAGGCGCTCGCAAGTTTCATTTCAGAGACGAGGCAGCAGGCGATCAGCATCGAGGACTTGCGCAAGGCCGCGAGCGCGGTGGAGCGCCATTCCACGCGCGAGGACCAGTATCCACCAGCGCTGCTGGCGGAAAAGCTCAACAACCTGGCGCGCCTGCTGGAGGAGTATGAGGCGATCGTCGCCAGCCGCTTTGAGGATCCACAGGATACGTTGCGAAGCCTGGCGGAGTTGGTTGTGAAGACGGAGTTGCTCCAGGGTGCGCATCTCTATGTCGATGGGTTCATCACGTTCAGCCCCGTGGAGGAACAGCTTCTGGTTGCGCTGGCGCGGAAGTGCGAGCGCACGACGATCACGATGCTGGGGGAGCGCGCGAACCTGGATGAACCAGAGCCACGCGCCGCGGTGTTTTCAGCCGTGCGCAAGTGCAGCGAGCGCCTGTGGCGCATCCTGGGCGAAAACGGCGTGGGGCCCATCACAGCGGAAATGATCACTTCACGCGGGGCGAGTCGGTTTTCAACCGATGCCTTGGGGTTTCTGGAACAGAAGTTCCTGTCACCGGAGCCTGTGGAAAGCGCATCGCATCAGGGGATCGAAATGTGGAGCGCGGAGACACCGCTGGACGAGGCGCGCCTGGCGGCAGAACTTGCGTCCCGCGCAATGGTTGAGAACGGCCTTGCACCGGGGGACATCGCAATCCTGGCGCGTGACCTGGAAATGTATGCGGAACCGCTCCAGGACATGCTGATGACACTGAAGGTTCCCGTCTTCATTGATCGCGCGGAGCCGCTGGAAAACCATCCGCTGATCACGGGCGTTCAGGCACTGGTTCGATGCGCGCTGTATCCGTCCCAGGTTGAATCACGAATCGCACTCGCAAAGTCGGGCCTGCTTCCACTGGAGCGGCGGCACGTGGACCGACTGGAAAACCACATCCTGCAATACCCCAAATCGCAGCGCGACTGGCATGCGGACGAACCATGGAAGCCACCGCCTTCCCGCGTGGCGCCGGACGATGATGAGAAGCGTGACATGACGCCTGTTCCGCTGCCGCCCGTGATCGATGCGACGCGGCGCGCGATCCTGCGCGTGATCCGATCCTTCACGGACAGGCTGTATGTCGAATCAAGGACACACGGCCCGCTCCGGCATTTCGTGTTCGCACTCTGCCAGACAGTTGATGAGGTGATTCGTGGGCGGGGATTGGACGAGCAGGAGGAGAAAATCCTGGCTCGCATGGGTGAACTGTTCATGGCCGCCGCAGAAGCCGCCGGCGATGAGGAGGTTGAATGGTCGGTCGCGGGGGATCTGACGTTGGCGTCGCTTCGGCAGATGTCGCTTCCGCGGATTCCGCCGATGCTCGACCAACTTTTTGTGGGGCAGGTGGATCGATCCCGCTATCCAAGATTGAAACTGGTGATCGTCGCAGGGTTGAGCGAGGGAATCTTTCCCAGGGTGGGGACGAATCGCACGCTGCTGAACGACAGCGAGCGCGATTTGATGGAGGAAATGGGATTCAACGTGCAGCCGGGAGCACGAAGGCAGTTCGACAGGGAGGGGCTTTTCGCCTATCGGGCCGTGACGGCGGCGTCACAGCGCCTCATCCTGTTGCGTTCGCGCACCGACGGATCCGGTGAGATGCAGGCGGTGTCGCCCTACTGGCGTGACATCGCGAAGCGCTTTCCATCGATCATTGTGCGCGAGGCCGACGCATTTGATGCTGCGACCCGCGCATGGCGGCCGAGGGAATTGGAATCATCCATCCTGCGCAACGTGGATGAAACCCATCGTTTTGTGAAAGAGCCATCAGGCACGGACGGGAGGATCATTCACCGCCAGCTTCAGGAGTGCGAGGCGGTGCGCTCCGCCGCCACGAATCGCAATCGCGCGTCGCTTCCCGCCACGACACTGGCCGCCTTCATGAATCACCGGCTCCTTGCCAGCGCGAGCCGCCTGGAATCCTTCGGGCGATGCCCCTTCCAGCACTATGTGCGTTCATTGCTGCGGCCGAATGAGCTTGTCGCGCCAAACTTCCAACGGACGGATGCCGGAATCTACGCACACGCGGTGCTGAGAAATGCGACGCGGTTGTTGCGGGAACGGAAGTGGTTGGGAAGGGAAGTCACGCCGGAACAACTGGAAGAGGTGTACCAGCGCGCGAAGGAGAAGCCCTTCACCCATCTCCAGCAAACCGGCATCCTGGCGAACGAGTCGGAAAAACTTGTCTTTGAAAACGTCGACCAGTTTGTTCGCGATCTGGTAAAGTGGCTTGGCGATGCCTTCCAACAAGTTCCATACGCGCCCATTGCGGAAGAGATCAGCCTCACGGAGGGGCAGGCAGTCGGCCTGTGCGCATACAAGCCTGCTTCGCCCGGTGATGGATGGGCTTATGAGATTCGTGGCCAGATCGATCGCCTTGATGAGAACCGCGCTTTGCCCGGCGAGTATGCCATCGTTGACTACAAGCTCGGCGAAATGAGCTTCGATTTTCAGGCGTGGAATGGAGGCGACAACTTGCAGCTTCCAATCTACCTTCTGGCCGTTCGCGATGCGCGGGAGGGGAATCGTGTTGCAGGTGCGCTGTACCTCAACATTGTCCCGCGCAATACTGATGAGAAACCCGATGAGAAATCCCACAAGTATCAGGGGATTTTCCGTTCCTCGGCATTGCGCCGATTCCACGAGAAGCCTGAGTGGAATAAAATGACCCCCATTCAGGGGGCGGCCGGCGATCCCGAGGTGAAACCGCGCGGGTGGGGAACAGCCATCAGTGATTCAGAGTTTGATGCATTGCTGGACCGCACGGTGCACAAGGTGGAGGAGGCGGGGCGCGCGATCGTTTCCGGGGAGGCTTCGGTTTCGCCTTCGCGCTACGGCACGGAGACGGCTTGTTCCCGTTGTAGCTACCAGCCGATCTGTATGGTTGATTTTCTGATCAATCCCGCCCGCGTGAAGGAGTGGGTTCGCCGGGAAACCGTCCTGGAACTCCTGAACAAGGCATCATGAGAAAGTTCACCCCGGCCCAGCAACTCAGCATCGACACGGTCGATCGCAACCTTCTCGTCTCGGCGGGAGCCGGGGCGGGAAAAACCGCCACGCTCGTTGAGAGAATTTTTTGCCTTCTCACAATCAGGCCGCATCGTTGCTCGCTGGATGAGTTGTTGGTGGTGACGTTTTCGCGCGCGGCTGCGCTGGAGATGCGAACGCGCCTCGTGGAGCGCATCCAGCACGCACTTCTGGAAACGCGCGATGATTCCTCCATGCGCGATCACCTTGTGAGTCAACTGACGATCCTGCCGCGCGCGGCGATTTCGACAATCCACTCCTTCTGCCTCTCTGTGATAACGAGCCACCCTGACAAGGCGGGACTGGCTCCGGGCTTTGACCTGATGTCGGAGCAGGAGGAACGGTTGTTCCGTAGCGATTTCCTGCGCAACAAGATCGAGGAGGCGCTTGCAAGTCAGCAGGAAAACAAAGCTTTCCGCAACCTGATCGCGCAATTCAATCCACTCGATGGTGTCGGTCGCCTTCTGGATCACGTCATCGCGTTTCATTCGTTCCTTTCATCGCTTCCCAATCCTGGAAAATTTTGTGACGACGCGATGAGACTCGCAGCTCCCGGGGAGGATGGAGGGCCTTCTGCCGCGGCGATGAAGTTGATCGAGGGGCACCTGCTGCAACAATTTGAGAAGCTTGAGAGGTTGCTGGCTCGCGCGCTTCGCCATGATGCGAGCAAATTGCATCCATCGTTGCAGAAGCAACACGCGCACATTCGTGAACTGCACCAGTGCGTCCGTGACGCAATCGCAGGGGGAAATCCCTGCTCGTGTCTTGATGAGGTGATCGCGGCAATGCCGTTCCCGAATCAGAGTCCCGTGCGAAATGGGACGGAGGCGGACGAGAAATTCAAGGCGATCCGAAAGAGCCTGATGGATGAGTGTGGCTCCATTTGCGAAACTCTCCAAGCGTTCTCGGCCGGACAACTGAAGCTGGATTTCCCCTCAACGCAGGAGACCCTGAAATTTTTCGTCACTGAATTGGGCATGCAGTGGTTTCGCGACCTGTTCGAGGCGCATAAGCAGGAGCGGAGGCTGACATTCGCGCATCTGGAGCGGTTGGCGTTGCAGGTGCTTGTCGATGACAACGGTGAGGCGACACCCGTGGCGCAGGCGTATCGACGAGAGTTCCGCCATGTGCTGGTTGATGAGTTTCAGGACGTGAATGAAATGCAGAACCTGATCCTGCGGAGTGTGTCACGTCCCTCCGACGATGCGCGGGGCGGAAACCTGTTCGCTGTGGGTGACGTCAAACAGAGCATCTACGAGTTTCGCCAGGCCGATCCATCGTTGTTCCTTGCGCGGTATGAACAGTCGAAGGTGATGGAGCGTGGACTGCCTCCCGGTATCGATGCGCGAATCAACCTTCGTGAGAACTTTCGCTCACATCCTTTGCTGCTCAAGGAACTGAACACAATCTTCAGGCAGCTCTTCACAAAGGCGTCCGTGGGGCTGGACTACGACGATGAGCAGGCGTTTGTCGCGGGCAGAACCGATGTTCCACGCGCGCGCGCGCCGCAGTTCACCGTGGAGATTGTTCCGAAGTCACCAGCCATGAACGGTGCGCCGTGGGAGGATGACATTTCTGCAGAGGCGGTGCGCGTGGCGGAGATGATCGAGTCCATCGGGCCGCCATGGAAGGATGTCTGTATTCTCCTTCGATCAACCGTTGGCACTGCTGGTGAGTTGATGGAGGCGCTGCGTCGTCGGAACATCCCCTGCTACTCGTCTGCACGCACGGGGTTCCTGACGGCTGTGGAGGTTATTGAGCTGCAATCGATCCTGAAGGCCATCAACAACCCCTTCGATGAGGTGCCACTTCTCGGCGCCCTGCGCGGCCCCGCTGCGCGTTGGAATGAGGAGGAGTTGCTGCTGCTGCGCGCCGTGGATCGAAGCGCATTCTTCATCGACAATCTTGAGCGCGTCGCCGGCGATGCGGCACATGATCTTTCAGCGAAGGCGGGAAGGTTCCTGGATGACCTGGCGCGCTGGCAGAAACTTTCGGTCCGCATGCCCATGGAAGAACTTTTCGCCGTGATTCTTGATGATCTGCACCTGCTGGACCAGGCGGGCGTTCGCCCCGGCGGTGACCAACGGCGGCTGAACCTTCTGCAAATGCTGGAGCACGCGCGTCAGTTTGATTCCTTCGCGCGCAAGGGGTTGGGTGAATTCCTGAAGTTCCTCGATGACCTGATCGCAAACGATGAGGATTTCTCGCCTCCCTCGCCGTTGGCACCGTTGGCGGACGTGGTGCGCATCATGTCGATTCACAAGTCGAAGGGGATGCAGTTCCCCATCGTCATTTACCCGTTCACGGGCAGGGGATTCAATGATATGAACCTGCGCCAGCCCTTTCTCCACGATCGGCGCATGGGAACCGTGACAAAACTTCGTGATGACGGTAGCAAGCCTGAGCAACATCCCGCGTTGTTTAAGGTGCTGCATTCGATTCGCCGCGGACACGAGCGTGCGGAGGAGTTGCGATTGTTGTACGTTGCGATGACGCGTGCGGAAGAGGCGCTGCATATCGTGGGTTCTGCGGATGACCCGATGCGGTTGGTGAATGAATCGTGCGCCTTGGTGGAGGAGGGCGCGCTCGACATCAGCGCCGCCGGGCGTCCGCTTGACTGGATCGTTCCGATCGCCGTCCAGCGTTTCAAGCTCCGGGGGTCGAGTGCAAATCAGGTGAGCATTCGTGATGGCATCGCGTCCTTCATGGCCTCGACGGGGTTCACATTGGGGAGTTCAACCAGTGCGAGTGGAACGGGGCACGCTGCGGTGAATCCGGCGCCTTATGTTGAGGCATGGGCGCGGATTCAGGAATTGGAGAAGAAGGAGGTCAAAGGCACCCTGCGCGCGAAGATTTCCGTGAGCGAGGCGAAGCGCGCCTTCGACGCGACACGCGACGCGCAAACGCCCGCGTTTCATCCGCGCCGGGTGGCGAGGGAGCGCGACACGATCGAATGGTTCCCACTGCGCGAGAGTGGCCTTCCAAAAGCGCACGCGGGATTGTCGCGTGGAAAGGCGACTCATCGTTTCCTGGCAACGTGCGACCTGGTCGGCCTCGCATTGGGAAGATCAAGGCTCATGGATGAAATGTCGCGCCTGATTGATGAAGGATTCCTGGTTTCGGAGGATCATGATTCGATCAACCTTCAGGAGATTGCATGGTTCCTGAATAGCGAATTGGGCCGCCGGCTCATGACGACCGTTGGAAGGAACTGGCGCGAGAAGCCGTTCACCTGCCGCGTTGATGCGGCTGAATTGAACGCACCCATCCAAGCGGGATTCGTCATTCTTCAGGGCGTGATGGACCTCATCTTCAAGGAGGAGAAGGGGTGGGTGTTGATCGACTACAAGACGGACTTCTGTGGCACGAATGGCGAGCGCCTGGACGCGCTGCGCGAGAGCTACACGCCGCAGTTGCAACTCTACCGCATCCTGATGGAACGCACGCTGAAGGAGCCCGTGGCTGAGACGTGGATTGTTTTCCTTCAGGCGAGGCAGATGTTTGTCGTGCCCGCGGAGAGTCTGAAGGGAATTGCATGGACTGATGTGGTTGAGAGCGGCGCCGTCGTTTTTCCCGAAGTGACGGGAAAGGCCACGAAGATGCGGGGAGTTTGAAGACGTGGCCCGTGTTGCGTTGGTGATCCAGCCTGCGGCGGCCTACTCCCGCTTGGCCTTTTCCCTGTCCTGCACATAGTAGGCAAGACTCTCCAGTTCCAGCGAAAAGTCAACGTAGCGGACTTGGATGTGGGCGGGCACCTCGATCCGCATCGGCACGAAATTAAGGATCGCGAGCACGCCACATTTCACCAGACGATTTGTGACTTCCTGCGCGACTTCAACCGGCACTGCGAGCACCGCGATGTCTATACGCTGTCCCTCGATCTTCGACTCAAGGTCCCGAATGTCGTAGATGGGAACATTGCTGCGCGTTCGGCCTTCCGCGGAGCGCGGGTTCACGTCGAATCCGAAAAGCATCGTGAAGCCCTGCTTCAGGAATCCACGATATGACAGGAGGGCCGTTCCCAGGTTGCCGACGCCAACAAGGATGACGCGCATTTCGCGATCGGTTTTCAGGATGCCGCGGACCTGCTTCCGCAGGTCATTGACATGATAGCCGAATCCCGGGATGCCAAACTGGCCGAAACACGCGAGGTCCTTGCGCACCTGCGCGGAGTTCAATCCCAGCCGTCGCGCCACTTCCGCAGAGCTGATCTTTTCGATCCCCTGAAACTCGAAGGACTGAAGGATGCGTGAATAGAGCGACAGCCGCTTGATCACCGCGCGAGGGATGCTCTGTGGGTCAACTGCGGGGTGGTGTGGTGGGTGCGGGTCTTTTTCTGGACGCTTGGTCATCGGAAAAGAGGAGAGGTTGCGAACTTACTTTGTGAATGATTTCACAAAGTACGCGATGGTTTGGCGCTGGCAACGAAAACCGGGCAAAAAAAACCTTCGGGATGTTCGCTAAAAGTATTTGACAGTGTTCCCCCCCTGGCTTCTGCATCGCGGTCAGCCTGATGAAACCTCTGGAGGGTGCGCTGGCGCCCAATCCGAAGTAGTCAGGTCGCTCTTGTTCCTGTTCCTGCTGTTCACTTTCCCGCTCCCGTAGGAGGACCACCATGCCTGACTTCGTGCTCGATCACGAACCCGCCGGATTCGCCCGAATCAAAGTTGTTGGCGTCGGAGGCGGCGGCTGCAACGCCGTCGATTCGATGTTCGACATCGGCCTTCAGAACGTAGAGTTTTATGTCATCAACTCGGACTTGCAGGCGCTCAAGCGCAGCAAGTGCCCGAATCGCATCCAGATTGGCGCGGAGAAGACCCAGGGCCGTGGTTGCGGCGCCGACCCCAGCCTTGGCGAGAAGTGCATGCTGGATGCCAAGGAGGAGATGGTTGAGACGCTGCGCGGCGCGGACATCGTGTTCGTGACGGCGGGCCTCGGCGGCGGCACCGGAACGGGCGCCGCGCCGGTGGTTGCGCAGGCAGCCAAGGAACTTGGCATCCTCACCGTCGCGATCGTCACGAAGCCTTTCCAGTTCGAAGGCCCACGCCGCATGAAGAGCGCGGAGGCCGCGCTGGAAAAATTCCGTGATGCCTGCGACACGATGATCGTCATCAACAACCAGCGCCTGCTGGATGTTGTCGGCCCGAAGGTTCCCATGAAGGAAGCCTTCAAGGTGGCGGACAACGTCC
The DNA here is from genome assembly GCA_020848155.1 of Candidatus Sumerlaeota bacterium. Taxonomy (GTDB): domain Bacteria; phylum Sumerlaeota; class Sumerlaeia; order SLMS01; family SLMS01; genus JADZDZ01. Next base: position 368,716 of record JADLAR010000007.1, read on the forward strand.
TTGCGCAGGCCGTCAGCAGCATCAGCGACCTGGTCTGCACGCCGGGCCTGATCAACGTGGACTTCAATGACGTTCGCACAATCATGGGCGGACGTGGCGGCGCCGTGATGGGCGTGGGCGTCGGCAAGGGCGAGAATCGCGCAGCGGAAGCCGTGAAGAAGGCCACGAGTTCCCCGTTGCTGGACAAGATCGTGATCGACGGCGCCACCGGCGTGCTGATCTGCATCACCGGCGGCCCCGACATGTCCCTGATGGAAGTGAACGAAGCGACGCAGATGGTTCACGAAGCGGCCGACCCGGATGCGGAAATCATCTTCGGTGCCGTGATTGATGAATCGATGACCGATCAGCTTCGCGTGACGATCATCGCGACGGGCTTTCCGGACGACGTGCAGCGCAAGCAGATGATCGGCGCTGCGGCGAAGCCGGAGGTTCGCACCGCCGCAAGCCTCTTCAATGGCGGGCACCGCAATGGCAATGGAAACGGTGCAGCACACAAGCCCGCGCCGTCCGTTCTGGAAGAAGCGATTTCACAGGAAGCATTCAACGGCATCTTTGCTGCGGAAGAGCCTGTCGCGCCCGTCGCGGTCGCGCCTGCTCCGGCCCCGGCACCTGTCGTCCCGGCACCTCCCGTTGCAAAGGCGGAACCTGTTGTTGTTGCCGCCGCACCCGCTCCGGCAGTGGAAGCCGTTCGCCCTGCTCCGAAGCAGACAAGTTCCCTCCGCGAAACGTTGGAAGCGATGATACGCGACCAGAACAATGCCCCAAATGGTGGCGGAAGCCAGCCCGCGATTCGCGTGGCAAAGAGCACCCCCTCCACGAGCGGCACCGTATCGGCGGGTCTTCCGAACGTGCGGCCTGCAACAGCGTCCGGCGTGAAGGTGGGCACCAGTGCGGCCGCGACCGCAGTCTTCGCGACCGCCACGGAACCGGCGCCCCAGGTGACGCTCTTTGATCCGGAAAAGGAAGCAGAGGAGGAGCGCACGGGGTTTGACACTCCCGCATTCCTTCGCCGCCGCCGCAGCCTGTTTGAGTAACCTGCGCTCGACGGCAACCTCCCAACGCTATCTGGCCGTTGGGGTCCAGCGACCACATACGGCTGATGCACCGCCGCCGCTCCCACGGGAGCGGCGGTTTTTTCATCGGCGGGATTGATGGCGGGTTAGAGCAGTCCGTTCGCGGCGGCCCATAGGAAGACGATTCCAATGGCAATCCGATAAACTCCGAAGGGGGTCATTCCCCAGCGGGTGACGAAGCGCACGAAAAGCTTCACGGTGAAGAAGGCGATGACGAATGCGACGATGTTCCCCATGATGATGAGCGGTGTGGCGTTTGGCATGGCCAGCAGTGCGTCGCGTTCCTTGACCAGCTTGTAGAGCGTGGCCGCGCCGAGCGTTGGCAGCGCAAGCAGGAAGCTGATTTCAGCAGCGGCAATGCTGGAGAATCGCCGCACCTGCGCGCCGACAATCGTGGACATGGATCGTGACGTGCCGGGCCAAAGCGCGCAGCACTGGAAAAGGCCAATGATGAGGGCGTCGTTGTAATTCAGCTGGTCGATGCCCTTCATTGATTCCGGTGATTTCTTCTCGCGCGGCTTTACCAGGATTTGTTCGATCAGGATCATCACAATGCCGCCGACGATGAGCGCCGCCACCACGGGATAGGGGCCGAAAAGATGGTTGTCGATCATCTCATCGAAGAGTTTTCCCAGGATGGCCGCAGGAAGGAACGCAACGATGAGCATGAGAAAGAGCCGGAGTCCCACGGGGTTCCTTCCCAGCAGGCCCTGCAACATTTCAAGCGCGCGATTCTTGTAGAGCGCCAGCACGGCCAGGATTGCGCCGAGTTGGATCACGATCTGGTAGGCGTGGAGCGCCTTGTCGTCCTGCAGGCCCAGCAGGTTGGATGCGAGGATCAGGTGGCCGGTGGAGGAAACGGGAAGAAATTCCGTCAATCCTTCCACGACGCCGAGGATGATTGCTTGTAGATACGTCATGGTTAATTGAAAATCCGAATGCGCAGGAGCGTCCAGAGGGAAGCGATGCCATCGCCCCAGTAGATTTTCTTCCCCTCCGCCTTGCCGCGTGGAAAGTAGGAGATCGGAATCTCCGCGATGCGATAGCCAGCGAGGATCAACCGGACGGTTAGTTCCACGGTGAAGGCGAAGTGATTGTTTCCAATCGTGAAGTGGCGGAAGGCATCGCGCTTGAAGACCTGATAGCAGGTTTCAACGTCCGTCAACCATGCGCCCTTCAATTCCGGCGCGTACAGGATGTTCACGGACCAGTTGATGACCTTGTTCCCCCAGTATTGCAGGAAGGTCATGTTCGGCTTGCCGCGCAGAAGCCGTGAACCAAAGACAACGTCCGCCTTTCCCTGAAGCAGGGGTTCCAGCAGTGCAGGGTAATCATTGGGATCAAGCTCCAGATCCGCGTCCTGGAAGATGATGTACTTCCCGCGCGCCGCGCGTATGCCAACCTTCAGCGCATTGCCACGGCCACGCCGCTCCTTCTGGAGGATCACCCGTGTTCCGGCCACCTTCATTTGTTTTCTCAGGATGTCCACGGTGCCGTCCTCACTGGCGCCATCGACCACGATGATTTCCTTGTCGATTGGAACCGCGCGCACCTTTTCCAGCAACAAGTCAATCGTGCGGCGCTCGTTGTAGACGGGCACGATTACAGAAAGCAGGGGTGTGCGGCGTGGCTTTGTCATTTCTACTTCAGCGGTTCGATCTTGTAGAGGGTGGAAGGCGGCGTGGGCAGCCCTTGACGTTGGGCGATCAACAGGTCCTTGTCGGGAAGCAGTTGGGCCACCGCCGTGATGCGATAGTAGTCTGAAAGCTGGGCGCGTTCCATGGGGTTCGAAAAGGTTGTGTAGACCGGGCCGTAGGGCAAGATCGGATCGATGGCCAAATCCTTCAGGTCGCGGACATACTGCTGGAGCGTCGTTGGCGGGGCATCCCGAAAGCCCACCTTCGGGCGGCGCGGATCGTTCAGTGGCAGTGATGCGCGGAACCAGGGAAACCGCACGAAGTTGCCTCCATAGACGAAAAGATCCCCGCGCTTCCCGCAGGCAAACTGAAGGTACCAAAGCGGATAGAGATCATGGTCGCCGGCGGTGATGACGGCGGCGCCTTCGGGCAACTCGGCGCTGATCCTGTCCAGCCAGGTCTGCACCATGTTCTCATCACCGTTGCCGCGCCATTCGACCAATTTCCCAAGGCTCAGGAATCCGACCACGGCGGCGAGCAGCGCCAAGGCGTTGCTGGTTTTTTCCTCAGGGAAGAGCAACCTGCGAAAGGCCGCACGCAATGCGATGCACGCGCCGCCTACCATGAAGGGAAACGCGAGCACCAGTATCCCGAGGAAGTAGTCGGCGATATCGGGGATGTTGTAGGTCATGATGAAGGCAACCTGCGCCGCGATCGCGAGGCCAAGCCCCGCGGCAGCGGTGCGGAAGACCTTGTCCCTGAGGGCCATGACCATGCCGCACGCGAACGACGCGAAAAGAAGCACGCTGGAAAGGAACGTTGTCCTTCCCGCGCCGAACGGAATCATGCCGAGGTTGTAGGCGAAGTGAAGGACTCGTTCGGTGGCGAACGCGAGGTAGGTCTCCATGTCGAATGGACGATCAGGCGCAAGCATCAGGAACTGAAAATGGCGATACTCGCCGCCGCGAATGTGGTTGATCAGGTTCCCCGTGGAATACGGCGCCCCCCACAGGATTGCGTGGTGCTGTTCCGCGCGCAGGGCAAGCGATGCGTAGAGCAGCACGGGGATCAGCGCGAAGAAGACGAATGCGAGAATGGGCGCCGCGGCGCGCCGCGAATGCCTGATGAAAGTGGCGCCCATGAGGAGGGCGAGTGGCATCATGCAGAGCGATGTCAGGTGGTTCGCCGGCGCCAGAAATGCGAGCGCGATGGCCAGGATCAGCCTGCCTTTGACGACGGATTGTTCGTGGACGGGAAGCAGCAGCCAGGTGATCGCCGTCAGGAACAGCGCGTTCAGCCCATAGACCTCCACGGCCACCACCGCGTCGCGGAAGGTTTGGCTGAAGGCGATCATCAGCGTGGCAGAGCACGCAACAATGGCAGCGCAGGGTGCGCTGAAATGAAACATCAGCATCACGCGACGGGTTGTCGCCATCAGGAACATTGCGGCGCCAATTGCGGCAACCCTGCAAAGCGCCAGCATGATGCCATATGGTTCGCCGGGAAGGGTGCGTAGCGCCACATTGCCAATCAGGGTGAAAAGCGGGTAGCCACTGGGATGCGCGACGCCAAGGTGTGCGGCGACTGCGGTCAACTCAAGCCCGTCGCCCAGCCGTGGCGCATGGGGGGCGCGGAAATAAACAAGCGCGACCACAAGCGCGACCATGATGAAGGCAATGTTGCGGAACGCGGCGGGACTCAGCCGTTGCATCAGCGTCCCGTCATGCCTTCCACGCGATAGACAGCGGTGGAAAAGTTCTGTGGAACGTAGCGATACGCCCAGGCCATCATGCTTTGATCCGTGCCGGGGATTGACATGATGTCGGGGAAAACGGGTGTCACCGCCGCGCTGTACATGCCCAGGCGCTGAAGACGGTAATGCTGCATGAGGCGCGGCATTTGTGTGCCATTGTCATAGCGTGAAGACAACACCACAAGGTCGCCCTTCCGCAGGGGAATGCGCCCGTCGATGTATTCATCGCCCAGGGAGTAGATCATGCGGCCGGAAAAGAAGCGCATCTGTGGCGCCGACGTTGCTCGCGTGTGGATGTTCCACCATCCCTCGTTGGTGTACACGCGCTCCTCATCGTCCTGTGGTGCCAATGACTTCACGTATTTTGCGGCTGCACGCACGTCGCTGAAGGCCTCGCGGCTTCCGATCAGGACCAATGCCGCGACGAACAGGCTCCACGCGCAAGTCAGGATGGGGATATAGGGACGGAGCCGCGGCGCCCGGCGCCAGTACCGATAATCCACGATGGCCATCCCCAGGCCTGCATAGATGTAGCAGAGGCCGAAGAACGGGAGAAAGTAACGCTCCTGAAAACTGGCGAAGAGTGACTGGGCGACCAGCAGGACCACAAAGACGTACAATGTGAGGGGCATCATCGAATGACGGGGGCGCGAACGCCCACGGTTCATTCCCAGCATTGTGAGGAGCGCGACAGGATAGGTGAGGAAGTAGGGCATGTAGAGGACAAAGGGCTCTGCGGTGATGAGGAACGTCATCCAGGTGCCCAGGCCCGCCGTGCGCTCGTCGAACTGGCGACCGTGCAACATCCCCACGTGCAGCAGCCATGGAAGCAGAAGCGAGTAGAAAAGAATGCTCAGCACGCCCTTCGCGGGGAAGAACCTGTGATACACCCAATGATAGATCGCCACGGCAAGAACGGGCGGGATGAGCATGAATCCCTGATACCGGGTCGCCGTTGCCAGTGTTCCCCAGGCACAAGCCCATGCGAGCGCCTTGTTCGCGTCGTTGCGCTCCATGGCGGCCTGCGCGGCGAGGATGCGGTCACACGCGCACCAGAAAAAGAAGCTGAACGTGGCGTCTGTCATCACTCGCGGCGCCCAGCGAAGCGACACGGGCGAGACTGTATAGACAAGGGCGGCAAATACCGCCGAACGTGCGCCAAAGCAGCGAAGCGCGATCAGGTAGATAGGAATGACTGCGGCGGAGCTGAAGAGGACGCTGACGATGCGGCCGGACCACATCTCCCCAACGAGCAGCGACAGCGGCCAGCAGAGCGCCGTGTAAAGTGGCGGCCAGATCGCGGTTGGCTCGTAGAACTGCGTGAGTTGCAGGATGCCGTCGGTGTACTCGCCCGCGTTGATGGGAAGCAGCAGCGCACGGAGCACCACGTTGACGATGATGAAGACCAGGAGGCCGCTCCCCCAACGCTTCATCTGCGTTCGGCGGATCCGCTTGTTCTCCTTCACGGCTCGCTCCAGCGATCGGGAACCTTGCGGTTGGTCATCGCGTTGAAGAAATAGAAGTCGGAAAACCCAAGCCTCCACATTTGGTGATAGGACGCCCACTGGGTGTGCTGTGGCACATAGATGGAATCCAGGATCGGCGCGGGAAAGTTGGTGGGGCTGACATCGGGTGACTGCCTTCCATCACGATCGCGGAAGGCAAAGACGAAATCGCGTGCAATGACGCGTTGCTGAAGGGCTTCCAGGTTCACCTTGTGGTAGTTGAAATCCCGAACGGTCGTGAAGTACTCACGATAGTATTCCAGCGGACTTTGACTGGAGCCGTAAAGCTGAACCAGCGCCCCCACAAGCAACACGGCGTATATGATGAACCGGCGCGCAGGCGATATCACATTTCCGAACAGGAAAACCGATCCCAGCATCAGCGGCAGATGCACCTGCATGATGTGGCGCGGACCCCAACACCACCCACCTGCCCAATTCTGCCACATGGCCATGGCGATGAAGAACGGGAAATACCCGCCAAACGTCATCCACCCAAGCCAGCGCAGGCGCACCGGCATCCGCAGCCATCCCCAGATTCCCAGCAGCAGCGCGGGGGAAAAAAAGAACATGCCCTTGCCGGGGCTTGCCAGGAACCCGTGCAGGCCGATCAGCAGCGGCGTGGAGAACTTCACGCCCTCTGACTGGTCACCGTAGCCGGAGGACAAATCAAAGCCATAACGCGCATGGTTGAAGAGTTGCAGCACGATCCAGCAGGACGTCGCAATGCCGCCCGCCACGAACACATCCAGGAAATAGTTTCGCCCGCCCCTGCGTGCCCACGCATCATTGCTGACAAAGCGGCAAGCCGCTGCGACCGCCATGCCCAGGATCATGCCAAGCGTGAACAGGGGCGCATCCACGCGGGTCAGGTTCGCAAGGGCGAGAAAAACCCCCGCAAGGACTGCGTGGCGGAACGCGAATTTCTCCGGCATCAATTGCCACCGCGCCAACTGGTCGAGCGCCGCAAACGCCAACAGCGCCGCCAGCGGTTCCGTGAAGAATGTTCGTGCGTGGGGCCACGCCATGGTCGCAAAGCTGTAGAGCGCCCCGGCCCACAGTCCCGCGCTGCGACTGCCGGTCAGCAGCCTGCCGAAGCGCGCAAGGAGGACGGCACTGAGCGCGGAAATGATCGGCCCGAACAGCATCACCAGAAATCCGCGTCGGAAAATGGCGCGTGCCCGTTCCGGGTTCGGCAACGTCTCCAGATAACTGATCGTCATGCCGGGGCCGATGTGGGATGCGAAGGCCTCCGCGAAAGCTCCCTCCAGCAGCTTTCCTGCGTGGACGAAGGGCACCGCCAGCAGCGGTTGAAGCGGCAGATATTGGGCGTAGAATGCGCCCGGTTCCTCGCCGATCCGCGTTGCGAAGGCATTCTGGGGTGGGAATCCCGGCGGTAGGATCCCTGTCGCGAAATCCGCCTCCAAGGGAAGGATTTTCGTCGTTCCACGAAATGCCATCGATTCCGCGGTGCGATACATCAACTCCTCGTCCGGCGACATCAGGTGTCCGCCGGTCACGATGAAATGCAAAAAGAAAACCGCCGCTGCCAGGATCAGCAGCGGCTTGCGGCCGGACGATGCACCCGTTCGGGAGTGACCGGGCGCCTCTTCAGGGGAACCCATCAGGGTGTGGCACCTGCGGGCTGCGAATCGCGGTAGGGAACGCGGCGATCGTAAAAATCATTCTGCTCGTTCAGCAGGATCCTGCGCACGGCGGAAATGGATTCCTGAAGGTCATTGAACGGCCTCGGGTCCTGCAACAGCATGCCCGCCGTGCCACGGCCGTCATTCAGTCCACCAACCAACTTGTTCAGGGACTCGCTCGCCTTTTGCAGGCTGTCGGAAAGCTCCTCGATCTCCCGCTTGCTTGTTTGCAGAAGTTCATTTGCACCATCACCCGCCTTGTCGGCCTTGGCGAGCAATGTGTTCACCTTCTCGGCCAGGTCCTGCGTGTTCTTGCGGAAATCGGCAACGATGGCCTGTGCGTCCGTCATTGTCTTGTCGGTGCGGTCCGCGATGGACTTCCCTTTTTCCGTGAGTTCCTGAACGTTCGCGACGGTCACCTTGATCGATTCGCGGTTTTCCGCCATCATGGCGCGCAGTTCATCAGAGGATTTCTGGATGTTGGCGATCGTCTCGTCAATGCGCGCGATGCGTTCCTTGTCGGATGTGATCTCGCGCACGTTCTCGAGGGTGACGGACAAGTCATCCAGCATCTTCTGCCCCTTCTTGATGAGGACGTCCATGTCCGTCGGCGGGACGCCGGTGATCATCTGGTTCATTTCGATTTCGCCGGCCTCCTGCGTGCCGGGGTCGATCTCCAGGCGCTTGTCGCCGATGAAGCCCTGCTGCACCAGCTTCACTTCCGCGTTCTTGTAGATGGGGATGTTGCGTGAGACCTCTGCCGTCACGATCACGGTGGCGCGCCCGTCGGGCCCGCGGCCTCCCGGCGTCATCTTGATCACACGGCCCGTGCGGAACCCCTGTACCAGGACCGGCGAGCCGATTTCCAAGCCGGACACGTTTGGATATTCCGTGCGCACATGGTACGGATTCAACCCCGTGCTGCCCTGGATGATGAACGTGAGGCCAAACAACGCGCCAAACGCGACCAGCACAAAAATTCCCACGATGACTTCGTTACGGCGCGATGCGTTCATCGCCATGGTTCAGTTACCCCAGATGCAACTTTGAGCGGTCGATGACCATCGAAACCCGCGTCTTGACCTGCTGATCTTCCCCGGCGGTGATGGGTCCTTGTGCCAATCCGTTCACGAACTGGTGAACGATGGGATTGTCGGACGTCTTCACTTCATCAGGACTTCCACTGAAAATAATCTGTCCTTCGTAGAGCATGCTGATGCGATCCCCAACACAGTACGCGGATTTCATGTCGTGGGTGATGATCACGGAGGACATGTTCTGTCGTTCACGGGCGCGAATCATGAGTTGGTTGATCACCTCGCTCGTCACGGGATCCAGGCCTGTTGTCGGTTCATCATAGAGTATGATCTCCGGGTCGCACGCCAGCGCGCGCGCCAGCCCAACACGCTTGCGCATTCCGCCGGAAAGTTCCGCAGGATACAGGTGCTCCGTGTTTGGCAGGTCCACCAGCTCCAGCAGCTCCGCAACCATGTGATCAAGCTCGCCCATGGTTTTTCCGCCGTTCTCAAGCCAGAAGAATGCGACGTTTTCATACACCGTCAGGGAGTCAAAAAGCGCGGCCATCTGAAAAACCATCGCCACGTTCTTGCGCACCCACTTCAGCGCGTCCTTGTCACTCCAAAGTGTCTTGCCACCAACGGTGACGGAGCCCTTGTCGGGACGCAGCAGCCCTGTGATGTGCTTGAGGAGGACGGATTTCCCCTCTCCCGATCGGCCAATGACCACATGCGATTCCCCCGGCTCCACCGTCAGGCTGAGGCCCGTGAAGATCTCCTTAGGCCCAAAGGACTTCCAGAGGTCATGGATTTCGATCATATTCATGGGAGAATCGGGGAAGGTCGCCCGCTTGGTGAAGAGTCTTGTGCGGGGGTCTTGGTGTCAACAGGGGGACTCAATGGCATGAGCGCCTCTGCCAGCAGCGGGAGAACCCTCTCGCGGCAATCGCCCTTTCGGTCCGTCAACCCGTTGGGGTGGCTGTAATTCGAAAGGAAAATCACATAGGCCATCTTGTCGGGCAGGATCCAGACGCTGCTTCCGCTGCGCGCGTCCCATCCGTAGCTGCGCGGCCCAAGTTTTCCCACGGCAACGCCGCCCGCCATGTGGGCGCCTCCCGGAAGGTTGGTTGAAGGAACAAGAAGGCGCCCCAAGGGGGTGAATTTTTCCGTGCCGGGCAATGTGGAAAGCGTGATGAGCGGGATGGTGTTCTTCAGCATGTTCGCAAGTGCGTCGGCAAAGACCACCGCGCCCGTGTGACCGGAATCGCGGCCCAGGGCCATGGCGATGGGCTCTGCGGGCTCTGCCCAAACCATCCGTCCCAATCGTTGGGAGTATTCGCCGGGGGCGATGATCAACCGATGATCGGGCAGGGCGCCGAGCGCGCTGGGTGTCATGCCGTAGGCATCGATGATTTTTTCCTGAACGATGTCGCTGTAATTTCCGCCGAAGGCCTTTTCGACAACCATGCCCAGCAGTACCTCGTTCAGGTCGCTCACCTCGACCTGCGTTCCGGGCGGGAAGCGGGTGGGAAGCTGCGCGATGAATGCAAGCACCTCATCACGGTTGTGTGGCGCTTCCGGTGCATCATGGACAGCAGGGAGTCCGGAGCTGTGCCGGAGCAACTCCTCGATGGTGATGGCCTCCTTGTTCGTCCCGCGAAAGACGGGGAGCAGGTCGGATATTTTCTGTTCCAACTTCAGCTTCTGCTGCATGAGGGCCGTGACCACCAGGGGGTTGGTGAAAAGCGGCCCCGTCAGGTCGCCCACGTCGTACAGCGTGTCGCGTTCTGCGCGGTGCCGCTGCGGATCGGTCATCATGTCGCCGATGGAAATGGGAATCGTGTTGGACGCGATGCGGTCCACATGGATCACCGCGCCGGGCATCTCACCTCTTTCCACAGCGTCCGCAGTGATGGAAATGGCCTCGATGTATTTCGCCGCATCAATGTTGCTGGCAGCCAGCCACTCACTGTTGATCCCAAGGGCGATGATGTCGGCGTGGGCGTCCAGCTTCGCCTTCAACCCGGCTGGAAACGGTTTTGCACCCCCTTGCAGGTACGTCTTCGGCTCCTGCGCGGAGGCACCGCATGCGCACAGCACCAACGCGAGAAGCGCGAGCTTCTTCATTCGCTGGTGTGCTCCAACGAATAGATCGCCCCGCCGCGCAGCCGGAGCGTGACGCTGGTCGCCTTGTCGGACGAGAACGTTGGCCCGTTGATGGTATGGATTTTTTCGCCGAACCTTACGATGTTTGTTTCCATCTCCAGCGTTTCGCGAGGACTGAAGCGCACGGATTCGCGTTCACCGGGATTCAATTCGATGGTGGCGAATTGCGGGCCGACATAGATGTCCGTGCGAAGTCGCTCCGGCGAACCGTTGATGATCGTCACCTGCGACCGTCCGCCCAGCGCCAGGGTGTCCGCCCTGCGGTAGAACCCCACACCGATCACCAGCGCCGTGAACAGGAAGAATGCCACAAAGAACATGGCCACCTTGGTCCTGCTGGCGGCGGGGGAATTCGTCGTGATTTGTGGTGTGCCTTCAGCCAACGGCGCGCTCTCCGAAAGGATTTGAAATCAGTACCGCATCGCCGGCGGTTGTGCGAAGGAGCAGGCGCCCATCGTCGAGAACCGTCTCCGCCCGCCCGCGAATCACGCCACCGTCCTCCTGTGCGTACGCCACTTCCCTTCCCATCGTTTCGCACCAATCGCGATAGTAGCGCAACATTCGTTGTTCAGGCCATGGCGACTCCAGCACCGTTGCCACGGACTGCACGATGGAAGGAATGACCTGTGGCATTTCAATGGCGGCTGCGCTCCGGTCCATCGGCAACATCGCCAGCGACCCCGGTGGGTTTGTTCCGTGCTCGGCGGGGGAAAAATCCTCGGGCTGTTGCAGGAGGTTCAGGCCAACGCCCACCATGAGCGTTCGGTTGGCCGCCTCGCACAGGATTCCACACACCTTTCTTCCATCCACCAGGATGTCGTTCGGCCACTTGAGCTTTGCCTCCCAGCCAAACAGCCTGAGACGCAGCGAAATTCCCAGCGAGATCAGCAGTGGCCACAGGGACAGAGGATAAAATTCGTGGGGTTCGCCAATGCCCGTGTGCCCCCGCGCCAATCTTTCGTAGGGGACCGCGGTGGTGAAGAGCAAAGCCTTCCCCGGCGGTGTGTTCCAACGTCGGTCGCGCTGGCCGCGTCCAGCGGTTTGGTGCAGTGCCATCAGGATGAACGGCTCCCGGTTTCCGCCCTTTTCCACGCGACGCCGTGCCTCCGCACTGGTCGAATCGATGGAGTCGAAAACCTCGATGTGCCAAGTCGGATACTCACGGGCAAAAAGGCGGGTGGTACGTTCCAATTCGGCGCGGACAACGCTGGCATCGTTCATGACGGGGTGACGCTAGCGATGGTTCTGATTTCAGCACAAGGCAAAGCGGAGCGTATAGACGGCTGCCGGGACAGTGCTTTTTCCCTCGCGGCAGCAGTTGCTCCATGAAGAATGCGCCCACTCCAGCAGGGATGTCCCCCGGTGCCCGCCAGCCAGACCTCCGAAAAACTCAGCTTCACATCGACGAACGAAAGCGCCCCCGCCGTTGACCTGAGGGAGGCGCTGTTGACCGGCCAGGCGCCTGATGGCGGCCTCTACATGCCGTCGCGCTTTCCGAGACTGTCCAAGGATGAGCTGGAATCCTTTCGTGGGAAGCCCTATCATGAGATTGCCGCCGATGTGATCGGGCGCTTTGCCACGGGTATCATCGATCCGGCGTTGCTTGCGGAATTGTGTGGGGACGCCTATAATTTCCCCGTTCCGCTTGAGCAGGTTTTTGACCGTGTGTACGTGATGCGACTGGATCGGGGTCCGACGGCGTCCTTCAAGGATTTTGCCGCCCGCATGATGGCGCGCCTCATCAGCCAGTTCCTGCGCGAGGATCGGCGCGAACTCACCATCCTCACCGCAACGAGCGGCGACACAGGTTCCGCCGTTGCGAGCGCGTTCCATGGCCTGCCTGGCATCCGCGTCGTCGTCCTGTTTCCCATCGGGGAAGTCAGCACGCGCCAGCGCAAGCAGATGACGACCTTGGGCGGGAACATCACCGCCATCGCCGTCGATGGCAAGTTTGATGACTGCCAGGCGATGGTGAAACGCGCCTTCGGCGATGCCGATTTGCGAAGGATTCCGCTGTCGTCGGCAAACTCGATCAACATCGGGCGGCTGATTCCGCAAAGCGTCTATTACTTCCATGCGTGGTCGCGCCTGACGAATGGGGACGAGCCGATCGTCATTTGCACTCCATCTGGAAACTTTGGAAACATGATGGGCGCTGTGTTCGCCCGCGAAATGGGGATGCCGGTGAAGCGCATCGTGGTCCCCGTAAACGAAAACGATGAGATTCCCCGATTCCTGGCCACGGAAACCTACGCGACCGTTGAGCCATCGGTTGCGTGCCTGTCGAACGCGATGAATGTTGGGAATCCAAGCAACCTGGCCCGGCTCGCGGCCATCTACGGCGGGAAGATCGATGCGAAGGGTGTGACTCATCGCGCGCCGGACCTGAAGGCGTTGCGGCGCGACATTTTCAGCACCTCCATCAGCGACGGCCGCACGCGATCCACGATCGTCAGCGCATGGAAGAAGCACAAACTGCTGCTGGAGCCGCACGGCGCCGTTGGTTGGGCCGGCTTCGAGGACTACATTGCACAGGAACCGCTCAACGGCCTTCCGGCTGTTGTGGTGGAGACGGCGCACCCCGCCAAGTTCCCGGACGAGATCGAACGAAACCTGGGCTTCACGCCGGAGGTTCCCGATTCGCTCTCGGCATTGGAGTCGCTCCCGGAAAAATGCGAACGGATGCGGGCGGACTACGATGCGTTCAAGGAATACCTGAAGAACAATTTCTGAGCGTGGCTGACCGATGGGCCGCGTGCGCGATTCCCGGCGGCCTTTCGTTCCGGTGCCGGATCAATTCCTTCGTGGCCAGCTTAGAATCACACCCACGATTCCCAAGCCGACGAATGACAGCGGCGCAAGCAACGGCGGTCGAAGCCCAATGCCGGGATTTTGGTTCGATTCCCACACGCTGAAAAGTTGCTTCACATCCTGCATCAAGCCTTCATCAATGTGAAACCACACGCCGAGGAGGCCGACGACCATCGATCCGACGAAGATTCCGGCAAGTACATAGCGCGCCCAATTCTTCTTCCACAACGCGAGGCACGTTCCGCCCACCAGCACCATGAACATGGAATAGACGATCGGAATCCACGGCTGCGGATCCTCCATGTGGCGACGATGCTCGAAGCGAATGTCGAGCATCAGCATCAGGTAGGCGCCAACGAGGATTGTGGTGAGGATTCGATCCTTCATCTGCAGGTGGTTTTGGTGGCTAGTTTCCCTGCGGCGCAAGCGCGCGGGCGCGCGGGGACGGCGCACTGCCGACCTGCTGCGGCTGGCCTTCCGCGCCCGGCCCGGCCTTCACGATGAACTGGGCTTCCTTGCGACTCGGCTGCATGGCGCCCTGTGGGATTGTCTGAACGGCGACGGTGTATGTCCCCGCCTCGGCAAATTTCGGCACTTCAAACACGGACTGCATCTGCACGTCGCCGGTGTTCTGCGCGGCAAGCTGCTGCTCGCGAAGTTGGTTGCCGTCGCGCGATACGGTGACGTTCACCGCTGGCGGGGCGATCTGCTGTGCCGTTCCGCTCACTGCACGAAGGTTCATGTCGAGTGTCACCGGCTCACCTGCCGCAATCTCCGGCGGTGTCACTGCAAGTTCCTGCACCTCCAGCACCGGCTGAAGGATCGGCGCGCCCTGCTGTGCCGCCGTTTGTTGAAGCTGCTGCTCCGTCTGGACTTGTTTCTCCTTTGGCTTCGAAAGGGCGTAGCCAGCAACGCCACCCGCCACGGCACCTGCGCCAGCGCCGATCATCGCGCCCTGCTCGCCGCCCACTGCATAGCCAACGGCACCTCCGACGATGGCGCCGCCAATCGCTCCCAGAGCCGTGCCGCCGGTCTTGCTGGCGCAACCAAACGTCATGACGGTGAATGCAAGAATGAGAAAACAACCAGTGAGTCGGCGGGGAATGGTGAGTTTCATGGATGCAATCCGCAGGTGAAGTCCAGACCCGCCAAGATGAATCGTATTTTAAGGCCATTGTCCAGCGGTTTGATCGCTGCCTGCGCGGGGGAAAAACCTGCCCTTAATCATTGAACGTGGGGATTTCAGTTCTCCTTCGCGCAGGAATTGCCATTGTCATTTTCGAACGTCGCATGGATTGACTTGGTGGTATCATTCATGCTTCGCCACGTTGCTTCGGGCGGATCGGCGCGGCTTTCCAACATGAAGAGAAACAGCGTCGTGCATGACGCCAGCGCAGCTTTCGCTGAAATCGCCCAACGGGCGTGAAGATCAGGTTCCAATGAAATTCTGTCACAGTATTCCCGCGTCATCGCGTCGCAAACTCTTCCTCGCGTTCCTTCTTGCGGGGGTCTTTTTCACCCCGGTTGTCGCACAGGACAAGAAGGCGGATGCAAAAGGCGCCATGAAGGCAGCCCCGCAGCCGGCACTTGTTCGTGTCGGCGCTGTGCAGCGCACCGACGTTCCCATTACCGTCAACGCCATTGGCACCGTGGAGCCGCTGATGAAGGTCTCCATCCAATCCCAAGTTGCCGGCAGGGTGGAAGAGGTGCTCTTCACCGAGGGGCAAATGGTGAAGAAGGGCGACATCCTGGTGAAGATCGACGCGCGCCCCTTTGAGGCTCGCTTGAACGAGCTTCAGGCGAAGCTCGACCAGGACCGCGTCGCCGCGAAGAACGCACAATGGAATTACGATCGATACAGGGAACTCGAATCGAGCGGGGCTGTAACAGCGGCGGACCTTCACAAGTATGAGGCCGAGGACGCCAGTGCGCAGGAGGCCATCAAGGGTTCGGAGGCGGCGCTGGCCAGTGCCCGCCTGCAGGTTGAGTACTGCGTCATCAAATCGCCGATGGATGGGCGCGCGGGGGAGCGGATGATTGATCCCGGCAACGTGGTGAAGGCGAACGAGGGAACCGCCTTCACGCAAATCATTCAAGTCGATCCCATCTGGGTTTCCTTCTCAGTGCCGGAGCGCTACCTTGCCCAGATTCGCACGAACCAGAAGGAAGGCGCGCTTCCCGTGGATGCCATGATCGGCGGCGATGAGGGTGAAAAGCGGCGCGGCGAGCTTTTCTTCATCGACAATGCCGTGAACCAGCAGACCGGCACGATCCGGCTGAAGGGCCGGTTCAACAACAGCGACACGAAACTTTGGCCGGGCTCCTTCGTCACGGTGAGCCTCACCGTTGGAATCCGCAAGGATGCGTTGCTTGTTCCGCTCAATGCCGTCCAGGCCTCGCAACAGGGCTCCGTCGTCTACGTCGTGACGGATGACATGAAGGCAAGACTCGTCCCTGTGACGGTGGTCGATACCCGGGAAAATGATGCCGTGGTCGAGGGAAAGATCGAAGATCGGGACCGTGTGATTGTTGACGGGCACGTTCGCGTGGTTGAAGGCGGCGCCGTGAAGATTGTGGATGGCAAGCCGGAGGTTGCAACAGCAGCCGACGTGAAGGTTTCCGGCGAGTAATGAATCCATCGCTCCTCTTCATCCGCCGACCCATCATGACGACGCTCGTCATGTCGTCGTTGATTTTCTTCGGCTGGTTTGCCTACACGAAGCTTCCTGTCAGTGATCTTCCAAACGTTGATTATCCGACGATTTCCGTAAGCGCATCGCTGCCCGGCGCCAGTCCCGAAACGATGGCGTCATCGGTGGCGACGCCGCTGGAGAAGCAGTTCTCCACCATCGCCGGCATCGATTCGATGAGTTCTGTGAACAACCTCGGGTCCACGCAGATCACGATCCAGTTCAACCTCGATCGCGACATCGACGCAGCGGCGCTTGACGTGCAGTCGGCAATTGGCAAGGCAACGCGCCTCCTCCCTTCGGACATGCCGGCCCCGCCCAGTTACCAGAAGGTCAATCCCGCCGACCAGCCGATCCTCTACATGGGACTGACGTCGACCACGCTTCCGCTGTCGAAGGTCAATGAATACGCCGAGACCCTTATCTCCCAGCGCCTCGCCACCCTCAGCGGCGTCGCGCAGGTGCAGATCATGGGGGCGCAGAAGTACGCCGTACGCATCAACGTCGATCCCGATCGTCTTGCATCGTACGGCATCAGCCTGGACGAGGTGGCCCGCGCGATTGACTCCAGCAACGTCAACCTGCCGACGGGGACGCTATACGGGAAGGCAACCTCCTTCACCGTCCAGACGGATGGGCAGCTACTGACCGCGAAGGACTACGAACCCGTCATCATCGCCTACCGCAACGGATCACCGATTCGCCTGCGCGATGTGGGTACGGCGCGTGATGGCGTGGAGGATGAGCGAAGCGCCGCCTGGCTGACCGGCACCCGTGGCATCATGATGTCGATCCAGCGGCAGCCCGGCGCGAACACAGTGAAGGTTGTCGACGAAGTTCGCAAGGCCTTGCCAATCATCGAGGAACAACTGCCACCGAGCATCGAACTGAAGGTGATGTTCGACCGTTCCCAGACCATCCGTCACTCCATCGATGATGTGCAACTGACGCTGATCGGCACCGTGGTGCTCGTGATCGCGGTCATCTTCATTTTCCTGCGAAACATCTCCGCAACCATCATTCCCGGCCTCGCAGTGCCGCTGTCGATCATCGGCACCTTCGGCTTCATGCACTTGTTGGGTGCGGGCGTGAACAACCTGTCGCTGATGGCCCTGACGTTGTCCGTGGGGTTCGTGGTGGACGATGCCATCGTCATGCTTGAAAACATTGTGCGCCGCATGGAGCACGGGGAACCGGGGATGGAGGCCTCGATCAACGGATCGAAGGAAATTGCCTTCACCATTGTCTCCATGACGATCTCGCTGGTGGCGGTTTTCCTGCCGGTGCTGTTCCTCAGCGGAATCATCGGCCGCCTGCTGCATGAGTTCGCCATCGTGATCAGCATCGCGATCCTGCTCTCCGGCGTCGTGTCCCTCACGCTCACGCCGATGCTGTGCAGCCGCTTCCTTCGCGCGCCCGATCCAGCCAAGACTCCCAACATCTTCTATCGTGCCATCGAAAGCGTCTTCGAGGGAACGCTGGGGCTTTATCGCAGCACGCTGAAGCTGGCGATGAAGCTTCGCCTGCTGATGCTCCTCATCTCCTTCGCATTGTTCGCAGTGACCTATCATTTCTTCATCGCGATTCCCAAGGGCTTCATTCCCGATGAGGACATTGGTTCGCTGTTCGGTTCCACGGAGGCCCGGCAGGGCATCTCCTTCGAGCAAATGGTGGAGCAGCAGAAGATTGCCGCCGAGATGGTGCGCCGCCATCCCGCCGTGGAAAACGTCATGTCAAGCGTGAGCAGCGGCGGAGGCAACGCGGCCAACACGGGCCGGATTTTTGTGCGCCTGAAGGACCGCAGCGAGCGTGAACCCGCGGGCAAGGTGCTTGAGGATTTGCGCAAGGAGTTCGCGACCATTCCCGGCCTCAAGGTCTTCCTTCAAATTCCCCCGGTGATTCGCATCGGCGGGCGGCTCAGCAAGAGCCAGTACCAGATGACGCTGCTTGGGCAGGATACCGAGGAACTCAATCGCTCCGCCCAGGAACTCGAAGCGCGCATGAACTCGATGCCCGAATTGCAGGATGTGTCATCGGACCTTCAACTCAAGAACCCGGAAATCCGCGTCTCCATCGACCGTGAGCGGGCGTCTTCGCTCGGCATCACCGCACGCGACGTTGAGCAGACGCTCTACAACGCCTATGGCACGCGGCGTGTCTCCACGATCTTCGCCCCCAACAACCAGTATGACGTCATCATGGAGGTCGGCAAGAAATTCCAACTGGTGCCCGAAAACCTGAAGGACCTTTACCTGCGCTCGTCCAACGGCGAACTGGTGCCGCTGGAAACGATCGCGAAGGTCGAGCGTTCCGTGGGGCCACTTTCTGTCTCGCACTTCGGACAACTCACCGCAGTGACGCTTTCCTACAACCTCAAGCCCGGCGTCGCACTTGGCCAGGCACTTGATGCGGTCACCGCGGCAGGCGCGGAAATTCTTCCCGCCTCCGTCACCATGGTTCCCGTCGGCACGGCGCAGGTCTTCAAGGATTCCATGTCGGGCCTGCTGTTGCTTGTCCTCATGTCGCTCGTCGTGATTTATCTGATTCTTGGAATCCTGTATGAAAGCTTCATCCATCCGATCACGATCCTGTCCGGTCTTCCTTCCGCCGCGCTTGGCGCGTTGCTGACGCTCATGCTTTTCAAATCGGACCTGAACCTCTACGGCTTCGTGGGGATTATCATGCTCGTGGGCATCGTGAAGAAGAACGCGATCATGATGATCGACTTCGCGCTGGAGGCACAGCGCAACGAGGGGAAGGATCCCGAGGAGGCGATCATCCAGGGATGCCTTGTGCGCTTCCGTCCCATCATGATGACGACCGCCGCAGCGCTGATGGGCACGCTTCCCATCGCCCTTGGCTGGGGGGCGGGCGCAGAGTCGCGTCGTCCGCTCGGCCTCGCAGTGGTCGGCGGCCTCGCCGTGTCGCAGTTGCTGACCCTCTATTTCACCCCCGTCTATTTTCTCTACTTTGAGAAACTGACGCGGGGGCTGAAGAAGCTCCGCGCCCGGTTTTTCCCCCCGAAGGATGATGACAAGGGTCATGGATCCTTCATCCAGCCTTCCGTCATGGAGATTGAGGACACGGGGCAACCCGTCACGGAACGGGAACTGGCGCACGCCGAGGTCAGGCAGCAACCAGCCGGGTAGGCAGCTCCTCATTTATCAATTCCGCCCTGCTGGAACGGCACCGCCATCGCAAATTCCCTTGAACCGGCCAAGCCATGCCTAAGAGCCTGCCCGCTGACCACAGATTGCAAACCACAAGGAAATTTCCATGAAGAAAATGCTGAAGCTTGCTATGGTGTGTGCGGCTGTTTCGCTTGCCGTTGCGTGTGCCGAGGTTGACCGCGGTTCCGCCCAGGCATCCGCCTCCGCACCGGAAGCGGCAAAAGTCGAGGTTCTCTCCATCCCCTACAACGCCGCGTTGCCAAAGTATGTCGTCGCGGTGGAACCTTTTGAGTACGGAGCGGCGGGCGTGACGTCCGGCGCTGCGGAAGGCTCCAATATTTACAACCAGCCGGGCGCGCAGGTTGGTCCGGGCGTTTCCGCGCAGCTTACCACCGCGCTCACACGCGCTGGCAACGTGTCGGTAGTGGAGCTTGAAGGCCTCACGAAAGGGCCGAATGGCACCTACACGACGAACCTTCAGGAGGGTGAAGTTGGCCCCTTCATCGTTCGCGGAATTGTTACGGAGTTCAATGAGACCGCCGACTTGTCCGGCAAGAAGCGCGGCGGGTCCGCAGGCGCCCTGGGCACCGGCCTGGGAATCATTGGTGGCGCCACGGGATCCAGCACGCTCTCCGCAACGGGCGGCGTGACCGCGGCCGCAAACCCCACGGTGGAAAATGAGAAGGTCAAGCGCAGCGGCATGGTCGGCCTCGACCTGAAGCTGATTGATGGACGCACCGGCCGCATCGTGCGGGGCTACAACGCATCCGGTTCCTTCACGACCGTGGCGGCGAAGAGCAACATGAAGGTCTTCGGCGTTGGCGGTGAGGACACCGAGTTCGCAGCGAGCGCCCTTGGCCAGGCAACACGCCAGGCGATGAACACCGCCGTGAAAGAAACCGTGGACGCCCTCAGCGTCGTCACGAAGTGATCGCCAAAGAATCGGCTGAAAAGATCGAAGGCCGTTCCGGGAAACTGGAACGGCTTTTTTTTCATGTCCTCATCGCGGTGGTTTCCTGCGTGGCGCCTTCTGCCGCGCAGGTTCAGAAGTATCGCAGCGTTTCCGCCACGCAGATCGCTCCCGGCCTGCGCACAGGGGTCTTGATGTTCACTGGCACCAATGGTGCCACGCGAATCGCCTTCACGGAAGCCCAGCTTGGAACGCCTCGCCTCAGCGCGGAAGTGGAAGTCTCCTCGTCAGGCCCCATGGGGTCTTCGCGACTGGCGGACCTTGCTGCCGCCGGCAGCGCAAAGTCACTCATGGGAATCGACCTTCAACCCGCCGCGGGGCAGGCGCAGGAACTTTCCGGCCTCTTCTACAATCGACGGTCACTCCTGTCGTGGCCACCTGCGGCCCGATGGCATCTCACATCCCATGCGGATGGAACCTGTGAACTGGGGCTGGTCGCCCCCATGCCCGGCCGTATCACCGTTGCGAACGGCGCAACGCTCGGCCTTGTGTCGCTGAATGGCGTGCTTCCCACCGATGATGCATCGGCGTCTGTCTATACGGGCAGGCTGTCCGCGTCTGATTCACCCGTTGTGCAATGGCCCGCCGGGCTTCGTGCGGCACTCCTGGCTCCGGTGCGTGATGGCGCCCCCGCGAACGGGAATTTCGTGGCAGAGGAGGGAGTGGATACACGCTTCCGCATCCTGCGCATCCTGAACCGGGAGGACTTCAAGTGTGACGACGGGCAGGCGCTTCTGGTTTTCCGCGCGTCCATGGGCGATGCGGTTTTTCAGGACGCCGAGTTCGTGACGGTGCAGGTTGACTTGGCGGCATCGCTGCGCCTCGCCAGCTTCATCGTGCCTGTCGGTGATCCGCTCATGATGAATGGCGCCACTGTGGAAGGATTGGACCCCGATCGCATCGTCATGAACGCCATCGCCGTGGATGGAGGAAAAAAGAAGGTGATGGTCTTGTCCTATGCGGAGGCCGGACGAGGCGCCACGCTCACCGCAGGCCAGTTGGTGGAGTACCTGCGCGAACTCAAATACACGAACGCGAATTTTTTGCCGGGGCAGCAGCCCGCACTGCTGGCGAAGGCCGACGAGGGCGATCAGTTGAAGGAATTGGAGGCGACCCGCGCGCGCGCCGCGCTCGCATTCGTCACCCGCCCCGCCCGGTTGCAAGCCGCCTCGGAAGGCGGGGACCTTTTCGCGATCAGTGGCATCGCCATCCAGCCGGTGCGGCGCGAGTTTTCCGCCAATCAGGTTGAGGCGCTCATGGATCATCGCAGCGCGCCCGCCGCAGACCTGAGGCAATTCTGGGCCATCCCATTTCTGCGCGTGGATGAACTGGGAGCACGCAAGGAGGAGCCGAACACGCTGCTGCTTGCCCTTCCGAAGGTGACACGTATTGGTGCGGTGGAGGTCGTCAACGTTGAATCGGTCGGATTTTCCCCGCAGTTTGACCTGAAGCATTTCCGCATCCTGGGCCGCCAGAAGAAGGACATGGCGTGGGAAGTGTTGGCGGAACTCAACGCGGCCTCCCCCTCCGCGCGCTATATGGTGAATTTGCATGGCACACCATTACTGCTGGAGATGAAGCTGGAAATCCTGGAGCCGAGCTTCCTTCCCAACGGTGATGTCGCCCGCATCGCCGAACTTGTCGTGTGGGGCGCTGAATCGGGATTGTAGAAACGCGCCCCGCAACTCCATCGGATTGCCTTGAGCCACCTCCCCACTCCGGAAACAATCAAAGGCAGGATCACATGAGCCTGCCCAGATGAAACTCACCGACGCGAGGAAGCGCGTCCAAAGCCTGCGCGAGCAGATCGAGCATCATAACGACCTGTACTATCGCGCCGCCGCTCCGGAGATTTCCGACCGCGAGTATGACTTGCTCGTGGAGGAACTGGAAGGGTTGGAGGCGGACTTTCCCAGGCTCAAGGACGAGGCGTCACCCACTCAGCGCGTAGGAAGCGACTCAAGCGAAGGCTTCGCCTCCGTTGACCATCTGGTGCCGATGCTCAGCATCAGCAACAGCTACTCCCCGGATGAACTGAAGCGCTTCGATGAAAGCCTGCACCGTGCGCTGTCGCTTCCGGACGATGAAATCATTGAGTACAACGTGGAGTTGAAGATCGACGGTGTTGCCGTGTCCCTTGTGTACGAGGACGGGGAGCTTGCACGGGCCGTCACGCGCGGCGATGGTGCAAGGGGTGACGACATCACCGCCAACGCACGGACGATCAGGAGCATCCCGCAGGCACTCGCAAGGCGGGTGGGCGGCATCCTGGATGTGCGGGCGGAGATTTACTTTGAGCGCTCGGATTTTGACGCCATCAACTCGCAGCGGGAACGGGATGGCCTTCCGCTTCTCAGCAATCCGCGCAACGCCGCCACGGGCACGCTGAAGATGCTGGACAGAAGCGTCGTCGCCATGCGACCGCTCACCTACTTCGCGCATGGCATCGGATTTTCCAACGTCGCGAAGCTGCCCGCGATGCATTCGCAACTGATGAATTTCTACCACGAACTGGGCCTCCGCGTGAACCCCCACACCACGGTCGTGGAGGGTGTCGGGGGGATGTTGTCGATGGTGGAGCAGTGGGAGGCAAAGCGCACCACGCTTGGCTATGACACTGACGGCCTTGTGATGAAGGTGAACCGTCGTGATTGGCAGCGCGATCTTGGCGTGCGTTCAAAGAGCGTCCGTTGGGCTGTCGCGTACAAGTTCAGCGCGGAGCAGGCCGAGACCGTCCTGGAGGAAGTCACCTGGCAGGTCGGACGCACAGGAGCAATCACGCCTGTTGCCAACATGCGGCCCGTGCATCTGGCGGGGACCATCGTGAAGCGCGCGACGCTGCACAACGTCGACGAACTGGAACGGCTCGGCATTCGCCTCGGCGACCATTGCGTCATCGAAAAGGCGGGGGAGATCATCCCGAAGGTTCTGCGCGTGCTGGAAGCGAGGCGCACCGGTGACGAGAAACCGATCGAGATTCCGAGGCTGTGCCCGTCCTGCGGGTCGGGACTGGTGCGTAGTGATGAGGAGGTCGCGCTGCGCTGCGTGAATAGCGCCTGCCCGGAGCAGGTGCGTGAACGCATCCGCCACTACGCCTCCCGCCATGCCATGGACATCGACGGGCTTGGCGAAAAGGTCGTCGACCAGTTGGTGGATGAGAACCTGATTCGTGACATTTCCGACCTCTACACGCTGACGAGCGGTCAGCTTCAGGCACTGGAGCGCTTCGCGGAAAAATCCGCGGACAACCTGATCCGTGGCATCGATGACAGTCGTTCGCGCCCCCTTGCCCGGTTCATCTTCGGAATTGGAATCAGGATGGTGGGCGAATCAACCGCCGCAGATTTGGCGCGCCAGTTCGGGACCCTCGAAAAATTTCGTGCTGCCACCTTTGAAGCACTGATCGCCATTGATGGCATTGGTGACAACGTCGCAAAGAGCATCGTGGATTTCTTCGGTGAAAGTGCAAACCAGAAGC
Source organism: Candidatus Sumerlaeota bacterium (assembly GCA_020848155.1). Classification (GTDB taxonomy): domain Bacteria; phylum Sumerlaeota; class Sumerlaeia; order SLMS01; family SLMS01; genus JADZDZ01. Next base: position 392,634 of record JADLAR010000007.1, read on the forward strand.
TTTTGGATCGGCTTGTGACGTTCGGCGTTGCTCCTGTGGAGGACCAGACGGCCGCAGAACGTGACGCCCATCGCAGCGAGGCCTTCGATGGAAGAACCTTCGTCCTCACGGGTGAGCTGGAATCAATGACCCGCGATGAGGCCAGGCGGGAGATCGAAAAGCGTGGCGGCACCGTGAGTGGATCGGTGAGCAGGAAGACAAATGTGCTGGTTGCGGGCGGGAACGCCGGAAGCAAGCTTGCCAAGGCGCAGGAGTTGAAGGTCGCGATATGGGATGAAGCGCAGTTGATGAAGGCGCTGAAGGCGTGAGGATTTCCTGATGCTTCCCTTCGCCATCGACCGGGAGGACCGCCGCCCGTTGCTGCTGTTTGCGGCAATTGCAATGGTCGAGGCATTGGTGCTTTTTGCCATCTCGTGGAGGATTGCCGGCGGGCACTTCATGCTTCCGCTGGATGATGCGTATATACACTTGCAGTACGCGCGGCAGGTGGCGCTCGGCGAACCGCTTGTCTATACGCATGGCATGCAACCATCCGGCGGCATGACGAGTCCCTTCTATGTGCTGCTGCTGGCGCCTGCCCTGTTGGCGGGATTGAACGGCGTGAAGGGCGCCCTCGCGGCCTTCGCGCTCGGCACCGCGTCATGGATGCTGTTGGTCGCCTGGACCTTCCAGCTTGCAAAGCGGCTTGCGAACCAGGCGTGCGCAATGATCGCCGCAGCGCTCCTTCTTGCGAACGGGCACCTGCTCTGGTGCGCCCTCAGTGGAATGGAAACGGCGCTTTTTTCCGTCCTGGTGATGGGGGCGCTGCTGGCCGCACAGACTTTCTGGCGCACGGAGCAGGTGCACGCGCGCGTGATGCTTGCGGCCTGCCTCGGGCTGCTTCCGCTCACGCGACCGGAAGGGGCTTTGGTGTCTGCCGCGGTGCTTTTGGTACTGTTGCTTCGCAGGGGTGAGCAACCGAGGACGCCCGTGCTGATCCCAATCCTCGCACTCGTTCCATTCATTTTGTGGCTCGGCCTGCTCAAGTACGCGACAGGCGACTGGAAGCCGTCCGGCCTCACCATCAAGGGCATCGCATCGCATCCGTATATGCAGGAGACCGATGCCGTGCGGGTGGTTTCGGAAACGCTCAGCGCCATCGCGACGCGATTCTACTCCAACGAAATCCCCGATGACGCCTATGCCGCGTTCAAGGGAACCGGGATGATGCCATATGTGCCTGCGGGACTGGGAGTCCTTGCGGCGCTTGGTGCGGCGTTCGTGGTTGTCACGGAGTTTCGCGCGCGGCGTTTCGGCGGCGGAACGCTTCTCGCCATTGTTTGGGTGGCCGGACTGTGCAGTGTCGCCGCGTCATGGCTTCCCTTCGTGCACCAGCAGCGCTACCTTGCGCCGTGGACGCCGCTCGCGATCCTGCTCGCGATGATTGCGCTGCGGCGCATCGCCCAACTGTTCCAGCAGCTTGAGCAAACCGCGGTCGTTGCCGGCGGCATCACGCTGGTTGGTGTCTCGCTTCCCTCCCTCGGTTTTTGGATGACCGAGTATGGGAGGAACAGCCGCGACATTTACAGCCTGCTGCGTGTCGCAACGTTCTCCCTGCAGGAGGAGGCGCGTCCGGTTGCCATCACCGATGCGGGAGTTCTCGCCTATTACACGAATGCCCCGCTTCATGACCTTGTTGGGCTGTGTTCCCCGGAGTTCACGCACGCGACGCTTCAGGGTGAGGGTGCAACCTTGGAGGTGCTGGGTTCACTTCCCACATCAAACCGCCCACATGCCGTGATTGGTTATGACGGGTGGTTTTCGAAGTCGTTTCCCTTCGGGGCCACCGACTGGAATGTCTCGATCGGTCACACAAGCATCACCTCTGGCGTGTCGCTCACCATGAGGGAGATAGACTGGCAGGCGATTGACCGGGGGAATGATCCTCCGCCCATCCCGGGCTCCCATGTCCTTCTCGAAGTCGACGTCGCCAATGCGCCAAGCGAGCGCGCGGCGGGATACGAAGCGCGGCACGATCCTTATTCCGTGAACTACAAAGCCTGGCCGCAGCCGCTCGCACCCATCGTGGAGTCTCCGGCCATGCATGACGAGGAGACCTCTTCGTCCCTGCATGGCCTTCGTCTTGTCGACGGTGCCCGCCGGGTCGTGTCGGATCAATTCAACTTCGGGTTGAAACGCGATGCGCGCGGCTCGTTGGAGCTTGTGGCACGCATTCGCTCCATACATGATGGACCGGAACCATATCATGCGCAGGGGATTCTTGTTTCGGCGACGTCAAGGAAGACTGGTTTCAAGGCCACGCAGCCTGTCCATGTGTTCGTTGACGAAGCGGACCCTTACCTGCGGATTCCATTGGATGACCTGCTCGACCAAGCTGGTGGAAACGATTGGATGATCACCATCCAGCCCGGCCCTGCCGATGCGGCGTTCATCAGTGCCCATTATTGGATCATCGAAATTCCCATACAAGGAGAAGTACGTTGAGCTTTGACTACAAGAACCCCATCCCGCGCTTTGTCTATACAGAGCGCCTCACGCGGGAACAGCGCGAGGGCCACATCGCAACGCTTGTCGCCTTTCCGCAGCGGCTGGCGGATGCCGTGAAGGGCCTCAGCAACGAGCAACTTGAACAGACCTATCGCGAAGGAGGCTGGACAATTCGCCAGTTGGTTCACCACATCGCCGACACCAACGGACACTTCAACTTTCGATTCCGCTACGCCATGACGGAGGAACAGCCCGCCATCAAGGCGTTTGACGAGAACAAGTGGGCGGAACTTGACGATGCCAGGCACGCACCGATAGAACCCTCGCTGGTCCTGCTGCGTGGCACGCATGCGCGCTGGGTCTTGCTGTTGCGTTCGCTGAAGGAGGATGACTTTGCGCGGGAGTTCGTCCATCCCGTCCACGGCCGGATGCCATTGGATCGCGCCGTTGGGATGTACGCCTGGCATTCACTCCATCACCTGGCACAAATCGAAGGGCTGTGCGCCGAGAAGGGGTGGAAATGATGGCCGTCGAAGTCTCGTCCCGTCCCCTTGCGGAGATTCGCACCGATGCAATCATTGTCCTCCACGATGGGAAGAATGTCCTCGCGCAAAGTGACAATGCCCATCTGAAGAAGCACTTCGAGTCCTTTGCGAAGGCGATCAGGGACAAGAAGTCGAGGCGCGAATGGTTTTGCACCATCGACAAGGGAGCGGGCGTGCGGGCGAAGTACCTCCTGCTTGAAAGCACCACGTTTGGCCCGACGGGAATGCCCGGCGACGAGGCGCTGAAAACGGCCGCGGCACGCGCCGTGGCACTCTGTCGCGATCACGGAGTCACGAACATCGCCTTCGCATCCCACGGGTCCGATGCCGCCCGCGTCGCTTCCGCGATGCTGGAAGGCGCGCTGCTCGGCGATTTCAATGACATGCGCTACAAGGGCACCTGTGCCATGAAGGATCCGCGCCAAAAGCTCTCCCTCCAGTTCGCCGTGCGTGAGCGTGATTCGGAGGCGGCGGAAGAAGCGCTGGCGCAGACGGAGGTCATCTGCGAGGCGCAGAACCATGCCCGCGAACTCATCAATGCGCCTCATCATGTTTTGACACCACAGGCAATGGCTGATTACGCAACGAAGCTGGCGCGAAAGCACAGGATCGAAGCCACCATACTCAATGAGAAGCAACTCAGGAGGATGGGATACCTGCCAACATGCGAGGTTGGGCGTGGAAGCGAGTATCCGCCACGCATGATCGTTCTGCGCTATCGCCCCCGACGCACCGCCATCAAGGAGCACATCGCGCTTGTCGGGAAGGGAATGACCTTCGACAGCGGTGGCTTGTGCATCAAGGGTCGTGCGGACATGCATCGCATGAACAATGACATGGGCGGTGCGGCGGCAGTGCTCGGCGCGTTGGAAGCGGTGGCGCGCCTGAAGCTTCCCGTGAAGCTCACGGTCATCATCGCGTCTGCGCACAACGCGGTTGATGGAGCCGCATTCCATCCGGGCTCCATCCTAAAGGCGCGCAATGGAAATACCATCTACATCGAGAACACCGATGCGGAAGGCCGCCTCATCCTGTCTGATTGCTTTTATCGCGCGGGGGAGGAGAAGGCCGACATGATGTGGGACTTTGCCACACTCACGGGGGCGGTTCCCGCAGCGCTTGGCCCCACCATCGCGGGTGTCTTCACCGATGACCTGGAACTGCGCCAACTTTTCATGGAAGCTGGTGGGGACACGGGTGACAGCCTGTGGCCGCTGCCCCTCGTCCCCGAATATGAAGCTTCGCTAAAACACAATCTGGCCGACATGAACAACATGTCCACGGAAGCCACGGGCAATGGGCTGCACGCGGCGAATTTCCTGAAGGCGTTCGTGCCGGAGAAAATGCGCTGGGTGCATGTGGACATCGCGGGCGTGGCGGCATTCCAGAAGCCCCGACGATACTTCAGGACAGGTGGCACGGGCTTTGGGGTGCGTCTCATCGTGGAGGCGTTGCGCAGGCTCACGGCGCAGGCTTGACAGGGCACGGGGGAGCCTCCCGTGCTTGACTTTGATCCGCCGCACCCCTTTCCTAGCCACAGGACAGAGGTTTCAGCGCCGGTCTATGCGCCACGCAATACTCCCCATCGTTCTCATCATTGTCATTTCCCTCACCGCGTGCCGCACGCAGCAGGGATTCGTTTCCGCCTATCCCAGGGGCGCACTCACCACCGACCAGCAGCGTGTCGCATCGCGTGAGGACCTGACGCGCGTTTTGGCGCGGCGCACGCATCAGCATGATGACCTGTGGGTGAAGTCGGGCATCACCATCCGCTCTGAAGGCTCCTCCCGGAAGGCCTTCTTCACCTCCATTGTCATGTATCAGGCGCCGGACAAGTTGCGCTTCGCCGGAAGCCGCGTCCCGATCGGCACGCTTTTCGATGTCCTGCTGCTGGGTGATCGCGCGATGGTCTACTTCAACCGTGATGGGAATTTGTTTGTCGGCAGTGCGGACGAGCTTGCCAAAAAGAGCAGCGCCATCGGCGGCCTGTCCCCGCGCGACTTGGTTTCCGCCGCGCTGATCCAGCAGCAGCTTCAGTCCGTCCTTGAATCCGACCAGCCATGCGTGGTTGAGCCGCAGGGCGAAGGGCACCTGCTCGTCGCAACACAGCGCGAAAACAGTCAGAACCTCTTCTTCATGGTGCGCCGGATCGACGGCCTCGTGGAGGAGGCACTGATCCGCAATGCCGATGGGGGGGAGCAGCTTCGCATCCGCTACACGAAATACGAAATGGTCGGGGATCCCGAAACGAAGAGGCAGGAGCCGCTCCCGTCCGAAATGAAGCTGGAATTGCGGAGCGAGGGTGTCGTGATCGACGCGGAGGTTGACGAGTACCGCCTCCAGCCGAAGCTGAACTTCACCCCGCAGCGCGCGCGTCGCACCTATCCCCTCTCCTCAATGCAGTTCAGCGAGGATTTCTGATGCGTGGCATCGTTCGCTACCTTGGGCGGAAATCAAGCCGCCACCCGTATCTCTTTCTGGGCGGGGTCCTGCTGCTCACCATCGGCGCGGGATACCTTGCGTGGACACGTCTGCGCATCAAGATGGACGTTGCTGATTTGCTTCCCAGCGATTCGGAGCTGGCGCGTGCAACGCGCATTGCCGACCTTGATTTCGGTGGAGGCGACTTCGTCCTTGCCGTGGCGGAAATTCGGAAGGAGGCGCCGCAGTCCGTTCACGACGATCCGACAGCATTCTTCGACACCATCAAGGATGAGTTCAGCTACGCCTTTGAAGATGTGCGATTCTTCCGGGAGGGCGTCAAGCGCCTGCGCCCACGGGACGTCATGGGTTTTCACGGCAATGACGCCTCCCTTGTGACGCTGATGAATGACCAGGACTTCGACCAGATCGAGGCGCAGATTTTTCCAGCGGGGATGTCCGGAGCGATCAGCGGAATAGCCGCCCCCGTGCAACTGCTCCAGTCCATCGCGTCGCGCCCCGAGGCGATGTTCACGATCAGCGCATTGCAGGCTGATCCCTTCGGCGTCGAACGTGTTCTCGCGTCGCACTCCGTGATCCTCACGGGGCCACTGAAGTCGCAGTATCGCGATGGATTCTACTACTCCAAGGACAACCAGGTGATGGTGCACATGATGTGGCCATCCACGCCGTCCACCAACATCCTTCGCGCCCGTGACCTTGTCAGGTTCCTGGACGAAACGCGCGAGGGCCTGTACCTTCGGAATCCCACATGGCGCGACGCCATCGACATCCAGTTCATCGGGCCGCACATTGAAAATGCGGCCAGCGTTGAAGGCATTCGATCCAATTTGCTGACGACGTCCATCGTAAGCATCGTTGCGATCCTGCTTCTTTTTGTCATCGCGTTTCGCCAGCCCGAAGGATTGCTCTTCATCGCGATCCCGCTCGCGGTTGGGCTTACCTGGACCTTTGGTCTGACGTCGCTTTTCGTGCCGGAGATCACCCAGGTCACGCTCATCTTTGCCGCGGTCATCATCGCACTGGGGATTGATTTTTCGATCCACATTTACAACCGCTACCAGGAGGACATGCGGACGGGCAAGTCCGTGGAGAAGGCCCTCCGCAACGCCTTTTCCTTCACCGCGCCATCGATCCTTGCGGGCGCAACAAGCACCGGCCTTGCCTTCCTGGGAATGCTCCTCACGCGCTTCCAGGGCTTTCAGCAACTCGGACTTTTTGGCGGAATCGGCATTGTCTTTTGCCTCATCGCCGTCGTCCTCACGCTCCCTCCGCTCATGATTCTGTTCGCGAAGACTACAAGCCGCGCCAAGGGCGGCGCCCTTGCAACGTTCGGCCTCAAGAAGGTCAGCTTCACGGTGCAGGCCTATCCACGCATGACCGTGGCAGCGTGCCTCAGCATCATCGTTTTCCTGGGCATGCACGCGCAGAACGTCGCGTTCAACGATGATTTCCAGACGCTTCGCCAACCCCCGGATCAGTACGTCAAATCCATCAGCCGGGTGCGCGAGCATTTTTCCCTGCCATCCAACCAGGTGCTCGTCATCACGGAAGCCAGGGAACTCGACAAGGCGCTGGAAAACAACGATCAGATCTACCGCAACCTGGCGTCCATGCAGGATCTCTACAAGTTCTCCGCGATCGATTCGCTGCGGGACATTTTCCCCTCCCCGAAGACGCAGCGCGAAAACCTCACGCGCGTTGCCGATTGGAAGCTCGACCGCATGATCGCGGAACTGCGTTCCAACCAGGGTGAGTCCCAATTGCTCCCGCCCCGTTTCTTTGAACCTGCGATAGAGCGCCTCACCACCCTGCAGGAGGAGTGCCGCCATGCCTTGTCCAACCCGAAATGGCAGATCAGTCGCGAGGCGGGAGCGGACCAGACATTCACGGATATTCTGCGTGGCTACCTGACGAATGACGAACCGTTCTCCAACTACCGCGTCCTGACGCGCGTCTACCCATCACCCGACAATGCCTGGGAGCAGCGAATCCCTCCCGCATTTCTGGAGCGCCTGCGCACCAATATCCACGGCCCGGAACCTCTGGTCCTTGGAAACGTCCGGCTCTCCTCGGAGGTGCAGTCGGTCGTGCTGGTTGACCTGTCCCGCGTCGTGCTCCTTGTTTTCCTCGCGGTTGGTCTCTTCCTGTTCATTCACTTCCGCAGCTACAAGCGTGCAGCCCTGGCAATGATTCCCGTCCTGTGTGGCCTGATCTGCATGCTCGGTGTGATGGCGATGCTTGGCTTGAAGCTCAGCTACCTGAACCTGATCGCGATTCCCATGATCATCGGCTTCGCTGTCGACAGCGGAATCCACCTGTTGGAGCGCTTCTATGAGGACGAAAAGAAAAACCTGCAGCTAGCGGTGGAGCGCACGGGCCGCGCGGTGATCATCGCCAGCCTCACCACAATCTTCGGCTTTGGATCGCTCAGTGTTGCCGGCTTCCAGGGCATCCGCGAGATTGGAATTCTCTCCATCATCGGCGTTACTGGCGGCCTGTTCTCCGCGATGGTTTTCCTGCCGGCCCTGTTGCGCATGATTGATTCGCGATACCGCTACGCTGGCGGGCCGGGAGACGACATCGGCTAAATTCCCGCTTGAACGGCGGGTCGCGACGATGATGATGCCGCGCGCACGAGTCGCCCTGAAATGAATCCAGTTACAAAATATGATGTGATCGTGGTTGGCGGCGGCCATGCCGGCATTGAGGCGGCACACGCCACCGCGCGCATGGGCTGCAGCACGCTGCTGTTGACAATGGACAGTGCCGCCGTTGGTCGCATGTCCTGCAACCCCGCGATGGGTGGGCTGGGCAAGGGCCATGTCGTTCGCGAGATTGATGCACTCGGTGGCGTCATGGCCCGCGCGACGGATGCTGCCGGCTTGCAGTTTCGCATCCTCAACCGCAGCAAGGGACAGGCCGTGCAGGCACCCCGCGTGCAATGCGACAAGGATTTGTACTCAGCATGGGTGCGGGATTATCTCTCGCAGGTGCCGAACCTCTCCGTTGTCAGTGGAACGGCGACGGCGATCCTGCATGTGCACGGCGCCGTTCGCGGAATTGTTGACGAATCGGGCACAACCATCCACTGCCACGCCCTCATCCTTACGACAGGAACATTTCTCGACAGCGTCATGCATTGCGGCGCTGATCAATCGACGGGCGGCCGCGTTGGCGAACGATCGGCCGACAGGCTTTCAAGCAGCTTCATGGAACTTGGCCTCGAAACGGGCCGCTTGAAGACGGGAACGCCCTGCCGATTGCTGGGGAGCACCATTGATTTCTCCCGCCTGCAGGAGCAGCCCGGCGACGAACCGCCCGAGCCGATGAGCTATCGCACACGCACGCTCGATGTTGTGCAAATGCCCTGCCACATCACCGCCACAAACGAGCACACGCATGAGATTATCCGCGCGAACCTGGACAAGTCGCCCATGTTCTGCGGCCAGATTAGCAGCGTTGGCCCGCGCTACTGTCCTTCGATCGAGGACAAGGTCGTGCGCTTTGCGGAAAAGGACCAGCACCAAATATTCCTGGAACCGGAAACCCGTCACGGCGACACGATCTACCCCAACGGAATTTCGACCAGCATGCCTGCGGACGTGCAGGAGCAGTTTGTCCGCACCATTCCCGGCCTGGAGCGCGCGAAGATCGCCCGCCACGGCTACGCAGTGGAATACACCTACGTTCCGCCGCACCAACTTCATCACACCCTTGAAGCAAAGAACGTCAGTGGCCTCTATCTGGCCGGCCAGATCAATGGCACCTCCGGCTATGAGGAAGCGGGCGGGCAGGGAATTGTCGCGGGCATCAACGCCGCCTTGAAGATCAGGCAGGCCGAACCGATGCTCCTGCGCCGTGATGAGGCCTACATCGCCGTCATGATCGATGATCTCGTGACAAAGAATCATCGCGAGCCCTATCGGCTTTTCACCAGCAGGGCGGAGCATCGCCTGCTGTTGCGGGCCGACAATGCGGACATCCGATTGCTTCCGCATGCAGAACGCATCGGACTTCTTCCGGAACCTGACTTGGCGGAGACGCGCGCGCTCGCCAACGATGTTGAGCGGCGTTCCGCCTATCTCCGCGAGACCCCCATGCGCCCCAGCGAGATTGATTGGAACACTCCCGGTGCGCGCTGCTTGGAAAAGCCCGACAAGGGCCTGCTCCTTGGGCAGTATCTTTCACGCCCCGGCGTGACCTATGCGCAGCTTCGCGCCATCATTCCGGCGCTTCAGGAAGAGGAGCATCCGCGTCTTGCGGACCTTGTGGAGAACGAGGTCCGCTATGAAGGTTACCTGAAGAAGCAGCGCTCACTCGTGGAGCGCGCGCGTGGGATGGAAGAATGCAGGCTTCCGGAATCCATCGACTACGCGCACGTGCCTTCACTCCGTCATGAGGCCGTGGTGCAGCTCACAAAGTTCCGCCCTGACACGCTTGGCGCGGCAGGGCGGTTGGCTGGAGTCAACCCATCAGACGTCGCGGTGCTGATGATTGAACTGCGGCGACGAGAACTTTCCAAAGCCTAGAGCAGATTGCAGATTTTTGTAGCCTGTGTTCTGGGGTTGGTAGGAGGAGGGGTTATGAAAACGATCTCCCTCGACCTTCGGCAGCGCATTCTTGCTGCATATGATAAGGGCGGCTCTTCCCGC
>JADLAR010000008.1 GCA_020848155.1 Candidatus Sumerlaeota bacterium
CCTTGCACTCGTGCGGTCTCCCGGTCGTCGGGTGGATCCATGTGAAGCCCGTTCCGGGCTTCGGCTGTGGATAGTACTTCGGTTGATACTGGCGTGCCATGGCAGGCGCTCCTTTGGTGAGAGTCGCCTCCACGATAGCATGACCAGCCGAGGTCGGGAACATCCCGAGAGAACCCGCGCGGGGTCCCCACGGACGAGCCAAAGATCGCTCGTTCATGTCAGCTGGTGTCAGCTGGAGCCGACTGAAGCGGCTCGCCGACGTGCTCAAGATGCCATCTAAGTGTAGTGTTTAGAATGGAGCGGGAAACGGGGTTCGAACCCGCGACCCTCAGCTTGGGAAGCTGATGCTCTACCAACTGAGCTATTCCCGCTCGGTTGCTACTGCATCGGGCAGTGGCATGCTCAGGTCAATTGCTTTTGATGGGATTTGGGGCCTGTGGTCCGATGGCATGGGTTGATCGGAGAAAGGCAAACACTCTGGCCGCTTCGGCATCGATCAGGTCCATTGTCTGTCGGCAGCGTTGGTTGTCGAGGGCGCGGGCGGCGATTCCCATTTCGCTCATCAGGTTCATGAGGTGCTCGGCACCAACGTTTCCCGTGGAGCCTTTCAGCGCATGGGCGATGTTGTCCAGCTTCGCGAAATTGCCGGATTCAAGGTGCGCGCGCATTGCTTGGTGGCGGCGATCAAATTCTGAGAGGAAGAGTTCCACAAATTTTCTGGATGCTTCGGCGTCGGTCCCGAAGATGGATCGGATGCGATCCTGGTTCACAGGCAGAGGGGTGTTGCGTTTGCGAGAGGTGCCATCGCGCGCAGCAGATGTGGCCCGCAGATGCGTGTTCAGGACATTGCGTAATGTTTCCAGCGAAACTGGTTTGCTGACGTAGGCGTCCATTCCCGCTTCGAGGCATTTTTCCGCGTCTCCCTTCATGGCGTTTGCGGTCATTGCGACGATGGGCACGCTGCGTTTTCCCGACTCGAGATGGCGAATGGCTCGTGTTGTGGCGTAGCCATCGAGTATCGGCATTTGGCAATCCATGAAAATGAGGTCGTAGCTCCTTGCCTGGAGGATTTCCAGCGCTTCCTTCCCGTTGTTGGCGATATCAATGTCGTAGCCGAGGATCTTCAACATTCCTTTCGCAACGAACTGATTTACGGGATTGTCCTCCACGACGAGGATCCTCCGCGCCTTCTCTTCCTTGTCGGGGCCTTGGTGCTGGCCGAATGGCGCTGGATCCGTCGGCGTGATTCCCATCTCTGCGGAGGGTGCGATTGGGGTTCCGATCCTCAGGGAGACGGTGAATGAGAATTCCGAACCTTCATTCTCCCGGCTGTGAACTTCGATGCTGCCGCCCATGGCGCTGACAATCGCACGCGATATGACAAGTCCAAGGCCCGTGCCGCCGTACCTCCTCGTCGTGGAGGCATCGACTTGGGAGAAGCTTTTGAACAGCTTCTCATGCAGGTGCGCGGGAATGCCAACGCCCGTGTCCACCACGGAAAACCTGATGGAGACCCGCCCGCGTTCCGCAACTTCCTGCAAGGACGCCATGACGCGAACCGCGCCGTGCTGGGTGAACTTGATCGCGTTGCTTGTCAAATTGAGCATCACTTGGCGAAGTCTCGCGGGATCGCCATACAGGTAGCGGGGAACCTGCGGGTCGATCGAAGTGGAAAATTCCAGTCCCTTGGAATGGGCACGGTCCTCCTGAAGCTCGATGATCTCATCGAAGAGATCGCTCAGCAGGAAGGAAACTGTTTCGAGTTCAAGTTTCCCCGCTTCAATCTTTGAGAAATCCAGGATGTCATTGATGAGCTCCAGAAGCGCCCGGCCGGAGGCGTCGATCTTCTGGAGGTATTCCCGTTGGTCAGCGTTGAGTGCTGAGTGTGCCAGGAGTTCCGCCATGGAGAGCACCACATGGAGTGGGGTCCGAATTTCATGGCTCATGTTTGCAAGGAATTCACTCTTCAGGTGAGCAGCCTGTTCTGCAACGTCCCGGGCGCGGCGGTATTCCTCCAGTGCGCGTGTCTGGATCGTGATGTCGCGAATGACAACCACTCGCGAATGGATGGACTCCTCGGCGGCGATTCGCTCTGAAAGTTCGATGGGGAACGTGCTGCCATTCGACCTCAACCCAACCAGTTCGAAGCTGGATTTGTCGCGATCCTTGCTGTCGTGAAATGACTCATGGGACGTCGGAGCGATCAGGCTCAACGTTTTCTTTCCAATGAGGTCCGTGCGGGAGTAGCCAAACATGCTGCATAGCATTTCATTTACATCGGTGAACACGCCGTCGCGCAGGATCCCGACTCCTTCGGACGTGGCACTGGCGAGCCTTCGGAAGCGATCCTCGCTTTCCTGCAGCGCGATCTGCGCGGTCTCCCTCGCCGAAACGTCGGTTCCCACGGCGACCGCCCCCTCAACGGTGCCGTCAATCTTCTTCACGGGGGAAAATCGCATCTCAAAGAAGGATCCGCCGTGCAGGATGACTTGCATGAATGCCGCGCCAGACAGGGCCTTCTTCCAGCCCACCAACATTGCGTCTGAATTGTGAAAGACATCCTGAATGGATTTTCCAACGACATCACGCGCCCGCATTGCCATCGAGCGCAGGCCACGGCCATCTGCCAATGTGAAAATGCCGTTCGTATCAATTGCAAAAAGGATGATCGAAACGCCTTGGACGATGGACTGGAGATGCTGCTGGCTTTCCATGAGTGCGTGCTCGGCACGCTTGCGCTCGGTGATGTCGGAAAGGATGCCGTTGATCCGCGTGGCCTTTCCGTTCTCGTCCCTTGCAACGGTGGCGCTATCATTCACCCAGCGGATGGTGCCATCGCCGCGAAGGATTCGGTACTCCCTCCGCGCCACGCCGTTCACCCTCAACTGTTCCTCGTAGTCGGCGACAAGGTGGGCATCATCCGGATGCACTACCTTTCGCCACAGTTCGGGATCATCGCGAAACTGCCGGATCGGCCTGCCGTAAATTTTCTCTCCGGCGGGACTCATGAAAAGAAGGCGATTTTCCGCCGGCGCACCGGACCAGATCATGACATCAAGCGATGAAATGATGGCATCAAGATGCTCGCGATTGGTGGCCAGTTCGTCGTGGGCCTGCTTCCGATCCAGCAGGTTTCCAATGATTTGCGCGAGGACCTGCACCAGTGGCATGTTGCCTTGAAGCCGTTCCGCAGACTGTTCCTTTGCCTGAATTACCAGAAGCCCTGCGGGCTGATGACGCGCGTCCAGCGGCACCATCGTGAGGCAACTGCCGCGCTCGATCTGTTTCAGAAACAGTTGCTTCAGGGCTTCGTCCAGAAGCGCGACCTCCTTGGACCTGCTGGACAGGAATCCGTCCGCAGCCAGTGTCGCAAACAACGGCGCATTCGTCTTCGCATCCAGTCGCGCAACGACGTGGTGGGCGGGTTCCGAACTGTCACGACGCCAACTCACCCGTGGCAGGTAGGCTTCCTGGTCAGCGTTGCGAACAAGGATCTGGCAGCACTGAGCCTGTGCCAGGGTCCCCAACTTCTCCAGGGCCTCGATCATGCCCTGATCAATGGATTCCAGCGGAAGGCTGATGAATTCCGTGGATATCTCCAACAAAAGCCGTTCGAGCTCCTGCCGGAAAACGGAGTTACTTTCCGCTGGGGACACGTCGCGCTACCTGATGAATTTGAACGTCTTGATCTCGAAAGGCTTCATTCGGAAATGAATGATGCCATCAGCAATGGCAACAGAACTCTTCTCTTCCTCGAGCAGATTTGTTTCCAGGACCGCCTTCACTGGGATGCCCATCCTGATCGACGCCCACGTTTCCATGCGCCCCGCTTCAAAGACGCGCACAATGAAACCCGATCCATCCTCCGCCCATTTGATCGCTTCAACAATCACGTTGGCGGCATCCACTTCAATGAACGAGCCACGCGACTCTCCAGAGGGGTGCACGTGGATGGGGACGTTGAATTCATAGGCCGGCCGCACAACGAATGGGACAGAGAAGGCTCCGTCATGCGGAAGCACTTCATACGCGAACCGATGCGTCCCGTTGTCACCCCGTGGATCGGGGTGCGTTCCCGACTTCAACAAACTCAACCCAATCCTGGAACCCTCAACGCTCACGCCATATTTGCAGTCATTCAGAAGAGCAACGCCGAAACCGTTGTCTGAAATGTCAGTCCACTTGTGCGCGCAGACTTCAAAGCGCGCGCGATCCTGCGGATAGTTCTGGTGGGTCGGGCGCTCAACGTGTCCGTACTGTATCTCGTGTCGCGCCGATTCACAGTGCAGATTCAAATCAAAGAACACCTTCAACAGGGTGTGCTTTTCGTGCCACTGCACCTCTGTTTCAAAGGTGACCCGCGGGGAGGCGGCGTGAAAGACAATGTGCTGCCGCAATTGTGATGCACTGCCAATCCTGAACTCCTGAAGGAGGCGGAATTGCAGCGGGCCATCGGCGACGACCTCCCTCCTTGTCAGGCGCGTCTCCAGTGTCATGCGTTGGGACTGATCGCTGTCGATGTCCCAATTGTCCCATGCCAGTGGGACGTCTTCCCCGGTGCGAAATTCATTGATGGAGCCCAGCGTGCCGACAAGGTCGCGCCGTGCCTCCCCTAATTCATAGGAGCAGATTCTTCCATCGCCCAAGAACTGAACCGTTCCATGCGGTGTCTTCAGTGTGCAGGAAGCGTCCTCCCGGATGTCGAACTGAAAGACTGATTCAGATCGGACGCCTTCTTCTTCCAGCATCACACGCCGCGCCCCAAGCGCGGGGACATGCAACCCGTGCGTCACGAGGAGCGCCTCTCCCGCAAGGTTGGTGACTCGCTGAGCGACTGCGCCCTCAACCGAGGTGAACCGTGAGTCTTCTGGAATGGGAATCGCAAGTTCCCCCGTGCGTTCCCAACTCAGTGAATTTACCAACACCATTTCGCAAGGACTGCCCGCTCCCCCACCAGCCGGAGAGAGCGCACGCTTGGAAAGACTCCTGCACTCATCAATGACTTCGGCGAAATCATGAATGGCCTCGTCATTCACACGCGCAATCGAGGTCCCCGGCAGGATGTCGTGAAACTGATTGATGAGCAACTTCTTCCAAACCGCCAACAGTTCCGCGCTGGGATAGGCCATGCCGCACACCGCGGCCAGTGTGCAGTGGAACTCGGTGTCCCTTAGGGCTGTTTCCGCCTTCCGATTCCCGCGCTTGACTTCCGCGATGGATGTCAATGTTCCACGGTGCAGCTCCAGATACAACTCGCCCACCCACCGTGGCCACGGCGTGCCGCTGTCGCGAAGCTCCTTCATGAATCCGGACACCGTTGTGTAGCGTGTTTTCGGCGCGCCTTCAAGGTCGGCAAGCCGTCGCACGATTTCCATGTCCTCCATCGTGGGCCCGCCACCGCCATCGCCCCAGCCATAGGAAGCCAAGCGCTGCGACTCGCTGTCCTTGTGCTGCGCCCAGTTCCACATCTCCGCCACGTTGTGCGCATTGATGAACTGGGGAAGGCTGTTCAGGTGTGTCAGCACCGTCGATCCATCGATCCCCTGCCACACGAAAGTGTCGTAGGGAAATCGCGTCGTGTCATTCCATGCCATCTTCGTCGTGAGGAAATACTCGATGTTGAAGCCACGGAGAATCTGCGGCAGCGCAGCCGAATATCCAAACACGTCCGGCTGCCAGAACGCATCGGGCGAATAACCATAGTGCTCGCGCGTCCAAGTGATGCCCACCAGGAACTGCCTGACCAGCGCTTCACCACCTGTCAGGTTGCAATCAGGCTCAATCCACGAGGCGCCGTTTGGCTCCCAGCGGCCTTCTGCGATCAACTTTTTCATCCGCTCAAAAACCTGCGGATAGTCCTCCTTTGTCATCTCCGCATGGCATGGCACGCTCTGGAGGAAAACAACCTCAGGATACCGCTCCATCAGGCTCACCATCGAGGAAAATGTGCGGCCTGTTTTTCGACGCGTTTCCGCGATTGGCCACAACCAGGCAGTATCAATGTGGGAATGCGCGACGAGCGCAATCGTCGGTGCCGTCGGTCCGTTCTTCACTGACAGCAAAGGCGCCATGATCCTCCGAGCAGCCACCAGCGCAGGGCGCCATTCGCCCTCCGCCCGTTCCGACGGGAATGCGGGAATTGCAGCCCAGACCTGCTCCAAACCGCGCAGGATGGATCCGCGCCGGAGTGAGTTCGCATCCGTCACTTTCAACAAACTCAGCAACACGTCCAGGTCATACACGAACTCACTGACGTCCTCGCGCTCCATCTGAAGTGTCACCGATTCGAAAATGCATCCCTTGTCACCAACGACGATCGGTGCATCGTTCGGCTGCGTTCCGGGAAAGCCGTGCCCGCTGTATGACTCGATCGCAATGTGATGCCTCCCTGCGGAAACTTTTTCGCCCATCGCAACGAAGGGGTGCTGATCATTGAACGTGCCCTTGTGCATGCCATCAACGATCAAAAGCGCTTCGGTTCCGCCGGTGCGCGCACCAACGAAAATGCGTTTCCCGGCGGCATGTTCTGGAACAACCGCCTCCCCGCGAAACCATGCGCTGATCCAGTCTCCTCCCCAGCGTCCTCCCCTTGCCACCTTCACCCAGTCACCATCCTTCGGCTCCACGAGAAGCATTCCCCGCGTCTCCTGCATCTCCACCTCAAGGTCCGCTATATTCTCAAAACGCAGCGCACGATAGTGCGGAAGTATCTGCTCCAGTTTTCCTGTGATCTTCGTGCCGGTTAGCATCTGGGCCCTCTTTCGCTCCCAGCCATGACACACAGCAGTGCGGGGGCGAGATAAAAACCTGCGTGCTCTTGTTGAAAGGCGGCTGCCCCCTGGAAAAAGCGCGTGACGCGGTATCGGTGCGATGCTTCCCTCTCAGCGATTTCAACCTCCTCGTCGGCCATCCGCCTTGTTTGACAGACTTCAGCCATTCGACGACTCCCTTTTCCGCCTGATCAACAGCCAGTGGACGAACCCCGCGTTCGATTTCTTCTTCAAGTACATCACTGACTTCGGAGTCTTTGAAATCCCGCTGATCATTGCGGGAATCGTGGCCTTCATTTTTGCGAAGCCGCGAATGAAGTACGCCATCATCCTGCTCATCCTCAGCGTGCTCATGGCGGACATGATTGGCCAGGACCTCAAGCTCATCTTTGAACGTCTTCGGCCCTATCGTGCGCTTGACGGGGTTCGCTTCCCTGCCGGTGGAGGCTCCTCGAAATCCTTCTCCTTCCCGTCCAACCATGCCATCAACATGTTCGCCGCAATGACGGTGCTTGCATGGGAACTGAGAAAGAAGCTCTGGCTTTCGATCCTCTGCTTCGTGCCGGCGTTCCTGGTCGCCTATTCACGCGTCTACGTTGGAGTCCACTACCCCACCGACGTCATTGGCGGAGCGTTGATTGGTTTCTCATGCAGCGCACTCATCCTTGGCATCGACCGCTTCCTTCCTTTCGTCAGCTACGAAGCCACGACGAGGAAAGTCACATGGAATTGGACGGGGCTGTCGATCCTGTTGCTCATTTTTGCGTCGGTCTATCGCTACTCCGTCATCGCGCGCAACGTGCTCCCACTCAGCGCCGAGGAGTGCCAGTACTGGGACTGGTCGCGGCAACTGGACCTTAGCTACTACAGCAAGCCACCCGCGATTGCCTACATCATTCGCTTCTTCACGGAGATCTTTGGGACGTCCGGCTTCTCGGTGCGCGCAGGCGCCGTAACGCTCAGCCTCGGCATCGGGATCATCTCATTTTTCTTCACGCGTGAGCTCTTCCGCGACCAGCGCACCACCTTCTTCACATTGCTGGCGATGAACCTCATTCCGCTCTTCTCGCTGGGTGCGATCATCTTCACGACCGACACGCCCATGATGTTCTTCTGGGCTGCATGCTGCCATGCGACCTACCTCGCCATCGCGCGGGAGCGAAACATTCATTGGTACATCGCCGGGATCTGCTTCGGGCTCGGCCTCCTCAGCAAGTACGCAATGATCTACTTTCTCCCCTGCCTTGCAGTCTTCTTCGTCGTCTCACCACAGCACCGCTTCTGGCTTCGCCGCCCCGCACCCTACCTGTTCCTGCTGATCGGCGCGCTGATGTTCACGCCCGTCATTGTCTGGAGCATGCAACACGACTGGATCAACTTCCGCCATGTGGCGACCCAGGCGAAGGTGGAGGAAGGCATGATGCTGAAGCCTGGCGAGGTTTTCAGCTACATCGGCGGCCAAATGGCGGCGCTCACGCCCCTCATCTTCCTCGCCATGATTTACTTCACCGTGCGCACGGTACGCAGCGGCGAGTTCAAGTCGGACGTTCGCATTCGCTACCTGCTTGCGATGGGTGCACCCGTCTTCTGCATGCTGCTGGTCAAGAGCATCCAGGGTGAGGTGCTCGCCAATTGGGCGGCGCCAGCCTACTACACCTGGGTAATCTTCGCGGTCTGGCAGTTTGGTCTCCACGTGCAGCAGTCCGTGGATCGCGCGCAGCGCGTTCGCCGCATTTCCTTCGCATCCGCTGCACTTGCACTGCCGTTGATCGCATTCATTCTCTTCCATGATCGCACCGTGTTCCGGTCCTTCCAGCGCGGGACGACAACACTGGCAAACAGCATGGGTATCGTTCTCAACCCGGCAAAGCTTGATCCTGGATACTCCTTCATTGGCTATGATCAGTTGGGCGAGGAAATTTCAGGAATGATGAAGAAGCCGGTGGTTGTCCTGCGTCCGGGGCGTACGTTCCTGCTCACCCAGCGTTATCAGATCGCGGCCTCCCTGGCTTTCTACGTCAAGGGCCATCCCCACGTCCACACGGTGAACTTTGGCGACAAGCGCATGACGCAGTACGACATCTGGCGCCCCTCGTGGAAGGACTATGAAGGGTGGGATGCCATCTATGTGACGCAGGGCAATGGCGACAAACTGGAGAAGGAAGTCGCCGGCAGCTTCCGCGAAGTCAAACGCCTGCTTCCCATCACGTTTGAGGAGCGCGGCATCCCCTACAAGGAATTCACCATCTACGTTTGCAGGGGATTTTCCGGCGACTTTCCCATGGCCGTGGAGAGCATCACAAAGTTTTAGACCAGTGCGCGGTCCCGATGCAGCAGGTACAGCCCGAACGCCAGGAAGAACAGGTTCGGAACAACTGCGGAAACGAGCGGCGGGAACATTCCGTACAGCGACAACTGGCGAACCATGACAATGATGATGTAGTAGATTGCCAGCAAGACAAGCCCGCCACCGAAGCTGACCACGACACCCGCCGACGACGGGCGAAGAATGTGCCCGCACATGAGCACCGCGAGGACGAACGCCCCCAACGGAATCACAAAGTTAAAGTAGAGCTGCGTCTGAAGCTTGGCTGTTGACTGGCCCTGCTCGCGAAAAAGCCCGATGTAATTGACAAGTTCCATGAAGCCCATCTCGTTCGCACGGAATCGTTCGCGCAGGTACTTTCCCAGTTCCTCTTCAAGCTCGATTCCCAACTCCTTCGCGGTGACATCCTTGTCGAAGTGGTCGTACTGCGTGACCGCGCCGGCCTCATTGAAACGCCGGAACGTGGCGTTCTTGAAGTACCACTTGTCATCGCGAAACTCCGCGCGATCCGCATCGACACGCCACGAGGGAAGATTCCACTTCTCCCCCATGTCGATGATCGTCGGCTGATCCATCGTCTGCGCCACGGAACTGTACGACTTGATGTTGTAGAAGCGGTTTCCCTGGCCCTTCTTGAAGACGTTTTTCTCCGTTGAAATGACGTCCTGACCCTTTTCCTGTATCTTCACGCGCTCAACGACGTTGGCAATGCGATCGCCGGGATTGGCCAGAAACTCAATCGTCATGTAGCACGCAACTGCAAGAACCGCGGACACGATGAGGAGCGGACGCGCCAATCGCAGCGGGCTGACTCCACCAACCAGATATGCGAGCAGTTCGTTATTTCGCGCCTTCACCGTGTAGACCCACAGGATCGAAACGGCCGTCCCAACGGGAATGATGTAGGAGGCCTGCCGTGGGATCGTGATCAGGAAGTAGTACAATACCCACCAGAACTTCGACCCCGTGAACATGAAGCGATACTGGTCCAGGACCACGGAGACAAAATACCCGACAAGGACGAAGGCTGTGATCGTCAGAAAAGCCTGGAAGAAGGAACGAATCAGATCGCGATCTACATATGGTATCATGGGGTTGCTTTTGATTCCTGCGTCGTGGATGTTTCGGGTTTTGGCCAATTGCAGATGATGCGCAAATCCATCCACTGGCCCTTTTCAAACTGGAACACATTGTCCAGCGTTCGTCCGACTCTGACCTTGGGAGAAATACTTCCCTTTTCCAAGTCCTTGTACTCGTCCTGGAACTTCTGCCAGCGATCCGCTGTCGTCACCAGCACCGCGGGGTTGATCGGGTCGTTCAACGCATCGAAGGCTTGCTTCCTGTCATTCTTGCCGATGTCGATGATTCGCCTGCCCGAATAATAAACCAGCGAAGGTTCCTCATATTCGACCATCATGACCGTCGCGCCGGGCAGTGTGTTTTTCCGAATCCAGTCGCCAAGCTGCTTTGATGGTCGCAACTTGTTGAGAGGTGGAAAGGCCACATACAATCCAAACAGCACGGCGCAAAACCAACCAACGGTCCACACAGTTAGCGCGGCGCGGTCGCGACGCAGCAACCAGAAAACCGACCCACCGATCAGGGGAAGGGCCAGAAGGAAGGCCGCAACCGCCAGCGGCATCCGGGCGATTTCATGCCGTGTTGGGTCCAGCATGTTGAAATAAAAGTAATGCATCCCGCCCAGGATCCCGATGCCGACCCCCATGGTCAGCAGCGCTCCAATCCACCGCGCGGGAAGTTCACTTGTGGCACGCCTTTCATCCCACCACAGCGCTGCCATCAGGCCGATCGCGGGAAGCAGCGGCGCCAAATAATGTGGCAGCTTCGTTTTCACAAAGGCGAAAACAACGAACGTGGGGACGAACCAGCACCAGAGGAACTTGACGGCGACCTTTTCCCGCATTCGAACAGCCCAAACACCCGCGCAGAGCGCCACCGCCGCATACGGGAGCAAGCAGGGAAGCAAGGCGATCAAGTAGTAATAGAATGGCCCCGCATGTCCATCCATGGAACGCGTCGTGCGATGAAGCACATGCCGCTGAATCTGATTGGCGATGAATTCCGGCTGCGCATTGTGTGTGACGTACAACCAGGGGAACGTCCAGACTGCGAGCACGAGCAGCCCCACAAGCGTGCGCTTGATTCTCAGCGTCGCGACATCGCCGCCAAGGGCGGTCTCCCACGTTTGCCTCGCGGTGCGCAGCCAGATCCGCAATGCAAGTGCCGCTGTGCCGATCACCAATGGTCCGGGCGGACCTTTCAGCATGATCGACAGCGCCATCATGATCCAGAAAGTGATGTGCTTCCACCACTCGAAGCCATACCCAACGCGCTCCCAAAGGAGCCACATTGCCGCGACGATCGTCAGCACCAGCGCGGAGTCGATCGTCGTCGCTTTTGAAATCAGCATCATCATCAGCGAGAAGCCGGAGATGGCCGCCGCAAGCAGCGCTCCCTGGCGCCCCGCGCCCATGCGGATCGCGAAGAGGAAGATCAGCGGCACGCGCAACGCTCCGAACAACGCGGCGACGAAGCGGAAGCTGAATTCGCTTTCCCCGAAGATCGTCACGGGAATCGACAGCAACCAGTAGATCAACACAGGCTTGTCGAGCCGGATGCCCCCGTTGAAATGGGGAATGATCCAGTCCCCCTCCTGGATCATCTCCCGCGTCGCTGTTGCGTAGCGCGGTTCATCCCGGTCCCACAGGTAGTGGGTCTCGTTTCCCGCCAAAAAAATTCCCAGCGCGACCACAAACAGGAGCAGCGCCGTTCGCATTTGATTTGCCACGGTCGGCTGCATGGTCGCGAAATCTGTCGGGTTGTGCGGGTTCATCATGGCTTAAGGTGTGGCCAGACAGTCTGCACAAACCCCTGCAAGCGCAACAGCTACCATCAGGGTTTCTTCCCGGCATTCCATGGAATCATCATCCCAAGAAAATCCTGAAAAAGTCCTTCCCATCGCGGTTCGGCCTTCCCTCATCCTGGTCGGGGTGGCGCTCTTCGTGGCGGCCCTGATTGAAATCCAGTTTTCTGTTCCCTCCTGGAATTTTGCCTACGGCTTGCTGAGGGGGCCGCTGGACTTCCTACGGTCCACAATCGAAACAGCGAACCATTTCGTTGCGGAGCTCACGATCACGGTCATCGTGATCGTGACATGGATCCACAAACCCAACTTCAGGCACACCATCGCCCCTTACCTTGTTGCGCTGCTCCTCGCTTCCACCATCGTGAATGTCACGAAAGTCGTGGCGGGGCGTGCACGCCCCCATCACGGAGCGCAGATGAACGAGGATCAACTCCGTGAGGTTGCCGATTACCTCAAGGTCCACGACAATCCAATCCTGAAGCCGGAACGCGGCGACTACTGGATGTGGTTTTCCAAGGACCGCCCCGGCATCGAATTCCTCGGTTGGTTCACGGGCACGCAGGAACCGTTGAAGCGCAGCAGGGTCATGACCACGGGAGACTACTCCTCATTTCCCTCCGGTCACGCGGCCAGTGCCCTCCTTCTTGCACTCTACCTCTCCATTCTCTATCCGCGCGCCAGGTACCTGTGGTATGTGATCGCCGTTTTCACTGCAATGTTCCGCATGGAATCCAAGATGCACTATCTTGGTGATGTGCTGGCCGGTGGCTCCATTGGCTTGTTGACGGGCCTTTGGGTCTTTTCTCGCCCTTGGGCCGCGCGCTTCGGCCACTTCATTCAGTCAAGGGTGGAAAGGATTCCCGGTTTGAATAAATAGTCAGGTAGGCTTCGTCTTCCTTCTCGGGAACCCACTCTGCCAGCTTGTGCGTCGGAATGCCCGCTTCGGCGGCAATTTCCTTCCATGTGTCCTCCCTGCGGATCGCGACGTAGGCCGGCCTTTCCGCCCTGAGCAACGCCGCAATGTCACCCGCCGTCTGCCTGACCTGCATCGTTCCCCGGAAGAATTGCAGGCCCATCAGCGAATCACCGTATTGCAGTTCAACGTTCGCAGGTATCTCCCCCGCTGCACGCTTCAGCAAAAGTGACCGGCGCTCATCCTTGGTCACATTCATCACGTGGTATGCCTTCACCGCGATGAGCAGAATCACCGCCACAGCGGGAAACCATTTCACAAGCGCCTCGCGACGGCTTGCGCCCGCCCACTGCTCGATCGCGATCCCCGCGATCAGTGCCGCCGCCGGTATGATTGGAAACTGGTGATCGAAACGCTGGTGGGGTGACAGTGAGAACAGCAACAATCCAAAAAGGAAGTAGCAGGTGAAGTACAGCGACGCAAAGGATGCGAAACTCCCCTCCTTTCGCTGCTTGAAGGCACACCAGAATCCCAGCAGCGTGAAAAGGGACCAGGGCGCGAAACGGGACAGGAAGTAGATCGGCGGCTGATGCATCTTCGACCCGATGCCATCCCCGCGCGCGCTCTCGGTCGCATGGCCCACAAGTTCACGGCCGATGATCTTGTCGATGAAGGGGGTTCCTGCCTGATGGTACGCCGCGAGGAACCACCCACCTGCCACCACGAGGAAGAACAGAATGCCGCCCACATGCCCGGCCGCGATCCTCTTCGCGTCCGTGCGTCGTGAAGAATCATTCCCGAAAAAACAGGCGAGGAACCCGCCAGCCACCAGGATCATTCCCACGGGGCCTTTCGTGAGCGTGGAAAATGCAGACAGGAACCAGAACCAAAACCAACTGATGCGACCCCGATGCGCCTCCAGCGCGGCGACAGCAGAAGCAAAAACCAGCAACATGAACAACCCGTCGGTGCGCGCCAGGTGCACCATCTTGATGGATGGATTTGAGAGCAGCAATGCGCCCGCTCCCACGAAGGCAGCGACATCAGAACCAATCTTCCTGCCATAAAAAAAGACCAGCAACGCCGTTGCCAGCACCGCAAGCGCACCCGGCGCGTAGAGGCTGATTTCGTTCAGGCCGCCTGTGAATTTTGAGGCGATCACGCCCATCCACGCAAACATCGGAGGCTTCGACATCACAGCGCCATCAGCATCGTACTGGACCAGCCAATGGTTGTTGACCAGCACATCCAGAACATACATCGCGGGACGTTCCTGGTCATCATCCAGGATGTTCGTGCCGTCGAACAGGCGCAGCAGCGTGAGCGCGACCCATGTCGCGACGATCATCGCCACGAGTAGAAGCGTCCGGCGCTGGCTGCCTTGTTGACCGTCTGTCACGAGAGGAGAATGAGCGCACCGCCCGGCTGCGGACAAGCGCTCACTCCTTGATAAGCCCGAAGGACACCAGTTCGCGATGCGCCTTGTCCACCTCGTCAACCGCTTCCACCGACTCAGACCACTGCACCAACTCGCGCAATCCGTCCTCAACGGCGATCCTTGCACGCCAGCCAAGCGCGGTGACCTTCGCCGGGTCGCCGATGCAATGACGGATGTCACCGGAGCGATAGCTTCCGGGAATTTCCGGCTCCAGTTCCGGCCTCTTCATTAGCCGCGCGAGATGGCGCGAAATGTCAGCCACGCTCGTGGCCCGGCCCGTGCACAGGTTGTACGGTGCATGATTCGCCGCTGGATTTTCCAGCAGGAACAGCTTCGCTTCCACAAGGTCTCGCACATTGATGAAGTCCCGCGATTGGCAGCCATCTTCATAGATCAGGGGAGCTTTTCCATTCTTGATGCGGGAGGAAAAAATCGCCGCCACGCCCGTGTAGGGATTCGACAGCGATTGGCGCGGGCCGTACACGTTGAAGTACCGGCATGCAACCACCGGAATATTGTGCGCACGGCCAACCAGGATGGAATACTCCTCCTGGTCCTTTTTCGTCAGCGCATAGACAGACGTGCAGTGCAGGGGCTTTTCCTCCGGCGTTGGCGCAGCCTGAAGGACTTCTCCCGTCAGTGGGTCACGCATCTCAAAATCGCGCTTCGCAAGTTGCTCGTCGGGGCGAAGCTGTGGGAACACCGCCGCACCATCTGATGGTCTCCGGTACATTCCTTCGCCGTAGAGACTCATGGAACTGGCAACCAGAAGGCGTTGAATCCCGGTCTTTTCCGTGACCAACAAATCCAGAAGGTTGGCCGTGCCGGTGACATTGGCATCGGCATACCGCATGACTTGATACTGGGACTGCCCCACCCCCACCATCGCCGCGTCGTGAATGATGGCATCGCATCCGCGCATTGCCGCCAGCAACGCACCCCTGTCCCTCACGTCGCCGCGGACAAATTCGACATCCTTTGAAAGGTAATCGGGAACCCGTCCCCCGTCACCATGCACCTGCGGCTCCAGATTGTCAAAGACACGCACCTGATAGCCGCGTTCCAGAAGCAAATCCGCCATGTGCGAGCCAATAAAGCCCGCACCGCCTGTTACCAAGATCCGTTTAAACATAGAAGAGGGTCACCATCGAAGGGGGACCAACGTCCTTTCCCCTGCGGAACCGTATCAATCGCAAACTCAGAGGTGGGTTGATACCAATTGCGAGTCCATGTTTGAGACTCAAATCGAGGAATCACACACTCCCCATGGAAGCAACTACTTGCGGGCAACTGATTTTATTTGCATTAGGCAAAAAGCCCGATCAGGCCCGACTTTCTCTAATGATTTGATCAGTCCAAATCCCAAAGGCACCACCATGACGCAAGTTTCACGATACTTCCACTTCAAGGGTCCAAGGGTCACCCTCCTCGATGTCCACAGCCTTATCCATCAGGTGAACACTTCCATCACGCAGCAAGGGGGGGATTTCACCCTCGACATGAACGAAGTGGAGTATCTTGACAGCCTTTGCCTGAGTCTCCTGCTGCTCATCAGACATCGCCTGGCAAACGCGTCCTCCTCGCTCACCCTTCTCGGTTTGGACGAGCACATGTCCTCGGCGCTTCGGCTTATGTCGATCGACCCCAAGACTGCGGCAACGATACCATGAGGACCCGGTGATGAAACGGAATGGCGTCCACGCTGTGCGAACTCACGCTGCCGGCAAGCCCTGAATCGCTTCACGCTTTCGAGGAACTTGCTCATGGCCTGGTCGCCGCTCACCCGGGGGTGCTCGCAACACGGCGCACCGCAATCATGCTCGGAGTGGACATCACCGCACGTCGCGCGCTTTCCATCCCTCCGCGCAATTGCCCGCTGCGCCTTGTCTCCCTTGCTTTTTCCTGCACACGTTCCCTTCAGCAACTGGTGCTGTCAATCCGTTGCTCCGCCGAAGTCATGAGCGCTGTTTCATCATTTGGTGATCACGAATTCGCGAACCTGAAGGCCATCACCAGTCACCGGTTGAGTATCACAAGGGATCCGAAAGGGGTCTTCACCGCCACGATTGCGCACACGCCACGCCTGTCTTTGGCGCGCACGGAAAAGACACGTCATCCGCAAATGCTTTCCCCGCAGCAGATCGACATCCTCGGCGAGTTCATGTGGCTATACATGCTCGCAATGTCGTGGAAGCGCGTTGAATATCAATTCCTGGACGATGATGAGGCGATGATTCGGCTCATTGCTCCACGCGCCACCCAAGCATTTGACAGCCCGTCAGCTTGAAAATGTGGACAGGTCGATCTCATTCTTGCTGATGAATTTGTAGAGTGTCGCGCGACCCATGCCCAGCGCCATCGCGGCTTCCGGGACATTGCCCTTGTAGGTTTTCAGCGCGTAGTTGATCTCATCGCGCTCAAGGTCATCCAACCTGCGCACAGGCCTTGAAAACGAGTAGGAACCATTGCTTCCCGGCGTCGAGGCACGGGGTGCCATGTTGTCGGTCAGGCGCGCACCAAAATAGTTTCGTACCGCCGCCTCGTCAATCGCCCCGCGATCAGTCAACAACGTGATGGCCTGGGTGAAATTTCGAAGCTCGCGAACATTTCCCGGCCAGCGGTATGCCGCCAACAAATCACGTGCCCCGCGGGTCAACTTGGGATCGCGCACTCCCTCCTCCTTGAAGAAATGGGCGAGCAGCAAATCGAGGTCCTCCATGCGGTCGCGCAACGGCGGCACCTTCACGGGAAAGACCGCGATGCGATAAAAAAGGTCCTCGCGGAACCGGCCGCCATGCACCTCGCCCAGCAGGTCACGATGCGTCGCCGTGATCAGCCTGAAATCACAATTGATCTCCTGCTTGCCCCCCACTCGCGTGATCCTCCGCTCCTGCAGCGCCCGCAGAAGCTTCGGCTGAATCTCCAGCGGCAGTTCACCAATCTCATCCAGAAAAAGCGTGCCGCCGTGAGCTTGCTCGATCTTGCCAACGCGCGATGCAATGGCACCTGTGAACGCGCCCTTCTCATGCCCAAACAGTTCGCTTTCCACAAGATTGGGTGGCAGGGCGGCGCAATTCAACTCCACGAACTCCCCCCGCTTGCGCGTGCTGTTCTGGTGGATTGCCCGCGCAACAAGCTCCTTGCCCGTTCCGCTCTCGCCGCAAACCAGAACCGACAAGTCGCGCGCGGAAACCTTCCTGATCAGGCGCAGCACCGCCAGCATCAGGTCGCACTGCGATACGATCCCAGGGAAGGCGTCATTCGTGTAGGTGCGGTCAAGCGCTTCGCTCAGATTCTGGTTCTTGATGCGTTCCTCACGCAGTTCCAGAATCTTCCTGAGGTTGAAGAGCAGTGCGTTGGGCGCGATCGGCTTCGACTGGAAACTGTCCGCCCCGCAGTCCCGCGCCTTCTTCGCCAGGGATTCCTTGTCCTCCGTGGAGATGACCAGAATGCCAACTTCAGGATGGGAGTTTCGCAGGGTCTTCACGAACTCCAGCCCGTTTTCCTCCTCCAAAAACACATCCACAATCGCGACGTGCGGCTGGGCGGTCGCCATGTAGGAGTTGGCCCCGCTCAGGTCACGTACGCCGAACGTATCCCAGCCCTGACCAGCCAGAACGTGGGCCAACATCTGGAGAGTCCCCGGTTCGTCATCAACGATCAGTACTTTCGGCGGGCTTTGAGCCTTGCCCTGTTCCACGTCAGTCACTGAAACGACTCCACTTGTGCTTGGTCCACTCAACCTCAGGGACAAGTATGATCGAATCGGACCTGCATCCAGAATCGGCCAAACTCAGTCCTGTCACCTGAACGGACGGGTTTACGAAAGGCAATGATTTTTGTAAGGCGGATAAACGCCCCGGTTTCAGCCCGTCACTTGCTGGCCAACGAGATCATATTCCTTTTCAAAGACTTTGCGAAGCTGCCGTTCCGCCTGTTCCGCCGTGGATCCGTAGAAGACAGGTGCCCGCACGTCCTTCTGGGAGTCGTCAAGATAGCGCATTCGCGCAGCCCAATGCTCATCTTCCTTCCGAACTTCAAACTCGACAAGCATCTTCCGCCCAGTTTCCAAATGTTCGAAGGTCATCGTTTTCAGCATAATTGGCATTCCTATTCAGGAAGAATGCGCCTACTTTTCGCTTTGCAGGCAATTGAGACAGGGTCATCTCTATCCATGGAAGAGGATTAGCAAATGCCGGGCACGCCGGAACTGACCGGATCGAAATTTCTGCTGCGTGTTTTTCAGCCAAACGGCGCCGAAAGCATCGTCCCGCTGACGGAGTTTCCCGTGCGCTTTGGCCGGGCGCGCGAAGCGGACATCATCCTGGAGGACCAGAACGCTTCGCGCATCCACGCGGAACTGCGCATGATCAATGGCGAGTTGTTCGTCAAGGATTGCGAGTCGATCAACGGGACGCGGCTGAATGGCGACTTGGTGGTCGATGCCTCTGTGCATCCCGGCGATACCATTGCCATGGGCGATTGCGCCGTCCAGCTCTTCTCGAGCGACCAGCCAATGACGCCGAATGCACGGCCCTCCGACGAGTTGATCATTCGCCCGGACGGCACAAGCGGTGTGCTGGAAATCATCCGCGCCATCGACCTCGATCAGGACCCCGCATCAGGACGGGGACAGGACGACCTCGTCTCGCTCAACCTTGCCCTCGAAACTGATGACGTGCGCGACCGTCTTCAGAAGATGTCGCAGGCCTATCACAACCTGCTAATGATCATGAGGGTGGTGTCCAGCGTGGGTGATCATGCCCACATCGCCCAGGTCTGCGAGCAATTCATCACGGCGCTCAAGAATGTGTTCCCCCTCGCCGAGAACGTCGCCGTCTTTGAAATCGCTGACGAGAACCTGTCCGATCTGAAAGTGATCCACCGCCAGGGCTTTGACGATCGCTTCGAGCCGCAAAACCATCCCAGCAAGACGGTCCTGCGGCGTGTGGTTGAGGAAATGCGCGCGGTGTACGCGGTGGATGCGCGCCGCGATCCGCGATTCACCAAGAGCGATTCCATCGTGACGCGGGGGGTCCGTTCGCTCATGTGCGCACCACTGATTGCGCGCGGTGAAGTGAACGGCGCGATCTACGTCGAGAACCTCACCCAGCCCTATTGCTTTGGTCCGTTCGATCTCAACTTCCTTTCCATTTTTGCCTTCCACCTTGGTGGTGCTCTGGAAACAGCGCGGCTGTTGTCGCAGCGTGACCGCGCCTTTGAACGTGCCGTGGAGTCGATCAAGTCCGTTCGCCAGGACAAGACGGCCCTGTTGCTGCAATATTCCCAAAGCGAGAAGCGCTTCCGCGCGCTGTTCCAACAATCCGCCCTTGGCGCCGCGGTCATCAACGTCGTCACGGGGAAAATTGAGGAAGTGAACGATGGGTTGGTACGGATGATGGGCTTCAACCGGCGCCAATTCACCCTCATCAACTACACGCAGTTGTTCGTGCCCGCCGATGCACGGCACACTTCGCATTGGCTGGAAACCGTCAGGAAACAGGGGGAGGGCTCCTTCAAGGCGCGCCTGCTTACGAGCACCGGGGAAGAGCTTGTTGCACAGCAGTCCTGCCGTGCGCTGCGCGTTGGCGAGAACATGGTCATGGTGGCCTACTTCATCGACATCACGGCGAAGGAGCGCGCGGAATTGGAAACGCAGCGCCAGCTTCGGCGCGTGACCGCGCTGTCCGAGCTGAGCCAGGGCTTGATGAGCACCATGGAAACACAGTCGATCTTTTCCCTGCTCATGGAAAAGTTCAGCGTCGTCCTCCCTCTCGACCGCTTCCACATCGCCATGATCGATCCGTCAACCGACCGATGCACCGTCGTTCATTCCGCCAGGAAGGATCATGCCGGAAATTATGTGAATCGCGCGCTCGATACCCGGCCACATCCGTTGAACAGCTTGTCGCGGAAGGTCTTCATCTCGCGCGAGCCGATGATCTTCCAGCAGACGAGGGACGCCTCACTCATCATCGAGCCACACGAACGCGGCGGTCCCTTCGATCATCCGGGGCCATCCTGCCTCGGAACAGCGTTGTATCTTCCGCTCGCGGCGCGCAATCAGGTGATTGGCATCATCGCCGCGGAGTCGTCACGACACGATGCCTACGACACATCCCACATCGAGACCTCGCGTGCACTGGCGGCGCAGGCAGCGCTCGCGATCAGCAACGCGGGCGCCTTCGAGGCCATCAAGGAGCAACAGGACAACCTGCGCGGCCTTAGCCTGCAACTCCTCACCGCGCAGGAGAGCGAACGCGCGCGCATCAGCCGCGAGTTGCATGATGGTGTCGGCCAGCAACTGACCGCCATGAAGTACATCCTGGGGACCATCGGCAATGCGGCGAAAAATTCAGAGCAGGAGAAACTGACCTCCAGCATCGGCGAGGCGCGCGAACTCGCCATGCAGATCATCGAGGACCTGCGGGCCATCAGCCTGGACCTGCGACCCACCATGCTGGATGATCTTGGCCTGCAACCCACGCTGGAGTGGCTGGCACGCCAGCACGAGCGGCGCTACGGCACCACGGTCGAGATCCATTGTGAACTTCCCGCACCGGAGTTGCCGCCGCAGATTGCCAGCGCCGCATACCGCATTATCCAGGAAGCCCTCGGCAATGTTGCGAAGCACGCAAGCGCGAAAAAAATTTCCATTCACGTCCTCGATACAGGGGAAACCCTGAGAATGACGGTGGTGGATGATGGTGTTGGCTTCGACTCCTCCCGCCTGTCCAACAAACAGGCCTTGCAGGGCTGTAGTGGCATTTTGAACATGAAGGAACGGTCACATCTTCTCGCTGGTGACTTTAGAGTGGAGACAGCAGTGGGCCAGGGGACCAAACTGTTCATAACCATCCCGACCAAGGACATTCGTGGATAATGCCTGCGGAACGCGAAATACGCCTTCTTGTTGCCGACGATCACACAATCGTACGTCAGGGACTGCGCAAGTTACTGGAAACAGAGCCGGGAGTTGAAGTTGTTGGTGAGGCCACCGATGGTCGCGACGCCGTGACCAAGGCCATGGATTTGATGCCCGACATCGTGTTGATGGATTTGTCCATGCCCGGCCTCCACGGCCTGGAGGCAACGCGCCAGATCACGAAGCGCCTGCCGAAAACGCGGGTGCTGATCCTGAGCATGCACAAGAACGAAGCGTATGTGCTTCAGGCGCTGCAATCGGGCGCCAGTGGTTTCGTCCTTAAGGATTCCGCGTCCGAGGAAGTCCTTACGGCGATTCGTTCTGTCAGCCGCGGCGACAGCTATCTCTCCCCATCCATCAGCCGTGTGCTCATTGAGGACTACCTGCGCCTTAGCACACCGGGTGCGGGCGGCGCAAAATCGCTGTACGACACGCTTACCGTTCGCGAGCGCGAAATTTTTCAACTGCTCGCCGAGGGGCTGAAGAACCAGGAAATTGCCGAGCGCCTTCACGTCTCCGTGAAGACCGTCGAAACACACCGCGCGCACATCATGGAAAAACTGAACCTGAACAACATCGCCGAACTCGTGAAATACTCCATCGAGATCGGAATCGTCCAGTTGGATACTTCAACCTGAGGTTGTGGGACTCAGTGGGCGGGTGATGGGAATCGGATGGTTCCCATCACGCATCACTGCGGGATCAGCTTTCTCTCGGCATCGTCGACCGCGTACTTTTCCGCGGCTTCGGCGTTCGCCTTGAACTTCTTCTCATTGTTCACTCGCTGGTAGCATTTCGCCAGCGTGACATGAAGGTCAAACAATGCACGGCGGATTTCGGGATGCTGGTTGAGCGAGTAGAGTTGCTCCGCCGCCGGCAGGACATCCTCAGCCATGGTGACGGCCTCTGCGATGCGATCCTGCAGGAAATAAATGTCCGCCAGGCTCTGGCCAACCAGCACCGTGTTCGATGATGCGTGCGACTTGGCCGTCTCGTAATGAACACGCAGCTCTTCAAAGTCGAGCAACCGGCGAATGCTGTCATCCCATGGCACCATCGCAAGCGCCTTCTGGTAAAGGCGACACGCCTGCGCAAAATCATACAGCCGATATGCGCTGTGCCCCTTGAAGACGACGTAGTTCGCCTGCTGCAACTGCCAGATGCGGCCTGAAGGATCCTCCCCCACCACGTTTGTCAGCAAGTCGCCCGCCGGAACCTGATTCTTGTACATGAGGTCCTGGTTATCGTGCAGCGGGCGCGAATCATAGCCATACAACGGCGATTCAAACTCGATGATCGGATTGTTTTCCGTGTTCAGCGGGAAGCCCTTCAAAAGGGCTCCCAAGGTCCGCTGGTCGCACACGAAGGATGAAATCAGCTTGTCCGGATCGCGCAGCCCGATTTCATTCAGGTCCTTGGAAATCCCCGGCATTTCAACGGCCTGCTTAAGTTGCTCATAGTCGATCTTGAAGTCGTTCTTCGAACCAATCAGCAGGCAATAGTGCGTTGGCTGGTTCGTGAAGTACCAAACACTCATGTTTGGAAACACTTCCTGGAACGTGCGCAGAGCCACTCGGTATGCCCTGTCGGAAAGGCCGCCCAGGGGCATCCACACCACCACCAGTCCGCGATCACTAATCGCCTTTCGGCACAGGGTGAAATACTCCAGGTCATAGAGGTTCGCGTTCGACTTGTAGCGCAGGTCCGTGCAGTCGGTCGCGATCACGTCATATTGCATCTTCGTGAAGCGAAGGTAGGAGCGCGCATCGTCCAACAACACCTTGAAGCGCGGGTCAAATGTGCGGAAACCCTTCACGGGGACTTCCTTGTAGGCGCTCAGCGGATGGACGAACCCCGCGATGCTTGTCGCACCCGCAGCCCCCGCCTCCTCGTAGAGTGCATCCGGGAGGATGATCCCATGATTGGAATCCGTGAGCGTTGGCGCCGCGCGCAACACCTCGGGCGCGATCTCGATCGTGTGGATGTGCTTGATCCCCGGATAGAGCGTGTAGCTGTAGCTGGCGCCGCCGGATCCGAAGCCGACGCTGAGCGTGCTTTCCGCCTTCCCGCCCAGCAGCATCATGGGCACGTGCGCCAATGATTTTTGATCCGTCAGCATGATCTTGTCCGTTCCGGCCACTCCAACATCATCCACATAGATCATGCGATCGCCGCTGTTGTTCTCGACAACGCTGATCGTCGCCATCGCGCCCTCTTCGTAGTGCACGATTTTCTCGTTTGCCTGGATTCGCTGCAACTTTGCGTCGGAAAATCCAACACGCAGCGGGATGATGATCGCCGCGAGGATGGCCCCGGCGGCGAGGAGCGAACGAGTGCGTGGGGCAAGCTGGCTGTTCACTCCGAAGAGCGCTGCCGAGCCGAGGAGGCTGACGGTCGACAGCAGCGCGATCAGCTTCGTGATGCCAAGCAGCGGAATCAAAATGAACCCTGCGGCGAAGGACCCTGCAATCGCCCCCACGGTGTTCGCCGCATACACCCTGCCGACGTCCGACCCGATCACGCGAAGCGAACGCACGGCCAGCTTCGCCACCACGGGAAACATCATCCCCATCAGCAGCGTCGGCAGGCCGATCGTTGCGGCTGTCTTGTACATCACATTCGCAACTGCATTCCAGTAGATCAGGGCGCGGTGTTCATCCAACTCCTGCAACGGAGCCAGCGGCGTGAGGATCATGAAGAACGAGAACCCGCCGAAGACGCCGATGCCCGCCATCAGCCAGGCGTACAATCGCAGCAAATCCTCCTTCCAATCGACGATGCGCTGCATGATGGCACTGCCGGCCGCCAGCCCAACAAGGAACACCACCAACATTCCACTGAAGCTATAGGTCGTCGATTTCAGCGAATCGAATCCAAAGATCATCGCGCGCGTCCAACACACCTGAAACGCCAGTGAAACAAATCCCGCGAGCATGTAAGTTGCGATGACCAGCCTGGCCGTCGATGGCGGTAGCGGATCCGCCGACGATTCGTCCAGTTCCCCGGGATGCTCCGCCACAACCTCCGCATCCAGGGGGTGCGCCCTGCCGCCGACTGCGCACGCCACGATTCCAATTCCCACATTCAGCGCGACGGATACCAAGGTCGTACCAAGCAGGCCGTATCGCTCCAGCAGAAAAAACCCCGCGGCAAAAACCCCCGCGACGGCACCTGCCGTGTTAATCGCGTAGAGTGTCCCCAGGCTTCTGCCCACATGGGAAAACTGTGTCGTTACTGCCTTTGAAATCAGTGGCAACGTTGCCCCCATCAACGTTGTGGGGACGATCAGCAGGAGAAAAACAAGGACGAAGCGAATCAGCGAATAGGCATAGAAGGAACCGCTTCCGCCGGTGGCGTAAAAACCACCTACGATCGGCTGTGTCGCGTTCAGGAGGTGCGGGAACACCAGCGCGCAGACACCGATGACAAGTTCCATGATGCCGTAGACCATCAGCGGGCGGCGCATCTTGTCGGCCTTTTTTCCAGCCAGAAAACTCCCCAGCGCCAGCCCCCCCATGAATGATGTCACAACACTTGTCACACCATAAAGGGTACTGCCGAAGAATGTCGTTAGTTGGCGGGTCCAAACGACTTCATAGATCAGGCTGGACGCGCCCGACAGAAAAAACACGCCGGCGACCAGCCAAAAGGACGCTGGCGCCTTCGAAACTGTTGCCTGGGAAAATGTTGAGGTTGCAGCCATGGAAGGGCGGGATGGTCGGAACCCAGCGATTCTGAGGCAACCAAATCCCTGCGGTGCTCAAGCCTTGGACCACAAATGATGAAATACCTCCCCGTCCGCAATCCCACGCCAACCGGGAATGACAGCCGGGTTCAGGTAGCCGCAATTCGCCTCAATCCTTGGGTCGCGCGGCGCTGACGCATCCGGCCTTACCAGATAGGCGTTAAACTGGATGTTGGCCCGCGTCTGCCGCGATTCCCTCAGGTAGGCAGACGCCGCATTCTTCAGGTTTTCAAGACGCTTTTCCTCCACCACCTTCAGCCAGATCGCATCGTCCTCACTGGTCCTGAGCTTGACCTCACAGAAGAGCAGCAGGTTCTGCCGCGCCGCGACAAGATCGATGTCGGAGCGGTTTTCGCTCTCCCAGCGATGCGCAAGTATACGGAACCCCTCAAGCCAGAGCCGTCGCGCCACGGCCCGCTCGCCCCATTTCCCCAGCTTCAGGTGATGCCAATCCTTGTCATAAGCCTCCAGGGGCCAGAACGGTAAATGAATGGAATTGAACATCATTCCGTTGCCTCTGCATGGCTTGAGATGAAACTTGCTAGGAACACCACACCGTTGCCGTCAAAGCTCAAGGAAAGTTGAGGCTTTTTGCCCATGTTCAGTCGCCATTCCATCGCCATTGCCGCGATCATATCGCTTGGTATCGCCCTCGCCGGCACCCATATCAGCGCACAGCAGAAGGATCACCCCGATGACGCAAAATACCGCGAGCGGGTGCAGGAACTGGCGCGGCTGGTTGAGCCACATTGGAGCGACGAGCACCTGCGCAGCCTTGAGGCAGAGTCCACTCCTGAGCAGTCCATCTACCTTTCGGCGGTCATGCTGACCCGCATGGAGCGCGAACAGGGGGATGTGTCGAAGGTGGAACCCTATCTGGAGGAGTTGGCCAAGCGCTCGCCGTCGCAGCCTCTCAAGAGCGCCGTCCGCCGCCTCATCGTTGAGATCAACCTTGAGCGAAAGGATTTCAAGGGAGCCGAGCGTCAGCTCAAGCTCATCGTGGATGAAAACCTCGCCCAGTTCTAGGCGCCCCATGGCTCGTAATGGCCGTGCAAGACCCTCGGCGAATTATGACTTGTCATTCTTGAGAGGATCATGTTGGCTTGTCATAGGATTTGCTTCACAATGAGTTGTGGCAGGTTGAAGAACCCATCCGATTCAGAAAGGGGAATTAGGCAAATGATTGAGTCTGTTACTGTTAATGTGCCGGAAACTGTCCCCACGAAGGCGGAAAAGGTTTTCCTGGGACTAATTCGGGAAGGAATGATGCGGTATTATGTGGGCCGCGCCGCGGAATTAAGCGACGAGGAACTGCGCTCCGTCTTTGCATTGGCAGTCGCCACCATTCGCAAGAATGACTTGAAGAGTTTTGACATGGTGAAGGCACCGGAAGCCACCCGCATCGCAACCACCGCGGCCTTGGATGCAGCCCGCGGCAAATCGACCGATGGCAAGGAAGTCGGAATTCCCATCGCTTGACTCCGTTTCATTGAAACTGAAAAGAAAAGCCGGTGGAGCAATCCACCGGCTTTTTTTGCCTCGTTACAGGACCGCCACTCCCTATCCACCATAGCCATCCGGGTTTGCCGCGTGCCAGGTCCACGCATCGATCACGATTTCCCGCAGGCCCGAACGCTCCGTTTTCCAGCCCAGTTTTTCGCGCGCCAATGTTGGATCCGCGACCAATCGTGAAGGATCCCCCGCGCGCCTCGGCGCAACGACCACGGGGATCGCGAACTCCGTCACCTGCCGGCACATGTCGATCACTTCCTTCACGGAATAGCCGCTGCCGTTTCCAAGATTACAAATCAGCGGCTCGTCCGCACGCTCAAGATAATCCAGCGCCGCAAGGTGCGCGCGGGCAAGATCGCTCACATGCACATAATCACGGATGCATGTTCCATCGGGCGTGTCGTAGTCATTGCCAAAAATGGAGATCGACGGCCGCTTTCCAAGCGCCACGAAGAGGATGAGGGGGATCAAATGCGATTCCGGTTCATGATGTTCCCCGCGCGACGGGGTTGCGCCGCACGCATTGAAGTAGCGCAACGCCGCAAACTTCAACCCATACGCGGAGGCGTAACTCCCCATGATCTGCTCCATCATCAACTTTGTCATGCCGTAGGGATTTGTCGGGCTCGTACGATGGGTTTCGGGGATGGGAACGCGCTCCGGTTCGCCGTAGGTCGCCGCTGTCGAAGAAAAGATGATCTTTGAAACACCCGCGGCCCGCATTGCTGCCAGCAGCGACATCGTGCCACCGACATTGTTATCGAAGTATTTTGCGGGATTGCTGACCGACTCCCCCACCAGCGAGGACGCTGCAAAATGGATCACGGCTTCAATCTTGTGTGCCTGAAGGATCTGCTCCATTTCCGCCGTGCTGCGCAAGTCTGTCGCGAAAAAGGGCACATCCGCATCCACCGCCGCACGATGACCCGTCATCAGGTTGTCAACAACCACCACGGAATCACCGCGTTCCCGCAGCGCGTCCACAGTGACACTACCGATGTATCCCGCCCCGCCGGTAACAAGAATCTTCACGAAAATCCAACCTCGAAAAAAAGCCCGCTGAAAATGGAGGCCGAAAGGCGAGACAACAAACCTTGACCTCACCAGCACGGGTTTCTTCGATTGGAGCGATACCACTTTGACAGAGCGAGACGAATCAATGGCCGACGCGACAAATAATGTGATGGATGACCTGCTTCAGGAAACACGCCTCTTCCCTCCCACGAAGCAGTTCACCGCCACCGCAAACGCGAAGGATGCGCAAATCTACGCCGAAGCCGCGAAGGACCCGGAGAAATTCTGGGCTGGCGAGGCGGAGGAACTGCATTGGTTCAAGAAGTGGGACAAGGTGCTGGGCGCGGGATTTCCCAATGCGAAATGGTTCACCAACGGAAAACTAAACATCAGCTACAACTGTCTGGATGCGCACCTGCACGGTCCGCGCCGCAACAAGGCCGCGCTAATCTGGGAGGGTGAACCGGGCGACACGGTGACTTATACTTACATGCAGCTTCACCGGCTGGTCTGCAAGTTTGCAAACTGCTTGAAAAAACTGGGCGTGAAGAAGGGCGATCGCGTCGCCATCTACCTTCCCATGATTCCAGAGGCGGTGATTGCGATGCTCGCCTGCGCGCGCATCGGCGCGATTCACAGCGTCGTCTTCGGCGGGTTCAGCCCCGATTCACTGGCCGACCGAATGAACGACTCACAATGCAAGCTGCTGATCACCGCTGACGGTGGCTGGCGCCGCGGAAACATGATCAACCTGAAGAGTGAAGCGGACAAGGCCGTCGCAAAATCACCTTCGGTCGAAAACGTCATTGTCATCCGGCGCTCGGAGGGCGGCCCCTTCCAATGTTCCATCAAGGAGGGGCGCGACCACTGGTATCACCGGATGATGGTGGATGCGTCACCGGAGTGCCCCGCAGAGGAAATGGACGCGGAGGACATGCTCTACATCCTATACACCTCGGGCACCACCGGCAAGCCGAAGGGCATCGTCCACACCACAGGTGGTTACGCAGTACAGACGTACTCAACAATGAAGACCGTTTTTGACATCAAGGATGAGGACATCTTCTGGTGTACGGCCGACGTCGGTTGGGTGACGGGGCACAGCTACATCGTCTACGGCCCCCTGCAGGCCGGTACAACATGCCTGATTTACGAAGGCGCACCGGACTATCCGGACAAGGACCGGTTCTGGAAAATGATCAACGAGCATTCTGTGACGGTCTTCTACACAGCGCCGACGGCAATCCGTGCCTTCATGAAATGGGGGAAGGAATTTCCCGCGCGCCACGAAATGAAGTCGCTACGCCTGCTGGGTTCCGTGGGCGAGCCCATCAACCCGGAAGCATGGATTTGGTACAATGAGGTCATCGGCGGGGGCCGCTGCCCGGTCGTTGACACCTGGTGGCAGACGGAAACCGGCGCGCACATGATCACCGGGCTTCCCGGCCTCACCACGATGAAACCCGGCTTTGCGGGGCCTTCCATCCCCGGGATTGACATCACTGTTGTCAACGAGGCGGGCGAAGAGATCAAGACCGGCTCCGGATTCCTTGTGATTCGCAAGCCCTGGCCTGCCATGCTGCGCACCATCTACGGCGACAATCAGCGCCTGATCGACACGTACTTCGGGCGATGGAATGGGAAGTACTACTTCGCTGGCGACGGCGCGAAGCGCGACGACCAGGGCAATTTCATGATTCTTGGCCGCGTGGATGACGTCCTGAACGTTTCCGGTCACCGCATCGGCACGATGGAAGTGGAATCCGCACTTGTGGATCATCCCGCCGTGGCGGAAGCCGCGGTCGTCGGCAAGAACCACGAGATCAAGGGCCAGTGCATCGTTGCCTTTGTTACCTTGAAGGCGGGCTTCACGGGAAAGCCGGAGCTTCGCGACGAATTGAAAAAGCACGTCGGGAAAATCATCGGCGCGATCGCGCGTCCCGAGGATATTTTCTTCACCGCGGATCTGCCGAAGACGCGCTCCGGCAAGATCATGCGGCGATTGCTGCGGGACATCGCGGAGGGCCGCGCGCTGGGCGACACAACAACGCTTGCTGATGCGAACGTCGTTGCGGCACTCCGCACGACCTACGAGGAAAAATTCGGCGACTAACAGTTTCACCTTACTTGCTCTGAGAGGTAACATACGTTGGCAAAACGAATAGCGCTCCTGTCGGTGAGCGACAAGACAGGCGTGGCGGACTTCGCGCGCGTGCTGGTGCAGTGCGGCTTCGACCTGCTCTCCACAGGCGGCACCGCAAGGCACCTGCGTGATGCAGGGCTTCCGGTTCGCGACGTGTCCGATGCGACCGCTTTTCCCGAGATACTTGATGGGCGCGTGAAGACGCTGCATCCCGTCGTGCACGCGGGCCTGCTGGCACGCCGTGACGTTGACGAGCACATGGGCAAGCTACGCGACCTTGCCATCGACCCCATCGACGTCGTCGTCGTGAACCTCTATCCCTTTGTTGAAACGATTCGCAAACCGGGCATCGAATTTGAGGAGGCCGTCGAACAGATCGACATCGGCGGCCCTTCGATGCTGCGTTCCGCCGCAAAGAACTTCGCGTCCGTCACCGTCATCATCGACAGCGCCGATTACCAACGGGCAGGCGAACAGCTTCTTTCCAAAGGAAACACAACGCCGCAACTTCGCGCTGAACTTGCAGCGAAGGTCTTCGTCGCGACGTCCCAGTACGATGCAGCCATTGCCAACTACCTTTCATCCCACCTCGCGCCCGCGACGGAAGGCGAGTTCCAGTGGCCTGCGGTGTACTCGCTGAGCCTGCCGCTCGCGCAGGCGATGCGGTACGGCGAGAATCCGCACCAGGCTGCCGCCTTCTATCGCGATCCCACCACGAACGAGACAAGCCTCGCAACGGCGCGGCAACTTCACGGCAAGGAACTGAGCTACAACAACATCCTCGATGCGGAGGGTGCGCTGGAGATGGTGCGCGATTTTGCGGATCTGGCGCCGGCAGCCGCCGTCATCGTCAAGCACAGCAACCCGTGCGGCATCGCTATTGCAAGCTCTCCCTTCGAGGCGTACGAGCGCGCGCGCGCAACCGATCCGGATTCGGCGTTTGGCGGCATCGTCGCCCTCTCCGCAGAGGTCGACGGAGACACAGCAAGGGCCATCAATGCCACCTTCAACGAGATCGTCATTGCTCCTTCCTTCACGGGTGAGGCGCTCGAAATCCTGAGGACGAAAAAAAATCTCCGGCTGCTGGAAACCGGAAGATTCACGCCGAAGCAATCATCGAAGTTGGTTCGCGGAATCGTCGGTGGTGCGGTGGTGACGGATCGCGATCTTGGCTCCATTCAAACGAAGGACCTGCGTGCGGTCACAAAAACAGTCCCCGCTGCCGGGGACCTTGAAGGATTGCTGTTCGCCTGGCGCTGTGTGAAATGGGTGAAGTCGAACGCCATCGTCTATGCAAGCCATCAGGCGACACTCGGCATTGGTGCGGGGCAGATGTCCCGCGTGGATGCCGCGCACCTTGGCGCACGCAAGGCACGTGTTTCCTTGAAGGGCGCCTACATGGCAAGCGACGCCTTCTTCCCCTTCCGCGATTGCGTGGACATCGCACACGAGCACGGCATCAGGGCGATCATCCAGCCCGGCGGCTCCATGCGTGACGGGGAGGTCATCGCCGCCGCGGACGACTTCGGAATCGCGATGGTCCTCACGGGCATGCGGCATTTTCGGCACTAGGCGGCCCGATCAATCATCGGTGAAAACAAATCGCGCGCGAAGGGAACATCCTTCGCGCGCGATGCTTTTTCTTGGTCGGGCGAGTTACTTGCCGGACTTGTACTCGTAGTCGTAATTTTCCGGGCTTTCCGTCAACTCCGTCGAGCGGATCGGATAGGTTGCATCGGGGATCGGCGGCATCAGCAGCGAACGGCCGCGTCCTGCGTCGATCGTCTGGACGGACATCACCTTGCCGGTATTATCCATCACCACGACGGTGTCCTGCCGATAGAAGTTGTTGTAGACACCGAAGTAGTTCGCGCCGCGAAGGCCCTTGTAGGTGAAGGCTTCCGTGTCGTCGGACTTGTAGACAGAATCGGGTTCGCCAAGGTTCAGCAGCACGTCCGCGCGCGATGCCCCCTCGGTGATGGTGTGGCCGCGCGTGGGCGAACCATAGGACTGGAACGACAGGCATCCGGTCGTGGCAGTAACGACAACAGCAGCGACGAGCAACAACGTGAGGCGCGATTTCATCGGAAATCCTCCGGGAATGGGGGCGTGAAGAAAGTTCAGAAACTTTCCAGAATCCCCGAAGGCGTCCCACCGCGAACGTCACCACGTCAAGTTAAAGTGGCCGCAAAAAGAAAATCATTCTTCCTGATCCCGTGCGGCCATGAAATCAGCTGGTACCCTTCCCCTTTGCCTTCACCGGCAGGCGAACTTCCACGGTGTAGGATGCAGCGGTCGCCAGCTTTGACTGAACGCGGTAGGTTTTTGCCTGGCGCGGCGAGAAGTACATCTCTTCCCAGGGGCTTTCATCTCCCGTGGACAAACCAAAGCCGTCCTTGAAAACCGTGCGGATCTGCACATGAAGGTTTTTCGAGGTTTTGTTGCGCATGTTCAGCACGGCCTGCATTCTACCATCGGGCAGTTTCTCCTCACCGGAAAAATCCGAGGCGATCTTGCTATCCAATTTCGTGTCCAACAAATTGATACGTGCGCGGGTTCGATCGAAGGCCTTGGCATTTCCGTCCGCTGTGTCCGGGCCGCGCGAGGCGCGGCTGCACCCTGTGAAAATCAGGCCCGTTGCCAACAATAGCACGGCCAGCAGTGAGGTACTCTTGAAACGGATCATTTGTGATTCTCCTGGATGGGGGTCGAGGTGGTGGAACTTACGGCCTGTTGGTTCGTTGCGGGGCTTTGGGCTGGTGGCGGACGCATCTC
Organism: Candidatus Sumerlaeota bacterium; assembly: GCA_020848155.1. GTDB lineage: Bacteria > Sumerlaeota > Sumerlaeia > SLMS01 > SLMS01 > JADZDZ01. The sequence goes on from JADLAR010000008.1 coordinate 32,449, forward strand.
CGCGAAGGGTGAAACGATGATGGCCGGTGACGAGCCGGGCAATGCCAGCGCTACGACAAACCCCGCACCCGGTCGCGGAAGATGTACATCCTTGGTCACTGTTCCCGTTCCAGGTATTAACACACTGATGGTTTGGTCTCCATTGAACCTGTCGCTGGTGACAATACCCAGCGTGTCGGGCAGGGAGGTCCATTGGCGAATATCCGCACGCGTGGAGATCAGCCCCGAAAATGCAGACACACCGACTCCCGCCGCGATGAGTATGACACCCGCCATCGCTTGTTCGCCACCGCCACGGCCACCTTGGCTCGCTCCGAGCACGTGCAGTCCCAGCAACGTGCTTCCCATCCCAATGGCCGACGTCGATTTCTTGAAGAAGACCTTCCGCCCCTGTATCTTGTCGAAGGCGCGTCCGCCACGCGTGCTCGCCTGATAGTAAACCGAGTCCAATTCCGTGGCCGGACGCGCAACATCACCGACTTGGACGACGGGGTCGCCACGAAACACGCCGCGCTGGTAGACAAGGAACTGGCCGTAGTCTCCTGCTCGGAATTTTTGGGGAGCCGCTCCACTTCCCGCAATCACCAGAAGGTTTGTTTGCGGCGAAATCATTCGGAAATCCGGCAGTGCGGTTGTCGTGGTCTTCGTATAGGCAGGCGGTGGCTTGTTGGGAATCGGGTGCAGGCCCGCCGCCCCCGCACGGTAAGCGGGAGGGGAATGACGCGGGGCCATCGGCATGGGACCGGCCACTTGTGCCCCGTTGCTGACGCCCGGCCGGCTCTTCATGGTGTCCATCGCGCGATCGAACGCTTCCTCCGCGTAGAACTCCCGCCCCATCTGAACCTCGCAGGCACTGATCAGGTAGTCGAAGATCACCCAATCGCAGCGGTTCTGTTCCTCTTCGGCGAAGCTGTCCTGCAGGATGCCACTGCGGAAGCTGGCTCGCGCATTTTCCCAGTCCTCATCCTGCATGTACAGGATCCCACGGTATAGGAACGCCAGCGAGCGCTCATAGGGGTCCCCCTTGAAAAGCTTCACGTCCTCGTTGAAAAAAATGTTCCGCGCCTTTGCTGCCTCCGCCGTCGCACCAAAGACGGCATTGATCTCCAGCAAGGATTCATCCAGCGCGCGCTTTGCAATCTCCCGCTGGCCAAGCTTCATCGCTGCGACGGCAATTTCATTCAGGTTCAGCACCCAATTTCGCCTCCCTTCCGCCATGAGCTTGGCACCAAGCGGCGCAAGCTCTGGTGGATAGGCGACTCCCTGCATCCCTTCAGGCACCCCGGGGCGATTCCTGGAGCAGCCCGTCATCGCAACGAGCGCCATCCCCATCGCGAACAGGAGCGCCCAACGTCGGCAGTCCCGCAGGGAGCCGCCTGCCATGTGGGTTCCCAGCATCACGGGTTCCATCTCAGCGATAGATCAGGTCGTCTTTGCCTTCACGCTTGGTCCTGAAAATATCCTCCCACACGTCCATGCCCGTTTCCGCATCCACCAACTTGAACGTATAGACAATGGTGGACGCACGGCCCTTCGCGCTCACGTTGTCGAGCCCGTCCGCGCGGCCCTTGAGGAAAAAGTCCGCACCGAGCGGCGCAACAGCGCGCAGGTCGGGATCATAATCCACCTGCCCCTGTCGCTTCATTTCGCGCTCCTTGAGGATGTCCGGATTGATGTCGCGCGAGACGAAGATCAAGCGATCCTTCGCCTGCTTGTTCAGGTTTGCCTTCAGCGTCGACGTGAAGACCTCCTGATTGAACGCGTGGCTCGTGTTGTTCACCATTGGCAACATCACGATCGTCGGCTTCTTCGGACGATTCGCCACCTCGGGCGTTGCAAGAATCGAACGTATCATCGTGTCGGAAAGTCCGAAGATGTCCTGGCTTTCCGGGCCAAGATCACGCACCACTCCAGGCTTGTCAGGGTCAACATCGCGAATTTCAAACTTCTTTTTGCAAGCAGTGCCACCTGCCAAGAGGGCTGTAACTGCCAAGCCTGCCATGAGGATGCGGGGGAACATCGCTGTGAGTTTCCTTTCGTTCAACGTGCACGCACCAAGGGTAATTGTCGATTCGGGAGGAAGCAAGGGCCTTGCCTACATTGAGGGTCGTGTCCCGCCGCCAGGGGGATTCCAATCCCTACCAGCGAATTGCTGGTTTATTCAAACCTAGACGTGGCGGGAACCGGCAGGGCGCCGGGAGGCCCGAAAGAGACACTTCTTGCAGAAAACCGTGCTGATCTCCCAGATTTCAGCAGCATCGTTTCCCAAGCGAATGGAAAATGAATCGCCCGTTTTCAGGGCGATGCGATGCGGATTGTTATCCGCGATCAACTGCGCAGGGCCTCGTGTCACCTCCACCTGAATGCTTGCTGTTTCATCCAACACCAAATGGTTCACCGACTCCGTGGAGTTATTGAATGCCAAGCCAAGCCCCACGCGAAAAACGGAATTGGTGATCGCGCGATAGTACGCCGAGGATCCGAACGGCGTTGCAACCACAAGTCCGTCACCGACGACTTCGTCGCTGTAGTCCTGTTCGTCGATGCGCACCCGATAGCGAACGGCGCTTGTGAAGATCTCATTGTGGAAAACAATGTCGTTGATCCCGCTGAGCGATTCACCCTTTGCGTCGGCCTTCAGTCGCCGCAGGAAGGTTGATGAATGCTTCCCCCTGGCAACGCGTCCCAACACCTCCGCATCCGCGTGCTCATCACACTTCACATACTCCTCACTGCTTCGGATGGCAAGCTTCGGCAGGTTCGGATACTCGCGATCGGCGCCCAGCAACGACCCGTCACCGCCGTAGGTGATGACGAAGTCCGCCTTTTCCGGAGAGCGCACCACAACGAAGCCCTGCTTTTTTAGCACCGGTAGAAGGGCGGTGCTTTTTTTCCCCACAATGAGCACGCGCGCGATGCGCCGCGCCCTGCCTGATGCGATGCTTTCCGCCATGGAACCGGGCTAGGACAACTTCGTGAGAATGAGGGCCGCGGTTGAAATGACCGCAAGCACCAACCCGGCAAGGAACGCGGCATTCATGGCGACGTCAGCAACTTTTGCCTTCTTCTGCATGATGGTTTCCTCGCGGAGGTTCGCTTGTCCCTGCGTCATTCTTCATTCTCCTCGGTGGACTTCTTGGGGGCTCGCTTCTTCTTCGGTGCCGGCTTTGCCTTTGGTTTCCTCGCTGGTTGTTTTTCAGGAACAGGCTTCACGATTGCAACCGGCTTGTCGGCAGCGGCGCGCTTCGGCCGTGCCTTCCGTGCAGGTTTCGTGTGTGGAACCGAGGTTGTTTTCTCCTCAGGAGCCAGAAGCGGCGCCGGATCCTCATCATCATCGATCACTTCAACCACTGGTGAAAAATCATCGTCGTCACCGAATCCCCGTCGGAGTCTACTCTTCCTCCTTTTCGGCAAGGGAGTGGTGGACGGTGCGGACGAAATTGACGGAGTGAATTGAACATCCTTCAGCGTCGTGAGTTGCTGTTCGATATTGTCCAGCAGCGAGCCAAGGGGATCGTCCCCCGCAACACGCATCAGACGCAATGGTTCCGAAGGAATCGGAGGCGAAAGCGCATCAGCACCTTGCGCATTTGCAGTTTCCACTGGCCGCTTCCGGCGGTTTCTCCCGCCGCGTGAACCGCGACGTGTCTTCTTTTTACCCTCATGCTGCGGCAGGGCCGCGATTTCAGGAGCGGATTCCCCGGTTTCGGAATCATGCTCCTTTTGGGTGTCATCCTGCACCTGCGAGGGCAACGACACCGAATCCGGTTCGTCATCGGAGGCAGTTGGGTTCTTGCCGACGGCCAGCTCTCTCGCGCGGCGGCGACGGGCGCGCCGTTCGGAACTCGATTCCCGGTGACGGCGGCGTACCGGCTGGCCCTCCGCCGGGGCGGAGGCAGTGGTCGCCCCCTCCACCACCGTAGCGGAATCATTCCCGCTCGCAAGCATCGCGTCGTCCATCTGCGCCACGTCCTGGTGCGGCTGCTTGGGGGCAGGCTGCGGGCGATGATCGCGCGCGGGACGCGGCGGCCGCTCTTTCCTGGCGCCTTGTGCGTCGCCTTTCGGTGACTGCTGCTGGTGTCGCTGGCGATGTTGTTCCTGCTGCCGTTCCCGTGTGTCATTGCGTTGGCGACGGGCTTGAGGCTGGTCGGACGGTGCGGCCTCGCTTTCATGGGCAACTTCCGGCACGCGCATGTTCTCTTCAACGCGTGGAACCACGCGAAGACCGCCACGGTCGGACCGCTTCAGCGGCGTGATCATGAAATCCTCGACGTGGAAATCGGGGTCCGTGCGGAAGGTGAGATCACATTGCCAATCGTTTTTCAATTCGTCGCGAAAGCCCGCATACTGCGATTGCAATTCATCGACAAGGCGCTTGTTCCCGGAAACCAGTATCCCGCCGATGCTTTGGTCATTCGCAATTTGCTTGAGTGTTTCATACTTGATTTTTCGAAACGTCTCCTCCGCCTTGAGGACATATCCGGTGCCGTTGCAATATGGGCATTCGTCGTTCAACTGGTGAAGCAGGCTGACGCGCTGGCGCTTGCGTGTCAGCATCATGATTCCGAAGTCACCAATGCGGCCGATGGCCGTCTTCGCGCGGTCGCGGCGCAGTTGCTTGCGCATTTCCTCCGACACCCGGTCCTGATGCGCGCGTGACAGCATGTCGATGAAGTCAATGACGATGATGCCGCCAATGTCGCGCAGGCGAATCTGGTCGGCGATTGCCTCGCACGCCTCCATGTTCGTGCGCAGGCTCGTCTTTTCCTGGTCCTTCTTCCCCGTAAAGCGCCCCGTGTTCACGTCGATCGCGGTCAGCGCTTCATCCTCGTCGATGATCAGATAACCACCGCTCTTCAGCCAATACTTCCTTGCGAGCGATTTTTCAATCTGCTTCTCGACGCCGTAACGCTCGAAAACATTCTCGACGTCGTCGTACAGCTTAACCTTCCGTCCGGATCCGGGCAGGACCTCCTCGATCTGGAACCGTGCCTCCTCCACGTCATCCACATTGTCGCAAATGACTTCATCGAAGTCTGCGGGGAACGCGTCGCGCACCAGCCGGGCGATCAGGTCGTGATCGTTGTTCACGAGTCCCGGCCCGTTCAGGTTCCGATACCGCTTCAGGATCGATTCCCAGGTTTGCTGCAGATGCTCGGCGTCCTTGTGAATCGCCTCATCGGGTTGATCGGTCCCCGCAGTTCGCACGATGAACGAGTAGTCATCCGTGCGCAGGTCTGACAGCAGCTTGCGCAGGCGGGATCGATCCTGACCCATTGCAATCTTGCGGGACACGCCGCCGCTCTGGCTCGGGAAGGGAAGCATGACCAGATAACGTCCCGCGAGGGAGAGATTCGTTGTCACGCGTGGTGCCTTCCCACCGATCTCATCCTTCAGGACCTGAACGATGATCTGATCGCCCTTCTTCACGGGCGCCGCCGCCTGGGGTGCGTTCGGATCCTGGCGCGGGCGTCGGCCTTTGCGTTCGATGCGCCCCGGAACGACTGTTTCGGATGCCCGTCGCAATGCCTCCATCTGGTCATCCTCCCCCAGCACCAGCGATTCCGGGCGGATATCCATGAAATGGAGGAACATGTTGCGGGAGAGTCCGACGTCGATGAACGCGGCCTGAAGGCCCGGCACCACGTCCTGAACGCGACCACGGTAGACGTTGTTAACGATCGACTGCTCGTCTGCTTTTTCAGTGTGAAGTTCTGCGAGTGTCTGGCCTTCGAGGAAGGCCACCCGGACCTCACGCTCCTCGCGATTGATGAGGATGCGTTTCTGCATATGTGTTTGTGATTCTTTCTGGAAACCGCCCTGCTGCGCGCGAAGCGACAAACCTGACTGGGTTCGTCCGGCCGCCGCCCCACAGAAGGACGCGCGGTTTCAATCCTTTATAATGTCGCCGCTTGGGGAAGGTGATGCAAATCCGGCCCGAAAGGATGCGCCCCCATTGGAGCACGATTTTCAAGGGCCGGGAAAATCTCCCGGTCGGCGAAATGACTTTCGCCACCGGGAAAGACGTTGGCAATGGGAAAGGTGTGGCTTTCCGGCACTTACAGGGAAGCGGGTTCTGCGATTTCCTCGTAGACGGTGTTTCGCAGCACGGGTTCGCGACCGCATTCGCGGATCACCCGCTTCAACTCAGCGACCGTCATTCCCGTGGGTGTCGTCGCGCCGGCATCGTGGTAAATTTCCTCATTCACCACAGTGCCGTCGATGTCGTTTGCACCGAACCATTGCGCGATTTGTGCCTGTTTGATCCCCAGCATGATCCAGTACGCCTTGATGTGCGGAATATTGTCCAGCATCAGGCGGGAAATTGCGATCGTCTGCATTTCCAGGAATCCTGATGGCGGCGGCAGGTGCTTGAATTCCGTGTTGGCTGGATGAAAGCTGAGCGGGATGAAGCACTGAAAGCCTCCGAACTCATCCTGATGCGTGCGGAGCCGCAGCATGTGATCAATGCGATGCCGCGGTTGCTCGATGTGACCATACAACATCGTGCAGTTGGATTTCAGCCCGCGCACATGCACTTCGCGGTGCGTTTCGAACCAGCCCGCCGCGTCGCACTTGTGCTCGCAAATTTGATCGCGCACTTCATCATCGAAAATCTCCGCGCCGCCGCCGGGCATCGACCCCATGCCTGCGTCAGCAAGCTTCTGGACAACCTCGCCGATGGAGAGCTTAGACATCTTCGCGATGAAGAAGACCTCCACGGGGGTCAGTGTCTTGATGTGGATGTGCGGGAAGGCGTCCTTCAAGGCGCGAAGATATGAACAGTAGTAGTCGATCTTCAGCCGTGGATCCAGGCCACCGACCAGGTGGACTTCCGAGCAGCCTTCGGGCATGCACTCCTTCGCGCGCTGCACAATTTCCGCCGGTGTCCGAATGTAACTTTTCTCGTCGAACGCCTTTCTTCCAAACGCGCAGAACTTGCTGGACATGAAGCAGGTGTTCGTCGGGTTGATGTGCAAATTGATATTGAAGTAGGTTTTCTTCCCGTGCCGCTGTTCCCGGACAAAGTTGGCCATCGCCCCGATTGCGGGGAGATCATAGGATGCGTACAAGGCAAGGCCGTCCTCAAAGGAAAGCCGCCGACCCGCCTGAACCTTGTCGGCGATCGGGAGAAGTTTGGAATCAGAGATGGGAATTGTCATTGGCGATGGGCCATCAAGCGGCCTACAGCCCTGCGAAAGCAAGCTCTAAGCCTGCCCCAAAGGCTTGACCATCCCAATCCAACGGCGCACTCTTCCCCTCACACAACCATGAAAAAAGCTCTCCTTTCCTTCCTCCTGCTGTTGGGAACCCTCGCCACTGGATGCGACAAGCCGCAGGACGACACACCGCCCGCCCTTGCTCAAGAAAAGACTGCCGGAAATGCCGTCATCTTCGCCATCAACCCCGACTATCCGCCGATGGAGCAGGTCGATCCCAAAACCGGTGAGATCGTCGGCTTCACCCCCGAACTCCTGAAGGCAATCGGCGAAAAGGGCGGCTTCACTCCGAAGCTCAAGAATGTGGATTGGAAGGCGATCTTTGGCGCGCTGGAAACAGGTGAGGTGGATGCGATTATTTCCTCCGTCACCATCACGGAAGAGCGCAGGCAAAAGTACGATTTCTCAGACTCCTATTATTCCATTTCCCAGCGCCTTGTGATTCGCAAAGGGGACGCCGATTTCATCAAGGGGATCGATGACCTGAAGGGGAAGAAGGTCGGTGTGCAGATTGGCACGACCGGCGCCCTCCTCATGGAAAAGCAATACCCCACCATCGAGCGCGCCACCTACGATTCGCCCATTCCCGGCATGGCAGACCTGATCGAGAAGAAGATTTCCGCCTTCATGGTTGATGAACCTGTCGCGCTTCAGTACTCGAAGCAGAAACCGGATTCGAAGGATCAGTTGCTGGTACTCGACGCCCGGTTTTCCGAGGAGCATTACGGAATCGTCGTCCGAAAGACCGATCACGAATTGCTGGACAAAATCAACAAGGGCGTTCGCGCCGTAAAGGAAGCCGGCATTGACCAGGAGCTCCGCAAGAAGTGGCTGCTCTGAGGCGGCGTGGTGGACGGTTTTCATAGCGACAGCCATCGCCATCTGCGCGATGCTGTTCCTTTACAACGGAGACGCCGGAAATCCTTTCCCTTCCATCTTTCGAAGGACACTGGATGGGCGCATTCCCGACCAATCCATCATGGAAAGCGCCATCATCACCACGGTTCTCGTGATCATGGGCGGCCTCATCCTTTCGCTGGTCGTTGGGATTTTCATCGCAATCTTTCAACTCTCCCGATTCACTTCCCTTCGATTCCTCGGCGCGGTTTATGTCGAGACATTCAGGGGCCTGCCAATCTATGTGACCCTTCTGTTCGTCTACTTTGGCGTCCGCGCGCTCCTGAAGGCACTTCCACTTCCCTTTGAGATTCCCGGCATCACTGCCGATGAGGCCCCCTTTAGCATCTCACTTTCACCCTTTGTCTCGGCTATCATCGCGCTCGGATGCTGCTACGGTGCGTACATGTCGGAGGTCGTGCGCGCAGGGATTTCCGCCATTCCTCCGGAGGAAATCGAGGCGGCATCCCTCGAAGCGGGCCGCGCCCAGGTATACCTGCATGTCATCTTTCCGCAGGCTCTCCGCATCATCCTGCCTGCGCTCGTCAACGAGTGCATCGCGTTGACAAAAGACTCCTCCCTCGTTGGCGCGATCACCCTCATCGACATCACGCGCTCCGCAGATATTTACGCGCGATCCACCTTCCTTTACTTTGAAACGTTCTCCGCCCTGGCGCTGATGTACCTGTTCATCTCCCTGTTGCTGTCGCGCCTTCAGCGCACACTTGAGGGGGTCTTTCGAAAGGATCGGTTGGTCGTCGCACCCGCCCCCCGCACCACTTAGGCGCTCACGCACGCCTAAATGCGCGACAAGGGGTTTTTCTCCTTTCGCGCCGCCTCAACCACGACATCACTGAAGCCGCCCTCACGCAATCCTTCGCGGATCATTTGTGCGAATCGCCCGCCAACGATCACCTCGCTCGTCCAATGGCCGACCAGAAGCACGGGCAGGCCACGCTGATGCGCGTCGGCGCAATCGTGGTGCGTCATTTCGCCCGTGATGAAAACGTCGGCTGTTCCATTTCGCCAATCACGGAGCAGGCTCCCGCTTGCGCCCGTGCTGAGCGCCACGCGTTCAATGCGAGTCTTCAGGTCACCCACAACCCCGATGCTGTCGATCTTCAGCGCCTTCTTCACCGTCCTGGCGAATGCACCCAGCGTTGTGGGCTTTGGAAGATTTCCAACGATCCCAAAGCCGGTGTTTGGCTCACCTGTCGGTTCCAGCGTATAGACATCGTATGCAATCTCCTCATAGGGATGCACGTCGCGCACCGCGCGCATCACGCGCGGCAGGACACTCCTCGTGCAGCGCGTCTCCAGGCGAATTTCCTCCTCATGCGCCAACCTTCCGACTTCACCCGAAAATGGTTTGGCGCCCTCCAATGGCTTGAATGTTCCCGTGCCGGGCGCGCCGAACGTGCAGTGGGAATAGTCGCCGAAGATCCCTGCCCCAGCCGCGGAAACCGCCTCGATCACCCTCTCCACATGGCTTTTCGGCACGAACACGCAGTACTTCACGTAGGGTGCCTCCGGCTTTCCCGGCCTGAGAATCCGGCGACCCGCCGTTTGCAGTCCCACGCGATCCGCCAATTCTCCGTTCGTGCCGTTTGCGACAGAGTCCAGGTTCGTGTGCGCCGCGATCAACGACCTTCCGGAGCGGATCACCCGCGTGATGAGTTGGTTGCCCGGTTTGTCCTCGCTCAGGCTCTTGATCGGCAGGAAAATGAGCGGATGGTGTGTCACCAGAAGATCCGCCTTCGCCTCATCCGCCTCCTTCAGAAATTCCTTCGTCACCTCCAGCCCAACCAGAACCTTGCTCACTGGCGCGGCCGGGTCGCCGATCTGGAGTCCCACGTTGTCATAGGATTCCGCAAGGTGTGGCGGCGCGATCTGATGCACGACACGCAGTACATCGGAAACCTTTGGTGCCAGATTTGATTTCTTCCTATCTCGCTTCATGGACTTCATCCCGCCTGTGCTTGGGAATGTAGAGGAATCGTTGTTGGTTCGGATAGACCGGAATGACCTGGAACAACTGGTAGCTCTCCAGGATCGCTGCGCGCATCTCATCCGTGAATCCCGGTACAGCGCAATCAGGACCGAGGCAGGACATCGTCACGATCAGGGAGAATCGTGCCCTGTGCAAGTCGTTCACAAAATTCGTCTGGTCCCACTTTCCTTCACGCGCAAGTTGTGTCATGATGAACGGCTGATAGACAACGGGACGGCGATCCATCAGAAGGAAGGCGGCGTCCTCACTCAGCACCTCCCCCATGGTGCCGTTGACTTCCAGAAGAATCGCATCGCTGTTGTTCCTGCTGGTGCGCCCGGGTGGCTCCTTGCCAATGATTTGTTGAATCCCCGGCATCCAAGTGTGTGCAATGTGCACTGCCACCAACAAGTAGGGCGCTATCGAAAACGCCTTGATCGATTGCGGAAGCGGCAACAGGGCGCCAACCAGGGTTGCCAATGCCACCTCCGGCACCAGCAGGTAGTTGACGTCGGAACCCACCTTGCTGGTGGAGAGAATGGAAAAGGTTGAAAGGAATGCAAAGAGGACGAGGGCGCTCCGTTCCCGCGTTGTGAACAGGATCCGACCATTGATGGCCAGCAATGACGCGCCCGCGAGAATCTCCCACCCGAACAACCCACCGATGTGCTTCCAAAGCCGAAAGGCAAGCTCCCAACGCATCGCGTTGTGATTGTATGTCACCGCATGGTTCCAGAACTGGCCACTTGTTGCAACGTTGAGAGATAGCAGCACAAGAAGGCACAGCCCGCCAAGGACCGCGGCAAAGATCCCCGCCTCCGCGAATCTTCGCCGCAACAGCAGCGCTCCCCCGCATGCGATGGGTGCAAGTACTTCCGTCTGCTTCGTATAGACAGCGAACGCAAACGCGACGGCAGATGCCGTGAGCCAGGCCCGTTTTTCCGACGCGACGAAGAGGAACAGGCCCAAGGCCGTCAAAAGGAGCGCCGTCAAATCCACGCGCGCGAAGGGAATCCAGTATTCCACCTCATAGCCCGCGAGAAAAAGCATCGGCGCCAGCGTCGCCGCAAACCAGTCACGATTCACCCGCCATACAATGGCGCCCATGCAAAGCGCGATCCCCGCGCACGCAATCGCGCTCACCGCGCGGCCGGCGCCGAGCCCCTCGCCCCCCATACGCAGCACGATGCTGACAATCCACGGATATACCGGCGGATAATTTCCAACCAGATACGGCTCCCCGGCAATGTCGCGATAGATGGAGGCCCCGTCCCTCAGGTCGGTTGCCTGCTTCAGGAGGAAGGCTTCCTCCCTGTCAATCGAGTAGGGAAAATACGCGATGATTTTCCCCGCATAGAAGAAGGGGGAGAGTGCCAGCGGCAGCATCGCACAAATTGCGACGACCTTCAGGATCAGAGAAACGCGCGATGTCTGGCTCGCGCCCTGTTCCGTCATGAAGCGGGGACGGAGAGCACGCGATCCAGCGCCTCGGCAACACTCTGCGCGGACAGCGCTTCCATGCACGTCACTTCCTTCGGGCAGATCTTCAGGTAGCATGGCGAGCAGGGAAAATCCGTCACAAGCTTCTCCCCGCGTCCGTACAAGTCAATTTCCTGTGCGCAGGTTGGTCCGAACCACGAGACCACGGGAACCTTCAGTGCCACGGCAATGTGAAGCGCCAACGAATCCGCAGTCAGGACCGCATTGCACCTTGCGACAAGCGCGAAGAACAACTCCAACGGATTGTCATTCCCCGAATCGAAGACCTTCACTCCCGCATCGGCTCCGCCAACACGCATCAGTTCACGGTGAGTATCACGCTCGCGAGGGCCACCCAGAAGCATCAGCACCACGTCATCACGCTGTCGCATCAGCATGACGAAATCCTTCATGCGCTCCAGCGACCACCCCTTCGTGGCAAACACGGGGCCGCATCCCGTGTTCAATCCCACGACGATCTTTTTCCCGTGCGCGCTTCCAAGGACCTGAAGCCAGTGCTTCTCCGCCGCAGTCCGCGCCGCATCCGTCAGCACCAGCGAATACCCGTCACCCACCCACGGCAGTTCGCACGCCTCCGTCACGATTTGTGGCATCGACTTTTCATTAATGCGATACTTCAGATCATCGGAAAGCCCCAGGCGCAGCGCATACATGGCCGCTTCGTTCCACACGCTGATGGTGTTGAACGCGGTCGGCGCAAAGCCCTGCTTGCAATCGGCGATGAGTTTCGCCGCCAGCGACACCGCATGGCGATCCTTGTCCAGGCAGACAAGGCGCGAGAACCTGCGCCCTTCCAGTTGCAGCAATCCCGCGGGATTAAACGTCACGACCTCATCAACGAGTGGATCACGCGCCAGGCTTTCGCTTCCCGCTTCCGTCAACCAGACGATCCAGGACGCCGGGTGCTTGCGCTTCAGGCCCGGCAGGATCGCCTTCGTGCGCAGCACATCCCCCATCGCCCCGAGCTTGATGATGAGGATCTGCTCTCCACGCGGCTCGTAGTGCGGGCAATCCGGGCAACCATCGAATTTGTGGCATGGCTTGTAGCCGGAGTAATAACGGCAATCAGCCTTGATTTCATCCAGCCGGATATTTGCGAAGGATGTCACGATGGCAGTCTTGCGGTCGGAATCAGCGAGTGCCGTCGCGCTCTGCGGAGGCAGTCTGCTCATCGGCGTGATAGGAGCTGCGAACCAGCGGGGCCGATTCCACGTGTGCAAATCCCATCGCGAGGCCATCCTCCTTCAACGCGGCAAACTCGTCGGGATGCACGTAGCGAACAACCTCATGGTGCCAGCCCGTCGGTCGCAGGTACTGGCCCAGCGTCAGGATATCGCAGCCGATCGTGCGCAGGTCGCGCATCACGTCGCGCACCTCGTCGATGTTCTCGCCAAGACCCAGCATCATGCCGCTCTTCGTCTTCAAGCCGGCTTCCTTGGCCTGGGCCAGCACGTTGAGCGATCGTCCATAGGACGCCGATGGCCGGACCTCGCGATAGAGGCGCGGAACCGTTTCCAGATTGTGATTCAACAAGTCCGGTTTCTCGACAAAAATCATGTTCAGTGACTCGCGCACGCCCAGCATGTCAGGAATCAGCAACTCGATCTTGCAGCCGGGTGCCTGAATGCGAATCTGGCGGATGAGTTCCGCGAAGATCGAAGCGCCGCCGTCCAGCAACTCGTCCCGGTTCACACTGGTGATCACCGCATGGCGTAACCGCATCAGCTTGATCGATTCAGCAACCCGACGCGGTTCGTCCAGGTCAAGCTCCGTGGGCCGGCCGGTCTTCACGGCGCAAAACGTGCAGGCGCGGGTACAGATATCGCCAAGGATCATGAAGGTGGCGGTTCCCCGGCTCCAGCACTCCCCCAGGTTCGGGCAGCGCGCTTCCTCGCACACGGTGTGCAGCTTTTGCTCGCTGACGAGCGCCTTGACCGTTGCGTAGCCATTGCCTGCGGGGATGTGGCCACGAATCCATTCGGGCAGCCGTCGGCCCCGCGCAGCAAGGCTGGCAGGGGTTTCCGATCCGGGGTGGGGTAGGTTTTGCGGGGAGGATGCGACGTCCAAGCTCATGGGCCGGGAGTCTCTTCGCGGGGTGGGGTTACGTCAACACGCAAAGGGATTTCAGGACGTGGCCTTTCTCGCTTCAAACGCCCGAACGACGGACGGCGGAACAAACGGCGAGACATCCCCGCCCAGCGACCACACTTCCTTCACCATTGAGGAACTCAGAAAGACATATTCCGTCGCCGGTGCCAGAAAGATCGTCTCCACCGACGGATTCAGGCGCCGATTCATGATCGACATCTGGAACTCGAACTCGAAATCGCTGACGGCGCGCAGCCCGCGCACAATGAACTGAGCCCCCAGCTTCGCGGCGACGTCCACCGTCAGCCCATCAAGGACCTCCGCCTGCACGTTTGGCAGGTCGACGGTACATTCCCTGACCAGTGCCACACGTTCCTCCCGCGTGAACCATGCGGTCTTTCGTGAATTGTTCGCGACCCCAATGATCAACTGATCAAAAAGCTTACAGCCACGCTGGATCAAATCCAAGTGGCCGTAAGTGAGTCCGTCAAAGGAGCCGGGATAGAGCGCTATGCGCGGGCCGGATGGCAATCCACTACTGCCCGAAGGAACTCGTATTGGTGAGGTTTGGAATCGCGACGCCGACGATTTGCAGGATGATCAGCGCAAGCGCCATCAACAACGCAAGGCCGCCGCAAATCATGCCTGCAAGTGCGAGTTTGTCTCCCGTCTGCGCGCCATTGCTTTCAAGCACCTGCTTGCGACCAATGAAGCCAGTCACAATGCCTGCAATACCCATGACCAAGGAGATTGGTGCACAACAGCAACCGGGGAAGACTGCGATAATCCCCGTGACGAGACTGGCGATGCAGAGCGCGTTTTGCTTCGCGCCCCCTGTCGCTGGTGCGGCACCCACCGGAGAGGCAGGCGGCGCTGCGCTGGGATTGAACGGCGGCGGCGGCGGAGCCGAGGCGCTGCCCTGCTGGGGCGGAGGTGGCGGCATTCCACGCGCGGGCGCCGGTGGAGGTGGGGGCGGTACGCTGCCTGCACGCTGGATGAATGGGGGCGGCGGTGGTGGAGGGATGCCACCAGGCGTCGGCCCCGGAGGGAACGGTGTTGGCGGTCGTGATGTGGACGGGGGCGCTGATGACGACGGTGGCGGGGCGCCCGGAATCACCGGTGTCTTGATACCGGAGCGGGTGGGCATTCCCAGCATGACGGTTGCTTCCCCGCTAATGTCATCCAGCGGCTCGCTCACCTTCTGCTTTTCGACGGGGCTGCCGCAATTCAGGCAGGTTTTCGCATCGTCGGGATTTTCATACCCGCAAACCTGACACTTGATCATACCAGGCATTCTCCTGGAAGGGGCGCCAGCCCCGTGGTGTCCAAAAGCCGTACCTATTTAAAACAGTCATGCAAAAGGTCATTTGCCGTGAGCAGGCGGTCAACTCCTTACTCACGGCAAGAATCACTTAATGTCGATGCCTGTCCCCTCTGCGCGGTCCACATAGATTCCGAGGATGAAGAACGGGAACCCTGTGTATGTGTTGCTGGACGGCTTCACGTTGATCAGGGCCTCGGCCTTATCCTGCTTGGCGCTCTTTGCGACGTTTGTCAGCAGGTTTTCATTGGATTCGCCGGGGAAAAGCTCGATCAGCGTGATCAGGAAGGGGATACCGATGCCAATGCCGATCTCGGTTCCCGTATAATGGCCGGTTGCCGTGTAGTTTTCATACGTCCCGTCACCGGTTGTGACGTTTTCCAATTCCGCGCGGCTTGCGACATCGCTCAGGTCTGTGCCGCCCTTGACATATGCGCAACCGCTCATGGAAGCGGCAATCGCAAGAATTGAAAGAATGGAGGTAAATCGACGCATGGGTTGAATTTCCTAATCAGGGAGTTGCCGGCCCGTGGATACGAGCCGGAGTGCTGCGCCACCAGAGACCAAATTATAGCGGGGTGGCAAGGAAAAGAACCGCGTTGAACTGCACGCTTGCACCATCCCTTGCACGTCGCTCTTGTCTCCCTGTGACTGCAAGCAAGACTTCGCAACTGCACCGCGCCCGCAAAACCTACGGTCCATGGCTGTTGGGCCTTTGCACGCTGGTCATCCTCGGCGTGCTTGCCACAACCGTTGATTGGCGGCGGCTGTGGAATGCGTTTCTCGGTGCTGATGGCGAGATGCTTTTTTTGTCGCTCGTGCTCACGGTTTTTTTTCCAGTGTTGTGCACCACGCGCTGGCTCGCGGTGCTTAAATCGCAGGGCGTGAAGATGCCTTTTGGTCGTGCGTTCCGAATCGTGATGGCATGTCAGCCCGTGGGAAATCTCACACCGGGAAAGGCAGGCGACTTCATCAAGGGGACCGTATGCCCCTCGCGCAGTGTCGGACTTGGCACCGTGCTCGCCGAGCGCGTCGTGGACGTCGCCGTCCTCGGGGTCTTTGGCCTCCTCTTCGGTGCCATCGTCAACTCCCCCACGGCCATGCTTGGGGGTCTGGTTGGGGTTGGCGGCGCGGTTGCGATCATCGTGGGCGCGCGAACTCTCGCCTCGCTGATCAGGGGAAAACCATTGGCTGAAAAGCTGAACGGGTTCCTGCTCGTTTTTCCACGGCTTGCCCGGCGTCCGCGACTGCTTGCGGCCTGCGTCCTCAGTTCTGCACTCAACTGGTTCCTGTCCATGATGCAACTGTGGCTACTGCTGCATGCCTTCGGGGAAAAGGCGCCACTCACGCTCATAATTGCGATTCTTCCCGCTGCAACCTTCGCGGGCCTCATTCCCATTCCCACCTTTGCAGGTGCAGGCCCCCGCGACGCCGCCCTTCTCTACCTGACCCTCAACCGGGTGGACCAGGCGGCCATGCTCGCAGCGTCCATTGTCTATACGTTCTTCGGATACTTCCTCCTGGGATTGGCGGGCCTGCCGTTCCTCAAGGAATTGACCAGGCGCGAAAAACCCAATTCCCGCAGGTCATGATGTCATTGCATCAGTGCGTGATTCGTGAAGGATCCGTGCAATGAGCAACGAATTTGATGCGGAAGGCTCACGGGGGGAATCCGTCAGCCGCAGCACGCTGCCCCCCGTTGATCCCGTTCCCGATCCCAGGAACGACCTGGATAGGGCACGCACGCGCAGCGTTCGCCTCATCATTTCCATTCCCGTCATCACGCTGCTGGCCGCACTTGCTCCTGCGACTCTCATCTACGCGTACCTGATGGAGTTCACCGGAACCGTCGCGTTGTCCAATACCCAGCAGGATGTCATCGAGCGTGCCGCGCTCAGCATGCTGCTTGTCTCCACGCTTTTCTCCGTCGTCAGCGGCCTTGTTGGATACATTCTTGCCCGCGAAATCGTCTCCCCGATCAAGGACGTCGTGCGAACGATGGAATCCCTCGCAGAGGGTGACTTCTCCACGAAACTGAAGCCCATTCAACTCGGCGAATTCGGCCAACTCGGCATGACGTTCAACCGCATGGTCGATCAATTGAACACGCTGTTTGCGGAGCGCGACCGCCAGCTCCGCGAATCATTCGGCGGCGCTCATCTCGTGCTCGATCATGCGGGAGCCATTGTCCAGGCAGACCAAAGCACCAAGCGCGTGCTCGGCGTGAACCCCGGTGATTTGACGGGGCAGAACCTGCTCGATGGTTCCGCAGGGATTCCGCTCCTGCACACCAATCCCGTGTTGCTGCGTGCACTGCGGGAATTGACGGAGGAGTCGCGCGAAGGGCGCACGGCGAGCCGTTCGCTGTTGCTTCGCAACGAAGGCGTGTCCGCCGTGCGCTACCTGATTTCCGTCCTCTTCCTGGAGGGCACGGAGGGAGCCGGCCCACGTTACCTGGTGGAAATGCGCGACATCACGGGCATAGCAGGCTTCTACGAACAGATGCAGCGCGCGGACCGCCTCGCCGCGATCGGCACCCTGGCCACCGGCATTGCCCATGAAATTCGCAACCCGCTCGCTTCCATCCGCGGCATGGTGCAGCTTTTGGAGGAATCGAACCTGGACCAGGAAAATCCCATGCCGGGGTCAGCCCAGACGGATTTTCACCAGCGCATCCAGCGCGAAGTCGACCGGCTGGAGAAACTTGTCGCCGGCATCATGAACTTCGCCCAGGCTGTTGAGACCCCCGTGGAGGAAGTCAACATCAGTGCCCTGCTGCGCGACGTCGTGCACTCCGCGCGGTTGCAGGCGGGTGAGGGCGCAGAGGCCGTCGAAGTCGAATGGGATCTGGACACACAAATGCCAACCGCCATGCTTCAGGCGGAGCGGCTGCGGCAGGCCCTCCATAACCTCGCCATCAACGCATTCCAGCATTGCATCGCGCACAAGCGCTCGCCCATTCGCATCCAGACGATGTATCTGGCGGTGAACAGCCAGCGCCCCATCATCATCTGCATCGCCAATCCCGGCGAGGCGATTGATGAGGCAATGCGCGAGCGCCTCTTCGAGCCATTCTTCACGACGAAGCCCGAAGGCACCGGCCTTGGACTGCCCATCGCCTACCAAACCATACGCGCCAATGGCGGTATCCTGGAACTTGAATGCGAGGATGAGGAAGTTCAGTTCTGGATTCGCCTGCCCGTGGAGTCCTCGGTGCAGCGATCCGATTCCAAGGCCGTGAAACGGCCATCAATGGCCCGGTGAAATCCGGGTAACTACCGCTTCCACAAATCACGCAGGTCATTCGCGGCCGCGCGCAGAATGTTTCGTGCGTTGTGCTCCACAAGGTTGTGACATCCCACGCACGGCTTTGGCTTCAAGCCATTGCTGAGGTCACGACGAAGCTGCTGCCAAGGTTCGCTGTTCCACAGGTCCCCGAAATCATCCTTTGACAGGTCGCCGATTTCGCCCTCGGTCCAGAAGCAGCAAAACTTGATCTTCCCCTGCACCGTCACGTGGATTTGGTGCATGATGTTGTCGCAGTGAAAGTGGTGCGTCGCACCATTGCCGTTCACCTGCGCGCCGACATGGGATTCCGCGTCCTCCGCCGTCAGGTATCCGTAGCTTCCCCCTTCGGTCCCGCGCTGGTCTACGTCGACACTCATTGGCAGCCAGTCCACGCGGATGCCGTATTTTTCCGCGTGCTTGCGCGCCTTTGCAATGGCGACGCGGCATTCGTCCATGTCCTTCACTCGCGCATCGTCCATCAACTTGTTGTAAGGGTACATGTTTTGAAAGATGATGACGCTCGCCCCGGCCTCGGCGCCGAGGTCAACGATCTGGTTCAATTCTCCAATGGTGTCCTTCATCAGGCATGAGATGAAGTTCACAATGGGAAAAGGCGACCCCTTCCTCTTCTTTGCCTCATTCAGTTCACGAAGGTTCGCACGCACCTCATCAAAATCCGCACGCAGCCGCCACTTCTCAAAGGTTGCCTTCGTTCCGCCATCAACGCTCACCATCAGCAACATCGGACCAATTCCCGCCACCTGGTCGATGATTCCAAGCTTCTTCCAAAGCGTTGCGTTGCTGATCACGGACGGAGTCGCCCCCGACTCCGTCACGATCTTCAGGATTTCGAGGATCTGGGGGTGAAGGAACGGCTCCCCGTTGCCAGCCAGACCCACATACGTTGCCCTGCGAAACCAAGGGACCAGATTGCGAATCGCTTCAATCGGGATGTGCCCGGTGTTCTTCGGAATCAGCGGATTTTCCCGCGGGCAATGCGGGCACTTCAGGTTGCAAAAGTCATTCACCTCAAGGTGAATACGCAGCGGCCTTGCCCACACCCGGTCGTGGGACAGAAGCTTGTCCGCCGTGGAGAGAACGGTATTCCAGATTCGTGCGTAAGGGCGGTTGAAAAGAGACAAGTGATCGACAATCCGTTGAGCCTTGTTTTTCCCCGGAAGGGGCACGTCCCGTCAAGGAAGGTATCGGCATCTTTCAGCAGAATCCCTGAAGCCATCTGGCAAGCCCATTGCTCCAATTACCCATCATGAAACGACTGACCCTTCTTGGCTTGGCATTTTGCGCCACTGCGGCCACAGCAGAGCCGCGTCAGCCCCGCGCAGCCACCAACTTGGAAATGCAAAACATGGCACAGGCCATGGAGTTTTTCTATCTGGACTATAACCGTTTCACTACATTGGAAAACCTCGATGACACCTTCGCAAATCCCGCCAATCCCTTGTACGACGGTATCAACCAAGGTGGCGGTGCCCTGCTCATCGAGCCAAACACCTCCCAGATCCAGCGGCAGGTGCTGGTGCCTGACATCTTCGCAGCCGGTCCACCTTATCTGACAGGGAACTCCAGTCGGGACTACGAAGGCCCCACGGGCGACTATGACGAGGGCGGCCTGCTCGACCTCTGGGGAAACCCCTACTACTTCTATTCACCCCTCGGCCTGATTGAGCCAAAAAGCGCCTCCATTTCAACGTCCCGCTACTATGGCGATTCCTTTGTCTATTACACCATCGTCAGCCACGGTCCGGACGGCATCAAGAGTGGGGACGATGCCTTCCATACGCTCCCCTACACGATTCATTTCACTGCCATTTCCTCCGCGCGACTCAAAGATTCGGCAAACCGCGCCGTCACCTACGATCTGGTCATTCGCGGCTTTCAACTCGGTGCAACCCAAGGCTCCGGCGATGTCCTGTTCAACGGCGTTTCCTCCGGCGCGACCGTGACGGTTTGGAGCGCCTCCCAGGTCATTGCGTCCCTGCCCGGCATACCTCCCGAAGGGACTCAGGTTTCCATTCGCACAGGTGGTGGCGCCACAAGCGGTAGCGTTCTCATAACGAACGAACTCCCCCCGACTTCCGTCACGGAGTGGGCCGCGTACAAGTAACTTCCGCCTCACTCATGAGCTGTCTACCAATAACGAAATTTCCTTTCCCCAACGCCATCATGCAGGACAACTTCCAACCTTCCTTCCCATGAGTCCCCTTCAACCAAAAGACGAACGCCTGCTGACCCTGCTTCTTGAACAGCAGCAGATTACCCCATCGCAGTCCGCGCGCCTTCGCGCCCAACTTGGTCGCGGCATGGAAATCCACGAGGCGCTCGCCAAGACCCCCCTCGTCGATGCCCTTAAACTTGCGAGCATCGAATCGATCGCCGCCAATCAGGCTAACAGCTCCAAGGAAGTCAGGAAACCTACTTTTTCCCCCACCGTCGTGGCGCCTGCGCCCTCCCAACCCGCGAGCCGCCTCCCAACGCTCGACGATGCGGACCTGGACCTCGAGTTGGATCAGCCTGCCGAGCTCAGCATCGGAAGCCAGACCTATCAGCTTCGAAACCTGGGGCCTGTCAGCGACCTGCCGGAGGATTTCGACGCAGGCGACGCTCCCCCGGTATTCCACGATTTGGACGAGGAACTCGAGTTCGAACCGCACCACATCCCGGGCGAGCAACCACTCGATGAAGAACTGATGCTGCCGGTGGATGACGCGGCCTCCACCCGTCGCGACTTTACCGACTTTGCCGACGAGTTGGATCTCCCGGGAAAGACGCCTCCACCCATTCACGCGAAGATACCGGTTACGACGGCCACAGTCACCAGTCCGTCCACCAAGCTGACCACAAATTTTGATGTGGACCTGGACGCGGCCCTCGAGCAGGCCATGAGCGGCGAGCACCCGATTCCCATCGTCACTGACAGCGAGTTCTCGACACTCGCTCCGTTGCAGGACAAGGATTCCTTCCGCTCCCCGCAAAAGAGCATGCAGGTTTTTAACACCGCCGACGACGAAGGGATCAACCTGATCCGCGAAGTGAACGAAATCTTCGCGCGCGTTCTCGACGCCGGCGGGACCGGCTTCATCATCGATTCACGGCTCGTGGAGAAGAACCTCATCACCTACGATGCGAGCGGGAGGATGACCTCCCATGAGACCATCAGCCACGATCGCATCGACAAGATCGCGAACCGGCTGAAGGTGATGGGACGGCTGGAACCGTGGCGCCGCCAGAACTCGCAAAAGGGGCACTTCCGCATCAAGCACGGCGCCGACAACGTGGATGTTTACCTGCAAACGCAGCCCAAGGCGAGTGACAAGGAAGTGCTCTCAGTCCGCGTTGAGAAATGGTGAAATTCCTGCACCACCTCAAAGCGTTCTGGCTTCTGCTGCTGGGAACTTGGATCGGAATGGAAGTCGCCGTTGATTTCATCGCGGCACCGGCGCTCTTCATCAACCTCAAGGACAACACGGTCCTCGCGGCAGCCCTCGCCGGGAAGTTGTTCTTGGCCCAGAATATTTCCGGCATGATCATCATGACGATCCTCCTCGCGGTCGCCGCAACCATGAGGCGCGATCCGATGTTCTGGAAGGTCCCCGCGATCCTTCTCCTGATTTGCCTTACATTCCTTCTCGTTGAGTTGCTCTGGATCATGCCACAAATCCACGAGCTTCGCTCCCAGTTGGGCGCCATGTACGGCAGCACATCACAGGCCCCCGCGGACGACCCGCTGCGCGCGCGCTTTGACATGCTGCATCAAGCATCCGTTGCGCGCGCGATGGTTCAACTCTGCCTGGGAACGACTGCCTTCCTTATCGCAGCGAAGCGGAAGGCATCCTGAACCACCAGGCTTTGGATCAAAAGCTTCCGACCGCTAATTCTTCTGCAGCAGCGATTCCAAAACGGCGATCTGCTTGTCCGACAAGCGGAAGTACTGCGGCGTGAAGTGACTCACCGCATCCAGAATGACTTCCGGCAGTGGCTTGTTGTGGAGCTTCTGTAGCAGGTCCAGAAAATCCGCCGGATGATGCCCGGGACAATGCACATGGCGGCATTGGTACGTGTTGTTGCGCGGGTTCAACGCCAGCGTGCGGAAAACCTCGTCGCGATGAATGGGGCAATACGCCAGGAAGATGTCCCCGTTCCGCACGATCTTGTCCGGATGCCAGTCAACATACTCCATGAGCTGCGTTACCTGAAAGGCGGAGTTCACCTGCGCGCAGATGGAAGGATACGTATTCTCGTAGTTCACCCGCACGATGTATCCCAATTCCCGTACATGGTAAAGAGGTTTCTATTTTCCAGTCGATGGCGGATTTTCGGAGGATTCACGGATCGATTCCGTCTTGCCAGCACGCCACGCCACGTTCACCATGGCGTGATTGCCAAAGCGCCACAGGACCTATTCGATGAGCCGTTTCCGGGTGATGGTGGTTGATAACGATCCAGACGTGCGATTCGTCGTAACGTCCCTGCTGGCCTTGGATTTTGAGACCGTTGGCGCGCAGAACGGTCTCGATGCGCTCGAAAAGATCGACCGCTACGAGCCGGACCTGTTGCTGATGGAGGTCAACATGCCGGTGATGAACGGCATCGCCTGCTGCCAGGCCATCCAGCGCAATCCCCTGTTCGAAAACCTTCCCGTGATTTTCCTGGCAGCCTCATCCGAGGTCGCGACGAAGAAGGCAGCCCTGTCCGTCGGCGGAAAAGCCTACATCGAAAAACCCTTTGAAACCGCGGCGCTTGTCGCGCAGATCAAGGATTTCTTCTCCACCTCGAAGGTCACTCCTTCCACGAAGGAATTCACGCTCGAAGAAATTGCACACATCGACGTGCGGCCACTCGACGCATCAACTTCGTCCATCATGCCTGCGATCAAGGCGCACGGTTCGGAGCCGACGGCGCAGATCATGAATTTTTTGGGTGTCGATGCAAAGCAGCCGGAAGGAAAGAAGCGGCGAATCTTCGGCGCTGCGGCGCGCAAGGAGGATTCATCCTCCGGCGTGCGTCCTCCAGTCAAAGTCCCGCAGCCGAAGCCGGAACCGCCTCCGCTTGGCGAATCGAAGACGACACAGCTTCCCTATCCGCTGCCAACCACAAAGACCGACTCGAAGCCACCGGCGCCAGCGCCCGCTCCCACGAAGCCGCCCGTTCGCGCTCCGCAATTGGAACCGCCGCGCTCCGCCCCACCAGCGCCGCCGAAGCCAGAGGTTCGCGCGCCACTTCCGCCCGCTGCTCCCCCACCGCCCGCGCGGCCTGCTGCACCGCCGCAGATACAGCCCCAGGAGCCCGCCGCGCTCACCCCTGCGCAGATACTGGCCCAGCGCCGGCTTGGCAAAGGTGCGCGAAAAGCCCCTGTCGTCTCCACAAAGCCAAGATTCCTGTGCATCATTGACTACCCCGAGTTGTTGGAACAGTGCGCCGATGCCTCCCGTGGTCTTGCGGAATTCCTTCCCCTGGAGGATCCCGTCGAGGCCGTGGAACTCGTTGCGCGATTCCAGCCGGACATCGTGCTGCTCGGAATCCAGTCCGCCAAGTACTCCGGCCTGCAGATTGCGCAGATGATCTCGGCAAACCCGCGCCTCGCGCATATTGAACTGATCTTCCTGCAGGAGCCGGCCGTGACGCCGCCCGCGTTCACCGCCGCACGAAAACTCACCCGCAATCCCATCCTGCGCACACCCACAGACAAAGCCACCGTTCAGGGCGTGTTGCGCGAAATCGTTTCCCAACCGGGCTTCAAGGTTCGTGAAAAGAATTTGGGCTACGGTGTCTACGTCACTGAAGTCATCAAGGCTGCCGGCGAGGAACGCGCACGCGGAAACAAGGAACGCGAGAAAAAGTCACTAGAACTGCACCATCGCTCACTCGCCAATTTCATGGCGGATGAACTCAAGGATTACAAGGAACCAGCCGGTGTGGACGAACTGTACGGCATCGGCAGGAAAATGCACGTCGTGAAGGATTGATTGATCCCTAGACAATCGTCCTTTCCCACTTCCCACGCAGCACAATGATGCCAAGCAGCGTTGCTCTCATCACCCAGTCACAAACCATTGCAACATAGATTCCCTCCATGCCCCACCCGCGCACGAACGCGAAGTAGTATGCCACGCCAATTCGCACGCCCACCACGCCGATCATCTGTGCGATAAGCGGCGCCTTCGTCTGCCCCGCCCCGCGCAATCCCCCCGCCAGCACCCCAGTCATCCCGATCAGTGGTTGCTGGATTGCCGTCAGGAAGAAGAGTGGAATCGCCACGACGATAAACCTTGAGGAATCGGCCCCGGTAAACCAGCCCAGGAACCACTCCGGCCACAGTGCAAACAACAATCCCGCCGTTCCCATCAGGGTGGCAGAGAGGGTGACGCATGCGCCCATCGCCCGCCGCGCCTCGTTCCGCGAGCCAGCGCCAAGGGCCTGCCCAATGAGCGTTGACGCGGCGACTGAAATTCCGAAGCCCGCGTTGAAGCTGAAGCTTTCAATCCGCGAAATGGAGGTGTGTGCCGCCAGCGCGTTGTCACCCAGGTCCGCGATCATTGCCGTGAATGCAAGGAAGCCGGCGGAGATTGCGACCTCCTCCCAGAATGTCGGCATGGAGATGCGAAGGATCCTGCCGCTGACTCCACGCAACCATGGGGTCACTCCTCCCCGCACCAGCCTCAGCACATCATCCCTCGCCTCCGCCGGTGTATAGACAGGTGCCGCCATGCCAAACTCATCCTGATCCGCGGGGGCCGCCGCGATCGGTGTCGCCTGGAACAGCCTCTTCGGCCTCACTCCGCGCAGTCCCACGGCCAGCAACAATGCGAACTCAATCACCATGGCCAGCGCCGTCGAGTAACCCGCACCCTTGATCCCCAACGCCGGGAATCCAAAGTTGCCAAAAATCAAAATCCAATTTGTGAAAACATGCACGGCGTTCATCGTGATCGTCGTCATCATCGGCGCGCGCGTGTCGCCGGATGCGCGCAGTGCAGCGGCCATGTGGACGCTCGCGACCCGCAGTGGAAACACGACCAATATGGGTTGGATGTAGGGTGCCACATGCGGCAGCACCGATTGGGGGGCACGCAGCGCGCGAAAAATGTCGTCTGAAAGGAAGAGGACTGGAAACGCGAGCAAGCCGATCAGCAGCCCCAGCACGACTCCGTGCGTGAATACCAACCGCGCGGCCTGCGAGTCCCCCTGGCCCCACCGCCGTGCCACATACGCGCCAATCCCAACCTGAAGGTACCCCCCCAGGCTCCGCATCCGCCACAGGATGATGCTGCACATCCCCGCCGCCGCCAGTGCCTGCTCGCTCAAGTGCGCGAGGAACAGCGCATCGACCAGAAAAACGACGGAAACAAAGAGGTTCTCAAGGATGGTGGGAATGGCCAGTCGCGCTGTCTTCACATAAAGCCCGAATGTGGACAACGTGCGGTTCCCGGTCTCGCGCAAGGATTACCTCGGCTCTTCCAGGAACTGCACCTCAAAAAGCACGGGCCAGAACTTTCCCGTGATCAGGAAATTTTTCGTTTCCGGATCGTAGGCAATGCCGTTCAACACATCCGTTCCCTTCCGCTCTTCCGCGCTCAGCAGGTTTGGCGCGTGAATGACCGCGACCACCTTCCCCGAACCGGGATCGATCTTCACGATCTCTGTCGTCTGCCACACGTTTGCGTAGACATAACCATCCACCCACTCCAGCTCATTCAGATTTCGGAGCGACTTCCCCTCCAGTGTCACTTCCATGGAACTGATTTTGCGGAATGTCCCGGCATCGCGGATTGTCAGCCGCGATGTGCCATCGCTCATGTACAGCCTGCCGTTCCCATCATTGCAAAGCCCCCATCCCTCGCCTTCGTACTCAAATTCATCCACTCTCTGCAAGGACCCAACATCGTAAACCAACGCCTTTTGCTCCTGCCAGGTGATCTGGATCAGGCGATCGCCGGCAAGCGACAAGCCCTCCGCGAAATACGGAGCCTCCACCAAGACCTCCTGCTTCACCTTTCCGGTCGGCAAATCCACCACACGCAGCGAAGAGCGCCCCCGAAGGCCGGAGCTTTCGTACAACATGCCGCCGTGCATCAGCAATCCCTGCGTGAAGGAGGTCGAATCGTGCGGGTGGCGCCTGATCACCTTCACCATCAATTGCTGAACACCTTTTGCCTCGTGCCTGGAGTATTCCGTTTCCCTGGGAGCAACAACGCCCTGATCCCCATGCGCAATCGCCAGGGCCAACAGGGAAAGACTCAGGGTGTATGCCAGGGATTTCATGATTTGGGGGCCAAAATGCCTCTCGGCATCGGCAGCGACATTCGTTCACCCGGGCGCGGCACCGGTGAAAGGGTTTTTTCCATCACGAAACTGCACGCGGGCAAGGCACAGGCCCCGCGCTTCCTCCATCTTTGTGTGCGGTGGACGTTTGCCGTTGCGCAATGCCTCGCGCAAATCCTCCACGGCAAGCCTCCCCTGCCCTGCCGCCACAATCGCCCCGACCATGAAACGAACCTGATGGTGCAGGAAGCTGCGCGCGCGAAAGACGAACCGCCAGTAGGGCACATCCTCCTGGCCCATCGTCGCGTCGAACACAGGTGCGATGGCGCGCGCCTCCGTGATTGTCAGGAACGTGCGCTTCGCCTGGCAGATCGCCGCGCGCCATTCCTTCATCTCCCACTTCCCCTCAAACGCCGCTGCCGCCGCGGTCGCGCTCTCCTTCTCCAGTTCCCGGGGCGTGAAGGCGACGAATCGTGATTGCAGCGGCGGAACTGCCCCCCGCACCGCCATGCGGTAGACATAGGTACGCATCACCGCATCGAGCCGGGGATTAAAGTCCGTCGCGCAATGCGCCGCGCGGCGAATGCGAATCGACGGCGGAAGCACCGCGTTCATGGCCAGCGCAATCTTCCTCTCTGGGAGTCGTTCCGGCAGGCTCACCGTCACCACCTGACCCGTCGCGTGCACCCCTGCGTCCGTGCGGCCAGCGCACAGGAATGCCGGTGATGCACTCCCCAATTCCCTCGCAGCCTGCTCGATCTTTTCCTGAATTGTCTCGGTCGTCCCCGCCTGACGCTGAAGGCCGTGGAAGTCCGTGCCGTCGTACTCAACCTGAAGCGCGGCACGGAGCAGCGGCAGTTCCGCGCCGCACCGTTCAGCAGCCTCCGGCATGGCGTCGCGCCACCTCATCCAACGCCCTGCACGTTTCCAGAAGGCTTCCCATCTCCGACAAGGGCACCATGTTCGGCCCGTCGCTCTTCGCCTTGTCGGGATCGTCATGCGTCTCGATGAACAGCGCGTTGACGCCAACGGCGCAGGCGGCGCGGCACAACAACGGCACATGCTTCCGCTGGCCTCCCGTCGCATTGCCCAACGCTCCCGGTTCCTGGACGCTGTGCGTTCCGTCGAAACAAACTGGAAGGCCCGTCTGCTCGCGCATGATCACCAGCGAACGGAAGTCCGTGACCAACTGGCCATAGCCAAAGGAGCTTCCCCGTTCGGTCAGCACAATATCCTTGCAACCGACCTCGCGCAATTTCTCAGCGATGTTCTTCACATCCCACGGCGCGAGGAATTGGCCCTTCTTCACGTTCACTGGTTTTCCCGCGCGCCCCACCGCGTGGACAAAATCCGTCTGGCGACACAGGAACGCGGGAATCTGAAGGATGTCGCACACTCCGGCGACGTCCCTTGCCTGGTCGGCTTCATGGACGTCCGTCAGGATGGGGAGTCCAAGCTCCTTCTTTATTCGTGCGAATATTTTCAATCCCGCCACAAGTCCCGGCCCGCGGAAGGATCGCTCGGAGGTTCGATTCGCCTTGTCGTAGGAAGCCTTGAAGACGAGCGGGACACGCGCATCCGCGCAGATCGCTTTCAGGCGTTCCGCCATTCGCAGCACATGATCTTCCGATTCAATGACACATGGCCCCGCGAAGATGCACAGTGGCGCATCACCGCCGACGGGAACGTTTCCGACCATGAATTTTCGTGTGGTGGTCAGCGAGGTGATGTCGCTGTTGTTTCTTGTTTGCGCCAAGGGAATGATTCTTCGTGAAGGATTGTCTGCAACCAGCGCGCTACGACTTCTTTTCCCGTGGTTCACGCAGGAGACGCAAGAGCGCATTCACGCGTTCCGTCTCCTCCGCCGACCAAATGTTTTCCCTAAACCGCGCTGCATAGTATCGTTTCGTGAGCGGAAGCAGGTCCGCCAGCGAGTCCTCCGAGCGCGTCACCATCTGCGCGAACTCCAACGGCGTTTGCGCCGGAGATCGCGGAAAAGTTGATTCAAGCTCGCGGAGCAGCCTCAGGTAATCCTCGATGATGACGGAGGGTCCCTGGCCAGCCGACTCCCCCGCAGCCTCCTCCCTCCTCGCGCGCAGGAAAAACCTCAGTTCACGCCACATCACGAAGAGGAGGCCCAACGCGCCAACGACGACAAGCCCAAGAAAGAAGGTACGCTTCTGAGTCATGGTTTGTGGCGTGAGTGACATGTTGTCCACGGCGCGAAACGCCTTCCTCACGTACAGTTTGTCCATCAACCGGTAGAACGATCGCACCATCGTTCCCTGATCATTCACGTCGTAGTCGATGACATTGTCATACCAGAAGAACTTCACATGATCGATAACACGCGTCATCCATCGATAGACCGTCATTGGAATGCGGTTCGCCCCGATTCCACTGCTCGGCGTCGGGTCGAATGTTACCCATCCCACGTTTGTGAAATACGCCTCCACCCATGAGTGGGCGTGCTCCTGGCGCACGATGTAATAGCCGCCGCCTGACCGCACCCATTCATCGGTTGCGTAGCCGTTGACGATTCGCGACGGGATGCCCTTTGCGCGAAGCATCAGCGCCATCGCCGTTGCGAAATACTCGCAATGCCCCGCCTTCTCCTCCGTCAGGAACCGCGTCAGGTGGTCTGGTCGCGTGCTGAAATCCACATTCAGGCTGTAGCCGTAGAGCCGCTTGAGGTTTGACTCCAACCGCATTGCTATCTCATGGGAGCCCGTCACCCCGCGCGTCCATTCGTCCGCCAATCGCCGAACGGTTTCCATGTCCGGCACACTGGGCATTTGCAGATAGGAAGGGCGCAGGCTCTCCGCCAAGCCACCCACATCGATCCTCCGCGCGGGAAGGCCCCAGGCATTGCGAAAGGCCATCGCCAATTGTTCCGCCGGGTTCCGATTCTCCTGGGTTTCCAATTCCGCCCAATCATCCACCGGCAGGCGACAATACGTCGTGTACTTCAGCGTCGTCACCCAATTGGCGATCGTGGCCTGCACCGATTCATTCACGCTGTCGATCTGCACATACAGTGTGTCACGATCGAACGTGAAGATGTTCGTGCGGTCAGGTCCGAAAAGGAATCCCTTCTTGCTCGGCTCCAACTGGATTTCCGCTTCGAAGGTTCCCGCAGTGTTGCCATGGGACGGCCTTACGGGGAAGGTGATGCTCTTGCGCCGATCCCACACGCTGATCAAATTCTGCACCGTCGCCCCCTTGCTCCAACGCCGACCGTCGAAATGGTCCAGTGCGGTGCCGCGCAGGCGGAGGACGTCCAACGTTGGTTCGCCGTCGCGCATCGGAAACCCATCCCGCGGAATCACGCGCATCGCGATGGTGGGGTCCCTCTGGATTTCCCCCATCCCGCTGAACTCCACGGAATCAGAAAAGCCCGATGACAACTGCGCGGGGTTCCTCGGCGTGTAGGCACTTAGGAACGACTGCGCCGCCATGCGCGGGATGACGAAGAAAATTCCCGACCCCACGATCATGATGAAGGCCAGCGCAACCAGCAGCCACCGGTTGAAACGAACCGACATGAAGCCACCGTTCAGAAGCGAATCAAGCCGCGCCAGCGCATGCAGTTCCTCCAGCGTGGGCGCCTCGCCCGGATCATCCGGTTTCCGGTAGCGGAATCCCTTCGGGTCCAGGGAGGACTCTGCATCGCTCCGCATCGTGAAGGTGATCAGCGCGCCAAGGATCAGGAAGATGTACAACGCCAGCGACGGCGCAAAGAACACGGAGGAAGTCGAAACCGATGCAGCCAGGATCTGGAAGAACGACAGGCCGAAAATCTGGAGGGTGTCGCGCGGCTTCTCCTCCGTCCAGATCTTGTTTATCTCCAGATAGAGGAACAGATAAACCACGGAGTAAAGGCGCTCGCCGATGATGAACCAGCCGTAGAGCGCCGTCAGCAGCACCAGGACGCTGACAACCAACCAGAAGGTGCTGGAAATCGGAATGCGAAGCCGCCCGCGGAAAACCCCAAGGAAATAGAACGTCAGGTAGAGAATCACCGCAACCGCGTGCAAATCCGCGAACAGCGCGAGCACGACAAATGACCAGAAAACCGTCAAGTGCGTGAAGAGCCTGAACGTCCTGTCAAGACTCACGCCGCAGCCTCCCTCGCCGGCTTTTCTCCCAACGCCCTCGACAACTCGCCGTCAAGCGCGGCGACAGACAGGACAAAGGTGCCCGGCTTGCCGTCCATCGCTTCGCCCATCTGGATCATGAAGCGCGTGACCTCCGGCTCCGCTGGAAGAAATTGCGTGCCCAAGGAAGGATCCGGATCAATCATCTGCAAGTGAGCCAGCGCCCTGCTGCAGCGCGCCAGATGCACCGAGCCTGTGCCGAAGGAAACGATGCCGCTGGCCGTGCGCAGTTCCACCTCATGTCCGTGAAGGCACAGCCACTCAATCACCGATGCCGTCAGGATGATCGCCTTCTCAAAAGTCAGCGCGACCTGCTCCCGTTGCTCCGCGGGCACTCGATTGTCCAGCACAACCGTCGCGCGGCGGCGATCCTCTGACTCATGCTCGCGCGCGATCAGGTTCCCTCGCCGCGCGGAAATTTTCCAGTGGATGTCGCGCGCGCTCAAATCCGGGGTGTATGGGCGAAGGCCGTAGAGGCTGCTGCCCTGGCCCTTCCTCTGCGATTCGAAGTCTCCAAGCTCCGATTTTGCCTGCTCCATCACCGAGTCAACCGGGATGGTTTGTGGCAGGATCAGGAATTGATGCGGCAGGCTCCAGCGGAACGCCCTCTCGATCAGGCCGAACGGGAAGCGCGTTCCCACCTCCACCATGTCGAGGTCATGGACCCCCCGCCGGGGGAAGCGCAGCGTATACTGCTGCCGGACACTTCCGCCACGCGATGGGACGCGTGCAAAAAAAACCGCGCCTGCCGGCACTTTTCCCGGAAACAAATCACGAACGTGAAGGCTGTGGCTCGATGTCGTCCGCTTCAGGTTCGTCAGCACGATCTCCACGGGCAGCGATTCCTGTGCGACCCACACCTGCGGCGCGTTCCTCGTGATCGTGATTCGGCTCAGTGTGTTCTTTGCCAGAATGCCCGACAGGAGGAAGAAGGCGCACATCATGGCGAACACCAGATAGAGCAGCGGCGCTGCCGTGTTCAATGCCGCCATGCCGATCAGCAGCATCGTCACCACCATGCACCAGCCTTCTATCGGCAGACGCATTGAAAGGCGTCGTGCAACCCGCCGCTTCCCTGTTGAAGCGAACGTGGATGTCATGCGTTGAGTGAAATTTCCCGAAAGCGCCACGGATTCACGGTCCAATACGTCCCCTCAACACTGGGTCGGTGCACGATTCATGACAAGCCCAACTAACTCCCCGACGCTCCCTCCCATTTCAAGTCCTCGCGTCTATACAACGTCCATTGTTGGTCGCCCCCCTGGGGAAACGCGCGCACCAGAACAAAGCGCAATCCGTAAAGTCTCCTTTCGGGCAACGGCACCGTGTCCGCGAACTGAACACCCAGAACCGCCGTCGGCTTCTCCCGCTCGATGATGGACCGCAGCCCTGGCAGATCATCCCCCATCCGTATCGCGGGGTGGAACGAGTCCTGGGCCGCGATAACCCCGGCGATTTCATGATCCGCAAGCCCCAGCAAATCGATCACATGGAATCCCGTTTCATAGCCCAGCGCCCCGATGCGATAGGCAACCATTCGCGTGTCCGCCGGCAGGTGCTCGCGCATCCATGCCGCAGCCGACGCGCAATCCCCTCCATTCATCACATGATACGGATAGCGATTTCGTGACTGCGTGAATTCCACCAATGTCACCACGGATCCGGCAGCCACCGAGATCGCCAAACCCGCCGCCATCAGATTCATGTTCAATCCCCTGCGACCGGCGATGTCGAACAGTGTCACAGTTCCAACAACGATCAGCAGCGGCAGGATCGGCAACAGATAGCGCCCCGCCGGAAACCAGTCCCCGCCGGAATACACCGCAAACGCGATCCCCCCAGCGATCAGGCAACCTGAAATTCGCATGGCTTGATCCCGCATGTTCCCTGCAATTCCAATCGCCGCCATGATCGGCACAACGAAGCCGCTGCGCCAGAAAAAATCAAGGACGTAGGCCAGTGCGGCCGCTGCGGGAGAGGTCTTCGGATCAAGGTCCGCGCTGCCCGCAGCCTTCGCGTAGAACGGATTCGGAAACCACAGGCCGAAATACCACTTCCGAAGAAGAACAATCAGAAGGAAGGCGACGCCGCCAAAAATCCACGACACGAAAAGACTCCGCTTCCCGGTCCATTGCGGCGCGACAACCAAAAGGAAGAGGAGGCCGATGTAGAGCGGCGCCTCCGGTCGGCAACACAGCACGGCGAAGACCAGCAGCGCATCGATGAAAGTGCCACGTTCGACCCGCATCAGCCTCACTGCCAATGCCGTCAGGAGCGCACCGAACAGGCCGGTCTCCAAGCCTGTCACGGAATAATACAGGAAAGGGAAACTTCCCGCCATGCATGCCCCCGCAAGGGCCGCGATCGTTGCGTTCCTCCGCATCAACAACACGGCGCGATAAACGCAGGCAATCGCAGCGATGAATGATGCGAATCCAATCAGTCGTGCAGCCATCGGCAACGAAGCACCGACGACTTCAAACGGCATCAGGAGGAATGCCAGCAACGGATTTGAAAACGCCTCAACGCGCGTTCCAAGATTGAACGTCAACTCGCCGTGATGGACGAGATTCTGCACGCAGTGGAACGTGATGTAGGCGTCGTCCACCATGTCGGGGAGCGCGCGCCACAGGCCAGCCACGCACAGCAACACAGCTCCTGCGATGATCCCCAAAAGCGTCCTTCGATTCAAATTGGGCACATCACGGTCCTGCATCGGCAAACCTGTAGGCACGCATCGCACCGAACTCCGCAGTTAGTCCACGCGGATGAAAATGATCCAGTCTCACACAAGAAAGCCTGATTGCCATGGAGTCCGCCCCCACGGGAGTCAGGATGCACGTCATGTTGATCGGCGCATAGGTCCAATCAACCGCGCGCCACATGGGGAGCACGCCGCTGTTGAGTTCAACTTCGTCGCGAACACCCACATTTCCGATCCCTGTGACATGATACTTTCGAACCGCCACCAGACTCTCCTTCTGCGCGGCGGAGTCCAGCGTGATGGTCTGTCCTTGCTGATAGCCTGAAACAAGAGAGGCGGGCGCGGCAATCGCACCTGATTCCCCACCCAACACCGTTGCCCGCCCCACGAAATCCGGCGACTCCCCTGCGTGCTTCCCGACACGCACAATTTCCAGCAGGTCCCCGGAGATCATACCCGCCTTCTTTCGTGCGTACGGCCAGCCCGCCGCTTTCATCCGATAATCCATCGGGCAGGAAATGGTGATGGTGTGAGTGCCCTTCGGGACGTCCTGCCTTACCAGCAGTGACCGTGGGCCGCTCGCCTGCTCACTGATGGAGAACACCCACGGCGGCGTGTCATCAATCTGCGCAATCACCGGGAATGGGTACGGCACACTGCAAGTCTTCGCCTCGATGCGGATGCCATCCAACTCCCCAGCGGTGCTGAAGTTGTAGGCCACCACGTTCCCCTCGCGCATGATGATCCGCGATCCCTCGACGTTGATTTGGCTGTCCGGAAAAACATTGCTCGCGCTTGCGCCGTCCCGCGGCAGTGCCGTCGCATCCAATCCATCACGATGCAACTGCCGGATCGTGATTCCCCAGTCAATGGGGACGAACGCGTCAGTGGCAGTGCTTGGGAAATGCGCGACAACGGTCGAATTGGTTTTCAACCACGCGGCAAAATCGCGCGCCTGCATTTCCTCCTGCTCGATCAGCGAAACAAAGTAAACCGCCCCGCTTGTCCCCTGCAATACCTCGCGCACCTGCTGGATTGAAATCGACCCACGTCGGTGGATGGACGTTAGCGCGATCAGCGACCCTGATGGAAGTTCCTGCCGCCTCCATAGGAACCGCACCCCCAGCGATGAATAGGCGTGCCTCGTCAGCACCTTTGCATCACCCGTCATGTGATTGCCCAGCCACGCCACCGCATCACGAGTGGGCTGGAAGCTTCCACCAAACCGGGCCGCCTCCCACATTGTCGCCCGTGCGACAAACAACAGAATCCAGATTGCCGCTGCGATACGCAGCACCCTTGCGCGCCCCCCCACTCCGGCGAAGCCCAGCGCAATGGCCATGAGCGCGGGCGGGCTGGCAGCGGCCAGGTAGCGCGGAGAAAAATATTGGCGCGTTCCAATCACCATGAACGGCCCGACAACGCATAGGATTGTCGCCGCAATTCCAATCGCCACCCAGCGCCATTCAGCGCGGCAGGATGCAAACACAATGCCTGCGATTCCCAACACGGCACCCGCAATCCCAAGCGCCACGTCGGGCAATCCAAAGCGATAAATGGCACCATGGAATGAGGCAAGCGTTGCGCTGACAAAATCCCAGTTCAGCCCGAACTGTCGCCCCCCCGGCTGCGAAGCCCATAACTTGCCGGACTCGCGCAAGCCGAAGTACCCCACAACCGCCACGACCAATGTCGCCGCGAAGACGGCCACCATCCGAATCCGTTTTCGCTTCGCCCGGTCGAAGTCCTCCGGCGAAGTGCGCACAAAGGCGAACACCAGTGGCGCGATGATGAGCATCCCGCAGAGAAACACACCTGTCGGATGAAATCCCAACGTCAGCACAACACATGCGGCGCCAACCATTGCCGCAAGCCATCGCCGCGCAAGCAGGCCATCAAACAACACCACGGCCGCGACACCACCCAGCAACATCGGGGCGTAGTGGTTTGCATCCTGGCTGTAAAAAATTCCGAATGGACTTAGCGCCAGCATCAACCCCGTCGCCACTCCGCACACAAGCCCGCACCTTCGCAACATCCACCAAGTTCCAAGGACCACCGCCAGCGTCCCGAAAACTGCGGAATACAATCGAAGCCCCGCTTCAGAATCCCAAACGGCAAGCCCCGCGCTTTGGCACCATCCTGTCAGCCAATGCCCCGCGCGGCCCCAACCGGTCCCCTGCTCCACGGCCAATTGCCAGTTCGTCAATTCATCCAGCCACGGCGACTGTCGTCCCAAATCGCCAAAGCGCAGCATCCCCGCCAACAGCCCCGCCGACAGCACCACCATCCCGTCGCGCACCTTCGACGGCTGTGCCGACATGTTCGGGGACGGTATCATTGGCTCCATGCTCACCACCGCAGGAAAAGCATTCACGCCAAGGCCGACAACACGATTTCCTCACGCACCCCTTGACGCATGCACCGCCAAAGCCCCGAAATGTCCCCGTGCGCCCTTAGCTCAGCTGGATAGAGCATCAGACTTCGGTTCTGAGGGTCGGGGGTTCGAATCCCTCAGGGCGCACCACTGAAAAATGGTTTGACTCGGGCCCCGTCCCCGACGACCTTCTCCATCCCTTTGTGCGCCCGTAGCTCAGTTGGATCAGAGCGTCTGACTACGGATCAGAAGGTCGGGAGTTCGAGTCTCTCCGGGCGCACCAACTTCCTTCGACAGCACATTCGCTTGGGAATATCGAACTTGATCGCCGTTCACGAGCGCATCGGAATCTCAACGAGTTTGTAGTCCACAAAATCGTATGCATGAGAAGCGTCCGGACCAATTCTGTGGTGGTGTCCAAGGTTTCGCGCACACTCGATTGGGGAGTTGGGCGCTCTCGCCGCTTCGGGCACGCACCAAAACGGGCGCGACTGACAAAGTCTCCTTTCCCTGTTGCCGTCCGCTTGCGTTCCTGCAAGCCTGTCCTTCCCAAATGGCACAGAAGAACACCAAAGGCGGCCGCTCCGCCATTATCATTGGCGCGTCCTCCGGGATTGGCGAAGGACTGGCGAAGCGTTTCGCGCGTTCCGGCTATCGGGTGGCCCTTGTCGCCCGTCGTGAATCAGAGCTGCGGCGCGTTGCCGATGGCATCAACCGCAAGGATCGAAAGCTCGCCACGATCCATCCCCACGACGTGACAAATTTCGCCCAGGTGCCCACACTTTTTCAGCAAATCGTCCACGAACTAGGCGGGTTCGACACCATTGTGTACTGCTCT
This sequence comes from Candidatus Sumerlaeota bacterium, assembly GCA_020848155.1. Classification (GTDB taxonomy): domain Bacteria; phylum Sumerlaeota; class Sumerlaeia; order SLMS01; family SLMS01; genus JADZDZ01. The sequence continues at coordinate 69,109 of JADLAR010000008.1, forward strand.
GGTGTCATGCCTCCGGTGGCGAAGAACGAATACAACCTGGAAAAGGATCGTCAGGTTTTCGACGTGAACGTGCTTGGCGCAATGGCCTGGTTGAATGAAGCGGCGACGCGCTGCGAGCGCCAAGAGTCCGGCACCATCGCCGCGCTCGGCTCCGTCGCCGGCGATCGCGGTCGCAAGGGGCAGCCTGTTTACTGCGCCAGCAAGGCCGCCCTTGCATCCTACATGGAAGGCCTTCGCAACCGCCTTGGCCACCGTGGTGTTCGGGTTGTCACCATCAAACCCGGTCCGGTGAAAACCCCTATGACGGAGGGCCTCAAGATGCCCTTCATGATTACTGCGGACGACGCCGCCAGCCAGATTTTTCGCGCAGTCACGCGCAAGCGCACCACCGCATACGTTCCCATCATCTGGTGGCCCATCATGACCGCCATTCGCTGCATCCCCTCCTTCCTGTTTCGGGGAAAAGACATATGAAGCGGCGTCGCGGACCAACACCTGTCGTCATTGCAAAGCCCGAACGCCACGCCACGGCGAAGGCGCCAGCGCCCGCCTTCCAGCGCACTCCGCTCCTCCCCGACCACTTGGAATGGGTGGAAGCCTGGGGGATGGCGTCGAAATCCATGAGCTATGTTTTCCGTCCGTCCACCCTCAGCCAGTTGCGCGATGTTTTCTCCCGTGCCCGCGCTGCGGGGCGTTCCATTGCGCTGAAGGGGGGAGGGCGCAGCTACGGCGACGCCTTCCAGAACAACGAGGAGTTTGTCCTCGATCTTTCGCGCATGAACCGCGTGCTCGATTGGAATCCGGAAACAGGAATCATCGTCGTGGAGCCCGGCCTGCGCATCGCGGAGCTGTGGCGCTACATCATTGGCGATGGCTACTGGCCGCCTGTTGTCAGCGGCACCATGGAAACCACCATCGGCGGCTGCGCCAGCATGAACATCCACGGAAAGAACGCCTACGAGGCCGGCACCTTCGGCGACCACATCACCGAATTTGACATCATGCTTCCAAGCGGTGAGTTGAAGACCGTTTCCCGCGAGAGCGACGGGGATCTTTTTCGCGCTGCGATCTCAGGCTTCGGAATGCTTGGTGTCTTCACCAAAATCTCACTCCGGATGAAGCGTATCTACAGCGGCAACCTGGAGGTTCATCCTCGTTTCGTGCGCAACTTCCATGAAATGGTCGACGCGTTCGATGAAAACGAACACAAGATGGATTACATGGTGGGTTGGTCCGATTGCTTCGCATCCGGTCGGAACAACGTGGGCCGCGGGGAGATGCACTTTGCGCGGCACCTGGAGCCGGGCGAGGATCACATGCTCGCCCAGACGTTGCGCGTAAAGAACCAGGACCTGCCGGACCTGCTGCTGCATTTCATTCCCAAGTCCATCCTGCACAGGCTCATGGCGCCCTTCGTCAATGACTTCGGAATGCGCGCCATCAACACCGCAAAATGGACGGCGCGCCTGAGGCCTGCCGCGGCGAAGCCCTACCTTCAAAGCCATGCCGCCTTTGCCTTCCTGCTCGACTACATTCCCCAATGGAAGCTCTGCTACCGTCCCGGCGGCCTGATCCAGTACCAGTCCTTCGTTCCCGCCGACAAGGCTGCGAAGATTTTCACGCAGCAGATTCGCATGTCGCAGGCACGCGGCATCCTCCCCTACCTTGCCGTGACAAAAAAGCACAAGCGCGACGACTTCCTGATTTCCCACGGCGTCGATGGATTCTCTCTCGCGCTCGACTACCCGGTGACTGCCTCCAACAAGGCAACCCTCTGGAAACTCTGCCACGACATGGACGAGTTGGTCCTCGCCGCCGGCGGCCGCTTTTACTTTGCCAAGGACAGCACCATGCGCCAAGGCACACCGGCCCGCTATCTTGGCGCCGATGCCATCCACAAGTTTGCGGCGATCAAGGCCGCCTGCGACCCGGAAGGCATTCTTTGCACCAACCTCTACCGCCGCCTCTTCGGCCAGCCAAAACAGGCAGAAAACATGCTTGAGAACGCTGCATCGCTCTAAGGAGCGCCCCGTCAGCCAATTCTAGGATTGCATTGGGCCGTCCCCTAACCCTAGCTCATTGGACCATGACTGGATTCCCAGCCTCCCCTGCCAACGGTGCACCATGAAGGAATGGAAAGAGTTCGAGAATAACGAGATCACCCACAGCATGGCGCACTACCTCATGGCCATCCATGAGCTTCACAAGCGCCAGGGATACGCGCGCATGACCGACATCGCGCGTGAATTGGAAATCACAGCCGGCAGTGCCTCCACCAGCCTCAAGACCTTGAAGACCAAGGGTTGGGTGGACGAGGACCATAACAAGTTTCTGCGCCTCTCTCCTCAGGGCGAAAAACTCGCGCACGAACTCAACGTCAGCAACAAGCTCCTGGTACAATTCCTCACCGAGGTGCTTGGCCTCAACGACACCCAGGCCTCCATCGATGCCTGCAAGATGGAGCACCTCCTGAGCAGCGAACTGCGGAAGAAGATGCTCGCCTTCATGCATTTCATCCACGAAGACCACAAGCCCGTTAAGGATTTCCTGAAGGCATGGAAGGCCCACAGCGTCCTGTGCCCCGGGCCTGAAGGATGTGACGTTTGCCACGAAGGGCATGAATGCGCCGTCCATGAAAAAGCCGGCGGCGCCCTCAAGCTCCCAACGGCCCCGTAGAAGTCCCGGTAAGCCCGCGTTCCCTGAAGGGACTTCGCTCCAAAAGAAAAGCGCCGCCATGGCAGGCGGCGCTGACGAGGACAGCTTGGGATGTGCAGTGATGACTACTGCTGCTGACGCTGGGCCATTGCCAGCCTTTTGACTTTGGCGGCCAATTCGGTGCCGCAAACCTGGACAAACTGGAGCTTCTCGAATTTCTCCTGGGGGATGGAAGGACCGGGCTTCGAGCAGTATTTGTTGAATTCGATGGCAAGGTCCTCCGCAATTTGGTCCGGGGTCTTTCCTTCGATCATGTGACGCTCCATCATGTAGACGGGCTTGCCATCCTTGAACAGGGCGATGGAGGGGCTGGAGGGGGCATAATTCGTGATGTGCTGGCGGGCGCGGGCCGTGGCTTCCTTGTCAACGCCTGCAAAGACAGTGGTTATCTGATCCGGGATGACGGAATTCTGGAGCGCGGCGGAAACGCCGGGCCGGGCGCCACCGGCGGCGCAGCCACAGACGGAATTGATGATCACAAGCGTGGTGCCGACCTGCCCGGCCATGGCCGCATCGACATCTTGGGGGGTGCGGAGCGACTTGGCACCCACGGCCTCCAATTCCTCGCGCATGGGTTTCACGTCTTCTTCGGGATAGGCGGGGGTTGCGAAGCGAAAGTAGGACATCGATGGAGTGATCTCGCGTTTTCTGAAGATGGGAACAAAGCCCACAGGGGCCGATGGGGTCTGCTGCGAACAGCGACCACGGGCGCCAGTATCAAGAAGCGGGCCGGTGCAACGCAAGCCCCGGCTGTGCGGCAGGCGGTTCATCATTGACGGCCCTGAAAGTGCTCCCACACAGTACCGGGCTTTTTACCCGCATCCATGTCGCGCGGGGGAAACTACGATGACCATCACCGACACTTCCAAACTTCGACATATCAACCCTCTATCAGGAGTTCTCTTCCGTCATGTCCGACCCACTGATGCTGTTTGTTTACGCGGCTGTGGGGTGCGTATTAATGTTTTTCGCTGTAATTGCAGGCTATGTGCTGCGCGATCGCACCCGAACGAAGTCCGAAGTCGATATTGAGGAGGAACTGCTCAAGCTAGAAACGAAAAAATCGGACGCAGAAAAGCAGGCCCTCGAAATCCTGCGCAAAGCAGAGCACGACGCCACAAAGGAAGCCGAGGAGCGCAAAAGCTCTGTGCAAAAGGAGCTTGCACGGATGCGCGAGGAGGCCGAGCGCAACGAGGCCCGGTTGAAAAAACGCGAGGAGCAGGCGGACCGCCGCGACGAGGGACTTTCCCGACGCGAGGGGGAGTTCGACAAGAAGGAAAAGCGCGTGGACGAGTTGGTCCGCAAGCGCGAGGAGGCGCTGACGGAATCGGAGCGGATCCGCGTCGGACTTGTAAAGCGGAGCGAGGAAATCGCCGGCATGAGTGCCGAGGAGGCAAAGAAGCTCCTACTCCAGGAACTGGAAAAGGACGTGCACCAGGAATCGGCTGCGCTGATTCGACGAATCGAACAGGAGACGAAGGAGCAGGCGGACAAGAAGAGCCGCCAGATCCTGACGCTGGCGATCCAAAAATCCGCCACGGAACACGTTTCGGAAACGACCGTTTCCGTCGTGAACCTGCCGAACGATGAAATGAAGGGGCGCATCATCGGTCGCGAGGGACGAAACATCCGGACGCTGGAACAACTGACTGGCGTGAATTTCATCGTGGATGACACGCCGGAGGCGATCGTCCTGTCGTGCTTTGATCCGATGCGGCGCGAAATCGCGCGCATCGTCCTGGAAAAGCTGATGGCGGATGGCCGCATCCATCCCAGCCGCATCGAGGAATTGGTGGAAAAGACGGAGAAGCAGGTTCTGGACTCGGCGCGCGAAGCGGGTGAGGCCGCCTGCCTGGAACTGCGAATCTACGATATTCATCCGGAGTTGGTGAAACTGATGGGACGGTTGAAATACCGCACCAGCTACGGGCAGAATGTCCTGCACCATTCGGTGGAGGTGGCGCGCATCGCGGAGGTGATCGCGAGCGAGCTTGGACTGGATGCGCAGTTGGCAAAGCGCGCGGCTTTCCTGCACGACATCGGCAAGGCGATGTCCTATGAAGTGGAAGGGCCGCACGCGGCAATTGGAGCGGAACTGGCCAAGAAGCACCGTGAGCGGCAGGAAATCGTCCATGCGATCGAGGCACACCACTTCGAGGTGGAGCCACGGACGTTGACAGCAATGCTGGTCATCACGGCGGATTCCGTGAGCGCTGCGCGCCCCGGTGCACGACGCGAGTCGCTGGAGTCCTACATCAAGCGGCTGGAGCAGCTTGAGACGATTTGCAACGCGTTCCCCGGCGTGGAGAAGGCGTATGCGGTGCAGGCCGGGCGTGAGGTCCGCGTGGTCGTGCAACCGGAGAAGCTGAATGACAACGAGTGCTCGATGCTTGCACGGGACATCTCCAAGAAGATCGAAGCGGAAATGCAGTACCCGGGCCAGATCAAGGTGACGGTGCTGCGGGAGACCCGGAACGTGGAGTTCGCGCGGTGAGCGCATGATCAATCGTGGGAGGGTTCACGATTGGTTGGTGGCTGTCACCGTCTATACACTGCTGACGTTTGCCGCATATTTTCCAGGCATCCTTCAGTTGTTCAATGCTCCGCTCGCCTGGTTTGAGGGTGCCGGGATCTATTACCGCATCTGGTGGTACAACGAAGTCGTTCGGGGGGGCGGGGACTCGATCTGGTTCCTGCCAAACATCCTGCCGCCGCATGGCATGCCGACGATGCTGCAATCGAACGGCATCGGGCGGGAGCTGCTGTTTGCGTTCCTCGGAGGCCACAGCGCGCCGCAGTTGATCGGAAACCTGTTCGGCGTTTCCGTGCCGCTGACGGTGGCGCTGATGGCGTTTGGCGTGCTGCGGCGGTTGCTGCGTGGCGCGTTCCTGCCGGCGCTGGTGGGCGGATGGTTGTGCGGATGGTCCGGCTCCGTTGTCACCCACATCGCGACGCCGTGGATGTCCTCGTGCGAAGGGCTTGTGGCATTCATCGGGTGCCTGCTCATGATGCGTCGGGGTCGAAATTTACCGCGCATTGCTGTCCTCGCGGGCATCGCCGCCGCAGTGGCGGCATGGTTCCAGATCCAGTTGTTGACGCATGTGTTGCTTGTGACGGGGGTCTTCATCGTGGACCGCGCGTGGAAGAAGGATTGGCGCGCGATCGGATGGGTGTGCGTGAGCGGCGTGATTGGCGCGGTGCTCAGCGCACCGCTGCTGCACGAAACGTGGAAGGCCTTCGGGGGGGACCTGAACAGCATGGGCGGCGATGATCCGATCGACGACATGTATCAGTATCGCAACACCGTGGCGGAGGTTCTCTTCTCCCCCACCACGGGACGGTTGACAGGATGGATCACGACGCTGCTCCACAACGCGAAGATCGAAACCCAACCGCTGTTCACGGCCTACTTGGGCCTGGTGGTTTCCCTGCTCGGAATCATCGGCGTGTGGTCTCGGAAACAGGGAACGGGTTTTTTGCTGGCAGTGGCGGTGACGTGCGTGCTCATGAGCTTTGGCCCGATTATTTCCCTGAACTGGGGCGGATCACCGGATGGGCCGCTCTTTGGCAGGACATGGATTCCCGGACCATTTTATCTCATCAAGGACCTGCCCGTGATGAACTCGATGCGGACGCCGGGGCGGTTGATGCTGGGCGCGCAGGTGTCCATGGCGCTGCTGGCCGGATTTGGCGTGCTGCACCTGCTGCGCAATCGGGCGCTGCGACGTCGCGCAACCATCGTCGCAGCGGCCCTGATCGCATTGCACATGATCGATGTGAACAGGTGGCCGACAAAATTTGCAGAGCCCCAGTATTCAAAATTCTGGGAACAGATCGCGCAGGAGCCGGGTGATTTCGCGGTGCTGGACGTGCCCTACATGCGCGGAATGGACAACTACATGCACTACGGTGCCTATCATCACAAGAGGGTGCTTTGGGGGTATGGCGGGCGCGTGCCGGCGGCGATGTACCAGCCTTTGGAAAGCGATTTGAAGTTTGCATTGGTGACGACCGATTTCCCCGATCGCTGGCCGAAGGATGTTGATCGGTTTGCCGCAAACCTGCTGAAGTATCATGTAAAATACATCATCCTCCATGAGGTGCACCTGAACCTGAGTCCTGAAAGCCGGGTGATCGGGGGCTTGTTCACTGAGTACATGAATGACCCAAAAACGTGGGTGGGACAGAGTTCGATTCAGCCGCCGGTGGAGGTTTACCACGACGATGTGCTGAGGGCGTGGGAAATTCGAAAACGTTGAGGACCGCGGAAAATGCCAAGCGCGCCTCCGCCTCCCATCAAGTGCCTTTCCCGCGCTGATGGAACACCCCTATGCAAGATGGCCCCGGCTTTGCAATAGGTGGGTCAGAAGTATTCTGCCATTAGGAGATTGTGTCTCATGAGCACAGATACCGCCACGAGCGTGTCGCCAGAAACCCACCCATTTCAGGCGGAAATCCGCCAATTGCTGGATATCGTCATCCATTCGCTCTACACGGATAAGGAGATTTTCCTGAGGGAATTGGTGTCGAATGCATCCGATGCCCTGGAAAAAGTGCGGCATGAGTTCCTGGTGAAGACGGACCTGCGGGGAGCATCGGACGAACTCAAGATCAACATCATCGTGGACAAGGATGCGAAGGTTGTCACGATCCAGGACAATGGGATCGGGATGACGCGGCAGGAGTTGACGGACAACATCGGCACGATTGCGCGTTCTGGAACGAAGCAATTCCTGTCGCAGGCAACGAGTGCGGCAAAGGGTGGCGACCTGCACCTCATCGGCCAGTTCGGCGTGGGCTTTTACAGCGCCTTCATGGTGGCGAAGAAGGTGACGGTTGAAACGCTTTCCCTTGCTGCGGACGCGGAGGGCTGCGTCTGGGAGAGCGAGGGAACGGGCAGCTACACCATCGCGCCGAAGGCGGGATTGTCGCGCGGGACGAGGATCACGCTGCAATTGAAGGATGACGCCGGTGAGTTCGCGGAGGAATGGCGCATCAAGTCGATCATCCAGAAATTTTCAAACTTCGTTCCCTTCCCGATCGAGGTTGATGGGGAAAAGGTGAACACCGTCCAGGCAATTTGGACGCGCAACAAGAGCGAAGTGACGGATGAGGAATACAACGAGTTCTACAAGTTTCTCTCGAATGATCATGAGGGACCGCGTTACCGGCTGCACTTCGTTGCGGAATCGCCGATCAGCATCCGCGCGCTGCTGTTCGTGCCGAAGGACAACGCGGAACGTTTCGGCATGGGCCGGCAGGACCCCGGCGTGGACCTGTACTGCCGCAAGGTGATGATCCAAAAACATCCTGAGAACCTTCTTCCGGAGTGGATGCGCTTCGTGAAGGGATTGATCGACAGCGATGACCTGCCGCTGAACATTTCGCGCGAGACGTTGCAGGACAGCGCGCTGATTCGCAAACTGTCGAAGGTGATCACGGGTCGATTCCTGAAATTTCTGTCGGAGGAATCGCAGCGGGACCCGGTTGCGTTCGATGAATTCCACAACACTTTTGGCCGCTTCCTCAAGGAAGGTGCCGTGAGTGATTACGCGAATCGCGATGAACTGGTGAAGCTGCTGCGAGTGGAGACATCCTTCACGGAACCGGGAAAGAAGACAACACTGACGGAATATGTGTCGCGCATGAAGGATGGGCAGAAGGGTATCTACTACATCAATGGCCCGTCCCGCGAGGCGATTGAGGCGGGTCCGTATGTGGAAGCACTTCGCGCGCGCGAGTACGAAGTCATCTACAACCTGGACCAGATCGATGACTTTGTCTTCGATCACTTGAACGAGTTTGAAGGGAAGCCGCTGTTGTCGGCGGACAAGGGGGACCTGGACCTTCCTCCTATCGACGTGAAGGAAGGCGAGGAACTGAGCGGTGAGGATGCTGGCGCACTGTGTGGCTGGATGAAGTCGCACTTCGGTGATCGCATCGGAACAGTTCGCGCCAGCAAGCGACTTGTAAACAATCCGGGATTGATCGTAACGGAAGGCCATTTCACGGCAACGATGCAGCGCCTGATGGCGGCGATGAAGCAGTCGGGACCTGCGGAAACCGATGGCAAGTCGCTCACGCTGGAGATCAATCCGCGCCATGCGCTGATCAGGAAGATCAATGACCTGCGGGTAAACGATGAAGCGTTCGCCGGGCAGTTGGCAGATCAACTGGCCGACAATGCGATGCTGGCGGCAGGACTGCTTACTGACCCGCGTGCAATGGTGGAGCGACTGAATAAACTGCTGAGCAAGGCCGCGGGTGTGTAGGTCGCGCGGGAAGGGCCGGATACGCCGAATTGTTTCACGAGGCGGGGTTTCCAAACGGGAAACCCCGCCTCGCGTTTTATGCCCTGGCCTGTTGGAAAAGCGAACGGCCTACGGTGTGGGTGTGTAGCCACCGGAGATCGATTGGCCCTGCATTGCACCCATGATGTTGAGAGCGAGACTGATGAGGATGCAAATCGTCCAAATGAGCATGACCTGCATCTTCCGCGAATCCTGCCAACTGGACCATCCCCAAACGAACCCGTAAAGCTGGCAGCAGATGATCGCAATGAGGGCATGAACAATACCCTTTTCCTTGTATATCTGAATGCCCACATAGATCGCGCAGGCAAAACTGACGAGACTGCTGATGGCAGCGATGGCCAGAAGCATTGAAGGCTCCGCGAGTAAGATGAACTTGCAAATTCAGTTTGCATGACGCTCACGATGGCGAAATGAAAGCGCAAGACCATTGTGGAATTGCACACATGGATCAAATTTTTATCGGTTCGATGGGAAGTTGGAGGGTGCTTTGCCTTGAGCGAGACGGGGATTTGCCGCGATTTCTTGCGCAGAGATCATCCCGAAAGATTCCCAAAATGCCATCAACGGTCGGACAACGCAAGTTAGCACAGCTCGGTTATGCAGAAATCAGTGACCTTCTCGGCGGCGAGGCGGAAACACTCCTGAATTTCAATTCCCCAAAGATCGCCAGGGAGAGCATTCATGTTCCGTCGGCAGATTGGGTGGATCGCATCTGGGCGCCCTCAGATCGCCCGATTCCGGTCCTGAATAACCTCCAGCGCTTGTTCGGCACCGGCCGCCTTGCGAACACAGGCTATGTGAGCATCCTTCCCGTCGATCAGGGCATCGAGCACAGTGCGGGCGCCTCGTTCGCAAAGAACCCGATCTACTTCGACGGTGAGAACATCGTGAAGCTGGCGATTGAAGGCGGATGCAACGCTGTCGCCTCCACGTTGGGCGTGCTGGGCAGCGTGGCGCGCAAGTACTCCCACAAGATTCCCTTCGTCCTGAAATTCAACCACAACGAATTGATGACATATCCGAACAAGTTCGACCAGATCGTGTTCGGCTCGATGAAGCAGGCTGCCGACATGGGCTGTGCCGCGGTGGGCGCGACGATCTATTTCGGAAGCGCGGAGTCGGGGCGGCAGATCGTTGAGGTGAGTCGCATGTTCGCGCAGGCACATGAACTGGGCATGGCGACGATCCTGTGGTGCTACATTCGCAACGACAAGTTCAAGGTTGAAGGAAAAGATTACCACACATCGGCGGACCTTACAGGTCAGGCGAACCATCTGGGTGTGACGATCGAAGCGGACATCATCAAGCAGAAGCTGCCAGAGGTAAATGGTGGGTTCACGGCGCTGAACAGCGGCAATTCCTCCTACGGCAAGCTGGACAAGCGCATGTACTCCGACCTTTCCAGCGATCATCCGATCGACCTGTGTCGCTATCAGGTGGCGAACTGCTACATGGGCCGCGCGGGCCTGATCAATTCAGGTGGGGCATCCGGCAGCAATGACTTGGCGGAGGCGGTGAAGACGGCCGTGATCAACAAGCGCGCTGGCGGCATGGGCCTGATTTCGGGGCGCAAGGCCTTCCAGAAGCCCTTCAATGACGGCGTGATGCTTCTGAACGCAATCCAGGATGTGTACCTGTCGAAGGAAATCACCGTTGCGTAATTAGGCGCGGTTCCAACTTTACACGGCAATGGCAGGGCTGGTTTGATTCAGCCCTGCCATTTTGTTTTTGGAGGATGCCGCTGGATGATGCTTCGAGAAATCTTTTTCAGTGCGTTGATCGGGTGCTCGCTATCGACCCATGTCCACGCTGACGTTTCAGCGACGATGACACCAAAACCAATGAGCACGCCCGTGCAGGCAGAATCACCAACGCCAACGATTGCGGAGGTGCCACCGGATCCGTCGTTGCCGTGCTTCGCGGGGGCGTACTACCGGAAGGCGGTTTCCTCCACGGATTTGTGGGACGGAATTGAAGGGGAAATCACACTGCCGGAAATCGAGTTCGATCCCGCCCGGTGGGATGACGTTCGCAAGCGATACTTGGATAATCCTTCCGTCTACATGGGAGGACGTTCGGGAACGCAGGAAATCGACTGCGGTCTGACGTGGTCGCCGGTGAAAGATGAACAAGGGCAGGTCAGCACGGAAGGGCGCGCGTTTCGCCCGTTCTGGCGCAATGAGACGTGGAACATGGCACCGCTTGATCCGAACCTGTACTTTCATCCCGGTGACAAGCTGCGGATGCGATGCGAGATGACGGGCGCCGGAAAGATGGCGATGGTGCTCACCCTGGTTTCGCGAAAGTCGGGCGGCGTGCCAACGGTGGCTCCTGCCCCCTTCCGGGTGGAATTTGATGCGGTCTCCTTCGGACCCAACACAATGCAACAGTTCAAGCGCGTGAATGCGATCGATCAGGTAAAGAACGAAGGAAAGCCCGCAGCGGCGACGAACACACGCGTGGTGGGTGCGCGATGGGAGAATGTCTTCCTGATTAGGAACGGGCAGAAACTCCCCTTCAACCGGGCAAGGTTCACAGACATGCGCTGTCCGGTGCCGGAAAAGGTGGAGGCCGAAGCTTTGCAGGGTGATGGGACGGCGGAAACCATCACCATCGACGGAGGGAACTGACATGTGCCGGTTCGTCCTGTACATGGGCGAGCCGATCACGCTGGCGAACCTGATCACGGAGCCGGCCAATTCGCTCATCAACCAGTCCTTCCACAGCCGCCAGCAGGAAGAGCCGCTGAACGGCGACGGATTTGGCGTGGCCTGGTATGCGCGCAATCTTTCGGATGTTCCTGCGGCGTTTCGGTCCGTGACGCCCGCGTGGAACAACCTGAACCTGATCAACCTTGCGCGTGTGACCGTGAGCGACTGCGTGCTGGCGCATGTGCGAGCCGCGACTCCGGGCCTTCCAACAACAGAGCAGAATTGCCACCCATTCGTGCATGGGCCCTTTGCGTTCATGCACAATGGTGACCTGAACGGATTTCAAGACGTGCGGCGGGAGATTCTTTCGACGCTGGGGGAAGAGGCGTTTCAACTGATCCGGGGGAACACGGATTCAGAGCACCTGTTTGCGCTCTTCATCGACGAGTTGGGAAAGACGGAATGGAAGAGGAAGAAGGTGCACACCGGTGCGATGCTGGCGCGCTCGCTGGAGCGGGCGATCAGCAGGGTGCTGCGCATTTGCGGCGACCACGGATTTAACAGCGCGACGACGTACTTGAACATCGCCGTCAGCGACGGGCGTTGTGCCGTGGCGTGCCGCTTCACAGGCGGAGAGGAGCCGTTGTCGTTGCATGTGCATCACGGCGGACGATACCAGTGTGACGGCGGAGTATGTCGCATGAACCCCGCAGGGAAGCATGACGGCGCCGTGATCATTTCATCCGAACCGCTGAGTGATGAAGATGGTTGGGAGGATGTTCCTCCCAACCACATCGTCATCATCGAGGAAGGGTTCCACCTGACGCGGCGGAAGCTTCGTCTTACATCCGGTTAGTCAGGACGCCCGGCAGCGGCATCACTTCCACCTTCGCCGGCAGGGGAATTTGCAGCATGATCGCGATGGTGGGGGCGATTTGTGGCGGTGCGACAGGGAATGACGAACGCCCCGGCCCGATGCCCTTTCCGCACACGAACAGCGGAACGTGCTGGTCATAGCGCCAAGGTGAACCGTGTGTGGTGCCCGTCCCGCTGGAGAAGTAATAGTGTGGCTTGAGCGCGAAGACAACATCGCCAGAGCGATTGGGGTAGTGCGCGTAGATGAACGACTGGCGAAGGACATCGCCGTTGACGGGTGTGCTGAGCAAATCCACCGTCGTGGTGGCGAAGCCTATGAATGGCAGCGTGTTGAGGTAGTCAGCGACGACCTTGTTGCAATCGGGACTTCCGGCGGCGGGATTTTCCGGCTTGCGCAGTGTGATCCACGGCTGATTGACGGAAACGATGTAGGATTTGTTGTCGGCGAGGGGACCGTAGACTTCCGTCAGCTTCTTTTCGATGCCTTCCCGGAACTCCTTCATATTTGCGCGTCCGGCATCCTGACGACGTTCCTTCAGCACTTCCGGAAAATTTGCGACGCCATGGTCGGCAGTGAGGAAAAGCGTCCAGCGACCGCTGCCGACTTCATCATCAAGTGCCTGCAACAGGCGTTCGATGGTCTTGTCGGTCCTGATCGTTGCGTCCATGACCTCCCATGAATCCGGCCCAAAGGTGTGGCCGATCAAATCGTTGGAAGAAAAACTGAGCGTGAGGAGATCGGGAATGCTATCCCTGCCGAGCTCACCCTTTTGCATCGCCGCGATGGCCGCGTCGACAATCAACTCGTTCGCATAGGGCGACATGTTGAGATTGTCGTAGTAAGCCTTGTCCGGCTTTTCGGACTTCTCGCCGATGAGGTGCGGGAAGGTGCGGGAGCTGTAGCCGCCGGTGCCTTCGGTGGGATAGTCATCAATGGTGCACATTTCTTCGTAGGCAGCCGGTTCGAGCGAAAGCTCCCATGGCTTCTTGAACCACTTCTCACCGGATTTCGTCTTGTTGAAATCAATGAGCCACTGTGGCTGCTGGGTGCCGTAGTAGTCGCTGCTGACGAATTCTCCAAGTTCACTGCGCCACCAGACGGCGATATCGCAGGAGCGCCCACCCATGAGGATGGCCGCCCGATCCTTCGTGGAGATGCTGATCGTCTTGGCCTTGCCGCCGGTTGCGGTTTCGAGGACATCGCCGACAGTTGGCGCAAGAAGCCTGCTGGGAGAAGCCGCGGCGTCCTCGCCTTCGGCGCTGTCCGCAACGCCGTCACTGGTAAGGAACTTGGCGCCTGGATCGGCGACGCAGTAGGTCTGTCCGTTCACGGGATCAAACCACGCATTGGCGGTGATGCCATTCATGTGCGCGTAGGTGCCTGTGAGCATCGTGGCGTGGCCGGGGCCGGTGATGGTATTGGCGTGCTGGTAGTGGCAGTTTTCAAAAAAGCGGCCGGGACTGGTAAGGCGCACGAAGCCCTTGGTGCCGAAGTACTTGCGAAACCTGTCGTAGTAGTCGCCGCGAAACTGATCGATGGAAACGACGACGACGAGGCGGGGGAACTCCTCCTGATCGGGAGTGGTGGGCTTTGTTTGAACAAGCTGCGCGGGAGCGAAGGTTGCCGCAGCGGCGAAGCTGGCCATCAGGAAGAGGCTTTTCTTCAACATGGTGTGTGTCCTGCCGGGGATGGTGTGCACGGCCACTTGAGTTTGCCGTTGATGAAAGCGCAACCGCATTCAATGCGAGGAGGGAACAACCGAAGTTGCCTTCTCCTGAAGAAAATGCTCGCTTGGGAAGCGACGCACGACGATGGCTTCGATGGATTCATTCTCCATTCGGAAGTTTAGAAGGCCCGGCCGCCAGCGATCAACCCTGCCGATGTATGCGGGATCGGCAAGACGGGGAAATCGCTTCGTGGGAAGCCCGTAACCGCGGTAGGTACCATAGAGGAACAAGCTGTCCTCCGATGGGGTGACGGATTCGCTGTCAAACTGGTAGAGGCCGGAAACTTTCCATCCATCACTTTGCCAAGCCAGTGGGCCGTTGTCAAAATCGTCCGTCTTGTCGTCCGCGCTTATGAAGGGCCAGTGCGTATAGACAACACGTTCCGGCTGGGACTCCATCCACTGATACGCGTCAAGCCGGGCCATGTTGAGAATGCGAAAATTGAGCGCCATGCCGAAGCCGTGCAGGAGCGCGTTCATGATAGTGACGGAGGCGACGAACAACAGGAAGAGGCGTAGCGCATGCGGCATCTCCATGCGCGAGATGCGGCGAAGACCGAGCGCTGCGAGGGGAATCGCCGAGGCCAGAAGGACGACGAGGTAGTGCCAGGCAACCCAGACATGAAGCGTCTCCCCGTCGTTGTAAGCCTTCACGAAACAATGGAGCAGCGCAGCGCCGGGAAGGATCGCTAGCAGCAGCACCAGTGTCTTCCGGTTGATGGCAAGTTTCAGGTCTCCGCCGACCCAGTGGGAAAAAACTGCGAGCAGATACAAGATGATGACAAGGAAGGAGCGGCTTGTCATGGATCCGTCGAAGACGGGATAGGTAAAGATGTCTCCCCAACGATCAGGGCGGGAGACAAGCAACCATGCGAGTTGAACAGCGCCACCGCTGATAAGGAGAAGGCGAGCGGAGGTGGGCCTGGCGGGCCGGAAGAGCGCAAAGGTGAGCGGAATCATGAAGCCCGCCTGAACCCAGAATGAGAGATTCATGCGAATGATGGAAATGAGGTAGAACCGGAGCGCTTCGGGCGCCTTCCCCTTCAACGCGGGCAGAAAGGTCAGGCCCTGATCGGAATAGACGATATCCTGAAAGTAGTTGGTGATGCCTTTCAGATGTGCATAGCGTTGCAGGATGATGACGCTGATGACTGTGGCAGTGACGACAAGGAACCCAGCCACCGCAAGACGCAGGGGAAGCTGTCGGCGACGTGCAAAGGCAATCAACGCGCCGAGCACTGGGAAGACAATCAGGACGCCCATCTCCTTCGCAGTGACGGTGAGCACAACGAGCAGGATGATGATCGCGATGCGCGCGGGCGTCAGGCACCTCCCCCACGCGACGACGGCAAGCAGTGTCAGCATCCACAGCATGACCAGGAGGGTGTCCAACATGACCCAGCGATAGAGGAGAAAAATCGGTGGGAGAAGAGGCGCGATGATTGCAACGCGAAAGGCCCAGGTCTTCCCCGCAAGTCGGGACGTCAGGATGGTAGCCGCAGCAATTGTTCCGACACCGAGCATCATGACAAGCAGGTGCGATGGAACTGTGGTGTGACGGAAGAGAACGACAAAGGGCGAAATGACGGGATAGAAGAGCGATGCCCGCTCCAGTGTTCCCGTCTGCCAGAACAGATCGGCGCGAATGGCTGTCTGCACGGCATCCCATTGATGCGGGGAATCAGAGTCTGCAAACCACCACAACGGCAGGACAATGAGCGCGGCGATGAGGATCGGCCGGGAAGGGCGGAGCGAGGGCAGGCCAACGGGTAGCGTGAAACAGGCAACCCAGGCGCAAACGAGTGCTGCCCAACTGAGCGGGTAGCTCAATGCCTGAAGGGCGCATGCGCACAGCACGAGAGCGGCTGCGCCGGGGATGAGCCAGAGGGCGCGACTATCCGGGCGGGCAAGCATGATGAAGGTTGTTCGGCAGTGGGGGGAGTGCGCCAATGGTAAAAGGAGGCGGCATGAAGCGGAACATTGGAGTCCCCTTTCACAATTGGGGACCGGGCGATAAAGTTTCGCCCCTTTTGACACACAGGCGACGTGGCGAAGAAGTTATTGGCTTTCCGCCTCCGGCATGAGGGACGCTATACTATTGGCATGGAAACCAAAACAGGCCAACGATGGACCGGCGGGAGGCCCAGGATCGTCATCGCGGGCGGCGGATTCGGCGGCGCCTATGCGGCGAAGTTCCTTAAAAGCGCGATTCACCAATTCGACGCGGATGTGCTTTTGCTGGATCGGAACAACTACTTCATTTTCTATCCGTTGTTGGTGGAGGCGGGAACCGGCAGCCTGGAGGCGCGGCACGCCGTCGTGCCGATCAGGCAGTTCCTGAATCGCTCCTCCCGGTTTCGCATGGCGGAAACGCTGAACGTGGACATCGAGCGGAAGCAGGTCGTCTATCGAATGATAGGCGAGGATGGAGAACATCGAGCCGATTATGACCACCTCGTTCTCGCCTTCGGCAGCGTGACGCGGATGCCCCCGATTCCGGGACTGAAGGAATACGCGTACGAGATGAAGACGCTGGCGGACTCCGTGGCGCTAAGGGACCGCGCGATCCAGATGCTGGAGCTGGCCAACGTGACGAAGGACGACACGAAGCGGCGCGCACTGTTGCACTTCGTGGTGGTGGGTAGCAATTTCACTGGGATAGAAGTTGCGGGTGAATTTCACGAGTACATGCGTGAAGCTGCCGGGGTTTTCAGGAACATCAAGCCGGATGAATGCCAGGTCACGATTGTGGAACGATCCGAGCGCATCCTTTCGGTGCTGGACGAGGACCTTGCAGAGTTCGCGCACAAGGACCTTGCAAAGCGCGGCGTGACCATCCGCACGAAAATGAGCGTAAAGGAAGTTCGCGAGACGGAAGTGGTCCTGGACAGTGGTGAAGTGATACCGTCGTGCACGTTGGTATGGTGCGGAGGAATTGCGGAAAATCCGCTCGTGGCGAAGCTCCCGTTTCCGCTGGACCAACGCGGCTACATTGATTGCGAGCGCGACCTGCGCGTGAAGGGCTTCGACAACGTGTGGGCCGTCGGTGACTGCGCGGCGATCAGGGACGAAGAGGGGAAGCTGTACGCAGCGACCGCGCAGAATGCCATGAGGATGGGGAAGATGGCAGGGCATAACATCACGCGAGCGCTACGGGGCGAAGCATCGCGTCCGTGCAACCTCGTGAATCAAGGCTCCCTGGCGGCTCTTGGATGCCGCACAGCGGTGGCGAAGGTTTTCGGCTTCAAGCTCTCGGGCATCCTTGCATGGTGGATGTGGAGGACGGTGTACCTGCTAAAGATGCCAACGCTCGCGCGAAAAATCCGCGTCGCGGCGGACTGGACAGTGGATTTGTTTTTCCAGCGCGATTTCTCACAATTGGGGATTAATCGCAGCGCGGTTGTAGCGAGCAAGAAAAACCACTAAGCAGGCCTTGCGCCGGGCGGGCGGTTGTCATGTCTCTTGGAAAACTTCCCAGGGAGCAGAGTTGATGCGCGTGCAGATGTGGTGTGACATGGAAGGGGTTGCCGGAATCACCCAGTGGGCGCAGGTGAGCTACGACAAGCCCCAATACGCGGAAGGCCAGCGCCTGTATACAGACGAAATCAATGCGGCGGTGCGCGGCGCGAAGCGTGCGGGTGCCACGGAAATCATCGTGGTGGATGGGCATGGTGCCGGCGGCCCCTGCACCTTCAACAGTTGGATCAAGGATCGTTTGGAACCGGGCGCGGAGTATGTGACCGGCTACCGATGGGGCTGCTATGTGGAAGCGATGAAGCAGGGCTGTGACGCAATGTTTCTCCCGGGGGCGCACGCCATGGCGGGAACGCCCGACGGGGTCCTGTGTCACACGATGTCGAGCGAGGCATGGATCAACGCCTACATGAACGATGTGCTTGTCGGCGAAAGCGGCATCGTTGCAAGCATCGCTGGAAGCTTCGATGTGCCGGTGGTGTTTGTTTCCGGCGACACGGCGACTTGCAAGGAGGTCGCCGCGTATGTTGGAAAGACCGTGACGCAAGCGGAGGTGAAGAAGGGGCTGGGGCGTTTCTCGGCACGGAACCTTGCGCCAGCGGATGCGTGCGCGCTGATCGAGCAAAAGGCTTACGAGGCCCTGTCAAATCCGAAGCGTTGGCCGAAGCCGGTGAAGCTGAAATCGCCCGTGGAATTCAAGGTGGAATTGGCCGCACCCGACCAATCAATCCAGTACACAAACAAGAAGGGCCTGGAAATCCTGGCGCCGCGCTTGGTGGTATCACGCGCAAAAACCGCGTGGCAGGCGTGGGACCAGTTCTGGCGCCACCACTGATCCTTTCCGAAACGCATGATGGCCTTCGCGAATAGAGGGCGGGTCATTGCAAGGGGCCATGCGTGCATGGCCCGCGTGCTTCCCCTTTGGGGCGACGCGTGTGGCTGACGGAAGCGTGCTGTTGCGGGAGTGGGGAACGTGCGATGCGGGGCCGCTGGCACGTGCGGTGGAAGAGCGGCGCATAGCGCGGCTTGATCTCATTGACCTGATCACGGCCAATCCAAACGAGAACGGATTTGTCATCCCCGATGAGCAGATGACGCGCGCCATCGCATCGGCGATGGCGCAGCGCAGCGTGAATATCTACACCCCGGATGCGCGCGGACAGTTCTCTGCACGCACGGCGATCGCGAAGTACTACGGCGAGACCAGCGCAGAGAACATCGTGCTGACCCCGGGGACCAGCATGGGATACTTTTATGCGCTGAGGCTGCTGACGGAACCGGGAGATGAAATCCTGGTGCCAAAGCCCGGCTATCCGCTGCTGGATGACTTGTGTGCAGTGTGCGGCATCGGGATGAGAAATTATCACCTGAAGGAAACGGAGAAGGGATGGGCACTGGATCCCGATGACGTTCAGTTTCAGGTCAGTCCCCGCACGCGGGCGATTGTTGTGGTAAGCCCCCACAATCCCACGGGAATGATCTGCAAGGAAATTGATTACGAGCGGCTTGGTGAAATCTGCCGTGCAAGGAATCTTGCGCTGATTGTTGATGAGGTCTTCTGTGAGTTCCTGCAAGCCGATCAGCAGAGTTTTCCGCGTGCGCAGGACGGGGATTTCCCCTTGGTGATCACGCTGAACGGATTCTCAAAGATGTTCTCGATTCCAGCGTGGAAAATCGCGTGGATGAAAGTGGGCGGTAAAGCGGACCGCGTTCTGCGTTTCATGGCGGCGCTGGAACATTTGTCGGACACGTTCCTTCCCGTGAATGAGTTGGCGCAGGCGATGGTGGCGCCGCTTCTTGAAGGACAGCGGGGCGTGGTTGATGACTTTGCACGGGAGTATCGCACGCGAATGCAAATCGCGCGACGGTCAAGTCCACTGCCGTCGCACGCGGCGGAGGCTGGCGTGTATCATTGCATGAAGCTGCCGGATGGCGTTGATGAGGACAGCTTCGTGATTCGACTGCTGCGGGATCAGGGCGTGCTCCTGCATCCGGGATATTTTTACGGGATGCCCGGGCATGTGATCATGACGTGTGTGGCGAAGGAGGAACTTCTTCAGCGGGGACTGCAGCGGGTTTGCGATTTCGCAAAAGGCGCATGACGCTGTCGAGGTAGGTCTGTCCGCAAGGGATCACGAAGAGCGTCAGGATTGTGGAGGTGATGAGTCCACCAAGCACCGTGACGGACATGGCCTGTCGCATTTCCGCGCCATCGCCGATGCCGATTGCCATGGGAAGGAGGCCAAGCACCGTGGTTCCCGTGGTCATGATGACCGGCCGCAGGCGCTGATTGCAGCCGATGAGGAGGCTCTCGTTTTCGGAAAGGGTGCCTCCATCCCTGCGCACCTCGTCGCGAATTTGATTCACGCAATCGAGGAGCACGATGGCATTGTTCACAACGATGCCGCCGAGTATCACAATACCGATGATCGACATCACGTTGAGTGTCTGGTTTGCAAGGAGAAGACTGCCCACGACACCGATCCCCGCGAGGGGGATCGTGATCATGATCAGGAAAGGCTGGAGGAAGCTTTCGAAGATCGATGCCATGACCATGTAGACGAGGAAGATGCTGAGGATGAGCGCGAGCGTGAGGTTGCCAAAGGCCTCCTCCCGTTGTTGTTCCTCCCCGGTGAAAGTGACGCGATAACGCCCCGGAATCTCTATGTCGCTGATTCGTTTCTGCACATTGGTGATCGCCTGCGAAAGCTTCACGCCGGGTGCCAGGTCTGCCATGACATAGGCAACGCGCGACTGCTTCTTCCGAACGATTTCGCGCGGGGCGCGCACGACGTCAATTTGTGCGATGGAGGCGAGGCGGACAAGCGTTCCGTTGCCTGACCTGAAGGTGATGTTGCGGAGGGTATCGAGGCTCTCGGCGCCATAGTCGACAGCGACATTGAGATCCACATCGCCGGCCTCCCGACGAACTTGTGTGGCGACTTCGCCATCAATTCGCTGCCTGAGTATCTGCGCGACGCCGTTGACGTCCAGGCCGTGGCGGGTGAGCTGCGCCTTGTCAAACTTGAGAAGGACTTCCGGTGCACCTTCCAGGATGTTCGTGCGCAGGTTCGCCAGTTGCGGGACGTTGCTGAGACGGTCGCGAATCCGGCTGGCAATGGTGGTGAGTTGATCGATCTCCGGCCCCGAAATTTCAATCACCAATGGAGCCCCCGCGGAGCCGATGAGGTCCAACAGGGAGCCGGAATTGCTCCTGAAATCCGCCTTCACGTCCTGGGCGGTTTCAAGGATGGGCTTCATCGCAGCGACCAACTGCGATGAGCGAAAGTTTGCAAGTCCCTGGTCCAGCATTTCCGTGGTCGGCTTGTCGGCGTCCTTCAGGGACACGAAAATGTCAGCAGTATTTGGCCCGTCGGGGTCCTCGGTGTTTGCGTTTACGACGCCCTCCGCCTCGCCAACGCAGGTATAGACATTTTCAATGGCGGGTTGGAAGCGGTTGAGCTGCGACATGATGCTCTTGATGACCCGGTCAGTTCCTTCGATGGGCGTCCCGTTGGGAAGATTGACGCGAATTTGGACGATGCGGGAGTCAGAGCGGGGAAGAAACTCCCTCGGGATGCGGGAGAACAGTGCAGCCGCGATGGCAAAGAGGAGGAACGCACCCACCATGACGATGAAACGGAAGCGCAGGCATGCGGCGAGCAGGCGCGTGTATGGATTCGAGGGGACCCCGGCGCGGTGGCTGCCCGTGGTCCCCGCAATGGAGGTTCTGCCGAAAAAATATGTGCTCAGCATGGGAATGAGAAGGAGCGCAACGACGAGGGAGGCGAAGAGTGAATAGGCAACCGTCAGGGCCTGCTCCTTGAACATGAGGGCGGCGATGCCCCGCGTGTAGGCGATGGGAAGGAAGACCGCGACTGTCGTGAGTGTGGACGCGATGAGCGCGCCTGAGACTTCCTGGGTGCCCTGAAGGGCCGCGCGTCTGGCGTCAAAACCGAGCACGCGAAGGCGGTGAATATTCTCCAGCACGACGATCGAATTGTCGACGAGCATCCCAACGCCGAGGGCGAGGCCGCCGAGCGACATCAGGTTCAGGGAAAGACCCTGAAAGTACATGATGTTGAAAGTGGCAATGATGGAGACGGGGATCGATATCCCGATGATGATGGTGGTGCGAAGGTCGCGAAGGAAGATGACAAGAATCAGGATCGAAAGTAGGCCGCCGATGATGGCGTTGTTGCGCACCTCCCGAATGGCGCCGCTGACAAACTCCGATTGATCATCGGCGATGGTGAACTTCCAGGTTTCCGGAAGGCTTTTCCTGATTTCCTCAAGTTCCTTGCGGATAAGCGCCGCAACAGCGACGGTGTTGCTGTCCGCCTCGCGGAAGAAGGCCATGCCCAGCGCAGGCTCACCATTGAGGTAGACGATGCTCTTTGCCTCCTTTGGGCGCATCTCAACGGTGGCGACATCGGAAAGGAGGATTGCTGCCGTGCCCTTGCGACCAACCACAACGCGGCGAATGTCATCCAGGTCACGGAACTCCCCCACCGCCCGAATGAGGTAACGCCTGGCATTCTCCTCCACCCATCCGCCCGACGCGTCAACATTGTCGGCCTGAAGCGCGCTGACGATGCCGGAAACCTGCAGGTCGTAGGCGAGCAGGAGTGATTGATCAAGCGCGATGTGAATTTCCCGCTTCAACCCACCCGTCAAAACGACATTCGCAACGCCAGTGAGTCGTTCAAATCGCGGCTTCAAGGTTTGTTCCGCTGTGCGATAGAGCGATTCCTGGTCGACTTCCTCCGGCGCGGTGAGGGCGACGGTCATGATCGGCGTCGAGTTGGGATCGTAACGCAGGACGTTGAGGGAATCGATCTCGGTGGAGCGCTGGCGTTGCAGGTCTGAAGCGGCCTTCTTGACCTCAAGGAAGGCAAAATCCAGTTCTGTCTCCCAATCGAAGTTCGCAATGACGATTGCGGAATCGGCGCGCGCGATGCTCTCGACGCTTTGGACGCCACGCACGGAATAGAGCGAGCGTTCCAGCACCTCGCAAATGCGACGTTCCGATTCCGACGGGCTGAGGCCGCGGGTCGTGACGGTCACGGTGACCTTCGGCGCACGGATGTCCGGGAAAAGATTGGTGGGCAGGCGGGTGAGCGAAATCCAACCGAGCAGCAGGACGCCGATGAAGATCATCGCGACCTTCACGGGGGAATTCACGGCGAAATGCGAGAGGGACATCCACGGCAGCTTTCCGGCGTCCCCACACGGGTGCTAGGACGATTTCGGGGGGCGGGGGCCAAGGGGGCGGTTGACTCCGCCGGGGCTTGGGGCCTTTCATGGGAGCGGTGAGTCCAAACGGGGAATCCACGATGCGATTTCGCACGTTGCTTGTGCTGACATTGATTTCTGCCTGCGCGCTGTCGTCGTGTGCGCGCGTGAAGCGTGACCGCTGCTATCTGGAAGAAACACGCTACATGGAAATGAGGGCTATCTTCGAGCAGACAAGCAGTTACCAGCGCGTGGCGCAGGCAATGAAGGATGAGGGTTGGGCGCACTGCGAGGTGAACCAGTTCCGCTACCGACTGCGCAAGGACCTGCTGTTGGACGAACCGGAATTTGATGCGTTGTTCGCTTCTGAGGAGCCGCCGCGCTCGGAGCTGGATTTCAACCCCGGTCGCGTGGAGCACCTGCCGAAGGACAAGGTGCGGAAGAAATAGGGGCGGCTGTGTGGACGATGCCCTACGTTCCCAAGTTCAAACATCTGACAAAAATCCTGTTCGGCCAACGTGATGTGGCGGCGGCCGAGGGGTTGTGGTTTGAAGGAACGTGGCTCCACGAGCAGGGCGACACGGAGGGGGCGCGGCAGGCATTCCATCATTCGCGACTTCTGGACCGCCAGTTCGGCGGAGCCTACTACAACTACGCCGCGCTGACGGAGAAGCTGCGTGGTGCAAAATCGGAGGAAACGCTCCGGGCATGGAAGGATTACCTGGAAGTCGCGGTGAACGACAAGCGGCAGACCGCGATGGTCGTGGAGAAGGTCCGGTCTCATGTGCGCGACATTGAGAAGGCGATGGGGAAATCCTCCTTGCCGACGGAAAAAGGGTAGCCACAAAATTGAAATGTTGGTGCATTGAAACCACTGTGCGGACACGCCCCCGTGCCACTTCATGTCGTTGACCATCCGCTGATCGTCCACAAACTCGCCATCCTGCGCGACAAGGCGACCAGCGTGAAGAAATTCCGGGAAGTCGTTAACGAGATCACGCTGCTGCTGGCCTACGAGGCGACGTGCAGCCTTCCAATGGATGAGGTGGAGATCGAAACACCGCTGTGCAGGACGCGCACGCGGATGCTGAAGCCGGGTGAGGTGGTCGTGGCGCCGATCCTTCGCGCGGGCCTTGGGATGATGCCGGGGATGCTGGACATCCTTCCGATGGCGCGTGTCGCGCACATCGGCCTGCGGCGCGATGAACACACGCACCTGCCGGTGACGTATTACATGAACATGCCGACAAGCCTGAACGGAGCGAACGTGCTGGTGGTCGATCCGATGCTGGCAACGGCGGGGAGCATGTGCGCGGCGATTGACCTCCTTAAGAACGCACAACCCGCATCGATCACGGCGATCTGCCTCATCGCGTCGCCGGAAGGCGAACAGCGCATGAACAAGTCGCACCCGGACGTCTCGATCTACGTCGGAGCAATGGACGAGCGGTTGAATGAAAAGGCATACATCGTGCCGGGGTTGGGTGACGCAGGCGATCGCATGTTCGGAACCGCATGATGGCAGTCCATCCCACCGCATCCATACATCCCAGCGCCCAGATTCATGAGAACGTGGAGATTGGGCCGAACGTGCACATCAGTGAAGGTTGCGTGCTTGGCGAAGGGAACGTGCTCATGCAGGGCGCGATCCTTGGGCCGAACACAATCGTCGGCACGGGGAACACGTTTCATTTCTACACGGTGATCGGACACGATCCACAGTTCGTTGGCTTCGATCCAAAGACAAAGAGCGGAACGAAGATTGGGAACAACAACCAGTTTCGCGAGTTCAGCCAGGTTCATCGCGGGTTGAAGGACGGGCTTTTCACGCGCATTGGAAACAACAATTACCTGATGACGACGGCGCATGTGGCGCATGATTGCGTGCTGGGCGACCATAACATCATGGTCAACTATTCGGGAATCTCCGGGCATGTGGAACTGGAGGATCGCTGCTTCATCAGCGGACACGTGGCAGTGCACCAGTTCTGTCGCATTGGGACGCTGTCCATGATCGGGGGGCGCACGGGCATTTCAAAGGACGTTCCGCCCTACATGATCCTGAAGCACTACGGCGTGGTGTTGGGGATCAATTCGGTCGGTCTGCGGCGCGCGGGGGTCTCTCTGGAAGCGCGGATGGGATTGAAGTCCGCGTATAAGATATTGTTTCGCAGTGGGCTGGCATTGAGCCGCGCAATTGAAGCCGTTCGCGAGGAATGGCAGGGCCGGGCAATGCCGAGGGAAGTCGCGCACCTGCTGGATTTCTGCGGTGCGAAGAGCAAACGCGGTCTTTCGCGGGGGCCGCGCACCGCAGGCGATGTGCCGACAGATGACGGCGATGAGGACTGACGGCGCCGCGCAAGCCACGGTTTCCATCGTCACCGTAACCTGGAATCATCGCCGGGAAATCGATCCCTATCTGGATGCACTCCAGCGCACGTGCACCGAATCGGCGCACAACCTGGAAATCATCGTCGTCGACAACGCATCATCTGACGGAACCGCGGCGTATATACGCGGGCGGGACCCGGCGGTTGATGTCGTGGAGAACCCGGTAAATTCCGGCTTCGCAGAGGGGACGAACATCGGACTTCGTCGCGGTCGCGGCGATCACCTGATGTTGCTGAATCCCGATGCCCTCCTGAATGCAAAGGCGCTGGATGGGATGATTGCCTTCCTGCGGGAGCACCCGAAGGTGGGTGCGGTTGGTTGCGCCCTGATGCACGAGGACGGAAAGGTGCAGATCAGCGCCTACCCTCCGATGGACGCGAAAAGTTACCTGCTCAACCAGTCACTTATCTATCCCATGATCGAGAAGGTACGAAAATACTTGCTTCGCGCGATGGGTCCCGCGAAGAAGGCCCAAGGGTGCGGATACTTGATGGGCGCTTGCGTCATCGTTCCGCGAAGGGTCTTCGAGGAGGTTGGGGGAATGGAACCGTCCTATTTCATGTATTGTGAGGATGCCGACTGGGGGGCGCGGATTCGCGCGGCTGGTTGGAAGGTCGTCTACCTTCCATACCTGACGATGACGCATGGACAAAAGGGGTCGTCGCGGCGTGCGCCGGAGTTCACCTTTCGTCGACTGTATCGTAGCGTCGTGCACTACGCTAATCGGAACCTCAAGGGCGCGGCACGCCGGCGGTTGCTCGCTGTGATGCGGGTCGACATGCGAGTGCGACTTCCGATCTATGCGCTGCTCGGCCTGATTTCTCCGTCAAAACGCCAGCGCTATGCGGAGCGCCGTGAGTCCGTGCGAAAGTTGATACGCATTGCATCAACCGGGGATCCCGACCTGTTCGACGATCCGCTGCCGAGGTGATCGCGATGACTCACGGACAGCAGAAGCCTTGCATCGCCATCGACGCACGAATGATCCGCCACAGTGGAATCGGCGTGTTTCTAAGCGAAGTACTGCGGCGATGGGCATGCGATCCACCACCGTTCCGTCTGCGACTCTACGGAAATGTGCGCCTGATGGAGGAGTTCGTCCCACACGGGCTGGACGCGCAGCTTGATGAGTGGGATCCACCTGTTTATTCAATGAGGGCGGCGCTGTCACCACCACAATTTCGCGATCGGATCGCCGCGTGGTATTCGCCGCACTATGCAACGTGCATGCGCGTGAGTTCACCGCTTGTGTGCCATGTGCAGGACGTGCTGCATCATTCGCACCCATCGAAGACAGGACATCGTTTCTACAGTCGCATGTACCTGCATGCATTGCAGGCGAATGCGAAGTTCGTTCTGACCACGACGCGCCATGTGAAGGTCCAATTGCAGACGCTCTACGGATTCGACGCGGCAAAAGTGCTGTGCACCGGGGCCGGGCCGGGAGTCGTGGAAGCACACCTGACGAGCAAGGCGGCGGTGCCTCCGGAACTGGAAGGACGCGAGTACCTGCTGGCGGTCGGAATCTACAAGCCGCACAAGAATTGGGAGTTCCTGCTGGAGCGCCTGAACGGAATGCGGGACGTAAAGCTTCCGATCGCGTGCGCGGGACTCGGCGACAATGGGCCGAAGCTGCGGGAATTGGCGGAGCAAATTGGCCTGAAGAACGAGTTGATCCTACTGCGGCCGCTGAATCCCGAACAACTCACGGCCGTCTACCGGCAGGCGACAGCGCTGCTCTTCCCAAGCATCGCGGAAGGTTTCGGGCTGCCGATCCTCGAGGCGATGGCAACCGGCACGCCTGTGCTGATCGCGGACCGCTCACCCATGAAGGAGATCGCAGAAGGGAGTGCGTTCACGTTCAAGCCGGACTACGCAGAGACGTTCGACAAGGCGCTGCGTGTCCTGCTCAATGATCGCATCACACGCGAGGTGTATATACACGCAGGCCTGGAACGTGCGCGACTGTGCTCATGGGAAAGGACGGCACGGCACATTCAGGACGCGCTGATGAGGACGATCACGGGCACGCTGCCGGTGATGCGGATCTTTCCGCAATCAACGCGGCCTATTGCGTGAGAAAACCCTCGCGATGAAGGACGCCGGGTTCGGGTGGATGACCTTTGCCGGGAAGGCGCAATGAACGCAGAAACTCGATGAGCGCCTCCTGATCCTCGTGCGACATCGCATTGAACAGCGCAACGGAGCCGGCGGCTTCGCTGCCCGGACCGTCGTGCATGACGATGGCCTCGCGCAACGTCGTGGCACGGCCGTCATGCAGCCAGGGAGCGGTGTCATTCACGCCCCAAAGTGGTCGCGTGACAAATTCATCGGCGGGGGCGAGCATCGACTGCATCTCGGTGCGTTGTGGAACCGTGTCCCGCAAGTAATCCCCCATCTTATGACGGCGAAGATCGCTGAACAGCGGGACATCAATCGAGCCGTCAGGGTTGTGCGGCAGGCGCGGCAATGCTTCGTCAGGCATGTTGTTGCTGTTCAAGTCGAAGGTGAATCCCGGTGGATGCGCAGGGAGCGGGCGCTTCGGGGACTTCAACTGCTGGAATTTCTCCGGGTGGTTCGCCCAAACGTACTGCACAACGGGCGCAAGATAGTCGGGAAACTCCTCCTCAGCCGTCATGGCGGGAATGGAGCTTGAAGTCTTCAACCTGCGAACGGACAGGAAGTCGGATTTCCTCCGCTCCTGTTCGTAGTATTCAAAATCACGAAGGAAGCGGGGATCGGTGATGGTGACGAGTGGATCATTGATGCGCAACGACGGAATAAGGCACGCGGTGCAGGAAGCGGTGTCCATCAGCGTCCGCCCGCGATTGACAGACTCCACATCGAGCCCCGTCGTGTCCTGCACAGGGGGACGCATGGCCGCGAGAAAAACAGCCACCGCAGAGACATCACCTTCCATGACTTCATCGTGCTTGTCATTCGCCATCGTGCGGTTCGGATTGTCGTCGGGAATGAAGGCACGATCCATCAATTCCTTCGGCTGAACGGAGAAGTGAAAGTTCAGCGCACCCGCGATGAAGTTGCGCAGGCTGGAGGCAACCCCCTTGAACTGAAAGGGACGGACAACCATGTCGATGCTCAGGCCCTGCAAGCCCGCCCGGTCAAGCGAGCGATTGGGCAGCACGACGATGGAGCCAAAATTCACGCCCTTCGATGTCATTTGCAATTCAACGTCCTCGCCGATGGCCTCGGCCTCATCCTGGGCTGCCTCCCGCTTCGCGAGGAGTTCAGCGGTCATCTCATCGCTGAGACGCTGAATGTAACCCAGGCCGAAATTGTGCGGTGCGTTGCGGACGATGCCGTTGTTGATGTCATTGGGATTTTCGAAGATGAGGACACTGGCAGAGATGCCAGCACCCGAGCCGACGGTGCCGGGTTCCCGCGGCATGCTGAGGTCTCCCTGCTGCCTGAAGCCAAGGGCGGAGTGGCATTCCAAGCAGGCTTGGGCATCAAGCCCGTTGAAGCGGAGGAATGGACTGCGCGTGTTCTGCGCGAGCAACTGCACTCGCCGGCGCGGACCATCAGGCGCCTCACCCAAGCCGTCATTCGTCGTGAAGCGATTCGAATAGATATGCATCCCGCGATAAAACAGCGTCTGCAACGAGATGGTTCCGGAATTGATGTCGTCCTGGGATGTAAGCAGCGCGGGATTCAGCACACCGTCGTACCGTTCCGCATTGGCAGGCGACCCGGACAGCAGCAAGCCGGCGAGAAGTGTCGCGATGATGCTAAGGATTTCCAGGCGCTGCATCAGGTGCATAGATCGCAAAGGCATAATCAGGCATTCGGTTTCCAAGATTGATCCCCAAAAGACGAACAGAATGCGAGTGGAATCTACTTTCCATCAACGCGTGATGGGCGATTGGTTCCGGGTTCATGCCTCCGTATGCGAATTGCTGGATGACCAGATACGAATGGTCCTCGGTCGCCTGGATGGCCTGTACATTGGATGGGTAGTCAAAAAGCCGGTCGTAGTGTTCCGTGAACGTCCAGACGATGTTGGTGCCACCAATGGTGCCCGGAACTTCGGCGGCAAGGCTCTCGAAGCGCGCACGCGCGTCCTCCAGCGTGACACCACCTTGCAGGAAGAAGGGAAACAGCACAAGCCATCGGGCGAACGACACAACATTCGATGCCAGCAGGAATGCTGCAACCCACCAGCGGTTTGTTTGCGCGAACCACCATAGGATCAGCGCCACAAGGACGGGATAGAACGGGACGAAATTGTAGACGGTGGATGGCTTGCGCAGGATGAAATAGTACACGATGAGCAGAAGAAACGCGATGGCGGTGTGGAAACCCGCAGGGGATGCGATGGCCCGGCGATGCCTGCCGTATTGAATGACCCCGCAGACGCATCCGCCAACGATGACAACACCGAAGAGAGCCTTGCGGGGATCCGTCACAAAATGAAACAGGAACTCCCAGGCCTGCGCGGTTCGCCCTTCCACGACGAGGACCTGCGTCATCGTACGCTGTCCCGCGAGGGAATCCGCAAGCCCATGAGGACTCAGGTGCATGAGGAGAAGGAAGGTTGCGAGCGTGGCGCCTGCATGGATCGACAGGTGGCGAAGAAGCTCTGCGCACCGCCAGCGCACCGAAAAATACGCGAGCACCACCGGCGCGAGCATCAAAGCTGCCAGCGGATGCACGGTCCCCGCAAATGCATGAAGGGCGGCGCTTGCTAGCAGCGCAACCAGCGTGGATCCCTTCCAAAACAGCCAGATCATCGCCACAAGGATGTAACAAAGCAACGCGAGGCGTTCCGGACGAAGGCTCCAGACAAGATGCGTGCAAATTCCGCCCAGCGTGAGAATCACAAGGAGGCAACCCTTCCAATTCCACGCTCCGAGACGAACAAGGAACAACCGGCCAACGCAGGCGCCCAAAAGAAGGACGACGGAATCGATCAGGCGAATGGCAAACAGCGCACCGTACACATCCGCCTTCGGCATCAGCGCACCAACCACGATCGGATAATAGGGGCCGTGATTGAGAAAACGATGCGCGCCCGTTGGGTCCAAGGTGACCGCGTATTTCCACACGGGGGAAATGAGTCCGTCACCACGGGCGTAGGAAATCGCTGCGGGAATGAAGGCCAGCGAGTCGCCATTTGGCGGCGGGTAGGCGTGCCACGCGAACAGGAAGAGGATCGCGACCAGCAGCGCCGTCACGGAGAACAAGGCGATGTCGAGCTTTTTGAAATGCACCAGGGGCACCGGATAAAAGTCAGGCGCCGGATTTCTCCGGCGCCTGCATGATTGTCAATCCTGGTCGGCGTCACTGCCGCCGCCACTGCCACCTTCGCGCGGAGGACGGGGCCGACGGCCACGATCACCGCCGCGGTCGCCACGATCCCGGAAACCACCTCGGTCTCCCCCGCCGCGATTGCCGCGGTCGCCACGATCCCGGTCACGGAATCCACCTTCACGCCGTTGGAATCCACCACCATCGCCGCCTTCGGATGCGCCTTCCGGCTTGTCCAGCAACGCCTTGCGGCTGAGGCGAACGCGTCCGCGCTCCTTGTCGACTTCAAGGACCTTCACGGTGACTTCGTCGCCTTCGCTCAGGACGTCCTCCACCTGATTGACGCGGCGATGCTCCAGTTCGCTGATGTGAATCATGCCGTCGCGGCCTGGTGCAAGTTCCACGATCGCGCCGTGTTCGATGACCTTGATGACCTTGCCAGTGATGATCTCACCTTCCTCGAAGACGCGGATGATGCTGTTGATCATGTCGATGGCCTTCTTCGCCTTCGCGGCGTCGGAGGACATGACGTAGCACGTTCCATCGTCTTCAATATCCACCTGGGCGCCGGACTTTTCGACGATGTCCTTGATGACTTTTCCGCCGGAGCCAATGACTTCGCGGATCTTGTCCACGGGGACATCGATGACCGTGATGCGCGGCGCATGGGGCTTCATTTCCGCGCGCGCCTGGGAGATCGTCTCGCTCATCTTGCCGAGGATGTGTGTGCGGGCGGCCTTTGCCTGATCCAACGCGCGCGCCAGGATCTGGTTCGTGATGCCCTCGATCTTGATGTCCATTTGCAGGGCCGTGACCCCTTTTGCGGTGCCGGCAACCTTGAAGTCCATGTCACCAACGTGATCTTCGATCCCCTGAATATCGGTAAGGATCTCAATGCCGCCCTGGTCATCCGTGATGAGTCCCATCGCAATGCCAGCGACGGCACCCTTCAGCGGAACGCCCGCGTCCATCAGCGCCATCGATGTGGAGCAGACGGTTGCCATCGAGGAGGATCCGTTCGATTCAAGGATTTCCACGACCGCGCGAATGGTGTAGGGGAACTCGTCCTTCGGCGGCAGAGCGCGCGCGATGGCGCGTTCCGCCAACATGCCGTGGCCGATCTCCCGCCGGCCCGGACCGCGCGGAGGGCGGCACTCGCCCACTGAAAACGAAGGAAAGTTGTAGTGCAGCATGAAGTCCTTGAAGGATAGACCCGTCATGTCATCGATCATCTGCTTGTCGTCGACGCTGCCGAGCGTGACAACGGCAAGTGCCTGTGTCTGTCCACGCGTGAAGACTGACGATCCGTGCACGGCGGGAAGCACGTCCGTTTCCGACCAGATGGGGCGAACCTCGGTGGGGCGACGCCCGTCTGCGCGAATCCCCTCCTTGATCACGCGGCGGCGCATCGCCTTTTCGTCGAGCGTAAGGACCGCCTTCTCGATTTCGATTTCCTGCTCCGGATACTTTTCGATCAGCGCGGCAGTGATTTCCTCCACCGCCTTGCGCACGCGATGGTCACGGGCGCTCTTCTCGTGCGTGTCCTGGATTTCCTTGATGTGAGGCGGGATGAGCTTCGCGACTTCGGCGATGAGTTCCGTGTTCGGCTTCACTTCCTCAACGTGCATCTTGGGTTTTCCGCAGGCCTTGCGAAGGACCTCGATTCCCGCGCAAACCTTCTTGATGGCGGCGTGCCCGGCGGCAATCGCCTCCAGCAGCTTCTCCTCGCCGATTTCAGCGGCGCCCGACTCCACCATGTTGATGCCGTCCGCATGGCCGGCGATCACAAGGTCCAGCGTGGACTGGGCGGACTGCTCCACGGTGGGGTTGATCACGACTTGTCCATCAACGATTCCAACCCGCGCACCCGCCACGGGCTTGATGAGGGGAATCTGCGAGATGTGCAGCGCAGCGCTGGCGCCGGCAAGCGCGACGAGTTCCGCCGGGATGTTCTTGTCGATCGAAACGATCGTGACGTAGATCTGCACTTCCTGCATGAAGCCATCAGGAAAGAGAGGGCGAATGGTACGGTCGATGATGCGCGCACGAAGCGTTTCGCCGTCGGATGGCTTTGCCTCGCGCTTGAAGAAGCCGCCGGGGATGCGCCCGCCGGCGTAGAACTTCTCGCGGTAGTCAACCATCAAGGGGAAGAAATCCTTGTCGGTCGGTTCCTCGGAAACGACGGTGGCAACCAACGCAACCGTGTTCCCAACGCGTGCGAGCACGGCGCCCGCGGATTGCTTGGCCAGCTTGCCGGTCTTTAGTTCCAGCGTCTGGTTGCTTCCGAAGTCGATGTTGATCGTGTGTTCGGTGAAATTCAGTCCATCCTTGGACTGCACAACTGGGTCACTCATGGAAACCTCCTGGGGTTCTCAAAAAAGCGTGGATTGAATGTGTGCGTGAACAATCGTTCGCGCGGAGATCAACCCGGGAGGCTCGGAATTTACAACGGCGGCCAGTCGCGTGCTGCGTTCACTGTGCCGACGATGCAAATCCCGCGCTCCGGGTTTGGATCAACAAATGGGAAGGGCGCTCAATGGCGCAGGAATATGGCCTCCTTTGTTCTCGCTGTGGTCTGGTTCAAACGACAGCCGCACCGCAGTTGTCTGCGGTGCGGCGAATTTGACACGAGGGTGAATGCAAGGCGCGCTATTACTTGCGGATTCCGAGCTTCTGGATCAACGTGCGGTAGCGGTTGATGTCCTTCTTCTTCAGGTAATCAAGCAGGCGCTTGCGCTGGCCGACCAGCATCAACAGGCCGCGGCGACCGTGATGATCCTTCACGTGCTTCTTGAAATGCTCGTTCAACTCGTTCAGGCGCTCGGTGATGATGGCAACCTGGACTTCGGGTGAGCCGGTGTCGGTCGGATGAGTCTTGTATTCCTCGATCAGGCTCTTCTTCTTTTCTACGGTAACAGACATGCGTGTCTCCTGTGGATATGAACCGCCGTTGACGAAGACGTCCGCTGGAGGGGCGTGACACCTCGTGCAAGGCTGTGGATAAAAGCAGCGGAGAGAGGGGCGGATGTCAAGCGTGACAATCACCGGATGGCCGCGGTCCCATTGAAAGAGTTTATGAATCGCGGTGACCCGATTCTCCCTTTCGAACCCATTTGGAGCATTGGGGTTAACATGAACACCTTCAACTTTACGCGGAACAAAAAAAAGCCCCGCGACGCGCACGGGGCTTCTGTGATTCAATGATGCGGAGCTTAATGAGCTGCGTGGCCCCAAGTGGGCTTGTGTGCGAAGGCATCATTCACGAAGTTCCCGGCCTTGTTCATCCAGAAGCGCTTGTTCTTGTAGCCGCAGCCCTTGTTCTTCACATGCTCCTCAAACTCATTCCAGTAGAGGTTCAACGCGGAACTGACGGGCCACGCGGCTGCGTCTCCCAAGGCGCAGATTGAACGGCCGCAGATCATGCCGGTGCCGGGTCCGGTGCCGGCAATGGAGCGCAGCATCTGAAGGTCGCCTTCCTGGCCGTGACCTGTTTCGATGCGAAGCAGGATCTTGTGCAGCCACGCGGATCCTTCGCGGCACGGCGTGCACTGGCCGCAGGATTCATGGCGATAAAAGGCGCTCAGGTTTGTCAGCGCCCACACCGGGCACACGGTGTGATCCATGACCATCATGCCGGCAGAGCCGAGGAACGAACCGGCGGCCTGCAAGCCTTCCATGGAGCATACGGCGTCCAGTTTGTCTGGCAGCAACCACGGCACGGACGAGCCGCCCGGAATGATGAACTTCAGGTCGTGGTCATTGCGAATGCCGCCGCAAATATCGTAGATGATTTCCCTCAGCGTATATGTCATGGGGACTTCATAGACGCCGGGCTTCTTCACATGGCCGGACACACAGAGCAGTCGCAGCCCCGTGGACTTCTCGTGCACGAATGACTTGAACCAATCAACGCCCTTGTTCAAAATGTAGGGAACGTTGGTGACTGTCTCGACGTTGTTGATGATCGTGGGCTTGCCGTAAAGCCCGCTGATGGCAGGGAACGGCGGCTTCAGCTTTGGATAGCCGCGATAGCCCTCCAGCGAGGTGAGCAGCGCGGTCTCCTCACCGCAGATGTACGCGCCGGCGCCCCGATGCACGACAAGGTCCACGCGTTTGCCGCTGCCCAGGACGTTGTTGCCAAGGATTCCCGCAGCGTAGCATTCATCAACGGCCTTCTGCACGACCTTCGCGGAGTTGTAGTATTCGCCGCGTATATACACGAACGCCTGCTGTGATTCAATCGCAAGGCATGTGATGATGATGCCCTCGATCATGGAATGCGGACGCTGCTCCATGAGGGGACGATCCTTGCAGGTGCCCGGCTCCGACTCGTCAGCGTTGATGGCGAGGTAACGGGGACCGACGCCCTTGGGAAGGAAACTCCACTTCAGGCCGGTGGGGAAGCCTGCACCACCCCTGCCGCGCAGGCCGGCGTCCTTCACGAGGTTCGTGATTGCTTCCGGCGTCATGCCAAGCGCCGTGCGAAGCGCCGTGTAACCGCCGCCCTTCTGGTAGGCACTCAACCATTCGGTCTCATTTTTTTCGATGTTCGGGAGGAGAACTTTTTCGTAGGCGGCTGCGGGCATTTTGGAAATGGGATATTGGAATGGTGTGGATTAGTTGCGTGCGTTGAGGACTTCGTCAAGGCGTTCGGGTGTCAGGTTGCCGTAGAGCGTTTCGCCAACGAGCATCGCAGGAGCCTCGGTGCAGGCCCCGATGCATTCGACCTCCACGAGGGAAAACTTCCCGTCGCGCGAGATGGAGGCCCCTTCGTCGAAGCCGTACTTTTCACGGATGTGCCCAACAGCCTCGTGGGAGCCGCAGATCGCGCAGGCGAGCGTGTGGCAAAACTGGATGTGATGCCGGCCGACGGGCTTCTGGTTGTACATGGTGTAGAAGCTGACGACCTCGTAAACTTCCGCGGCGGTGCAGCCGATGATCTCGGCCACTTCCTTCATGGCGTCCTGCGACACCCAACCTTCCTGCTCCTGCACCATCCAAAGGACGGGAAGAAGGGCGCTGCGTCGCGAAGGATACTTCGCGCACAGCTTTTCGATTTCGTCATGCCGGTTCTTGAGGATGGCCATTCGGTATTTTCCTGGATGAATAAGTCGGAGGCTAGCGATCAACTTCGCCCATGACGGGGTCGATGCTGGCGATGATGGCAACAATATCTGCGATGGTGGTGCCGATGCTCATCTTGTCGAGCGACTCAAGATTGATGAAGCTGGGGCTGCGAACGCCAAGGCGGTAGGCCTTCGGGCCGCCGTCACTGACAAGGAAAAAGCCAAGCTCACCCTTCGGGCTTTCAATGCAACTGTAAACCTCGGCGGGAGGAACCTTGAAACCTTCCGACGCGAGCAGAAAGTGGTGGATCAGGTCCTCCATCGACTTCTTCACGTTTTCCTTCGGCGGGAAGATGACCTTGTTGTCGTCGATGTTCACACGCTCGTTGGAGTATTTTTCGAGCTTGGAAAGCGCCTGGTTCGCGATCTTCCAGGACTCCCAGATTTCACGCATGCGGACGAGGTAGCGCGCGAAGCAATCGCCTGCGGTCTCCGTGGGCACCATCCAATCAAGTTCCTCATAGGCGAGGTACGGATTTGTGCGGCGCACGTCATACGGCACGCCGCTGGCGCGCAGCGACGGCCCGGAAAGGCTGAGGTCGAGCGCGTCCTTCGCGCTGATCTTGCCGACTCCAACAACGCGATTCAGGAAAATCTCATTCCCGTTCAGCATGATTTCCAGTTCGGTCATGGCCTTCGGGAACTGGTTCAGGAACTCCCGCACCATGCGGCGCCATTCGGGATAGTCGGCGCGCGCAACCCCGCCGACGCGCATGTAGCTGACGGTGAAGCGGGCCCCGGCAATCCACTCAAAGATGTCATACAGCTTTTCGCGCTGGGTGAATCCCCACATGAAGACCGTCATGGCGCCAAGTTCAAGCGCACCCGTGCCCAGCCAAAGAAGGTGTGACGAGATGCGCGCAAGCTCGCAGAGCAGCGTGCGAAGGTACTTGCAGCGCGGAGTGATCTCGATATCGAGCGCCTTCTCAACCACGGAAACATAGCCCGTGTTGTTGGACATCGGCGCCAGGTAGTCCATGCGATCCGTATAGGGGATGAACTGGTGGTAGGTCTTGTATTCGGCGTGCTTTTCCTTCGCCCGGTGCAGGTAGCCGAGGTGGCTCGTCGTCTTCTCGATCACTTCGCCATCAAGGTCCAGCACCACGCGAAGCACACCGTGCGTGGAGGGATGCTGCGGACCCATGTTGATCTGCATGGATTCGATGTTGTTGTAAACGTGCTCTACTGTGCGTTTTGTTGCCATGAAAGTTTCGTGGTCTGCGTCAGATGTCCGACTGCTGCTTGCGGATTCTTGGAACAAGGTTGCTTGGCTCGCCTGCGTAGGGATCACTGGCGCGCTTGAAGTAGAACGACTTCACGCCTCCGAGCGGGAATTCCTTCCGCAGCGGATGGCCTTCCCAGTCCTCCGGCATCAGGATGCGGCGAAGGTCCGGATGGTTGCGGAAGATGACGCCAAACATGTCAAACGCCTCGCGCTCCATCCAATTCGCACCGCCCCAGACGACGACCGCCGTATGGAT
Source organism: Candidatus Sumerlaeota bacterium (assembly GCA_020848155.1). Lineage (GTDB taxonomy): Bacteria > Sumerlaeota > Sumerlaeia > SLMS01 > SLMS01 > JADZDZ01. The sequence continues at coordinate 106,367 of JADLAR010000008.1, forward strand.
GTAGGGATCATCCTCCGGCACGGCAGCGCGCACGCGAACGCGATGCTTCTTCGTGGTGGAGAGAAGCTGGTAAATGACGTCAAAACGCGGTTCGCGGCCAAGTGCGGAGTAATCAACGACAGTGAGGTAGGACAGGAAATCAAACTTGAAATCGGGATCATCCCGAAGCTTCTCCAACACGGGGACGATGATGTCGCGGTTGACGCGAATCATCAGGTCGCCATGGGCGATTTCAGTCCCTTCGAACCCGCTGCCAAAATACTCGGACAGCTTGTTCTTGATGATTTCTTCCAGCTTGGTCAGGTCTACAGCAGACAAGGAATTCTCCGGGGGTGGGTGGCTCAGAATACTGGCTCGCGGCCAACCTTCTTCATCAACTGCATGATTCCGTAGATCAGCGCTTCCGGGCGCGGCGGGCAGCCGGGCACGTAGATGTCCACGGGAACGATTTCATCAACGCCCTGCACGACGGAGTAAACGTTGTACATCCCGCCGCAGGATGAGCAAGCGCCCATGGCGATCACCCATTTTGGTTCGGGCATTTGGTCGTAGATACGGCGGAGAACGGGCGCCATCTTCTTGGTGACCGTGCCGGCAACGATCATCAGGTCCGCCTGGCGCGGTGATGGGCGGAAGACCTCCGCGCCGAAGCGCGCCAGATCAAAGCGCGGCGCCGCCGTTCCCATCATTTCGATGGCGCAACAGCTAAGTCCCATCATCACAGGCCAGATGGAATTCTTGCGCGCGTAATTGATGGCCTCCGAAAGCGTCTTTGTCAGCGCGTTTTCCGGGCTTTGCAACGCGACGAAATCCGTCTCGCCATCGCGCACGCCCGGAAGGACACCTGCACCAGTCGTCAGTTCCATTCCAGTGCTCCTTTTTTCCATTCGTACACGAGGCCGATGAGCAGGATCGCCATGTAGATGGCCATCACGATCATCGAGTACAGCACGAACCCCGGCACGGCAGCGTTGGCCTTGTAAGTCATGGCCAACGCCCACACGATAATGTAAACGATTTCCATGTCAAAAAGAAGGAAGAGCAACGCCACCAGATAGAACCGCACAAAAATCTGGGATCGGGCGGTCCCCACGGTGGGAATACCGCATTCATAAGGCTCCAGCTTCGTCGGATTCGGCTTCATCTTGCCGAGGAAAGGGGAGACAACGAGGCTGAAGACACCGAAGCCAACCGCGACGACAAACATGGTCAACACAGGTAAGTACGCCTGCGGCAATGGTGTATAAGCTAGATGAGAAAGAGGCGAGATCACGGACCGAAACCTGATATCCACAACATTGTGAAATTTGTCACAAGCGATCAATATTCAGCGGCGGGGGGGGCGCAACTGTCAATCGCTATGAGGGTGCGGTGAGCGACCTGTGTCGAGGCTCGATGCGCCGCGCCCATGCCGATTGGGCGGAAGGCGCTGAAATATGTCCTTGGGGGCGCACTGGTCACAGGAAGATGCCGGCAAGCCAAACAGAGGAGGACGTGACTGCTCAATGCACCGGGACGAGAGCAGCAAACGCGCCTTGCGTTAACCGTCAGGAGAACGACATCGTGAGCCATGAGTCAGGCTGAAACCACATACGCTTCGCCGCAGGTGCCCACGCAAGGCATTGGGACGCAGCCCCAGCGCAAGTGGCACTCGATCTTCACCACGGGTTACGAGGGCTTCACGGCAGGACTCACCAACCGCTGGACCTGCATGATCTTCCTGCTGGCATTGATTGTGGGGATTTTCCTGCCGGTGAACGGGCTGGGCATTCCCATGTGCACCTTGAAATCAACGGCGGGAATTCCCTGCCCCGGTTGCGGACTTACACGATCCGTCACGTCGGTGCTCCACGGGAAATTCTTGCTGGCGGCGCAGTACAATCCCTTCGGCTACATTTTCGCCTTCCTGTTCGCGGTCCTCGGGCCACTGGCGTTCCTGCCGGCGAAAGCACGCGCACGCATGCAGGGATTCCTGCGCCCCTTCGACGCGAAGGTTTTCTGCACCATCATGATCCTGGGGTTATGCTTCGTCGCATTCGGAATAATCCGCATCTTTCTGGTGCAGATGAAGGCGCCCGGATTCGAATGGTGGACCAGCGGCAGGGAGTTGCCCCCCGCCGCGATCGCAGGCACGCCCCATGGCATTGGGAACAAATGAGCAGTTCATACAGTCGGATTGAGGCCTGGAAAACCAAATGAGGGAGTCGTTTCGTTGAAGCTGAGAACCATCGCATTTGCCGCATCGGGAATTCTCCTTCTTGCGTCGGCACTTCCCGCACAGACGTGGACGGATCTGGGCGCGGGATCGGGAACCCCACCCGGGATTTTCAATCTGTCGAGTTACGATGGCGAGGTGGGTGCAGGGAGCGAAGTTCCCGAGCAGCCTCAGTTGGCGGTCAACCCATCCCTCAACACGACGCTGTTCGTGAATTCCCGCCGCATCGTGGGCGAAGTTGCAAAATCCGAAACGCGCGCCCTGTCGCTGCTGGGTGGTGAGTGGCAACTGCATCCCGCAAGCACGAAGGGAAAGGTTTTTCCCGGCTTCGAACCGCTTGTCGGGAGTGACATCAGCATCGCGCATTCGCCGCAGGAGTTTGTTGCTGCAATGACCGGCGCGCCGCCGCTGATTTTTTCGTCGGACGCGTTCGCCTCGTTCTATTCGACAGCGGGCTGGGGCGGACGCGGGACTTCGCTGGAAAATGGCGGCATCACGGACACGTCATCGTTCGACACCCAGGTGTACGACGTTGCGATCGCCCTCGATCCGCTGGAGCGCGCAGGCGTTGCGACATCCCAGGGAACACCCTCGCGACGCGGAATCTATTACCGACGACTCGAAGGTTCGACATGGGTGGGCCTGAACAATTCGGACACGACACCCATCGCCGCCAGCACGACAAGCCTGATCACGAACATCCAGCCGAGCACCTACTTCTACGGAGCGGGGCCGGTCGTCGCATACACCCATGTCTCGTCATCCGTGAACGAAACCGTGAAGGTGTTGACGTACAATTCAGGGTCAAATTCCTGGACGGGCTTCGGGACTTCGGACACGGTTGGCTTGGGAAGCGGGCGCCATCCGAAGGTGGTTGGCCTGCGCAACGCTTCGAGTTTCTACGTCGCCTTCGAGAATCGGTTTTCGGGCGCGCTGAAGGTGATGGCGTGGACGGGGACGCAGTGGCAGGATCGCGGCGACGCATTGGCACCATGGGGTCTGACCGCAGTGGCAACGTTCGATGAGGTGCTGCACGGTGAACCAGCCGTTCCCAATTTTGACATCAAGCTGGATGCAACAGGGCGGCCCATCGTTGCCTTTCGCGCGGAATACCCTGCCGGCTCCGGCAAGTATCAAATTTTCGCATCCTATCGCAATGCGTCGGGGAACTGGATCGCGCTGGGAAGTCCGGGAACAGGGGAAGGGACCAGCAATTTCGATTACGCCCCCGCAGCAAGCGGGAATGCGTACGGACACTATCACCCAACGGTCACGCTGGGACCGGACAGCAAGCCCGTCGTGGCTTGGGCCTTCGAGAATGGCGCGATCAACACGCGCACGGTGCTCGTGAAGAAATACTCCACCGCCGTGAACGCCATCATTGGAAACAAGGCGAACGCCGTGGCGTTGTTGTTGGGAAATATTCCCAGCGATCCGGATTTGCTGTCCGTGCTGGATTTCAACGATGACAACACAGTCGATGCGGGAGACGTGGAACGCCTGCCGAATTGAATGATGAACTTCCATTGTACACTGCGCGGATGAGGCAGGCAACCCCGTGGCGTTCACAACCTCCGGCAGGAGGCATGTTCCTATAATCGCGTGCTTGCAAGAATTTCCACCAGGCGACGGCGGAAGCGCGCGATGACTTCTTCCGCATCGCCGGTTGTGTCCTGCTTCGCCACCTCCTTCGCGTAGCGCATTGCCTCATCGAAGAGCTCCTTGCGCAGGGCGAAGGTGTTCACCTTGGCGGCGCCCGCCAGTGATTCCACTGCGATCATCCTCACGATATCGGCGGCGACAGCCGCATCCTTACCCTTTTGGGAAAGATCGAGGATGATGACCTTTGCCGTCGACGCCAGGTGATCAAGCGCAAGATTGAACGCCAATCGGCTGCGGATTCCCGCCTCGGCCTTGTCGGGATCGAGTTGCAACGCGCGCCGGCAATGATGGTTGGCATCATTGATGCGGCCCACAGCTTCCAAGGCGCGAACATACAGGAGGATCATCCAAGGCTTCAACCCGGGGCGGCCTTCGTAATGTTCCAAGTGCAGGCTGGCATCGGGCCAGCGCTTCCGTGTGACGAAAAACACCCCGACACTCCCCCACAGCTTTGTGTTCGCTTCGATTTCCGGCCTGTGTGACTTGATCCAGGTCATGATCCCACTGGCGAGTGCGCGGTGGTGGGTCGCCTGTGTGAGAAACTGCATCATCGTTTGGGGATATTGAAGCGAATGTGGCGCGATGTAATCGAATAATCGCTGCAACTGCTGCGTTGCTGAACGTGCGTTCAGGTGCGTCCAAAACTCCGTGGCAGAGGCATCATTCAACTGTCCGCGCTCCAGCGTGGAAAAAAGCAGCGCGTCTGACTGATCCGGCGGCATGGAAAGAAACAGCGCACGAAAAGCATCGGGAATTGCGGCGGTGTTTCGCTGCGATGGTCCCGTGATGATGCGGAGGAACTGATTGAGGGCGTCATCGTTCCGGCTCATTCGGAAAAAGACTGTGATGGCGCGCGACCGCAGGCGGGCGCTGGCATCGTCGGTGAGATGCGGGGCCAGCAACTCCGCCGCTTCCTTGGTCTTCCCGATCGTGATCAGAAAATCGGCATGGGAGGTGAGGACTTCCTCCGACGTGGGATCAATGCGAAGCGCCTCCACGAACGAGGAACGCGCGAGGTCTTCCTCCTTCAAGTGCGCTGCGGCCCGCGCGACCATGAGGATGAAGTATCCATTGTCAGGATCGCGTTGCACACCCTCCTGCGCGAACTTCTTCAGGGAAGTGAAATCGCCCACGGCATCCAGCCACTTCAGCAACCACCAACGCGCGCGGGTGTTGGTGCCATCGCGGGCCACGGCAGCCTTGATCTCTGCCAGTGCCTCCTCGCGGCTGCCCTCCTCCCAGCGCAACCATGCAAGGCGCGCGGAAGCATTGGTGTTCTCCGGATAAAACCTGATGTACTCCTCAAGAAGGCGCGCCGCCAATTCCGGCTCATGCATGGACTGGAGGACTTCGACCTCTGCGTCCAAGGGCGGGAAGGATTCGGGATCGGCGCGAAGCTGATCCTCCAGCAGCTTGCGCGCCTGCGCAGGGCCGTCGCCGCCGGCACGGGCAAGGTCGAGCGCCTGTCGCGTCACTTCGTTGTGGGTGAGTTCCGGTTCCTTCATTTCACACTCTTCAAGACTTCTTCGTAGACCTGATAGGTTTGCTCGGCGGCGCGCTGCCATGAGAATTGCCGGGCGCGGGCGCGGGCCGCCTCCGAAAATTCCCGCGCGGTCGTGGGCTGGAGGACTTTCCTTAGACCGGCGGCAATCTCATCAACGGAAAAAGGATCGGCCTGTACGCCTGCGTCGCCGATGACTTCCGGTAGCGAACTGATGTTGCTGGTGACGACGGGAAGCCCCGCCGCCATCGCTTCAAGGACCGGAAGCCCGAAGCCCTCGTTGAGGGAGGGAAAGCAAAACGCGGCAGCTTCGCTGTAGAGTGGCACAAGCAGATCATCCGCGATGTAGCCGGTGAAATGAACGCGCTCGTCCAGCTTGTTCTCCATTACGAACTTGTACGTACCAGACCATTCAAATTCCTTCGCGCCGGCGATGACAAGATCGTGATCCACGATTCCTGAATCGACGAACTTCTTGTACGCCGCCACAAGGCGATCCACATTCTTGTCAGGATCGAGCCTGCCCACATAGAGAATGTATGGTCGCTCAAGTTTCATCCCGCTGCGCACGCGTGCGCGCAACTCCGGTGCCGGATCAGCGAAGAAGCGCTCATCCACGCCATTGTAGACGACATGGATCCGATCCGCAGGCACAGGAATGTACTTCATGATCTGCTGCTTGGAAAACTCCGAGACCGTGATGATGGAATCCGCCATTCGCCAGGTTGCGCGGATGTACCACTGCCAGTACTTGGCGCGTGCGTAAAATGTGCGGCCGGGATTGTGAAAATACACCATGTCATGCAGGGTGAGCACATAGGGACAAATTTTTCGTGGCGGCAAGAAATTCGCAGGCCCGTGATACAGGTCCACCTGGTCGCCGCGCAGGACGCCGGAAAAATTTGCCATCTCCCACAACGTGCGCTTTATGGGCGACGAAGGGCACCCTGAAAGGATGCGCAACTCACCGTTCGTTCCATCGAAGGGGAACAGCGAGCGCTGGTCCTCCTTTGCGTACAGCAGGAAGTGTGAATCGGGGCGCTGGGCCACGAGGGAACGAAAGACTTCCGCCAGATAGCGGCCTGTTCCCGTTAGAAAGTTCCGTTGTTGAAGGGCACTGAGTGCGACGCGCATGGGACAAGGAACGTAACCAGGGGGCGGTGATGCAAGCGATTGCTTAGCGTGGTTTGCCGAAGAGTCGCCCCACGATGCCGCGGCGCTCCTTGAATTCGGCAATGGGAAGCCGGGCGGCTCGCTCCACCCAGAGCACGTTGAGAGCCTTCGCGGCGCGCGAAACAGGCCGCCCCATCAAGAGTTGCACCAATGCCGCAGCCCGGTCCTGATCACCCAGACCGAGGACGTCGGTCGCTGATCGAAGGGCGAGCGTGTCGCGTGCATGGTTGCCCGTCAGTAGAAGCGGGGAAAGCGTCGCGCGTTCCAGATGCCCAAAGGCCTGCTTCTCGTTCCCTTCCGCAATGGCTGCGAAAAAGCCCTTCCACTCCCGGGCGGCATTCTCAACGGAATAGTGACGCTCCCTTTCAAGCATGGCGACATCCAGGGAGAGGATGGCATCGGGAGGTTCACCGAGTTGCCGGAAAAAGTTCTCAGTCCGGACCTCTTCAAAGATTCCCAGTGTGCGGGCGAGATAGGGATTTGCCTGAGTCGCGGCGACATTTCCCCCAAATAATTCCGCCGCATCGAGGAGGGTGGAAAAAAAACGCCGGGATTCCGTGATGGTCTCAACCTTGAAAAACCATGGCCACAGCATGGGAAGGTGATGATGCATTTCCCAGGCAGGACGATTTTCAACATGTAGTTGGAGGGTTGGCATCGCGTGCGGCGTCAGCTTCAATTTCATTGCACTCCAAAGCCGCCGGAAACCCAATCCGAAACATGACCTTGAAACAGACAATGGATCCGGACGATGCCGTGCGCGGTGACAGGATCGTCCTGTTCCTGGAATCGATCAAATTTTCCCATTCAGTGTTCGCTCTGCCGTTTGCCGTGATCGCGATGGTGCTGGCGGCGCACGGCTGGCCCGGCTCGTGGAAGACCTTTTGGATCGTCGTTGCGTGCGTGGGTGCGCGAACAGCGGCGATGGCGTTCAATCGCGTGGCAGACGCTGATTTCGACGCACGCAATCCCCGCACGGCGGGGCGCGCGCTGGTGACGGGCGCCCTGAGCGTCCAGTTCATGATGGGGGCACTGATCGTGGCGTCGCTCACCTTCTTCCTGGCGGCTGCGATGCTGAACGAAACCTGCCTGTACCTTGCCCCTCCGGTTCTGGCGATCCTGTTCGCGTACAGTTATGCGAAACGCGTGACGGATTGGTCTCACCTCGTATTGGGTTTTGCGCTGGGTTTGGCTCCCATCGGCGCGTGGCTTGCCGTGCGCGAATCCATTTCCCTGGTTCCTCTCCTGCTCTCCATTGCGGTGATCTGCTGGGTGGCGGGCTTCGACATGATTTATTCCTGTCAGGACGTGGAGGTCGACAAGACAGAGAAGGAACTTCATTCAATTCCGAAGAAGCTGGGTGTCGCTGGCGCGCTCGCAATGGCGCGCAGGGTACACGTTGCGTCCCTGATTTTCTTCGCCCTGTTCTGGCTGGCAGCGGACCTGGGAATTCTTTCGGGCTTGGGGGTCATCGCCATCGGCGCGCTCATGGAACACCAGCATCGGCTCGTCAATCCGCGTGACCTGTCCCGTGTGGATGCGGCTTTCTTCACTGCAAACGGCATCATCTCCGTTGGCTTCATGCTGGTCGTCATCTTCGACATTTCCTTCTTCCGGTGACCGCCCGGTGCACATCAGCGAACTGACATCGGAGAACTTTAGGTTGCTTCACAAGCAGGCCATCGGGCTGGCGCCGGGATTGAATCTCTTTTCCGGGGAAAACGCGCAGGGGAAAACGTCCCTTCTGGAAGCGGTCAGTTATCTTTCGAGTGGCCGCAGCTTCCGCACATCTCGGGATCGCGACTGCATCCGCTTCAAGCCTTCCGATGCGCCTGCGGATGAGGGGCGCTTCGCCGCCGCAGAATGCTCGTTCGTTTCCCATGAGGTACAACACAAGGTTCGGTGCGCCATCACGCCCACGGAAAAGGTGTGCTGGGTTGACGGCAACAAGCTGGCAAAGCTCGGCGACCTGTGGGGCGTGCTAAACACCGTTGTCTTCGTACCGACGGACATTGAGCTGGTGCGCGGCGGCCCGGAATTGCGTCGTGCGCTGATTGGTGAGCTGCTGGCGCGAACAAGTCGTTACGACCTACAGGTGATGCAGCGCTATGCGCTGGCGCTGCGAGAGCGAAACGCACTGCTGCGCGACCAATTTTCCACCAGCAATGAACAGTTCGACGTGTTCGAGAACCAGATGGCGGAATACGGAGCCAAGCTGCTGACGGCGCGCGAACGCATGATCCGTCATTTCGCGATGCTCGCCCAGGAACACCTGCACCAACTGACGGGCGGGCGTGATCGCTTTCAGATGAGTCATGAATCCGGTTGGCCGCGCGCAGCGGGGCTCCCCAAGGAGTGCCTGAGTGACGACAACCCGATGCGGTCCGAATTGAAATCGCGCCTGCTGAACCTGTGGGAACATGATCGTGAAGCTGATGCGGAACGTGGCTTCACGCAAAACGGGCCGCACCGCGGCGACGTGGCGTTTTCCCTCAATGATCGCGACGCGCGTACGTTTTGCAGCCAGGGGCAGGCGCGCACCATCGCGCTGGCATTGCGGCTGGCAGAGGTTGAAGTGCTGACAATTCTTTCCGCGGAAACGCCCGTGCTGTTGCTGGACGACATTCTTGGCGATCTGGACCAGTCCCGCATCGAACGCTTCGCGGAGTTGCTGTCCAAGCGTGGACTGCAATCGCTGATCACCTCCACGGATGCGTCAACGATTGAGACGCGACTGCCGGTTGCGGCGCACTTCCGCGTGCTGGGCGGCGAGGTAAAACGGATCGGCGGGTTTGCCTAGGCAACGCCAGGGAGGGCCGACTGCATTTCCTCCAAGGATTCGCGAAGCCCCACACGAAATGCCCTCGGTGCGTGTCCAAGCTCGGCGCCCGCCCGCGCGTGATCCACGAATTGCGCACGCAACAACCCCTCAATGTTGTCCGTTGTCAGTGGTGGGTTCCCGCTGATCAATTCCAGCGCCAACGCGCCCAGCCTGCAAATGGGTCGTGGCACGGGGATGATGCGCGGGTGTCGATCCAGCCCGGTGCAAATTTCCCCAACAAGGCCGCGAAAGGTCATCGGATCAGCCCCGCCCAGCGGATACGTTCCACCAACGGCGGATGAGACCCCGACTGAACGAATCATCGTCGCTGCAAGGTCGTCCGCATGAATTGGACGCACGGGTTCGCTGCCGTCGCCAACCAGCGGAAGGAGCGAGGCCTTGCTGCAAATCGAGACGAGCTTGAAAAAAATCCCCCGTGGTATCCCTGCGTAAACAAGGCTGGGCCGGAAGATAATGAAAGGGATCCCCGCCGCGCGAACCACCTGATCGCAGGCGAACTTCGTCCCGCCGTAAATCGAACGATTGTCCGCGTGGGCACTCATGGAACTGACCTGCAACCAAAGCTTCACGCCACCATCCCGCGCGGCACGGGCAAGATGGCGCGTGCCTTCGACATTCACGCCCAGCGACTTTTCCAGGTCAGGGCGCCCGGTGGAAACGACGGCGGCTGCGTGAATGACCACGTCCGCGCGTGAATCAGTGATGGCGCGTGACGCATCGTGGTATGAAGTAAAGTCGCCGAACAGCAGCGTACACGCTTCCGGCACCAGCGACAGATCCGAGTTCTCGCGCACCAGAGCAAAGACACCATGGCCACGTGCAAGCCCTTCGCGGCACACAGCCGAGCCGACGAGGCCATTGGCACCGGTGACTAGCAGGCGCATTGAATTGCGGCGGACAGGAGGTCAGGGGCTGGGAAAAGATGCATCTTCACGAAACCCGGAAAAAGGAAGCGGTGCGCGAGGCGCGCACCGCATTGGACAAAACCCTTGTCTGGAGCCGATTGCCTTCCTACTGATCCGAGCCCTTCGTGACCTGCTTCGTCAGGTGGGCGACGACGTTCGACATGTTGGAGTCCTTGCTGATCGCGCTCTCCACCTTGCGGCAGGCATAAATGATGGAGGTGTGATCCTTGCCTCCGAATTTTTGCGCGATGTCGGGGAAGCTCAGGTTCGTCAGTTTGCGGCAAAGATACTGCGCCAAATGGCGCGGCTGGCTGAACTTTTTCGAGCGATTCTTCCCAAGCAGGTCGTTGGGGCGAATGCCGAAGTATGCGCACACGGCGCGCTGCACATCATCAACACTTACGCGCGGCTGCGGCGCGCCGAGATTCAAATGACCAAGCACGTCGCGGGCGGTTTCAAGGTCGATCGTGCGATTGTGCAGCGAGGACGCCATGCGGAGGCGCTTGAGCGTGCCTTCCATCTCGCGGATGTTCTGCGTCACGCGTTCCGCGATGAAGAGAATCACATCATTGGGAAGGCGGACGCCCTCCTGCTCCGCCTTCTTCCGGAGGATGGCGATGCGCGTTTCCAGATCCGGCGGCTGGATATCGACCAGCAGGCCCCATTCGAAGCGGGAACGGAGGCGATCCTCCAGAGTGGCGAGATCCTTTGGCGGACGATCGCTGGTGACGACGATGCGCTTTCCGGCGTCATACAGCGCGTTGAATGTGTGGAAGAATTCCGTCTGGGTGCGTTCCTTACCAGTAAGGAACTGAACGTCGTCAATCAGCAGCAGGTCCACATTGCGGTAGGCGTTGCGGAATTCCATCGGACGCTTGCTTTGGATGGAGTCGATGAACCCGTTGATGAATTGCTCCGAGGTGACGTAAAGCACGCGAAGGCGCTGATCGGCCTGCCAAAGCTTGTGGCCGATGGCCTGCATCAGGTGCGTCTTGCCAAGTCCCGATCCGCCGTAGATGAAAAGCGGGTTGAAAGCCCTTCCACCCTTGGGCTCGGCCACAGCGACAGCGGCGGCATGGGCGTAGCGGTTGCTCTCCCCCACGATGAAGTCATCGAAAATGTAGCGTGGATTGAGCCGGGGGGCACCAACGGGCTGGACCGGGGCAGGTGTGTCGAAACGGCCACGACGGACTGTGGCCGGCGTCGGCGTGGCAGGCGAAACCCCACGGCCAACGGCCTGAAACGCCTCGATCTGCAAGCTGTCATCGCTTTCCGTGAGCGGAGCGAGAAAATCCTCCTGCGACGCCTCGGGAACAGGGCTGGCCTGCGGGCGAAGACTGTCGCCCTCGCGCACGACCATCTCAAGCTGGACGGAGTCCCCCATGGCATGGTTGAAGGCGGAACTCATGTGCGGCAGGTACCGTTTTTGAATCCAGCGCTTGTAGAATTCGTTGGGAACCGCAACGGTCAGCCGGTTTTGCTCTGCATCGTAATCTTCCAAGGTCAGCGGAGCGATCCAGGAGGAGTAGGCCTCATCCCCGAGCGCCTTGCGAATCTGACCCATCGCTTTTTCCCACATGAGGGGGGTTATCAGCATCATAATTATGTCGAAAGCTCAGGAATTCTGAGAGTCTAGAGCGAGTTCTTAGTGAGACTGTACAGGTATCAGTGCACGGGGTGCGTGTTCAAGCCTTTTGTCGCCGGGCAGGATGCTGCGAAGAACTTTTGCAACATGAGTTAAATCAACGTTTCATGGTATAATTCGGATAGATTTCTATACAACATGTGGTACCACCCAAATGACTGGAAATCTTTCATCTCCAGTCTTCTAACTGACCCCGTGCGATTTTTTCTCCAACCTTTGGCTTGATGCATTCAATGTCGAAATCGTAATTCTTCCCCTGACTTCACAATCGAATCCAGACTTCCGATGGCCTTTTTCCAGGAATTTCTGAATCAACCCTTGACAGCTTTCCCGCGCCACCTCCCGGAAGGGAGCGCAATGGCCCATGTGAACCTGAACGCATGGAGTGTGGTGCAACACGAGCGCTTCCCCTGGCGCGTGTGGGCGGTGACCGCGCTGAAGGCACCCGGCAATGACGGCCTTCCTTCCGAGGAAGAACATCGTGAATTGATCGATGCGGAGCGCGAACTGCTGCTCAGGATTCCCGACGATGACAACGCCATCTTCCTGGGGCACCTTCATCATCAGTTCCATCACGTCACAGTGCTGCACTGCCGCGCGGCGGATGTGCTGGCGAAGCCACCCGCAGCGAGCATCAGGGGGCGGCGCTATACTTGGAGCATCTATACGGAGAGCGATCCATCCTACAACTTCGTGCGGGCAAAATTCCTGCCGTCGAACGCGGAATTTCGCCGACACCGCAACGCGGAGATCCTCGCGCTCCTTCGGAAGGAAGGCGACAATCCAGCCGCGCCGCGCGTCATCAATTTCTACGGAATGTTCCTCAGGCTTCATGATGCGGAGCTTGCCGCGAGCCAGCTGACGAAGAAGGGCTTTCGTCCCACTGCCCCGTCGGAAATGCCCAAGCAAGCCTACCCATGGTCAATGATGTTCCAGCGCGTTTCGCCCACGGATACGGATTCGATCGAGAAGGTCACGGAGACCTGCGAATCCGTTTGCAACGAGTGCAACGGCTACTATGACGGGTGGGAATGTGAAATCATCCGCTGACCACACAACGAAATTCCAAGGACCCAATTCATGAAGGATATCATCTACATCAATGGCGAGTTTGTTGCCAAAAGGGACGCAAAAATCAGCGTGTTTGACCACGCGTTCCAGTTCGGCGACGGAATCTTCGAGGGGCTTCGCTTCTACCAGCGCAACATCTTCCGCCTGAAACAGCACCTGGAGCGCTTGGAAAGCTCCGCTAGGATCCTGATGATCAAGATGCCTTGGTCGCAGGAAGCGCTCACGGAGATCATTGTCGAATCCTGCCGCCGCAATGAGCTGACGGACGGCTACATCCGCATGATGGTGACGCGTGGCGAGGGCACCATTGGCCTGAATCCCTTCCTTTGCACGGCGCCAGGACTGGTGGTGATTGCGACGACAATCCAATTGTACCCGGAATCATTCTATCAATCCGGCCTGCCCATCATCACTGCATCCACGCGCCGCAACGCCCCCGATGCGCTGAGTGGGCGCATCAAGTCGCTGAATTACCTGAACAACATCATGGCAAAAATGGAAGCGGTGCAGGCCGGCGTGCAGGAGGCGATCATGCTCGATCGAAACGGCTTCATCGTGGAATGCACCGGTGACAACTTCTTCATCGTGAAGGGCGGGGTGCTGACGACGCCGCCGACGTATCAGGGTGCGCTGCGTGGCATCACCCGCGACGCAGTCTTGGAAATTGCGAAGAATCTTGACGTCCCCACCCGCGAGGAACCAATGACGTTGTATGAAGCCTACGACGCGGATGAAGTTTTCCTCACTGGTTCCGCGGCGGAAATCGTTCCTGTCAGTACCATCGACGGCCGCCCAATTGGAAGCGGCGCGGGCAAAATCACGCGGCAGCTGCTTGCCGAGTTCCGCAAGATCACCGCGACAGACGGACAAAAGTTCTAAGGTCTTTCCAAGGGAAACGACGCGGGGGCCTTGCTAGCTGACAAGGTCCCCCTTGGTTGCATCAAGCGTTACTTCCTTCCCCATCATGAGCGGATACGATGGGCGCGCGTGGCCAATGGGCAGCCCCGCCAACACGGGAATTTTCAGCGGCGTGAGGCAATCCGCCAGCACCTCCAGCGCCTTGCGCTGATCGCCTCCTGTCGGCTCGCAATCGGTGAAGTCACCGAGCACGACACCGCCAACATTCTTCATGTACCCGGTATTGATCATATGGGCGACAAAGCGGTCGATGCGATAAGGCTTCTCGCCAATCTCCTCAAGGAACAGGATCATCGACTTCGCCTTCGGCACGTACTTCGTTCCCATGAAGCAAACGAACACGCTTGCGTTGCCGCCAACAAGGACACCCTTCGCCTTTCCCTTGCGAATCGTCTGCGGCTTGAATGCGCTGCCACAGAGTTCGCGGTAGGAGACCTTCTTCGGAAGCTCTCCGAAAATGAACCTGCGAAGCGCCTCGCGCGATTCCGCCTCGCCCGGCTTGCCATGCAGGAAATAGCTCGGCGTTGGCCCATGGAGCGATGCCAGGTTGCTCTGGCTGGCAAGCCCGCCGATGAGCGAGGTGATGTCGCTGAATCCCAGGAGCAACTTGCGCGACTTCGCGGCAAGCTTCCAATCGATCAGCGGAAGGAGGCGCTGCGCCCCATACCCGCCCCGCATGCAGAAGACGCCCTGCACGTGCTTGTCGCCAAACGCATTGTTCAGGTCCTTCGCGCGCTGCTTGTCGCTGCCGGCAAGATAGTCTTCGCGCAGGCGGACGCTGGGATATTCCTTCACCTTCAGCCCCAGGCCCTCGACGAACTTCACGCAGCCAGCAAGCTCTTCTTCGTTCTTCAGCGGGCTGGATGGAGCCAGCAGTGCAATTGTGTCGCCGCTCTTCAGCAGGTGGGGACTCTTGATGGCCACGGAAAATCCTTTGGTGGTGGTTGATTTTCCTGAGCAAAAACGTCGACAGCGTTGACTGCAACAGGGAAGAGCGGAATGCTTTTCACCATGACGACCATCGACCTCAGGAAGTGTTGCGAGAATGCCCGCCAGGCCGCGTTGCTGGCGTGGAAAAAGATCGCGCACTTCCATCGCGGCAAATTCAGGATCATTGAGAAGAAGGGCGAAGGCCCGGCCACGGAGGCAGACCTCCTGGCTGACGAGATCATCACCACATACCTTCGCGAACGGCACGATGCGCGCGATTTCGGCTTCCTCACGGAGGAAACGGAGAAGGATCCCATCCGGCTGGGAAAGGCGTATTGCTGGATCATCGATCCCATCGATGGCACCCGCGATTTCATCGAAGGGCTTCAGGATTTCGCCATCCAGATTGGCCTGTCCGGCGGCGGGGACGAGCAGGGACAGGATCCGCTGATGGGCGTGCTCTATCTTCCAGCGCACGGCGTGTTGTTCTCTGCGGTTGCGGGGGGCGGTGCCTGGCGTGAGGACATCAGGACCGGAACAAAGGAGCGCATCGCGGTGTCCCAACAGGCAGACCCGAAGGCGATGAACCTTGTCGCGACGCGATCCCATTGGGGAAACCGGATGACGGCGGTGGTGGAACGACTTCAACCGGCCCACATGGCCCGCAAGGGGTCGTTGGGAGTGAAGTTGTGCGACGTGGCCAGCGCAGTGGCCGATGCCTATGTGAACACGGCGCGTGGCCAGTGCAAGGAATGGGACACGTGCGCTCCACACGCGGTTCTGCTGGAGGCGGGCGGCACACTGACGGACCTGAAAGGCAATGCAGTGCGGTATAACAGGAAGAATTACGTCATTGAGCACGGCCTGCTGGCGACAAACAAGGTCCTTCATGAACAACTCGCGGCGCAGGTACGCTCCATACCCATTCTTTGGCAGGATTAGCACTCGGATTTGCAGTTGCCTTGGATGCTCCCGGTCGGTTATTTTACGATGTGAGAAATGATTGCCTCTTCACCGCTGGTGGTCTTTCTTGCGCGTCAATGAAGGCGCAGTTGAGTTCGTCATAACTCTGAAGTCACTGAAACCCGCGTAACCTTGGAAGGCGTCATGGTTGAACTAAAAGATCAATCAGCGCATTACGACGTGAATGAGTCGGCCGGATCAGGCACCGGCTATGAGATTTTTCGTGCGCGGGAAAAATCCACCGGCGCGCAGTGCTTCTTTCACCGCATTACCGTGGAAAAGGGCGTGAAGGAGACAGAAGTGCAGTCCGCGGTGGCGGTGCTGCGGCGCTACGGGCAGTTGACCTACGCACGCACGCCACGCGTGGGCGACGCATGGATGGGGGACGGTTTTCTGGCGGCGGTGGAATTCAAGGAAGAGGCGCGTCCCCTGGACCCGCAGTCAAACAATCCCTTCATAATGCCGGAGGTGTTCACTCCCCAAAAGGTCGTGGAGTCAACCCTCTCGCTGCTTTGCGCGCTGCACTTTCATGGCATCGTGAATGGCAACCTGACGGCGGCCAGCTACGGCATCGGGCCGCTCAACAAGGTCTACCTCATTGACTCGGGGATCGATCGTTCACTTGTGAACAGCTTCAACAAGGCGAACGACGACATGTTCATGCTCTCCACAAACCTGTTGGGGCACGACGTGGCGCAGTGGGCGCTCATGATCATCACGCTCATGATGCGCGGGTCCCTTTCGGAATCCAGCCTCGACGACAAGTGGGATGAAATGCACTTCACCCGCGTGCGCGATCGTATATCACGCCTGTTCCCCCAGCAGGAATTGCTTCAATTCTTCATGGATTGCCTGACGGGATTCGGCGTCAACGATCCGAAGTTCGATTCCGCCACGGACGCCATGCGCAAATGGTATGACCAGGAGTTGTGGGGGATGTGGCCATGATCCACCCATCCGACAAATGGCGTTTCGTGGAGCCACTCGGCGACAAGGGGTTCTTCGAGGACGATGTCGTCCAGCACATCGTCACGGAGCATCGTGCGCTGCGGCGTGCGATGTCCGAACGCGCCAGCGCTGATCCCGTATGCCTTGAGGAAGTGACGCAGCAGGCCTCGCTCGCGGCGACCTACACGGCGCCGGCATTGCCGCGCATCTACTGCATGGAGACTGTCAGGGGACGCGCCACGATCATCATGGAATTGGTGACGGGCGCCCCGCTTGATGATGAAATCAACCACCAGAAATTCATCGCGCCCTATGAGTGGGCTTCCTTCGCAAGCAAGTTGATCGACGAGTTGCTGGAACTGCGACAATGCTCAACGCGATTCCACAAGCTTGACAGCGAGCACATTGTGTTGCAGGATTCCGGTGACATCCGCATCACATCGCGCTGGCCCGTGGGTACCGTCCAGCCTCCGACACTGGAGGCGAGCCCCCTGCTGCAACGCATGGTGGAACAGCAGCGCGTTGGCGTCTATACGTCCACCGCGCCCGCCAACGAAGCGGGTGAGGTCGAAGCGGTCAAGAACATCCTGACGCGCATGGCAGCTGGTTCCACCCGCCACAGTTTCGAACAATTGCGCGAGGAGGTGAGGCGTGCGCCGAACATGCATTCCTCGGCGCTGGCCGGTGTGGATGTTGCCATTGCGCGCATTCTGATGGGAATGCACCCCCGTCCCGATGGTACGGGTGAGTTTACGAACCTGTTCAATGTTCAGGCTGTCGTGAAACGCCTGTGCGAGGATGAGGCCCGCCGCATCGCGGAAGCGAAGGCGCAAATGGCGTCATTCCGTTCGGGCGCCCATCATCAAGGGACAACCCCAACGTTCGGCGGCCAAGGGACTCCCATCGATTCCCCGGTCGCCCGCTCGTCGTCGCCGCATGTGCCGATTTACCGTGATCCGGTGACGGGGGCGCCGAAGGACCCGGTGACTGGTTCCTATCGCGAAGTCGCCGGGGCGCTGCGCGAAGCGGCGCATCACACACCGGCCAAGGACCCACCTTCCCATGGCAGTGGTCAGCGCCCTGCAATCACCACCCCGCATCCTCACTCCCCTGATGAGGATCTGAATCCCTACGCCCCGCCGCCAGCGATGGTGCACGCACCCGGCACCGGGCAGCATGCGCCCGCGAGGGACCCCATTTCCGGTTCCGTGCGGCGTGATTCGCGATCCGGCCAGCCCGTCAGAAACGTTCCCACGGAGGATGTAAATCCCTACGCCGTTGCCGCGAAGGACGAACCCAGCGGCAGGGTGTTGCAAGTTGGCCCCGCAAGGACTCATGCGCCCGCAGCTCCTGTATATCGTCCCCCTTCCAACGTCGCAAAAAAAATCATCCCCATCGTAATAGCCATCATCGTCATTGGCGCGGGCGTGGTGTTCATCCTGCCGATGCTGAAATCCAAGCCACCAAACACGAAGCCCGTGGCGCTGATCGCCCCGATGGCCTCCTCCACCGCGACGGTGAATGAGATCGTGACGATCGACGCGTCGGGGACAAAGGATGGCGAGAACGACAAGTTGACCTACTACTGGGAGCAGAAGGCTCCCGCCGATGGCCGCGTGAGCCTCACAGAATCCGGCACCAGCAACGGTGGGGAGCGGAAGGAATTTGCCACCCAGGCATCACGGATCGATGCGCAATTCTTCACTTCCGGCGATTTCAAGTTGGAATTGAAGGTGGGCGATGGCCAATCCTTCAGTGACCCTGTCACCGTGGACATCAAGGTGATTCCGAAAAAATAGTCCCGGACCATCTTTCAGCGAAAATCATTTTTCCGGCGGGCATGGACGGAACTTTTGTTCATTCCGCCTTGCCGCGCCCGGCACCAACACGGCTTGATTGCAGCATCCAAGGAGTTTGAACTGATATGAGCAGCCAAATGTGGCGCAGAACATTCAACATCCTCATGCTGATGCTGGCACTGACCGTCATGGGAAGCATGACAGCCTGCAAGAAGAAGACAGCCGAGGAAAGGTTGAAGGAAGCGATGACCCTGCTGCAGGAGCAGCAACTGCCCCTCGCGCAGATTACCCTGAAGGACATCATTGATCAATTTCCTGACGACCCGGCGACGAATGACGCACGGCTCCTGCTGGCGCGTGTCTATGTCATGCAGGGCCGCCGCGAAAGCATTCCCGTGGCGATAAACCTCCTGAAGACCGTCCACGACAAGCTCGGTTTCGCAGACCCACGCGGCATGGAAGCATACCAGGGGATGGTGGAACTGACGGCACAGAATGATGACCTGCCCGGCGCAATCAAACTGGCACAGGATGCCGCCGAGCAACTGAAGGACAAGCCGCAGGAGTTGGCCTACATGACCTCGCTGGTGCAGGTGCTGCAACTTTCCTCATCCGACGAGGAAACGCAGAAGCTTGGCATCAAGGGAATGGAAGCGACGATGCTGGAGGATGCGGATGGTGGTGTGCGCGGCACGGCGCGCGAGCAACTGGCACAGTTCCATCGCCAGAAGGGGGACTTCGCGGCCAGCAACGAGGTTTACAACAAGTACCTCGCAAAGTACCCCGACGATCCCATCGCGTCGCAGCTTTACATGGCCCAGGCCATCAACTTCAAGCAGATGGAAGACCAGGCAAAGTCTGACGAGGCTTTCGCAAAGGGCGAGGAGCTGATGAAGAAGGAGATTGAGGGGGAACTAAACCTGAACGAACGCGCCGGCAAGTTGAACACGCTTGCAACATTCTATGGCGCCGCCGGCCGGGTGGATGATGCGGAAAAACAGTATCGGCGCATCATGGCCGAACAACCCGCGACGCGCCTTGCGCTGGACTCGCAGTTCGCCATCGCCAAGCTGTATATACAGAACAAGATGTACGACAAGGCGGATGAACTCCTGGCGCAGATGGAGAAGGAGAACGCAAATACCCCCGTGGCGCAGAGCGCCCAGTCCTGGCGCATGCAATTGGCGCAGCAGCGCAAGGAGGAGGCAGCCGCCGCAACTGCGGGTGATGCACAGACCACCGCAACGGCGACATCGGCGGCCACCGCCCCTTGAACGTCGCGGCACCCATAACCGTCAAACCGGTCCGCAGTGACCGGATGATGGCATTGTTCATCGACATCGCCTTTCGCATCCATGCGAAGACCGATCACTGGGTGTCGCAGCCGCGCATGGCGGTGCGCGACCTGCTGAACCGCAACAAGCATCCTTTCCACCAACACGCACAGGTGGAGTACTTCCTCGCATTTCGCGGGCGCGAATGCGTGGGGCGCATCGCCGCGATCGAGAACTTCGCCCACAACCAGTTCCACGAGGAGAAGATCGGCTTCTTCGGATTCCTGGATTCTTATGCGGATGCCGAAATTTTTCGCGCGCTGTTGGCGGAGGCCGAGTCGTGGTGCAGGTCACGCGGCCTGTCTGCCATGCGGGGGCCCTGCTCCTTCAGCACGAACGAGGAATGCGGTGCCCTGGTGATGGGCTTTGATGCGATGCCGACCGTCATGATGCCGTGGAACCCCGAAAGCTATCCGCGCCACATCGAAGCCGCCGGCTATGTGAAAGCCAAGGACCTCTACTCCTGGTGGGTGGACGAGGACAACTACGACGAGCGGCTGCACCGCATTGCCGATCGTGTTCGGGAGAAGATCGCCGGGCGTGACAAGAAGGTGAGTGTTGTTTGTCGCGCGGTGGACATGGGGAATTTTCCCGCGGAACTGGAATTGGTACGAAAGGTCTACAATGCCGCGTGGGAGAAGAACTGGGGGTTTGTTCCCATGACGCGCGCGGAAATCGACTTCATGGCGAAGGAACTGAAGCCACTCCTCATACCGGACCTCTTGCGTTTCATCGAGGTCGCCGGCGAACCGGTCGCCTTCGCGCTCACGCTCCCCGACTACAACATGATCCTCCGCCACCTGCGCGGGAGGCTTGGCCCGGCGGAAATTGCGCTGTTCCTGCTGCTGCGAAAACGGATTCACACAATCAGGATGCTGACGATGGGCGTCGTGAAGGAATATCGCGGGCGCGGGCTTGAATCGATCCTGATTTCAGAGACGGTGCGCGAGTGCAGGAAGATCGGCTTCTCCGCAGCCGACATGGGATGGATCCTTGAGGACAATGTGCTGATGAACCGCACGTTGCAATCATTGGGCGGACGTCACTACAAGACGCATCGCATCTACGAGAAAACCTTGTGACAACACCCGGAAAGATTTCTGCCGCAGAACGCCTTGCGGGCTTCCTGGAGCACCTGAAGGAGTTGGAAAACCAGCTCGGTTCGCCGGAGGTTGGCAGCAACCCGAAGCGCATGGCGGAGCTTGGCCGCGAGCACGCCCAACTGGTCCAGACGATCAACATCGCGCAGGAGTTGGTCAGTGTCGAATCGCGCCTCCGGCAGGCGGAGGAGATGCTGAGGGACGAGAAGGACGCAGAGCTGCGCGCGATGGCGGAGACCGAATTGCAGGAAGCGGCGACCCTGGGAGAACGCCTCGCGGAGGAATTGCAACTGCGACTGCTCCCGCCCGATCCGTTGGATGATCGCGACATCCTGCTGGAAATCCGTGCCGGAACCGGCGGCGACGAGGCGGCGCTTTTTGCCGGTGACCTCCTCCGCATGTACATGCGCTACGCAGAACGAGTTGGATGGAACGTGGAGATGATCAGCTCCGCACAGAACGACCTGGGTGGATTTCGCGAAGTGATCCTGAACGTGCGTGGCAAGAACGCCTATTCGCACCTGAAGCATGAGAGCGGCGCGCATCGCGTGCAGCGAATCCCGCAGACGGAGACGCAGGGGCGCATCCACACCAGCGCAGCCACGGTCGCGGTGCTTCCCGAGGCCGAGGAAGCCGACGTCGAAATTCGCGATCAGGACCTGCGCATCGATACAATGACCTCTTCCGGCGCAGGCGGACAAAGCGTGAATACAACCTACTCCGCCGTTCGCATTGTTCACCTGCCGACGGGACTGATCGTGCAGTGCCAGGACGAGCGAAGCCAGCTCAAGAATCGCACGAAGGCCATGACGGTCCTGCGCACCCGCCTGCTTGACATGAAGCGTGAGGAGGAGATGAAGGCACGAAGCGACCTGCGCAAGAACATGGTCGGCAGCGGCGACCGCAGTGAGCGCATTCGAACCTACAATTTTCCCCAGAACCGCGTGACGGATCATCGCATCAACCTGACCCTCTATGACCTGGACAACGTCATCGAAGGCAAAATGGATGCGCTGCTGAACGCACTGCGGAAGGCGGAATTGCAAAAGAAACTGGAAGACATCGGCGGCTGAGCAGGGTCCAACGCCGCACGGAGGCGAAGCGCCCGGCTACAAGGCGTCCTCGCTCGCACAGACGCCCGCTATCATGCCCGAGAGCAATTCGTTGACGAATCCCGGGCCGGGAAATGCGTAACCAGATGCGAGGTACAATCCGGGAATCTGTTCCACGCGGTTGAATGGAATGCGCTCCAGCCGCCGCAGCGACGATGCGTCGTAACCCGCGTCTCCACCCAATGGCAGCGCATCGGCCTCCGGCGACGATGGCGACACAAAGTGCGTATCCTTGATCGATGCATCGAACTTGGCGAGGCCCGCCTCCTTCAACACCGCGATCATCCGCGCGCGAAAGTCCTTCCCTTCCTGGTCCGACCATTGGAATCGAGTGCTGGCGGGCGGAACAACGGCGCGAATCCCCAGCAACATTTCCCCTGCGGGGGTGCTTTCCGTCGTCGCATTTTCAATCACGAGGGATGGCTCGGCGGAGGGAATCTTCCATGCATCCGTGAATCGCGATTCCTCCGTCGTGTCCGCGCTGACGATCACCGTGCGCGGCGCAAGCTGATCGAAGTGCTGAGTGACGCCTGCAAGCAGCGTGCAATGCGACGTGGCCCTGGGATGCTTCCATGCGCGCTTGATCGGCCCCTCCAGGGAATCAATCCTTGGCAGGAACCTGCCCAGGCGATCGAACGGTTCGGAATGCGAAACGACGATGCTGGCCGTGAGCGTCTTGAACCCGTCGCCGCTGATGCGGCGCACACGACCGCCTTCAAGTTCGATCCGTTCCACGGCGGCTCCGGTGGCGAACTGCACGCCAAGAAGCTCGCATAGGCGCAGCAGCGCTGTCAGCATCGCCTCCCCTCCGCCTTCAACATGCCACCCGCCCAGTTCCTGGAATCGGGCGAAGAAATCCTGGGAAAAGGCCGCCGGTCGGCACTGGGAAATCCCTGACAGCGCACGCATGGAAAACAGCACCTGCCGCAGCTTGTCGCTTCGAAATGTGCGGCGAACCTTTGCCTGATAGGAGAAGGGATTCAGGATTTCACCGGCGGATCGCACAAATCGCCAGTTCGACCACACGCCGCTTCCATTGAGCGCACGCAGGCGTCGATACGTTTGCAGGCCGCCGGATACGCCGCGGCACTCGCGCAGGAATCCCAGGATGCGTTTGCCATCCTGCGCATCCAGACGCGCGACCTGCTCCTCAAGTTGATCGCGTTCGTGCGACAGGTCGAAGTGCGAATGGTCGGGAAAGATGAAGCGGCAGATCGGATTACGCCGATGAAGCGCCACGAAGTCTGTCGTGCGCTGGTCGGCGCTCGCGAAGAGCTCCACCAGGACCTGGGGATCCATCACGAGGGACAATGATTGCTGGAACTGTTGGTTGCCAACGGGGACGGAACGAAAGGTGGGCCCAATCGCCTGAGTCTTCTCCAGCACGATCACCCGCGCGCCACGCACCGCCAGCGAAACCGCGGCGGAAAGGCCGCCGGGTCCACTGCCGATGACGACGGCACGGCGGCCCGACAGTGTTTTGCGAACAGGAAAGATCATTCAACCCGCTGTGTGCGAACGATGCGATGCTCAACGGATTTTGAGAAAGGACGCGGGGGTGAACCGCGGCAACTGGAAAGCGCCTAGAATGCCCCGATGCCCGCTTCCGCCACGGCATGGTCCTGCTCGCCGCTGCCACCGCTGGCGCCGATGGCTCCCACGACCTTCCCATCGCTCCTGATGGGGATGCCGCCCGCGAAGATCACGATCCTCCCGCTGTTGGAGGCATGAATACCGAAGAATGGGCCGCCGGGCTGCGTGTAGGCAGCCAGATCCTTCGTCGCGATCTCGAACGCGCGGGAGGTGTAGGCCTTGTTGATGGAGATGTCGATGGCGCCGATCAGTGCCCCGTCCATCCGGACATGGGCCACCAGATTTCCACCTTCATCCACGACGGCAATGTTCATCGGCTGGCCAATCTGCTCCGCCGCTTTCTCAGCGGCGGCAATAATGCGCCGCGCGTCAGTCAATGTCATGGCCATGTCGTTTCAGTCCTTTTCCCGGTTGAGGATGGGCAGGATGGCCTTGCAGTACCCACCGAAGTAATACGCGACAAGGTCGCGGCCCTCCCGTGTATTGAAAAATTCCGGCGACTTGGGAATATCGCAAGCGAAGTGGAACCAGCCGGTATCATGGAAATGCTGGACGGGAAATTCCAGCTCATCATCAGCTTCCATTTCATCCTCAAGGAATTCCGTCATCGTTCCACCGTTGGATTCTACTGCTTCCTCGATCTCCTCATTCGTCCAGCGGTCCTTCGCGGCGAAACCGACACGGACGGTCTTGCCGCCGTGGCGCAGCGCCACATAGATGACCCGCTTCTCATCGGGGCCGGCCGTGACGATCAGTTGCTCGCCCGCACCGGAAACCCTCACCGGGGGATCAAAAAAACTTGCCGCGATCTTCTGCGACGTGAGAAGTTGAATCAATTCGCTCATGGGAATCAGTGACGGCGACGCTTTTTCGGGCGACCCGTGTTTGGTGGATTGTTTCCTTCGCCCTGGGGCTGTTGCGGAGGGCGTTGTTGGTGGGGTTGGCGATTTCCGCCCTGTGATTCCTGCTGCGGTGCGGTGCCCTGACCTTCACCCCGCTGACCACTCCCGCCACTGCGATTGCGATTTCGCCCACCGCGGCGACGATCACGACGGCTGCCCGGTCGGATTTCCGTCGCTGGAGAATCGCCCTGTCCTGTGGCGCCTTCCGCCGTGACCTGCTCCTCCGCCACGCCATGATGCGGAGGCAATTGGTTCTCCGGCGGAGCCTTGGTCCTGTCCTGCTGCTGCCTCGCATGGCGATGCTGCGCCATGTTCTTGGCGGCGCGATCCTTGTTTCGCTCCCTCTCGCGGCCCCGACTGCGATTCTGCTGCTGGTTGCCGGGCTGGTCCGCCTGAACGGGGTTTCCATCGGACGAAGAAATGATCGGCGCATTGTGCTCCGACGAGATTGCGGATGGAAGTTGTTCCGACGACGGAGAATCGGCTTCCTCCGCAGGGGCCAGCATCCTGCCAAACTTCTTCATCTGCTCCGGCACGCGAACGGCCGCGCCCGTGAGTTGATCCATCTTCACAGTCTTGTATCCCGCACCACGTTCGAAGAGAAGATAGGTCCCCGCGATCAAATTGCGGTCCGCGATGATCATGTCCTTGCCTTCAAAGGAAAGCGTGGAACCTTTCGGCAGTGCGCCCTTCGACATTTCGCGATACTGGTCAACCTCATAGGAAAGACAGCATAGCAGGCGACCGCATTGCCCTGACAACTTGCTCGGCGGCAGGTTGATGTCCTGATCCTTCGCCATCTTGATCGTGATGGGACGAAAATCGGGAAGCCACGTCGAGCAGCACTGCTGCAATCCGCAGGCACCAAATCCGTCGATCATCTTTGCCTCATCGCGCACGCCAATCTGCCACAGCTCAATCCGCATGCGAAGAATCAGGCTCAGCTCCTTCACGAGCGCGCGGAAGTCAATGCGCTGGTCACTCGTGAAATGCAACACGGCCTTGTTCTCAACCATGTCCACGCGCGCGTGGCTGATCTTGATGTCGAGCTTCAGTTCGCGGGACTTTTCCTTTGCCAGCACGAATGCCCGGCGTTCCGCGGTCTTGCGCTCCCACCAAGCCTCGATTTCCGGCTGGGACGCCCGGCGAATCACCCGTGGATAGGCATCACGCCGAAGCTTCAGTTGCTGGATGGACTTGTATTCGAGGGCGGCGACAAAGGCCACGTCCTCCGACCCGCTGCGCGGCACGACAATGAAGTCCTGGGGTTTTAGATCCTGGAACGAGCCGGGATCAAAAACGAAGGGCATTTCTTCCTGACTGAACTTTGCGGCGACGAACAGCGCCATCAACCTCATCCTACAGCGGCGGCGTTAACAACAGGCGCGATGATTGGGATGGGACGAGTCCGCGACAAGCACGAAGTTGCTGGTCGCGGCGGTGAAGCACTACGGCGATGCAGGAAGCAGTTCCGCCAAGCGGGCGCAAACGCGGCGGTGGTTGTCTGCCTCCGCAATCAGATGATCCAGGATGTTTGCCAGATAAGTCTGGTTGCGATCCTTCAGGCCGGCAAGCACGCCCGTGGCCCGTTCCGTGTCCAGGCCATGACGGGTGGCAACTACCAGCATCCGATCACGCGCACGAAGCCCGGCGAGAGTGGTGAAGGTGGAGATGTCCACTGCGCTGCCGCCCCATCCCCCGCCGAGCGACGAGAGAAACTTGTCCAGCGACTGCGCGTAGCGAATCTTGTCCCACACCAGTCGCGAAAGAGCCTCATGAAATTCCCACATCACCTGCGGATTTTCATGTGATGTGATGGCGTAGATCTCCGCCCACAGGACCTGATCCGCCAATTGCGCGTGCAGCACCTCCTTCACGCGCTCAAGAAACGAAGTGTCCTCCTGCTCACGAAGGCATTCAGCAAGGGCCATCGAGAACGAATCGCGCTTCGTGGCGGTTTCAATCCTGATGAATTCCTCCCGCGTCGGAGACGAGAGGTGAGGCTTCGCCGTCGGCTGGTACTTCCTGCCAACGGCAAGCGGAGATGCGCTGAAGTCGTTTCCAAGCTTGCTCCAGTGGGTGCGCATCCGTGAACCAGCCTCCTGCATTCGCGCTGAAACATCAGGCCCCAACTGATGCAGGCTTTCCAGCAGGCCAATGCCACCACTGATGTGCTGGGCGGTGATCTGCATGAAGCGGGCAATGAGCCGCTGCGACGGTTCATCCAGCAGTGGATCGCCGGCGGTGAAATGCGATTCCCACGCATCCATCAGGCCCGGCTTGATCACACTGTAGATGGCGGCGATGTACTCCTCCCACGTCTTGTAGGAATTGAGCGTTTCAAGGATCGCTTTCAGGCCATCACCCGCCGAGGAGGGGAATGTGCCGGTGACCTCCAACTCGCGCAGGTGCTGCCTGATGCGACGCACAAAGGTCGCGTCCTCGTACACATGGATGCCCAGCAGCGCCTTCACATCCAACGCGGGAACGCGCGGCAGCCAGCCATTGTGCAAATGGACGATCTCCCGCATCAGGTGGAAGTAATTTCCAAACCTGATGCGGCTCTCCAGCACACTGAAACCCGTGCGCAGGGGACGGTGATCGCGAATACGGTCAAACCTCATCGGCGCTCGCCGATCCTCCGTGGTCTGTGTGTTATGACTTTGAAATCAGCGGACGGCGCCCAATGGAAACATAATCGAAGCCAAGGCGTTCCATGCGATCAAGCGTGTAGATGTTGCGTCCATCGAAGATCAGCGGCTGCTTCATCGACGCCTTGATTTCCTCAAGGTTCAGCCCTTGGAATTCCTTCCATTCCGTCATGATGATCAGCGCATCAGCGTCCTTCGCAACCTCCGCCGCATACTCCGCGTATTCAACGTCCTTCGGCAGCATCGGCTTCGCGTTCTCCACGGAAATCGGATCATAGGCGGCGAACTTCGCCCCTTCCGCGTGGAGCGCATTGATGACCTCAACGGACTTCGCGTCGCGCATGTCGTCGGTGTCCGGCTTGAACGCAAGGCCCAGGACGCCGAACTTCTTTCCCTTCACGCTTCCCATCGTCTCCTTGATGCGCGAGATGAATCGCGGCGTACGCTCATCATTCGTCTGAACAACGGAGTGGAGGATGTGGAAATCCTCGCCGAACTTCTTCGACGTGTGAATGAGCGAAAGGGTGTCCTTGGGGAAGCATGATCCGCCATAGCCAAGGCCGGCCATCAGGAACTCCTTGCCGATTCGCTTGTCGGAACCCATTCCCTTTGCAACGAGGCCGACGTCGGCTCCGATGCGCTCGCAGACATTTGCCACGGCGTTGATGAAGCTGATCTTCGTGGCAAGGAAGGCGTTCGACGCGTACTTGATCATTTCTGCGGAGGCGACGTCGGTGATGAGCATCGGCGCCTCCAACGGGGCATACAATTCAACAAGCGCCATGGCGATGTTCTGTGACGGGGCGCCGATGACAACGCGATCCGGATTGTAGCTGTCGCGGATTGCGGTGCCTTCCTTCAGGAACTCCGGATTGGAAACAACGTCGAAATCGATCTTCTTCGGCTGGTTCTTTTCGATGGTGTTCCGGACGAACTCGCCAGTCCCCGGCGGCACGGTGGACTTGTTGACGATGATCTTGTACTTGTTCATGTGGATGGCGATTTCCTTGGCCACCGCCTCAACATAACTGAGGTCCGTGGAACCGTCCGCAGCCGGGGGGGTCCCCACGGCGATGAAAACAACATCCGACTTCGCGACACCTGCGGCCAGGTCGCTCGTAAAGTCGATTCGCTTGTCCTCGTAGTTCCGACGAACCATTTCCTCCAGTCCTGGCTCGTAAATCGGCATCACCCCTTTTTTCAGCTTCTCGACCTTCCCCTTATTATTATCGACGCAGATCACGTCATTACCAAGGTCGGCGAACACGGCACCCGTCACCAATCCGACGTAGCCCGTTCCAATCACACATACTTTCATGTCTTACTCCAAATAGGGGTGGAAAATCTAATTGCCAAATTCAAAACAAGGTGGGGAGGGGGTTCGGCGAGTGACAACGAAAAAACAGCGGGATTCGGGCGAAACTCTGCCAAATCCACTGAAAACAACTAAAAGCAGGGAATAAAATCATGGTTGAGGGCGGACGGTGCCACCGGGAAACGATCACGACATGACCTTACCCGTCCCAATGACCCTCGTAAAACGTGCGCTGGGCATGGCGCTTCCCGTGGCGGCGGCGTATCTTGTCATCGTGGCAGGGCTGTTTGTTGAAACAATAATCGTTGGACGAAGGTTGCATGGCTCCGGCGTTGCGGCCATCGGCCTGGCGGGAACGCTCTCACTCGTCCTCGTCCTCTCCTTCCACGCACTGGAAATTGCAGCCCAGGCAATCATTTCCCGCCGCTTCGGCGAGGGAAACTTCAAGGCCATCGGGCCGTGCCTCGATACGGGCGTGGCCCTGTCATTCGTCATCGGCGTTCCGCTCAGCATTGCGCTGTTCTTCATGTCTCCATGGATCTTTTCCAGCACTGACAGCGCGGAGGTGCGGCGTCTTGCGCTCGACTACTTCTGCTATCGCCTGCCGGGAATGCCCTTCGTGATCGCCCTGCTCACGGTGATCGGATTCTTCAACGCGATTTCACGACCGAAGGTGCCAGCGTTTGTGTACGCCACCGTGCTCATCATCAACGGCGTGCTTTGTCATGCCCTTGTGAATGGGGCCTGGGGACTGCCCGAGATGGGAATCAAGGGGGCCGGCCTTGCGCAAACCATCGCGGCAGTCACAGGCTTCGCGATGTTCGTGATGCTGCTGATGCAGAAGGAAATGAGGCGCAAATTCCATGTGTTGGAATTTCGCGGCGTGACTCGCACGCTGGCGAAGTCACTGCTGAAACTTGCAGCGCCCGTCTTCGTGCAGCAGTTCCTCGGAAATTTTGGAATGTACTTGTTCGTGGTGATCAACTCCTGCGTGCCCGATGGAGGCGTGTCCCTATCAGCAAGCACCATCGCCCGGCAGATTGGCTATCTGACCTATCTTCCCAGTCTCGGATTCGGCATCGCGGCAGCCACGTTGGTTGGCCAGCGCCTCGGCGCCCGCCAGCCCCGGCGTGCCGCGCTGGCGGGATTCATCTGCTGGCAGGCTGGCGCGATCTTCATGGTCACAACCGGGCTGTGCTTCATCTTCTTCTGGGAACCGTTGGTGAAACTCTTCATTGCATCAGGCTCCCACGACGTGCCGCGCATGACCGCGGCAGATGATTACGCCCGCGTTTCCCGGATCGCGCACTGGCTTCTCATCATCATTGGCATCCATCAGATTTTCGAATCGGTGAACACGATCATTGGCAAGGCATTGCAGGGGGCGGGGGCGACAATGTTCGTCATGACCGTCAGCGTCGCAGCGCAATGGCTGCTCTTCCTGCCCTTGGCCTGGTACCTTGCGCTGAAGTTGGAACTGGGCGCAATCGGCTCCCAATTCGCAATGGCGATTCAACTCGCCGTTGTCGCGATGATTTTCATCTTCAAGTTTCGCAGCAGCGGTTGGCGCCACAAGCGCGTCTAATCTGCTCTTGCACCACGGTTTCCAACGGTCCAAATTCGGCCATTCACGATCATTTCCCCCCTCGAAGGATCCACATCCATGCTTCGCAAGGTTTCCTGCGCCCTGCTCATTGCAGCGGCACCGATGTTTGCCACCGCCCAGACAGAAGCCAAGCAAACCCAGCTCGACATGACAGGCGTGGAAATTCCGAAGCTGGAGAATTTCAAGCCCCTGCCGGCGCCCGACAAGGATTTTTCAAGTCGGCTTGAAGCGGCCGTGAAGGCAGCCGGGCTTGACCATATGACTCCGGCGGACCAGAACTCCGACGAGGAGGACGAGTGGTCATCAATCTGCCTTGTCGATCTTTCCGATCCCTTGAAGCCACGAGTCGCCGGATGGAAGGAGGACAATTTTGTCTACCCCGCCAGCACCTACAAGATGTATGTCCTGGGTGAAGTCATTCGCGAGGTGGTGGATGGCAAAATCAGCTTGGACGACGAAGTCACGGCGAAGAAGCACAACCTGCGCGGCGACACGAAGCTGAAGGAAGATCAGAAGTATACCGTGTCGGAAATCCTCCGTCTTGTGGAGACGTATTCGGACAATTCCGCAGCCAACGAAGCCATCGACCTGGTGGGTCGCAAGAATGCCACTGCGCTGATGTGGGCCTTGGGATGCAAAGGCTCCGAAATCACGCGCAAGTACCTGCCCCGCAACATTGAGGATCCCGGTTATTCCAACATCGTCTCCACGACAACGTGTGCGCAGCATCTGGCGACCTTCCTGTGGGCCGTTGAGTCAGGCGCCATCGGCGGTGGGCGCGGTCGTGGACTGATCAAGAGCTACATGGCGATGGACCAGACGGACGGCAAGCGCTTCCGCGCGGGTCTTCCGAAGTCTGCCACAACTTTTTCAAAGACCGGATGGTTCTCCAATTTCACATCCGAAGTGGCCATCGTGGAGGATGGCAAGACGCGCTACATTCTTTGCGCCCTCACGGCGGAACCCGAGGAGACCGCTGATGCAAAGCTGGCAAAGCTGGCGGAGAATGTTCACGCGATGATGAAGGGCGCGAAGTAGGGCCATCAGCGGACACGCATCCGCCTGGGAAGCTACCGCGTCTGCGGTGCGCGTGTGAAACCGTAGAACCGGCAGGCGGCCTCGATGATCTCCTCATCGGCGCGGATGCGCTTCGGCTTTTCAGCCATGGGAAGCCTCCAACGCATGCCAAACAGCATGAAGCTCCCGTGCAGCAGCAGCGTCGCCGCGTGGAAAATGATGCGCGCACCCTCGGCCTGAAAATCGGAATTGTGGTCCAGCGTGCCGAAGTACTTCACGCTCACGACAATGGCCGTGACGACCGATGGCATCAGCAGAACGCATAGCGCTGTCGGCATCGGGATGAGCCGGCGCGCCCTCAGGTATCGTGACTGCGCCACCAATTGCGTGGAGATGTCCCCATTGGTGATCATGAGCACGATCAACGCGAACACGATCAGGGGGAAACAAACGAGGTAGATCATTGCCTCGTTGATGTGGGGATACATCACGCAGGTGATCGTTGCGGCGTAAAGCGCGAGGACGAAAACACGATCAAACTTGGACTTCTTCTCGAAATACTCCCGTGCCACTTTGAAAGTCCGTCGGTGGTTTCGCCGACGACCATAGCAAATCAGCCATACCAATCAATGAAACTTTTCAGCCTCTTTGCGATTTTGTTGAAGGCATTGCCGTCCAGGAAGGCCTGTTCGCGCTCGTGCTCCAACCCATAGAGCACGAGGCCGACACCGGTTGAGTAAATCGGGCTGCTCACGACGCCCGCCAAACCCGCAAGGCCCGCGGGAGACGCCACCTTGCACGGCTTGTTGAAGACACGCTCGCCCAGTTCGCAGATTCCCTGCTGCAACGACGTGCCACCCGTGAAGACGACACCGCCGTAAATGCGCTCGTACGCGGGCAGCTTGTTGATCTTCTCCTTGATCATCTCCAGCATTTCCTCAAGGCGGCATTCAATGATCTCCGCCAGTAGTTTCCGGCTGTGGGAGTGCACCTTGTCGGAGAGGGCGCCCGGTGCCTGGACAGTTTCCGACTCATCGACGGAGTTCGAGCTGCAAATTCCGTAACGCTTCTTCAGGTTCTCCGCGTCGTAACGATTGATCTTCAGGCCCTTCGAAATATCCTCCGTGATGGCATCACCGCCGAAGGGAACAACGCCCGTATAGCGCACGGCTCCGTCGGCCCAGATCGCCACATCGCTGGTGCCCCCGCCGATGTCGATGAGCACCACGCCGAGTTCCTTCTCCTGCTCCTTCAGCACCGCGAGCGAACTCGCCAGTGGTTCCAGATAAATTCCCGCAACGCGATATCCCGCCTGGCTGACGGCACGCACGATGTTTTGCGCAGAGGTCACGGCGGCTGTCACGAGAAGCACCTCCACGCCGATCTTGCGCGAGCAGAAGCCAAGCGGATCGATGATCGGCCCGTCATCAATGATGAAGCGCTGCGGAATCTGGTGAAGCACCTCGCGCTCCGGAGGCACCTGATGCTGGATCGCACGATCGATCACGCGACGGATGTCGGATTTCGTGATGCCGCGTTCAGGGTTTGCGACATCGTTCGTCGCGGTCAGTTGGTGGCACTGGATGTGCCCGCCTGCGATGCCCACAAAGACATCGCGGACGGAAATCTGCGCGATGTCCTCCGCCTTGCGAATCGCGATGCGAATCGAATCCACGGTTTCCTCAAGGTTGATCACGACGCCGCGGCGCAGCCCCTGGCTGGGTGTCGATGCCACGCCAAGCACCGTTACCTTGCCGCTCGGCTCGATCTCTCCAACGATGGCACAAATCTTCGTAGTCCCGATGTCCAGCCCGGTGAACATGACCTTCTTCGATGGCAGCTTCAGGTTCACACGCGGATTGCCGGTGGCGATGCGCGGTTCCTCGCCCGCTGTGCTTGCAGTGCGAAGGCGATCCATCATTTCGGTGATCGACATCGTTGGCGCTCCTTATTCGTTTCGTGCGATCTGCTTGCCGTCGATGGACAGAAGCGGATCGGCCCGGCGGATGATCGCATGCGTGCTTGAAACCAGATTGGCTGTCACCACCGGCGCGTCCAGCGTGGCCACCGTCATCAGGCTCTCGATGGCTGGTCCGGTTTCCTGGGGCGGGCGCGCACCGCAGTCGAATCGCTCGCCGCCCGCCAGCACGACTGTGATTCCGGTTTCCGGCGCGAAGTGGAATTCGCTGATGGTTTTCGCGAGCGACGGAGCCGCCTTCGTGAATATCTCCAAGTACTGGTCCGCGCGCGCAAGCTCCACCGGGGATATCTGAAAGCCAGGTTGGACATCCGCCTTCGGCGACGCCGTGATCAGCGGGCGCGTGAGCGCTCGAAAATCCGCGGACGTTGCGCGTGCGAACACAATACCCCGTCCATCGTAGACATAGCTCGCTGTCGGCGTGGCGTAGATTCCAACTGCCTTCTTCTCTTCAAGAACGATCGACACCGTCGATGGCCACTCCTTGCGCACGCTTGCGGTTTCAACCTCCGGGATCGCCTGGACGGCATTGCTCATCGCGCGTTCCGTCGCGTTGAAGATGCTGTCACCCACCTTCAATCCTGCACGGGTTCCCAACGTGCGCAGTACCTGCTCCTCCGAAAGACGATGCGTCCCCGCGACGTCGATCCTCGACACGGAGAAGTAATCCGACTTCATCAGGTATTGGTGAAACGTGATGACAATGAAGACGAATGCCGCCGTGGCAGCGAAAACGATTGGGAAACGCCTCACCTGTTCCGTGATGAAGATCAGCAGGTCACCCTTGCGCTTGGGCAGCGGTTGCCGGGGCGACAACTTTCGCACATGACGGCTTGGGCGCGGCGCCTCGGCCTTGGGCGCGCGCGCGCGCTTCCTGCGGACGGGAAGTGAAAGCTTAGGCAAGGACAACGCCATTGAGCGGTCCCCCCACGATCTGAACTTCCAACTCCATCTCGATCCCTGTCCGATGTTGCACGATGTCGCGCACCAATGAAATCAGCGCCAGGAAGTCCTCACCGCTGGAATTCCCGTTGTTGACGATGAAATTCGCGTGGCCCTGCGAAACCTGTGCAGAACGGATACTGTAGTTCTTCAGGTCGCAATCGTCGATCAGCTTTCCCGCGCTTACGCTCAAACCCGTTTTCGGATCCGTTGGGTTCTTGAAGATGCACCCGCTGGAGGGAATGTGATAAGGTTGGTTTGTTTTCTTTGCCCGGAATTCATCGGCCTTCCGCTCAGCCTCCTGCACGTTCAAGGGGCGCAGCTTCAACTCCACCTCCATGATCACGAAGTCGCGCAGCGATGAGTGGCGATACTCATACGTGAAGTCGTCCTTGCCGCAGGAGTAGATCATGCCGTCGCGCGCCATCACCCAAACGCGTTCCACGAAATCGCACAACCCTTCGCCACCGGCACCCGCATTGCAGGCCAGTGCCCCGCCCACCGTGCCGGGAACCATTGTCAGGAATTCCAAACCCATCAATCCGCATTCGTGTGCAAACTTGATCAGTGTCGGAAGTTGCAGCGCGGCGCCCACGCGGATCGTGTTCTCTGAGTGAAGCTCGCGTGCGGCGAAGTTGCGACCCATCGTGATCACGACCCCGTCAAAGTAGCTGGTCGCGAACAACGTGTTCTTTCCACCGCCAAGGATGAACGTTGGGACTTCCTCCTGCTTCACGGCACGCAGGACTTTCTTCAGCGCAAACGGCGAGTCGACCTCTGCATGAATCGCGGCCACGGCCGACATCTTCATGGAGGTCTTGTTGCTCAAGTCATGGTTGCTGGAAATCTTGAGTGCGGGATCGTGCAGGTCAAACAGCGACGACTTTGATGTGCGGCGAATCATCAGCGGGCCTCATGGAACTTGAGCGGTGATACCAGCGGGCTGGGCCAGTTGTGGTGCAAGCTTCGTGATCGAACCTGCACCCAGCAGCAGAACAATGTCATTATTTTTCGACCATGCGTTGATGCTTTTTTTCATCTGGTCAAATTCCGGGATGAACTCCACCGGACCCGTCACCTGTTCCGCGACAGCGTTCCTCAGGCTCTCACCACTGATGCCTTCGATGGCATCCTCGCCTGCCGAATAAATCTCCGTGATGATGACGTGATCAACGCTTCGCAATGCAGGGCCGAATTGCTTGAAGAAGGACTGCGTGCGGGAATAGCGATGCGGCTGCACGACGGCGAGCAGGCGCCCTGCGCGCTCCTCCGCGAGCAACCGCGCAGCCGCGATGGTCGCGGCCATTTCCGTCGGATGGTGGCCGTAATCGTCGATGATCAGCGCTCCGTTGGGGGCAACGCGCTTCGTGAACCGCCGATCGACGCCATGGAAGTCGCTCAGTGCATCACGAATGACCTCGAAGTCACAGCCAAGTTTCAGCGCCATCGCAAACGCGCCGATGGCGTTCGCAATGTTCTGGCGGCCAGGAATGCCAATCATCACCCGGCCACGGCGGCGGCCATTGTGCATCAGGTCGAACGTGGAGTACTCACCGCACATCCGCACAGACGCCGCATAAAAATCCGCCGACGGATTGTCCACGGAATAGGTCGTCGTCCAGGAACGGCTGCTGGACAACAATCGCCGGCACCCGGGATCATCGACGCAGATCACAAGGTGCCCGTCCTTCGGCATCGCCTGCACAAATTCCGCGAAGCCTTCGAACATTTTCTCCTCGCTCCCCCAGTAGTTCAGGTGCTCGGCCTCGATGTTTGTGATCATCGCGTGCGTGCGCGGCAGGTTGTGAAAGGATCCGTCGCTTTCATCCGCCTCCGCGATCGCGACAATCCCTTTTCCGATGCGGACGTTCCCTCCAAACTCCTTCACCGTGCCGCCAATAAATCCCCACGGGTCAGCGCCCTGCCGCTCCAGCAACAGCGTCAGCAGCGTTGTTGATGTTGTCTTTCCATGCGTTCCCGCAACCAGCACCGACTCACGACGCGCAAGGAACCAACCCAGCATCTCGCTGCGATGAATCACGGGAATCCCGCATTGCCGTGCCGCCACCAACTCCTCATTATCGCTGGAGATGGCCGTGGAGTAGACCACGCAGTCCTGGCCGGCAATGTGATCCGCCGAATGATGATCGTAAAGCTTCGCGCCCATCTCGGCCAGAATCCCGCAACTCCCCGCGTTTGGATCCGACCCGCTGACTTTCACGCCGATTGTCAACAGTGCCTGGGCGAGCGGCTTCATCCCGGAACCACATATCCCGATCATGTGCACCCGTGTGAGTTCAACGGAGGCACTGAATCCCGACTGCGAAGCGAAACCAGACTCACCGTGGTTCATGTGTCATCCCTGAGTTGACGCGAAATTTGCTCCGGCTTTCCTTCTTCTTCCCGCTGATGGACTCTGCAAGTTCATGCGCAATCACCCGCGCTGCACTGCTCGAATCGAATGAGGCCAGGTTGGCTCGCATCCGCTCACGAAGCGAGGCATCCGCCATGATGTGGTGCAGCAGCATGTCCAGCGACTCCTTCGTCAGCGACTTCTCATCAAGCACGAAAGCCGCATCGGCATCGCCAAAAAAATCCGCGTTCGCCTGCTGATGATCGTCCTTCGCAAAAGGATACGGAACCAATACGGCGGGAATGCGGCAGTTCGCGATGTCCGCCAGCGCCCCGGCCCCCGCACGCGAGATCACGATCTCCGCACGCGCCAGAAGCGTTTCGATGCGCGGTTCATATTCGCGCACCTCCACGACACCACGGTTCGGAATGTGCTTCCCGGGGCCGCTCAACAGGACGAACCGATACCCGAAGGCCCGGATGTGGTCCCTGTTCGCCACTGTGACAAAAATCTCATTCAGCTTGGACGCCCCCTGACTGCCACCCATGCACAGGATGACATCGCGGTTCACCGCATCGGGTGCTGGGCGTGTTGGCGTGCCGACGATCGAGACATTTTTTCCCTCCATCCCACCCAGCCCGAGGAAAACCTTCTTCGCAAGGGGCGCGAAAAGGCGAACAACCCGGCCCGCCTTCCTGTTTGACTCATGCAGGAAGATGGGAATGCGAAGGACCACCGCCATCGCAAGGACCGGAACGCACGCCGCACCGCCCATCGCCAGCACGGCAGCGGGGCGGTTGCGGAGGAACGACTTCAACACACGGAAGGAATCACCAAGAAGGCATGTGAGCGCCCCGGCACCCTTGCGCGTACCCGCGCGCAGTTTCAGCGGTGTGATTTGCTCACTGCCGTAAATTTGGGATTCAATCTCGCGCGAACCACAAACATACTGCGACTTGTACACACCCGCGTGGGCGCGGTCGATTTCGTTGCCGATGCGAATGCCCGGCAGGATGTGCCCCCCGGTTCCACCCGCCGCGATGATGATGGTGCGCGCAGAGTGCTTCATGCCGGCGCAGGCTCCCTTGCCGGGGCGCGCAGCACCAGGCTCTCATTGGAAATCTTGATGAGCATGGCAGTGCAGATGATGCTCGCGATCAGTGACGAACCGCCGTAGGTGAAGAACGGGAGCGCAAGCCCCTTCGTCGGCGCCAGTCCCAGCACCACGAAGAAATTGATGAACGCCGCGCAGCCAACGATCATCGTCAGGCCGGCCGCCAGAAGACCCGAGAAGTAGTCCGGTGCCCGGTACGATATCCGCACACCCAGGAGGATGAACGCCAGAAACAGGAGAATGACGGAGAGCGCGCCGACAAGGCCAAGCTCCTCGCACACGATCGCGAAGATGAAATCCGTGTGCGACTCGCTGAGGAAGTGGTACTTCTGAAGCCCAAATCCAAGGCCCTGGCCGAACAACCCACCGGAACCAACCGCGATCAGCGACTGATTCAACTGATACCCGTACGTCATCGCATACTTCTCAGAATCAAGGAAGGCCAGGATGCGATTCAGCCGGTAGCTGTGCTGAAAGATCAGGTACACCACGGCAGGCATCGCAAGAAGCACAATTGAACCCAGATGCCTGAAGCGCACCTGAGCCAAACACCACATGCCGACAACCACGCAGCCCGACAACATGATCGTGCCCAAATCTTTCTGAAGCATGATCAGGATTGCGAAGAATCCCATGATCGCAACGGCGGGAAGGAAGCCACGGAACAGATTCTTCATCTGCTCGCGCTTGTCGGAGAGCATCTTCGCCATGAAAATGACGAGCGCGATCTTCGCAAACTCCGATGGCTGCAACGTCAAGGGACCCAGCCGCAGCCAGCGTTTTGCACCCTTTGACTCCATGCCTAGCGGCGAAGCCACTACCAGCATCAGGACTATGAAGCTCAGCACCAGAATCGGGAGGGCGTAACGCTCGATGGTTTCCATCGGCACCTTCATCAACGCAAACCCAACGGCGAGGCCGATCGCCCCCCACATGATCTGCTTCACGAAGTACTCACTCCCGTGATGAAAACGGTAGTCCTCATCGGGGCGCGTTTCCTTCTTCGCCATCACGCGGATGTTCTCCAGGCCCGCACGCGCCCCGCTCGCGCTGTAGACCATGACCGTGCCCAGCGTGATCAACACGGCGACCACGATGGCCATCAGCGCGGCGGGATTTTCAAACTGGCGGAAGAAGCGTTCCACGAACTTGGCGTCCTTACAGGCCCAACTGGTTGCGCACGCAACGCTTGAAGGTGCGTCCGCGATCCTCATAATCCTTGTACATGTCGAAGCTGGAACAGGCCGGCGAAAGAAGGACCACGTCGCCGGTGCGCGATGCGCCCGCTGCGATCTTCACGGCCTCCTCCATCGTTGCGGCTTCCTTCGTCTCCACCAGGCTGCCCCACGCCTTCTTGATCAGGGGCTTCGCCTCACCGAGGAGGATCAGCGTCTTCACGCGTTCCTTGATCAGCGAGTTGAGCCGGTCGTAGGCGGACTGCTTGTCCTTCCCGCCGGCGATCAGGATCACCGGCTTCTTGAAACTCAGAAGCGCCTTCTCCAGCGAATCAACGTTCGTCGCCTTTGAATCGTTGTAGTACACGACACCCGTCTTGCTTCTTTCGACAAACTCGATGCGGTGCTCCACGCCCTTGAACTTCAGCAGTGTCTTGCGCAGTGAATCTGCATTGATGCCCAGTGCACGGCACATGACCAGTGCGGCCAGTGTGTTTTGCACGTTGTGTGCGCCGGGAATCGGGATGTCCTCAACGTTGCAGAACGGCGTCACCTTTCCGTCTTCCTTCAGGTAGATGCGGCCATCGGCCACGAACGCCCCCTCCTCCACCTCCTTCGTCATGGAGAATGTCAGGATCTGGGCGCTGGACTCCTCCGCACACTTCATCGTCAGTGGATCGTCCGCATTCAGCACCAGGAAGTCATCCCCGGTCTGGTTCAACGTCACGCGATACTTCGCCTCGATGTAGTCGCGCATGTTGGCGTAGCGGTCCATGTGGTCGCGCGTGATGTTCAGGATCACGGCCACGTGCGGGTGAAATTCCTCAATCGATTCAAGCTGAAAGCTGGAAACCTCCGTCACCAACACCGTTCGGCGCGATTCGTCCTGCGATGACAGGACGGCATCCGAGAAGGCGCGACCGATGTTGCCCGAAACAACCGCGTTTATCCCTGCGTCCGTAACCATCTGCCCCGTCAGCGTCGTCGTGGTTGTCTTCCCGTTCGTCCCCGTGATGGCAACGATCGGCGCGCACGCGAAGTACGACGCGAGTTCCACTTCCGAGATGATCGGGAGGTCGCGATCCATTGCCTGTTGCACCAAGGGGTGTGTCAGCGAAATGCCGGGCGACAACACAATCGCCTGGCAGCCACGCAGCACGTCTTCCTTGATGGGACCGAAATGCGCCGTCACGTACGAGCGACGCAGGCGGCGGATCAGGGAGCGGAATTCCATCGCCGGGCGCTCGTCGACAAGCGTCACTTCAATGTTGTGGTGGCGGAGAAGGTGCATCGCACCAACGCCGGAGCGGGCCGCGCCAAAAACGCACACGCGGGAATAGGGGAACGGACGGATCTTTGTCATCTGCTGTAACTCCTGGAGGAATGGGAACTGGAAGCCGAACGGGAACTGGTACATAGGGTTGGCAACGCCCTGAGCAAATCATTGTGGATGGTCGGTTCTCTTCTCCTTAGCGAATTTTCAGTGTGACGAGTCCCGCGAACGCGAGCAGCGCCGACACTATCCAGAATCGTGTGATAATCTTGCTTTCGGGGACTCCGGCGCGCTCGAAGTGATGATGAAGCGGCGCCATGCGGAAGATGCGCTTCTGCCGCAGCTTGTAGGAGCCAACCTGAAGGATCACGCTCAGCGTTTCCGCAACGAAGACACCGCCAACGATCAGCAGCAGGAACTCCTGCTTGATCAACAGCGCCACGGATCCAAGCAATCCTCCCAACATCATCGAGCCTGTGTCGCCCATGAACACCTGCGCGGGATGCGAATTGAACCACAGGA
This sequence comes from Candidatus Sumerlaeota bacterium, assembly GCA_020848155.1. Lineage (GTDB taxonomy): Bacteria > Sumerlaeota > Sumerlaeia > SLMS01 > SLMS01 > JADZDZ01. Next base: position 146,926 of record JADLAR010000008.1, read on the forward strand.
AACCAAGGCACGCACCTGTGAGCGATGCCAGCAGCACCGTCAATTCGCCCGCGCCTGCGACGTTCGGGATGATCAGGTAACTTGCCGCGTCCGTCCGGCCCGCCAGATAGGCCACAATCGCGAAGCACAACGTCGCCGAAATCGTGACGCCGGCCGCCAAGCCATCCAGCCCGTCGGTCAAGTTCACCGCGTTGCTCGTGCTTGTCAGGACAAGGATCACGAACGCCGCGTAGAGGATGCCAAGCGGCAGCAGCATTGTCTTCAGGAATGGAAAGAGCAGAAACTGTGGACCAGTGATGCTGGCCGAAACTCCGTTCTCCATGTATTGATAGTGCACGAGGTGCGGAAAAACGTAAACATACAACCCGGCGAAGACTCCGCCCAGAAGGATCTGCGCCACAAGTTTCGCCTTCGCGGAAAGCCCCGCGCTGTTCTTCTTCACCACCTTCAGGTAATCATCCGCATAACCGATGGCGCAGTAGCCGATCGTCCCCATCATCGCCAGCCACAGCACGGGCTGCGACCAGTCACCAAGCAGCAGCGCAGCCAGCACGATCCCGCCCAGCATCAGCAACCCGCCCATCGTTGGGACGGACTTCTTGTGCGCGTGCATCTCCGCCAGGCTGATCGCGTCCTTCCCCTCGCTGTTGCGAATGTACTGGATCGCCTGCAATTTCTTCAGGTATTCAATCAGGCGCGGACCCATGAAGATGCAGAACAGGAAGGACACCGCCAGTGCCAACCCAGCGCGGACGGTGATGTAGCCGAACACGCGGAAGAAGGGGAGGCCGTTTTCCTCGGCCAGTTGGCTCAACAGATGGATCATCGCGTCAGTTCTGGCTTTCCGTCAGTGACGCGGCCTGCTCGCCATTGCGAACCGCCGCGCGAATTTCCTTCAGCTTCAGCAATCCGGTCTCCAGCTTCATCCCGCGGGAGCCCTTCACCAGCAGCACGTCGTTGCTCTGCAACTTGCGGGAGAGAAACTCCGCTGCGTCCTCTGCGGAATCAAAGTGCCGCGCGGCAACGCCCAGGTTCTCCGCCTCCTCGCGCATGAACCGGGAATGCGTTCCAATCGTGCAGAGGAAGTCTACCTTTGCCTCCGCCGCCGCACGCCCCGCATCGCGGTGAAACTTTTCCGTGTGATCACCAAGCTCCAGCATGTCCGCCAGCAGCGCATAACGCTGGCCCGTGATCGTCAGGTCGTTCAACGAATGCAGGCTCGTGAGCATCGCATCGGGGGATGCGTTGTAGCAGTCGGCGATCAGCAGGAACCCATCAAACCATTCCGTCTGCGCCCTCATCTTTGGCGCATCAAATTCATTCAGGCGCTGGGCGATAACTTCGGGGGGAACTCCAATCGCCGCAGCAGCCGCCGCCGCCGCCAACGCGTTGGAAATCTGGTAACGGCCGTACACCTTCAGGTGAATGTGCTGTGTCACGTCCAGGATGCGAAGGTCAAACGTGTAACCATACGGTGCGACAAGCTCGACATTGGAGGCGCGCACGTCCGCCTTCGGATTCTGGCCGTAGCTAATGACGAGTTCCGGAATGTCAAAGGCCTCCGCCATGATGGAAGCGTGCGGGCAGTCTGCGTTGATGATCGCCGTCGCCGTGCGGGGACTGGCCTCGAAAAGCTCCGCCTTCGCGGCGATCAGCCCCTCGATCGTCCCAAAATTTCCAATATGCGCATTCCCGATGTTCGTAATGACTGCGATGTCGGGGATGCAGATTCCCGCCAGCTTGCTCAACTCTCCAGGCTCGCTCATTCCCGTCTCAACGATGGCGACTTCGTGCTCCTCGCGCAGCCGATTCAGCGTTTGCGGAAGCCCCACCAGGTTGTTCAGGTTCCCCTCCGTCGCCAGTAGCGAGAAGGTCCCCCTACACACGAAGGACAACATTTCCTTCGTGGTCGTCTTCCCGGCGGAGCCGGTAATCGCCACAACAGTCGGATCCACGACCTTGCGCCATTCGCGCGCGATGGCACCCAGCGCCTCCGTGGTGTCGAACACCTTGATCAGGAAAACGCCCTGCGGAAAATCCTTCTCAGGGTAGTGCATCGACGCAATGATGCCCGTGGCGCCCTTCGCGATGGCATCATTGATGAAGTTGTCCCCGGCGAAATTCTTCCCGTTCAGCGCCAGGAACGTTTCGCCCGCACGCAGCGTGCGCGTGTCCGTGCAGATTCTGCCGGCACGCATCTTCGGGTCGCCCTGGACAAGCCTTCCGGCCGTGGCCTGCGCAATTTCGCTCAACGTGAAGTTCATGCAATCGGCTCCCTGAAGGTTTGAAGCGATTCCATTTGCGTGAAGTTTCCCACAAGGTCCTTCAACACCGTCCGCGCCACGATGCGGTCATCGAACGGGATGCGCTTCGTACCGACGTCCTGGTAATCCTCATGCCCCTTGCCGGCAATCACCACCACGTCGCCGGGCGATGCCATCGTGAGCGCCATCTCGATCGCATTTCCGCGGTCGATGTTGATGTAGTAACGATTCGACTTCAACTTGCTCCTGAGCAAACCTTCCAGAACCTGGCGCGCAATCACCGACGGATCCTCCGTTCGCGGATTGTCGCTCGTGATGATCACGAAGTCAGCCTGGTCGCCCGCCACTTTGCCCATGATCGGACGCTTGCCGCGGTCCCTGTCCCCACCGCACCCGAACGCAACCAGCATCCTGCCACTGGCGCATTGCTGCCGCGCAAAGCGCAGCACCCGCTCCAGGGCATCCGGCGTGTGCGCATAATCCACGATCACCGTGAAGGGCTGGCCTTCATTGATGATCTCGAAGCGGCCCGGCACCGGCGACATCTTCTCAAGCGCACCCGCGATCGTGTCAAAACCGATGCCCATGGAATGGGCGCAGGCCGCCGCCGCCAGCATGTTGCTGATGTTGAATGAGCCCACGAGGCTCGTGTTGATGCGCGCCTTGCGATTTTCGATGCGAAGCCTGAACTCCGTCGCGGAAACCTTCATCACGATCTCGTCCGCAACCACCTCGTGCTTCCCCGAGTCCCGCGTGGAGAAGCGAACCTGTTCGGCGCGGTAGCGCGATGAGAAGGCAACCCCGCTCTCGTCGTCCATGTTGAAGCAGCTCACCGAGCCCGGCGCCGCAGCGACATGCTCCGCGAAAAACCGCTCCTTGCAATTCATGTACTCGTTGAAGCTGCCGTGATAATCCAAGTGATCCTGAGTGATGTTCGTCAGAGCACCGCAGCGGAACGGGATGCCGTTGATGCGACCCTGGTCAATGGCGTGGCTGCTGCATTCCATGATGACGGAATCAACGTGATGCAGGTCGAACTTGTGGAAAATTTCCGCCAACTCCTGCGCGCCCGGCGTTGTGTTGTGCAACGGGATCGAATGGCCGCCGTGGAAGGCGCCCAGCGTCCCGATCACGCCCGGATTCCTCCCCGCCTCGGCAAGGATCCTGTATATGAAGTGGGTCGTCGAAGTCTTGCCGTTCGTCCCCGTCACCCCACAGACAATCATCGACCGCGCCGGGTTGTTGTGGAATGCGTGGGCAATCGGGCCGATCGCCTGGCGCGTGTCCGCAACGCACACGATCGTCACGCCCGGATAGCTGCCCACCTCCCGGCGATCCACAAGCAGCACGCTTGCGCCCGCATCCACGGCCTCGCTCAACAGCATGTGGCTGTCCGTCTTCGTCCCGCGGACAGCAACGAACATCTCGTTCCGACCGGTCCGACGCGCATTTGTGCTGATGCCAGTCACCATGACGCGGGGGTTCCCCACCACATCATCGGGAACGATCATTGCCTTCTTCAACAACTCATCGAGAAGGATCGCGCGCCTTGGATTCACCGCGTCACCAACTTCCTGGAAGTCTCCGTCTGCATGTCCTGTGCGACCTTCTTTTCCGCTGAAAAGTGCAGTACGATCTCCGTCTGTTCCGTCAGCGGATCGCCAGCTTGGGGAAATTGATCGTTAACGAAGCCAGTGCCGAGGAACTTCACCTTCGACACCGTCGCAGGCAGTTGCTGACGCGCCTGCAGCATCGTCATTCCCACAAATTGAGGCATGCCGCCAAAACGGATTTCGCCCACCGGCTGCTGTACCATGTCCAGTTCATTTTTCTTCGGTGATGATTTTTTTGTCGCAGCGACTTCCGGCTCGGGAACCTCCTCCGTTGGCGCGATTCCCAGGTTCACCGTCACCGCTTTTGCCACCTCGTTGAACAGCGGGGCCGCCACCTGGCTCGCATAGTAGTCCTTCTTCGGCGCATCCACGTACAGGTAGATCGTCACCCGCGGCGCCTGGATCGGAAGCACCCCCACGAATGAAGCGATATACTCACGCCGGTCAAAAATCTGGGACTTCCTCGTCGTGCCGGTCTTCCCGCCAATCCGGTAGCCAGGGATCTGCGCCTTCTGGCCTGTGCCGTTGTCCACGATGTCCTCCATCATGTCGCGCAGCACCGCGCTCGTCGTCGGGCGAACCACCTTCCGCAGCACCTTTGGCTGCGTCACCGTCGTTGTGTTCGTCTTTGGGTCGCGAATCTCTGCAACTACGTACGGCTGGTAGAAATTGCCGCCATTGACCACGGAGGAAATGCCCGCAGTGATCTGCAACGGTGTCAGCCCCATCTCATACCCTTGCGGCAACGACGTGCGCGAAAACTTTGTCCACCGCTCCAGCGGATAGTAGATGCCCGAACCCTCGCCGGGAAGGTCGATCCCCGTCGGCTTGCCGATGCTCAGGTCACTAAAGAACTGATACCAGCGCTTGTTCTCCATCACCTGCGCCAACTTGACTATCCCCACGTTGGAAGACCACCGCAGCACCTCGCGGAAAGTCGCCACATGCAGCACGTGGCCCGGCGCATCCTTCACCCGGCGCCCGTCGATGATGGCGAAACCGCCCTCGCAATCGACGACCGTCTCCGGCGTTGCGAATCCTTCCTCAACCAGCATTGCCGCCGTGAACAGCTTTGCGACACTCCCCGTTTCCAAGGGGTCAGTCAGGTTTCGATTCCGCATTCCTTCCGGGGGGGCCGACCCGAACTTGTTGTTGTCAAACGTCGGGTAGCTCGCCATCGCCAGGATCGCGCCCGTGTTCGTTTCCATCACGATCACGCCGCCGGAAGCCGCCTCATTCTTCTCCACATGCGTCTTCAGCGACTCCTCCACGGACTCCTGGATTTTCGCATCAATCGTCAGCACGAGCGTCTTGCCGCGCGCCGCCAGCAGGTCACCCTGCTCCCAGGGCTGCAACGTCTCGCTGATCCCCGTGCGCATTGACGAGCCGACGATCTTCTCCCCCTTCAGCTTCTCGTTGTAGCTCAACTCCAAGCCCGAGATACCATCGTTGTCCCCGTCACCATCGCGGGAGCAGTATCCGATCACCTGAGGCGCCAGATGGCGCGGATACAGCCGCATCGACTCGCGATGCAGCCAGAACCCACGTGCATCGACCTCGAACGAATCCATGATGTCCATCAGGCCCTTGGCGGTCTCGGAGCGAACCCGCTTCGCCAGCGCCGTCGTACCCTTCCCCTCAAGCGCCCTGCGAACAACCGACGGCTCCATCGCCCCGTCGCGCGCCAGTGCCTGCACCAGCGTATCGTAGTCGCCCGTGATCTTGTCCGCGGCGAAATACTTCGGATTCACATAAAGAGTAAGCCGGCCCGTGCTCTGCGCCAGGTAGTTTCCATTGCGATCAAGGATGTCCCCGCGCTCCGGTTGGATGACCACCCGCTTCACATGCTGGCGATTCGCCCTGTCCACATAGTGCTCATTGTCAACCTGCTGCAACGAGTACAGTCGGCCGGCGATCAGCATCGTCAATCCACAGAACATTCCACCCAGGATGACCACGCGCAGTCGATGTGGCTTGCGTAACTTCATGAACCGAACAACCCCCGGCCGTGGCCGTGTTATTCAAATTTTCTGATCTCAAAATCGCGAAGTGCCTTGCAGCAATTCCGGCGAGGGAAGGCCAGGTGATCCAGTGCGCGTCGAAATTTTGGCCGGCGAGCCAAACATTGAACTCAACGCGCGGTGCCCATCAGTCGCATCAATGAACCGGGAAGCGGGGTCTGATGCAGGCACGCTGACCGAACTTGATCTGGTGGGATTCCTCAGGAGCAGGAGCGGGGCGCGGGATCGGGTGAACGGGAGCAGTTCGAACAGGATCAGGATCAGGCGCATGGAAAACAGAACTGTTTGTCCATGAACTTTGCCGCTGTGCAGACTGATGGAAGTTGGTGCGGGATTCGGGAGCGGAGCGATACCACAGAACGGAGCGACGACTCGAACACCACCAGACCACCTGGCCTTCCCACGCCGGAAGGCGTGGACCATTTACATCAATTCACCTCCTTGCCGGCCGGACCGGAATCAGCCGCATTGCCTGCGGCCGCCAGCCAGCGCTCGTTGACTTCACTACTGATCGTCAGCGTTTCCATGTTCTGCGGTTCGGGAATCGCCATCCCGAAGGAATCCTCCGCAGTCGTCCTGAGGACCTCCGCCCGGCGAAGGTGCGACAACCGCGACGTCATTGTCTTGAAACGATCACGGCGCTGCTGCGCGAGTTCCTGCAACCGGCGCGCCTCCATCTCATCATCCCTCATGCTGAAAACCGAACTCACACGAAGGTATCCAAGTCCGATGAAGACAAGACCGACAATCACAAGTCCCCCCAGAAAGCGCATGTCCACCGGCGGCGGAGCACCATTCTCCCGTGTGCGCGAAAGCTTCTTCACCTTCCGCGTGGAACTTCCCGATCCGATCAGGAACTCATTCTTCATGGTCGGGAGGCCTTCCTCTGGATGCCCCGCAGCTTTGCACTGCGGGCACGCGGATTGGCAGCTGCCTCCTCATCGCTACAGGCAATCGCCCGACGCGTGATCGACGTGAACTCGATCCCCTCACTCGTCGTCGCGGAATAGAGGTTTCCCGGATCGGGCCGTGGCTCCGTCAGCTCGCGAAAAATTCCCTTCACGATGCGATCCTCGCCCGAATGAAACGTGATGCACGCCAGCCTGCCGCCCGGCGCCAGGCAGCGCGCGCAGGCGCGCACGCCGCGATCAACCGCCCCCAACTCATCATTCGCGACAATGCGAAGCGCCTGAAACGTGCGTGTTGCCGGATGGATCCCGCGATGACGCGCATCCGCAGGATAAACAGACGAAACCAACGCCGCCAACTCCGTCGTCGTCACAAACGGCCTCGTGCGCCGCTGGTGAACGATGCGCCGCGCGATCTGGCGACTGAAGCGTTCATCGCCATGAACGTGCAACCAGGTCGCCAGGTCCCTTTCGCTCGCGTTGTTCACCAGATCGCCCATGCTGCTCCTGCCTTCGTTCGCGTTGAACCTGCCGTCCAGAGGACCTTCCTGCGAAAAACTGAATCCGCGCTCCGCAATGTCGAGATGCAGTGAGTTCACCCCCAGATCGAGCAACACCGCATCAACGCCATCCAAACCTTCCTCGTCCAGAATTTCCGGCAACGCCTCATACGGCCTTGCATGGAAACTCATCGCCGGTCCGCCGGTGGGAAATGCTTCCCCGATACGATTCCTTCCGAGATCCAACATTTGTGGATCACGATCGAGACCGATCAACCGGCCGCCTGGCCCAATGATTCCTGCGAACCGAATCGCATGACCACCAGTACCAAGCGTGGCATCTACAAGGGTGGATCCTTCGCGAAGGTTGAGAACTTCCTCAGCTTCTCGTACCATCACCGGTTCATGGTATCGCACCGGCTCTTGGCTCCTGCGGGATTCGCCCTTTTTCTGGACGCTTGCTTCACCTTGGCTCTCGCCTCGGCTAACTTCCAAATCTTTCGGCCGGACATCCTGCGCTTCCGTGCTGCCAGCTTGCGCGGCGCTCTGAAGCCATCGCCGGCCGAAACCACTACTGCATCACCTCAATCCAACGGCTCCCAAGTCTCCGGCATGTCCTGCATCCGCTCCAACGCCTGCTTCACCCAAGCCTGCCTGCTCACAACCTCCAAATGCGTCTCACTCCCCATCATCACCACATCGTCCACCAGGTTCAAAACCTGCGCATGCATCGCGGGAATACGAACGCGATTCAGTTTGTCTAGACTTTGTGAGTCCCTGTAGTTCACCATCGTGGCCCTCGGAAGTCCCGTCATCTTTTCCATGCGCTTTTCGAAGACCTTCCGGGGGAAAATTGCGAGGCGATTTCTGATCAGCGTGACAACAACTTCAATGCTATCTGACTCATTCAAACCTTCGATTTCACGAATGATCGACACCAGCTTTGACGGTATCGTCAAACGATCCTTCTCATCCAGTCTCAAGGGGTGGGACCCGTCCAGAACATTCACACTCACCACCACTTGCCACCTTTCTCCACTGATCGCCACGAACGCGGAGAACATCTCGATCCACTTCAGGAGCGTCAAGGCCACACTATTTTTCCGGTGGTTTTTTTCCTCCCCATTGAGGCCATTGGAACGCATTAGTTGACTTCATGGGCCAATAGCTACTCCATCTTGTACCTTCGTTTTTATTTTTATTTCTAAAATTGCCTCCGAGCCCCCAAATTTATTTTTCCGGCCAAAGCATGTACCTAATTGAAAACAAAAGCCTTACAACATATCCACCAATTTTCCAGTTTTTTGTAAAAAGGGAAAACGGGCACTCGTGAAAATACTGCTGTTGACGCCGTCCGTTCGCCCCCTCGGCGCGCGGCGCTCACTGGTGGAGCTTGTGAAGGCACTCCCCCCCTCCGTCGATCCGATGATCGTGTGTTCATCAGACTCAGGTATCTGTCTGGAATTAAAGGACTTGGGTATTCCAACCCGCGTGGTGCCCCATGGAGCCTGGCGCAAGGTTGGCGGCCGTCTTAAGGCGCTTTTTCAGCAAATCCCCGCGCTGCGCGGAATTATGGCTGAATTTCGTCCTGACGCGATTCACTGCAACGAATTTCATTCCGTTCCGCAGGCGGTCCAATCCTCCACCAAAATCCCCATCCTGGGCCACATTCGCCTTTCCATCACCCCACGTCAAATTGATACCTATTCGCTGAATCGGTGCGCGAGAATCATTACTGTTTCCAGGGCCGTTCAATCATTATTTCAAAACACAGAGTTTCGTGATCGCGTAAAGGTAATCTACAACGGCGTCGATATTGCCGCCATCACATCGCCTCCCACCAGCCCCGACCTGACGCCCCAGTGGCGCAACACCGGGAAGCCGGATCCCCTTGTTTTCGGCCTTTTCGGCCTCATCAGTGCCCGCAAGAACCAGTTGGTCGCGGTGGAGGCGACCGCGCGCGCCGCCGCCGCAGGCGCAAACGTGAAGCTCCTCATCGCCGGCGACGCCTTCGGCAGTTCCGAGGCGTACGGCGCGGCCCTGCGCCAGCGCCTTTCCCATGACGATGTCCGCAATCACGTGGCGTGGATTCCCTTCCACAAGGACGCCGCCGCGCTGTATAGATGTATAGACGTGAACCTCCTCATCAGCGCGGAGGAGGGCTTCGGAAGAACGATCATCGAGGCCGGCGCCGCGTCGCATCCCTCCATCGGATCGCGCATCGGCGGAATCCCGGAGTTGATCGAGGAGGACCGAACCGGATGGCTTGTTGACGAAGGAGATGCCGTCCAGCTTTCGGAGCGGATGCAGTGGCTCGAACGACATCGCGATGCCGTTCACCAGGCTGGCATCGCCGCCTCAGCGCGCGTCGCGGACAACTTCACCATCCAGGCCCACGTGAGAAACATGGTCGAAACGTGGCGCGAATGCGTCGCCACGCATGTCGTCTAGATGTCTATACGGATAGGCGGGGTACGGCGCCCTGTCACGCCGTCGAATGCAGCGCCCTTGCGTGGCGGAACTCGCCACGCCGCGCGTAGACCACCTCATCGGCGATGTCCACCGCCTGGTCGGCAATCTTCTCCAGTGCCTTGCTGATCCCGATCAGGTTTGTCGCCTGAAAGGCAAACTGCGGCTCCTCCATGCTGACCTGGATCAGCGTCGTGATCATCTCCTGGTTTTCCTCGTCAACCTTGTCATCGCGACTGCGAAGCTCCGCGGCGCGCAGGTCGTCGACGCTCATGCAAACCTTCAGCGCCTCATCCCACATGTCGCGCACCAACTTGTAGGTCCGCGGGATGTCCACCCGCGAATGGAGCGGCGGCTTGTCCGCAAGTCGCATGGCCGCCTGTGCAATGTTCACCGCGATGTCGCCCACCCGCTCGATGTTGGTGTTGGTCCGCATCATGGCCATCAGCAGCCGCAGGTCGCACGCCACCGGCTGATGGCGCGCAATGATCTGGATCAGTTGACGCTCGTGCTCGTCATCCAGGCGATCCAGTTCGTTGTCGCGATCGACCACTGAATTCGCCAGCGCAGCATCCCCGTTCAGGACCGCGGAAATGGCGTCATCCATCAGTTTCCCCGCCAACCGACCCATGCCATCGATCGAGAGCTTGAGACTTTCCATCTCAGCAAGGAAACGACCATTAATGGGCATTCTGGCAATTCACTCCGGGAAATCTGGCACGCAGTGGCGCAGGGAGAAGCACTCTGGACGTGGGAGCCTTGATTGCAATAACAAAAGTCCATGCGATTCCACAATTTCTGCTTTCTTTTGTTGAAAGTCCCCTGCCACCCCGTGCCCTTCCCGTTGACACGACGGCACGCAAAACCATCGTTGGAATCCACCACAACATTGGCAAAAGGCGAAGCAAATGAACGCTCCTTCAGCAGCGAAAAAACATGGCATCCTGACTGCATGCGCATGCGCATTGGCGGTGACAGCGCTGCTCGTTCCCCTCTTCGCGCAGAAGGATTCGCCCAGCCACAAGGACGCGAAGGACACCGGCAACTACGCCTATCGCGTGAACTATGTGAACCAGGTTCTTCCCGCAAGGCTTGGCGATGACATCAAGGAAGTCTACAAGTTTCCGGTCTATTCCTCGGTCTTCCTCGTCCGCATGTCCAATTCCATCACCGTTTGGGAGCGGAAGGAAAAAGCCCTCGCCACCCTGCTGGACATAAAGCTCGACGGCGACTTCAAGGACCTTCTCTTTCTGGAGGATGGAAAGACCTTCGTCATCCACACGAGCCGCTCTGCCAGCGTCTACACGCTCGACCGCGAGGCGGTGACGCCAACCGTCAACACCAAGAAGCCCGACACCACAAAGTCGTCAAAATAACCCGCTGAGCGGATCCGCCTAGGAACCGGGATGAACGCAGTTGCCGCCGCGTTCGCGCGCTGCAGCCAGCGCAGCCTCCGCATCCTCCAGGAGCGATTCCACCGTCTCGCTCGCGCCCCCCCGGCTCTCCACCAGGCCAAGGCTGATCGTGATACGGCGGTCCCCCACCCTGCTGTCGAAGGCCTGTGAGTCCATGACCTTGCGCAAGCGCTCCGCTATCACCTGAGCCCCGCCCAGAGCGGTCTCCGGAAGGATCACCGCGAATTGAACCGTCGAATGACGCGCCGCCATGTCGTGCGATCGGATCATCTGTATCAGCACCTTGGAAAACTTATCAAGCACGTGGTTTGCATTTCGCATCCCGTGATTGTTGGCAATTTCGCTCAGCCCATCCACTTCGATCATCATCAGCGTCAGCGGCCTGCCGTAGCGATGCGCCCGGTCAATTTCCTTCTGGAATTGAATCGCCATGTAGCTGCGGTTCAACAATCCCGTCACCGAATCTGTCATCGCCATGCTGCGCAGCTTCTGGTCCCCGCTGATTTCGATTTCCGAACGCAGGAAATACGCGAGGCAGGTTTTCCCCACAAAAATCCGGTCACCGTTTCGAAGCGTCGTCGGCTTGTCCACCCGCTTCCCATTCAAGAGCGTCCCATTGCGGCTATTCTCATCGTACAGGACACACACCGGCTCTTCGTCGGGGCGGTCGATATTGTCGAAGACGATCTTGGAATGGAATCGCGAAACCGTATCATCCGGCGCTTCGATCTCCGCGATCGGATCCCGCCCGATGCGCACTTCCTTCTTCACGACCATGTACCACTCGTGGACCTTGTTGTGGTCGAACACGAGCAACACGGGGCGCACCCGCGCTGAATCGAACAGCGCCGGTGTCGGTGCCGTCAGCGAATGCGAAAGTGTCTCAGGATCCTTGCGCTCCTGGACGTCATCATTTTCGGGGGGAGGGGTCTTCTTATCCACTGTTATTTGAAATTATGGGTCCCGAGGAAATTTTTGACACCCGAAATCATCACCAACGAATACTGCCCATCCTGCTTCATCCCGCAGGACCCTTGAGGGCAAAGTTTTCGTCAATAATACATTCTCCGTGAAATACAATTTTTCCGGGGCCGGACAACGTGATGTCCTTGAAGCCGTCATCGGTCGGGGTCAACGACACCGCCAAGCGAATTCCGCTGGTGGGACTTATCGGCAGGGTGACCGGGCCAGACAAGCCTTTCTGTCGCGCGTAACAGCAAGCAGTTGCAACCGACCCTGTGCCGCAGGCCTGCGTCTCCGCCTCCACACCCCTCTCGTAAGTGCGAACGTGAAGGACACCGCCCTTTTCCTCGGCAAAATTCAGGTTCGTGCCCGCCGGCGCAAATGCCTGATCGTGGCGCATTTCCCGCCCAATCGTGTTCACATCCAGCAAGTCAAGGTCCTCTGTGAAGACCACCGCATGGGGAACACCCACCAGCAGGAATGTTGCACTGGAAAAAGGCTTTAGTGGCCCGATCAAGTTTCGCTCCTCCGGCAGAGACTTCACGTCGGGAAAATGGGTGCTCACCGACTCATCGAAAACGTCGGCATAATAGACCCCCGCCCCCGTCAGAAAACTCATCTTTTTGGGCGCGGCCCCAATGAAATCTGCATAACGTGCCATGCAGCGCGTTCCGTTCCCGCACATCTCCGCAAAGCTGCCGTCGGAATTGAGGTGATGCATCGTGAAATGGGTGCCTGAGGCGCTGGGGTCCTCCAGGAACATCAGCCCATCCGCTCCGATCCCATGGTAGCGATTGCACAACGCAACTGCCAATTTGGACGCCTCGCGATGCTCCATCGGCTTCTTTCCGCGCCAGTCAAGACAAACGAAATCGTTTCCCGCGCCGTCGAGTTTATGAAATGCGAGTTTCATTGCGCACACCTTTCCTGTCGTGATGATCGCTTGGTTGGAGACGTAATCTTCCCACTGTCTCACCCTTGCCGAAAGAGGATTTTATGCTTCGCTGGTTGCAGTTTGGTCTGACCCTCGCCCTCTGCGTCATCCTACAGGGCTGCCTGTTCGTCCAGAACCCCTTGGGCCTCCCCCCAGCGGATTTTCAGGAAGTCGTCGTCCGCGGCGGCTCCTCCGCGCAAAAGATTCTCATGCTGGATATCGATGGTGTCATCACCAGCGGAGCAGGCGAGGGAAGCCCCCTGTTCGGAACGGAACAAAGCACCGTCAACCAAGTCTCGGAGAAACTCGCCAAGGCCCGTCGCGACGAAGACATCAAGGCTGTCATCCTCCGCGTCGACTCCCCCGGCGGCGGCGTCACCGCCAGCGACATCATCTACGAACGCCTCCGCAAGTTCAAGAAGGACACCGGCCTTCCCGTCTACGTCTCCATGCTCGATCTTGCCGCCAGCGGCGGCTATTATGTTTCGATGGCCGGCGATGAGATCTACGTCCACCCCACCACCATCACAGGTTCCATCGGCGTGATCGCCATGTTCCCGCAATTCGAGGGTCTGGGCAAGAAGATCGGCGCCTACATGGAAATCCTCAAGAGCGGCGAGAACAAGGACCTCACGGGCGGCTTCAAGAACATGACCGATGGCCAGCGTGCCATCCTCCAGCAAATGATCGATGAAATGTACGCTCGTTTCGTTTCAGTCGTGAAGGACGGACGCCCAAACCTGGAAGAGAGCAAAATTCGGGAACTCGCGGACGGCCGCATCTACACAGCCCAGCAGGCGGTCGACAACGGGTTGGTGGATGGCATCAAATACACGGACGAGGTCGTCGATCTGGTGCGTGAAAAAATCGGCAACAGCAAGGCGCGCGTGATCATGTATCGCAAGACGGCCACGCAGAAGTACGATTCCGTGTACGCCAGGATGCCGAACCCCGCGCCGCAGGTCGAGTCACCCGCTCCCGGCAATGTGAACCTCCTCAACATCGACGCCAATGCCCTCTTCCCCCAAGGCCGTCCGGTCTTCAACTATCTCTGGGTGCCATGATCCATGACTCAAAAACGCCTTCTCTCATTGTTCGCCGCGCTTGCGTCACTGTTCGCAACGAACGTCTTCGCGCAGGAGCAACCAACCGCCGCTGCCGAACCAGCCCCCATCAAGCTGATGGCTTGGAATCTGGAGCACTTCGTCGATCCCTTCGATGATCCCTACATCGCAGCGCAAAAAGAGGACGACCCTGACCCAAAATCCGATTCCGTCCTCCGCCTGCTGACCGAGGCGATGCGGCGCGTTGACCCCGACGTCCTGGTCACCTCGGAGGTGGAAAGCGACCGCGCCTTGAAACTGTTCCTCGATTCCTACCTGCCCGGAAACAAGTACCAGTATTATGCCTGCCTCCCCGCCAAGGAATGGTACCAGAACGTCGTCGTCGCGAGCAAGTTCCCCATCGGTGAGATCATCTCATTCCGCGAAGCGGAGATTTACAACGAGATGTCCAAGCAGACGCGCAATGATGTGAACAGCCGCCTCATGGCAGTCGACATCAAGCTGGGCGAGGGCTATCAGTTCACCCTTTATGCCACCCATTTGAAGGCCGGTGCAGAACCCGAGGACTACATCTGGCGCGAACGTCAGACCGACCTGCTGAAGGCCGACATCGATCAGCGCATGAAGGAAAACCCCAACACGAACATCATCGTCATGGGCGACCTGAACTACACGCCGAAGGACAAGGAGTACCCCTACTTCATGGAGAGCGGCGCCACGAAGCTGGTCGATGCATTCGCCAAACAAGGGTATCCCGCCACCCATCCCTCCACCGGCCCGCGTCGCGACATCGACCACATCTTCCTTAATGAAGGCATGATGAAGGAGGTCGTTCCCGACAGCGCGACAGTCGCACTGCCACTGTGCATGGACGAAATGGCAACCATCACCGATCACCTTCCCGTCGTCATCAGCATCACCCCGCACGACAAGTAATGGCGCTGCGCATCACGCGTGTCTATACACGCACGGGGGATGATGGAAAAACCGGCCTCGCCAGTGGCGACCGCCTTCCAAAAAACCATCCACGCATCGAAGCCATCGGCACCATCGATGAGCTTGCCGCGCAACTCGGCGTCGTCCGCTGCGAATTGAAGGCCGAACAGGAATCCTTTCGCGACTCATCCCGCGCGCACCTGCTCGATCAACTCCTGGAGTTCATTTGCAACATGCTTTTCACGGTTGGCGGTGACCTCGCCACGCCAAGGCAGTTCCGCCATCCTTCGATGCAAATTGTCACACCCGATGACGCGACTTTCCTGGAGAAGGCCTGTGACGCCTGGAATGCACACCTCCCGCCCCTCACCGATTTCATCCTTCCTGGTGGAACACGAACAGCCGCGGCACTCCACTTCGCGCGCACCATTGCCCGCCGCGCAGAACGATGCGCCATCACCCTGACTTTTGAAGACGAGCCATACCCCGACGTGGTGATTTATCTGAACCGCCTCTCCGATACCCTCTTCATACTCGCGCGA
Source organism: Candidatus Sumerlaeota bacterium (assembly GCA_020848155.1). Classification (GTDB taxonomy): domain Bacteria; phylum Sumerlaeota; class Sumerlaeia; order SLMS01; family SLMS01; genus JADZDZ01. The sequence continues at coordinate 162,555 of JADLAR010000008.1, forward strand.
TGCGCGAATCTGGAACAAGGCGGGCAGGAAATCATCTGGCGCCGGGAACTCCCCTCCCCCACACTCCCCATGGAATGAAGGCGAAAAACCTCATTTCCCTGCTGACAGCGTGAACCGCGACGCGCGATGATCACTGCGGTTTGAGAATCGGGCGCCCCCCGGCGGAAGGATACGAATCACATGGAAACCTCACTCGCTGCCGGACTTTTCGGACTCGGCACTCCTGAACTGATCATCATCCTCCTTGCCATTCTCCTGATCTTCGGGCCCTCACAACTTCCCAAGCTCGGCCGCATGTTTGGCCGCGGTGTCCGTGATTTCCGCGATGCCACGAAGGCAATGGAGGAGAGCGCCGACGACGATGATGAGCCGCGCGAGCGCCGCCGCGTGGCGGACGACAAGCGCAACGCCGCCTCCCGCGCAAAGGCAACGACGCACGACAGCAACGAGTAACCCCGGCCATAAGCCGCGTTACTTGTTTCTGAAATGCCCTTCGCTGAACACACTGTCCAAAGCCCGGCGCATTTTCTCCGCAGTATGCATCACGATTTCCTCCGTGTGCATTGTTGACATGAAGAATGCCTCGTACTGGGACGGTGGCATGTAGATTCCATCCTTCATCAACGACCAGAAATATTTCGTGAAGCTCCTGGTGTCGCAGCGACTCGCCTCTTCCCAGGATTTCACAACCTCCTTCGTGAAGAACAACGTCGCCATCGAACCGCAGCGTGCGTAAGTCACCGGATAGCTCCGTGCGCGCGCATGTTGCATCACCTGATCCTCAAGCAACGCGCCCATTCGTTCCAACTGCGGGAATATCTGGCGATAGTTCATCGCGATCTGCTCAAGCTGCGCAAAACCTGCTGTCATCGCGAGCGGGTTTCCCGACAACGTCCCCGCCTGGTAGACAGGTCCCAGCGGCGCGACCATCTCCATCACGTCCTTTCGCCCGCCGTAGGCACCCACCGGCAGGCCACCGCCCACTATCTTTCCCAGCGTCGTCAGGTCGGGCTTCACGTCGAACCGTTCCTGCGCCCCACCGCGCGCCACCCGAAATCCCGTCATCACCTCGTCAAAGATCAGCAGCGCACCATTGGCCGTGCATATTTCCTGCAGTCGCTTCAGAAAATCGTCGGCGGGCAGCACGACTCCCATGTTTCCCACCACCGGCTCAACGATCACCGCCGCCACTTCCCCTGCATTCCCCGCGAAGATCTTCTCCACGCTTGCGACATCATTGAATCGCGCATTCAGCGTTGTCGCCGCCACATGGGCAGGCACCCCTGCGGAGGAAGGTTCCCCCAGCGTGGCAAGACCGCTCCCCGCCTTTGAAAGGAAAAAGTCTGCGTGCCCATGGTAACACCCCTCGAACTTGATCACCTTGTCGCGCTTTGTGAATGCACGCGCCACGCGGATGGCACTCATGCACGCTTCCGTCCCCGAGTTGACCATGCGCACCAATTCCACTGACGGCATCAACTCGCGAATCACCAGCGCAACTTTTAGCTCCACCTCACAGGGAGCACCGAAGCTTACCCCCCGGCGAAGTTGCTCGCTGATCGCCTCCGTCACCTGCGGCGCACAATGCCCCAGCAGCATCGGCCCCCAGGAGCCGACATAATCGACGTACTTCACCCCCTCCTCATCCCAAAGGTGCGCGCCATGCGCACGCGCGATGAACTTGGGCGCGCCCCCTACGGCGTTGAAGGATCGGGCCGGCGAATTCACGCCACCGGGGATAATCCCCCTCGCAATCTTGAAAAGGTCGGCGTTTCTGGTCATGGAGGATCAAAGGCCCTGTTTCGCGGCAAGCCGCGCAAAATCCTTCGCGTGATAACTCAGGATGATGTCAGCACCCGCGCGCCGGATCGATGTCAGCGTTTCCACCATCACACGATCGTAGTCGATCCACCCCGCCCGCGCCGCCGCCTGCACCATGGCATATTCGCCGCTCACGTTGTACGCCGCCACGGGCACCTGAAACTCATCCTTCACGCGCCGGATGACGTCCAGATACGCCAGCGCCGGCTTCACCATCACGACGTCCGCGCCCTCGGCAATGTCCAGCGCAACCTCGCGCAAGGCCTCATCGCTGTTCGCAGGATCCATCTGGTAGCTTCGTCGGTCACCGAACTGCGGCGCGGACTCCGCCGCCTCGCGGAACGGCGCGTAAAATGCCGACGCGTACTTCGCCGAATAGCTTACGATGGGGGTGTGCTGCTGCCCAACACCGTCCAGCGCCCTGCGGATCGCACCCACGCGCCCATCCATCATGTCCGAAGGAGCAATCACATCCGCGCCCGCCTGCGCGTAGACGATCGATTGCCTGACCAGCAGGGAAACAGTCTCGTCATTCCTCACATCATTATTCTTGATCACACCGCAATGCCCATGGCTGGTGTATTCGCAGAGGCAGACATCCGCCCAGAGCAACATCTCCGGGACTTCCGCCTTCAATCGCCGCAACGCGCGCGCAATGATCCCCGTTTCGCTATATCCCTCACTGCCGCGTTCATCCTTCGTTTCAGGAATACCAAAGAGGATCACAGCCGGAATGCCCAGATCCCGCGACTCCCTGACCTCCTCGACCAGCAGATCAAGCGACAGTTGCGCACACCCCGGCATCGACGCAATCTCGTGCCGCACATTCCTTCCCGGGCACACGAACAACGGCAGCACCAGCCGATCCGTCGTCAGCCGGGTCTCCCTCACCATCGCCCGAAGCGCCGGATTCGCGCGTAGTCGCCGCATTCGTTGTGGCAAATCAAACACATCCGATGCGTGCGATGGCGCAGACTCGCCAGAAGGAATGATACCACTGCGCAAGTGCCCGAAGGATTCGCCCTGAAAATCAATCATGACACGGCGCCGGCCTTCTTCTCATAAAATTCAGCCAGCCCGCGTGCCAGCCCACCGAATGAACGCTCCTCAGGTTCGAAGCTTGTCTTCAAGCCCACCGCCTCAAGCGCCTCCGTCGTTCGCGGCCCGATGGACCCGATCACCATGTTCCCAAACGATGACAGTATTTGTTCCTGCATAAAGGAATCGTGCAGTGTTTCCACTGCCGATGGGCTGCAAAACAGGATCGCATCCGCACCAGTTGCCGCGATCGACGCCGTCGTCAGCCCCTCACCCACGATGCGCTCCGTGCGATACACAATAATGTCATCCACATTCATCCCACCCTTTCGCAACCCATCCGCAAGGATCGGCGACGCGAGGTCGGCACGCGGGTAGAAAACTTTCGCGCCCGATCGCGCTTCCTCCTTAAGCAGCGACGCCAGCAGCGTGCTCAGTTGTGCCTGGGGGGGAACCAGGTGCACGCGTCCGCCCGCCCGATCCACGGCCAGCGCCGTCGCTTTTCCAACACAGGCAATCTGCGGAAGCACGTTGCGCAGGCTCTTCCCCTGCTTTTGCAGGTTTTCCACGATGATGTGCACCGCGCGGTAGCTGGTGAAGATCATCCAATCGTACAGATTCAGTTTTTCCAGTGCGCTCCCGAATTCCTCGGAATGATCCATGGGGATGTGACGCACAAATGGCACGCAGATCGGGTGCGCCCCCAACGAACGCAACGAGTTGCTGAGCGGCCCGTCACTGTCCTCATCACGCGTAACCAGCACTGTCTTGTTCCCAAGTGGCAGCGAATCCAACTCCCGCGATCGCTGGGCCACACGTTCCATGTTTTCCTCATCCGCGCGCGTCAACCGCTCCAGCAGCGTGTTCGCTCCCCTCGCCAGCATCCGATCCGCAAGCTTTGCCCCTAGTTCCACAGGGAAGTTGCGGTCCCCGCTAAGCTCATCCTCCAGCGAATCCTTCCCATCAAGCGCCGTCACACGCGCGCGCAACCGCAGCTTGTCACCTTCCAGGGTCGCCAACGCGCCCAACGGAAACTGGCACCCACCGCCAAGCGCATGAAGGAAGGCCCGCTCCGCCACGCAGCAGTCCGCCGTATCCTGATGATGAATCTTTCCAATCAGCTTCTTGATCGCCGCGTCATTGCGGCGAACCTCGATCGCCAAAGCGCCCTGGCCGGGAGCCGGAAGCATCTCATCGAAGGGAATAAGCTGCATGAAGGGCGCTTCCAGGCTGAGCCGATGAATCCCCGCCGCCGCAACGATGACCGCGTCGCACGTACCATCCAACACCTTTTGCACGCGCGTGGGCACATTCCCGCGAATCTCCAGGATCTGCACATCCTGGTTCAGGCGATTGACCTGCGCGCGTCGGCGCACGCTTGACGTCCCAAGGCGTGTTCCCTTCGCCAGGGACTTCCAATCGATTTCCTGCATCGCAATCAACATGTCCGCCGGCGATTCACGCATCATCACCGCGCCCACCATCAGTCCATCCGGTTGCCGCGTTGGCAGGTCCTTGAACGAATGCACGGCAATGTCGATGCGATCCTCCAGCAACGCATCCTCGATTTCCTTCGTGAACACGCCCTTGCCGCCAATACGCCCCAACGGCGTGTCGTTCAACCTGTCGCCCGTCGTCTGGATGATGACGTAATGAATATCGAAATCGGGATGCGCGCGCCGAAGATGGTCACCCACCAAATGAGCCTGCGTCAGCGCGAGGCGGCTGCCCCGCGTGCCGATGCGGATGCGATTCAGCGTGCTTCCTGTTCCAGGTCTGCCCTGGTCACGTTGAAGAGGCGACAAATGATTTCGAACTCCTTGAGGCTCGTTTCCGAATCCAGATTCAACGACTTGATATTTTTGGTAACATCGTGCAGCACGGAACGCAAGAGGCTGTCGCTGAATTTCGCGATTCGCTCCTTCTCCGCACCCTCGATTTTTCTGCCATGACGATCCAGTTGCTTCACGCGCTGTTCCTGCGCCCGGCGGCGAATTACTGCTATAAGCCGCTTGGTATCAACGGACTGCACCCAGCGCATGAAACTATTTGTTTCATTTACCGCCATCCGCTCCACGACGGCAATTTCCGTCCGTCGCTGCCGCTTGTTCTCGTTCGCAATTTCCTCAAGATTTTCAAGCGCATACAGGCGGACCCCCTCCACCTCACCACAACCCGGCTCCAAATTTCGTGGCATCGACAGGTCGATCATCACCAATGGCCGTCCTCCGCGTGACTGCTGCGCGCGGCGCACCGCATCCACCCGCACCAGATAGTCCGGTGCCGCGGTCGTGCAAACAACGAAATCCGCCTCCCGCAGCGCTTCATGGAGTGAATCGACGCCCAGAACCTCTCCGCCCAGTTCCTCCCCCAGCGCCCGCGCGTGAGCCACCGTCCGGTTCAAGACCACAAGCTTCCCGATGCCGTCCTTTACGAACTGCCGGGCTGCAAGCTGTGCCGCCTCCCCGGCGCCAAGGATCAGCAGCGACTTCCGCTCCAGCGAGCGCGCATGATCGGAAACAATCTTCAACGCAATCGAGGCGACGGAAACGTTTCCCTTGCCGATATCCGTCTCCACCCGCACGCGGCGCCCGAAGCTGATCGCCTGTATCATCAGCGTGTTCAGCAAGCCTCCCACGCATCCTTCCTCCACCGCCATTTCGTAGGAGCGACGCAACTGGCCCAGTATCTGCGCCTCGCCAATCATCAGCGAATCCACCCCGGCTGCCACCCGGAACAGGTGCCGCGCCGCACGCTCGTTCTTGTGCACATAGGTATGCGCGCGCAGTGCATCCCAACTCGCCGCGGGTCGCAGCGCACAGACACGTTCCAGCAGGCCCTCCTGCGCCGCCCTCACGTCGCTGCTTACGAAATAGAACTCCGTGCGATTGCACGTCGACAAACCAACCAATTCCTTTGCGGCGCTTTTTTTCCGCAATCCCCCCAGCGCCTCCTTCATCTCCCCACCATTGAAGCTGACGGTCTCAAGCATCGCCAGTGGGGCCGAATGATGATTCATTCCAAGGCACACGAGGCTCATTTTCTGCGCACCTTCACCACCGACTTGCCCGACAGGTCCTCGCGCGTCACCACCCCGTTCTTCTCCATCGCCGCGCTAAAGGCCCTCATTCTCTCCAGCAGTTCCTCATTCACATGATGCTCGATCCCTTCCGCCGCATCCGCCGCTGCGTCTTCATTCACGCCCAGCGCCCGCAGGAATCGCAGAGTCACCTCGTGCCGCGCGCGGCTCTGCTGCGCCATCGCGAGCCCTTCCTCCGTCAGCGCAACGGCCCTGTGCGGTTCGGATTTCACCAACCCCAGCGTCTTCAATCGCTTGATCGTCTTGTGAACCGTCACATGGCTGACACCAAGCCGACGCGCCAGGTCCGTGATATGCGCCGCGCCCACTTCCGCCTGCATTTCGTCGATCAACTCCACATAGTCCTCCGCGTTTTCGGAGGCGTGGTCCGCCCGCCGCCTCGCAGCGGTGCCTGCTTCGTACTTGATGCGGATTATTTCAGCCAAGGAACTGTATCAGCCGGTGGGATGAAGGGCATTCTCAGCCCTAGCAAAGGCCCGGCCCAAGCGGAATCCAAATTCGCGGTTGTGGGTGATTTGGAGGTACGGATCGGATTCGAACCGATGAATAGAGGTTTTGCAGACCTCTCCCTTAACCACTTGGGTACCGTACCCC